>NZ_CADIJW010000004.1 GCF_902859745.1 Achromobacter dolens | reverse complement strand
CCCAGGCGGGCAAGCCCGCCGCGCCAACCCGGCCTTGACCGGCGCCGCCTCGGCCTGCCTGCGTTGCCATGTCCGCCGCCATGGCCGGGGCGGATTCGGGCCTTGCCCGGCGCCTGGCGGGGCTGGCGCTGCCGGGCACGGAACCCCTGGCGCGAGCGCGGCTTTTGGCGACGCGTCGCGCCGGGCGGGGTTATCATCGGCCCCATGACTACTACCTATCCCACTATCGAGCAGACCGTCGGCAACACGCCGTTGGTGCGCCTGCAGCGCATTCCCGGCGCCGCAGGCGCGGCGCGCGGCAACGTTATCCTGGCCAAGCTGGAAGGCAACAATCCGGCCGGCTCGGTGAAGGACCGGCCGGCGCTCTCCATGATCAAGCATGCCGAGGAGCGCGGCGACATCAAGCCGGGCGACACGCTGATCGAGGCGACCAGCGGCAACACGGGTATCGCGCTGGCCATGGCCGCCGCCATGCGCGGCTACCGCATGATCCTTATCATGCCCGACAACCTGTCGGTGGAACGCCGCGCCGCCATGACGGCCTATGGCGCCGAGCTGATCCTGACGCCGGCCGACAAGGGCGGCATGGAATACGCCCGCGACCTGGCCACGGAAATGCAGGCCGATGGGCGCGGCGTGGTGCTGGACCAGTTCGCCAATCCGGATAATCCGCGCGCCCACGTCGAGACCACCGGCCCGGAAATCTGGACCCAGACCGACGGCCGCGTCACGCACTTCGTCAGCGCCATGGGCACGACCGGCACCATCATGGGCGTGTCCACCTATCTGAAGTCGCGTAATCCGGCGGTGCAGGTGGTGGGCGCGCAACCGGCCGAGGGGTCATCGATTCCGGGCATCCGCAAATGGCCGGAAGCCTACCTGCCCAAGATCTTCGACCGCAGCCGCGTGGACGCCTACGAGTCCATCGAGCAGGCCGAGGCCGAAGCCATGGCGCGCCGCCTGGCGGCTGAAGAGGGCATCTTCGGCGGCATTTCGTCGGCCGGCGCGCTGGTCGCCGCCCTGCGCGTGGCCGAGCGCGTGAACGACGCGACCATCGTCTTCATCGTCTGCGACCGCGGCGACCGCTACCTGTCCACGGGCGTCTTCAACAACTGACGCCTTGCACGGGGCCGCTTCGCCCCAGGAAAAACGCCCCACGTCCCGGATGCCATCCGGAGCGTGGGGCGTTTGCGTTGCGCGCCTGATCGCGCGGCGCCGCGCCCGTCCAGTCCTTATTCGGGCTGGATGTTGGCGTCCTTCATCACCTTGATCCAGCGTGCGCTTTCGGCCAGGTTGAAGGCTTCGGCTTCCTGGTAGCTCATGGTGCTGGGCAGGGTGCCTTGCGATTTCAGCGCCTCGACCACCTTGGGCGATTGCGACGCCTCGATCATGGCCTTGTTGAGCTTGGCGATGATGGGTTCGGGCGTGTCCTTGGGCACCCACATGCCGTACCAGGTGACGATGTCGAAGCCGGCCAGGCCATTCTCGGCGATGGTCGGGACGTCGGGCAGCTCGGCCAGGCGGGTCTTGGTGGTGACGGCGATCGGGCGCACCTTGCCGCTCTGGATCAGGGGCAGGGCGGGCGCCAGCGGTGCGTACATCAGGTCGACGTGGCCGCCGGCGACGTCGGTCAGGGCCGGGCTGCTGCCGCGGTAGCCGACGTGCGAGATGGAGGCCTTGGTGGTGGTGTTGATCAGCTCGCCGGCCAGGTGCGGCAGCGTGGCCACGCCGGGCGAGGCAAAACTGAGCGAACCCGGCTGGGCCTTGGCCTGCGCGATCAGCTCGCCAAAGGTCTTGAACTTGGAGTCGGGCGGCACCACGGCCACCATCGGCACCGTGCCCAGCACGCCGACCATGCGGAAATCCTTGATGGGGTCGAAAGTCAGGCTCTTGAACTGGGCGGGGTAGATGCCCTGCACCGACGGGTTCATCAGCACGGTGTAGCCATCGGCCGGCGCGCGCGCGACCTGGGCGGCGCCGATGGTGCCGCTGGCGCCGGGACGGCTTTCGATCACCAGCGGCTGGCCCAGGATTTCACCCATGCGCACCGCGATCACGCGGCCCACCACGTCGGTCGGGCCACCCGCGGCCCACGGCATGATTACGCGGATCGGCTTGTCGGGATAGGCGTCCTGCGCCTGTGCGCCAGCCAGCGGCAGGGCCCCTATGGCGATCGCCGAGCATGCCGCGGCGAGCAAAGTGCGCTTGTTCATCTGCTGTCTTCTCCTACAAAGGTGAGGTTGGCCGAGGGCAGGGCCGCGTACAGCAGCGCCTTGACCTCTTTCAGTTGCTGGCCAGTGGTGGCTTCGTTCTTCTGCATGCGCCCCAGGGGGCCGGCCACCACGATGGCGAAGGGTTGTTCATAGGCGCGGAACCCGAGCGAGATGGACATCACGTCCTCGACGTTTTCGCCCAGGGAACGTTGCCAGCCGCGCTGGATGCCGGCCTGCAGGTCGCGCTCGAACGCGGCCTGGCTGGTCAGGGTGGTTTCGGTGTACGAGGCGAAGCCGGGATAGGTCTTGAACCATTTCTGGCGCTCGTCCTCGGACAGCACCGAAAGCAGGGCCTTGCCCGAGCTGGTGGCGTGCACCGCCTTGAATCCGCCGGGCTGATGCGAGAAGCGGATGGTCTGCTTGGACTCGGCGACGATCAGGTACACGACCTTGTCGTCTGCAAGCTTGGCCAGCAGGGCGGTCTCGCCGGTGATGTCGCGCACCCGCGCCAGCACCGGTTCGATCACGGCGTTCAGCGGATCGCTGCGACAGATCAGGGTGGCGACGTGGATCAGCTTCTGCGTCGGGTAGTAGCCGTGCTTCTTGCCGATCTCGTACAGATAGCCGCGCGCCACCATGGTCTTGAGCAGACCATGGCAACTGGACAGCGGAATCTCCATCTGCGCGGCGATCTCGCTGTACAGCAATGGCTTCTGCGCCTCGGCGAAGAGGTTCAGAACATCCAGGACTCGTGCGGCTGTTTTCGCATCCATGATGTTATTATCCTATATGTGATAAATTTGTGTCAAATTCTTAATTCATGGCCAAGGAGCCGCGCCACATGAGATGGAAGAACCGTCCCGAGGGATCGAACTGGGGAGACTTCGGCCCTGATGACCAACGGGGTTGCCTGAATTACATCACTCCCGCGAACGTGATGAAGGGAATCCAGGAAGTCCGCGAGGGCCTGAGCTTCTGTCTGTCGCTGCCGCTGGACTATCCCGGCGGCAACGGCGTCAATGTGCGCCGCCATCCGCCCAAGCTGCGGCCGACCGAGCGTGACGGCGATCAGTACCTGAACTTTCCGCTGGGCCGCCTGCGTCCGGGATGCGTCGATGTGCTGAGCGACGACATCGTCGAGATGAGCCTGCAGTACTCGACCCAGTGGGATTCGCTGGCGCACGTGGGCGCCTTGTTCGACGCCAATGGCGATGGCCTGCCCGAGCGCGTCTACTACAACGGCTACCGTCCCAACGAACACGTGGTCGGCCCGGTGGACTACGACGTCGACAACGGCTTCGCCAAGACCGACCTGGGGCGTGGCGGCGCCTCCCATGCCAAGAAACTGGACATCACCCACCTGGCTGAATCCTGCCTGCAGAGCCGTGGCGTCATGGTGGACCTGGCCCGGCATTATGGCCGCGAGCAGAAGTCGGTGGGCTACGACGATCTGATGCGCATCATCGAGGCCGATGGCATCGAGATCGAGCAGGGCGATATCGTGCTGTTCCATACCGAATTCGGCGATGCGCTGCTGGAAAAGCAGCGCCAGCCGGACCACCACACCCTGCACGAGATCTGCGCCGGGCTGGATGGCAGCGACGAGAAGCTGCTGCAGTGGATCACCGATTCCAAGGTGGCCGCCATGGCGTCGGACAACCACGCGCTGGAGATCTACCCGACGCAGAAGCCGAACGCGTGCTGCGCGGCATTGCCGCTGCACCACCACTGCATCTTCAAGCTCGGCCTGCCGATCGGCGAGATGTGGTATCTGGGCGCGCTGGCCCGCTGGCTGACCGCCAACGGCCGCAGCCGCTTCCTCCTGACCGCGCCGCCGCTGAACCTGCCGGGCGCGGTGGGTTCGCCCGCCACGCCGGTGGCCACGGTCTGAAGCCTGCGGCGGCGCGGGCGCGGCGGGCACCGGCCCCTCAGCGGCCGACGCGCGCCTCGATTTCGCTGGCCAGATCTGCCACGGCAGTGGCGTAGAAGTAGCTGCGGTTGTACTTCGTCAGCGCGAAGAAGTTGGGCGTGCCGACGCGGTATTGCGCGGTGCCGCGGGCTTCTTCCACCAGATCGACCACGCCCATGGGCTGGCTGCCCCAGCCGTTGGCCGAGGCGCCGGGCTGCAGGCGCGCGCCGGCCGCGGTCAGGGTGCCCCAGGTCTGCTTGGGTTCCAGGCCGCCGTCCACCAGCGCGGTGGGATCGGCCGGCAACGTCACCGGCGCGAATACCGGCAGTCCGCGTTGCCAGCCGTGCTGCGACAGGAAGCTGCCGACCGACATGATGGCGTCGCGGGTGTTGTTGGTCAGGTCGATATGGCCGCTGCCGTCGCCGTCCACCGCGTAGTGTTTGATGCTGGTGGGCATGAATTGCGGCATGCCGATGGCGCCGGCGTAGGAGCCACGCGTTTCGAGGTCGAGCTTGCCGGTCATGGCCAGCGTCAGGAAGTCGGCCAGTTGGCCTCGGAACATGGTGGCGCGCTCGGGCTTGGCCGGGTCCGGATAATCGAAGGCCAGCGTGGTCAGCGCGTCCAGCACGCGGAAATTGCCCATATTGCGGCCATAGAGCGTTTCAACGCCGATGATCGAGGCGATGATCGGCGCCGGCACGCCAAAGCGCTGCGCGGCCTGGTTGAGTTGGTCGCGATGCTCGTTGTAGAACTCCACGCCCCAGCCGATGCGCTTGGGCTCGACGAAGCGCGAGCGGTAGGTCAGCCAGCTGCGCCAGATCTTTTTCCCCGGCGGTGACGGCGCGATCAGGCGCGCCACGGTGGCGTTGTAGCGCGTGCTTTCGAGCGCCGAGACCATCGGCTGCAGCGGCAGATTGCGTTCGACGGCCAGGCTTTCGACGAAGCTGCGCACCTCGGGGCGCAGGACGCCGCTGGGGGTGAGGGCGGCCGGGCCGTCGTCCGCCAGTTCGGGGCCGGGGGGCGGCGCCGCGGGTCCGATGCGGATGGGGGCGGGGTTGCCGGCGGTGGCCGCGGGGGCCTGGACGGCGGAGGGATTCGAGGCGGTGGGAGCGGTGGTGGAACAGCCGGCCAGGAGGGCCGACAAGGTGCCGAGTTGCAGTAATCGCCGACAGGTGAACATAATCTTCCTTATGGAGACCATGTATCTTACCCACCCGGCATGCCGCTTGCATGAAATGGGCAGTTGGCATCCGGAGAGCCCGCAGAGGCTGGACGCCATTTCCGACCAATTGCTTGCCAGCGGCCTGATGCCCTATCTGGATGACCGGCAGGCGCCGCAGGCGTCGCGCCATGACTTGCTGCGGGTGCACACTGTCCAGTATCTGGACGATTTGCGCGGACATACGCCCGAGCAAGGGTATTACCCGATAGATCCCGATACCCTGATGAATCCGCATACCTACGAGGCCGCGCTGTACGCTGCCGGCGCAGGGGTGGCGGCGGTCGACGCGGTGATCGGCGGCGAGGCCCGCACGGCTTTTTGTGCGGTGCGTCCGCCCGGGCACCATGCCTGCCGCACGCAGGCGATGGGCTTCTGCTTCCTGAACAACGTGGCCATCGCGGCCCGCCACGCCATGGACTTCCACGGCCTGTCGCGGGTGGCGATCGTCGATTTCGACGTGCACCACGGCAACGGCACCGAGGATGTCTTCGCCGGCGACGACCGGGTGCTCATGTGCAGCATTTTCCAGCACCCGTTCTTTCCCAACAGCGGCACCGAGCATCCGGCGGCCAACATGGTCAACGTGCCTGTGGCCGCCTATACGGCGGGCGCCGCCGTCCGCGCCATCGTCACGGACACCTGGCTGCCGCGGCTGGAGGCGCACCGCCCGGAACTTATTCTGATTTCGGCCGGTTTCGATGCCCACCGCGAGGACGACATGGGTCAAATGGGGCTGGTGGAGGCCGACTATGCATGGATCACCGAGCAGCTCGTGGAGGTGGCCGAACGCCACTGCCAGGGGCGGATCGTCAGCACGCTCGAGGGCGGTTACAACCTGTCCGCCCTGGGGCGCAGCGTCGTGGCCCATATACGGGCGCTGGCGAAGCTGTAGAATCAGGAAAAAATTGTGCAATGCGATCCCGGCGGGTCGTTGATCCGCCGGGAATTTATTTCCATTTGGAGGCAGCGGGATGAAGGTGTTGGTACCTGTCAAGCGCGTCGTTGACTACAACGTCAAAGTGCGCGTCAAGTCTGATCAGACCGGCGTGGATATCGCCAATGTGAAGATGTCGATGAACCCCTTTGACGAGATCGCCGTCGAGGAAGCCACCCGATTGAAGGAAAAGGGCGCCGTGGCCGAGGTCGTGGCGGTTTCTTGCGGCGTTGCGCAATGCCAGGAAACCCTGCGCACCGCCATGGCCATCGGCGCCGACCGTGGCGTGCTGGTCCAGACCGACGCCGAACTGCAACCGCTGGCCGTGGCCAAGCTGCTCAAGGCGCTCGTCGACAAGGAACAGCCGCAACTGGTGATCCTGGGCAAGCAGGCCATCGACGACGACGCCAACCAGACCGGCCAGATGCTGGCCGCGCTGCTGGACTGGCCGCAAGCCACGTTCGCCAGCAAGGTCGAGCTGGCCGATGGCAAGGCCACCGTCACGCGTGAAGTGGACGGCGGCCTGGAAACGCTGACGCTCAAGCTGCCGGCCATCATCACCACCGACCTGCGCCTGAACGAGCCGCGCTACGTCACGCTGCCGAACATCATGAAGGCCAAGAAGAAGCAGCTGGATACCGTGACCCCCGAGGAACTGGGTGTGGATCCGGCGCCGCGCCTGAAGACGCTCAAGGTCAGCGAGCCGCCCGCCCGCAAGGCCGGCATCAAGGTGGCCGATGTCGCGGCCCTGGTGGACAAACTCAAGAACGAAGCGAAGGTGGTTTGAGATGACGACGCTGGTTATTGCCGAACACGATAACGCCCAGCTCAAGGGCGCAACCCTGAACGCCGTCGCCGCCGCCGCCAAGATCGGAGGCGACGTCCACGTGCTGGTCGCCGGCGCCAATGCCCGCGCCGTGGCCGACCAGGCCGCGCAGGCGGCCGGCGTGGCCAAGGTGCTGCTGGCCGACGCGCCGCAACTGGCCGACGGCCTGGCCGAGAACGTCGCCGCCCAGGTGCTGGCCGTGGCCTCGGGCTACAGCCACATCCTGTTCCCGGCCACCGCCTCGGGCAAGAACGTCGCCCCGCGCGTGGCCGCCAAGCTCGACGTGGCCCAGATCTCCGACATCATCGGTGTCGAATCCGCCGACACCTTCCAGCGCCCGATCTACGCCGGCAACGCCATCGCCACCGTGCAATCGGCCGACCCGGTCAAGGTCATCACCGTGCGCACCACGGGCTTTGACGCCGTGGCCGCGCAGGGCGGCTCGGCCGCCGTGGAAGACGTCGCCGCCGTGGCCGATTCCGGCCTGTCGAGCTTCGTCGGCCGCGAAGTCGCCAAGAGCGACCGTCCGGAACTGGCCGGCGCCCGCGTCGTCGTGTCCGGCGGGCGTGGCCTGGGCAGCGCCGAGAACTTCAAGATCCTGGATCCGCTGGCCGACAAGCTCGGCGCGGCCCTGGGCGCCTCGCGCGCCGCGGTCGATGCCGGCTACGCGCCGAACGATTGGCAGGTCGGCCAGACCGGCAAGATCGTTGCGCCGCAACTGTACGTGGCCGTCGGCATTTCCGGCGCCATCCAGCATCTGGCCGGCATGAAAGACTCCAAGGTCATCGTCGCCATCAACAAGGATGCCGAAGCGCCGATTTTCGGCGTGGCCGATTATGGCCTGGTTGGCGATCTGTTCCAGGTGGTTCCCGAACTGACCAGCGCCCTGTAAGTCGACGCGCCCCGGCGTTAATGCCAAAAGCCCGCGGACATTATGTGTCCGCGGGCTTTTTTATTGCACCTGACAAACGAAACTATTTGATATTTATAGTGGGAATCTTTTGATCTTTGGAAAGATTCTGATAATGTATGCCGCGCGCAGATAGGATTCGCGCAAGTGCTTGGCCGGTACATAACGAAGGAGATTCGGGATGGAATGGTTATTTGACACTCTGCGGAAATATCCGGAACTGGCGATATTCCTTACCCTGGGTCTGGGATATTGGATCGGTGCCAAAAAGATATTCGGATTCAACCTGGGGGCGGTCACCGGCACCCTGCTGGTGGGCGTGCTGGTCGGCCAGCTCGATATCACGATCGCCCCGATCGTCAAACAAGTCTTCTTCCTGCTGTTCCTGTTCGGCCTGGGCTATGGCGTCGGCCCGCAATTCTTTCGCGGCATGAAAAGCGATGGCCTGCCGCAAGTCATTTTCGCCGTGGTCATCTGCGTCATCTGCCTGCTGGTGACCTGGGGCACTGCGGTGGGATTCGGTTTTGACGCCGGCACTGGCGCGGGCCTGCTGTCCGGGGCGCAGACCATTTCCGCGGTAATGGGGGTGGCCACCGACACCATTAACGGCCTGGGCATCGACGCGGCCACCAAGAAGAAGTGGATCGACAGCATTCCGGTGGCGTATGCGGTCTGCTACATCTTCGGCACAGTCGGCAGCGCCTGGCTGCTGGCCTCGCTGGGCCCGAAACTGATGCGCGTGGACATCGTCAAGGAGTGCAAGGAGTACGAGGCCAAGATGTCCGGCGGCGCGGATTCGATGGAGCTGTCGGGCTACCGCAAGTTCATCTCTCGCGCCTACAAGCTCGATCATTCCGAATGGGTCGGCAAGACCGTGGGCGATGTCGAGTCGCGCTTCGTCGAGGCGCGCGTGTTCATCGAGCGCATCCGCCGCGGCGACCAGATCCTCGACACCGATTCCACCACCGTGCTGCAGGCCGGCGACGTCCTGGGCGTGGCTGGCCGGCACGACGCGCTGGTATTGCAGGCGGCCGGGATCATCGGCGCCGAAGTCGAGGACCGTGACCTGATCAACCTGCCCGCCGAGATCGTCGAGGTCGTGCTGACCAACAAGAACCTGGCGGGCAAGACCGTCAAGGAAATCGCCGAAATGGAGCAGGTGCGCGCACTGGGGCGTGGCGTGTTCCTGCGCAAAGTGGTTCGCGGCGGCCATGAGATGCCGATCAACTGGGGCCTCAAGCTCGACCGCGGCGACCGCCTGTTCCTCCTTGGCGCCAAGCGCGATGTCGAGCGCGTGGTTGGCAAGGTGGGGTACGTGGACCGCGCCACCGAGCAGACCGACATGGTGTTCGTGGGCTTCGGCATCCTGCTGGGCGGGCTGTTCGGCACGCTGGTGCTGACCGTGGGCGGCATTCCGATCACGCTGTCGACTTCGGGCGGCTCGCTGATCGCGGGGCTGATCTTCGGCTATCTGCGATCGGTGCACCCGACTTTTGGCCGGGTGCCGGAACCCGTGCACTGGTTCCTCACTTCGGTCGGCCTGACCGCCTTCGTGGCCGTGGTCGGAATCAGTTCGGGCCCAGGCTTCGTGCAGGGCTTCCAGCAACTGGGCGCCAAGCTTTTCATTGCGGGCATCATCGCCACCAGCGTGCCGATGATATTGGGGGTGTATATCGCCCGCTACGTGTTCAAGTTCCATCCGGCCATCGTGCTGGGCGTCTGCGCCGGCGCCCGCACCACCACCGCCGCCATCGGCCAGATCACCGAGACCGCGAAGAGCCAGGTGCCCGCCCTGGGCTACACCGTGCCCTACGCCATCGGCAATACCCTGCTCATCATCTGGGGCATTGTCATCGTCATGCTCATGACCTAGGGGCCGTTTCCGCCGAAGGAAATCTCGCCCTTCGGGGGAAACGGATTTCTGCGGGATGTCCGCCCGCGAACCGCGGGCGGACCATCCGTCCGGGAAATTCCCGGCAAGCGTCCGTCAATCGCAAACCAGGAGTAACTGAACAATGGCTTCCACCGCGCCTCTCACCGTCAGCCTGGCCTCGGCCCTGAAAACCACCCGCTCGCGCCAACGCGACCTGGAGCAACTGTCTCCCTTTGAACTGAAGGATTATCTGATCACGCTGGCCAAGGACACCCAGCAGACGGCCGCGCTGACCATGTTGAACGCGGGTCGCGGCAATCCCAACTGGATTGCCACCGAACCGCGCGACGCCTTCTTCCTGCTGGGCCAGTTCGCCATGAAGGAAGCGCGCCGGGTGCGCGACGATGTGATCCTGGCGGGCATGCCGCCCAAGAAGGGCTGCGCCGACCGCCTGCGCAAGTTCCTGTCCAAGAACAAGGGCGCGGCGGGCGCGGACTTCCTGGCCGGGGTGCTGGAGTACGGCGTGAAGATCAAGAACTTCGTGCCCGACGAATGGATCCATGAGCTGACCGACAGCGTCATCGGCGACAACTATCCGGTGCCGCCGCGCGCCCTGGTGCATCTTGAGCAGGTGGTGCATGACTACCTGATCAAGGAAATGTGCGACGGCCGGCCGCCCAAGGGCAAGTTCGACCTGTTCCCGGTCGAGGGCGGCACGGCGGCCATGTGCTACATCTTCGATTCGCTGATGCAGAACGGGCTGCTCAAGCAGGGCGATACCATCGCGCTGTTCCTGCCGACCTTCACGCCCTACATCGAGATCGCGCACCTGGAGCGCTTCCAGTTCAAGATCGTCGCCATCAACGCCAGTAGCGTGCGCGCCGACGGCACCCACGACTGGCACTATCCGGCCTCGGAAATCGCCAAGCTCGAGAATCCGAAGATCAAGCTGGCGGTGACGGTGAACCCCAGCAACCCGCCGTCGGTCGCCTTCAGCCCGGTCGAGATGAAGCAGATCGTGGGACTGATCCGCAAGAATCCGGACCTGGTGCTGGTGACAGACGACGTGTACGGCACCTTCGTGCCCAACTTCCGCTCGCTGATGGCCGAGGTGCCGCACAACACCATCTGCGTGTATTCGTTCTCGAAGAACTTCGGCTGCACCGGCTGGCGCCTGGGCGTGATCGCGACCCACGAGCAGAACACCATGGACCGCCGCATCGCCGAGCTGCCGGCGTCGTGGAAGAAGCGCCTGAACAAGCGCTATGGCGCCATGACCATGGAGCCCGAGAAGCTCAAGTTCATCGACCGAATGGTGGCCGACAGCCGCAACGTGGCGCTGAACCACACCGCCGGCCTGTCGCTGCCGCAACAGGTGCAGATGGGCTTTTTCGCCCTGTCGCACCTGCTGGACCTGAAGGACGCCTACAAGCACCTGACGATGCAGATCGTGCGCGCCCGACGCGACGCGCTGTGGCGCGGGCTGGGGGCGCCGCTGCCGCCGGAAGACCCGATGCGCGGCTGGTACTACGTCGAGCTGGACTTCATGGTGTGGGCCAAGAACACCTACGGCGATGCCTTCTGCAAATACATGACGTCGAACTACGAGCCGGTCGACTTCCTGTTCCGCCTGGCCGAGAAATCCGGCGTGGTGTTGATGGACGGCGGCGGTTTCGGCGGCCCGCCGTGGTCGATCCGGATTTCGCTGGCCAACCTGGATGATGGCGACTATTCCAAGATCGGCAAGCACATGGTCGACGCCGCCACGGAATACGTCGAGGCCTGGAAGGCCGGCCACCTGGTGCGTTCGGGTCCGACCGCCGGCAAGGGCCAGAAGGTCAAGCCCGCCGCCGCCAAGCGCAAGGCCGCCGGCAAGCAAGCCGCCAAGAAGGCGGTGAAGCAGGCGGTCAAGAAGGCCGCCAAGGCCGAGCGCTCGGCCACCAAAGGGGCGAAGTAGCCGCCATCGTCCGCCAGATCCAGGGTGACATGACCTCATGACGTGCTCAGTCGGGTTTTTCAATAACGTTCCCATCGCGGTGCTGTTTCTGACGGTGGGGTTGGGATACCTGATCGGCAAGCTCAAGGTCGGGCCGATCCAGCTCGGGGGCGTGTGCGGCACGCTCATCGTTGCCCTGCTGATCGGCCAGACCGGTTGCCAGATGCGCGGCGACCTGAAGGAGGTCGCGTTCGCCCTGTTCATCTTCGCCATGGGCTATTCGGGCGGACCGCAGTTCTTCGCCAACCTGAACCGGTCCAGCCTGCGCTACATCGTGCTGCCCATCATCGAGGCGCTGCTGGTGCTGACCATCGTGCTGCTGGCGGTGCCGCTGTTCGGGCTGGACGCGGGCACGGCGGCTGGACTGGCTGCCGGGGCGGCAACCGAGTCGGCCGTGGTCGGGACCGCGGCGGAGGCGCTCAAGCACCTGGGTCTGCCCGACGCCGACGTGCAGCGCATGGAGGCCAATATCGCCACCGCCTACACGCTGACTTATCTGGTGGGCCTGATCAGCATCGTGTTCTTCACCAGCCAGGTGGCGCCGGCCCTGTTGCGCATCAACCTGCGCGAGGCCTCCAAAGCGCTTGAGGAGAAACTGGGCGGGGGGCCGGGCGAGACCGACGAGAACCTGCTGCCGACCCTGCCGCGGCTGGTGGGCCGCTCGCACGTGGTCAAGGACGCGGACGGCAGGACGGTGGGCGAGGTCGAAGCCGAATTGGGCGGACGCACCGCCATCAGCCGCATCCTGCGCAATGGCGAGGCGATCGAGCCCACGCCCGAGGACCGGCTGGCCACCGGCGATATCGTCGTCGTGCTGGGCCTGCGCCGCTTCGCGCTGCGGGCCGGCTCGGTCGTCGGGCCGGAGATCCAGTTGCCGGAGGCGCATGCCGATGACCTGCAACTGGCCGAGTTGCAAGTCATCGTCAACAGGAAGACGGTCAATGGCCGCACCCTGGGCGAATTGGCCAAGGGGCCGCGCGCGCAGCGGGCGCGGGGCGTGTTCCTGCAGTCGATCCAGCGGTCCGGTCATATGCTGCCGCTCACGCCTGCCACCGTGGTGCAGTATGGCGACCTGGTGACGCTGGTGGGCGCCGAGCCCGAGTTGTCGCAGGCCGGCGCGGGGCTGGGCAACGAGCTGCGGCGCAGCGGCGTGACCGACCTGGTGTTCCTGGCCTTCGGCATTCTCGCGGGCTTGATGATCGGCGCGCTGGGGGCACGCCTCTGGGGCATTCCGGTGTCGCTGGGCAGCGGCGGCGGCGCCCTGGTCAGCGGCCTGGTGTGCGGCTGGATCAACGCCAAGCGGCCCGCATTGGGGCACATGCCGGACCAGGCGGTGCAATTGCTCAAGGATCTGGGGCTGGCGGTGTTTGTCGCCTGCGTCGGCCTGTCGGCCGGGCCGGAGGCGGTGTCGCTGATCCGCGAGCACGGCGCGGTGCTGCCGCTGATCGGCCTGCTGGTATCGCTCGGGCCGGCCTGCCTGTCGCTGTGGGTCGGGCACAAGCTGCTCAAGATAGAGGGGCCGCTGCTGGTCGGCGCCATCGCGGGCCAGCACGTCAGCACGCCGGCGATCAGCGCCATCCTGGGCGCCAGCGGCAGCGCGGTGCCGCTGCTGGGCTACACCGTGACCTACGCCATCGCCAACGTGCTGTTGCCGGTGCTGGGGCCGATCATTGTGTCGCTGGCGCATCACCTCGGTGGATGAGGCCGGCAGGGCGCGTTGCCCCATGAGGCGGAGCGAGGGTTTAACATAGGCTAGGGAAACTACCGAGACCGCCATCGACCGCGCCATGCGTGTCGCCCAAGGCGGCATCCCATCGCACCCCGCCGCCCCCGCCGTCACGGGCGCAGGCTCATGGAGACAAGATGCCCTACCTTACCCCGCTGCAGGATTTCCGCTTCGCGCTGAAGGAACTGGCCGGCCTGGACGACGTCCTCAAACTGCCCGGATTCGAAGAGGTGACGCCCGATCTGGTGGACGCCATCCTGGAAGAGAACGGCCGCTTCGTCGAGCAGGCGATCGCGCCGCTGAACGTACCCGGCGATACCCGCCCGCCCGTCTGGAACGACGGCCATGTGACCGCGACGCCAGGCTACGCCCAGGGATTCAAGGACTATGCCGCCGGTGGCTGGCAGGGACTGCAGCATCCGCAGGCCTGGGGCGGCCAGGGGCTGCCCAAGCTGGTCGCGGCCGCGCCTGGCGAAAACATCCAGGCCGCCAGCCTGGCGTTTTCGTTGTGCCCGATGCTGACCGACGGCGTGATCGAGGCCATCCTCACCGTCGGCTCGGAAGAACAGCGCAAGAAGTTCGTGCCCAATCTCATCGGCGGCAAATGGACCGGCACCATGAACCTGACCGAGCCGCAGGCCGGCTCGGACCTGGCCCAGGTCGCCACCCGTGCGCTGCGCCAGGAAGACGGCAGCTATCGCCTGTCGGGCCAGAAGATCTTCATCACCTACGGCGAGCATGACCTGGCCGAGAACATCATCCACCTGGTGCTGGCGCGCACGCCGGACGCGCCGCCCGGGGTCAAGGGCATCTCGCTGTTCATCGTGCCCAAGTTCCTGGTCGGCGCCGATGGCGCCCTGGGCGCGCGCAACGACGTCTGGTGTGCCTCGCTGGAGCACAAGCTGGGCATCCATGGCAGTCCCACGGCCGTGCTGCTGTATGGCTCGGGCAAGGGCGAGGCGGGCGAAGGCGCGGTCGGCTATCTGGTGGGCGAGTTGAATCGCGGCCTGGAATACATGTTCATCATGATGAACGCGGCCCGCTATTCGGTCGGGCAGCAGGGCATCGGCGTGTCCGAGCGGGCTTACCAGCACGCGCTGGCCTATGCGCGCGAACGGGTGCAGGGCAGGGCGGTGGAAGGTTCCTCCGCGGCGGTCGCGATCGCGCGCCATCCGGACGTGCAGCGCATGCTGCTGACCATGAAGGCGCTCACCGAGGCGGCGCGCGCCGTGTCGTACGTGACCGCCGCCGCGCACGACAAAGGCACGCATCACCCGGATCCCGAGCAGCGCGCCCGCAACCGCGCGTTCTACGAATACATGGTGCCCATCGTCAAGGGCTTCTCGACCGAATCGGCGGTGGAGGTAGCCTCGCTCGGCATCCAGGTGCATGGCGGCATGGGCTATATCGAGGAGACCGGGGCCGCGCAGTATTACCGCGACGCGCGCATCCTGCCGATCTACGAGGGCACCACCGCGATCCAGGCCAATGACCTGGTCAGCCGCAAGACGCAGCGCGATGGCGGCGCCACCGCCTACGCCGCCATCTCGGCCATGCGCGAGACCTTGCGGGCGGTCGAGGCCGAGTCGTCGCGGGCGGCCGCCGCCGACCGCGACGGCCTGCGCCTGCTGCGCGACAACCTCGACAGCGCCATCCAGGCCTATGAGTCGGGCGTGGAATTCATCCTTGAACAATCCGCGGCGAATATCCGGGCGGTGTACGCCAGCAGCGTGCCGTACCTGATGCTGGCCGGCGTCGTGCATGGCGGCTGGCAGATGGCGCGCGCGGTGCTGGCGTGCCGCCGGCTCCTGGCGGGGGGATCGACCGATCCGTTCCATCGCGAGAAGCTGGCGACGGGATTGTTCTACGCCGCCCACATCCTGCCGCGCGCCCTGGCGCTGTCGGCGGCGGTGCGCGCCGGCGTGGTGGCGGACGCCTGCGGCGCGGCCGCGAATATTGCATAAGGTTATATGTCTTGCGTATTTCCCCTGCAACAGGTTTGATGGAAGAATCGTTTCCAGGGGCGGCACAGGCCGCCGCCGAAACGTTTTTCAGGCCGGCCGCCGGACGTGGCGGCCGGTCGATTCCGTAACCTGAATCCGCAAGCAGGAGACACCATGAGTCATCTACGCCTGGGCGACACCGCGCCCGATTTCGAACAGGAATCCTCGGCCGGCCCGATCCGTTTCCATGAGTATCTGGGCAATAGCTGGGGCGTGCTGTTCTCGCATCCGGCCGACTTCACGCCTGTCTGCACCACCGAGCTGGGCTACACCGCCAAGCTGGCCGACGAATTCGCCAAGCGCAACGTGAAGGTGCTGGCGCTGTCGGTGGACGGCACCGACTCGCACACCAAGTGGATCGAGGACATCAACGACACCCAGTCGACCAAGGTCAATTTCCCGATCCTGGCCGACAAGGACCGCAAGGTGTCCGAGCTGTACGACATGATCCACCCCAACGCCAACGCCACGCTGACTGTACGCTCGGTCTTCATCATCGACCCGAACAAGAAGGTGCGCCTGATCATCACGTATCCGGCCAGCACCGGCCGCAACTTCAACGAGATCCTGCGCGTCATCGACTCGCTGCAACTGACCGACAGCCACAGCGTGGCCACGCCGGTCAACTGGGAAGACGGCGACGACGTCATCATCGTGCCGTCTCTGCAGGACGAAGCGGTGATCAAGCAGAAGTTCCCGAAGGGCTACAAGGCGGTGCGTCCCTATCTGCGCATTACGCCCCAACCGAATAAGTAAATAAGAAATCCGTGCGCAAGGCGGTGCGTCACCGCTTGCCCGGATTCTGGCGCCAGCCACCCGCAAAGCCGCGTATTCCCTGGGAATGCGCGGCTTTTTCACAGGGGGCGGCGGCCGCGCTATATGCCTGGGAGCGATGAGCAATCAAAGAATGATTCGTTCCGTTCAGAACAGGCCCCCGGCAAACTTGCTTCCACATTGCCAAACACGCGAAGGGAGCAGGGAATGTCTTTCAGGAAAGCCGGATGGTTGGCCGCCTTGGCCGCAGTGACGATGTCTCTCGCCGCGATCGCGCCGGCGCAGGCGCAGCAGAAGCAGACTCTTTTGAACGTGTCGTACGACCCGACGCGCGAACTGTATCGCGCCATCGATGACGCCTTCATCAAGCAGTACAAGGAAAAGGCCAACGTCGACCTGACCATCCGTCAGTCGCACGGCGGCTCCGGCCGCCAGGCGCGCTCGGTCATCGACGGCCTGGAAGCCGACGTGGTGACGCTGGCGCTGGCCTACGACATCGATGCCATCGCCGACCGCGGCCTCTTGCCCGAGAACTGGCAGGCGCGCCTGCCGCAGAACAGCTCGCCCTACACCTCGACCATCGTGTTCCTGGTGCGCAAGGGCAATCCCAAGCACATCAAGGACTGGGACGACCTGGTCAAGGACGGCGTGCAGGTGATCACGCCCAACCCCAAGACCTCGGGCGGCGCCCGCTGGAACTATCTGGCCGCCTGGGCCTACGCGCTGGAAAAGAACGGCGGCAGCGAAGAGAAGGCGCGCGCCTATGTCGGCGAGCTGCTCAAGCACGTGCCGGTGCTCGATACCGGCGCCCGCGGCGCCACCACCACCTTCGTCGAGCGCGGCGTGGGTGACGTGCTGCTGGCCTGGGAAAACGAAGCCTTCCTGGCGCTGGAGGAACTGGGTCCGGACAAGTTCGACATCGTGGTGCCGTCGCTGTCGATCCTGGCCGAGCCGCCCGTGGCCATCGTCGACAAGATCGTCGACAAGAAGGGCACCCGTGCCGCGGCCCAGGCCTACCTGGAATTCCTCTACACCCCGGCGGCCCAGGAAATCATCGCCAAGAACTACTACCGGCCGATCGACAAGACCGTGGCCGCCAAGTACGAAAGCAAGTTCCCCAAGGTCAAGCTGGTGACCATCGACGACAAGATCTTCGGCGGCTGGCGCAAGGCGCAGAAGGACCACTTCAGCGACGGCGGCACCTTCGACCAGATCTACCAGCCGCAGAAGAAGTAAGCGGACAACCAGCGGACGACGGCCATGACTTCAGCCTCGATTCCGACGGCAAAGGGCGCGCAGGCGCCTTTTGCCGTTCGGCGCAACAGCCCGGGCGTGCTGCCCGGTTTCGGCATTTCCATGGGCTACGCGGTGCTGTACCTGAGCGTGCTCGTGTTGATTCCCCTGGCGGCGCTGCCGATCAAGAGCGCCTCGCTGGGCTGGCAGGGCTTCTGGGACGCGGTTACGGCGCCACGGGTGCTGGCCTCCTATCAGCTCACCTTCGGCGCCTCGCTGCTGGCGGCGCTGGTGAACCTGGTGTTCGGCACCATCGTGGCCTGGGTGCTGGTGCGCTACCGCTTTCCCGGCAAGAAGATCCTGGATGCGCTGGTGGATCTGCCGTTCGCGCTGCCCACCGCCGTGGCCGGCATCGCCCTGACCGCGCTGTACGCCGAAAAGGGCTGGCTGGGCGCGCCGCTGGCCAACTGGTTCGGCCTGAAGGTGGCGTTCACGCCGCTGGGCATCGTGATCGCGCTGATCTTCATCGGCGTGCCGTTCGTGGTGCGCACGGTGCAGCCGGTGCTGGAAGACATCGAGCGCGAAATCGAGGAGGCCGCCGCCAGCCTTGGCGCAGATCGCTGGCAGACCATCCGCCGCGTGCTGCTGCCGACCCTGTTGCCGGCGCTGATGACCGGCTTCGCGCTGGCGTTCGCCCGCGCCGTCGGGGAGTATGGCTCGGTGGTTTTCATCGCTGGCAACATGCCGATGGTGTCCGAGATCACGCCGCTGCTGATCATCGCCAAGCTGGAGCAGTTCGACTACGCCGGCGCCGCCGCCATCGCCACCGTGATGCTGGTGCTGTCGTTCGTGCTGCTTTTCGTCATCAATCTGCTGCAGGGCTGGCAGGCCCGTCGCGGCCTGGGGAGACAGGCATGAGCTTTGTTGACCGTCCCGCCCACCTGACCGAGCCGCGCTGGGTGCGCGGCATTCTGCTGTTCCTGGCGCTGGGCTTTCTGGCGCTGTTTCTGCTGGTGCCGCTGGCCGCGGTGTTCTACGAAGCATTCCGCAAAGGCTGGGCGCTCTACCTGGAAGCGATCGTCGAGCCGGACGCCCTGGCCGCGATCCGCCTGACCTTGCTGGTGGCGGCGATCGCCTTGCCCGTCAATCTGGTGTTCGGGGTGGCCGCCGCCTGGGCCATCACCAAGTTCCAGTTCCGCGGCAAGCAGTTCCTCATCACGCTGATCGACCTGCCGTTCTCGGTGTCGCCGGTGGTGGCCGGCCTGGTGTTCGTGCTGCTGTTCGGCACCCAGGGCTGGTTCGGCGGCTGGTTGCAGGCGCACGACCTGAAGATCGTCTACGCCGTGCCCGGCATCATCCTGGCCTCGCTGTTCGTGACCTTTCCCTTCGTCGCGCGCGAGCTGATTCCGCTGATGCAGGCGCAGGGCAGCGAGGAAGAACAGGCCGCGCTGACGCTGGGCGCGAACGGCTGGCAGATCTTCTGGCGGGTGACGCTGCCGAACATCAAGTGGGGCCTGCTGTACGGCGCCATCCTGTGCAACGCGCGCGCCATGGGGGAGTTCGGCGCGGTGTCGGTGGTGTCGGGCCAGATCCGCGGCCTGACCAACACCATGACCCTGCATGTGGAGATTCTCTACAACGAATACCAGTATTCGGCGGCGTTCGCGGTGGCCTCGCTGTTGGCGCTATTGGCGTTGGTGACGCTGGTGGCCAAGAACGTGGTCGAGTGGCGCAACGCGCGCTACCTGAAGGCGGCGGAGCTGCCGGTCGAGTATCCCGGGCCGGCGACGGCCATCAAGCCGGCCGTCGCCTGACGCGGCCGGCCAGACGGAGACAAGCATGAGTATCGAGGTTCGCAATCTATCCAAGCGCTTCGGCCAGTTCCGCGCGCTCAATGACGTATCGCTGCACATCGAGACGGGCGAACTGGTGGCGCTGCTGGGGCCTTCGGGCTGCGGCAAGACCACGCTGTTGCGCATCATCGCCGGGCTGGAATCGGCCGACACGGGCAGCGTGCTGTTCGCCGGCGAGGACGCCACCGCGGTGGACGTGCGCCAGCGCCAGGTCGGTTTCGTGTTCCAGCACTACGCGCTGTTCAAGCACATGACGGTGTTCGAGAACGTTGCCTTCGGCCTGCGCGTCAAGCATCGCTCGCAGCGGCCGCCGGAAGACCAGATCCGGCGCAAGGTGCATGACCTGCTCAACCTGGTGCAGCTCGATTGGCTGGCCGACCGCTACCCGGCGCAGCTGTCGGGCGGCCAGCGCCAGCGTATCGCCCTGGCGCGCGCGCTGGCGGTGGAGCCGCGCGTGTTGCTGCTGGACGAGCCGTTCGGCGCGCTCGACGCCAAGGTGCGCAAGGAGCTGCGCCGCTGGCTGCGCCGCCTGCACGATGAGCTGAACGTGGCCAGCGTGTTCGTCACCCACGACCAGGAAGAAGCGCTGGAAGTGGCCGACCGCGTGGTGCTGATGAACGCCGGCAGGATCGAACAGGTCGGCACCCCGCGCGAGGTCTGGGAAGGACCGGCCACGCCGTTCGTCTACGGTTTCCTGGGCGACGTCAATCAATTGCAGGGCGTGGCGAGCCGCGGCGTCTGGGAAGGCGCCGGGCTGTCGTTGCCGGCGCCTGAACTGGCGCAGGCCGAGTCGCAACGCGCCACCGCCTACGTGCGGCCGCACGAATTCGATATCGAACGCTATCACGCTGGCGGCGCCGGCATCCCGGTGCGCCTGTCGCATGCCTACCTGGCCGGCCCCAGCGCCTACCTGGAATTGGCCAGCCAGGATTCCGACGCCGTCATCGAGGCCGAGGTGCCCGAGCATCTCTATCGCGAACTGGCGCTGCGCGATGGCGACATCCTGCTGGCCCGCCCGCGCCGGGCGCGTGTCTTCGCGGTGCAAGCATGACGGCCGTCGATCTCGCCGCCGGCCTGGCGCCGGCCCTTGCGGTTCGCTGGCACGAACTGATCGCGCGGCTGACGGACGCGCGCCAGCGCTATCCCGACGCGGCGCTGGCCTCGTCGCTGGCGGCCGAGGACATGGTGCTGACGCACGCAATCTACAGCGCCGGCCTGGACCTGGAGGTCTTCACGCTGGACACCGGCCGGCTGCACGCGGAAACGCTGGGCGTGCTGGACGCGGTGCGCGAACGCTACGGACGCGAGATCACCGTGTATCGACCCGAGGCCGGCGCGGTCGAGCGCCATGTGGCCGAGCACGGCGCCTACGCCTTCTACGAGAGCGTCGAGCTGCGCAAGGCCTGTTGCCAGATCCGCAAGGTCGAGCCGCTCAAGCGCGCGCTGGCTGGACGCGGCGCCTGGATCACCGGGCAGCGGCGCGCGCAATCGACCACGCGCGGTGAACTGCACCTGGAAGAGGGCGACGCCACCTTCGGCCTCTACAAGTTCAACCCGCTGGCCGAATGGAGCGAAGAGGATGTCTGGGGCGTGATCCGCGGCCTGGGCATTCCCTACAACCCGCTGCACGACCAGGGCTATCCGTCCATCGGCTGTGAGCCCTGTACCCGCGCCATCCGCCCGGGCGAAGACCTGCGGGCCGGGCGCTGGTGGTGGGAGTCGTCGGACTCCAAGGAATGCGGCCTGCACGCAGGCAACCGGGTCATTGGCATCGTCGCGGAAAACACGCGCGCCTGACGCCCATCACGTATCAAGAATTCGTTTTAGGGGAATACCTATGTCCGCAGTGATTCAACGCAGCCACCTGGACTGGCTGGAATCGGAAGCCATTTTCATCATGCGCGAGGTGGCGGCCGAGAGCGAGAAGCCCGTGCTGCTGTTCTCGGGCGGCAAGGATTCGGTGGTGCTGCTGCGCCTGGCCGAAAAGGCGTTCCGGCCGGGGCGCTTTCCGTTCCCGCTGATGCACATCGACACCGGCCACAACTTCGACGAGGTCATCGCCTTCCGCGATGCTCGCGCGGCCGAGTTGGGCGAGACCCTGATCGTGCGCAGCGTGGAAGACTCGATCAAGCGCGGCAGCGTGGTGCTGCGGCGCGAGACCGATTCGCGCAACGCGGCGCAGGCCGTGACGCTGCTAGAGGCGATCGACGAGTTCGGCTTCGACGCCTGCATCGGCGGCGCCCGCCGCGACGAGGAAAAGGCGCGCGCCAAGGAGCGCATCTTCTCGTTCCGCGACGAGTTCGGCCAGTGGGACCCCAAGGCCCAGCGCCCGGAACTGTGGAACCTGTTCAACACCAAGGTGCACCGCGGCGAGAACATGCGGGTGTTCCCGATCTCCAACTGGACCGAGCTGGACGTCTGGCAGTACATCCAGCGCGAACGGCTGGCGCTGCCGTCGATCTACTTCAGCCACGAGCGCGAGGTGGTGCGGCGCAAGGGCCTGCTGGTGCCGGTCACGCGCCTTACGCCGCCGCAGGACGGCGACACGGTCGAGCGCCTGTCGGTGCGTTTCCGCACCGTGGGCGATATCTCCTGCACCTGCCCGGTGGCGTCGGATGCCGCCGATACCGCCGCCATCATCGCCGAGACGGCGGTGACCGATATCACCGAGCGCGGCGCCACGCGCATGGACGACCAGACTTCCGAGGCCTCGATGGAGCGCCGCAAGAAGGAAGGCTATTTCTGATCGCACGAATGGCCGGCGCCACGCTGGCCGACAGGGGACGCATATGAACGCAGTAAACGACTCTTTTCTTTCGGGCGCCGGCACGGGCGTGCTGCGCCTGATCACCGCGGGTTCGGTGGACGACGGCAAGTCGACGCTGATCGGCCGCCTGCTGTATGACAGCAAGGGCGTGTTCGCCGACCAGCTCGACGCCATCTCGCGCGCCAAGTACAAGCGCGTGGCCGAGGGCGGCATCGACTTCTCCCTGCTCACGGATGGCCTGGAGGCCGAGCGCGAGCAGGGCATCACCATCGACGTGGCCTATCGCTATTTCTCGACCCCGGCGCGCAAGTTCATCATCGCCGACGCGCCCGGCCACGAGCAGTACACCCGCAACATGGTGACCGGCGCATCGACCGCCGACGTGGCCGTGATCCTGATCGACGCCACCCGCGCCGCCGATGGCAAGCTGCTGCCGCAGACCAAGCGCCACAGCACCATCGCCCGCCTGCTGGGCATCCGCCACATCGTGGTGGCCGTCAACAAGATGGACCTGGTGGATTGGGACCCGGCCGTGTTCGAGCGTATCCGCGCCGCCTATGCCGACCTGGCGGGCAAGCTCGGCATCGCTCACTTCGACGCGCTGCCGTTGTCGGCGCTGAACGGCGACAACGTGGTGACGCGGTCGGACAAGACGCCTTGGTACTCGGGGCAACCGCTGCTGACGTTGCTGGAGTCGCTGGATCTGAGCGGCGACGGCGGCGCGGGTCCGCTGCGCTTTCCGGTGCAGTGGGTGGCGCGCCACGATGGCAATCGCAAGGACGATTTCCGCGGCTATGCCGGCCGCATCGCCAGCGGCGTGCTGCGTCCCGGCGACGAGATCGCGGTGCAGCCGTCGGGCGTGACCGCGCGCGTGCAGGAAGTGCGGTTGTTCGATCGGGCACTCGATGAAGCGGTGGCGGGCGACTCGGTCACGCTGGTGCTGGACCGCGACGTCGATGTCTCGCGCGGCGACGTGATCGTGCACGCGGCGGCGCCGGCGCAGGTCGCGCGCGAATTCGAGGCGGAGCTGTGCTGGCTCGATGCGCAGGCGCTCAACCCCGCGCGCAAGTATCTGCTCAAGCATGGCACGCGACTGACGTCGGCGAAGATCCGCACGGTGCTCTCGCATCGCGACATCCACGAACTGCAGGAAGTGGAGAACACCGAAGGCACGCTGCGCATGAACGACATCGGTCGCGTTGCATTCACCACGCGCGAGTCGTTGGCGGTCGATCGATACGCCGATGTGCCCGCCACCGGCGCCTTCATCCTGATCGACGAAGCCACGCATCAGACCGCGGCGGCAGGCATGCTTCGGTAAACCGCAAGTCGGGGCGGGAAGGGCCCGCCCCGCACCGGTTTTTGGGTGTTGTTTTTATTCCAAACCCAATGCCGGCGCGGATTTCCGGGCGATATCGCAACATGAAATCGAATTGTCCGGACGCCGTCTTCGTCTTGCGGTAAAGTGGGGCTGTCTTACGAAAAGGCTTTTGGTGCTTGTCAAAACCACTGTGTTTTTGTACAGTTGTTTTCATGGCACGCACCGATCATTCTTTTCCCGCCGGTTCTGGGTCCCCGGCTGCCGCCCCCGCCGCCTTGCGCGGTCGGGGTGCGGTTACTAATGTTCGGCATCGCTTCCAGAAAGACGATCGCGTGCAGGTCGACGATGGCTGGTCCGCTTCGGGCCTCCCGGCCGATTTCGTTGATGCCGTCCCCAATACTTCCGTCATCCCCATCCTGCCCGACATCCGCCGGGCGCCCGCAGCCCCCAAGACCACCGTCACCGCCGAAGAAGCCCGCAAGATCCTGTCGCGCAACGATTCGCCCGACATCCCCTTCGACGTGGCCGTCAATCCCTACCGTGGCTGCGAGCATGGCTGCGTCTATTGCTACGCCCGTCCCACCCATTCCTACCTGGGCTACTCCCCCGGCCTCGATTTCGAGACGCGGCTGGTGGCCAAGGCCAACGCCGTAGAGGCGCTGCGGGCGGAAATCAGCCGTCCCGGCTACAAGCCGTCGCCCATCAACATCGGATCGGCCACCGACGCCTACCAGCCTATCGAGCGCGACTGGCGCCTGACGCGCGGCATGCTCGAGCTGATGCTCGAGACCCGCCACCCCCTCACCATCGTCACCAAGAACGCCCTGGTGGCGCGCGACCTCGACCTCCTGGCGGCGTTGGCCGAACAGAACCTCGTGGTCGTCTACATGAGCATCACCACGCTGGACGCCGACATGGCCCGCACGCTCGAGCCGCGCGCCGCGGCGCCGTGGCGCCGCCTGGAGGCCGTGCGCAGCCTGACCGCCGCCGGCGTGCCGGTCGGCGTGCTGGTGGCGCCCGTGATCCCGTTCATCAACGATGACGCCATGGAACACATCCTGCAGGAGTCCAAGGCGGCCGGTGCGCACTACGCCAGCTACACCGTCATCCGCCTGCCCTGGGAAGTCAAAACGCTGTTCGAGGACTGGCTCAACGCCCATTTCCCCGACCGTGCGCAGCGCGTGCTCCACCGTATCGAAGACCTGCGCAACGGCCGCCGCAACGATCCCAACTTCGGTTCGCGCATGCGGGGCACCGGCATCTGGGCCGACCTGCTGCGCCAGCGCTTCGCCGTGGCCACCCGCAAGCTTGGCCTGAACCGCCACCGGCTTGCCCTCGACTGCGACCGTTTCCTGGCCCCGGCGCCCGCCGGTGGTTCGGCCGCCTTGTTCCCGCCAGCCGCTGCCGGCGCTCCCGTTTTCCCATCCCCGGCTGACGCGAAAGCGTCTTCAGGGGTCCCTTTTGCCAGTGCCTTGCCGGTTGCCGGCGCCTACGGGCGCGGCGCGCGCCAGTTGCGCGCGATGGTCGCCGGGCAGTTGTCGTTGTTCGATTGACCCACGGCCCAGCCTTGGGTCGCCGCCGCGGCGTGTCGCCGCGGTTCTTGATCGCGTTATTAGGAGTTCCTCATGAACACCGCTCAGCTTTCCGTCCTGCCGGATGATCTCGCCGTTGTTTCCCTGACGCCGCTGCGCCGTGCGGCGCAACGCGCCCGCGCCATCTATGCGCGCTTCGCGGGGCTGGCCATGCCCGGGTCGGCCACGCCGGCGAGCAGCCATGCGAGGGGCGCCGTATCCATCGATCTTGCGGTGCCCGCCGCTGACGGTGTGGCGACGCCCGCGGAAGTCGAGCCGCGCAAGCGGGCGGGCACGCTGCCCGGCCGGTGGCCGTTTCCGCCGGCGGCGGTCGACGCCCTGCCGGTCGGCAACGTCGTCCAGGCGCCCCGCGAGCGCAGCCTGGGCAACGCCACGGTCGAACCGGTGTCGGATCAGGTCAGCGTGAAAAGCATGGTCGTGGACGTGGTGCTGGTGCTGGCGTGGGGCGCGATGATTCCCGCCCTCATGTGGTTGGGCGTGGCCGGCGGCTTTTGAGAGCAGGCCGGCGCCGGAGTCCGAAACCGGCAGGATGGCTGCACGGAAGGTGGCGCCGGTTCCAGCACCGGGCCGGGGCTTTTCAGGTCGAGCCCAGCAGCACGACGCCCGCCAGGATCGACAGGCAGCCCGCAAGACGGCCGGGGCCGACTTTCTCGCGCAGCAGGAACATGCCTGCCAGCGTGCCCAGCATCATCGACATTTCCCGCGCCGGCGCCACCAGGCTCAGCGGCGCGCCATTGCGCAGCGCATACAGCACCAGGATGTAGCCCAGTGGCGACAGCAGTCCCACCGCCAGGGCCAGATGCCAGTGGCCGCGCATCAGTTCCCACGCCTGCGCGCGGCGCTTTACCATGTGCGGGGTCATCATCGCGGTGCGGGTGACACAGGTGAACCAGTCGAACAGCACCGGGCTGATCAGCAGCACCTTGACGCCATAGGCATCCACCACGGTGTAGGCGGCGATGAACAGGCCGATCACCATGCCCCAGCGCACGCCCACCCAGGCCTGCGCGTTGCGGAAGATCGCCAGCCGTCCCTGGGTGGCGATCAGCAGCACCCCGATCACCACGCAGAGCATGCCGGCAATGCCGGTGGCGGTGGCCGGTTCGCGCAGCAGCAGGAAGGCGCCAGTCGTGGAGAGCAGGGGGCCGGTGCCCCGGGCGATCGGGTACACCACAGACAGGTCGGCCACCTGATAGCCGCGCTGCAGGCACAGGCTGTAGCCCAGATGCAACAGGCTGGATGTCAGGATCGCCCCCACCACGGGCCAGGTCCAGGTCATGCCGTCGTGCAGCAGCACCCAGATCACCCACGGCGCATACAGTACCGAAGCGCACAGGCCGTAGGCGAACACGAACGGAGCGCCCACCATGGCCGCGCGCTTGGCAAGCAGATTCCACGTTGCGTGGGCCATCGCCGCCAGGACGACCAATAACAGGGACGAGTACGACATGAGGGGAACAGCGTCTTATGACGTGTTTGTTACAGAAACCGCTAGGGTACCGCAAACCTGCGGGCAGGGCGCCATGTTACCTGAGGCATCCGCCAATTTTTGGTGTAGAATCATTGGTTTGCCAAATCTCATCCTCTGCTTGCGGTACATGGCCTGGCCTTTTTGGCAGGCGTGAACAACATCGAACGGCAAAGCGCTTTAGTCCGCAAAGGCATGATGATCTAGGAGTTCTCAATGAACCTTATCGCTATCCTGGAACAGGAAGAGATTGCCCGCCTGACCGGCGGCCAAGCCAAGCCTGAATTTGCTCCCGGTGACACCGTCATCGTGAGCGTGAACGTCGTTGAAGGCACCCGCAAGCGCGTGCAGGCTTTCGAAGGCGTCGTGATCGCCAAGCGCAACCGCGGCCTGAACTCCGCGTTCACCGTGCGCAAGATTTCGTCGGGTGAAGCCGTGGAACGTACGTTCCAGCTCTACTCGCCGCAAATCGCCGGCATCGAAGTCAAGCGCCGCGGCGACGTGCGCCGCGCCAAGCTGTACTACCTGCGCAACCGCTCGGGCAAGTCGGCGCGTATCAAGGAAAAGCTGGTCAGCAAGCAAGCCTCGGCGGCTTGATCGCTTATCGGCACACGGCCCCACCAGTGTCGGACGCACACGCCATCCAGCGTTTTCGTTCGGCACGGGTTTCCGGGTTAAAAAGGCACCTGCGAGGGTGCCTTTTTCTTTTTTGAAAAGCCGTATGTCTGATTCCTCGTCTTCCGCTCGGCCGCGACGGCCATTGGCGCGCCCCGGATTTGATCCGGCGTCGCAACCCTGGGTCGTCGCCAACGATTCCCTGCCGGCGGTGCCGTCCGGCCTGCTCACGCCCGACCAGCTGCGCGGCACGCTCAGCCAGCCTTCCACCTGGACGCTTGAGCTCTCGCGCGACAACGATCTGCGCTATCCCGGCCGCGAAGGCGCGCCGGTGCCGGCGGCCGTGCTGATTCCGCTGGTGACCCGTGATGACGGCGTGCACATCATGCTGACTCAGCGCGCGGCGCATTTGCATGATCACGCCGGCCAGATCAGCTTTCCGGGTGGCCGCATCGAGACCAGCGACGCCACCCCGATCGCCGCGGCGTTGCGCGAGGCACAGGAGGAAACCGGGCTGCCGGCCAACCACGTCGAGGTGTTGGGCAGCATGCCGCCGTACCTGACGGCCACCGGTTTCTCGATCATTCCCGTGGTGTCGCTGGTGACCCCGGGCTTCCAGTTGGCGCCGGACGCGTTCGAAGTGGCCGAGGTGTTCGAGGTGCCGCTGTCTTTCCTGATGGACCCGGCCAATCACCGCCTGTACGAGGCGCGGCTCGAGGATGGTCGGGTGCGCCACTATTACGGCATGCCCTATGGCCGCCACTTCATCTGGGGCGCCACCGCCGGCATGCTGCGCAACCTCTATCACCTGCTGCGCAACGGCTTGCAGCCGCGTTGACAAGGCGGGCGCGCGATTGCTGCGCCCCTCGTGCGCCGCCTCGCGGGTCGCTCAATACCGCTGTTGTCCCGCCAGGTTCTCGTCCAGGATGCGCAGATATAGCGCGTAGCGGGCCGGATCGATCGCGCCCGCGTCCAGCGCCGCGACCACGCCGCAGCCCGGCTCATGGCGATGGGTGCAGTTGTAGAAGCGGCAGGATTCGATCGGCTGGGTGAACTCCGGAAAGCCGCGGATGATGTCCTCGCGGCTCAGGTGTTGCAGGCCGAAGGCCTGGAACCCCGGCGAGTCGATCAGGTCGCCGCCCGGTGCGGGCAGGTGATAGAGGCGGGTGCTGGTGGTGGTGTGCTTGCCCATGTCCAGCGCGGTCGAGTGCTCGCGGGTGGGCGCGGCGGCGTCCGGCACCAGCGCGTTCAGCAGCGTCGACTTGCCCATGCCGCTCTGTCCCAGCAGCAGGTTGGTGCGGCCGGCCAGGCGCGGCGCCAGCAGCGTGTGGACCTTTTCGGGTTCGAGCGCGCTCAGTTCGATGATGTCCACGCCGAGCGCGGCGATTGGCGCCAGGCGGGCGCGGGCCGCGGGCAGGGCGTCGACGATGTCGGTCTTGTTCAGGATGATCAACGGCGCGATGCCGGCGCTCCAGGCGCCGGCCAGCGCGCGGCCGGTGAGATCGTCGGAGAAGGTCGGCTGCACCGCCACCACGATCAGCAACTGGTCGACGTTGGAGGCGAACTGCTTGGACCGCATTTCGTCGGAGCGGTACAGCAGATTGCGCCGCGGCAGGATCGCATCGATGGCGCCCTCGTCCAGACCCTGGGGCGTGATGCGGACGCGGTCGCCGACTGTCGCGCCGGCTTTCTTGCCGCGGGGGAAGCACTTGCGCAGGCTGCCATCGGCCAGCTCGACGGTGTAGTGACGGCCATGCGCCGCGATGATGCGGCCTTCGTTGGCGGCGTCGCCGCGCCCGCCCGCCTGGGGCGCGTCCTGGAAGGCGGTCTTGTTCCGGTCGTTCATGCTCATGCCGCGGGCGCCGTCAGGTGGCGGATGCGCACGGCGGCGGGGGGGTGGCTGTCGTAGAAGGCGGAGTGCACGGGATCGGGCGTCAGGGTGGCGGCGTTGTCGTCGTAGAGTTTGACCAGGGCGGAGACAAGGCGATCGGGCGAGCTCTGCTCGGCCGCGTAGCGGTCGGCCTCGAACTCGTCGCGGCGCGAATACCAGCTGGCCAGCGGCGTGAAGACGAAGGTGAAAACGGGGATGGCCAGGAAGAACAGCAGCAGCGCCATGGCGTCGTTGCGGCCGCCCAGTTGGGGCAGTACCCCCAGGCCGACGTAGAACCAGGGTTGCTGGGCGACCCAGCCCAGGATGGCGAAAAAGCCCAGCGCGGCAGCGAAGCTGAAGACGATGCGCTTGATGATGTGGCGCTTGGCGAAATGGCCCAGTTCGTGGGCCAGCACGGCCTCGATCTCGTCGGCGTTCAGGCGCGCCAGCAGCGTGTCGAAGAACACGATGCGGCGCGAGCGGCCGAAGCCGGTGAAATAGGCGTTGCCGTGGGCGGAACGGCGCGAGCCGTCCATCACGAACAGGCCGTTGAGCGCAAAGCCGCAGCGCTGCGCCAGGCGCTGGATACGGCCGGCCAGCTCCGGATCGGACAGTGGGGTGAATTTGTTGAACAGCGGCGCGATGAACATCGGATAGATGATGAGCAGCGCCAGGTTGAACACCGTCCACAGCGCCCAGGCCCAGATCCACCAGTACTGCCCCGCGCTGCCCATCAGCCACAGCACCGCGGCCGCCAGCGGCAGCCCCAGCACCGCCGCCACCAGCAGCCCCTTGGCCGCGTCGGAGATGAACAGCTCGGGCGTCATGCGGTTGAAACCGAAGCGGGCTTCCAGCTTGAATTGCCGCCACAGCGTGAAGGGCAGCCCCAGCAGGCCCAGCAGCAGCGCCACGGCCACCAGCAGCAACATCTGGCGCAGGAAGTCGTTGCTGGTAAGCTGGCCTACCCACAGGTCGATGACCTGCAGGCCGCCCATCAGCGTCAGGCAGATCAGCAGGATGGCATCATAGGTGCGTTCGAACATGCCCAGCCTGACCCTGGCGACCGTGTAATCGGCGGCGCGCTGATGGCTCGCCAGGCCGATCCGGTGGGAGAATTCCGGCGGCACCTGGTCGCGATGGCGCGCCACGTGGCGGATCTGGCGACTGGCCAGCCACATGCGCACGGCAATATCGGTCAGCAGGAAGGCAACGAACAGCAATGTGAACATGGGCGATGCGGCCGGCTCAAATGGGTATGTGCGAAAATCGCGGGTTTGAAAATCGCGTCTTTTATAGGCAAATTATATGGCTGTGAACGAAAACCGCCTGGTCTGGCTCGACATGGAAATGACCGGCCTGGACCCTGAAAAAGAACGCATCATCGAGGTCGCCGTGGTGGTGACCGAGGCCGACCTGACCGTGGTCGCCGAAGGCCCCGTGCTGGTTGTGCACCAGTCCGACAGCCTGCTCGACGCCATGGACAACTGGAACAAATCCACTCATGGCAAGAGCGGCCTGATCGACAAGGTCCGCGCATCGACGATTTCCGAGGCGCAGGCAGAGGATACGCTGTTGGCGTTTCTTGCGCAGCACGTGCCGGCCGGCAAGTCGCCGCTGTGCGGCAACACCATCAGCCAGGACCGCCGATTCATGTTTGCTTACATGCCGCGCCTGGAACAGTTCTTCCACTACCGCAACCTGGATGTCAGCACGCTCAAGGAACTGGCGCGCCGCTGGGCGCCAGCCGTGTACAAGGGTTTCGAGAAGAAGAGCCGTCACGAGGCGTTGGCCGACATCTATGAATCGATCGACGAACTGAAGTATTACCGCGAACACTTCCTGAAGGTGTAAACCGCCCCGACGTGGCGGCCTCGCCCGCCAATCGCCATGCCAAGCTCCCATCCCGTCGCCCGGATCCGGGCCGCCGAGCGCCAGGCATTGGCCGAGGGCCGGCGCCTGATGCCGCTGGCGGGCGCCGCCGCGGCCCGCTTCGTGGCCGCGCGCGTGCCGCCCGGCGCCTCGGTGCTGGCGCTGGCCGGGCCCGGCAACAATGGCGGCGATGCCCTGGTGGCGGCGACGGACCTGCGGCACATGGGGTTTGAGGTGCGGGTCGTGATGCCCAAGGGCGCGCAGGGCCTGCCCGCCGACGCCGCCCGCGCCTACGCGGGCTGGATCGCCGCAGGCGGTTCGACCGAAATCGCCCTCGACTCGCAGCGGGCGCCGGATCTGGTCATCGATGGGCTGTTTGGTATCGGCCTGAACCGTCCCCTGGGGGCTGATTGGCAGGCGCTGGTCGATCAGGTCAATGGCTGGGGAGTGCCGATCCTGGCGCTTGACGTGCCCAGCGGCCTGGATGCCGACACCGGGGCGAGGCTGGGGCGCCCGATCCTTGCTCGTTGGACACTATCTTTCATCGCCCGGGCCAGGGGCCTCATCCAGCCCGGCGCGGCGCTTGCCGTTGGCGAATCCCATGTTGACGCGTTGGGCGTGGCGATACCGCAAGCCGGCGACGGCGGCTGAGCCGCTGTCTTACGCCGGACGTCCGCCGAAGCGCGTGGCGATGTCGGCGGCCAGTGGCGCGTAGCGTTCGTTGTCGCGGCCGGCCAGGGCGCCCAGGTGGGCTTCCGAGGCGTCGAACACCTGCCAGTAGATGCGGCCGCAGAGTTCGCGCGCCGCGTGGCCGGGCCAGTTATCCGGCAGCATCGGGCCGGGTAGCTGCGGATCGTGCAACACGATCCGGCGCCAATTGTGCAGCAGCATGACCCGCGCGATGAACGCGTCGGAAGGCGTTGGCGGCGTTTCCAGCAGTTTTTCCAGTGGCCCGAAATTCCGGCTGAACTGCCGGTATTGCTCGGCCACGTCTTCCAGGTTCCAGCATTGCGACGCGAGGCTCGCGATCGGCAGGCCGCCGGCGCCCGCCAGATCGCGCGCCGACAGCACCAGCGCCTTGTCCGGAATGCCCAGCTTTTCGAGGATGTCGTGCGCCGCGCGCGCCTCGGTGTGCGGATGGGCGAACAGCCCGGGCGCGACCATGCCGAATCCTTCCCACACCAGCTCGCGACGCAGTTCCGCGCGCTCGGCCAGGCCATTGCCAGTGCGCGGTAGCGCCACCAGCGTCCATTCTCCGCTCCACTCCCGCGGCGCGCCTTCGTAAATGCGCTGCGACGCATGCGCCGTGTGGCGCAGGCCCTGCTCGGAGATCAGATACAGGCTGCGGCGGCCATGCCGTTCGGATTGCAGCCAGTTCTGCGCGACCAGCCGGAACACGCTGGTGCGCAGCAGGCGCTCGTTGATGCCCAGGGGCGCCAGCAATTCGATCAGGTCGCCGAGCCAGATGGCGCCGCCATGGGGCGCCAGGGCGTCCCCCAGCAAGCTGACACAAAGCGATTTGGCGCGCGGCGGATCACTCTTGATGAGGCGTGACAGGTAACGGTCCAGGGGCGACTGAGGGTTTGCCATAAGGGGGGCCGCAAGGGGCCGATATCGGGATCCTCAATATGATACATAAATCCAATGTGATACAGATTTGAGTTTGACAATGGATTTTTTGTATTAAATAATCCGCCTATGACATGACGGCCCTGCGCGGCGTTTGCTTTGCGCTATCGCAAACCGTCTCAAGGAGACAAAACATGTACGCTCAACTCGTCGAAACCGGCGTCAAGCAGGTCAAGACCGCGGACCAGCTCGAAGGCCGTGAACAGACGTTCCAGCGCCGCATCGACGAAGGCGTGCGGATCGAGGCCAAGGACTGGATGCCCGAGGCCTACCGCAAGACCCTGGTGCGCCAGATCTCGCAGCACGCCCACTCCGAAATCGTGGGCATGCTGCCCGAAGGCAACTGGATCACGCGCGCCCCGTCGCTCAAGCGCAAGGCCATCCTGCTGGCCAAGGTGCAGGACGAAGCCGGCCACGGCCTCTACCTGTACAGCGCCGCCGAGACCCTGGGCGTGTCGCGCGACGACCTGATCGACGACCTGCATGCCGGCCGCGCCAAGTACTCCAGCATCTTCAATTACCCCACGCTCAGTTGGGCCGATATCGGCATGATCGGCTGGCTGGTCGACGGCTCGGCCATCATCAACCAGATCCCGCTGTGCCGTTGCTCCTACGGTCCCTACGCCCGCGCCATGGTGCGCGTCTGTAAGGAGGAGTCCTTCCACCAGCGCCAGGGCTACGACCTGCTGATGCAGATGTGCCTGCACGGCACGCCCGAACAGAAGGCCATGGTGCAGGACTCGCTGAACCGCTGGTGGTGGCCGGCGCTGATGATGTTCGGCCCCTCCGACGCCGACTCCCCCAACAGCGCCCAGTCGATGGCCTGGAAGATCAAGCTGTTCTCCAACGACGAACTGCGCCAGAAGATGGTCGACCAGACCGTGCCGCAGGCCGAATACCTGGGCCTGACCATTCCCGATCCCGAACTGAAGTGGAACGCCGAGCGCGGCCACTACGACTTCGGCGAAATCGACTGGGCCGAGTTCTACGCCGTGCTCAAGGGCAATGGCCCTTGCAACCGCGAGCGCCTGGCGGCGCGCGTCAAGGCGCACGAAGACGGCGCCTGGGTGCGCGAGGCGCTGGTCGCCTACGCCGACAAGCAGGCCGAGCGCAAGGCGGCCTGAGCCTTGGCCGGGCGGCGCCCGGCCTTCCAACTCCTTACCCATCCAATACCCGGGGCGCCACGCGCGCCCGGAATCCGAGGATATCCATCATGAGCAAAGACTGGCCTCTGTGGGAAGTGTTCATCCGCAGCCAGCACGGCCTGGCGCACAAGCACGTCGGCAGCCTGCACGCGCCCGACGCCGAAATGGCGATCAACCACGCCCGCGACGTCTACACCCGCCGCAACGAAGGCCTGAGCATCTGGGTGGTGCGGGCTTCCGACATTTCCGCCAGCAGCCCGGGCGACAAGGATCCCTTGTTCGAGCCGGCCAACAGCAAGGTCTACCGGCATCCCACGTTCTTTCCGATGCCTGAAGAAATCAAGCACATGTAAGGCGGCGGGGGAGACATGGACAAGACTTTCTTCGAATACCTGCTGCGCCTGGGCGACACCACGCTGATCCTGTCGCAACGCCTGGGCGCCTGGACCGGCCACGGCCCGATCCTGGAAGAGGACCTGGCGCTGACCAACACCGCGCTCGACCTGCTGGGCCAGGCCCGCATGTGGCTGACGCTGGCCGGCGAGGTGGAAGGCGCCGGCCGCGACGAGGACGCGCTGGCCTATCTGCGCGATGCCCATCAGTTCCACAATGCGCTGCTGGTCGAACGGCCCAACGGCAACTATGCCGACACCATGGCGCGCCAGTTCCTGTTCGACGTCTGGCACTACTTCCTCTTGCAGCGCCTGGCGCAATCGTCGGACGAGCGCGTGGCCGGCATCGCCGCCAAGTCGCTCAAGGAAGTGACCTACCACGTGCGCCGTTCGTCGGACATGGTGGTGCGCCTGGGCGATGGCACCGAGACCAGCCACGCCAGGATGCAGGCGGCGATCGACGACGCCTGGCGCTTCACCGGCGAGCTGTTCACCGACGACGCGATCGACCAGGACATGGCGGCGCGCGGCATCGGCTGTGAGCTGGCCGCGCTGCGCGCGCCGTGGGAACAGCATGTGCGCGAAGTGCTCGAGGAAGCCACGCTGACCGTGCCGGACTCCGCGGCCGCAAACCATCCGGCCCACCGTGGCGGCCGCCAGGGCCGGCACACCGAGGAACTGGGCTACGTGCTGGCGGAAATGCAGTACCTGCCGCGCGCCTATCCGGGAGCCAAGTGGTGAACGCCGTCGCGCCCGCGTCCATCGAGCAGGTCTACGCCTGGCTGCAGGAGGTCCCCGATCCGGAGATCCCCGTGCTGTCGGTGGTGGACCTGGGCGTGGTGCGGGACGTCGCGTTCGAGGGCGACGCCTGCGTCGTCGTCATCACGCCGACCTACTCCGGCTGCCCCGCGATGCGCGAGATCACCGAAGACATCCGCCAGGTGCTGGCGCGCCACGGCATCGGCGAGGTGCGCGTCGAGACGCGCCTGTCGCCCGCCTGGACCACCGACTGGATGAGCGAGAAGGGCCGCGCCGCGCTCAAGGACTATGGCATCGCCGCGCCCGCGCAACAGGCCATCGACATCTCGGGCATCAGCCGGCGCAATGCCGGGCCCGCCATCGAGTGCCCGCGCTGCGGTTCGCGCGACACGCGCCTGGTCAGCAATTTCGGATCGACCTCGTGCAAGGCGCTGTACCGCTGCGTAAGCTGCCGCGAGCCGTTCGATTACTTCAAGACTCACTGAGAGTGGTTTCGAGAATGAGCCTGAACCAATTTCACCCCCTGAAAGTGGCCTCGGTGGCGCGCAACACGCGCGACGCGGTGGTCGTGACATTCGACCTGCCCGACACGCTGGCCGATGAATTCGCCTTCCTGCCGGGCCAATATTTGACGCTGCGCACGCAGCTCAACGGCGAGGAACTGCGCCGCTCCTATTCGATCTGTTCGGCGCCGCGCGACAAGCTGCTGCGCGTGGCGATCAAGAAGGTCGACGAGGGCGTCTTCTCCAGCTGGGCCAACCACGAGCTGCAACCGGGCCAGACGCTGGAAGTGATGGCGCCGGCCGGCAACTTCACCGTCGACTTTGCGCCGGAAAACCAGCGCCACTACGTGGCATTCGCGGTGGGCAGCGGCATCACGCCGGTGTTCTCGCTGGTCAAGACCGCGCTGTCGACCGAGCCGAACAGCAAGTTCACGCTGTTCTTCGGCAACCGCGCCTCGTCGGCCGTGCTGTTCCGCGAAGAGATCGAGGACCTGAAGAACCTGTACATGGACCGCTTCTCGCTGGTCTACGTCATGAGCCGCGAAACCCAGGACATCGAGCTGTTCAACGGCCGCCTGGACGGCGACAAGGTCGACCAGCTGATGTCGGCCTGGATGAGTCCCGAGGATATCGACTACGCTTTTGTCTGCGGTCCGCAGACCATGACCGAGAGCGTGGTCGAGCGGCTGCAGGCCCGCGGCATCCCGAAGGCGAACATCAAGTTCGAACTGTTCGGCGCCCCGAAGGGGCCGCGCGCGTTGCGCACGGGGCAGGACGCCCGCCAGGCGCCCGGCAAGGGTCAGTGCGAGGTGACCGTGGTGCAGGACGGCCACAGCCGCAAGTTCGTGATCGACAAGAACAAAGACAGCGTGCTGGATTCGGCGCTGGCGCAGGGCATCGAGCTGCCGTATTCGTGCAAGGGCGGAGTGTGTTCCACCTGCCGCTGCAAGGTGGTCGAGGGCGAAGTGGACATGGACGCCAATTTCGCCCTGGAAGACTACGAAGTGGCTCGAGGCTTTATCCTGAGCTGCCAGAGCTTTCCGGTCAGCGACCGCCTGGTGATCGACTTCGACCAGGAAACCTGACCCGGCGCGCGCCAGTCAGACCCCCATTCCATTTGGAGAGACGCAGTGTCCCAGAAATTCTTCGAACGCCATCAGCCCCTGCTGGAACAAGCCCTGGCCGCCGCCGCGCTGCGCGGCTACTGGAGCCCGTTCGCCGAGTCGCCCAGCCCCCGCAACTATGGCGAGACCGCCAATGACGACGGCCGCGCCGCCTTCGAGGCGCTGCGCGGCAAGCCGTTCCCGCTGAACCTGCATGACGCCGACGGCACCGTCGGCGGCGAAAAGTCGCCCTACGGCTTCGACCTGGGCATCACCTATCCGCACGTGCCCGCCGCCAAGCTGGTGGCCGCATCCAAGCGCGCGCTGCAGGACTGGCGCCGCGCCGGCCCGCAGGCGTGGGTGGGCGTGTCGCTGGAAATCCTGGCGCGCCTGAACAAGCTGAGCTTCGAGATGGCCTACGCCGTGCAGCACACCACCGGCCAGGGCTTCATGATGGCCTTCCAGGCCGGCGGCCCGCACGCGCAGGACCGCGGCTTCGAGGCCGTGGCCTACGCCTGGCAGGAAATGTCGCGCATCCCCGGCGTCGCCATCTGGGAAAAGCCGCAGGGCAAGAACGATCCCATCCGCATGGAAAAGCACTTCACCGTGGTGCCGCGCGGCGTGGCGCTGGTAATCGGCTGCTCGACCTTCCCGACCTGGAACGGCTACCCCGGCCTGTTCGCCAGCCTGGCCACGGGCAACACCGTCATCGTCAAGCCGCACCCGGGCGCGATCCTGCCGCTGGCGCTGACCGTCAAGGTGGCGCGCGAAGTGCTGCAGGAAGCCGGCTTCGATCCGGATGTGGTGCTGCTGGCCGCGCACACCGCCGAGGAAGACACCGCGCGCCAGCTGGCGCTGGATCCCGCGGTCAAGATCATCGACTTCACCGGCAGCACCGCCAACGGCGACTGGCTGGAAAACAATGCCCGCCAGGCGCTGGTCTACACCGAGAAGGCCGGCGTCAACCAGGTCATCATCGATTCGGCCGCCGACCTGAAGGGCGTGGCGCGCAACCTGGCGTTCTCGCTGGCGTTGTATTCGGGCCAGATGTGCACGGCGCCGCAGAACATCTACGTGCCGCGCGACGGCATCCGGACGCCGGAAGGCCGTGTCAGCTTCGATGAGGTGGCCGCCGCCCTGGGCGCCGCGGTCGACAAGCTCGGCGCCGACGCCGCCAAGGCCGTCGAACTGACCGGCGCGATCCAGAACGAAGGCATCGTCGAACGCATCGAGAAGGCCCGCGCGCTGGGCCTGCCGGTGGTGGCCGACAGCAAGACGCTGACGCATCCGCAGTTCGAGAATGCCCGCGTGCGCACGCCGCTGCTGCTGCGCGCCGAGGCCGGCAATCCCGCCATCAGCCAGGAATGGTTCGGCCCGATCGCCTTCGTGGTCGCCACCGATTCCACCGCGCACAGCATCCAGATCGCGCGCGACAGCGTGATCGAGCACGGCGCGCTGTCGCTGTCGGCCTACACCACCAGCAACGAGGTGGCCGAGCAGGTGCAGGAAGCGGCGGAAGAGTCCGGCGTGTCGCTGTCGCTGAACCTGACCGGCGCGGTGTTCGTCAACCAGACCGCGGCATTCAGCGACTTCCACGGCACCGGCGCCAATCCGGCGGCCAATGCGGCGCTGTCCGACTCGGCCTACGTGTCCAACCGCTTCCGCGTGGTGCAGACGCGCCGCCATATTTGAACGGTGGAACGGGACATGACCTATCAAGACATCCAATTCGAACTGGCCGACGGCATCGCCCGCCTGACGCTGAACCGTCCGGACAAGCTCAACAGCTTCACCGCCAACATGCACGCTGAAGTGGCGGATGCGCTGACCCGCGTCGAGACCGAGGGCGCGCGCGTGCTGGTGCTTACCGGCGCCGGCCGCGGCTTCTGCGCCGGCCAGGACCTGAGCGAGCGCAAACCCGCGCCCGACGGCACGCCGCCCGACCTGGGCGAGACCGTCGACAAGTTCTACGCGCCGCTGGTGCGGCGCCTGAACGCGCTGCCGATGCCGGTGGTGGTCGGGGTCAATGGCGTGGCGGCGGGGGCGGGCGCCAACCTGGCCTTCGCCGGCGACATCGTCATCGCCAAGGAATCGGCCAACTTCATCCAGTCGTTCTGCAAGCTAGGCCTGATCCCAGACACGGGTGGCACCTTCGTGCTGCCGCGCCTGGTCGGCCGTGCCCGCGCCATGGGGCTGGCGATGCTGGGCGACAAGCTCAGCGCGCGCCAGGCCGAGGCCTGGGGCCTGATCTGGCAATGCGTGGCCGACGACGCGTTCGACACGACCCTGGAAAACCTGGCGCAACATTTCTCGCGCGCGCCGACCAAGGGCCTGGCCTTCACCAAGCGCGCCTTGCAGGCCAGCCTGGGCAATGACCTGGCGACCCAGTTGGACCTGGAGCGCGACATGATGCGCGAACTGGGCCGCAGCGCCGACTACGCCGAAGGCGTGGCCGCGTTCCTGGGCAAGCGTGAACCGCAGTTCAAGGGGCAATGATGAGCAGCACGCACGTTCCGCCCGTGGAGGCGCCGACCGATCCGCAGGAACTGGCGCAGGCCGTGGGCACGGTGATGTATGCCGGCGACGCGGCCTCGCAAGGCCTGGACATGAAGGTCGAGGAAATGGCGCCCGGCTATGCGCGCCTGACCATGCGGGTCCGTCCCGACATGCTCAACGGCCACAAGACCTGCCATGGCGGCTTCATCTTCGCGCTGGCCGACAGCGCCTTCGCCTTTTCCTGCAATTCGCGCAACGTCAGCACCGTGGCGTCGGGCTGCACCATCGATTACCTGGCCCCCGGCTTCGAGGGCGACCTGCTGACCGCGGTGGCGCAGGAGCGCTCGCTGGCCGGGCGCACCGGGGTGTACGACGTGACGGTCACCAACCAGGATGGCCGCAATGTCGCCCTGTTCCGTGGCCGATCCTATCGCATCAAGGGGCAGATCGTCGGCACGCCGGCCGAGGCTTGAACGCGTCAACCAACCAGAGACAAGACCACCGGCCGAGGCGGGCGCGCGGCGCGCCCCCCGGATCGGAGGATGCATTCCAGGAGAGAGATAACCATGTCCAACACCATGAGCAAGCCGGGGCTGGACCCCATCGAGCATGCCAGCCAGGATGAGCTGCGCGCGCTGCAGCTCGAGCGCCTGAAGTGGTCGCTCAAGCACGCCTACGAGAACGTGCCGCACTACAAGAAGGCGTTCGACGAGATCGGCGTGCATCCGGACGACCTGAAGCAGTTGTCCGACATTTCGAAGTTCCCGTTTACCACCAAGAAGGAACTGCGCGAGAACTATCCGTTCGGCATGTTCGCGGTGCCGCGCGAGCGCATTTCGCGCATCCACGCCTCCAGCGGCACGACCGGCAAGCCGACCGTGGTGGGCTACACCCAGCGCGACCTGGACAACTGGGCCAACCTGGTGGCGCGCTCGATCCGCGCGGCCGGCGGCAAGCCCGGCGACACGGTGCACGTGGCCTACGGCTACGGCCTGTTCACCGGCGGCCTGGGCGCGCATTACGGCGCCGAACGCCTGGGTTGCACCGTCATCCCGATGTCGGGCGGGCAGACTGAAAAGCAGGTGCAACTGATCAACGATTTCCGTCCGGACATCATCATGGTCACGCCCTCCTATTTCTGCAATATTCTGGAGGAGCAGCGCCGCCAGGGGATTGATCCGCGTCAAAGTTCGCTGCGCATCGGCATCTTCGGCGCCGAGCCCTGGACCGGGCAGATGCGCGCCGATATCGAGGCCGAGGCCGGCATCGACGCGGTCGACATCTACGGCCTGTCCGAAGTGATGGGCCCGGGCGTGGCCAGCGAGTGCGTCGAGACCAAGGACGGCCCGGTGGTGTGGGAAGACCACTTCTACGCCGAGATCATCAATCCGGATACGGGTGAGCCCGTGGCGGACGGCGAGCCGGGCGAACTGGTGTTCACCTCGCTCACCAAGGAAGCGATGCCCATCATCCGCTACCGCACCCGCGACCTGACCCGCCTGTTGCCGCCCACCGCGCGCAGCATGCGCCGCATCGGCAAGATCACCGGCCGCAGCGACGACATGCTGATCGTGCGCGGCGTGAACATGTTCCCGACCCAGGTCGAGGAACTGGTGCTCAAGATCGCGCAACTGGCGCCGCATTATCAGTTGGTGCTGTCGCGCACCGGCAACATGGACGAGCTCGAGATCCTGACGGAAGTCCGCGCCGAGTTCTCGACCCTGTCGGACGCCGAGCGCGCCGCGCTGGGCAAGCAACTGCAGCATGCGGTCAAGACGCACATCGGCGTCAGCGCCCGCATCCAGGTGTCGGACGCCGGCCACGTCGAGCGCACGCTGACCGGCAAGGCCCGCCGTGTGATCGACAAGCGTCCCAAGGGCTGAGCGCGCTGCGGGTCCCGCCGCCGGCAACGGGCGCGGCGGCCACATCGCCATGAAAAAAGCAGCCCTCGGGCTGCTTTTTTTCGCGCCGTCGCTGCCCGTCGGGCGCGCCGTCAGGCCTGCCGCGCCACGTCGCGCACGATGTGGCGGTACCAGAAGTGCAGCAGCGTGGCCGACAGCGCCAGGCCGACCATGGCCATCAGCCACATGCTGCCCGCCCCCTGCGGCGAGCCGGGCACCAGGATCTCGCGCAGCCCGTCCAGGCCGCCGCGCCCCGGTCCGAAACCGAACCACCAGCCGCCGACCAGGCCGACGCCGGCCAGTGCCACCGTCTGCAGCAGCAGCGGCACCACCGCCACCTTGTAGGCCCGCAGCAGGTACGAGTTGATGCACTGCATGGAGTCGAACAGGTGGAACAGCGGCAGCACCGCCAGCAGCGTGGTCGCCACCGCGGCCACCTGGGAATTATCGGTGTAGGCCGCCAGGATCAGCGGGCGACCTGCCAGTAGTACTACCGCGGTCAGCAGGGCGCCCATCAGCCCCAGCGCCAGGCCCGCCATGCCGGTGCGGTGGGCATGCGCGAGGTTGCCCGCGCCGATCGCCTGCGCCGTCAGTGCGGCGGTGGCCACGCCCAGTGCCATCGGCATCATGTAGCACAGCGCGGCCAGGTTCGACATGATCTGGTGGCCGCCAGTCACGAAAGTGCCCTCGCGCGCCACCAGCAGGGCCATGAACGTGAAGGCCGAGACTTCCACCAGATACGAACCGCCCATGGGGATGCCCAGCCGCAGCAGTTCTTTCAGCGTCTTCCAGTCGGGCCGGCCGACGTGCAGGTGGAAGCGGCGGTAATAGCGGTCGTGGGTGATGACCCACAGGCCCAGCCCCAGGCTCATCCACGAGACCATGGCGGTGGCCAGCCCGGCGCCGGTGGCGCCCATCGCCGGCAGGCCCAGGCTGCCGTAGATGAACAGCCAGTTGAAGAAGGCCTTGAAGCCGATGGCGGTGAGATTGATCGCCATCACCAGCTTGGGCCGCGACACCGAGGTGCCGAGCGCGTAGATGGTGCGGAACACCAGCGCGGCCGGCAGTGCCAGGATCAGCGCGCGCAGGTACGAGGCGATGCGCTCGCGCACCCCGGGATCGACGTTGCCGGACATCGACAGCCAGAAGTTCGGGAACAGCATCAGGATGGCGCCCACCGCTGACAGGCCCAGCGCCAGCCACACGCCCTGGCCCCAACTACGGCCGACTTCGCGATTGTTGCCGGCGCCGAAGTGCTGCGCCAGGATCGGGATGAGGGCGTGGACCACGCCCATCAGGCCCACGAACACGGTGATGTAGATCGACGCGGACAGCGCCATCGCCGCCAGGTCGTTGGCGCTGGCGTGGCCGGTCATGGCGGTATCGAGGACGCCGAACGAGATGCCGGCCCATTGGCTCACCAGGACCGGCCACGCCTGTTTGGCGATGTTGCGCAGGGTGGCGCCGAAACCGGGCGCCGCCGGTTGGGCAGGCGTCATCGGGTGGGGCCGACTCGCAGCAGGCGGAACACTTCCTGGCGATCGGCGCGGCGCCCGCCTTGCCACAGCACGTCGGCGCTGTCGCTGTAGGCGGCGGTGTTGTCGCGCAAGCTCTGGTTGGTGGTCTGCTGCAGCACCAGCGTGCACTTCGAATCGAACGTGAACGTCAGGTTGTTGAAGATCAGGAACGAGGCGCGCTGCCCGCTGCCCAGGCTCAGGCCGCGCACGCATTCGCCCGGCCGGATGTTCTGTTCGATCGCCTGCGCCAGTTCGCCGGATACCGTGCGGTAGCTGCGGGCGTAGTCGACCGCCGGCTGCCACAGCAGCACCAGCAGGATCCAGGTGACGGTCAGGCCGCCGGCCGATAGCACGGTGCCGCGCCACAGCGCCTGGGGCTTGACCCGCAGGCGCCAGACGACCAGCGCGATCCAGCCGATGGTGAAGGCCACGCCCAGGGCGAAGGCGGTCCAGGAAATGACGGGTTCGTAGCCGGTGGTCTGGCGGCCGATGTTCCGGGCGATCTGCGCCGGCCAGTGAAAGTGCAGGGCGATCCAGCCGAGCCACGCGGTGGCGGCGGTCAGCGAAAAACACATCACGGCGAACCAGTCCAGCGTGTTGACCACGCCGCGCCGCAGGGTCGGCAGCGAGAACGCCCCCAGCACCGCGCAGGGCACGGCCAGCAGCACGTATTCGGAGTCGCTTGCCTCGTCCAGCCCGAACAGCACCAGGGCCGAGCAGATCAGCAGCATCAGCGGCACCCAGATGTGCGGCGCATAGATCCAGGCGCGCCAGCGCCAGATGGCCAGCAGGGCCAGCGGCCAGGTCGGCCACAGGTACCAGGGCAGGTCGCGCAGCGTGCGGCCCACATCGTGCAAGGTGGGCACGGCGAAGGACGCCAGGTTCCAGGTCTTCCAGTTGCGGATCCAGTATTCGCTGCTCTGGCTGGCCGGGATCCACCAGGCCAGGATCAGGACGGCGGCGACCAGCGCGGCCCAGGGCAGCCAGCGCTTGCATTTCCAGAGCGGCCCGCGCGGATAGAACGCGAACAGGGCGGCGACCATGATCGGCAGGGCGCCGATCCAGCCGCGCGTGAGGAAGCTGGCCGCCAATGCGATGCCCAGCGTGGTCGAGCCGGTGACGGGGCGGTCCACGGTGCGCGCCAGCGAATAGAAGGCCAGCGCCTGGCACGCCATGATGGCGGGCACCACCGTGGTTTCATGGGTGCGCTGCAGGATGCCGACCGTGGCCAGCAACAGCAGCAGGGCGGCGTCGGCCAGCATGCGGCCGTAGTCGCGCGGCTCCGGTTCGCCACCGAAGGGCAGCGCCAGCGGCTGGGCTTCGGCGCGGCGGCCGAGCAGGTAGGTGCCGTACCAGACGCTCATGGCCGTCACGCCAAACCACAGCAAATTGGGCAGGCGACCGGCGGTGATGTCGCCGATGAGGGGGCCGAACAGCCAGATGCTGATCGCGCCGATCCAGGTGATCAGCGGACCTTCCTCGGCATGCGCCAGGTGCCCCACTTGCGGCAGCAGCCAGGTGATCCCGCCTTCGCGGATGGCGGTGATCATCGTCGCCAGCCCGACCGCGTCGTCGGTCTTCCACGGGTCGCGCATGAACAGGCCGGCGACGATATACGCCAGGGCCAGCCCCAGCAGGATCAGCCTGGGCAGTTTCGCGGTGGCCACGGACGTCAGTCGGGCCGGAGTGGAAATGGAAAGTGGGGACACGGGCGTTAATGTAACCGAGAGATCGGGAAGCGCCAGCCCCCGGGTTGCCGACGGGCAGGGTCAGGGGAAAAAAAAGCAGCCCGGAGGCTGCCTTTTTGCTGTGACTCCCGTAGGAGCGACAGGATCAGGAAGCGGACTTGACCGTGCCGGCGGTGCGGGCGAAACGGGCGCGGAACTTTTCCACGCGGCCGGTTTCGACGATACGCGTCTGGGCGCCCGTGTAGAACGGGTGCGATTCGGAGGTCACGTCGCACTTGAAGAGCGGGTACGTCTTGCCATCGAGTTCGATGGTTTCACGCGTCTGGACGGTCGAGCGGGTGATGAACTTGCTGCCCGTTTGCAGGTCGGCGAAGACGACTTCGCGGTATTCGGGGTGAATGCCTTCTTTCATGGTGCTTTCCTAGGACTCCCAAGGGAGTCATGTCAAAAGTTAGGGTCGCCAGCACGAACCGCTTTCAGGCGTTCTTGCCACGTATCCGAAAAGTAACTGTGCATTCTAGCATGGGAATCGCCGGCAGCGGCACGCAATCCGGGCGCTCTGTCAGGGAGCGCCCGGCTTTTCATCTGGGGACGGATGGTATCGCCGATCACAGATCGGTGCGCAGTTTCCAGATTTCCGGGAACAGCACCACTTCCAGCATGCGCCGCAGGTAATCCACGCCAGAAGTGCCGCCGGTGCCGCGCTTGAAGCCGATGACGCGCTCGACCGTGGTGACGTGGCGGAAACGCCACAGGCGGAAGGCGTCTTCCAGGTCGGTCAGCTTTTCGCCCAGTTGGTACAGGTCCCAGTAGCGCTCGGTGTCGCGGTAGACCGTCAGCCAAGCCTGCTCGACGCCTTCCGAGGCCTGGTAGGGCTGGGTCCAGTCGCGCTCCAGGCGGTCGGCGGGGACCGCCACGCCGTGCCGCGCCAGTAGGCGCAGCGATTCGTCATATAGCGACGGCGCTTCATAGGCACGCTGCACCTGCGCCAGCAGGTCGGCGCGGTGCGCATGCGGCTTGAGCATGGCGGCGTTCTTGTTGCCCAGCAGGAATTCGATCTGGCGGTACTGGTAGCTCTGGAAGCCGCTGGAGCGCGCCAGATAGGGGCGCAGGGCGGAGTACTCGGGCGGCGTCATGGTCGCCAGCACGTCCCAGGCGTGGACGAGCTGTTCCATGATCTTGCTGACCCGCGCCAGCATCTTGAATGCCGGTTGCGGACGGTCCGCCGCCAGATTGGCGATGGCGCCGCGCAGCTCGTGCAGCATCAGCTTCATCCAGAGTTCGCTGGTCTGGTGCTGGATGATGAACAGCATTTCGTTGTGCTCGGGCGACAGCGGGTGCTGCGCGCCCAGCAGTTCGTCCAGGTGCAGGTAATCGCCGTAGGTCATGTCGCGCGTGAAATCCAGTTGCGCTTTTTCCTCGTGGACGATGTCTTCGGGGCGTTGGGCTTGGCTCATGCGAGGCCTCCCTGGCAGGGCGGGGCGGCGCGGCGGGCGGACGCGGGCAGGCTGCGCCAGCCGGTGAACGGCAGGCGGGCGCAGGCGAGCGCCATGCGCGGGTGGAGCGGTGTGGTCATGATCTTGCTTCTCGAATGGGGACGGCCGGGCGGGCGGCGTGCAGGTCGCGCCGCGTTGCGCACGGCCGGCCCGTGGCCGGTGTTTCAGCCCAATTCGCGCAGGACGGCGCGCACCGGGCTGGCATCAGCCTGGATCAAAGCCAGCGGCAGTGCGATCAGTTCGTAATCGCCCTGCGGCACATCGTCGAGCACCAGATTCTCCAGTACTCGCATGTCATGCCGCAGGATGGCGTGATGGCTGTCCAGGGTCTTGCTGGATGCGGGGTCGATGCTGGGGGTGTCCAGCCCGATCAGCATGACGCCGCGTTCGGCCAGCCATTCGATGGTCTGGGGCGCGTAGGCCGAGAAGTCGTCCGTCCACCATTCCTGCGCGGCGTGCTTGGCGGTGCGCACCAGGATGCGCGGGGGCAGGTTGTCGGCGGCGTGGAGCAGGTGCTCCGGGGTGATCAGCGGCCCGCAGTCGATGGCGTGGATGACGCGACAGGGGCCAAGAAAGGGTTCGAGCGAGACCGCGCCGATGGCGGCGCCGCCGTTCTGGTAGTGCAGCGGCGCATCGGCGTGCGCGCCGACGTGCGGCGACATCGTGATTTCGCTGACGTTGACGGGACAGCCGGGCTCGAGCGACCACTTCCATTGCTGGCGATACGGGGTATCGCCAGGAAACACGGGCGAGGCCGTGGAGACGGGAGGGGAGATATCCCACAGGCGTTTCATGGAAGGCGCGCGGTCGCGGAAGCGGAAATTAGGTTAAGCCTAAAACAATATCGGGCCGTAGTCTAACGAATTCCCGCCGCACGCGCAGCCCGTCAGAGGCGACCGTGTTCCGCCATCGAGGAGACGTCGTCGCCAGCGACGATCAGGTGGTCGACCAGGGCGATGTCGACCAGCGCCAGCGCCTGCTTGAGGTGGCGCGTGAACGCCAGGTCCGCCGCGCTGGGCTGGGCCAGGCCGGATGGGTGGTTGTGGGCGATGATGAGCGCCGCCGCGTGATGGCGAAGGGCCTCGCGCACCACCTCGCGCGGGTACACCGAGGCTTGGGACAGCGTGCCGCGGGCCAGTTCGCCGCTGGCGATCAGCCGCAACTGGCTGTCCAGGTAGAGCGCGATGCAGTGTTCGACCCGGCGGTGGGCCAGCGTAACCTTGCAATATTGTTTCACTCGCGACGGATGATCGAGGGTGCTGGCGAGCGTCAGTTCCTCCTCGATGGCGCGCTTGGCCAGTTCCAGGATCGCCGCCAGGGCGCAGGCCTTGGCCGTGCCCAGGCCGGGCACGGTCAGCAGCTCTTCCGGGGTGGCTCCCAGCAGCCCGCGCAGGCCGCGGAAGCGGTCCAGCAACTGGCTGGATAGATCCAGCACGTTCAGCCCGGGCACCCCGGTGCGCAGGGCGATGGCGAGCAGTTCGGTATTTTGTAACGCCGAGGCGCCCAGGCGCAGCAGGCGCTCGCGGGGACGGTCGTGTTTCGACACCCGGACAGACAATTTCATAAGAGGCTCTAAAATCAGGATTCACTTACTGTCTGAATACGGTGGCAGATCTTGAGCATCGCCTCTAACGAAATGAATGTTTTGGTCCGTCCGGACTCCTACCTGACGCTGCATTACCGCATCACCCTGGCTTCGGGGCCGGGCAAGGATTCGGTCTTCACCGATACCTTCGACGGTCGTCCTGCCACGCTGCAGATGGGCAGCGGCCAGTGGGCGCCGGGCCTGGAAACCGCCTTGCTGGGCAAGGCCGAGGGCGACCGCTTCAGCGTCACGCTGGAGCCCGCCGACGCCTATGGCGATCGCAACCCCGAGCTGATCCAGCGCGTCACGCGCAAGATGCTCGCCGAGCACGCGGGCGCCGACGCCACGTTCGAGCCCGGCGACCTGGTCGAGTTCGCGGCGCCCAACGGCGGCCGCTATTCGGGCGTCCTGAAGGAAATCAACGAGGAATCGGCGTTGTTCGATTTCAACCACCCGCTCGCGGGCATCAGCTTGCGGGTCGACGTGGCGCTGCTGGGAGTCCTCTGATGAGCCAGGCTGTCACCGCCGCCGGCGCCGAAGTCCTGCTGGCGCAGCCGCGCGGCTTCTGTGCCGGCGTCGATCGCGCCATCGACATCGTCGAGCGCGCGCTCGAACTGCACGGCGCGCCGATCTACGTGCGCCACGAGATCGTCCACAACCGCTACGTGGTCGAAGACCTGCGCGCCAAGGGCGCCATCTTCATCGACGAACTCGACGATGCCCCCACGGGCGCCATCGTGGTTTTCTCGGCCCACGGCGTGTCCAAGGCGGTGCGGGCCGAAGCCGAGGCGCGCGGGCAGCAGGTGTTCGATGCCACTTGCCCGCTGGTGACCAAGGTGCACATCGAAGTGGCACGCATGCGCGCGGCCGGCCGCGAGATCATCATGATCGGCCACAAGGGCCATCCGGAGGTCGAAGGCACGCTGGGCCAGGCCCAGGGCGGCATGTACCTGGTCGAGACCGTCGAGGACGTGGCCGGCCTGCAGGTCACCGATCCCGAGAACCTGGCGTACGTCACGCAGACCACGCTGTCGGTGGACGACGCCGCGGCCGTGTCCAAGGCGCTCAAGGCGCGCTTTCCCAGTATCGTCGAGCCCAAGAAAAGCGACATCTGCTATGCCACCCAGAATCGCCAGGACGCGGTCAAGGTGCTGGCGCCCGAATGCGACCTGGTGCTGGTGGTGGGCAGCCCCAACAGCTCCAACTCCAACCGCCTGCGCGAAGTGGCGGACCGCAAGGGCGTGGCGTCCTACCTGATCGACGGCGCGCATTCCATCGACCCGGCCTGGCTCGAGGGCCGCAAGCGCATCGGCGTGACCGCCGGCGCGTCGGCGCCCGAGATCCTGGTGCAGCAGGTGATTGCGCGGGTCAAGGAACTGGGCGCCGTGTCGGTGCGCACCATGCCGGGCCTGGAAGAGAACGTGGCCTTCCCGTTGCCCAAGGGCCTGTCGCGCAAGGCCGCGCAGACCGAATCGCTGGAATAGGCGCGACGCCCCTGGCGCGTCGTCCGGAACAAGAATCGAGGAGACTTCATGCAGTTGTACAGCTATTTCCGCAGCTCGGCCGCCTATCGTGTGCGCATCGCGCTGAGCCTGAAGGGTCTGCCGTACGAATACCTGGCTGTGCACCTGCTCAAGGACGGCGGCCAGCAGTTGTCGGCCGACTACCGCCAGGTCAATCCCACCGCCCTCGTGCCCACGCTGGTCGATGGCGACGCCGTCATCGGTCAGTCGCTCGCGATCATCGAGTACCTCGAGGAAACGCATCCGCAGCCCCCGTTGCTGCCGGCGGACGCGATCGGCCGCGCGCGCGTGCGCGACCTTGCGCTGGGCATCGCCTGCGATACCCATCCGCTGAACAACCTGCGGGTGTTGAAGTACCTCAAGCACACGCTGGGCGTGGACGAGGCCGCCAAGACGGCCTGGTATCAACACTGGGTGCGCCAGGGGCTGGAAGCCCTGGAAGCGCAATTGGCCGGCTCGGCCGCCACCGGCGCGTTCTGCCATGGCGACACCCCGACCATCGCCGACCTGTGCCTGGTGCCACAGGTGGCCAACGCCCGCCGTTTCGAATGCGACCTGAGCGCGATGCCCACGGTCGTGCGCATCGACGCCGCCTGCCGTGCCTTGCCGGCCTTCGAGGCCGCCGCGCCGGGCAGGCAGCCCGACGCTGAATGAGCCGCGGGCCGGCCGGGATGTCTTCCCGGCCGGCCCGCCGCATGCCTGTCGATCAGGCTCAGCCCAACTGCACCGGCACGAAGATCTTGTCTTCGCCGCGCTGCACCAGCAGCGCCACCGTCTTGCCAGCCTTGGACAGCGCGTCCTTGACCTGGCCGATGTTGTGCACCGGCACGCCATTGAGCGACAGCAGCACGTCACCCGGCTGGATGCCGGCCTTGGCGGCCGGACCCGCCGACTGCTCGATCAACAGACCCTGCGCGCCCGCCGCTTCCTGCTCCTGCGGCGAGAGCGGGCGCAACGCCAGGCCGAGCTGCCCCTTCTGCACGTCGCGGCTGTCGCCGGCGGTCTGGGTCCGGTCCTTCGGCACGCCGCCCAGCGTCGCCACGACTTCCTTGGGGGCGCCGTTGCGCCACAGGTCCAGCGTGATCTTCTCGCCCGGCGTGGCCAGCGTGATCAGCGACGCCAGGTCGCCGGACGACACGATGTTGCGGCCGTTGATCTTGCGCACCACGTCGCCCGGCTGCAGGCCGGCCTTCTCGGCCGCGCTGCCTTTCTCGACGCTGGAGACCAGCGCGCCGGACGGCGTATCGAGCTTGAACGAGTTGGCCAGGTCCTGGTTCACCTCCTGCACCGTCACGCCCAGGCGCGCATGCTGCACCTTGCCGTGTTCCAGGATCTGGTCCTTGATCTTGTACGCCACGTCGATCGGGATCGAGAACGACAGGCCCTGGAAACCGCCGGTGCGGCTGTAGATCTGCGAATTGATGCCGACCACTTCGCCGCGGTCATTGAACAGCGGGCCGCCGGAGTTGCCGGGGTTCACGGCCACGTCGGTCTGGATAAATGGCACCGATGTGTCGTCCGGCAGCGAACGTCCCTTGGCGCTGACGATGCCCGCGGTGGCGGTGTTCTCCAGGCCGTAGGGCGAGCCGATGGCCAGCACCCATTCGCCCACCTGCAACTGGTTGACGTCGCCGACCTTCACCACCGGCAGGTTCTTGGCGTCGATCTTGATGACGGCCACGTCGGTCTGCGGATCGGCGCCCAGCACCTTGGCGCGGAATTCGCGGCGGTCGGTGAGCTTGACGGTCACTTCCTTGGCGCCCTGCACGACGTGGGCGTTGGTCAGGATGACGCCGTCGCTGCTGACGATGAAGCCCGAGCCTTCGCCGCGGATCGGCACCTCGCGCGACGGCATGCCGCCGCGCGCGCCGGGGATCTGGCCGAAGAACTGGGCGAACGGGTCGTCGTCGTCATCGGACACTTTGCGGGTGCCGCTGATGCTGATGTTGACGACGGCGGGGCCATAGTCACGCGTGATCTGCGCAAAGTTGGGAGCGCCCATGGGGGCGCCCGGCGTGGAGGCTCCCGGTGCCGCGGTGGCGGCCACGGCGGACGGCGCGCTGGCCGCCATCGAAATGCCGCCGAACGCGGCGGTAGCGCCGGCGCCGCCAATGGCGCCGGCAGCCAGCAGCGCCAGCACCAGGCGCGAGGGGTTCATCTTCGAGGTCTTCATGTCGGCTCCTGCGTCATGTTTGGGGACATGGCGCTATCTTCGGGCCTGACACTTAGGTGAATCTTAAGTTGCCGACTGCGGCGGCGGAAACACCACCCGGGCCCGCAGGCCCGGACCGCCGGGAACGTCCTCGAGCGTGATGATTGCGTCATGGCGTTCGGCGATCGCGCGGGCGATCGCCAGGCCCAGGCCGCTGCCGGGCTGGGTGTTGCCGTCCAGCCGGTAGAAACGGTCGAACACGCGGGCGCGCTCGGCCGGCGGGATGCCCGGGCCATTGTCGTCGATCAGCAGCCGGGCGCCGTCCGCCGGCGTGTCGAGCCGGATCGCGATATGGCCGCCGGCGGGGGTGTATTTGATGGCGTTGTCGAGCAGGTTGCGCGCCAGCAGCACCAGGTCGTCGCGGCGTCCGCGCACCATGGCCTGCGGCGCGCCGTGCAGCTCGATGCCGATGTCCTTGGCGTTGGCCGCGGGCAGCGTCTCGGACAGGGCCAGGCGCACCACGTCGGCCAGGTCCACCGTCTCGGCGGGCGGCTGTTCGGCGTGGTTCTCGTGGCGCGCCATCGACAGCAATTGCTCCACCAGCCGCGTGGCGCGCTCGATGCCCGCCGCCAGCCGTTGCTCGGCGACGCGGCGGCTGGCATCGTCGCCCGCGCGGCGCAGCGATTGCAGTTGCAGGTTCAGCGCCGCCAGCGGCGAGCGCAGCTCGTGCGCGGCATCGCCGACGAATTGCTTCTGCTGCGCGAAGGCGCCGCGCATCCGTTCCAGCAGCAGGTTCAGTTCCTGCATCAGTGGCCGGATTTCATCGGGCAGGTCGGGCACATTGATGGGCGAAAGGTCCTCGGGCCGGCGGGCTGCCACCTGCGCCCGGGCGCGCTTGACGGGCCGTAGCGACCAGCTCACCACGCACCAGACGATCAGCATCAGCAGCGGCGCCGCCGCCGCGATCGGCGCGACCGTGCGCCAGGCCAGCGCGCCCGCCATGCGCTTGCGAACCTGCATGTCCTGCGCCACCTGGATCACCTGGAACGGCGTGGCCAGCGAGTAGACGCGATAGGTGCTGCCTTCGACTTCGGCGTCTGCGAAACCCAGGACGATCTGGTCGGGCAGGGGGCGGCGCGAGCGCGAATTGAACACGCGCACGCCATCGGGCGTCCAGATCTGGATGATGAGGTCGTCGGCCATCGGCGTGGCCGACCCCTTGGTGTGTGCCGGTCCCATCCGCAGCAGCCCGTCGCCAGTGCCGAGCGACAGCGCGGTGCGCTGCAACAGCGAATCGAAGATGTCGTCGGCCTGCTGCAGGGTGCTGCGATAGGCGATGACGCCCTGCACCAGGGCGCCGACCGCGATCGCGGCCAGCAGGAAGAACAGCAACCGGGCCCGCAGCGAATAGCTAAGCGGAATGCTCATGTTTTGGGAATGACATAGCCGACGCCTCTCACGTTCTGGATCAGGTCCTGACCGAGTTTCTTGCGCAGGCCATGAATATAAACCTCGACCGCGTTGCTGCTGACGCTGTCCTTCCAGCTATAAAGCTTTTCCTCGAGCTGGGCGCGCGAGAAGATCATGCCGGGGCGGGCGATCAGCGGCTCCAGCACCGCCCATTCGCGCGCGGTCAGCGGCACCGGCGTGCCGTCGACCGTGGCGGCGTGCGATTGCGGGTCGATGACGATGCCGTCGTGCTCGAACACCGGCTCGGCGCGCCCGGCGCTGCGGCGGATCAGGGCGCGCATGCGCGCCAGCAGCTCATCGAGATCGTAGGGCTTGACAATGTAGTCGTCGGCGCCGGCGTCCAAACCCGCTATGCGGTCGCTGACAGCGTCGCGCGCGGTGGCGATCAGGACGGGGGTGCGGTCCTTGCGGCCGCGCAGGTCGCGCAGCAGCGACAGGCCGTCGCGGCGCGGCAGCCCCAGGTCCAGCAGCACGAGGTCATAGGGATCGGTGCGCAGGGCCAGTTCGGCCGCATGGCCGTCCTTGACCCAGTCGACGGCGTAATGTTCGGCGCGCAGGCAGTCCAGCACGCTTTCACCGATCATGGTGTCGTCTTCGACGAGAAGGATGCGCATGATAGTCGTCGCCGTGTGGTGTCCAGCGGATTGGACGTGCGCGGCGAGGCCGGAGTTCCCGCAAGGGCGGGGCTGCGGGCCGAGGGCCGTTGCGCCGCGCCAGGCGCAAATGAAAAAAGCAGCCCGCGGGGGCTGCTTTTTGAATTCTGGTGCCGGCAATAGGAGTCGAACCTACGACCTTCGCATTACGAATGCGCTGCTCTACCAACTGAGCTATGCCGGCAAGACCATTTGCTTCGTTTCCGGCAAGCCAGAGCTTCAGCAAAACATCTTTTTCTTCGCCATTTCATGCCCTGTTTATGGGGCCTGATTTGGAAAGACCGAAATCATATCAGAGTTTCTTGGCGATGGGAAACTTGCGATGCGTGTGGCGCGAAAAAAGGTCCGATTTGCACACTTCGAATTTTTCCTTCATAATCTCGTTTCTTAGCAGTTCCCCGATAGCTCAGTCGGTAGAGCGACGGACTGTTAATCCGCAGGTCGCTGGTTCGAGCCCAGCTCGGGGAGCCAAAGAATTCAGGGCCACTCACGCAAGTGAGTGGCCCTTTTGGTTTTTATTGCTTTGGTTTTGTCGCGCGCGTTCGCGCGGGGTGCTGTGCTTGTTACCCGTCCTGATCGTTGCGGACTTGCTCCCGGAGGCGTGGCGCGCGTAAGATTTGTTATGTAATAACATTTCTTTTTGGTGGGTGTCATGCGGATAGGCAACGAAGAGGCGGGGCCGGGGCCCTGTGCGGGAGCGGATGGGCGGGCGGATGCGCGCTTGCCGGTGACCGTGTTGTCGGGCTTTCTCGGCGCGGGCAAGACCACCTTGCTCAACCATGTGCTGAACAACCGCGAGGGGCGGCGGGTGGCGGTCATCGTCAATGACATGTCGGATGTCAATATCGATGCCCGGCTGGTACGCGAGGGCGGCGCGGCGCTGTCACGGGCGGACGAAAAGCTGGTGGAGATGAGCAACGGCTGCATCTGCTGTACGTTGCGCGAGGACCTGTTGATCGAGATCCGCCGCCTGGCTGCCGAGGGGCGCTTCGATTACCTGTTGATCGAGTCCACTGGCATCTCGGAGCCGCTGCCGGTGGCCGAGACCTTCACCTTCCGCGATGAGGACGGCCTGAGCCTGTCCGATGTGGCCAGGCTGGACACCATGGTCACGGTGGTGGATGCCTTCAATTTCCTGCGCGACTACGCCAGCCATGACCGTCTGGCCGCGCGTGGCGAAACGCTGGGCGAGGAAGACGAGCGCACTGTTGTCGACCTGCTGATCGAACAGGTCGAATTCTGCGATGTCATGGTGTTGAACAAAACCGATCTCATCACGGCGGACGAGCTGGAGCGGCTCGAGGCGATCCTGCGCCAGCTCAATCCACGCGCCGACGTCGTGCGCGGCGAGTTCGGCCGGGTGCCGCTGGCGCGCGTGCTGGACACGGGGCGCTTCGATTTTGAGGAGGCGGCGCAGGCGCCCGGCTGGCTCAAGGTGTTGCGCGGCGAGCACACGCCCGAAACCGAGGAATACGGTATCGGCAGTTTCGTGTTCCGCGCGCGTCGCCCGTTTCACCCGCAGCGCCTGTGGGATTGTTTTCAAGAAGAGTGGCCCGGGGTGGTGCGCTCCAAGGGCTATTTCTGGCTGGTGACGCGGCCCGCGTTCGCGGCCTCCTGGTCGCAGGCCGGCCCCGTCTCGCGGCATGGCGCGGCCGGGTACTGGTGGGCCGCGTTGCCGCGCGATCGCTGGCCGGAAGACGCCGAGTCGCGCGCCCGGATCGTGGCCGATTGGGATCCCATCTATGGCGACCGCTGTCAGGAGCTGGTGTTGATCGGGATTGGCATGGATCAGGAGGCGTTGACGGCGCGGCTGCAGGCGTGCCTGATGACGCAGGAAGAAATGACCCGTCCGGCGACCGAATTGGCTACGATTCGGGATCCGTTCCCCGTCTGGGGCGCGGCGCAATAGCGAGGGCGGGCAAAAGTCCGTGGGGTGATGGCAGCGGAAGGCGACAAGCGCATCGGCGTGACGGTGATTTCGGGGTTTCTGGGCAGCGGCAAGACGACGCTGCTCAACCGCCTCCTGCGTGAGCCGGCCTATGCCGACGCCGTGGTCATCGTCAATGAATACGGCGACATCGGCGTGGACCATCATCTGGTCCGCCTGGCGCAGGACAACATCGTGCTGATCGAGGGCGGCTGCCTGTGCTGCGTGGTCAGCGGCGCGGTGGCCGACACCCTGCGCGAGCTGTTCATGCTGGCGCTCAATCGCCGTATCAAGCCGTTTCGCCGGGTGCTGATCGAGACCAGCGGCCTGGCGGATCCGGCGCCGGTGCTCTTCACGCTCAAGCACGACCGCTTCCTGGCCGAGCGCTATGCCTACCGGGGCGCCATCGTGGTGGTCGATGTGCGTCACGGGCCGCTGCAGATGGAGACTCAGCCGGAGGCGCTGCGGCAGTTGGCCTTGGCCGATACCGTCGTTCTCAGCAAATCCGATTTGGCGGATGTTGCGCAAACGCGCGCGGTGGAGCATGCCGTGGCCGCGGTCAATCCGGGCGCGCGGCGCTGCGTGCAGCGCACCGATGCGCCATTGGTCGGCGCGTTGCTGGAGGGGCCTGACACGCAGGCGCGGCGCGATGGCGCCGAGCTGGCGGGCTGGCTGCGGGCGTTCGCCAAGCCGATGGTCGGGCGTCATGCGCAGGTGGCGAGCTTTTCGCTGGCGCTGGTCGCGCCGATCGGCCGAGCCGCCTTTCTGGCGGGTGTGTCCCGCGTGCAGGAGCGGTTCGGCCCGGCGTTGTTGCGGATGAAGGGGCTGGTCTGCTTCGAGGGCGAGGCTTTGCCCTGCGAGGTTCATGGCGTCCATGGCGAGCTCTATCCGATCCGGCCGTTGCCGCAGTGGCCGGACGACGAGCGTCTGTCGCGGCTGGTCTATATCGTCAGGGGCGCGGACGTTGATGCGGTGCGGGCCGAAGTGTGCGCGGCGCTGGGCCAGTTTCCCGCATGAGGGGCCGGTCGCGGCGCTGCTTGCGGGCGGTGCTTGCCGATTGTCTTGAAAGGGCTGGGTGGCCGTCATTTCATTGCGGAAAATGCATGGAAATACGGTATAACCAGAAAGTCTGATGCAAGAATCGAGACAATCATGGACCGATTGAAAGCGATGCAGGTATTCGTGGAGGTCGCCGACAGAGGCAGTTTGTCGGCGGCGGCGGTTCATCTGGATATGTCGCGGGCGATGGTGTCGCGCTACCTGGCCGAAATGGAGCAGTGGGTCGGCGTGCGCCTGTTGCATCGCACCACCCGCCGCCTCAGCCTCACGCCTGCCGGTGCCGAGACGCTGCCACGTTGCCGGCAGATGCTCGACATGGTGGGCGACCTGCGCAGCGCGGTATCCACGCCCGAGGATACGCCGCGCGGCCTGTTGCGCATGACCACCAGCATGTCGTTCGGCTCGCGGCATCTGGCGCGGGTCATCACCGACTACGTCAAGTTGCATCCGGGCACCTCGGTCGACTTGATGCTGGTCGACCGGACGGTCAATCTAGTCGAGGAGCGGGTCGACCTGGCGGTGCGCATCACCAATGACCTGGATCCCAACCTGATCGCGCGCAAGCTGGCCGTCTGCCGTTCCATCGTCTGCGCTTCGCCGGACTACCTGCAGCGCGAGGGCGAGCCGGGGCGGGTCGAGGATCTGTCGCTGCGCAATTGCCTGACCCATTCCTACTTCGGCAAGAGCCTGTGGCGTTTCGAGCGCGAGGGTGTGCCGGTCGATGTGCCGGTCAGCGGCAATATCAGCGCCAACGAGGTATCGGTGCTGCTGCAGGCTGCGCTGGAAGGCGCCGGCGTCGCCATGTTGCCAACGTACTACGCCGCCGAGTATGTGGCGCAGGGGCGCCTGAAGGCCATCCTGCCGCAGGCCAGGCCACAGGAACTCGGCATTTATGGCGTCTATGCGTCGCGCCGGCAGATGCCCCTGATCCTGCGCTCGATGCTGGATTTCCTGGTGGAGCGTTTGGGGCCGGCGCCCTGGGATCAGTCCTAAGGTGTTATCGGGAGCCCGCGTTTGGCGGCGCTGGGTTGAGGGCAGGGTATATAGCGGTATAATTTGGCTGCTGCCTCGACGGACCGGGCGCTGTGCATCAGGGCCTTTGTCATCGTCCGCCAGCATGTAGTCTTGGAAAATATCTAAGAATCGTGGTTCCGGCGCATTGGGGTTCGGGCTTGTCAGGCCAGTGTCCTGCACGGCCGGGCGCCAGGAACACCAGGGGAGAGGCGCGCCGGATTTTCCGGATGGCGGCCGCAGGCGCAGTGTGCCATTGGCCGATGCCTGACGATTCAGGTCCTTGATCTCGAATACCGCAATATCGATTACCGCAATGTCGGTTGCCGCGGCTATAGCGCCAAATGATGGCGTGTTCCGCAGGCGCGTTGGCGCTTTTGCCAGCTTCCAGATTTTGCTTGAACAAGTCCGTCGCTGATGGATTTGTCCCCGCCATGGCCGGGGCGCTGCGCGCAGCCCTCTTGAATGGCGTGAGTATCGCCGCGCGAGCCCGCGGCGGTTGGTGGTAAATACAGGATTCTCGTGAGAAATACGCAAATCAGCGCTGTCTGTAGCCGTTCCGCCCATGGTGTGGTTCGGGTGGCTGCGCGGGCCGCCGCCTCGCGCGGGCTTGCCTTGGCTGATGACGCCCTGCATATCTTGAACGTATTTGTTTTCAACATGCCGGCCGCAAATGAAAAAGGCCCGGCGCATTCGCCAGGCCTTGATCAATTTGGTTGCGGGGGCAGGATTTGAACCTACGACCTTCGGGTTATGAGCCCGACGAGCTGCCAGACTGCTCCACCCCGCGTCTGAGAAATGAATAGTAGCCTTGTTTTCAACCTAACGCAAGTTAGCCCTTTTGAATTTGAATCTCGATGAACGATAGCGAGGCGATACTCGTGCTGGAAACCGCGCTGCTTTGCGCGGTGCAGCCGATGCAACTGTCCGAAATGCGCAAGCTGTTCGGGGACGATGAACAATTCGACAACAGCGCCTTGCGCACGTTGCTGGAAACGCTGCAGAACAACTGGGCCGATGGCGGCCTGGAATTGGTGCAACTGGCGACGGGGTGGCGTTTCCAGAGCCGCCCGCACATGCAGCGCTACCTGGAACGGCTCAACCCCGAAAAACCGCCGAAGTATTCCCGCGCGGTGATGGAAACACTGGCCATCGTGGCCTGGCGCCAGCCGGTGACGCGGGGCGATATCGAAGATATCCGCGGCGTGACGGTGTCGTCGAACATCGTGAAGGCGCTGGAGGATCGGGGCTGGATCGAGGTCATCGGCCACCGCGATGCGCCGGGCCGTCCGGCCCTGTTCGGCACTACGCGTCAGTTCCTCGATGATCTCGGCCTGCGCGCGCTGGACGAATTGCCCGCGCTGGAATCCACGCATGCCGCCGCCGCGCTGGCGGGCCTGGACCTGGGCGAAGTGCAGCAGTTGGCGGATGCCGCCGACGCCGCCGAAGGCGCCGATGCCGCCAATACCCCAGATCTCGTCGAAGGCGCGGAAACCGCAGGCGCAACGGAAGCCGCCGAGCATGCGGAAGGGCGGCAGGCGGTTGCCGAGGCCGATGTGCAAGCCAGTATTCCAGGGGCGGAATTGTCTGTTTCGGACGACGACGCCCCCATGGCGGCGGATGATGGCGTAGAATCCCCCCTTTCGCGCTCAGAAGAAGACGCGATTCCCGCCGACGATTCCACCGTCCGGGCGCAAGCCGAAAGCTTGTCCGATGCGCCATCCGTGGGCATCGAGAATGCCGGGCGCTTCGATGAAGCCGATGCGCCGGGCGTGGATGTCGCCCAAGAGGCGCATGGCGGGTTGTCAGAAAATCCCGCACAGACTGGCAGTTCCGACGCGCGCGCCGAATCCGGCGCCGCGGATGAACTTGTCGAGCACGCGGAAAGCGCGAAGCCGACCGAACCGATAGACGAGGCCGAACCCCTGGCGCCTGGCGCCGGGCCGTTTGAGCCTGATACCGGCTCCGCCGTGGCGGAGCCTGCCGAGCCGGATTCCGCTCAGCCCGAGGCTGAGCGCGGACCGGCTTCCCCAGATGATGATGCGCCTGCCCCCGGCAGGCCTCCCCAAGTTTGAAATTCGGAGCTGTCCCAGTGACAACGAATACAGCAATGCAGGACGACAATCCCCGTCCGGATGACGCCGTTTCCAATGCGCCCGCGGAAGCCTCCGCCAGCCGTGAGCCGGCCGCCGAAGGCGAGGCCCGCGGCCGTGGTCGCAAGCTGCGCACCCCGTTCCGGCGCCGTCGCGGCGACGCCGCCGCCGAGCAGGCGCCGGCTGCCGAAGGGCATGCCGCCGCGCCCGCCCAGGCTGCCGCCGACACCCCGGACAGTCGCGGGGGCGAACAAGAAGCCGAGCAGGCCCTGTCGTACCTGGACACCGCTGACCGCATGGAGCAGCGCCTGGGCAAGTACCTGAACAGCGAAGCGGTGATGCCGAAGCTGCACAAGGTGCTGGCCGATGCCGGTATCGGTTCGCGCCGCGAGATGGAAGAGCTGATCGTCGCCGGCCGCGTGTCGGTCAACGGCGAGCCGGCCCATATCGGCCAGCGCGTGGCCCCGAACGACCAGGTGCGTGTCAATGGCAAGCCCATCATGCGCACCAACACCAAGAAGCCGCCGCGCGTGATCCTGTATCACAAGCCGGCCGGCGAGATCGTCAGTCATGATGATCCGGGCGGCCGCGCCAGCGTGTTCGCGCGTCTTCCCAAGCTGCGCACCGGCAAGTGGCTGTCCGTGGGTCGGCTCGACCTGAATACCGAAGGCCTGCTGATCTTCACGACCTCGGGCGACATGGCCAACCGCATCATGCACCCGCGTTACGGCACCGAGCGGGAATACGCGGTGCGCGTCCTGGGCGAGATGGACGAGGCGCAGCGCCAGTCGCTGGTCGATGGCATCGAGCTGGAAGATGGCGTGGCCGCGTTCGGCGCGCTCGACTACCTGGGTGGCGACGGCAGCAACCGCTGGTACCGCGTGACCCTGCAGGAAGGGCGCAACCGCGAAGTGCGCCGCATGTTCGAGGCGGTGGGCGTGACGGTCAGCCGATTGATCCGCACCCGTTTCGGCGACGTGGTGTTGCCGCGCACGCTGCGCCGTGGCCGTTGGGAAGAACTCGACGCCTCGCTGGTCACTGCGCTGATGGTGCAGTTGGGCTTGTTGCGCGAAGACGACGAATCCGGCGGCAACCGCCGCCGTTCCAAGCAGCCGCAGTCGCATGACAGCGCCTTGCCCCCCGGCTTCGGCACGATGGAGCGCAATGGCATGAACGGCGCCCGTATTGGCCGCCGCGGCAAGATCCAGGGCGGCCGTGCCGGCAGCGCCGGCCAGGTGGCGGCGTGTCCCTCCGATCCTTTCGGCACCGGTCTGATGATCGCTGGCGGTTACGCCAACGGTCACCCCCTGGCGGGCGAATCCGCCGGCAACCGCAAGGGTGGCAAGGCCGCGGGTGGTCGCGGCGCGGGTGGTGGCGGCAAGCCGGGTGGTCGTGCGGGTGGCAAGGCGGGCAGCGGCAAGCCGCGCGGCGCGCGTGCCGCAGCCGCCAATGGTCCGGCCGCGGCAGCGGGTGGGGTGGATGCGCCTTCGGGTGCTGGTCGCAAGCCCGCGGGAGGCAAGCCTGGCGGCAAGCCAGCGGCCGCGCGTGGCGGCAATGCCGCTCGCGGCGGCAAGCCGACGGGTGCCGGCCGTGGCGGCAACAAGGCTGACGGCCCGCGCGCGGGTGGCGGTGGCTCGACCGGCGGCAACAAGGGCCCGGGCGCGGGCGGCAAGCCGCGTGCGGCCCGCAATGCGGCGTCGCCCCGTGGCGATGACTGGCAGCCTCGCGGCGCGTCGGCCCATGAATCGCGCCTGGGCGTGATGGGTGGCCGGGGCGGCCGGGGCCGCTAAACCCGCGCCGTAGCGGCGTCCGCGCGGCGCCGCTGGCTCGATCCGTCCCACATAAACGTAAGCCCGTGACGAATCAGGCGTTTTTCCAGTTTATCTGGTAAAATCAATGGTTTTCATGGCTTCGCGTCTGTCGGTTCGCGCCGTTGCTTTGCCGCTCATGCGGCGTTTTTCATGGATGCGCGGGTTGTAAGGCTATAGGGCTACGGGTCGCTGACGGGTCGTCAGGTGGGTCGTTGCCCGGTTTCATGGCGGGTCCAGGTGGTCGCGGTGGTTTGCGGCGCAGGTGGTCTCGGTGAAACAGGTGTGGGCTGGCTGGCCCTCGCGAAGTTGGCGGGCGCGCTGCAAGGGTGGCGCGAGCCGAAATTTAGGTCGCAATATAGGGCACTGCCCAGCATTGCTCCTTACGTGCAGTAGGGTGGCGGCTGGGCACTGTGCAATACGGTGGGCTGGGCGTGCAGCCCATTTTTTTTGAGTATATGGCTGATTTATTCGCATTGACCGAAGAGGCACTGGCCGGCATGGACGTCGAACTCGTTGACGTCGAACGTGCCGCGCTGGGCCTTTTGCGCGTCACGATCGATCGGGTCGGCGGTGTGCGCATCGAAGACTGCGAGCAAGTGTCCCGCCAATTGTCGCGGGTGTACGAGGTCGAGAACATCGACTACAAGCGGCTGGAAGTCGGTTCGCCGGGCGTTGACCGCCCGCTGCGCAACGAGGCCGACTTCCGCCGTTTCGCAGGCGAACGCATCGAGATCAAGCTGCGCGAGGCATTGGACGGACGCAAGGTCTTTTCCGGTACGTTGACCGTGCCCGAGGACGCGCCCGCGGCTTCGGACGCCGCGGCTGGGATGCACAAGACCGTGTTCGGTCTCGAATTTGAGGCAAAAAAGAACGAAGTCCAGGTGTTGAATTTCACGGTCGAGGATATCGAGCGTGCAAAACTGGATCCCGTTCTGGATTTCAAGGGCAAAAAGCGATGAGTCGCGAAATTCTTCTGTTGGTCGATGCCTTGGCGCGTGAAAAGAACGTCACGCGTGATGTCGTGTTCGGGGCGCTGGAAAGCGCGCTGGCCTCGGCCATGAAAAAGCGCTTCAAGGATGATGCGGACATTCGTGTTGCCATCGATCGTGAAACCGGTGACCACGAAGGTTTCCGCCGCTGGCTGGTGGTGCCCGACGAAGCGGGCCTGCAAGAGCCCGACAAGCAGGAAATGCTGTCGGACGCGGTCGAGATCGTGCCCAACATTCAGGTTGGCGAATACATCGAGGAACCCCTCGAGCCGATCGAGTTCGGCCGTATCGGCGCCCAGGCCGCCAAGCAGGCGATCCTGCAGAAAATCCGCGACGCCGAGCGCGAGCAGGTCCTGAACGACTTCCTGGATCGCGGCGAAACCATCGTGTCCGGCACCATCAAGCGCATGGACAAGGGCGACGCCATCATCGAGACCGGCAAGATCGAAGCGCGCCTGCCGCGCTCCGAAATGATCCCGAAGGAAAACCTCCGGGTCGCCGACCGCGTCCGCGCTTTTGTCCTGCGCGTCGACCATGCGGCCCGCGGCCAGCAGGTGATCCTGTCGCGCACCTCGCCCGAGTTCATCCGTCAGTTGTTCGAGAACGAAGTGCCCGAGATCGAGCAGGGCCTGCTCGAGATCAAGGCCGCGGCGCGCGACGCCGGCGTGCGTGCGAAGATCGCCGTGGTGGCATACGATAAGCGTATCGACCCGATCGGCACCTGCGTCGGCATGCGCGGTTCGCGCGTGACCGCCGTGCGCAACGAGCTGGGCGGCGAGCAGGTCGACATCGTGCTGTGGTCGGAAGATCCCGCGCAGTTCGTCATCGGCGCCCTGGCGCCGGCCAACGTCGAGTCCATCGTGGTGGACGAAGACAAGCACGCGATGGACGTGGTGGTCGACGAGGAAAACCTGCCCAAGGCGATCGGCGCCAAGGGCCAGAACGTGCGCCTGGCGTCCGAGCTGACGGGTTGGCAGATCAACATCATGACGCCGGAAGAAAGCCTGAACCGCCAGGAAGTCGAGCGTTCGGGCCTGCGCACCACGTTCATGAACAAGCTGGACGTCGATGAGGAAGTCGCCGACATCCTGATCGACGAAGGTTTCACCGGTATCGAGGAAATCGCCTACGTCCCCATGCAGGAACTGCTGGAGATCGAGGCGTTCGACGAAGACACCATCAATGAGTTGCGCGCCCGTGCCCGCAATGCGCTGCTGACCGAGGCCATCGCCCAGGAAGAGCGTCTTGAAACGGCGCAGGATCTGCTCGAACTCGAAGGCGTGACGCCCGAACTGGCCGCCAAGCTGGCCGAGCGTCAGGTGCACACGCGTGATGATCTGGCCGAACTGGCGACGGACGAGCTGGCGGAAATCGCCGGCCTGACCGAACAGGAAGCCAGCGACCTCATCATGCGTGCCCGCGCCCATTGGTTCGATGAAGAATAACCAAATGGACACGGGTCTGCGGCGGATGGCCGTCAAGTCCGCCGCAAGTTCACGTTGTTTGTAATAGCTGCATATAGGGAAGAGAGAGCCTAATGTCGAGTAACACCGTCGCCCAGTTCGCTACCGAGCTGAAAATGCCTGCCAATGTGCTGCTGGAACAGCTGCGCTCGGCTGGCGTTGACCTCAAATCGGTGGACGATTCCGTCACCGACAGCGACAAGGCGAAATTGCTCGAATCGCTGCGTCGCGCCCACGGCGCGACCGAAGGCAAGAAGATCACCCTGACGCGCCGCCAGACCTCCGAGATCCGCCAGGCAGATGCCACCGGCCGCTCGCGCACCATCCAGGTCGAGGTTCGCAAGAAGCGCGTGTTCGTCAAGCGTGATCCCTCCGAAATCGCCCTGGAGCAGGCCGCCAGCGCCCGCGCTGAGGAAGAATCGTCCGTCGAGGAAGCACAGCCGGTGTCCGCACCCGTCGTGCCCGAAGCGGCCAAGCCGGCCGAACCGCGCGAAGCCACGCCCGTCCAGGCGCCGGCTCCTGCCCCGGTGCAAGAGCCCGCTGCTGTCGAAGCGCCCGCACCGGTAGAAGCGGCCGCGCCTGTTGAACCCGTCGCGGCCGAAGTGCCCGCCCCCGTTGCGGCTCCCGCCGCCGAAGTCCAGGCCCAGCCTGAACCGGAACCGACGCCGGCGCCTGCTCCTGCCGAGCCCGTGGCCGAAGAGGCCAAGCCCGAAGTCAAGACTGAATCCACCGAGCCCAAGGCTGAAGAAGCCAAGCCGGAACCCGTTGTGCTAGCCAATAAGTCCGAACCATCGTCCTCTCAGGCCGCCGCGCCTGTCGCCCAGGTGCCGCCTGCCGCGAAGTCTGAACCCGTGAAATCCGCCGCCAAGCCGGTCGAGTCCGCTGCGCCCGCCGCCAAGGTCGGGAATCGCGCCGACAACCGCCGCGCCGGCCCGCCGCTCGCCGCCTCCGCCACCGGCGCTGGCCGCGACGAGGCCCGCCGTGCCGCCGAGGCCGAAGCCGCCGCCCTGCGCGAGATGCTGAACCGTCCGCGCAAGGTGCTGCGCGCTCCCGAACCGGAAGCGCCCGCCGCCGCGGCCGCCCCGATTTCGGGCACGCTGCACAAGCCGGCGGGCAAGGGCGCTGCCGCGCCTGGCGCCAAGAAGGATGCCAAGCCCGCCGCGCCCGGCACCAAGAAGACCATCAAGACCGCCGAAGTCGCTTCGACGTGGTCGGATGACGCGTCGCGCAAGAAGCCGGCCGACAAGCCGGCGGCGCCGGCCAGCCGCGACGGCTGGCGTGCCGGCGGCAAGGGCGGTGGCAAGAGTGGCGGCCGTGGTGGCCGCAACCAGCAGAACGACCGCCGCAACGAGCCCGCGCCGCAGGAATTCATCGCGCGTGAAGTGCACGTGCCGGAAACCATCAGCGTGGCCGACCTGGCCCACAAGATGTCCGTCAAGGCTGCCGAGGTCATCAAGCAATTGATGAAGCTGGGCCAGATGGTCACCATCAACCAGGTGCTGGACCAGGAAACCGCGATGATCGTGGTCGAGGAACTGGGCCACGTGGCGATCGCCGCCAAGCTCGACGACCCGGAAGCCTTCCTGGACGAAACCGCGAGCGTGTCGGAAGCCGAACAACTGCCGCGCGCCCCGGTCGTGACCGTGATGGGCCACGTCGACCACGGCAAGACCTCGCTGCTGGACTACATCCGCCGCGCCAAGGTCGCCGCGGGCGAAGCCGGCGGCATTACGCAGCACATCGGCGCCTACCATGTGGAAACCGAGCGTGGCATGGTGACCTTCCTGGATACCCCGGGCCACGAGGCGTTCACCGCCATGCGTGCCCGTGGCGCCAAGGCCACCGACATCGTCATCCTGGTCTGCGCGGCCGACGACGGCGTGATGCCGCAGACGCGTGAAGCCATCCACCATGCCAAGGCCGCGGGCGTGCCGATGGTGGTGGCCATGACCAAGATCGACAAGCCCAGCGCCAACCCCGAGCGCGTCAAGCAGGAACTGGTCGCCGAGGAAGTGGTGCCGGAAGAATACGGCGGCGATGTGCCGTTCGTGCCGGTGTCGGCCAAGACCGGCGAGGGCATCGACGCGCTGCTCGAGAACGTGCTGCTGCAAGCCGAACTGCTGGAACTGAAGGCGCCGGTCGACGCGCCCGCCAAGGGCCTGGTGATCGAAGCCCGCCTGGACAAGGGCCGCGGCCCGGTCGCGACCATCCTGGTCCAGAGCGGCACGCTGAACCGTGGCGACGTGGTGCTGGCTGGCGCCAGCTTCGGCCGCGTGCGCGCCATGCTCGACGAGAACGGCAAGCCGATCCAGGCCGCCGGTCCGTCGATCCCGGTGGAAATCCAGGGCCTGACCGAAGTGCCGGCCGCCGGCGACGAACTGATGGTGCTGTCCGACGAGCGCAAGGCGCGCGAAATCGCGCTGTTCCGCCAGGGCAAGTTCCGCGACGTCAAGCTGGCCCGCCAGCAGGCCGCCAAGCTGGAATCGATGTTCGACAACCTGGGCGAAGGCACCCAGACCCTGGCGCTGATCGTCAAGACCGACGTCCAGGGTTCGCAGGAAGCGCTGGTGCAGTCGCTGACCAAGCTGTCGACCGACGAAGTGCGCGTGCAAGTGGTGCACGCGGCCGTGGGCGGCATCTCGGAAAGCGACATCAACCTGGCGATCGCCTCGAACGCCGTGGTGATCGGCTTCAACGTCCGCGCCGAAGCCAGCGCCAAGAAGCTGGCCGAGACCAACGGCATCGACGTGCGCTACTACAACATCATCTACGACGCCGTGGACGAAGTGAAGGCAGCCATGTCGGGCATGTTGGCGCCCGAGAAGAAGGAAGAAGTCATCGGCCTGGTCGAGATCCGCGAGGTCTACAGCATCTCCCGCATCGGCAACATCGCCGGTTGCATGGTGCTCGACGGCCTGGTGCGTCGCGATTCGCAGGTCCGCCTGCTGCGCAACAACGTGGTCCAGTGGACCGGCCAGCTCGATTCGCTGCGCCGCTTCAAGGACGACGTCAAGGAAGTCAAGTCGGGCTTCGATTGCGGTCTTACGCTGCGCGGCAACAACGACATCCAGGTGGGCGACCAACTGGAAGTCTTTGAAATCAAGGAAATCGCGCGTACGCTGTAAGGCGTCGCGAGGCATTGCTTCTAATGAGCCGTCACAAGTCCAAAGCCATCCCCGGTCGCAATCTGCGACTGGCCGACCAGATCCAGAAGGATCTGGCCGGGATCATCCAGCGCGAGATCGACACGACCCGCGCTGGCTTGATCACGCTCTCCGGTGTGGAACTGTCGACCGACTACGCGCATGCCAAGGTGTATTTCACGGTCCTGGGCGCCGAGCCCGAGGCCGCGACCGCCTTGCTGAACGAGAAGGCCGGCTGGCTGCACTCGCAGCTGTACAAGCTGCTGCACATTCATACTGTCCCCACTTTGCGCTTCTTCCACGACGAGCAGATTGCCCGTGGTATCGAAATGTCGATCCTCATCGACCGCGCAAACCGGCCCGGCCCGCACTCGGGCGTGCCCGACGAACCTGAAGACCAGTCCTGATCGGGCTGTCGTCACTGCTTTAATTTCCGGATTCCGACGATGGCTAAACGACGCGGGCTTGCGCTCGACGGTGTGCTGTTGCTCGACAAACCCGTAGGTTTGTCGAGCAACCACGCCTTGCAACGCGCCAAGCGTGCCATGGACGCGGCGAAAGCCGGCCATACCGGCACCCTCGACCCCTTCGCCACCGGCCTGCTGGTGTGCTGCATGGGCCGGGCAACCAAGATTTCCGGCGCGATGCTTGACGCCGACAAGGCTTATCGCGCTACGCTGCAATTTGGCGAGGAAACCGATTCCGGCGACCTGACCGGCAACGTGGTGGCTACCGCCGCGCCCGGCTTCGTGGTCGAGGAACAGGCGCTGCGCGATGCGCTGTCACGTTTCTCGGGCACGATCGAGCAGATTCCGCCCATGTATTCGGCGCTCAAGCGCGACGGCAAGCCGTTGTACGAATACGCGCGGGCCGGCATCGAGCTGGAACGCCCGCCGCGGCAGATTACGATTTACCGCATCGAGCTGCTGTCCCTGAACGGGACGCAGGCAGAGATCGATGTGGCTTGCAGTAAAGGCACATACATCCGGACGCTGGCCCAGGACATCGGGCGCGCGCTGGGCTGTTACGCCCACCTGGCGGCGCTGCGGCGCACGCACGTCGGGCCATTTTCTCTGGAACGCGCCGTTGCGCTGGATGCCTTGCAGGCGATGCCAGACCCCAAGCAGGCATTGCTTGCACTGAACGAATTGCCGGCGGGCTTGCTGCCCGCCACCACCTTAAAGGACTCGCTATGACTCGCGCCTTGCGCAACGTCGCCATCATCGCCCACGTGGACCACGGTAAAACCACCCTGGTCGACCAGCTGCTGCGCCAATCCGGCACCTTCCGCGAAAACCAGGCGCTGACCGAACGGGTCATGGACTCGAACGACCTGGAAAAAGAACGCGGCATCACGATTCTGGCCAAGAACTGTGCCGTTGAATACGAAGGCACGCACATCAACATCGTCGACACCCCGGGGCACGCGGACTTCGGTGGCGAAGTCGAGCGCGTGCTGTCGATGGTCGACGGCGTGCTGCTGCTGGTCGATGCCGTCGAAGGCCCGATGCCGCAGACCATCTTCGTGACCCGCAAGGCGCTGGCCCTGGGCCTCAAGCCCATCGTGGTGGTCAACAAGGTCGACCGTCCGGGCGCCCGCACCGACTTCGTCATCAACGCCACCTTCGACCTGTTCGACAAGCTGGGCGCGACCGACGAGCAACTGGACTTCCCGGTGGTGTACGCCTCGGGCCTGTCCGGCTACGCCGGCCTGACCCCGGACGTGCGCGAAGGCGACATGCGCCCCCTGTTCGAAGCCATCCTGCAGCACGTGCCGCAGCGCGACGACGATCCCAACGGCCCGCTGCAGATGCAGATCATCTCGCTGGACTACAACAGCTACGTCGGCAAGATCGGCGTGGGCCGCATCAACCGCGGCCGCATGCGTCCCGGCATGGAAGTGGCCTACAAGTTCGGTCCCGAGGGCCAGGGCGGCCGCGGCCGCATCAACCAGGTGCTGAAGTTCCACGGCCTGGAGCGCATCGTGGTGGATGAAGCCGAAGCCGGCGACATCGTGCTGATCAACGGTATCGAAGACCTGGGCATCGGCTGCACCGTGACCGACCCCGTGACGCAGGACGTGCTGCCGATGCTGCGCATCGACGAGCCGACGCTGACCATGAACTTCATGGTCAACACCTCGCCGCTGGCGGGCCGTGAAGGCAAGTTCGTCACCAGCCGCCAACTGCGCGACCGCCTGGACCGCGAGCTGAAGTCGAACGTGGCGCTGCGCGTGCGCGACACCGGCGACGACACCGTGTTCGAAGTGTCGGGCCGCGGCGAACTGCACCTGACCATCCTGCTGGAAACGATGCGCCGCGAAGGCTACGAGCTGGCGGTGTCGCGTCCGCGCGTGGTGTTCAAGGAAGTCGACGGCGTCAAGTGCGAGCCGTTCGAGTCGCTGACCATCGACGTCGAAGACGCCCACCAGGGCGGCGTGATGGAAGAGCTGGGCCGCCGCAAGGGCGATCTGCAGGACATGCAGCCGGACGGCCGTGGCCGCACCCGCCTGGAATACCTGATCCCCGCCCGCGGCTTGATCGGTTTCCAGAACGAGTTCCTGACGCTGACGCGCGGCACCGGCCTGATGAGCCACATCTTCCACGAATACGCGCCCATCAAGGAAGGCTCGATCGGCGAGCGCCGCAACGGCGTGCTGATCAGCCAGGACAACGGCGACGCCGTGGCCTACGCGCTGTGGAAGCTGCAGGATCGCGGCCGCATGTTCGTGAACCCGGGCGATGCGCTGTACGAAGGCATGATCATTGGCATCCACAGCCGTGACAACGACCTGGTCGTGAACCCGATCAAGGGCAAGCAGCTGACCAACGTGCGCGCCTCGGGCACCGACGAAGCGGTGCGCCTGGTGCCGCCGATCCAGATGTCGCTGGAATACGCCGTGGAATTCATCGACGACGACGAGTTGGTCGAAATCACGCCCAAGTCGATCCGTCTGCGCAAGCGCTACCTGCAGGAAAACGAGCGCAAGCGCGCCGCGCGCGAATCCGCCGTGTAAGGCGGGGCGGGGTTCAGGCCCCGCGCGCCTGGCAATCGGAAAGCCGCACACCCTTCGGGGTGCGCGGCTTTTTTTCATTCGTGGCCGCGGGCTTGCCGGTGGCGCTGTTCAAGCGGTCGACGGCGTACACGCTGCCGACCAGGCGGCGCAGCGGCGGCCGCCCGTGCGCCGGCACGCGGCATCAGGCGTGCTGGTGCCGGTATTCCTGCGTCTTGCCGCCATAGCCATAGGCCGCCGCGCGCGCGTCGATCACGTGCACGTAGGAGCATTCGTGCAGCTCGCCAAGGATCTCGCCGAAGGCTGCGTAGATTTCCTGGATGAAGCGGGCTTTCTCGGCCTTGGTGTTGGTCTCGTCGGTGACGCTGATGTCCAGGTGGAAGGCGTTCCTGCCCAGTTCCGACAGCGGGCGCGCGCCGATGAACCATTGGTCGTGGGGGATGTGCTGCAGCGTGATGGCGATGACGGGCAGCTTCTTGCCGAGCACCGACTGGGTCAGGCCGACGACCGAATCGACGAGGCGGCGGTTGCGGGCGGCGTCGGGCTGGCCGGAAACGTGGACGACGATGTGGGGCATGACAGGCTCCTTGGGTGAGGGGAATGGAGCCAGTGTAGGGACGGCATTGACATCGGAAAAGCGGGAATTTACGATTCCTTCCATCGTTTAAGCCGTTGGATAAGCCATGTCCGGGTTCGATCTCGACCAGTTGCGAACGTTGGTGGCCGTGCTGGATGCGGGCAGCCTGACGGCGGCCGCGCCCAAGGTGTTCCTGTCGCAGTCATCCGTCAGCGAGCAGATGCGCAAGCTGGAGGAACGGGCTGGCCAGCCGCTACTGATACGCGGCAAGTCTGGCGTGGTTGCCACCCCCGCCGGCGAACGGCTGCTGGCGCATGCGCGCGCCATCCTGGCGCTCAGCGACGAAGCCTACCGCGACCTGCGCGGCGTGGCGCTGCGTGGAGAGTTGCGGCTGTGCATCACCGACTACTTCCGGCCTGGCGACGTGGCGCGTCTGCTGCGTCGCCTGAACGAGCAGTATCCCCAGGTGCGCATGCACGTCACCATCATGAAAAGCGGCGCGATCGAGGCCGCTTACGAACGCGGCGAAGTCGATGTCGGCATCTCGATGGTGATCCTGGAGCGCGGCGCGTCGAAAGGGCGGGCGTTGGGACCCTTGCTGCGGCGTGAGTCGCTGCTGTGGATGGGGGCCGAGGGCGCGCCGGCGCCGCCGGAGCCGTTGCCGTTGCTGGCGCTGCCCGAGACCTGCGCGTTGCGCCAGTACGCCGAGCGGTTGCTGGCGCGGCGCGCCGTGCCCTACGCGGTGGCGCACGTGGCCTCGGGCGTCGCGGGGTTGCAACTGGCGATCGGTGCGGGGCTGGGCGTGGCCTGCCTGAACGAGTCGGCGCTGGCGCCAGGCATCGGCCGCCTGCAGGCGCCCGGCCTGCCGCCATTGCCCGACGTCGAATTCCGACTGTTGCCGGCGCGGCCGGGCGAAGATGCCTTTATCGGCCAGGCGCGCGAGGCGATCGAGCGGGCGCTGCGGTGAGCCAGTCTGGAGGCGGCGGTCAGGAGGCTGTTTGTTGCGGGGCGCGCATCAGCCAGTGCAGAAAGTCGCGGCCCGGACCCGCCTGTCCGACGATGGCGCCGATGGGCTGGAAGGCGCCCGGTGATTCGATCCGCACGCGCTGAAAGTGGCCATGTTGCAGATACCAGCCGGCCAGCGTCAGCGGCACCATGGCCAGCGCCTGCTGTGCCTGCATGACGGCGATCAGCAGTGGCATGGGCGGCGCGGCGCTGGCCAGGCGGCATAGCCGCGGGACTACGTCGGCGCGTTCGAAGAAAGCGGTGAAGACGGCGTGGATCGCCAGTTCCGGGCGGGGCTGGATCCAGAGCTGGGTGGCGACCTGCGCCAATGTCGGCGCGGTGTCGCTGGCGAGCAATGGATGGCCGGGCGTGGCGACGATGACGGCGTCATCCCGTTGCAGCGGCACGAAGTCCAGGCCGGTCGGCACCGCCTCCGGGCGCCGGCACAGCAGCATGTCCAGATTGCCCGCAGCCGCCAGCGGCAGCAACTGTTCGCGGCTGCCTTCCTGCAAGTCCACCTGCAGGCCCGGATGGGCGCGCATGTAGGCGGGCAGGTGTTGCGCCAGCAGCCCGCTGCTCGCTGCCGGGATGGCGCCCAAGCGCAGGCTGCCGGAGGCGCCGCCGCGCAGGGCCGCGACCGAGTCGGTCGAGGCGCGCAGCGAGGTGAGCATGCCGCGTGCGCAATCGGCCATCAATTGACCGCAGCGGGTGGCGCGCATGCCGCGCGCATGACGTTCGAACAGCTCCACACCCAGCAGGGATTCGATGTCCGCCAGGGCATGGGTGGCGGCCGGCTGGCTCATGCCGATCTGAGCGGCGGCCTGCTGCAGGCTGCCCAGTTCGGCAACCCCGGCCAGCAGTTGCAGGTGGCGCAGGCGTCCCTTGGCCAGCAGCCGGGCAAGCAGGGTGGCGGGGGCGACGTCCATGGGTGTGGAATTCCGGATCTTGATATTCAAAATTCGAATATATGGGTCCGTTAATGTATTTGAAATAAGGATATGCCCTGGCCAGAATGACGTGACGCCGGCTACCGGTTTCCACGCAAGGATTCGCCGTTCCATGAAGTCCCGTCTGTTGCATGCTTTCGTCTGCGCCGCACTGGTCGGCGTTTCGTTCCTGGCGCACGCGCAGGGCGTCTATCCCTCACAGCCGGTGCGCCTGATCGTGCCGTTCGCTCCCGGCGGTTCCACCGATGTCCTGGCGCGGGCGGTGGCCGATGGCCTGCGCAAGGAACTGGGCCAGAGCGTGGTGGTGGAGAACCGCGCCGGCGCCGGCGGCCTGATCGGCACCGAGGCGGTGGCGCGGGCCGAGCCCGATGGCTATACGCTGGGCATGGCCACCGTCAGCACCATGGCGGTCAATCCGCTGTTGTACGGTACGGCGCGCGTCGATCCGGCAAAGCAACTGACGGCGGTGGGTTCGGTGGCCAACGTGCCGGTGGTGTGGATGGTGAACCCGGCCTTTCCTGCGACGGATTTCGCACAGTTCCTGGCCGAATTGCGGGGACATCCCGGCAAGTATTCCTTCGGTTCGCCCGGCGTGGGATCGCTCGGTCACCTGAACCTGGCGGCCATGAATGCGGACCTCCAGGTAGAGGTGTTGCACGTGCCCTACCGGGGCATGGGCCCCGCATTGACGGCCGCCGTGGGCGGCGAGGTGCAGGTGCAGCAGGACCAGTACGCCTCGGCCCAGTCCTTGATCAAGGCCGGCAAGCTGCGTCCGATCGCGGTGGCCGCCCCCGCGCGATTGCCGGGCCTGCCGCAACTGCCGACGCTGGCCGAATTGGGCTACCCGCAATTGAATGCGCTGGGCCAGACCTGGTTCGGCCTGGTGGCGCCGGCGGGCACGCCCGACGCAGTGGTGCGGCGTCTCAATGACGCGGTGCGCCGGGCGCTGGCCGAGCCGGCGCTGGTGCAGCGGCTGGCCACCCTCGGCGCCGAGCCTGATACCGGCACGCCGCAGGAATTCACCCAGCGCATCGCGCAGACGCTGGCCGCCAATCGCAAAATCATTGAAACTGCCGCCATCAAGCTCGACGAATGACGTTTTGCCGCCGCCGGCGACGTACCGTGGCCGGCGCCCCCAGATCCTGTAGACCGCCACTGGAGACACGATGGGAGCCATCGATATTCTTGCCCCGTTCATCGACGCGCGCAGCGACCGCTACGCCGAGTTGAGCGACCGCATCTGGAGCCTGGCCGAATTGCGCTATGACGAGCACAAATCGGCCGAACTGCACATCGCCATGCTGGAAGAGGCCGGCTTTCGCGTTACCCGCGACGCGGCCGGCATTCCGACGGCGTTCGTCGCCGAGGCGGGCGCCGGCGGCCCGGTGATCGGCATCCTGGGCGAGTACGACGCCCTGTCGGGCCTGAGCCAGGAGAGCGGCGCCTATGCCTGCCAGCCGTCGCCGGAAACGCCCAATGGCAACGGCCACGGTTGCGGCCACCACCTGCTGGGCACGGCGGCGCATTTCGCCGCGGTGGCGGTCAAGGAGTTCCTGGAAAGCAACGGCCTGCCGGGCCGCATCCGCTTCTACGGCTGTCCGGCCGAGGAGGGCGGGTCGGGCAAGACCTTCATGGCGCGCGCCGGGCTGTTCGACGACCTGGACGCGGCGCTGACCTGGCATCCGGCCTCGCACACCGGCATCTTCCACCAGTCGTCGCTGGCCAATATCCAGGCCTATTTCCGCTTTCGGGGCGTGGCGGCTCACGCGGCCAATTCGCCGCACCTGGGCCGCAGCGCGCTGGACGCGGTGGAGCTGATGAACGTGGGCGTGAACTACCTGCGCGAGCACATGGTGCCGGACGCGCGGGTGCACTACGCGGTGACCAACAGCGGCGGCATCTCGCCCAACGTGGTTCAGGCCCGCGCCGAGGTGCTGTACCTGGTGCGCGCGCCGATCAATTCGCAGGCCGCCGAGCTGTACGAACGGGTCAAGAACGTGGCCCGCGGCGCGGCGCTGATGACCGGTTGCGAACTGGAGATCGTGTTCGACAAGGCCTGCTCCAACTACATTCCCAACGGCGTGCTGAACCAGGTCATGTACGCCAACATGCAGGCGCTGCAAGGCCCGGCCTACACAGAAGGCGAACAGCAGGCTGCGCGCCGCATGTGGGACGCGATTTCGGCCGACGACATCGACAACGCCGGCAAGAACCTGGGCGCGGTGCTGCGCAATCCGACGCCGCTGTTCAGCGGCGTCGCGCCTTACGAGCCCGGCAAGCATGAAATCAGCTATGGCTCGACCGACGTCGGCGACGTCAGTTGGGTGACGCCCACGGCACAGTGCTGGGGCGCCTGCTATGCCTACGGCACGCCATTCCATTCCTGGCAGATGGTGGCGCAGGGCAAGTTGTCGCTGGCGCACAAGGGCATGGTGCATGCGGCCAAGATCATCGCGGCCACGGCGGCGGATCTCTATCGGCAGCCCGGGACGCTGGCGCGCGCCAAGGAAGAGCTGTTGGAAATGCGCCGCGGCCAGCCGTATGTCTGCCCGATTCCGGCGGACGTGCTGCCGTCGTTCATGCGCAAGTAGGGGCGCGCGGGCGGCCGCGATTCGCGGCCGCCCGGCATTGCCGGGGGCGTCTTTCCCGGCCAGCGGCCGTCAGGCCGGCAGCGAGGGCGCGTATTGCGCTTCCGTGCTGACCTTCTGGTGGAACTCGACCACCTTGCGCACGACCTTGCGCGGATCGTCCTCGATGATGAAAAGATCCAGGTCATGCGCGCCGATCATGCCGTTGCCGAGCACCTGGCCCCCCAGCCATTCGACCAGGCCTGACCAGTATTCGCTGCCCACCAGCACGATGGGCGCGGGCGGGACTTTGCCGGTCTGGATCAGTGTCAACGCTTCGAAGAGCTCGTCCAGGGTGCCGAAGCCGCCCGGCATCGCCACGTAGGCGAAGCTGTGCATGAAAAAGGTGGCTTTGCGTGAAAAAAAGTACTCAAACGATAGACTGATGGTTTGATATTCGTTGTTGTGCGCTTCGTGCGGCAGGCTGATGTTCAGCCCGATGCTGGTGCCGCCGGTTTCGAACGCGCCCTTGTTGGCGGCTTCCATGATGCCGGGGCCGCCGCCCGCGATGACCGCAAATCCCGCCTCGGCCAGGGCGGCCGAGATTGCCACGGTGGTTTCGTAGTGGGGGGAGTTGCGGCTGACGCGCGCACTGCCAAAGACACTGACCGCCGGCCCGATGTTCGCGAGCTTTTCGGCCGCCGTCCGTATCTCTGACATAATCAGCGGAATTTGTTTTTCGGCGGGCGTCGCCGCAATTGTTGCCGCAGTTGTTGCCATATCTGCCTTTGTAACCATGAAAAAAACCTTATTGCTGGTCGACGGTTCAAGCTACTTGTACCGCGCTTTTCACGCTATGCCTGATTTGCGCAATGCGCAAGGCGAACCTACGGGTGCGCTGTACGGCGTGGTCAATATGTTGCGCAAGCTTGTATCCGACTATAAGGCAGAGTATGCCGCATGTATTTTCGATGCGCGTGGCAAGACCTTCCGGGACGATCTGTATCCGGAATACAAGTCGCACCGCCCGCCCATGCCGGAAGATCTGGCCGCCCAGATCGAGCCCATCCATCGCGCCGTGCGCGCGCTGGGCTGGCCGGTGCTGGCGATCGAGGGCGTCGAGGCCGATGACGTGATCGGCACGCTGGCCTGCCGCGCCGCCGAGCGCGGCGTGCACACGGTGGTGTCCACCGGCGACAAGGACCTGGCGCAGTTGGTCAACAGCCATGTCACGCTGGTCAATACCATGAGCGGCGAGGTGCTGGACGAGGCTGGCGTGGTCAACAAGTTCGGCGTGCCGCCGGACCGCATCGTCGATTACCTGATGCTGGTGGGCGACACCGTCGACAACGTGCCGGGCGTGACCAAGGTCGGCCCCAAGACGGCCGCCAAGTGGATCACCGAATTCGGCTCGATCGACAAGCTGGTCGAGGGCGCCGAGGGCATCAAGGGCGTGGCCGGCAGCAACCTGCGCGAAGCCATTCCCAACTTCCCGCTGACGCGCCAGCTTTTGACGGTGAAGTGCGACTGTGACCTGACCGGCCACGTCGACAGCGTCGACGACCTGACCCCGCGCGGCCGCGACGAAGCGACGCTGACGGAACTGTACGAGCGCTACGGTTTCCGCACCTGGCTGCGCGACCTGACTGGCGACGCCGAGCGCGTGCCGACGGGCGATGCAAGGGTGGCGGCCGAGGTGCCGGCCGCGCCGACGGAACTGGATTACCGCATCATCGCCGACTGGGCGGCGTTCGACGCCTGGATGGCGTTGGCGCAGGGCGCCGAGCTGGTGGCGCTGGACACCGAGACCACGTCGCTCGATGAGATGCAGGCCAAGTTGGTCGGCCTGTCGATGGCGGTGGCGCCGGGCGTGGCCTGCTATATCCCCGTTGCGCACCGCGGCCCGGACGGCGCGACGCAACTGCCCAAGGACGAGGTGCTGGCGCGCCTGCGTCCTTGGCTGGAAGACGCCTCGCGCCCCAAGCTATTGCACCACGCCAAGTACGATACGCACGTGTTCGCCAACGAAGGCATCCGCCTGGCGGGCATCGCCGAAGACACCATGCTGCAGGCGTATGTGCTGGAGTCGCATCGCGGCGTCGGCCTGAACGACCTGGCGCAGCGCTACCTGGGCCGCAGCGGCGTGTCGTACGAGGACCTGTGCGGCAAGGGCGCCAAGCAGATCGGTTTCGATGAAGTGGCGGTGGACAAGGCCGGCCACTATGCCGCCGAGGATGCCGACTTCACGCTGCAACTGCACCGGGTGCTGCGCCCGCAGGTGGCGGCCGATGCCGGGCTGGAGCGTATCTACCTGCTGGAGATGCAGGTGTCGGCGGTGCTGACCACGATCGAGCGCAATGGCGTCAAGGTCGACGCCGCTGAACTGGGCCGCCAGAGCCACAAGCTGGGCCAGGAAATGCTGCAGCTCGAGCAGAAGGCCTACGAACTGGCCGGGCAGCCCTTCAACCTGAATTCGCCCAAGCAACTGGGCGAGATCCTGTTCGGCCGCATGCAGTTGCCGGTGGTGCGCAAGACCGCGGGCGGCGCGCCGTCGACCGACGAGGAAGTGCTGAGCAAGCTGGCGCAGGACTATCCGCTGCCGCAGGTGCTGCTCGAGTACCGCGGGCTGTCCAAGCTCAAGTCCACCTACACGGACAAGCTGCCGCGCATGATCAACCCTGCCACCGGCCGCGTGCACACTCACTACTCGCAGGCTGCGGTCATCACGGGCCGCCTGGCTTCGTCCGATCCCAATCTGCAGAACATCCCCGTGCGCACCGAAGCCGGGCGCCGGGTGCGCGAGGCGTTCGTCGCCGAGCAGGGCCTGCTGCTGTCGGCCGACTATTCGCAGATCGAACTGCGCATCATGGCGCACGTGTCGGACGACGCCAATCTGCAGCGCGCCTTCGCCGCCGGCGAGGACATCCATCGTGCCACGGCCTCGGAAGTGTTCGGCGTGTCGCTGGCGGACGTGTCTTCCGAGCAGCGGCGCGCGGCCAAGGCCATCAACTTCGGCCTGATCTACGGCATGGGCGTGTTCGGCCTGGCGTCGAACCTGGGCATTACGCGCGACGCGGCGCAGGCCTATATCGACCGCTATTTCGCCCGCTATCCCGGCGTGGCGATGTACATGGAGAACACGCGCCGCGTGGCGCGCGAGCAGGGCTACGTCGAGACCGTGTTCGGGCGCCGCCTGCAACTGCCGGAGATCCGCGGCGCCTCGGGCCCGCGTCGGCAGGGCGCCGAGCGCGCGGCGATCAACGCGCCGATGCAGGGCACCGCGGCCGACCTGATCAAGATGGCCATGGTGGCGGTGCAGGACTGGCTCGAGGCCGAAAAGCTGCGGACGCGCATGATCATGCAGGTGCACGATGAACTGGTGCTGGAAGCGCCCGACTCGGAACTGGAGCTGGTCAAGGAAGCCCTGCCGCGGCTGATGTGCAACGTGGCCGAGCTGCGCGTGCCGCTGGTGGCCGAGGTGGGCGTAGGGAAGAACTGGGAACAGGCGCACTGACCCCCGGGACGAGCGGCGCGCTCGGGAAGCGCCGCTCGTCCCGGAGTCCCTCGTATCGGGCCGTTCGGGGCGCGCAGCGATCCGGCGGCCCATTTCCGCTTTTGTGGCTGCAACAATACAATGTTGCGCTTCCCCTGACCATATACGTCCCCCAAATGCTGCTGCTCTGGGTCCTGCTTGCCACCGTCACCGGTGGCCTCATCGCCGTCCTTGTCGCCAGTTGGCTGGCCTACAAGGTGTTCGCCCATTACCTGCATCACATGGTCAGTCTGTCGGTGGGGGTGCTGCTGTCGGTGGCGTTGCTGCACCTGTTGCCGGAAGCCTTCGAAAGCGGGGTGGCCGATGCCCATGTGCTGTTCGGGCTGATGCTGGCGTCGCTGATCGGTTTTTTCGTGCTGGAGAAAATCGCGCTGCTGCGCCACAGCCATCACCACGAGGGCGACGGGCATCACCATCATCATGGTCATGACCAGCACGAGGCGGGACGCGGAGGCGTGCTGATCCTGATCGGCAGCTCGCTGCATAACCTGTGCGACGGTGTGCTGGTGGCGGCGGCCTTCCTGACCGATCCGTTGCTGGGCGTGCTGACGGCGGCCTCGATCATCGTGCACGAAGTGCCGCACAAGCTGGGCGACTTCGTCGTGCTGCTCAATGCCGGCCTGGCGCGGCGCCGCGCCTTCGCGCTGATCCTGTTCACCAGCTTGTGTTCAGCCTTGGGCGGCATAATAGGTTACTTCGTGCTGCAGCAGGCCCAGGATTGGGTGCCGTACGTATTGGTGGTTGCCGCCAGCAGCTTCCTCTACATCTCGGTGGCCGACCTGATGCCGCAGATGCACGAACGGGTATCCCTGGCCGATGCGGTGCCGCAACTGCTGCTGGTGGGCGTGGGTGTCGTGCTGATCTACAGCGTGACGACCCTGATGCATCACGGGCATGAGCACGAGACGGGCGCCGGCGCGGCACGCACGGAGCACGTCCACACACATTGAGGCGTGGCGGTCGCGATACCCGGCTTTGCTTCCGATCCTGGCCGGTCCTGTCGCGCTCGCCCCGATGGCGAACCGCGGCGCGCCGGCTCCGCGTTGATCCCTACACAGGAGTTCGCCATGAGTTTTTCCGCCGCCGCCGGCAACGTCGCCCCCACCGTGATCCACACGGACGCCCAGGGGCTGGTCCACGGGGATTTCCAGTTGCCCGTGGCCGATGGATCCATCAGCGCCTATTACGCCGCCCCCGAGGGCAAGCGCGACCTGCCCGTGGTGCTGGTGGTGCAGGAGATCTTCGGGGTGCACGAGCACATCAAGGATATCTGCCGCCGCGTGGCCAAGGCCGGTTACCTGGCCGTGGCCGCAAACCTGTACGAGCGCCAGGGCGATGCATCGACCTATACCGACATTCCCAAGCTGATCACCGAGATCGTCAGCAAGGTGCCCGACGAACAGGTGTTCGCCGACCTGGACGCCAGCGTGGCGTGGGCCGCGCAGCATGGTGGTGACCCGAAGCGGGTGGCGGTGACGGGGTTCTGCTGGGGCGGGCGCCTGACGTGGATGTACGCGGCGCACAATCCGAACGTGAAGGTGGGCGTGGCCTGGTACGGCAAGCTGAGCACGGGGCATGGTCCGTTGATCAAGCGCTATGCGTTCGATGTGGTGAACGACCTGCATGCGCCGGTGCTGGGGTTGTATGGGGCCAAGGATGCCAGCATTCCGGTGTCGGATATCGAGATCATGAAGACGAAGCTGGCGGCGGGCAATGAGAATGCCCGGCGGTCGGAGTTCGTGGTGTATCCGCAGGCGGATCATGCATTCATGGCGGATTACCGGGCGAATTATCAGGCGGAGGCGGCCAGGGATGGGTGGGGGAGGATGCTTGAGTGGTTCAAGCGGTACCTTTGAGGGGGGTGTGCTCTTGGCGTCATGAGAAGCCGCTGCGCGTTTGCGTGGCGGTTTTTTTTGGGGCGTTGTTGCTTTCGTAGGCCGCCCGGCGCGGGTGGCGCATGGGTGGGCGCGCCTGCGATTGCGGTCCGGAGCCTTCGCTCCGGACTTCCCCGTGCTCAACCTCGTCCGCCTTCGGCTCCCTACGGTTTCCGCCGGGCGCATCTGACGGCGCGCCCACCCATGCGCCACCCGCGCCGGGCTACCGGTTTCGAGGCATGGGGCGCTGCTGGACCGCGGCGGCATGCGAGAGGTTTGCGGGGCCCGCCAGGATCGGCTGCGCGGGCAGCCGATCCTGGCATACGCGGTGTGGGGCGTCGGGGCTTGGCTCGCTACGCGCGGGCGGAGGTGCGTGTGCTCGGTGGCTGCTTGTCGTGAAGAGAGACTTGTTGCCCTACCACATAGCGTTGGTGAACGATGCGAGCGCGATCACATGTGGGCATGCTGCCGCCTTGTGACACAAGTGCCTCAAGCCGGGGTAGCCCCTTCGCTGGCAGCCATTGTGGGGCATCGAAGGCGGGGCAGCCCCCTCGGGGGGGCAGCAAGCGCGCGAGGCGTGCGCGGCGTGGGGGCCGGCCCGCCGCCCGGCCGCCCGAAGGCGGGGCAGCCCCCTCGGGGGGCAGCAAGCGCGAAGCGCGCCGCGTGGGGGCCCTAATTCCCCGCTTCGCGCAGCCGGCTGGGGAGGAGTTCGCCGTGGCGGGCCAGGAGGGGGTAGGCGGCGGCGCCGACCAGGTGGGAGTTGATGCCCTTCATGTCGCGCAGGATGTCGAGGTAGAGGGCGCCGACTTCGGCGGCGTCGACCTGACCGCCCTTGATTTTCTGCAGGTGGGCGTCGGCCGCCTGCGTTTCTATGGTGCGGAAACGCGACTTTTCACCGGCCAGGGCGCGGGCCTGGCGCAGGTCGTCGTTGACGAAGAGGGCGGCGGCCTGGCGTTGGTTGGCGATCAGTTCGCCCAGCGTGTCGTCGAGGCTGGCGCGTTGTTCGGGAGAGAAGGTCCAGCCCTGCTTGCGCAGCTTGGCGATGTGGCTGAGCAGGCCATGGTGGGCGATGTCGCCTGCGTGGCCGATGTTGCTGATGAAGGCGAGGATGTCGTCCATGCGCTGCACGTCGTCGCGCGTCATGTTTTCCTGGTCCAGCGTGGCCAGGTAAGTGGTGATGGCGCTTTCGAGCTTGTCCAGGGCGGCGTCCAGTTGGCGCGCCTGCACCATGCGGTGGCGGTTGTCGCGCTTGAAGCCGGCGCGGGCGTACAGCAGCAGCGTCTGCAGCATATCGGCCATGCGCAGCGCTTCGCGGGCGGCGTTGCCAAGGGCGACTGCCGGCACGTCGTGGGCCCATTCGTCCAGGTATTGGGGGCGGGACGGGTCGTTGGGGTCGGTGCGTTTGGGCAGCCAGCGGGTAAGCAGGGCGGCGTAGGGGGCCAGCAGCGGCAGGAACGCCAGCGCGATGACGGCGTTGAAGAGCGTGTGGAAGTTGGCGACCGCGCGGGCCGGGTCGCTGGACATATCGCTCATCAGCGGTTGCAGCCAAGGCAGCAGCACCAGTCCGGCCAGCACGCCCAGGATGCGGGTCAGCAGGTTGCCCAGCGGCAGGCGGCGGGCCGCGGGGTCGTCGCCGGTGACGCCCTCGATCATGGGGTTGATGGCGGTGCCCAGATTGGCGCCCAGCACCAGCGCGAAGGCGACGTGCGGCGCCACCATGTGGTGGCTGGCCAGCGACATGACCAGCACCACAACGGCGACGCTGGAGTGGGCGGCCCAGGTGAAGGCGGCCGACAGTAGCACTGCGGCGACCGGCTGGGTCGCCAGGGCGTCCAGGATCATGCCCAGCATGGGGGCGGTTTGGAACGGCTCGAACAGTTCGACGAGCTGGTGCAGCGACAGCAACAGCAGGCCCAGGCCGATGAAGACCCGCCCCAGGTCGCGGGTGCGGCCCGGCGGATAGCGGCGGAACATCCAGACGCCTGCCAGGATCAGGATGGGCGCCAGCGAGGTCAGGTCGAACGACAGCAACTGCACGATGAGGGTGGTGCCGACGTTGGCGCCCAGCATGGCGGCCAGGGCCGGCACCAGCCCGACCACGCCGCCAGCGGCGAAGCCGGTGATCATGAGGCCGGTGGCGGTGCTGCTTTGCAGGGCGGCGGTGATGCCGAGGCCAGCGGCGAAGGCTCGCAGGCGGGTGCCAAGGGCGCGGCCCAGCGCGGCGCCCAGGGCGGCGCCGAAGGCGCGCTGCACGCCCGTCTGGACCATGTGCACGCCCCAGAGCAGCAGGGCGACGTAGCCGGCGAAGTCAAGCAGGGTGATGAGTCCGGACATCCTGGGGCAGTTCCATTCTTTTTATGACAAGAAATAATTCTGTAATGATCGCATGCCGGGGCGGGCGGGGAAACCCGTGCCGTGAATACAGCATACGCCCCGCGGGGCTTTGCTGCGCAGGGCCGGACCTTGCGCGTATCATTGCCGGATCATTCTTGGATGCAGGGGATTTCCGGTGGCCGTTTCCGTCTTCGATCTGTTCAAAATAGGCATAGGCCCGTCGAGTTCCCATACCGTCGGCCCCATGCGGGCCGCTTTGTTGTTCGCCCAAGGGCTGGAGCGCGACGGCCTGCTGCCGCGGGTGGCGAACGTGCGCGCCGAACTCTATGGCTCGCTGGGCGCCACCGGCAAGGGCCACGGCACCGACAAGGGCGTGCTGCTGGGCTTGATGGGCGAGGCGCCCGATACGGTCGACCCGGCCGCCATCGCCGGCATGATCGCGTCGGTGCGGGCCAGCCGCCAGTTGCCGCTGCTGGGCCACTATCCGGTGCCGTTCGTGGAAAAGGAACACATGATGTTCTACCGCCGCGAGGCCATGGCCGAGCACCCCAACGGCATGAAATTCCACGCCTTCGATGCCGAAGGGCAGTCGCTGCGCGAGGCCCGCTACCTGTCGGTGGGCGGTGGTTTCGTGGTCACGGCGGGCGCCTCCAACAGCCAGGTCATCGCCGCGCACGACCAGTTGCCGTACCCGTTCCGCACCGGCCGCGAACTGCTGACCATGTGCCGCGAAAGCGGCCTGAGCGTGGCGCAGCTCATGATGAAGAACGAGCTGACCTGGCGCGAGGCCGGCGAGGTCGCGGGCGGGCTGGACCGCATCTGGCAGGTGATGCAGGACTGCGTGTCGCGCGGCTGTGGCATCAATTACCCCGAAGCCGATGGCGAACTGCCGGGTCCGCTGCGGGTGCGCCGCCGCGCCCCGGAGCTGTACCGCAACCTGACCCAGCGCGCCGAGCGCACGCTGTCCGATCCGCTGTCGGTGATGGACTGGGTCAACCTGTACGCCATGGCGGTGAACGAGGAAAACGCCGCGGGCGGGCGGGTGGTGACGGCGCCGACCAACGGGGCCGCGGGCATCATCCCGGCGGTGCTGCACTACTACGACCGTTTTGTCCCCGGTTCCAACCGCGAGGGCGTGCGCGACTTCCTGCTGACCGCGGCGGCGGTGGGCCTGCTGTACAAGTACAACGCCTCGCTGTCCGGCGCCGAAGTCGGCTGCCAGGGCGAGGTCGGCGTGGCCTGTTCGATGGCGGCCGGCGGCCTGGCCGCGGCGCTGGGCGGCTCGGTCGAGCAGGTCGAGAACGCGGCCGAGATCGGCATGGAGCACAACCTGGGCCTGACCTGCGACCCGGTCGGCGGACTGGTGCAGATTCCCTGTATCGAACGCAACGCGATGGCCTCGATCAAGGCGGTCAACGCGGCCCGCATGGCGCTGCGCGGCGACGGCCAGCACTACGTGTCGCTGGATTCGGTCATCAAGACCATGCGCGAGACCGGCGCCGACATGAAGACCAAGTACAAGGAAACGGCGCGCGGCGGCCTGGCGGTGAACATCGTCGAGTGCTGAGGCGGGGCCGCCCCCAACAAAAAGCCCCTTGATTGCTCAAGGGGCTTTTTCATTGCCGAGCCGCCTCACGATGAAAGCGCCCCGGGGGACGCAAGCCGCAGGCGCGGCGTGGGGGCTTTTCCCAGGCCTGTGCCGGGATCAGATCACGCGGGCGTTCTGCAGCGCGGCGATACGGGCCGGGATCGGCGGGTGCGAGGCGAACATGGCCGCCAGGCCGCCCTTGCCGGTGATGCCGGAAGCTTCGAACGACTTGGGCAGCTCGCCCGGCTCCAGGCCGCCCAGGCGGGCCAGGGCGCGGATCATGGGTTCGCGGGCGCCCATCAGGTGGGCCGAGCCGGCGTCGGCGCGGTATTCGCGCTGGCGCGAGAACCAGGCCACGATGATCGAGGCCAGGATGCCGAAAATGATCTCACAGACGATCACGGTGACCATGTAGCCCGGGCCGAGGCCGCGTTCGTTCTTGAACACCACGCGGTCGATGAAGTAGCCGACCACGCGCGCCAGGAACACCACGAAGGTGTTGACCACGCCCTGGATCAGGGTCAGCGTGACCATGTCGCCGTTGGCGATGTGGGCCACTTCGTGGGCCAGCACCGCGGCCACTTCCTCTTCGCTCATGCTTTCGAGCAGGCCGGTGGACACCGCCACCAGCGAATCGTTCTTGAAGGCGCCGGTGGCGAACGCATTGGGCGCGCCGTCGTAGATGGCGACTTCCGGGCGGCCGATGCCGGCGCGATCGGCGAGCTGGTGGACGGTGTCCAGCAGCCAGGCCTCGCGCTGGTTGCGCGGCGCGTTCGGATCCAGCACCTGGGCGCCGGTGCTCCATTTGGCCATGGGCTTGCTGATCAGCAGCGAGATGATGGCGCCGGTGAAGCCGACCACGACCGAGAAGATCAGCAGCGCCTGCAGGTTCAGGCCGTTGGCGGTCAGGTAGCGGTCTACGCCCAGGATGCGTAGCGTGGCCGACAGCACGAGCATGACGGCCAGGTTGGTAATGACGAAAAGGATGATGCGTTTCATGCTTTTTTTGTTCCTCAGCGAGCGGGACTTGTGCGGGATTGGACTGTGCCGCGGCGCAGCAGTTCCCCGACTGCCGGCGCCGCCCCGGTGACGGAGAGTATAGTATCGCTTTCCCCTATTTCCCCCTCACTTTCACCTGAGCGCTGACCCCCAAATGCAGGCACTTTGGATGTTGCTGGCGTCCGCCATGTTCGCCATCATGGGGTCGTTCGTGAAGCTGGGCACCGAGCACGGCGCGACGCTGCCGCAAGTGGTGCTGTTCCGCGGCCTGCCGTCGGTGGTGCTGCTGCTGATCTGGGCGCGCGCCGGGCGCCAGTCGATCGTGCCCACCAGTTGGAAGCTGCACCTGTGGCGCAACCTGTCCGGCGTCACTTCGATGTGGCTCGGTTTCTTCGCCATTTCCCATCTGCCGCTGGCGACCGCCACCAGCCTGAACTACACGGCGCCGCTGTTCATCGCCTGCTGGATGCTGGGATGGGGCGGGGCGCAGCGCGACCCGGTGCGGATCGCGGCCGTGGCCCTGGGTTTCCTGGGCGTGATCGCCGTGCTGCGCCCCAGCATCAACGAAGACCAGTGGCTGGCGGCCCTGCTGGGCCTGGGGGCGGGCGCCATGTCGGCCATCGCCATGATGCAGATCCGCCAGCTAGGCCGTATCGGCGAGCCGGAATGGCGCACGGTGCTGTTCTTTTCGGTGGCGGTGTGCGCGTCCAGTTTCGCCGGCCTGGGCTTCGAGGGCTGGGGCCATGCGGACTGGACCGGCTACAGCTCGCTGCTGGGCGTGGGCGTGACCGGCCTGTTCGGCCAGTTGGCCATGACGCGGGCGTTCGGCCTGGGCTCGGCGCTGCTGACCGCGGCCCTGCAATACAGCACGATCATCTTCGCGGCCCTGCTCGGCATGGGTTTCTGGGGCGATACCCTGGACGGCCTGGCCTGGGCCGGGATGGGCCTGATCATTTCGGCGGGCCTGCTGTCGGTCTGGCGCACCATGCGTGACCCCAAGCCGACCTGATCCCGCCAACCCGACCCTATCAGAGGAGAATTTCCGGTGACGATGACCCTGATTTCCGCGGCCGACCTGGCCACGCACCTGGGCGCGGCGGACGTGCGCGTGTTCGACGTGCGCCACGACCTGACCAATCACGCGGCCGGTCGTGAGGCCTATGCCGCCGGCCATATTCCCGGCGCCCGGTACCTAGACCACGAAACCGAGCTGGCGGCCCCCCGGACCGGCAGGAATGGCCGCCATCCGCTGCCCGACCGCGGCCAGTTCGGCGCCTTGATGGCGGCGCACGGCGTCACGCCCGAGACCCTGGTGGTGGCCTATGACGCCAGCGGCGGCATGTACGCCGCGCACCTGTGGTGGATGCTGCGCTGGCTGGGTCACGACCGGGTCGCCGTGCTCGACGGCGGCTGGCAGGCCTGGCAGGCGGCCGGGCTGCCCACCTCCACCGAGGCGGCCGCGCCGGTGCAGGCGGGCGCGCCGGTCACGCCGGCGGCGCCGCTCGTGGGCAGCGTGGATGCGCAGGCGGTGCTGGACAACATCGCCCGGCCCGCGTTCACCGTGATCGACGCGCGCGCCGCCAACCGCTATCGCGGCGAGGTCGAGCCGATGGATCCCGTGGCCGGCCACATTCCCGGCGCGCTGAATCGTCCGAACGGCCAGAACCTGCAGGCCGACGGCCGGTTCAAGGACGCGGCGCAATTGCGCGAGGAATTCACCGCCCTGCTGGACGGCCGCGACCCCGCGGCCATCGTGCACCAGTGCGGCTCGGGCATCACCGCGTGCCACAACCTGCTGTCGATGGAAATCGCTGGCCTGGCCGGCTCGCGGCTTTATCCGGGCTCGTGGAGCGAGTGGTGCAGCGATCCGTCCCGGCCGGTGGCCAAGGGCGAGTGAGCGCGCCGGCCGGCCCGGCCGCAAGCCGGGCCTGAAACCGCGCCGTGGTATTCCGACGGCGCGGGTGGCGGTCTTACCAGACCGCCGCCAGCTTGACCCGTCCGGAGACGCTTTCGGCGATCTCCAGGAAGTGGTCCAGCGGCGGCGTGGCCAGCCCCGGCACCTTGGCCATGTCGTCCCAGCGCCTCAGGCGGATCGCATCCGGCGCGCCCGGCATGCTGGCGAAATCCACCGCCTGGCCCGCATCGAAGCTGCCCCCTTGAAGCGCCAGGCTGCGTTTCGAATCCTCCGAAAGCGACGCTTCATACTGCGGCTCCACATAGCAGAGGTAGCGCTTGGCCTCCACGTGCAGCCGGATCGGATCCAGCACCGCCGAACTGAACAGCCCGCGCAGGAACGGCAGCACGAAATACTGGTGCTTGTCGTCGATGCCGCGCAGCGTGGGCGTGTCGGGATGGTCGGCGATCAGATGCCCGAGGTCGTGCAGCAGGCAGGCGGTGATCAACTGGGCATTGGCGCCATGGCGTTCGGCCAGCGTCGCGGTCTGCAGCGCATGGCGCAGATGGCTGACGGATTCGCCATGGTAGGAACGGTGCCCGCGTTCCAGGAAAAGCTGTTCGATGTCCTGCAGGGTCAAGGCCATGGTTGTCTCCTGAGTGGCCGCAAGGGGAAGAGGCGGGGCAGTGATCCCACGGATCAGCCGGCTGCCGGCGCCATCTCCAGAAAGCGCGCGATGAGCTGCACCGGTTGGCGCTCGCGCAGGCAGTACAGGTATTCATGCATCACGACATCGGCGCCCTCGATGTCCAGGGCCGCCAGTTCGGGATGGGACGGGATCTCGCGCGACGGGATCAGGCTGATGCCCAGTTCGCACAGGATCGCCTGGCGGATCGATTCGCGGCTGCCGATTTCCAGCGTGCGCTTGACCGTCACGCCGGCCGCCTGCAGGGCTTCTTCGGTCAACTGGCGCGTCATCGATCCGGGTTCGCGCAGCAGCAGCGCGTGGTCGGCCAGGTCCGCCAGCGCCACCTTGCCGCGCCGCGCCAGCGGGTGGCCGCGATGCGTCACCACGCGGATCGGATCCGCCGCGATCATGCGGCGGTACAAATGCTTGTCATCCATCAGAAACGAGGACGTGGCAATCTCGATACGATAATCATGCAGCGCCTGCAGCATGCTCTGCGAGTTGCCGATGGCCACGGTCAGGTCGATGCCGGGGTAGAGCTGGTTGTAGCGGCGCACCGTGTCCATGATGTAGTACGGACCGGTGGCGCCGATGCGCAGGTTGCCCTCGCGCAGGTCGCTGGCATCGCGCAGGCGGAAATCGATCTCGGTCTCCTGCTGCACCAGTTTTTCCACCATGGGCATCAGGCTGTGCCCGGCGTCCGACAGCCGCATGCCGCGGCCCTGGCGATGGAACAGTTCGACGCCGTAACGCGACTCCAACTGGCGCAGTTGCCCCGTCACCGTGGGTTGGCTCACGCCCAACTGGGCGGCGGCCTTGGTGACGGTGCCGCAGCGAGCCACGGCATAGAAGGATTTGAGTTCGGCGACGAGCACGGTGGACGGGGCCTGTGTGGGGACGAATGGGTGGACGCAATGCGCAAGACCGCCAGTACACCAAAATAATTTGATGTTTTTATTACTGCATTTGCGCGAAGTGTCATAAACACTCAATACGCGCCTTCCATACTGCCTTCGTTCCCAGACCGGAGGCCCCATGGCCCAACAGCTCCAGCGCGATACCAATACTGTTCCGACGGGCGCTTCGCCCCAGCCCGGAGCGCAGCGCGGGGGCTTTCTTTCGGTCAGCAATCTCGTCAAGCGCTTCGGCAGCCATACGGCGCTGTCGGATGTGTCGCTGGATATCCGCGCCGGTGAACTGGTGTGCCTGCTGGGCCCCTCGGGCTGCGGCAAGACCACGCTGCTGCGCGCCATCGCCGGCCTGGAGCGCCAGGACAGCGGCACCATCCTGCTGTCGGGCCGTGACATCTCCCATGCCGAGCCGCAAGAGCGCGACTACGGCATCCTGTTCCAGTCCTATGCGCTGTTTCCCAACCTGACCGTGGCCCAGAACGTGGCGTATGGCCTGAGCGGCAAGCGCGCCCATCGCAAGCACGTGGCCGACCGGGTCGAGGAAATGCTGACGCTGGTGGGCCTGGCCGGCGCCTCTCATAAATATCCAGGACAGATCTCCGGGGGCCAGCAGCAGCGCGTCGCCCTGGCCCGCGCCCTGGCGCCGTCGCCGTCCCTGTTGCTGCTGGACGAGCCGATGTCGGCACTGGATGCGCGGGTGCGCGAACACCTGCGCATCGAATTGCGCGCGCTGCAGAAACGCCTGTCGATCACCACGCTGATGGTGACGCACGACCAGGAAGAGGCCATGGTCATGGCCGACCGCATCGCCGTTATGAACGGCGGCGTCATCGAACAATTCGGCACCCCGCGCGAGCTATATCGCCAGCCGGGTTCTGCCTTCATCGCCGATTTTGTCGGCGAGGCCAACTGGCTGCCGTTCGAGCGCATCGATGCGCACCACGCCCGCGTCGGCCGCCAGGAACTGGCGGTGGACGAGGCGCTGGAGCGCAACGTCGGCAAGCTGTTCGTGCGGCCCGAGGCAGTGCGCGTGAGCGTGGCGCGTCCGGAGCAACCCAACACCATGCTGGCCGACGTGCTGGACGGTGTGTTCCTGGGCCGCGGCTACCGCCTGGCGCTGCGCCTGGAAGGCGTGCCCGGCGCCACCGTCCACTCGATCGTGTCCCCTGAAACCGGAGATGCCCTGCTTGGGCCTCACGCCGCCAGCCGTTGCTGGGTGGAGCTGCCGCGCCATGCGATTCGCGCCTACGCTTGATCCGGCTTCGGGCCGTTCCCCCGTCGTCATGTCCGCGCCTGTCGACGCCCCCGCTGTCTCGCTTGGCCGCCGCCCCTTGCCCGCCTGGGTCGGCGCCTTCGGGCTGACGCTCGGGCAGGGCGCCCTGGCGCTGGGCCTGGCGCTGTTCCTGGCCCTGCCGCTGGTGGCGATCCTGGCCAAGTCGGTCACCGATGCCAATGGCGATTGGGCCGGCCTGTCGGTGGTGCTGGGTATCATCGGCGCCGACGGTTTCCTCGGCATGGTCGGGCGCAGCCTGACGGTGGGCGTGGTCACCATGATGCTGGTGGTGCCGTGCGCTTATGCCTTCGCCTATGCCCTGACGCGCAGCCGCATTCCTGGCAAGGGCCTGCTGCGCACCATCGCGCTGCTGCCGCTGCTGGCGCCGTCGCTGCTGCCGGGCATCGCACTGGTCTACCTGCTGGGCAACCAGGGCCTGCTGAAAGGCCTGTTCGGCGGCGCGACCATCTATGGCTTCTGGGGCATTGTGGTGGGCGAGGCGTTCTATACCTTCCCGCACGCGCTGATGATCCTGCTGACCGGTCTGACGCTGGCCGACGGCCGCCTCTATGACGCGGCGCGCGCCATGGGCGCGGGGCCGCTGCGCACCTTCATGACGGTGACCCTGCCCGGCACGCGTTATGCCGTGTTCTCGGCCTGCTGCGTGGTGTTCACGCTTACCGTGACCGACTTCGGCGTGCCCAAGGTGGTGGGCGGCGACTACAACGTGCTGGCGATGGAAGCCTACAAGGCGGTGGTCGGTCAGCAGAACTTCCCCAAGGGCGCCGCCATCGGCATCCTGCTGCTGTTGCCGGCGCTGCTGACCTTCGTGCTGGACCGCCGCCTGCGGGCCCGCCAGGGCGCCCAACTGAGCGGTCGCGCCCAGCCCTATGCGGCCGGCGCCAACCGCCGGCGCGACGCAACCTTCCTGTTGCTGGCGGGCGGCATGGCCGGGTTCCTGCTGCTGATCATCGGCGTGGCGGTGTGGGCCTCGTTCGTGAAGATGTGGCCCTACAACCTGTCGCTGTCGCTGCGTTCTTACGACTTCGACAACATGGATGGCGGCGGCTGGCTGGCCTGGCGCAACAGCCTGGAACTGGCCTTCTGCACCGCGCTGATCGGCACGGTGGTGGTGTTCCTGGGCGCCTGGATGATGGAAAAGGTGCCGGCCCGCAGCGCCTCGTCGCGCGGCCTGCGCGGTGTGCTGGGGATGCTGGCGCTGATGCCGATGGCCGTGCCCGGCCTGGTGCTGGGCCTGGGCTACATCTTCTTCTTCAACGGCGCCGCCAATCCGCTCAATGTGCTGTACGGCACCATGCCGCTGCTGGTGCTGTGCACGGTGGTGCACTTCTACACCAGCGCGCACCTGACGGCCGCCACCGCGCTGAACGCGCTGGACCCGGAGTTCGAAGCCGCCTCGGCCTCGCTCAAGGTGCCGCGCCTGACCACCTTCCTGCGCGTGACGCTGCCGATGTGCCTGCCGGCCGCGCTGGACGTCGCCCGCTACCTGTTCGTTTCCGCCATGACCACCGTGTCGGCCGTGGTGTTCCTGTACAGCCCGTCCACGGTGCTGGCCGCCGTCGCGGTGCTGAACATGGATGACGCCGGCTTCATCGGCCCGGCCGCCGCCATGTGCACCGTGATCATGGCCAGCTCGGCGGTCGCGGCGCTGCTGCTGCACCTGGCCAGCCGCGCCCTGGTGGCGCGCAGCCAGGCCTGGCGCCGGCCCGCGACCCTTTGATTTGAATACTCAGCAAGGAAGACCCTCATGACTGTTTCGCCTCTGCCCGTCCGCCTGGAAGCGGTGATTTTCGATTGGGCCGGCACGCTGGTCGACTTCGGTTCCTTCGCGCCGACCAAGGTGTTCGTCGACGCCTTCGCCGAGTTCGGCATGGAAGTCACGCTGGAGCAGGCCCGCGGCCCGATGGGGGTGGGCAAGTGGGACCATATCCGCGCGCTGTGCGACGAGCCCGCCATCGCCAACCAGTACCAGGCCCGGTTCGGCCGCCTGCCGACCGACGACGACGTCACCGCCATCTATGAGCGCTTCCTGCCGATGCAGTTGGACAAGGTGGCGCAGTACTCGGCCGCCATTCCCGGCGCGGCCGAGCTGCTGCGCGCGCTGCGCCAGCGCGGCCTGAAGATCGGCTCCTGCTCCGGCTACCCCGGCAGCGTGATGCGCCGCGTGGTCGAGCGCGCCGCCGGCGAAGGCCTGCAGCCCGATTGCATCGTCGCCAGCGACGACGTGCCGCGCGCGCGCCCGGCGCCGGCCATGGCGCTCAAGAACGTGGTGGAGCTGGGCCTGACGGATGTGGCCGGCTGCGTCAAGATCGACGACACCGCCCCCGGCATCGAGGAAGGCCGCCGCGCCGGCATGTGGACCGTCGGCCTGCTGTTGTCGGGCAATGCCGCCGGCCTGACGCTGGACGAATACCTGAGCCTGGACGAGAACGGCCGCCAGGCGGCCCGCGAACGCGCCGGCCGCGAACTGTCGGGCGCGGCGCCGCATTACCTGATCGACACCGTGGCCGACCTGCCCGGCGTGATTGCCGATATCGAATCCCGCCTGGCGGCGGGCCAACGCCCCTGAGGCCGCCCACGCCGGGATCCTGACCCAGCTTTTTTTCGCAACGCACCGCGGCGGGCATGGGCCGGCCGCGGCGACCCGACTCACCCTTTTTCCGCCCACCCACGGAGTACCCTCATGAAACGCTTCACGCTGCTTGCCCTGGCCGCCGCCTTCGCCGGCATCACCGGCGCCGCTTCCGCCGAGACCACGCTGACCGTCTACACGGCGCTGGAAGCCGACCAGATCAAGGCCTACCAGGCCGCCTTCGAAAAGGCCAACCCCGACATCAAGATCCAGTGGGTGCGCGACTCCACGGGCATCATCACCGCCAAGTTGCTGGCCGAAAAGAGCAACCCCAAGGCCGACGTGATCTGGGGCCTGGCCGGCACCTCGCTGGGCCTGATGGACAAGGAAGGCATGCTGCAGCCCTACGCCCCCAAGGGCCTGGACCAGATCGCCGCCAACATGCGCGATGCCAAGGCCGAGCCCACCTGGGTCGGCATGGACGGCTTCGCCGCCGCCATCTGCTTTAACACCGTCGAAGCCGAAAAGCAGAAGCTGCCCAAGCCCGAATCGTGGCAGGACCTGACCAAGCCGGTCTACGCCGGCAAGATCGTCATGCCGAACCCGGCCTCGTCGGGCACCGGCTTCCTGGACGTCAGCGCCTGGCTGCAGATCTTCGGCGAAGAAAAGGGCTGGGCCTACATGGACGCCCTGCACAAGAACATCGGTTCGTATACGCACTCGGGCTCCAAGCCGTGCAACATGGCCGCCGCTGGCGAATTCCCGATCGGCGTGTCGTTCGACTACCGCGCCGCCAAGCTCAAGGCCGACGGCGCGCCGGTCGAAGCCGTGTTCCCGTCGGAAGGGCTGGGCTGGGAAGTCGAAGCCACCGCCATCGTCAAGGGCACCAAGAACCTGGAAGCCGCGCGCAAGCTGGCCGACTTCTCGGCCAGCCGCGAGGCCAACGAACTATACAAGGCCAACTTCGCGGTGCTGGCAATTCCCTCGATCGCCACGTCCAATCCCAACCTGCCGGCCGACCTGACCAAGCGCATGATCAAGAACGACTTCGTCTGGGCCGCCACCAACCGCGATCGCATCATCGCCGAGTGGACCCGCCGCTACGACGGCAAGTCCGAGCCCAAGAAGAAGTAATCGGGCCACCGCGGCGGCCACGCCGCCGTGGCAGGGGAGGCGCCCGGGCGGGCGCTTCCCGCGCAACCTCTCTGCCTCGTTTTCCAAATGAAAAAATTCGACGTAGTCGTGGTCGGCGCCGGCATGCTCGGCATCGCCCACGCCTGGGCCGCCGCCAAGCGCGGCCTGTCGGTGGCCGTGATCGAACGCAGCCGCCAGGCGCATGGCGCGACCATCCGCAATTTCGGTCAGGTGATCGTCACCGGCCAGGCTCCCGGCATGATGCTGTCGCACGCCCAGCAGGCGCGCGAGCTGTGGCTGGACCTGGCGTCCAGGGCCGGCTTTCATGTTCGCGCCAACGGCGCGCTGGTGCTGGCGCGCGACGCCGGCGAAGCCGACGTGCTGGACGAATTCGCCCGGACCCGCCTGCAACAGGAAGGCTATCGCGCCGAGCTGCTGTCGGGCCGTGAGGTGGCAAAGCTGTATGACGGCCAACTGGCGCACCACTGCGCCGCGCTGCGCGGGCTGGACGACCTGCAGATCTATTCGCGCGAGGCCTTGCCGGCCATCACGCGCTACCTGGCCGAATCGCTGGGCGTCGAGTTCGTCACCGGCACCCTGGCGCGCGCCGTCGAGCAGGGGCAGGTCGCGACCACCGCGGGCGACTTCGCCGGTGCGCACGTCTTCGTCTGCCCCGGCCACGACTACCTGACGCTGCTGCCCGAACAGTTCGCGCCGCTGAACCTGGAGGTGACGCGCCTGCAGATGCTGCGCGCGGCCTTCGAGACGCGTCCGATGGCGCTGGACCGCCCGCTCTTGACCGGCCTGTCCTGCGTGCACTACGGCGCCTTCTCCGACCTGCCATCGGCGCTGGCGCTGCGCGAGCAGATCCAGGCGCGCACGCCGATGCTGCTGGAAAACGGCATCCATCTGCTGATCAGCCCCACGCCCTATGGCGAGTTGATCATCGGCGACTCGCACCGCTACGGCCAGGATGCCTTCCCGTTCAACGACGAGGCGGTCGACAATGCCATGCTGGACCTGGCGTCGCAGGCGCTGGGGGCGCGGCTGCGGGTGCTGGAGCGCTGGCAGGGCGTCTATGGCACGCACGGCCCCGCGCCGTTCTCCGTGATGCCGGTGGATGCCGCCACCACGGTGGCGGTGATGCATTCGGGCGTGGGCATGACGGTCGGGCTGGCGATCGGGGAGCGCACGGTCGCCGCCGCCCTCGGCCGCTGAGCAGCCGCCCCGGCAAAAAGAAAGGGCTCGCGATCGCGAGCCCTTTTGCGTTGGCGGAGCGTGTCCTCAGAGCCGCTCCTGCATGATGCGGCGGTACCACTCATGGAAGTGCTGCATGCCGTCTTCCATCGGCGACTGGTACGGACCGGTTTCGTTCACGCCGCGCAGCATCAGCGCCTTGCGGCCGGCGTCCATGCGCTCGGCGATCTCGTCGTCCTCGATCGCCGTTTCCATGTAGGCCGCGCGCTGCGCCTCGACGAACTCGCGCTCGAAAGCGGCGATTTCCTCGGGGTAGTAGAACTCGACCACGTTGACCGTTTCCTGCGGGCTCTTCGGGTACAGCGTCGACAGCACCAGCACGTGCGGATACAGCTCGATCATGTGGGTCGGGAAATACGTGACCCAGACGGCGCCGAAATCCGGCGCGTCGCCGTCGCGGAACGACAGCAGGCGATCGTGCCATTGCTTGTAGACGTCAGAACCCGGCTGGGCCAGCGCGTTATGCACGCCGACCTTCTGCAGGCTGTACCAGTCGTTGAACTCCCAGGTCAGGTCGTCGCAGGTGACGAAGCGGCCCAGTCCGGGGTGGAACGGGCCGACGTGGTAGTCCTCCAGGTACACCTCGATGAAGGTCTTCCAGTTGTAGTTGCACTGGTGCACTTCGACGTGGTCCAGCACGTAGTCGCCGAAGTCGAACTCCGGGCGCGCGAACAGCGGCGCCATGTCGGCGGCCGGATCGCGCGGGCCTTCGAACAGCAGGCCATGGCAATCGCGCAGGCGGAACTTCTGCAGGTTCATGCACGGCGTGGTGTCGAACTGCGGCGCGCCCAGCAGCTCGCCCTGGTTGTTGTAGGTCCAGCGGTGCAGCGGGCAGACGATGTTGCCGCCGGTGGCCTTGAGGCTGCCGTGCGAATTGCAATGGCCGGTGACGTCGCCGGCCTGGCCGCCCAGCATCAATGCCTGGCGGTGGCGGCAGACATTTGAGATGAGGTCAACGCCCTGCTGGTTGCGAACCAGCACGCGCCCTCCATTTTCCTGGGCCAAGGTGCGCCAATCCCCGATTTCGGGCACCAGCTTCTGGTGGCCGACGTACAGCGAGGATTGCTTGAAAATGAGTTCTTGCTCGCGGGCAAAGAGGGCTTCGTCAAAGTAAGCACTGACGGGTAGCTGGGTGCGAGCTGGCACAACATGTGCCATCCGACCGATGTCGGTCATGATTCCCTCCGCTCGGATGAATATTTCCCCCAACGCCGTGCCCACTCAGTACTGCGTACGCGGTGGGCGGGCTGCCCTCAAAGGGGGCCTCTTTCTTGGGGCGGCCCGGCGTTAAAAAGCCAGGACGGCTTGAGCTTCACCACGCCCTAGCTGTTCGGAAGGGGATGGTTAAATCCGTTCTGGCGCGAAGAAAAATCGGTGTCTGGCCGATCAAGTAAGCCGTCAATTGTACCCCAACCCCATACGCCCCGCCCGTGAAGATCGGTGAAGCTTGGTGAAGATCCGGCCCTGGCGGTTTGACCCCGCGCGAATCGTGATTAACCCTTCGCGCCGTAGGCTTTTCAGACCAGCCTGCGGGTGGCGGGATGGCGTCGCAACAGCCAACTGCTGCCCGCGGACAAAGCGAACACGGCCAGCGTCAGCAACGGCACGACCCAGGCATCGCGACGTCCGCCGCCGATGGCGCCGGCCCGGTGCGCCACATCCAGGAACACCGGATGGATCAGGTAGACCCCGAAGGTCAGCGGGGCCAGCGATGCCAGCCGCGGCAGGCGCGGCGACGAGACGATGCACTGGAACGCCGCCAGCGACATGAACGGCACGGTCAGGCTGAAGTAATCGTAGAAATAGGTGTCCAGCGTCCGGTTGCTGGACATGGTGTGCACGCCCAGTGCCGTGGCCGCCACGCTCACGGCCAGCACCAGGGTCGGACGCGGCACGCGCAGTTCGCCATCGAAGATCTGGCGGCCGGCGACGAAATAGCCCAGGTAGGGCAGGAACCAGGTCAGGAAGAAGCCGGGCTGGGCGCCGAGCGCGCGTCGGTAGAGCGCATCCAGGATGGCCAGGCCCAGAATGCCCACCACCCAAAGCGAACGCGCGCGCGGCGTGCTGCGCACGTACAGCAGGCGCACCAGCGGCGCGAACAGGTACAGTCCCACGATCATGTACAGATACCAGAGGTGGTAGTACGGCTCACCCTGGGCGACCTTGCGCGGCCAGAACGAAAAGTCGACGTGGCCGTCGTCCCACCAGTCCAGCCCGGTGCGCCAGGCCAGGTAGAAGAGGGTCCAGAACAGCAGCGGCGCGCAGATCCGCGTGACCCGCTTGCTGTAGAACCGCCTCGCATCCTGCGGCTTGTCAGGATCGAGCAGCAGGGCGCCGCTGACCATCACGAACACGGGCACACACCAGCGGACCGCGGAGTCATACAGATTGGCGGCCAGCCAGGCGCCGTTGCCGTAGGCAGACGGGTCGCTGACGATCAGGGCGGCGCTGTGCAGCAACACCACCGCCGCGGCGGCGAGCCAGCGGGCGGAATCCAGCCGGGCGTAGCGGTCATCGGTCAGTGGCATCGGGCTCCCTGGCGAAGGTGAGTCGGGCGGGGCCGGCGCGGCGGCCATCCTCGCTTTTCACCTTAGCAGCCAGGCCGATACGGGTTCTGTATCCAGGGGTTAGGGGGCGCATGAAAAACCGACAGGGCCTGCGAGGCGCTGTCGGTCGGCGGCCCCGGCGGCGCGGGCGCCCGGGCCCGCGCGGCGGCATGAACGTTTTGTCACGAAACGGATGCGACCGTCATTGCAGGACGATGTTGGCCTGCTTGATCAATTGCGACACGATGGGCTGTTCACTCTTGACCTGCCTGTCCAGTTCGGCGGCGCTGCCCGAGCGCGGCTCGATTCCCATGTCGAGCATGCGCTTTTGCACCGCCTCGTCCTTGAGCGTCTCGGCTAGCGCGGCCTGCAGTTTGTCCAGCACCGGCGCCGGCGTGCCCTTGGGGGCCACGAAGCTGAACCAGGCCGTCATGTCGAAGGACGGATAGCCTTGTTCGGCCAGCGTCGCCAGCTTCGGTTCGGTGGCCAGGCGGCTGGGGCTGGTGATCGCGAACACCTTGACCTTGCCGGCCTCGGCCTGCGGCATGCCGGTGGCGACCATGTCGAAGAACAGGTCCACGTCGCCGCTGATCAACGCCGGCAGGGCCTGGGTCGCGCCCTTGAAGGGCACGTGCAGGATGTCGATGCCGGCGCGTTCCTTGAACAGTTCGCCCGCCAGGTGCGACGAAGTGCCCGCGCCGAAGGTGGCGAAGGTCAGCTTGCCCGGATTCTGCTTGGCGTAGGCGACCACGTCCGCGGTGCTGTTGAACGGGCGCTTGGGGCTGGACAGCAGTACCAGGGGGCCAATCCCGACCATGCCGATGGGCGCGAAGCCGTCGGGATCGTAGGGCAGCTCCTTATACAGATAGCGGTTGGTGACCAGCGTGGAGTTGGTGGCCATCAGGATGGTGTAGCCGTCCGGCGCCTCGCGCGAGACGAAGGCGGCGCCGATCGACGTGCCGGCGCCGGCCTTGTTCTCGACGATCATGGGCTGGCCCAGCGTCTTGGCCATGCGTTCGGCCAGCACCCGCGTCAGCACATCGGTGGCGCCGCCCGCCGGGAACGGCGAGACCACCTTGATCGGGCGGGACGGATAGGTATCTGCCTGGGCGCCCAGCGCGGCAATGCTGAGCAGTAGACCCGCCAGGAACGGGTAGCGCTTGCGAATCATGTTTTCCCCTTGAAATCGCGTGCTTGAGTGATAGGTCGGGCCCGGCTCGGCCCGGTCCGCGTGCCGGTGAAGGCGGGCGGGCAAGGCTTGCCAGGTCTCCTAGGATGTTTTAAATTCCGATAAATGGAATTTAGTTTTGTTATTCGGAATAAACTATAAAAACGAAGCGAATAGAAATGCAATCTTTTTCTGACCCCAAGCGCATCCCCCATCCCGCGGCCAAACCCGACCAGAAGCTGGCGCTGAGCGCGCCCGCGCGCCGCAAGCGCGCCGGCGCCGTGGGCGAGGGGCCCGTGTCGCCCGACTTCATCACCGCGCTGGCGCGCGGCCTGGAAGTGCTGCGCTGCTTCCGGCCGGGCGTGGCGGCGCTGGGCAACCTGGACCTGGCGCGCCTGACCGGCCTGCCCAAGCCCACCATCAGCCGCATCACCTACACGCTGACCGAGTTGGGCTACCTGCGCTATCACCCGGACACCGGCAAGTACTCGCCCGGGTACGGCGTGCTGGCGTTGGGCTTCGGCCTGTTGGCCGGGCTGGAGGTGCGCGAGCTGGCCAAGGCCTCCATGACCGACCTGGCGCGCGAAACCGGCGGCGCGGTGGCGCTGGGCGCCTTCGACGGCGACGCCATGACCTATGTCGAGGCCATCCATGGTTCGTCCGCCCTCTACCTGCGCCTGCCGGTGGGCTATCGCGCCAGCCTCGACAGCGCCATGGGCCGCGCCTACCTTGCCAGCCTGCCGGCGGCGGCCTGCGCCGACGTGCTGGAACGATTGGGGCCGGCCGCGCCGGCGGCTGCCGCGATCGAGCGCGCCCGCGCCGAGTTGCGCGACACGGGTTGCTGCTTCGCGATCGGCGAGTGGCAGTCGGGCATCAATGCCGTGGCGGTGCCATTCACGTCCGTGACCGGGGAGGGCGTGTTCGTCATGAGTTGCGGCGGCCCCGAAGGCCTGCTGCCCGAGGCCGGGTTGCGCACCCAGGTGGCGCCGGCGCTGCGGGCCGCCATCGCGGGCCTGGCGGGCGCTCCCGCCTGAGCGCAAAGGCGCGGCGTGGCGCGACCGTGGTATCTCGTACAATTCACGGATTGATCCACCCCTAGTGCCCCCGGAGGCCCGTTTGGCCAAACCTTCTCAAGCCGATCCGCAGACCGACGACCGTCCCTTGCCCCAGGATTTCGAAACGGCCCTGGCCGAACTGGAATCGCTGGTCGCGGCCATGGAAGACGGTTCGCTGCCGCTGGAGCAGTCGCTGGCCGCCTACCGGCGCGGCGTGGCCCTGACCCGCGTCTGCCAGGAGCGCTTGGCGCAGGCCGAACAGCAGGTCAAGGTCCTGGAGGGCGACTTGCTGCGCCCGCTGGATGCCGCCGCGCTGGATGACGAATAAGAATCGGATGAAGCAAATACAACTCGCTTTCCCGGAGTGGCTGCAGGGCCGCGTGCGGCATGTCGAAGACGTTCTCGACGACCTCCTGCCGCCTGCCGACGCCGTGCCCGCCCGCCTGCACGAAGCCATGCGTTACGCCGTGCTCGGCGGCGGCAAGCGGGTGCGGGCCGCGCTGGTCTACGCCGCCGGCCAGGCCTGCCCGGTCAGCGGCAGCGTGCTGGCTGTCGAGGCCTCGCTGGACCGCGCCGCCGCGGCGGTGGAACTGATCCACGCCTACTCGCTGGTGCACGACGACCTGCCCTGCATGGACGACGACGTCCTGCGCCGCGGCCGTCCCACCGCCCATGTGCAGTTCGACGAAGCCACCGCCATGTTGGCCGGCGACGCGCTGCAGCCGCTCGCCTTCGAGCTGCTGGCCTCCATGCCCATCGCCCCGGCCCTGATCGTGCAGGCCACGCAGTCGCTGGCGCGCGCGGCGGGCAGCCAGGGCATGGCCGGCGGACAGGCCATCGACCTGCTCAGCGTCGGCCACCGGCTCTCGCGCGACGAGCTGCAGCAGATGCACAGCATGAAAACCGGCGCCATGCTGGCCTGCAGCGTGGCGCTGGGCGGCATCGTCGCAGGCGCCAGCTCGGCCTCGCGCCAGGCGCTGGACGTCTACGCCCAGGCCATCGGCCTGGCGTTCCAGGTGGTGGACGACATTCTGGATGTGACCGCCGATTCCGCCAGCCTGGGCAAGACGCCGGGCAAGGACGCGGCCGAAAACAAGCCGACCTACGTTTCGTTGCTGGGGCTGGACGAAGCGCGCGCGTTCGCGGGCGAGCTGCGCGAAGCCGCGTTGTCCGCGCTCGAGCCGCTGGGCGACGCCGGCAAGCGCCTGGCCGAGCTGGCTGATTTCATCGTCCTTCGAGACCGCTGATCCGTGACCCGTCCGGGCTGGCCGCAGGCCGGGCATACGAACCCCATACAAGCATGACGACAGAATTACTGGACCGCATCCAATCCCCGGCAGACCTCAAGCGCCTGGATCGTCGCGAGCTCAAGCGCCTGGCCGACGAGTTGCGCGGCTTCGTGCTGGAGTCGGTCTCCAAGACCGGGGGCCACCTGTCGTCGAACCTGGGCACGGTGGAGCTGACGCTGGCCCTGCACCAGGTCTTCGACACGCCGCATGACCGCATCGTCTGGGACGTGGGCCACCAGTCCTATCCGCACAAGATCCTCACCGGACGCCGCGCCGGCATGGCCAAGCTGCGCCAGCAGGGCGGCATCTCGGGCTTTCCCAAGCGCAGCGAATCCGAATACGACGCCTTCGGCACCGCGCATTCGTCCACGTCGATCTCGGCCGCGCTGGGCATGGCGGTGGCCTCGCGCAACGCCGGCGTGCAGCGCCAGCACATCGCCGTGATCGGCGACGGCGCGATGTCCGCCGGCATGGCCTTCGAGGCCATGAACAACGCCGGCGTCACCGCCAACATCAACCTGCTGGTGATCCTGAACGACAACGACATGTCGATCTCGCCGCCGGTGGGGGCGCTGAACCGCTACCTGGCGCGCCTGATGTCCGGCCGCTTCTACGCCGCCGCCAAGAACGTCGGCCGCGCCGTGCTGCAGCACGTGCCGCCGGTGCTGGAACTGGCGCGCCGCTTCGAGGAACACGCCAAGGGCATGGTCACGCCGGCCACGCTGTTCGAGGAATTCGGCTTCAACTACGTCGGCCCGATCGACGGCCACGACCTCGACGCGCTGGTGCCGACGCTGCAGAACCTGAAGGCGCTGCAAGGCTTGCAGTTCCTGCACGTGGTCACCAAGAAAGGGCAGGGCTACAAGCTGGCCGAGGCCGATCCGGTGCTGTACCACGGGCCGGGCAAGTTCGATCCCGCCGTCGGCATCCAGCAATCGAAGGCGCCGGGCAAGCGCACCTTCACCCAGGTGTTCAGCGACTGGCTGTGCGAGATGGGCGAACAGGATGCGCGTCTGGTCGCCGTCACTCCGGCGATGCGCGAGGGCAGCGGCCTGGTCGAATTCGAGAAGCGCTTCCCGCAGCGCTACTTCGACGTCGGCATCGCCGAACAGCACGCCGTGACGTTCGCCGGCGGCATCGCCTGCGAGGGGCAGAAGCCGGTGCTGGCGATCTACTCGACCTTCCTGCAGCGCGGCTACGACCAGTTGATCCACGACGTGGCATTGCAGAACCTGGACGTCACCTTCGCGCTCGACCGCGCCGGCATCGTCGGCGCCGACGGCGCGACCCACGCCGGCAACTACGACACCGCGTTCCTGCGCTGCGTGCCGAACATGGTGGTGGCCACGCCCTCGGACGAAAACGAAGCCCGCCTGCTGCTGTCCACCTGTTATCAGTATCCCGGCCCCGCTTCGGTGCGCTATCCGCGCGGCGCGGGCTGTGGCGCGCCGGAAACGGCCGGGCTGGACACGGTCGAGCTGGGCCGCGGCGTGGTGCGGCGCAAAGGGCGCAAGATCGCCATCCTCGGTTTCGGCACGCTGCTGCAGCCGGCGCTGGCGGCGGCCGAAAAACTGGACGCCACCGTGGCCGACATGCGCTTCGTCAAGCCGATCGACCGCGCCCTGATCCTCGATCTGGCTGGCAGCCACGACGCCCTGGTGACGATCGAGGATGCCGCCATCATGGGCGGCGCTGGCAGCGCGGTGCTGGAGGTGCTGGCCGCCGAAGGTGTCGCGATCCCTGTGCTGCAACTGGGCTTTCCCGACGAGTTCATCGACCACGGCGACCAATTGGCGCTGTTGGCCGGTATCGGCCTGGATGCCGCCGGGATCGAGCAGTCGATCCGGGCGCGCTACGCCTCGCTGCTGGCCTGATTGCCCGCACCCACGGACCGGCCCCGGCGGTTTGGTCCGTGTGGCGAAACAGTGTGTTCCGGCCCCGCCAGCCTACGAATGAAAGGGTTTTCCCTGGCGCTGGCGGGACTTTGGGCGATAATGGCCCCCTCCTAAAGATTCCTGGGTCTGCGTGTTCACGCCACGCTCGTCGCCCAGACTGGTAAGCCGAAATGAATTCTCCGATCGACCCCGCCATCGTGATGCCCGACGTCCAGAGCTCGACGGACACGCGGCACATCCCGATCCAGCGCGTGGGCATCCGTGGCGTGCGCCACCCCATGCTCATCGAGAACGCCGACGGTTCGCCCCAGGGCACCGTGGCCAACTGGACCCTGACGGTTGCGCTGCCCCCCGAAGAAAAGGGGACGCACATGTCCCGCTTCGTGGCGCTGCTGGAAAAGTACCGCAGCACCCCCATGACGCCAACGCTGTTCCGCGCCATGGCGGCCGACATGCTGCCGTTGCTGCACGCCGAGCGCGGCGACATCACCGCGGCCTTCCCGTACTTCATCAACAAGTCGGCGCCGATCTCCGGCGTGCAGAGCCTGCTGGACTACGAAGTGCAGTGGATCGCCCGCGCCCAGGGCGACCAGGTCGAGTTCGAGCTGGTGGTGCAGGTGCCGGTGACCAGCCTGTGCCCGTGTTCCAAGGCCATCTCCGAATACGGCGCGCACAACCAGCGCTCGCACGTGACGGTCTCGGCCATCCTGGAATCGGACATCAGCATGGATGGCGTCATCCGCCTGATCGAAGACGAAGGCTCGTGTGAGCTCTGGGGCCTGCTCAAGCGGCCCGACGAGAAGTACGTCACCGAGCGCGCCTACGACAACCCCAAGTTCGTCGAAGACCTGGTGCGCGACGTGGCGGCCCGCCTGAACGCGCACCCCGGCATCGCCCGCTACCGCGTCGAGGCCGAGAACTTCGAATCGATCCACAACCACTCGGCCTACGCCGTGGTGGAAGGCTGAGTCCTCCGTGCGGCATCCGGCGGCCAGCGACTGGCCGCTCATTGCGCGACTGGCGGGATGGGAAGCGCGGCTGGCCGATCACCTGGCCGGCCGCGGTCGTTTGGGCGTCGCGCTCTATGAGTTCTTCCGTTTCGGCGTGAAGCAGGGTTGGGCCTGCCTGTTTGGCGGCCTGATGTGCGCGCTGCTGCTGGGCACGCACTGGTGGTATCCCAAGGACGCCTGGCTGGCGCGCTACGATTTCCTGACGCTGGCGGCGCTGGCGATCCAGGCCGCGCTGCTGGCCCTGCGCATGGAAACCTGGGACGAGGCCAAGGTCATCCTGATGTTCCATGTGGTCGGCACCGGCATGGAACTGTTCAAGACAGCGGCTGGCTCCTGGATCTACCCCGAGGCGAGCGTGCTGCGCATCGGCGGCGTGCCGCTCTTCACCGGCTTCATGTACGCCGCGGTCGGCAGCTACCTGGCGCGGGTCTGGCGCCTGTTCGACTTCCGTTTCCGTGCCCATCCGCCGCTGGCGGCGACCGTGGCGCTGTCGGTGCTGATCTACGTGAACTTCTTCGCGCACCATTTCATTGTCGACTTCAGGCTGGCGCTGTTCGGCCTGACGGCGCTGCTGTTCGCCCGCACCTGGGTCTATTTCCGCATCTGGCGCGACTACCGCCGCATGCCGTTGCTGCTGGGCTTCGTGCTGGTGGCGCTGTTCATCTGGTTCGCCGAGAACATCGGCACCTTTGCCAACGCCTGGCGCTATCCCAACCAGTCGCAAGGCTGGGAGCTGGTGTCGATCAACAAGCTGGGTTCGTGGTTCCTGCTCATGATCATCAGCTATGTGATGGTCAGCGTGGTCAGCCGGCCCCGGGAGATCGGCGTGGCCGATATGCCGCGCCCGGCAGGGGCGAATAACGCGTCCCCGATTTCCTGACCGACCCTGGCTTGCGTCCAACGGTCCGATCGGCGATAATCGAGAGCTTTCTTGCTCGACCGCCCATGTTTTTTGGGCAGCGGGCTGCCCCTTGCAAGCCATACGCCTCGAAGAAAAAGACCAGTGATAGAGAAAGCACTGGAAAGCCGGAACTGACCGCGAACGCGATGCGCGCGCGGACTGATGACGGTGTCAGGCGAGCGGCAGGCAAGACATCCTCAAGGAGTTTTACTCATGCGTCACTACGAAGTGGTGTTTATCGTTCACCCCGACCAAAGCGAGCAAGTGCCCGCCATGGTCGAGCGTTACCAAGCGCTGGTCACGGGCCAAGGCGGCTCGGTGCACCGCCTGGAAGACTGGGGTCGCCGTCAACTGGCCTACCCGATCCAGAAGCTCGTCAAGGCTCACTACGTCTGCCTGAACATCGAGTGCGGCCAAGCCACGCTGGATGAGCTGGAACACTCGTTCCGCTACAACGACGCCGTGCTGCGCCACCTGGTCATCAAGACCAAGAAGGCCCAGACCGCTCCCTCGATCATGATGAAGTCGGTCGAGCGCGAAGAAGCCCGCAAGGCTTCGGCGGAAGCTGTCGCGGCTCAGGCCGAGTAAGCAGGGCTCAGGCAGAGCCCATCCCATGAAGTCCCCTTGGTGCCTGGCAGGATGAACAAGCTGGAACTCAGCGCCCGCGTTCTCGAATGCGAGCCTTTGCGCCACACTCCCGCCGGTCTGCCAGCCCTGGAAATGGTGCTGGCGCACGAATCCGAGGTCATCGAAGCCGGCCATCCGCGCCGTGTCGAACTGACAATCTCGGCCGTGGCACTGGGTGATCTGGCGTTGCTGTTGCAAGGAACGGCGCTGGGGTCCGAATTGCTGGTGCAGGGGTTTCTGGCCCCCGTGCGCAAGGACTCGGTGAAGTTCAAGCTGCATCTGCAGCAGGCGCGCAAGATCAGCGGCAGCGCAGGACGCGATCCGCTGGTGGCTTGACAGGGAAGGGCAACGGGCGCGAGAGCGCCTTCTGAATACGGATAGGTTACGGGGAGTCGGGCCCGATCAAGGCAGACCCGGTCCCCTCAAACATAGAGGCACATATCATGGCTTTCTTCGGAAAACGCAAGGAAAAACGCAAATTCACGCAGCAGAACCCGCTCTTCAAGCGTCGTAAGTTCTGCCGCTTCACCGCCGCCGGCGTCGAAGAGATCGACTACAAGGATCTGGACACCCTGCGCGACTTCGTGCAAGAAAACGGCAAGATCATCCCGGCTCGCCTGACCGGCACCAAGGCAATCTACCAGCGCCAGCTGGACACCGCCATCAAGCGCGCGCGCTTCCTGGCCCTGTTGCCTTACACCGACAACCACAACTAATCCGGGGCACTGAAATGCAAGTTATTCTGCTCGAAAAAGTCGTCAACCTGGGTAACCTCGGCGAAGTCGTCCGCGTGCGTGATGGCTACGCCCGCAACTTCCTGATCCCCCAGAAGAAGGCCCGTCGCGCAACCGACGCCGCCCTGAAGGAATTCGAAGCCCGCCGCGCCGAACTGGAAAAGATCCAGGCCGAGAAGCTGGCCGCCGCCCAGGCCCTGGGTGAGCGCGTCAACGGCTACCAACTGAAGATCGTCCAGAAGGCTGGCGTCGACGGCCGTCTGTTCGGCTCGGTGACCAACGCCGACATCGCCGAAGGTCTGAAGAAGGCCGGTTTCGAAGGCATCGAAAAGGCCCAGGTGCGCATGCCCAATGGCCAGCTCAAGGCCATCGGCGAGTTCCCGATCCAGGTCGCCCTGCACGCCGACGTCGTCGTCGACGTCACGGTGCTGGTCGAAGGCGAACTGTCGTAAGCCTGACCCCGCGGTAGAAAAAAGCCGGCCCGCGTGCCGGCTTTTTTTCTTTGCGCCTTGTTGTTCCTCGCTTTACCCATCGCCATTTGCGTGTAGTCTTGCGGGCTGCACGCTTGTCTCCCACGCTGTTTCGTCCGAGGACCTCTTGACCCCGCCGCCCGTCCATCACAATGCCCCCCCCGGATTGCGCGCCTGGCTCGACAGCGTGGATGCCGAGCGTGAGCCGTCGGTGCGCGATGTGACCATCGACGGGGTGCGCTGCATCATCAAGCGCCGGCGTCCGAGCCTGGCCAGCGGTGTGAGCTACGTGTTGCGCTATGCGCGCGCGCTGTTCCTCGGCCTGGGGTGCAAGCTGTTCCTGGGCGAATTCCCGCGGCCCGGCATCCTGCTGCGCAACGGTCTGGAACACGAGGCCCGGCGCCTGAAGCAGTTGCTGCAGGCCGGCTGTCGCGTGCCCGAGGTCTGGTGGCAGGAGCAGGGTCTGCTGGTGCTGGAATTCGTCGGCGAAGACCTGGCGGACCTGATCCGCAACGAGGACACCACCTCGCGCCTGTGGCTGACACGCGCCGCCGCGACCGACCTGGCCGCCTTCCACGCCCGCGGGCTGTGGCATGGCGGCGCGCAGATTCGCAACATCACCCTGCAGGACGGCGAGCTGTGGCGCATCGATTTCGAAGAGAACATCGGTTCGACGCTGTCTCGTCCGCTGGCCCAGGCCTATGATCTGTTCCAGATGCTGGCCTCGCTGGTGTCGTTGCGCAAATTGCCCGACGACGTGGGCCGGGCGCTGGGTAAACTGGCGCTGGACGTCTATTTCGAATGCAATCCCGACCCCGAGGTCAAGGCCCGCCTGCGCCGCCTGACCCGGGTGCTTTCCTTCATCGCCACGCCGCTGCGGCCCCTGCTGGGCCGCCTGCCGTCGCGCGATGTGCAGGGTTTCTTCCGCGTCGCGGATATCCTGCAGCCGTTATTATTGAAGCCATGAACACACCTGCCGATTCCCAGCTCGAATACCTGCGCGTTCCCCCGCATTCCATCGAGGCGGAGCAGTCGGTGCTGGGCGGCCTGCTGCTGGACAACGCAGCCTGGGACCGCATCGCCGACGTGCTGGTCGAGGAAGACTTCTACCGCCACGACCACCGTCTCATCTGGCACCACATCGCCCGGCTGATCGGGCTGGCGCGGCCGGCCGACGTCATCACCGTGCACGAATCGCTGGTCAGCGCCGGCAAGGCCGAAGACGCTGGCGGCCTGGCGTATCTGAACGCGCTGGCGCACAACACGCCGTCCGCCGCGAACATCCGCCGCTATGGCGAGATCGTTCGCGAGCGCGCCATGCTGCGCAAGCTGGTGTCGATCGCCGACGAGATCTCCTCGGCCGCCATGAACCCGCAGGGCAAGGAAGCGCGCCAACTGCTGGACGAGGCCGAGTCCAAGGTGTTCCAGATCGCCCAGGAAGGCGCGCGCGGCGCCGCCGGCTTCCAGGAAATCCAGCCGCTGCTGACGCAGGTGGTGGAACGCATCGACGAGCTCTACCACCGCGAAAGCACTTCTGATGTGACCGGCGTGCCCACCGGCTTTACCGATCTCGACAAGATGACCTCGGGCATGCAGGGCGGCGACCTGATCATCGTGGCCGGCCGTCCGTCGATGGGCAAGACCTCGTTCTCGATGAACATTGGCGAACACGTGGCCATCGAAGAGGGCCTGCCGGTGGCGGTGTTCTCGATGGAAATGGGCGCGGTGCAGTTGGCCATGCGTATGCTGGGGTCGGTCGGCCTGCTCGACCAGCACCGCATGCGGACCGGCAAGCTGATCGCCGAGGACTGGCCGCGCGTGACCCACGCGGTGCAGCTAATGCAGGACGCGCAGGTCTACATCGATGAATCGCCCGCGCTCAGCCCGATGGAAGTGCGCGCCCGCGCGCGCCGCCTGGCGCGCCAGTGCGGCCAGCTCGGGCTGATCATCATCGACTACCTGCAACTGATGTCCGGCAACGGTTCGGGCGAAAACCGCGCCACCGAAGTGTCGGAAATCAGCCGTTCGCTCAAGGGCCTGGCCAAGGAGCTGAACTGTCCGCTGATCGCGCTGTCGCAGTTGAACCGAAGCCTGGAGCAGCGTCCCAACAAGCGTCCCGTGATGAGCGACCTGCGCGAATCGGGCGCCATCGAACAGGATGCCGACGTGATCCTGTTCATCTACCGCGACGAGGTCTACAACCCGGATTCGCCAGACAAGGGCACCGCCGAGATCATCATCGGCAAGCAGCGTAACGGCCCCATCGGCACGGTGCGCCTGACCTTCCAGGGCTCGAGCACGCGCTTCCTGAACTTCTCCGGCGCGCAGCCGCGCGACATGTATTGAGCGTGCGCAGCCGCCCGGCCAGAAAGAAAAGCCGCGCCCTCGGGCGCGGCTTTTTCATGCTGGCGTGGCGGAATCATTCTTCCGTTTCGGGCCGCTTGCCGTAGCGCGCGGCCAGGACGCCGCAGACCATCAACTGGATCTGGTGGAACAGCATCAGCGGCAGCACGATGGCGCCTACCGCGTGGCCCGCGAACAGCACCTGGGCCATCGGAATGCCGCTGGCCAGGCTCTTCTTGGAGCCGCAGAACAGCAGCGTGATGCGGTCGGGCAGGTTGAAGCCGAACATCCTGCCGGCCAGCGCAGACAGGCCCAGCGCCAGCGCCAGGATGACGGCGCAGCACGCCACCAGGCCCAGCAGCGCCGGGATCGGCGTGGAGCGCCACAGGCCCTCGTTGATGGCTTCCGAAAACGCGGTGTAGACCACCAGCAGGATCGAACCCTGGTCGACGAATTTCAGCATCGCCTTGCGCTTGTGCACCCAGGCGCCGATCCAGCGACGCGCGAACTGACCCAGCACGAACGGCAGCAGCAACTGCAGCATGATCTTGCCGACCGCGTCGAACGAAATCGGCGCGCTGCCGGCGTTGGCGACCACCGTGCCGACCAGCAGCGGCGTCAGGAAAATGCCCAGCAGGCTCGAGGCCGAGGCGCTGCAGACCGCCGCCGGCACGTTGCCGCGCGCCATCGAGGTGAAAGCGATGGCCGACTGCACCGTGGCCGGCAGGCAGCACAGGAACAGGATGCCGAGGTAGAGCTCGGGCGTGACCAGCGGTTCCAGCACCGGCTTGAGCGCCAGGCCCAGCAGCGGGAACATCAGGAAGGTGGCCGAGAAGATCGTGAGGTGCAGCTTCCAGTGCGTCAGGCCGGCGATGATGGCTTCGCGCGACAGGCGGGCGCCGTGCAGGAAGAACAGCAGGCCGACCGCGATGTTGGTGATCCAGCCGAACACCACCACGCCCTGGCCATGGGCGGGCACGATGCTGGCGATGATGACGGTGCAGATCAGGTAGAGGGTGAAGCGATCGGGCAGGAGACGGACAAGACGTGACATGGAGGGGGTAGGGGCAATGACGGAAAGCGGCGGCGCGCCAGGGCGCCGGAATCGGGGCGTATTGTAGACCTCGGGCGCGTGCCGCCCTATGGCGGGCCGGGCGGGTGTCCGCCTGCCGGCCCCGCCGTGGGCGGTCAGGGCGTCATGGCCAGGGCCAGGTCGAAGGCGGCGATCAGCGAGGCCTGGTCGGCCACGCCCTTGCCGGCGATGTCGAACGCGGTGCCATGGTCGACGCTGGTGCGCACGAACGGCAGGCCGACGGTGACGTTGACGCCGTGGTCCACGCCCAGGTACTTCACCGGGATCAGGCCCTGGTCGTGGTATTGGGCCACCACGATGTCGAACTCGCCGCGGCGGGCCCGCATGAAGACTGTGTCGCCGGGCCACGGACCGCTGGCGTCGATGCCCTCGTCGCGTGCCTGACGGATGGCCGGCTCGATGATGTCGATGTCCTCGCGGCCGAACTTGCCGCCTTCGCCGGCGTGCGGGTTCAGGCCAGCCACCGCGACGCGCGGATGGGCGATGCCCATCTGGCGGCAGGCGCGGTCGGCCAGGCGCATGGCGGTCAGCTCGGCCTCCGGCGTAATGCGCTCCATGACGTCGGCCAGGGCGAGGTGGATGGTCACCAGCAGCACGCGCAGTTCGTCGTTGGCGAGCATCATGGCGAAGTCGTCGGTGCCCGAGCGCTCCGCCAGGATTTCGGTGTGGCCGGGATAGTCGATACCGGCCTCGTGCATGGATTGCTTGTTCAGCGGCGCGGTGACGATCGCGCGGATGCGTCCGGCCTGGGCGTCATCGATGGCGGCGCACACGTACTCGTAGGCGGCGCGTCCGGCCGCGGCGTTGACCTGCCCGAAGGGCAGGTCGGGCGGCAACGCGCCGCCACAGGCGATGACCTCGATGCGGCCGGCATCGCCGCTGGCCAGGCCGGCGTGCGCGATTTCCGTGATCTCCAGGCGCGCTCCCAACGCGCCTGCGGCGCGGCGCAAGGCGCCGGCGTCACCGTATACCACGCAAGGCGCGTTCAGGCCCTGGGCGCAGGCCTTGACGACGATTTCGGGGCCGATGCCGGCGGCATCCCCCATGGTGATGCCCACGGGTGGGGGAGTGTTCACGATGTGTTCCTGGATTACTGCTTGGCGCCCTTTGGCGGTTCGATCTGGCCACATTCGAACGTGACCGTTGCGCGCTTGGAGCCCAGGCCCGTGGCGTGGTTGGACGTCACAGACGGCTTTTGCAGCTTGCGCCCGATGGACTGGCAGTACTGGTCGGCGCGCTGCAAGGCCTGGTTCTTGATTTCGACCCACGTCAGCAACTGCGTGCCGGAACTGTAGGTGACGCTGTAGCCATTCTTGCCCGTGGGCGTCACCTCGCTCATGCTGGAACAGGCGGTCAGCAGGGCGAGCATGGCGGAGACGAAGGCAAGGCGTGCGAGCATGGGAGATCCGTAAAAGGCAATTGGCCACATTACAACATTATGCCGCCCCCGCCGCCCGCCGGGGAGGGCTACGGGGCGCCGACCGCGCTGCGGCGGTCGACCTTGCGGCTGAGCACGATGGAGGTCTGCGTCTGTTTGACGCCTTCGATCAGGCCGATGCGGTCCAGCAGCGCGTCGAGCTGTTCATGGGTTTCGCAACGCAGGAAGATCAGGTAGTCATGCGGTCCGCTGACCGAGGACACTTCCTCGACCTCCGGCATCTTCTCGAGTTCACGGATGACGGCCGCTGGCGTCTTGGGCAGGACGCTGATGAAGCAGTAGGCACGCACCGCGGCCTCTTCGAGCAGGCGGCCGAGGCGCACGCCGTAGCCCGCCACGATGCTCTCGCGTTCGAGCCGGGCGATACGCGCCACCACGGTGGTGCGCGCCAGCCCCAGCTTGCGCGCCAGGATGGCGGCGGGTTCGCGGGCATTGGCCTGCAGCAGGCTGAGCAGTTGCCGGTCGATGGCATCTAGGCGTTCTTTCATGCGCGGACCATACAGGGGCGATGCGGCGCAAGTCAATGCGCGGCTCAGCCGTCGGATTCGGGCGGAACGCCGCCTTGATAGACGCGCCCGTCGAAGGCAAAGCGCGTGATGGTCCGGGAGGCCGCGTCGAAGACCCGGTCGCGACGGGCGGCGTCCGGCTCTCGCGCCGGCGCCAGCGTGAAGCGGCACAGGTCCGCGGCGCTGTCGTAGCGGGCCTCGCGCACCAGGTCGCTGACGCCGAATTCCTGCACGTGGTGGGCGAACTCGCGCAACTGCTCCATCTCGTGGAAGGCGCCGTGCTCGCTGACCAGCCGCATGCCGAACTTGTGTTCTTCCTGGGCGGCGGGCGGGGCGGCCACCGGCGGCGCGGCGCTGGGCGCGTCGGCGGAACCGTAGTCGAAGTGCGCGCCGGCGTCGCGCATGGCCGCCAGCACGCCTTGCCAGGCCGACTCATCCAGCGTCAGGCGGGCTGCGATGCCCAGCAGCCGCTGCTGCCCAAGCGCGCGCGGCCGCGGGCCGCCCACGTAGCTGGACCAGGGCACCGCAGCGTCCAGGCCGGCCAGTTCGGCCATCTGCGCATCGCTGTATCCCAGCCGTTCCTGCAGCCGCCGCAGCGATGCCGCGTCGGGGGGCACATAGTCGTGGATCGTCTTCATGGGGCACGCTCCGTTTATGCCGCGCTATGCCCGATGCTAGCGCGCACGGCGGCGCTTGCCCAGCGCCCCGCCCCGCCCATGCTAGGATTTGCGCCGATATTCATTGCCAGGAGGGCTTTTCCCATGGACATCCAGGAACAAATCGCGGTCATCGTGCATACCATTTCGCATCAGGGCGGCCGCATCGACGCGCTCAACTCGGCGCTGCTGACGATGCTGCACCTGGCCAAGGGCTCGCCGGGCCTGCGCGAGGCGATCGAGGCGCAACTGGAGCAGAACTATTCCAGCCTGCTGGCCCGTTCGGAAAACCCGCAGTACGTGGCGGGTTTCGAGAGCGTGCGCGACCAGATCATCGCCGCGCTGAAGTAGCCGCGGGTCCCGGCGGTGTGCCGGAGTTACCCACAACTTCTGTGGACAAGCCTTGGGATAGTGCGGGCATAGAACGCTTTTTTTCTTTGATTACAACGGCTTGCAAAGCGCGATCAAAGGCGGCGCCAAAACCGCCTGTGTTCACCGCGCGACAGGGGCCGGCAGAGGTCCCGCAAGCCGGGTAATATGCCGCCCCATGCGGAATCAGTATCCATCGGAACACCGGAACCGTGGCCTGGCGGCCCGGGTCTCGGAAGCGGCAAAGCTGGCGGCGTTCGACCCCGGCAAACTCTCTCCCGAGGCGCGCCAAAGCTGGGAGCGCCTGGGCCATGGCTTCAAGGCCTGGCACGACTTCGACCAGCGTCATCCCATCCTGCGGCGGCTGGCCCTGCTGCCGTTCATCGGCTCCCTGTATCGCAAGGCGCGCCGCCGCCACGTGTTGCGCGCCAGCGGCAAGCTGGTCTTTTGAGTAACGCGGTCAGCGGCGCCGGCGCCGCGCATACAGCCGGTAGACCAGCCAGGTCGCCACGCCGATCGCCACGGCCACCGCCAGCTTGGTTTCCACGCCATGCAGGCGGCCGAGCAGGGACTCGATGGTCTGCCCGAATACATAGCCCACCAGGCTGAAACACACCGCCCAGATCGCGGCGGCGATGGCGTTGAGGACCAGAAAACGCAGCGACGACACCTGCGAGACCCCCAGCGCCACCGGACCCACCGTGCGCAGTCCATAGAGAAAGCGCAACGCCAGGATGAAGCCATGCGGATAGCGGTCGACCGCCGCCAGCGCCTTGCCGAACGCGGGCTGGGCGCGGACCCGCCGCACGTAGCGATGCTCGCGGTAGCGGCGGCCCAGATAGAACAGGGCCTGGTCGGCGAGGAAGGAGCCGGCGAACGCGCACAGCATTACGTAGGGCAGGTGCAGCAGGCGCTGGTGCGACAGGAAGCCCGCCAGCACGACCACGCTTTCGCCTTCGAGCAGGGTGCCGCCCAGTACCGCCCACAGGCCGTAGTCGACGATGAATTGATGCAACTGCGGATTCATGGCTGGCGTTCGCCGACGATGCGCGCCAGGTTCATCAGCGCCCGCGCGATCTCGGGCGTGTGACGCTGTCCGCAACTGATGCGCAGGAAATGGTCGTAGCGCGTGCCGTTGGAGAACATCGCGCCCGGCGCCACGCGGATGCCCTGCCGCAGGGCGGCCTCGAAGACGTCCATCCCCGAGCGGCCGTCCGGCATCTCCAGCCACAGCAGCATGCCGCCGGTCGGCATGCTCAGGCGGGTGCCGCGCGGGAAATGCGCGGCGATGACTTCGGCGGTCTGCTCGCGCTGCGTCTTCAATTGCCGGCGCAGCCGCGCCAGGTGCCGGTCGTAGGCGCGCGATCCCAGGTATTCGGCCACCGCGATCTGCGCCAGCGGTTCGTTGGGCCGGCTCTGCGCGAATTTCAGCATGGCGATGCGGGCTTTCCAGCGGCCTCCCAGCAGCCAGCCCAGGCGCATGCCCGGCGCCAGCGTCTTGTGCAGCGACGAACAGTAGATGACGTTGCCAGTCGGGTCCCAGGACTTGGCCGCGGCCAGCGGCGTGTCGTCGTCGTTCAGCGCGCCATAGGTGTCGTCCTCGATCAGCGGCACCTGCTGGCGTTCGCACAGGGCCACCAGGCGCGCCTTCTCGGCGTCTGGCATGACGCAGCCGAGCGGGTTCTGGAAGTTCGGCACCACCACTACCGCGCGGATGTTGCCGTGGGTCTGGAATGCCAGGTCCAGCGCCTCGATCGACAGGCCGTGTTGCGGGCTGGTGGGAATTTCCAGCGCGCGCATGCCCAGGCTTTCCAGGATCTGCAGCAGGCCGAAGTAGGTGGGCGACTCGACCGCGATGGTGTCGCCCGGCCGGGCCACGGCGCGCAACGCCAGGTTCAACGCCTCGATGCAGCCGTGCGTCACGATGACGTCATCAGGCGTGGCGTTGATGCCGTTGGCCAGCGCGCGCCGCGCCAGCACCGTGCGCAGCTCGGGATGGCCCTGCGGCGGCACCGGGCTGACCAGCACCTCGGGCGACTGTCGCAGCGCGCGGATCATGGCCTGCTTCAGGTCTTCCATCGGATAGGCTTGCGGCACCGCCGCCGCGAGCGCGAAGTTGGCGCTCACGGGATGGGCCTCGCATTTGGCGATGAAATCCGACACGCGGTCGTGGATGCCGACGTACTGGGCCGCTCCCAGCGTCTGGCGGATGTCCGGTTCGTTGACGGGCGGGATGCTGTTGCGGCGCGGCTTGAGGACGAAGTAGCCGGAACGGGGGCGAGCTTCGATCAAACCGTCGTCCTCGAGCAGACGGCAGGCCTGTAGCGCGGTCGAGAGACTGACGTGATGGGTGCGCACCAGGGTGCGCACGGACGGCATGCGCTGGTCCGGGGCCAGGACCCCGTTCTGGATGGCGCGCCGGTAGTGGTTTGCCAGGCGTAGGTATAGCGGTTGCGGGTCCATGCGCCGATCATGCTCCCCTAGGTTGGATTGAGGGTAGGCACAGATTCACGCAAAGTACACCATAACAGGGTCGAAATCGAGAGGCTGCATCGGTACAGAAAGAGGGATTGTGTGGCTGTTGCGCAAAACAGGGCGGACGTAGTCTGAGGGGGTCAGATTGGAGATTCCCATGGCCCTGTTTTCCGCCCCCGAAACGCGTTCGCAACATATTGATCTGCTGCCCGGCGCCAGCCGCCAGGTGCGCCTGCGTGGTGGCGCGTTCATCGTCTGCGTCAGCGGCGGCCTGATGGTGGCCGAGCCGCCGTATCGCTCGGATATGCCGCCAGGCCGCTATTTGCCGCCGTCGATGCGTCTGAACGCGGGCGAAAGCCATCGTCTGCCGGAAGGCGGTCCCTTGATGCTGACGGCGGTCGGCCACGCGCAGGCGATCTGTCTGGATCCGCCCGGCCTGCTGGCGCGCGTCGCGGCCTTCGCAACGGGTTTTTTTGGCGCGGAGAGCAAAAATAATCAGCCCAATGCGCTGGGTGCGCTGCACAAGATTTCAAAATGATGTATGATTCACACATCAGACGCGGGGTGGAGCAGTCTGGCAGCTCGTCGGGCTCATAACCCGAAGGTCGTAGGTTCAAATCCTGCCCCCGCAACCAGCTTTCGAAGCGTTGATTTCATGCCGAAATCAAGGCTTTTTGTTTTTCCGGGCGCCCGTGTCCGGCGTGGTTTACCTCTTTTTTCGTCCCCGCTTGCCCTGCATCAAGCCGGCGTTCCAGTCCGGAGTTTCCCGGGGTCACGGGTCCGGACAGGCGGCGGACGCTGCGCTACCATGGCTCAAGCGCGCGAGTCCGCCGCACACGAGGAGGGGCCATGGGCACGGCAAAATACGATCATCCCGGCTATGTCGCCGATACCGGCAGCGAAGGCAAGTACCACGTGGGCATCTGGTGCCCGCACGGCTATCCGGCTCACATCCACATCGGGCGGCCCGCTGAACGCGGCGATCCCCAGGCGCTGCTGCGGCTGCGCATTCCCGATGGCGTGTTCCAGTCGTTGCCGGACGATCCCGAAACCCTGTGCCGCCGCGCGATGGGACAGGCGCTGGGGTCGGGTCTGCTGCGCTCGGTCGCTGTCGACGGCGAGTTCCAGGAATTGCGCTTCCAGCTCGATGCCGAACCCTGGTCCGGGCCGATGCAGGCCGCTGGCAACGCTTAGCGCAGTTACCCACAGCGGCTGTGGACAAGCCTTGGGATAGGCGTTGCGCATGTCGCAATATCGCCGCAATATCAATGGCTTGGCCGTTGCGATGAAAAAATGCCCCATGCGGGGCTTTTTTTCATCCGGCTGGGACGGCGGCCGGAGGGGGCGCCGCCGCGTGCGACAATCGCAGCCCCGGCGGCCCGTCCCGCCCTGGCTTTTCCGAATTCCGCCGCCATGCATTCCAACCCGTATCCGCCCCCGGGCGCCCTGAGTCCATCCGCCAAGCGCGTGGCCGTTATCGGCGGCGGGCCGGCCGGCCTGATGGCGGCCGAAGGGTTGGCCGCGCGGGGGATGCAGGTCGATGTGTACGACGCGATGCCGTCGGTCGGCCGCAAGTTCCTCATGGCCGGACGTGGCGGCTTGAACCTGACCCACAGCGAGGCCGCGGCGCCGTTCCTGGCGCGCTATGGCGAACGCGCGGCGCAGATCGCGCCCTGGCTGCGCGCGCTGGATGCCGATGGCTTGCGGGAATGGGCGGCCCAGCTCGGGATCGAGACCTTCGTCGGTTCGTCGGGCCGCGTCTTTCCCGCCGAAATGAAGGCGGCGCCGCTGTTGCGCGCCTGGCTGGCGCGCCTGCGCGCCAGCGGCGTGCGTTTCCATATGCGCCATCGCTGGCTCGGGTGGCCGCCGGACCGGGCGCCGGGCGCCGCCGACCTGCGCTTCGACACGCCCGATGGCTTGCGCGCCTGCGCGGCCGATGCGGTGGTGCTGGCCCTGGGCGGCGGTAGTTGGGCAAAGCTGGGGTCGGATGGCGCCTGGCTGCCCGGACTGGCGGCGCACGGGATCGCCACGGCGCCGCTGCGCGCGGCCAATTGCGGCTTCGAGGTGGCGTGGTCCGAACACTTCCGCCAGCGCCACGCCGGCCAGCCAGTCAAGTCCGTCACGCTGCGTTGCGTGGGAGAGGCGGGACCGGGACCGGCCCGCAAGGGCGAGTTCGTCGTGACGGAACACGGCATCGAGGGCAGCCTGGTCTACGCGTTGTCGGCGCCGCTGCGCGACCGCATCGAGGCGGCCGGGCAGGCGGTCGCCTTGCTCGACCTGGCGCCGGGTTGGACGCAGGAACGGGTGCTGCAGGCCGTGACCCATCCGCGCGGCGCGCGCTCGATGTCCAGCCACCTGCAGAGCCGGCTGGGGCTGACCGGCGTCAAGGCCGGCCTGCTGCGCGAGTGCGCCGGCGCCGACGATTTCCGCGACGCGGCGCGCCTGGGCCGGCTGATCAAGGCCCTGCCGCTCACGCTGGTGCGTGCCCGTCCGATGGACGAGGCCATCAGCACCGCCGGCGGCGTGGCGTTCGACGCGCTCGAGCCCGGCCTGATGTTGCGCCAGGCGCCGGGCGTGTTCTGCGCAGGGGAAATGCTGGATTGGGAAGCGCCGACCGGCGGTTACCTGCTGACCGCGTGCATGGCCAGCGGGGTGGTGGCCGCCAACGGCGTGGCGGCGTTTCTGGCAATGGTCGGCGCGCCGGATCAGGAACTGCCGGGATAGGGCGAGGAGCCCTGGGCTGAACGCGGCGCCAGATCGTTGACGACATGGCCGACGACGGTCGGGCCGTCGGGTTGCGTGGCGATGCCGATTACGCGGGTGATGGCGCTGGCCGGCATGCTGGTGCCCTGGCCCGGGTCCTGCACCAACTGCCAGATCCTGGCGTCGCCCGAGAAGGTTTCGCTTTCGGCGCTGTCGGTGGCATCGAGGCAGTCGCGGGTGAACATCGACCAGTCGGAGGCGCTGCAAGGCAAGCCGTGCGCGGTGGCCAGGCGGGCCAACGCCAGAGGCGCATCCGCCTGGCTCGCGGCGTGCTGGGCGGCCGCGCCCAGCGAGACGTCGAGCGACAGCCGGCGGAGAAACTCCACGACATTGTCTGTATTCATGCTTCGGTCTCCCTCTCTTTGGAGCGGTTCTGGCCGGCGGCAGGCGCGCGCCGGAGATGGGTCAGCCGGGTCTTTGTCCAAGCATCGCGACCAGGGACTGCTTCAGGCGCGCGGAAAAAATAGGTACGGTGTGCGAGACGCCACTGCGATCGACGCCCTCCTTGAGCTGGACCGATTGGCCCAGGAAAATCTCGGGGGCGGCGGCGATCTCGTTGTATCGCGCCAGCAACTGGTCGACCTGTTCCTGGGCGTCGGCCAGCGAGCCGCTGGCGGCCAACCTGCCGGCGGTGTAATTCTGCAGAATGCGGTGCAGATCGTCGATGAAGAGCGCCAGCGCAGCCTGCCCGCGGCATTGCGGCTGTTCCCAGCCCCATGCCTGGGGCGTGCCGCCCGCGTTTTCCGATACGTGTTTCTTGTTCATAGCGCATCCTAATCCATTGCCGCCAAATACGCGACAGGCGTACGGGGGAGGGGCGGACCCTGCGCAAACGGTGGTCTTTGCGGTATGCTGGCTGCGGTTTTCACGCCTCGACAAGGAGATGCCCATGAAGAACAAAGTGATTCTCGTCATGCTGCTTTCGATTGCCGCCATGTCGGCGGGGTGCAATACCGTGGCCGGCGCGGGCAAGGATATCCAGCGCGGCGGCGAGAAGATCGAGGGCGCCGCGACCAAATAAGGGTGCCGGGCGTTCCTCGCGCCCCCGGGCGCGGCCAGGGCCACGCAGAAATGTCGCGACATTTCGGGCGTGGCCTTTTTGCGGCCGCTGGCATAATCGCGGGAATCCGAATCCGATGGCAGGAAGAATCATGCGCAAGTCTGTATGGGTGGGTGTCACGTTGATGGCGTTGCTGGGCGGTTGCGCCAGCACGGGCGTTTACGAGGCCGATACCGTGCTGAAGGAAACCTTCAGCGTGGATACCAACTACCAGGCGGCGTTCCGCCGCGCCGGCGAATACGTGCGCACCTGCCATGTGAACGTGCAGCATCCGTACAACGTGGCGTATGCCTGGAAGCATGTCCTTGGCGAGAAAGGCGCGCCGGACGAAGTCCAGGTCTACAAGGTGGGGGAAACCGCCAAGATCCTCGAACTGATTTCCGCCGAGGCCGACGGCCCGGCCAAGGCCAAGGTCACCGTGACCGTGCTGGGGCAGGGCCGCTGGAACGCGGCCGAGATCGCCGCCGCGCGCACCTCCATCCAGACCGCCACGCCGGTCTGCCGCAAGGAAGACTAATGGACCCGCGCGCCCGGCAGTTGCGCGCCGCCGGCCTGCCGTTCGCGCTGCTGGCCGGCGCGTTCCGCTTCCTGGGGTGGCTGAACGGCGGCGCCGCGCTGGGGCTGGCTGCGTTCTCGCTGGGCATCGTCGGGGGCGATATCGCCGCGCCCGACCTGCAATTGCCACTGCTGCTGTTGCTGGCCGGGCTGCTGCTGGCCTGCCTCGGGGTCTTGTTCGCCTACCTGGCGCAGGTAAGCCTGTTGCGCCAGGGCTACACTGGCCATGTGACCCGGGCGCACCTGCCGGCGCAGGTGCTGGCCATGCTCTGCTACCTCGTCAGCGCCCTGGCGTTCTGCGCCGGCTGCTGGCTGGCGACGGGGCAGGGCACGACGGATGCCGCGTCGCAGATGACAACCTACGCTCGACGCTGAGATTTCGAGGGTAAACCCGTGTGCGCAAAAATGTTGGACATGCATTTGCGTTGGGAATAATATGCGCAGTGCGTATATAACCCCTTTCTTCGGGACCTGTCATGACCATTTCCCAGCAAGCTTTCCTGCGCGATGCGATGCGCCGCCTGAATCTCACGCGCGACGTGTTCGCGACCCGAATCGGCGTCAAACGCCGCGCGCTTGATACCTGGCTGCTGCCGGAGGGCTCGCAGGAGTTCCGCGCGATGCCGGAAGTGGTGCAGCGTTTCGTCAGCGAGATCGTGCAAAACGGCGTGCTGCTCGAAAAATATACGCAAAGCGTACAAGATGGCCCGCTGCGTGAGCGGATCGCGGTCGAGGGCAAGAACCAGTTGCTGTCGGTGGACCAGTTCACGCGCGAATCGGTCGAAGACCTGTTCCGCGTGGCCGACATGATGCAGCCCATCGCGCGCCGCCAGAAAGTGTCGCGCGTACTGGAAGGCGCGGTGCTGGGCAACCTGTTCTTCGAGGCCAGCACGCGCACCCGAGTCAGCTTCGGCTCGGCCTTCTGCCGCCTGGGCGGCTCGGTCTGCGACACCACCGGCTTCACCTTCTCGTCGATGGCCAAGGGCGAGTCCATCTACGACACCAGCCGCGTCATGAGCGGCTACGTCGATGCGATGGTGATCCGCCATCCCGACCAGGGTTCGGTGGCCGAATTCGCGCGCGCCACCAACATCCCGGTGGTCAACGGCGGCGATGGCCCCGGCGAGCACCCGAGCCAGGCACTGCTGGACCTGTACACCATCCTCACCGAGTTCTCGCGCCTGGGCAAGCTGCTCGACGGCGCGCACATCGCCATGGTCGGCGACCTGAAGTACGGCCGCACGGTGCATTCGCTGATCAAGCTGATGGCGCTGTACAAGAACGTCAAGTTCTCGCTGGTGTCGCCCAAGGGGCTCGAAATGCCCGCCTACATCATCGAGCAGGCCAGCCGCAACGGCAACATCATCGAGCAGAAGACCTCGCTGGCCGAAGGCCTGGCGGGCGCCGACGTGATCTACGCGACGCGGGTGCAGAAAGAGCGCTTTGCCAACGAAGAGAACGAGGGCTACACGCCGGACTTCCAGATCAACCGCGCCATCATCGACGCGTATTGCGGCCCGGACACCATCGTCATGCACCCGCTGCCGCGCGACAGCCGGCCGGGCGCCAACGACCTGAGCGTGGACCTGAACCATGATCCGCGCCTGGCGATCTTCCGCCAGACCGACAACGGCATCCCCATCCGCATGGCCATCTTCGCGGTGCTGCTGGGCGTGGAAGGGCTGGTGCAACACTCGCTGCGCGATGTCACCTGGCAGCACCCGTCGCATATCGGCCCAGACGACTCGGTGTTCCACGGCCTGGAGTAAGGCGTTCGCGAGGCAGCGGGGCGCGGCCGTCATGACGGCCGACGCCGGCGATTTCAAGCATAATCCGCGCTGGTTTTTCCTGTCGCGTGTCGCTCCGAGACACGCCATGGAATCTTCGGTCGGATGGTCTTATGTCTTCGAGCAGTCGCACAGTCCCGTCTTCTCCTGATCCCGCCGGGCAGGCGTGCTACCTGAGCGCGTCCAATGCCCAGGCCTGGCAGGCGGTCTATTCGTCGGTCGATGCCTATACCCGCGGCCAGGTCGCGGCGGTAGTGTCCGACAGCGCCGACGAGCTGGTCGACGCCTTTTATTCCACCCTGCTGGCCGATGCTGAGGCCGGCCCGCGCCTGTCGCACGAAATTGTCGCCACCCGCCTGCACAAGGGCATGAAGGGCTGGCTCAAGGGCCTGCTGTGCGTACGCGAGCAGGGCGACATCGCGGCGCTGATGGCGGTACAGAAGAAGGTGGGAGAGGTGCATGCGCGCGTGCACATCCCGATCCACTTGGTGATGGCCGGCGCCCGCATCCTGAAAAACGAAATCGCAATGCGCCTGCGCGCCAGCGACCTGGACGGCGTGGCGGCCTCGGTCGCGACGCAGTACGTCTGCAATCTTTTCGACCTGGCGATCGAGCAGATGAGCCGCGCCTTCATGCGCGACATCAACCGCGGCGCCCGCAATGACGAGGCCTATCGGCTGTTCGCGTTGGGACAGAACATTTCCACCGAGCGCGAGCGCCAGCGCGCCGCCCTGCTCGAATGGAGCCAGGCGGTGCTGATCGGCCTGCACTATCGCGCGCCGGAGCAGGTGTTGCCGCGCCTGGCAGCCTCCGAGTTCGGCCTGTGGCTGCAGCACAAGGGTGGCGTGCTGTTCGAGAGCGCGCCGGCGCTGCGGCAGATTACCGAGGCGGTGGAGCGGCTGGACGACGTGGTGCTGCCCGGCCTGCTGCAATGCGGCCCGGCGTCGCTGCCGGACCAGGTGCGCGAATTGCAGGAACTGGTGGCGCGCATCAAGCACCTGCTCAACGGCCTGTTCGACATGGTGGCCGAGATCGAAAGCGGCAGCGATCCGCTCACCAACGTGCTCAACCGCCGCTTCCTGCCGTCGGTGATCGGCCGCGAGATCCTGATCGCCACGCGCGAGCGCTCGACGTTCTCGGTGCTGCTGCTGGATATCGACCACTTCAAGGCGGTCAACGACCAGCATGGCCACGCGGGCGGCGACCAGGTGCTGCGGCAGTTCGCCGAGGTGGTGCATCAATCCTGTCGTTCGAGTGACTTCGTGTTTCGATACGGCGGCGAGGAATTCCTGGTGGTGCTGGTGGACACGGCGCGCGACGCGGCCCTGCTGGTGGCCGAGAAACTGGGCGCCGAGATCCGCCGGCACGCCTTCATGATTCCGGAAGTGGGCGCTTTGCGCATCACCGCCAGCATCGGCGTGGCGGCCTTCGATGGGCATCCGGACTACGCCTATCTGATCGACCGCGCCGACAAGGCGCTCTACCAGGCCAAGCAGTCGGGCCGCGATCGCAGCGTCGCTGCCTGACGGCGGTTGCGCGGCTTGCCAGCCGCCGTCCCGCCGCGCCATGAAAAAGGCCGCTTCCCCAGGAGCGGCCTGTCGCGGTGAAGCCGGAGCGCGGGGCTCAGATCTTCTTTTCGCCGCCCAGCGCGTCGACCAGCTCGGCCAGCATCTTGGCCAGCTCGCCCGTCATCAGCATCATGTCGGAGTCGAATTTTTCGTCGTCATTGGTGGCGACGGTGTCGTTGCCTTCCTTGAGCACGTCCAGCGGCGCGACGCGCTTGACGTCCAGGCCTTCGGTCAGCACGAACGAAATGCGGTCGGCCCAGGTCATGGCCAGGCGGGTGCATTGCTTGCCCGACTGGATGTGCCTGCGCACGTCGTCGGCGTCGATGGAGTGCTTGACGTAGCGGATGGCCGCGCCGCTTTCGCCGGACGAACGCAGTTCGGTGTCCTGGTCGATGCTGAAGTTGCTCGGCGCCTCGTCCTCGGCCAGCCAGCCGGTCATGGCCGAGGCGGGCGATTGGGCCACGTACAGGTTTTCGAGCGGGAACGGATCCACGCACTTGGCCAAGAGGCCGATGACTTCGTCGGCCTTGGCCGAGGCGGCGGCGTCGATCACCAGCCAGTGATTCTGCGGGTCGATCCACACGCGGGTGTCGCGGTACACGCTGAAGGCGCGCGGCAGCAGCTCGTCGGTGACGCGCTCCTTGATTTCCTTCATCTGCTTGCGGCCCGGCTTGTAGCCTTGCTGTTCTTCGATCTCCTGGGCGCGCGCCTTGGCGACCTGGTTGACCACGGTGCTGGGCAGCAGCTTCTTCTCGGCGCGCAGGTTCAGCAGGATCTGCCCGCCGACGACGTGCGCCAGCCCGCCGTTTTCGCGCGGCGGAACCCAGCCCAGGCTTTGCATTTCGAGGTTGTTGCCGGCTTGGTAGGCATGCCGCGCAAGCGTTTCTTCAAGCTGCTCGCCGGTCAGCGTCCACGGCGAGGAGAGACGGTAAATCTTGAGATTCTTGAACCACATGAGCGTCGGCCAAAAGGGTTGATTCTATACGACGCGGGCCGCTTTGCCGCAGCGGTGCAATACGATGGGGGCAGGCGACACGTTCTGTCACTGACAGGGGGGCAGCCTTGCGGTAATGTCCGCGTCACCCCTGTGCAATAGGAGAAGAAGCATGAAGATTGTCGGCGCCATCCTGATCGTGTTGGGCATCGCCGCCCTGGCGTATAAGGGCTTCAGCTACAAGTCCGAGGAAACCGTGCTGCAGGTCGGTTCGGTCAAGGCCACGGCCGAGACCGAGAAGTCCGTGCCGATTCCGATGTGGGCAGGGATTGCTGCGATCGTGGCCGGCGTGCTGGTCATCGGGGTGGGCATGCGCCGCTGAGGCGCGGCCCCGCGCAGTGCCCGGGCGGCCGAAGCGAGGCCGCCTTTTTCTTGCGCGCACGGAACGCGTCCGGACAAAAAAAGCGGCCCGGCTCAATAGAGGCCGGGCCGGTACGGGAGCACACAATACCGCGTCATAAAAGGCTCGCGGGGAACGCGGTATCGGTGTCAGAACACTGGCCCTGCAATCGCCTGGCAGGGGGATCAATCGCCGGGCGAAGAGGCGCAAGGCCGTAATCTGAAGCGCCAGTCTAACGGCGAGGGTCTGACAGGGTCCTGAATCGAGCAGACGTCAGACCGTATCAGGTCTTCCAGCCGGCGCGAGCGCAAAAAAAAAGCTCCCAGGGGAGCTTTTGAAAGGCCGGGCAGGCGCAGCAGTCCCGCCCGGCGGGGGATGGTCGTTAGGCGTTGATGTCGTTGTCCTTGGTTTCGCGCACGAAGAGCGTGCCGATGACCAGGGTCATCACCGCAATGATGATCGGGTACCACAGGCCGTCGTAGATGTTGCCGGTGGCGGCCACCACGGCGAAGGCGACCGGGGGCAGGAAGCCGCCGAACCAGCCGTTGCCGATGTGATAGGGCAGGCTCATCGAGGTGTAGCGGATGCGGGTCGGGAACATTTCCACCAGCATCGCCGCGATCGGGCCGTAGACCATGGTCACGTAGATCACCAGGATGGTCAGCAGCACGACGACCATGACGTTGTTGCTTTGCGCCGGGTCCGCCTTGGCGGGGTAGCCGTGGCTGCGGATGGCGGCGGTCAGGGCCTTGTCGAGTTCGGCGGCCTTGGCCTTGAAGTCGGCCGGCGCCATGCCCTTGCCGTCGAACGAGGCGAACTCGTCGCTGCCGATCTTGACCTTGGCGACCGAGCCGGCCGGAGCCGCTTCGTTCTTGTAGTTCACCGAATTGCGCGCCATGAACGACTTGACCACGTCGCACGAACTGGTGAACGAGGCGGTGCCCACCGGGTTGAACTGGAACGAGCAGGTGGTCGGATCGGCGATGACGGTGACCGGGGCGGTGGCCTGCGCCTTTTCCAGCGCGGGGTTGGCGAAGTGCGTGATGCCCTGGAAGATCGGGAAGTAGGTCGCGGCGGCGATCAGGCAGCCCGCCATGATGATGGGCTTGCGGCCGATCTTGTCCGACAGCGCGCCGAAGATCACGAAGAAAGGCGTGCCGATCAGCAGCGCGATGGCGATCATGATGTTGGCGGTGTTGGCGTCCACCTTGAGCGTCTGCGTCAGGAAGAACAGCGCGTAGAACTGGCCCGTGTACCAGACCACGGCCTGGCCGGCGGTCAGGCCCAGCAGCGCCAGCAGTACCACCTTCAGGTTCTTCCACTGGCCGAACGATTCGGCGATCGGCGCCTTCGAACCCTTGCCTTCTTCCTTCATGCGCTTGAAGGTCGGCGATTCGTTCAACTGCAGGCGGATCCACACCGAGATGCCCAGCAGCACGACCGAGATCAGGAACGGAATGCGCCAGCCCCAGGCCTTGAAGTCGTCCTCGCCCATGAACGAGCGGATGCCCAGGATCACCAGCAGCGACAGGAACAGGCCCAGCGTCGCGGTGGTCTGGATCCAGGAGGTGTAGAAGCCGCGGCGGCCATGCGGCGCGTGTTCCGCGACGTAGGTCGCGGCGCCACCGTATTCACCGCCCAGCGCCAGGCCTTGCAGCAGGCGCAGAATGATCAGGATGGCGGGCGCGGCGATGCCGATGCTGGCATAGCTGGGCAGCACGCCCACCAGGAAGGTGGACAGGCCCATCAGCACGATGGTGACCAGGAAGGTGTATTTACGTCCGACCAGGTCGCCCAGTCGGCCGAACACCAGCGCGCCGAACGGACGCACCGCGAAGCCGGCGGCGAAGGCCAGCAGCGCGAAGATGAAGCCCGCGGTCGGGTTCACACCGGAGAAGAAGTGCTGGGCGATGATCGCGGCCAGCGAACCGTACAGATAAAAGTCGTACCACTCGAACACCGTGCCCAGCGACGAGGCAAAGATGACACGGCGTTCATCCTTGGTCATCGGGCGCGGATCCGCGGATGGACCGCGACCTGCCATGGTAGTTGTGCTCATGATGTCTCCTCGATTTTTCTGGCCGGCGGTTTTCCGCCGTGCTTGACCCTCCGCCGGCGGGGCCGACATCGAGCTATCGCAAGGTTGGGGCGCGAGGCTGACGAGGTTCTGACGGAACCCTTACCTGAATCTTAAATTTGAAACAAAAAGTAAAATTCCCTGGGAGGGCTAGGGATAGTCCTAGGGACGGAGCGGGGAACTTGCGTGGCGGCAAGCGCGGCGCGCGACCACGCCGGGCGGGAAACGCCTGGGCCGGCGCGAGGCGCCCGTCGGGGGGCGGGGGGGGGCCGGCCTCAGTCGCCGAGGTCGTCGACGGGTTCGACGTAGAGCGGGAAGACGACCCGGATGCGCGTGCCCGGCAGGTTCGAGTGCGGGGTCGGGTGGTCGGTGACCACGACGGTGGCCTGGTGCTTCTGCGCGATCTCCCGGACGATGGCCAGACCCAGTCCGCTACCGTCCGACAGCGTGCCCAGCACGCGGTAAAAGCGGTCGAACACGCGCTCGCGCTCTTCCGGGGCGATGCCGGGGCCGGAATCCTCGACCTCCAGCACGCCCTGGTCGCCTTGCGCCTGCACGCGCACCGTGATGTGGCCGCCGCGCGGCGTATAGCGCAGCGCGTTGTCCACCAGGTTGTTGAGCAGTTCCGCCAGCAGCAGCGGGTTGCCGTTGATCTCGACCGGGGTCTCCGAGCCTTCGAAGCCCAGGTCGGTGCCGAGCGACAGCGCCTGCGGCACCCAGTGCATCGCCTGTTCGTAGGCGATGGCGTTCAGGTCGGTGGCGGCCAGTCCGATGGCGCTGGGGTTTTCGGCCCGCGCCAGCAGCAGCAACTGGTTCACCAGGCGGGTGGCGCGCTCGGAGCCGGTCACCAACTGGCGCAGGCTGGCCTGCATCTCCTCGGGACTGGCATCGCGCAGGGCCAGCTCGGCCTGGGTGCGCAGGCCCGCCAGCGGGGTTTTCAACTGGTGCGCGGCATCGGCGACGAAGCGGCGCTGCGCCTGGACGTTGTCCGACAGCCTGTCGAGCAGGTCGTTCATGGCCGCGACCAGCGGGGCGATCTCGGAGGGGGCGGCGCGTTCGTCGATCGGCGACAGGTCATCCGGCCGGCGCGCCCGCAGCCGCTGCTGCAGCGCATTGAGTGGCGCCACGCCGCGCGACAGCCCGAACCATACCAGCAGCACCGCGATCGGCAGCACCACGAACTGCGGAATGATCACGCCCTTGATGATGTCGTTGGCCAGTTGGGTGCGCTTTTCGACCGTCTCGGCCACGATCAAGAGCGCCGGCTGGGTATTGGGCAGGTTCAGATCGACCCAGGTGAAGGCCAGGCGCACGCCGAAGCCGCGCAGGGTGTCGTCCTCGTACTGGACCTCGCCGGGGCGCGGCTGGCCGACGGAAGCGGGCAGGGGCAGGGCGCGGTCGCCGCCCAGGTATTCACCGCGGCTGCCGAGCGCCAGCCAGAACACGCTGTCGGTCTCGTCGGCGCGCAGCACATCGCGCGCCGGGTCGGTCATCCGCAGCACCGCGCGGCCATCCTGGGCGTGCACCTGGCGCGTCAGCACGTGCAGGTTGTTGGCCAGCGCGCGGTCGTAGGGCGCGTTGGCGATGTTCTGCGCCACCACGTAGGTGATGGCGACGCTCATCGGCCACAGCAGGAACAGGGGCGCCAGCATCCAGTCGAGGATCTCGCCCAGGAGCGAGCGTTGCGGCGGCGCGAAGCTGGGACCGCGGGCCCCGGCCTGCATCACATCCAGCGCTTCCTGGTTGAGCGCTTCCGGCTGTGGCGATTCAGCTTGCGAGGTAGGCCGCACCCTGGTCCCGTTCGAGGCAATAGCCCAGGCCGCGCACCGTCACGATCTTCACGCCGCTGGGCTCGAGTTTCTTGCGCAGGCGGTGCACGTAGACCTCGATGGCATTGGTGCTGACTTCCTCGCCCCATTCGCACAGGTGGTCCACCAGTTGGGTCTTGCTGACCATGCGCCCGCTGCGGGTCAGCAGGATTTCCAGCAGGCTGACCTCGCGCGCGGACAGGTCCAGCGTCTGGTCGTCGACCATGGCCACGCGCCCGGTCTGGTCGAACACCAGCCGGCCATGCTTGAGCAGCGTGGCGCCGCCGCCCGCGCCGCGGCGGGTCAGGGCGCGCACGCGGGCTTCCAGCTCGGACAGGGCGAAGGGCTTGGCCATGTAGTCGTCGGCGCCCAGGTCCAGCCCCTTGACGCGTTGCTCGATACTGTCAGCGGCGGTCAGGATCAGCACGGGCAGGGCGGAATTGCGGGCGCGCAGCCGGCGCAGGACCTCCAGGCCGGCCAGTTGCGGCAGGCCCAGGTCGAGGATCAGCAGGTCGAAGGCCTGGGCCGCCAGCGCCGAATCGGCCGCCAGGCCGTCGCGGACGGCGTCGACCGCGTAACCGTTGTGGCGCAACGAGCGTGACAGGCCGTCGGCCAGGATGCTGTCGTCTTCCGCGATCAGGATGCGCATGGGCAGTCGAAAAGAAGAAGGGCGCCGGGTGAGCGGCGCACGCGTGCCGCCTTCGGTGGGATGCCGGGGCGGCGTGCCGGGAGCGCAATGGGGACATAGCGCCAGTTTTTTCCTCGATTCTGTCATACGGCACCGGGCTTGCCCACTCAGGGAATACGTGGAAAACTGTGGCACACTGGTTTTTTGTACAGTACAATCCGATGCCATAATCTGCGCTATCGCTTTACCGATCACGCTTGAGCGCCACAGTTTGCACTGCCAGTTTTCTGGCAACAACTGTCAGGCAACGGCCCGATCACCCCTTGCGACAACCCGCGCGCTGACCGACACCCCGTGCCGCGCCCCGATACGTTACAGACCCAGACCTGACAGGACACTACATGGACGACAAAACCACCAAGGCCGCCGCTTCGGAAAAAGCCAAGGCGCTGGCCGCCGCGCTCTCGCAGATCGAAAAGCAGTTCGGCAAGGGCTCGATCATGCGCTACGGCGACAACGAGGTCTCGCATGACATCCAGGTGGTGTCGACCGGCTCGCTGGGCCTGGACATCGCGCTGGGCGTCGGCGGCCTGCCGCGCGGCCGCGTGGTGGAAATCTACGGTCCGGAATCCTCGGGCAAGACCACCCTGACCCTGCAGGTCGTGGCCGAAATGCAGAAGCTGGGCGGCACGTGCGCCTTCGTCGACGCCGAACACGCGCTGGACGTGCAGTACGCCTCGAAGCTGGGCGTCAACCTGGCCGACCTGCTGATCTCGCAGCCGGACACGGGCGAGCAGGCGCTGGAAATCACCGACGCGCTGGTGCGCTCGGGCTCCGTCGACCTGATCGTGGTCGACTCGGTTGCGGCGCTGGTGCCCAAGGCCGAAATCGAGGGCGAAATGGGCGATTCGCTGCCCGGCCTGCAGGCTCGCCTGATGAGCCAGGCGCTGCGCAAGCTGACCGCCACCATCAAGAAGACCAACTGCATGGTCATCTTCATCAACCAGATCCGCATGAAGATCGGCGTGATGTTCGGCAACCCCGAAACCACCACCGGCGGCAACGCGCTCAAGTTCTACGCCTCGGTGCGCCTGGACATCCGCCGCATCGGCTCGATCAAGAAGGGCGACGAGGTCGTCGGCAACGAAACCCGCGTCAAGGTCGTCAAAAACAAGGTTGCGCCTCCGTTCAAGCAGGCCGAGTTCGACATCATGTACGGCGCCGGCATCTCGCGCGAAGGCGAAATCATTGACCTGGGCGTGGCCGCCAACGTGGTGGACAAGTCGGGTGCGTGGTACAGCTACAACGGCAACCGCATCGGCCAGGGCAAGGACAATGTCCGTGAATACCTGAAGGAACACAAGGAACTGGCCATCGAGATCGAGAACCGGGTCCGTGAGAACCAGGGCATCGTCAGCCGCGCCGCGGAATTCGTGCCCACCGCTGAAGACGACAGCGACGAGTAATCGCGTCGTCGCGTCATCGGATAGCGCCGGGCTCGCCAGTCCGGCCGCCAGCGGCAGGCTCCCGTCCCGGGAGGCCTGCCGCTGGCACATAGAGGAAGCGCATGAGCTGGAAACCGCCCGTCACGTCCGCTGATCGCCTGCGCGCCAGGCTGGACGATGAATTCGAGACCGTGGCCAAGCCCGAGGGGCTGCGCCGCACGTCCGACCTGCGGCGGGCGGCCGAATCCACCGCGGCGTCGGGCCAGGATCCAGAGGGCGCGAGCGCCCCGGCGTCGCAGTGGCAGCGCAGCTCCGAACGGCGCGCGGCCAGTGGACGCGGCCGGCGTGGCAAGGACGGTGACGGCGATGGCACGGACGAAGGGGCGCGGACATCCGAAGACAAGCCCCGCACGCCCCCCAAGGGACCCTCGCTGAAAATGCGCGCGGTGGGTTATCTGTCGCGGCGCGAGCATGCCCGCAATGAGCTGGCGCGCAAACTCGCGCCCCATGCCGAAGACCCCGATGAGGTCGAGCGCGTGCTGGACGCGCTGGAAAAGGAAGGCTGGCTGTCGACCGAGCGGTTTGCGCAAAGCCTGGTGCATCGCCGCGCCTCGCGCCAGGGGGCGGCCCGCATCGTGCAGGAATTGCGCCAGCACGGCGTGGATGATGCCCAGGTGTCCGAGCTGCGCGAGCAATTGCGCGCCACCGAATACGAGCGCGCGCTCGAGGTCTGGCAGAAACGCTTCGGCGCCAGGCCCGAGGACCGCGCCTCCTATGCCAAGCAGGCCCGCTTCCTGGCCAGTCGTGGCTTTGCGCATGACGTCATCCGTCGCATCCTGGGGGCGGGCGACGACGACTGAGTCGGCCGCGTGCTTGGCGCGGCGCGCGCCGGCATGCGCCGGCCGCCGCGCCTGTTTTTCTGCCGCGCTTATTTTGCCGACTTGATGCCGCTGAGCGTTTTGAAACAAACGTCGCGCGTCAGCGTCAGGAATTCGTCGATGTACGAAGCGTCGGTATCTTCGCTGCGCACCGTCGCGTACAGCGTTCGCCACACACCCTGCGGGCCGAGGCGGCACAGGCGCAGCCAACCCTGGTTCATGTATTCGGTCAGGGCCCAGTTGGGCAGGGCCGCGACGCCGCGATTGCTGGCCACCAGTTGCGCGATGATGGGCGTGAGTTCGGCCTTGCGGATCGCGGCGGGTTCGACATCAGCGGGATCCAGGAATGCCGTGAAAATGTCCAGGCGCTGCCTGTCCACCGGATAGGTGATGAGCGTCTGGTCGGCCAACTGGTCCGGCATGACGAACTTGCTGCCGGCCAGCGGATTCGATTCGGACACGGCCAGCACGAGCTCGTATTTGAACAGCGGCAGGTATTCGACGGCGTCCAGTTGCTGGGGATCGGACGTGATGACCAGGTCCAGATCGCCGCGCACCAGCGCGGGCAGGGGGGCGAACGAGAACGCCGCCGACAGATCCAGCGCCACGTCCGGCCATTGCGCGCGGAACGCGTCCAGCGCCGGCATCAACCACTGAAAGCAGGAATGGCAGTCGATGGCCAGGTGCAGGCGGCCGGTGCGGCCGGCTGCCAGCCGCTGCAATTCGCGCTCGGTGGCGCGGATGCGCGGCAGCACTTCGTCGGCCAGCGCCAGCACGCGCAGGCCCGCGGTGGTCAGGCGGGCGGGGCGGGTGCGGCGGTTCAGCAGCGGCGTGCCCAGGCGGGTCTCCAGATCGCGCAGTTGGTGTGACAGGGCTGACTGGGTCAGGTGCAGGCGGTCGGCGGCTTCCTGCAGGCTGCCGCCTTCACGGATGGCGGTCAGCGTTTCGAGATGGCGGATTTCCAGCATGGGGCGGCAACGGCGAGGATGAGGGTGTGAAGGGCGTGGCGATCCGCGGCCGGGACTGCCAGCCCCGGAGGGAGTGTGCTCACATTATATGAGGTTTTTTCATCTTATAAATGTAGACATTGATTTTGATTCATTTTGCTTTGGCGTCAGAATGGCTGGCACTTGAACAAATTTTGTCTGACGACGGGATTGCCATGACTACGATTCATAATTTGGGGTTCCCCCGCATTGGTGCCCAGCGGGAACTGAAGCGCGCTGTCGAAGCCTACTGGGCGGGCAAGCAGACCGGCGAAGCGCTGGAGCAGACGGGCCGCGAGCTGCGCGCCCGGCACTGGAAGGTACAGGCCGACGCTGGCGTCAAGTTCGTGCCCGTCGGCGATTTCGCCTGGTACGACCAGATCCTGGAATGGACCACGCTGCTGGGCGCAGTGCCCGCGCGCTTCGGCCAGAAAGACAGCGAGCCGGTCTCGCTGGATACGCTGTTCCGCATGGGACGCGGCCGCGCCCCGTCGGGCAAGCCCGCCGCCGCCTGCGAAATGACCAAGTGGTTCGACACCAACTACCACTACATCGTGCCGGAGCTGGTGCCGGGCCAGAGCTTTCGCATCGCCCGTGAATCGCTGTTCGAGCAGATCGGGGAAGCGCAGGCATTGGGCCACGCCGTCAAGCCGGTGATCCCGGGGCCGCTGACCTGGCTGTTCCTCGGCAAGGGCGACGCTTTCGGCGAGGGCGCGGCCGATACGGCCAAGCTGCAACTGCTGGCTCACCTGGTGCCCGTGTACGAAGAGGTGCTGGCGCGCGTGGCCAAGCTGGGCGTGGAGTGGGTGCAGATCGACGAGCCGATCCTGGTGCTGGACCTGCCGCAGGCCTGGCGCGACGCCTTCAAGCAGGTGTACGCCACGCTGTCGACCAGCCCGGTCAAGCTGCTGATCGCCACTTACTTCGACGGCCTCAAGGACAATCTGAGCACGGCGCTGGCGCTGCCGGTGGCCGGCGTGCACGTGGATCTGGTGCGCGCTCCCGAACAACTGGCCGACGTGCTGGCCGGCCTGGGCTCGGACAAAGTGCTGTCCGCCGGCGTCATCAACGGCCGCAACATCTGGCGCACCGACCTGGACGCCGCCCTCGCCACGCTGACGCCGGTCAGGCAGCAACTGGGCGAGCGCCTGTGGCTGGCGCCGTCGTGCTCGCTGCTGCACGTGCCGGTGGATCTGGCCAACGAAACCGAGCTGGACGCCGAACTCAAGAGCTGGCTGTCGTTCGCGGCGCAGAAGCTGGAAGAACTGAGCCTGCTGGGTCGCGCGCTGGACGGCGCGGCTGATGCCGGCGTGCAGGAAGGCCTGGCCAGGCAGCGCGCCGCCCTGGCCGCGCGTCGCTCGTCGAGCCGCATCCACAATCCCTCGGTGGCGCAGCGCATGGCCGAGTCGGCCAGCGTGTCGCGTGACCGCGCGCCATTCGCCGGCCGCATCGCCCGTCAGCAGGAGGAACTGGGCCTGCCGGCCTATCCGACCACCACCATCGGTTCGTTCCCGCAGACCGCCGAGATCCGTGCGCTGCGCCGCGACTGGAAGTCGGGCGCGCTGACGGACGCGGCCTACGAGACCGCCATCCGCAAGGAAATCGAGGAAGTGATCCGCTTCCAGGAGAAGGTCGGCCTGGACGTGCTGGTGCACGGCGAACCCGAGCGCAACGACATGGTGGAATACTTCGGCGAGCTGCTGGCCGGCTTCGCCTTCACCAAGAATGGCTGGGTGCAGAGCTACGGCTCGCGCTGCGTCAAGCCGCCGATCATCTTCGGCGACGTGGCCCGGCCCGCGCCCATGACCGTCGGCTGGTCCTCGTACGCCCAGTCGCTGACCGACAAGCCGGTCAAGGGCATGCTGACCGGTCCGGTCACCATTCTGCAGTGGTCGTTCGTGCGCGACGACCAGCCGCGCGAACAGACCTGCCGCCAACTGGCGCTGGCGCTGCGCGATGAGGTGGTGGACCTGGAGGCCGCCGGCATCAGCGTCATCCAGATCGACGAGCCGGCGATCCGCGAAGGCCTGCCGTTGCGCCGCGCCGATTGGCAGGCATACCTGGACTGGGCGGTGGACTGCTTCCGTCTGTCGACCGCCGGCGTGCGCGACGAGACGCAGATCCACACGCACATGTGCTATTCGGAGTTCAACGACATCATCGAATCGATCGCCGCCATGGACGCGGACGTGATCACGATCGAGACGTCGCGCTCCAACATGGAATTGCTCAAGGCGTTCGAGGACTTCCGCTACCCCAACGATATCGGCCCGGGCGTTTACGACATCCATTCGCCCAACGTGCCCGAAGTGGACTGGATGGTCGGCCTGATGCAGAAGGCCGCCGCCCGCCTGCCGAAGGAGCGGCTGTGGGTCAATCCGGACTGCGGCCTGAAGACGCGCGCCTGGCCTGAAACCGAAGCCGCGCTGAGCGGCATGGTGCAAGCCGCTCGCGCGCTGCGCGACGCCGCCTGAGCCGCCACGCTCGGGCCAGTCTCCCGGGTCCGGCAGCCCGGAACCCCTGTGTTGTGCGCGGGATGCACACCACAGGGGTTTTTTTCATTGGCGCTTGAACGAATTGGCGCCTTGTGGGTCAATAGGCAAAACATCCCTTCTGCTGGATTGTCGCCGTACCTATGATTCTCCAAGGCCCCTATCGGCCGGATCTGCTTGCCGCGGAGACGCTGCCCGATATTCTGGAAGCCACGATCCTGCGGTATCCCGCCGCCGCGGCCATTCATTGGCTGGATCAGACTCTCACCTACGAAGCGCTCGGGCGGCGCGCCGACCTGGCCGCGCACCACCTGATCGAGGCCGGCGTGCGGCCGGGCGACATCGTCGGCCTGTGCCTGCCGCGCGGCGACGACCTGCTCGTGATGCAGGCCGCCATCGCCAAGGCGGGCGCGGCCTGGCTGCCGTTCGAATCCGACACGCCGCCCGACCGCATGCTGGTTTGCCTGCAGGATGCGGGCGCGCGCGGCCTGGTTGCGGGCGGCGACGTGCGCCTGGACGGCATGATCACCTGGACCACCTGGGAGCTGTCGGTGGCGGTCGATGCGCCGCTGCGCCGGCGCGACGGCCTGCTGCCGGAGCACCCGGCCTACGTGATCTACACCTCGGGGTCGACTGGCAAGCCCAAGGGCGTGCCCATCAGCCAGGCCAGCATCTGCCATTTCCTGCGCAGCGAAAACGAAGTGCTGGGCGTGCGCCACGGCGACAAGGTGTACCAAGGGTTTTCGGTGGCCTTCGACATGTCGTTCGAGGAAATCTGGATCAGCTACCTGGTCGGCGCCACGCTCTGGGTGGCGCCCAAGATGCTGACCACGGATCCCGAGGCATTGCCCGATGCGCTGGTGCGCGAGGGCGTGACTGTGCTGCATGCGGTGCCGACGCTGCTGGCGCTGTTCGCCCGCGACGTGCCTGGCCTGCGCATCGTCAACCTGGGTGGCGAGATGTGCCCGGAATTCCTGGTGCAGCGCTGGGCCACGCCGGGTCGCCGGCTGTTCAATACCTATGGCCCGACCGAGACCACCGTATCGGCCAGCCTGGCCGAGCTGCTGCCGGGCCAGCCCGTGACCATTGGCACCCCGCTGCCCAACTACGGCATGCTGATCCGCGGCGAGGACGGCGCCGTGCTGCCGCAGGGCCAGACCGGCGAGCTCTGTATCACCGGCCCTGGCGTGGCCGGCGGCTATCTGGGGCGGCCCGAACTGACGGCCGAGAAGTTCCTGGCCAATCCGCGTCCGAGCGGCGACCACGACACCCGCATGTACCGCAGCGGCGACCTGGCGCGCATCGACGAAAACGGCCAGATCCAGTGCCTGGGCCGCAGCGACGACCAGGTCAAGGTGCGCGGCTTTCGTGTCGAACTGGGCGAGATCGAGGCCGCGCTGTACCGGCAGGCCGGCATTGGCGCGGCCGCCGTGGTGCTGCGCGACCTGGCGGGCATCGACCAACTGGTGGCGTTCCTGACCCCCGAGGGTGACGCGCGGCTCGATCCGCACGCGCTGCGCGCCGCGCTGGCCGCGGAGCTGCCCGCTTACATGATTCCGGCCCGCTTCGAGTTGGTGGCCGAGGTGCCGCGCCTGACCTCGGGCAAGATCGACCGCAAGGCGCTGAAGGCACGCGAGCTGGCCACCGCCTCCGAGCCCAGCGGCGAAGACGACACGCCGGTCTCGCCCGCCGAGCACGCCTTGTTCGAAGCCCTGCGGCCGTTGTTTCCCGGCCAGCCGCTGCGGCTGGCCAGCGATTTCTTCCGCGACCTGGGCGGCCATTCGCTGCTGGCCGCGCGGCTGGTGTCGTCGCTGCGCAAGCATCCGCAGTTTTCCGCTCTGACCATGCACGAGCTCTACCAGCATTCCGTGCTGGGCGCGCTGGCGGCGCGGCTCGACACGCTGGCGGCCGAATCGGCGGCCGCGGCGGCGCCGCTCCAGCCGACGCCGATCGAGCGCGCGCCGGAATGGCGGCGTTGGGCCTGCGGCCTGGCGCAGTTGGCGGTGCTGCCGCTCCTGATCGGCGTGCGCATGCTGATCTGGCTGACGCCGTTCTTCACGTATCACTACTTCACCGGCGACGAGGGCGACTCGGTCTGGCGCGCGGTGGCGTTGTCGATCGCCAGCTACCTGGCCTGCAACCTGCTCAGCTTCGGCGTCGCGGTGGTCTGCAAGTGGGGCATCCTGGGCCGGCTCAAGGCGGGCCGCTATGCGCTCTATGGCTGGACCTTCTACCGCTGGTGGCTGGTCGACCGCATCCTCGACATTCCGCCGGCGCACCTGTTGGCGGGCTCGCCGCTGCAGGCCTGGTACCTGCGGGCGCTGGGCGCGCGCATCGGCCGTGATACCGCCATCAGCCGCATTTCGGTGCGGGCGCCCGACTTGCTGACGGTGGCCGACGGCGTCAGCGTCGGCGCGGCCGTGAACCTGGAGAATTTCGAGGTCCACGGCGCGCACTGGGAGGTGGCGCCGATCACGCTGGGCGAGAACGCCTACGTGGGCTCGTATGCGGTGGTGCAGGGCGGCGTCACGATCGAGGCCGACGGCCGGCTCGAAGGGCTGTCGTCCCTGGCGGCCGGCGCGCGCATCCCCGCCGGCCAGATCTGGAGCGGCGCGCCGGCGCGGCACGACCCGCTGGCGCGCGCCCCCGAGCTGCCGCCGCGGCCGGTGCGCGAGGGGCGCTGGGCGCGGCTCGACATGCTGGCCTACGCCGCCGGCGGCACGCTGATCGCCGCGCTGTTCTTCATGCCCGTGTTTCCCAGCTTCGTGCTGATCGACTGGATCGACGCGCGCTGGCTCGACCTGATGGGCTCGCGCGTCTGGTGGCCGAATGCGTTCCTGGCCTATCTGCTGCTGGCCTTGCCGGCCAGCGCCTTGCTGCTGCTGCTGACCGTGCTGGTCTCGGCCATGCTGCGCTGGGCGTTGCTGCCGCGCTTGAGCGGCGGGCGCTGGCCGGTCTATGGCCAGATCTATCTGCGGCGCTGGCTCACCAACCAGATCCAGGAGTCCAGCCTGAGCGTGCTGCACGGCCTGTACGCCTCGATCTATGCCGGCACCTGGTATCGGCTGCTGGGCGCGAAGGTGGGGCGCGGCACCGAAATCTCGACCGCGATGGGCATCGTGCCGGACATGCTGACGCTGGGCCGCGACAGCTTCATCGCCGATGGCGTGATGCTGGGCGACGAGGAGGTCGACCGGGGCTGGATGACCATGCGACCCACCGTCATCGGCAATCGCAGTTTCGTGGGCAACGGCGCCTACGTGCCGGACGGCTCGGTGCTGCCCGACGACGTGTTGATCGGCGTGCAGAGCCGGGCGCCGGCCAATGCCCGCATGGCCAGCGGCCAGACCTGGCTCGGCAATCCGCCGCTGGCGCTGCCGGCGCGGGAGCAGGCGGCCGGCTTTCCCGAGCACCTGACCTTCCGCCCCAGCCTGGGCCGCAAGGTGGCGCGCGGCGCGGTCGAGCTGATGCGCATGATTCTGCCGCTGGCCGTGGTGATCGCGGTGGGCTACCTGACGGTCATGAAGGTCATCCCGATCGCGGCGCGCGACGGTTTCGTGGCGGCGTTCGACGAACTGATGCTGGCCGGCGTGCTGTATGGCGTCGGCACCTTCCTGTTTCTGGTGGCGCTCAAATGGCTGCTGATCGGCCGCTACCGACCGCACGCCGAACCAATGTGGACGCCGTTCGTGTGGAAGAGCGAGGCCGTGACCAGCCTGTATGAGTCGATCGCGGTGCCGAACTTCTTCAATTTCCTGCGTGCCACGCCCTGGCTGCCGCTGGCCCTGCGCTGCATGGGCGCGCGGATCGGCAGGCGGGTGTTCATGGACACCACCGACATCACCGAATACGACTGTGTATCAATTGGGGACGATGCCGTGCTGCATGCCTGGTCGGGGCCGCAGACGCACCTGTTCGAGGACCGCGTCATGAAGATCGGGCAGGTCCGTATCGGTAACGGCGTCAATGTCGGCCCGCGCAGCACCATCCTGTATGACACCCGGGTCGAGGACGGGGCCCGCCTGGGCCCGCTGACCCTGGTGCTCAAGGGCGAAAGCATCCCGGCGGGGCAGGCCTGGATGGGCAGTCCGGCCACGCCGTGGACACAACGCTGAGGCGGCGCGGCGCGATCTGCCCTGGCGACGGGCGTTCGCGCCGCGCATTTTGACCGTCGGGGCAGGGCGGGCTGCGCTATACTTTGAAGGTTTTGTTGCCGCGCACCATGCGCCGGCCGTCTTCGCCCCGCAGGCCCCAAGCATGCCCTTGCCACCGCCGGATTGTCCTCGCCAGCCGCTGCACACGCGTTCCATACGCGTGCAGTCGTATGCGCGCGATGACGGCAACTGGGACCTGGAAGCCGAGCTCATCGACGTCAAGGCGTACGATTTTCCCAAGCGCGACGGCGAGATGTTCAAGGCGGGGCAACCCATCCACCATATGCACCTGCGCATCACCATCGATGGCGATTTCACCATCGTGGCCGCGCGGGCCGTCTATGATGCCGCTCCCTATGGCGAGCACTGCATGGCCATCGAATCCGCCTACGCTGACCTGGTCGGCATGAACCTGCTCAAGGGGTTCCGCCGTCAGGTCAAGGAACGCTTCGGCCATGTCGAGGGCTGTACGCACATGACCGAGCTGTCGCAGGTGCTTCCCACCGCGGCGGTGCAGACCATGGCCAATCGCCGGCGGCAGGAAAGCAACCCGAACCGGCGTCCGTTCCAACTGGACGGCTGTCATGCCCTGAGCACCGACGGCCCGGTGGTGGCTGAGCACTATCCCAAGTGGTACACCGGGGGTAGCGCTGAGGCATCGGCCGATTCGACCTCCGATTCACCTTCTCTTTCTCATACGTCCTGACAGGTAACACATGAAAATCCACGAGTATCAAGGCAAGGAACTGCTGAAGCAATTTGGCATCCCGGTGCCGCGCGGGATTCCCGCTCTTTCCGTCGACGAGGCCGTGGCTGCCGCTGAAAAGCTGGGTGGACCGGTCTGGGTCGTCAAGGCACAGATCCACGCGGGCGGCCGCGGCAAGGGCGGCGGCGTGAAGCTGGCGCGCTCGCTGGACGACGTGCGCAAGCTCGCCTCCGAAATCCTGGGCATGCAACTGGTCACGCACCAGACCGGCCCGGAAGGCCAGAAGGTCCGCCGCCTGTACATCGAAGACGGCGCCGACATCCAGAAGGAATACTACGTGTCGCTGGTCACCGACCGCGCCACCCAGAAGGTCGCCTTCATCGCCTCCAGCGAAGGCGGCATGGACATCGAGGAAGTGGCCCACTCCACCCCCGAGAAGATCGTCACCGAATACATCGATCCGCTGACCGGCCTGTCGGCCGAGCAAGCCACCAAGATCGCCAACGCGATCGGCCTGCCCGCCGACTCGACCGCCCAGGCCGTGGACGTGTTCCAGAAGCTCTACAAGTGCTACATGGACACCGACGCCTCGCTGGTCGAAATCAACCCCCTGAACCGCGACAGCAAGGGCAACATCATCGCCCTGGACGCCAAGTTCAACTTCGACTCCAACGCCCTGTTCCGTCACCCGGAAATCGTCGCCTACCGCGACCTGGACGAAGAAGATCCGGCTGAAATCGAAGCCTCGAAGTTCGACCTGGCCTACATCCAGCTCGACGGCAACATCGGCTGCCTGGTGAACGGCGCCGGCCTGGCCATGGCCACCATGGACACCATCAAGCTGTTCGGCGGCGAGCCGGCCAACTTCCTGGACGTCGGCGGCGGCGCCACGGCCGAGAAGGTCACGGAAGCCTTCAAGATCATGCTCAAGAACAAGAGCGTGAAGGCCATCCTGGTCAACATCTTCGGCGGCATCATGCGCTGCGACGTCATCGCCGAAGGCGTGATCGCCGCTTGCAAGGCCGTCAACCTGAACGTGCCGCTGGTCGTGCGCATGAAGGGCACCAACGAAGAACTCGGCAAGAAGATGCTGGCCGAGTCGGGCCTGCCGATCATCAGCGCCGACACGATGGCCGAAGCCGCCACCCGCGTCGTCGCCGCCGTCAAGTAAAGAGAAAAAATCCAAGGATTCACAAATGTCGATTCTGATCAACAAGGACACCAAGGTCATCACCCAGGGCATCACGGGCAAGACCGGTCAGTTCCACACTCGCATGTGCCGCGAGTACGCCAATGGCAAAGCCGCCTTTGTGGCCGGCGTGAACCCCAAGAAGGCCGGTGAGGACTTCGAAGGCGTGCCGATCTTCGCGTCGGTCAAGGACGCCAAGGCCGACACCGGCGCCACCGTGTCGGTCATCTACGTGCCGCCCGCCGGCGCCGCCGCCGCCATCTGGGAAGCCGTCGAGGCCGAACTGGATCTGGTGATCTGCATCACCGAAGGCATCCCGGTCCGCGACATGCTGGAAGTCAAGAACCGCATGAAGGCCAAGGGCAGCAAGACGCTGCTGCTGGGCCCGAACTGCCCCGGCCTGATCACCCCGGACGAAATCAAGATCGGCATCATGCCCGGTCACATCCACCGCAAGGGCCGCATCGGCATCGTCAGCCGCTCGGGCACCCTGACGTACGAAGCCGTGGCGCAAGTCACCGAGCTGGGCCTGGGTCAATCCAGCGCCGTCGGCATCGGTGGCGACCCCATCAACGGCCTCAAGCACGTCGACGTCCTGAAGATGTTCAATGACGATCCCGACACCGACGCCGTCATCATGATCGGCGAGATCGGCGGTCCGGACGAAGTCAACGCCGCCCAGTGGGCCAAGGACAACATGAAGAAGCCGGTCGTCGGCTTCATCGCCGGTGTCACCGCCCCTCCCGGAAAGCGCATGGGCCACGCCGGCGCGCTGATCTCCGGCGGCGCCGACACGGCCGACGCCAAGCTGGAAGTCATGGAAGCCTGCGGCATCCGCACCACGCGCAACCCCTCCGAAATGGGCAAGCTGCTCAAGTCGGTGCTGTAAGGTTGTGCGCATGAAGAAGGCCCGCCTCGGCGGGCCTTTTTTTCGTTCCAGCCTAGGGAAATCCCGTGTCCATGATGCGGCCGGCGAAACATACGGAAAGCTGAACGAAACTATAATGAAAGAAATTCTGCACGTACCCAGCAAGAATGCCGTCGGGCTCGCACCAAGACGGTCAGTACGTCTTTTTGTCTTTTCCACCCATTCATTTGGTTTGTCCTAGGGGGATCACGTCCTAGGAAAGAGAGGTATGGAACTCAGTTCAGCGGCATTCTGGTTAGCGTTGCTCCAGATCATTTGGGTCAACATTCTGCTGTCGGGCGATAACGCCGTGGTGATTGCGCTGGCCGCGCGCTCGCTGCCGCCGGCGCAGCAAAAGAAAGCGATCGTGATCGGCTCGGCCGCCGCGATCATCATGCGTATCGTGCTGACGCTGGTGGCCGCCAAGCTGCTGATGCTGCCGTGGCTCAAGCTCATCGGCGCACTGCTGCTGGTGTACATCGGCGTGACCCTGTTGCTGCCGGAAGGCGAGGAAGAGGGGGACGGCAAGACCCATGGCAATCTGCTGACCGCAATCCGCACTATCATGATCGCCGACCTGGTCATGAGCCTGGACAATGTGGTGGCCGTCGCCGCCGCGGCGATGGGCGACACCACGCTGCTGGTGCTGGGCCTGGCGATCAGTATTCCGCTTGTGATTTTCGGCAGCACGCTGCTGCTCAAGGTCATCGAACGCTTCCCGCTCATCGTCTGGGTGGGCGCGGCGTTGTTGGGCTTCATCGCCGGCGAATTGCTGGTGGGTGATCCCGCCCTGCAGGAGCCGGTGGCGCGCATCGATGCGGCATTGGGCGTGACCCAGCACAGCTTCGCCCTCATGACCGGAGCGTTGGGCGCGGTGCTGGTACTGGCGATCGGCAAAGTTTTGCTGATGCGCCAGAAAGCTGACTGAAAGCTGAACTACAATAATACGTTGTTCCAAGCCCGCCGCCACGGCGGCGGGCCGGCCGGCACGGGGCCGGCCTTTATTTTGATAAATGCCTTCGGGGGTTCAAATTGCTTGAGTTTTTCCAGACGCTGAGTTGGGCAGCGGTATTCCAGATCATCCTCATCGACATCCTGCTCGGCGGCGACAACGCGGTGGTGATCGCGCTGGCGTGCCGCAACCTGGAGCCCAAGCAGCGCATGCAGGGCATCCTGTGGGGCACCGCCGGCGCCATCCTGCTGCGCGTGGTCCTGATCGCCTTTGCGCTGACCCTGCTGTCGATCCCGTTCCTGAAGGTGGTGGGCGGCCTGTTGCTGGTCTGGATCGGCGTCAAGCTGCTGGTGCCCGAGGATGACGCCCATGGCAACGTGAAGGGCGGCACATCCATCATCGCCGCCATCAAGACCATCATCATCGCCGACTTCGTGATGAGCCTGGACAACGTCATCGCCATCGCCGGCGCGGCCCAGAATGCTCACGCTGATCATCAGATCGGTCTGGTAATTTTCGGCCTGGTCGTGAGCGTGCCCATCATCATCTGGGGCAGCACGCTGGTCCTGAAGCTGATCGACCGCTATCCGCTGGTGGTGACTTTCGGCGCGGCGCTGCTCGGCTGGATCGCGGGCGGCATGCTGGTCACGGACGTGTTTGTCGAAGGTCAATTCGGCGTCCAGCCCACTGCGGTTAAAATCGGCGTAGAAATCTTCGGCGCCTTGCTCGTTGTTGTCCTTGGACGGTGGCTGGCAAGCCGCAAAACCGCCTCCAAGGAATCCGTACATGAGTCTGCGTAGATCCGCCGATCCCCAGCAATCCGAATCAGGCCTGAGCCTCCTGCAGGGCCTGTTCGTGCTGGCCATCCTGGGCGTCGTGGCGACGGTCATCGTCTCCCACTTCGTTCGATGACGCCTCGTGTCTCTGCCGCAACGCTTGGTCATCGCGACCCGCGCCAGCCGGCTTGCCCTGTGGCAAGCCGAGCATGTGCGCGATCGACTGCGCACGCTGTACCCGGCGTGCGCGGTTGAACTGCTCACCCTGACGACCCGAGGCGACCAGATCCTCGACCGCACCCTCTCCAAGGTGGGCGGCAAGGGGCTCTTCGTCAAGGAACTCGAAAACGCCCTGCTCGACGGGCGCGCCGATCTGGCCGTGCATTGTCTGAAGGACATGCCGGTCGATCTGCAGGCGCCGTTCGAACTGTGCGCCGTGCTCGATCGCGCCGATCCGCGCGATGCCTTCGTCTCCAATCGCTACGACACGCTGGCCGACCTGCCGGCCGGCGCCGTCGTCGGCACCTCCAGCCTGCGCCGCGAATCGCAGATCCGCGCGCGTTATCCGCACCTGGCGGTCAAGCCGCTGCGCGGCAACCTCGATACCCGTCTGGGCAAGCTCGACCGCGGCGAATACGATGCCATCGTGCTGGCCGCCGCCGGCCTGAACCGGCTGGGCCTGACGGATCGCATCCGTTGCCTGCTCGATCCTTCGGATTGCCTGCCGGCGGCCGGGCAGGGCGCCCTGACCATCGAGATCCGCGACGATCGCGACGATATGCGTGCCTGGCTGGCGCCGCTGAACGATGCCACCGCGACCGCGATCTCGCTGGCCGAACGCGCGGTGTCGCGCCGGCTGGGCGGCTCCTGTCAGGTGCCGCTGGCGGCCTATGCCGAAATCCACGGCGGCAGCCTGACGCTGCGCGCGCTGGTGGCGTCGCCCGACGGCACGCGCACCCTGCGCGCCGAACGCAGCGGTCCGGTGGGCCAGGCGCAGGCGATCGGCGAGGCGGTCGCCGCCGAGTTGTTCGATGCCGGCGCCCAGGCCATTCTCGACGAGCTGTTGCAAGACGCATCCCCCGAGGACTGATGGACAGGGCCGCCGCCCAAGCGCCGCGCGTGGCCGTGCTGACACGGCCCGCCGGTCGCAACGAGGCCCTGGCCGACCGCTTGCGCGCCGCGGGCTGGACGCCCTGCATCCTGCCCGCGCTCGATATCCACCCCCTGTCCGTCGCCGCCACGGACCTGCCGCGGCCGGCGGACTACGACATGGTGGTGTTCGTCAGCGGCAATGCCGCCCGGCAATACCTGGATCAACTGGCCCGAGCGGATGGTCCGGCGCCCTGGCCCGTGGGCGTGGCCGTCGCCACGGTCGGACCGGCCAGCGCCGCAGGGCTGGCGGGGCTGCCGGGTTTTGGCGCGAATACAACAGTCCTGCATCCCGGCGACCAGGCCGCCAGCCACGATTCCGAGGCGCTCTGGGAGGTCCTTTGCGGCCTGCCACGGCTGCCGTCGCGGGTGTTGGTGGTGCGCGGCACGCAGGGCCGGGACTGGCTCAGCGAACAATTGCAGTCACATGGCGTCTCCGTGACACGTCACGCGGCCTACCGGCGCCTGCCGGCACAATGGGACGAGTTCGAGCTTGCGCGCCTGCGGAGCTGGGCCGCGCAGGGCGTGCCGGCCACCTGGCTCATCACCAGCGGCGAGGGCGCGGACTCGGTGCGCGACCAGTTGCAGGCGGCCGGGCTGGCCGCCTGGTGGGGCGGTTGCGGCTTTGTCCTGACCCATCCTTCGCTGGCGCGGCGCGTGCCGTCGCCGGCATCTGATCCGGGTTCGCAAGCAATGGTAAAAATCTGCATGCCCAACGACGAGTCGATTTTCCAGGCTTTTGTTGCTGCTTGATTCGTTGCTTCGGACTGACACCGAATACAATCGCGTCATGACAGACAAGACTCCCGCTACCGATCCGGCCGTTAACCCGGCCGCCCCGGGCGCCAGCGCGCCCGCATCGGCCCCGGCCGATTCCGTCACGGCCCGTCCGGCCAAGCGCGGCAGTGGCCCCCTGGTCACTGCCCTCATCATCGTCATCCTGCTCGCCGTCGGGCTGGGCTATGCCCTGTGGCAGCAACGCACGCAGTTCGTCGCCGCCGGCCGTGAGGTCGCCTCGCGCCTGGACACGCTGGCCGCCGACGTGGCGCAGGCGCGCAAGGACACTCGCGAAGCCCTGGCCCTGGCGCAAGCCCAGGCCGGTCGCCTGGGTGACCTCGAAGACAGCGTGCGCGAGACCCAGAGCCAGTACAACGCCCTGCAACAGGCCTGGCAGAACTTCAACGACAGCGCGAGCGACGAACTGCTGGCCAACGACGTCGAGCGCCTGCTTACCATCGGCAGCCAGCAACTCCGGCTGGCCGGCAACGTCTCCAACGCCATCGTCGCGCTGGAAACCGCGCAATCGCGCCTGGCGCGAGCCGACCGCCCGCGCTTCTCCAGCTTGCAGCAGGCCATCAACGGCGACCTGGACCGCCTGCGCGCCGTGTCCACCGTCGACATTCCGGCGCAGTCAGCCCGCATCGAGCGCCTGACGGCCCTGGTCGGCAAGGCGCCGCTGCTGGTGCCGGACGCCGCCGCGCCCGGCATCGCCGCCGGCGAGACTCGCCCCGCGACCCCGGCCCCCGCCCCGGTCGACCCTCAGGCCGGCCTGCCGGCCGACGCGGCCTGGTGGCAGCGCTGGCGAGCCGAAGTGGCCTCGTGGCCGGGCCGCGCCGGCTCGGCGCTGGCACATGAGCTTGGCGGCCTGATCTCGATCCAGCGCGTTGACGAACCCGCGGCGCTGCTGCTGTCGCCGGAACAGGCCGACCAGGTGCGCGGCACGCTGCGCCAGCGCCTCTTGACCGTGCAACTGGCCATGCTGATGCGCCAGCCCGCGGTCTGGAAAAGCGAGCTCGACAACGTCGGCGCCACGCTGGCCAAGTACTTCGACACCCGTTCGCCTGACACGGTCGCGGCCCAGAACCTGGCCCGCGAACTGGCGCAGACCGATATCGCGGTGCGCATGCCCGACGTGTCCGACAGCCTGAACGCCGTGGCCGCGCTGCGCGCCGCCGGCTTCAAGACCAGCGATCAGGACTGAGGCCCATGCGTACCTGGTTCTGGACACTGCTGCTCGCCGTCATCGCCGTCGCCCTGGCGGTGGTGCTGCGTTCCCATTCCGGCAACGTGCTGCTGCTGGTCTGGCCGTGGCGCATCTCGATGTCGCTGACGCTGGCCGTGCTGCTGATCGTGGCCGCCTTCGTCGTGCTGTACGTCGGCCTGCGCCTGTTGGCCTGGCTGCTTGCCATCCCTGATCGCGTCCGCGCCTGGCGCGGCAAGCGCGCCCAGGCGCGCGATCACGAGTTGCTCGAGCGCGGCTGGATCGGCCTGCTCGAAGGCCGTTATTCGCACGCCGAAAAAGACCTGACCAAGTTGCTCGAGCAGACCAAGGTGCAGACCCGCCGCGTGCTGGCCGCGCTGTCGGCCGCCCGTGCCGCGCATGGCCTGGGGGAATTCGACCGCCGCGACCGCCTGCTGGCGACCGCGCAGGAGCAGGCCGGCACCGACCCCGGCCTGGTGGAAGCCACCGCGACGGTGTCGGCCGACATGCTGCTGGACCAGGGCCGCGCCGAGCGCGCGCTGGCCGTGCTGGCGCCGCTGGCCGACGGCGGCGCGCGCCACCTGCATACCATGCGCCTGCTGCTGCGCGCGCACACGGCCCTGCATCATGACGAACAGGTCTTCACGCTGGCGCGCGGCCTGCTGCGCCGCAATGCCCTGGCGCGCACCGAGGGCGACCATCTGATCGACGTGGCCGGCGCGGCGCGCTTGCGTGCGGCGGCCGCCAACGACGGCTGGCGCGCCATCTGGAAAGACCTCAAGGCCGAGGAGCGCCTGCTGCCCGAGATCGCGCTGGCCGGCGCCGCCTCCTTCGAAGCGGCCGGCGAGGCCAACGAAGCCGCCAAGGTGCTCGAGGCCGCCATCGCCGTCAAATTCAACCCCGCCCTGGTGGCCGCCTACGCGCGCTGCGACGCCGAGCAGGTCTCGCGCCGGCTGGCCAAGGCCGAGACCTGGCTGCAGCAGCGTCCCACCGATCCAGACCTGCTGACCGCGCTGGGCATGCTGTGCCTGAACGGCCAGTTGTGGGGCCAGGCCGAACGCTACCTGCTGCGCAGCCTGTCGCGCCGTAGCGATGCGCAGACGCACGCGCTGCTGGGCAGCCTGTACGACCGTCTCGACCGTCCGGCCGATGCGGTGCGCCACTGGCGCCTCGCCACCGCCGCCAGCATGGCGCTGCCCGTGCTGGCCGCCGACGCGGCGCTGCCGGCGGCGGATACCGGCTCGGACCCGTACCGCCTGGACGCCGAGGGCGGGTACGCGGTCGGCCTGTCGGATATCGACGCCGATATCGGCGGCGACTATCCCGCGTTGCCGCCGGCCGTGGCCGCGTCGGCGTCGGACTACGTGCTGGACCCGGACGCCCGCGCCAACAAGGAGCAGCAGGCGCGCGCGCTGGCGCCGGAAGATGCGCCGGTCGTCGGCGGCACCTCCGACATCGACGAATATTTCGACAGCGCGCCGATCCCGGCCGCGGCGTTCGACAGCCCCGTGCCGACGTATTCGCCGGCCCCGCCGGCCACTCCCAAGCCGGCCGCGCCCGCGGTGCCGGCCCCGACCACCAAGCCGCCGTTCAAGGACGACGGTTCGCTTTGATCCTCTTTCAGACTGACAAGGTTCCATCATGAGTTATGACCGCGTGTCCCCCGGCAAGAAGCTGCCGGAAGACTTCAATGTGATCATCGAGATCCCCATGAACGCCGACCCGGTGAAGTACGAGGTCGACAAGGAATCGGGCGCGATCTTCGTCGACCGCTTCATGCTGACGGCCATGCACTACCCGTGCAACTACGGCTATATCCCGCAAACGCTGTCGGAAGACGGTGACCCCGCCGACGTGCTGGTGCTGACGCCGTTCCCCATCCAGATCGGCGCCGTGGTGCGCTGCCGCGCCATCGGCGTGCTGGAAATGGACGACGAGTCGGGTGGCGACGCCAAGCTGCTGGCCGTGCCGATCGAAAAGCTCTACCCCCCGTACCGCAACATCAAGTCGTACGAAGACCTGCCGGCCGAAGACACGGCCCGCATCCAGCACTTCTTCGAGCACTACAAGGACCTGGAGAAGGGCAAGTGGGTCAAGGTCAAGGGCTGGAAGGGCGTTGATGCCGCCCACGAGGAAATCCTCAAGAGCGCCGAGCGCTACAACAAGGGCTGATCAGGCCTTGCGTCGCGCCGGTGTCGCACCGGCGGGCGCCTTCAAGCGGCGCGGCCGCGACGGCATGATGCCGATCGCCGCCGCGCCGTTGTCTTGCAGGCCCTGCAGATTCTGCGTCACCTGCGCCGCCGCCTCCTGGATGCGTTCCTGCAGCAGCGCCAGCCGCTTGGCGGGCGTGCGCGCCTCGGCGGCGATGAACACCAGGCTGCCCACCACCTTCTGGTCGGGCGTGAAGATCGCCGAGCCGATCCCCATCAGGCCCGGGTCGACCTCGCCGTGCGACACGCACACGCCGGCCGCCCGCAATTGCTTGAGGTTGGCGCGGAACGCATCCCAGTCCTCGCCCAGGCCGGCCTCGCGGATCTCGGCGGCGTGCCACAGCATCAGGTTGCGCAACTGGTAAGGCGGCAGATTGGCCAGGATGGGCTTGGCGGTGGCGCCGCGGAACATGGGGAAGGGGCGGCCGCGCGCGTAGCTGGATTCGATGGAATGGTCGGTCCAGTAGCGGTCCACGCACATGACCTTGTCGCCGTAGTAGCTGCACAGCATCAGGTTGGCGTTGAGTTCGTCGCCCGTGGCGCGCATGACCTCGCGGGCCGCGCGCATCAGCGGGTCGTGCTGGCGCAGGTGCCGGTCGAGCTCGATGATGCGCGAGCCGAGCACGTAGGCGCCGCCGGCGGTCGGCGCCAGCAGGCCGCTTTCGGTGAGTGACTTGAGATAGCGGTAGGCGGTGGCGCGCGAGCACTCCAGATGCGCCATGACGTCCTCCTGGAACGCGGCGGTGGTGTCGTCGCGGAAGAGGTCGAGGATGGACAACATGCGATCGGGAGTGCTCATTGCTGCTGACGCGCCTAGTGAATGTGGAAGCCGCCGTTGACGTCGACCACGATGCCGGTTGAGTAGGAGGACAGGTCCGAGGCCAGGAACAGAATGGCCTGCGCCACTTCGGCCGGGGAGCCGAAGCGTTGCAGCGGAATGCCCTGTTTGAGTTCTTGTTCCCAATTTTCGCCGAATTTGCCGAGCGTCATGTCGGTCTCGATGATGCCCGGCGCCACGCAGTTGGCGCGCACGCCGCGCGGGCCCAGTTCGCGCGCCAGCGCCTTGGTGAAACTGATCACGCCGCCCTTGGAGGCGGCATAGTGCGAACCGCCCAGCAGGCCGCCGCCGCGCAGGGCGGCGGTCGACCCCAGGTTGACGATGGCCGGGCGTCGCCCGCTTTCCAGCAACTGGGGCAGGGCGGCGCGCGTCACGTTGTACGTGCCTGTCAGGTTGACGTCGATCATGCGGCGGAACTCGTCCTCGGGCAGGTCCCAGATGCGGGTCGCGGCGACGATGCCGGCGTTGTTCACCAGCACGTCGATGCCGCCCAGCGCCCGCGCCGCCTGCGCCACGGCCTGCTCGCAGGAGGCGCTGCTCGACACGTCGCAGTGCAGATTGACGCGGCCGCCGACGAGGCCGGCGTTGGCGCGGTCGGGGTACTCGCGGTCCAGCACCGCGACGCTGGCGCCTTGCGCCAGGAATTGCGCGACGATGGCGGCGCCGATGCCACGGGGGTTGGCGCCCCCCGTGATCACGGCGCGCTTGCCTGCCAGCAGGCCGGGCGCGCCGCCGCTCATGGCTTCACCAGCGCGCAGCCGCCCTGGTCCAGCGGACGGAACGCCTGTTCGGCGGGAATCTTGCGCACCAGCTTGTAGTAGTCCCAGTCGCGCTTGGATTCCGACGGCTTCTTCACCTGGAACAGGTACAGGTCGCGCATCACGCGGCCATCCTCGCGGATGCGGCCGTTCTCGGTCATGAAGTCGTTGATGGGCGTTTCGTGCATCTTCTTGAGCACCGCCTCCGAGGCGTCGGTGCCGGCCGCCTTGATCGCGTTCAGGTAGTGCAGGGTGGCGCTGTAGTTGCTGGCCTGCACCATCGACGGCATGCGGCCGGTGCGTTTGAAATAACGCTCGGACCACTGGCGCGCCTTGTCGTCCTGGTCCCAATAGAACGGCTCGACCAGGTTCAGGCCCTGGGCGTATTCCAGCCCGACGCTGCGCACGTCGACGATGCTCATGAAGAGCGCGGCCACGCGCTGCTTGCTGCCCATGATGCCGAATTCGAACGCCTGCTTGATGCTGTTGATGGTGTCGCCGCTGCCGTTGGCCAGGCCGATCACCTGCGCCTTGGAGGCCTGCGCCTGCAGCAGGAACGACGAGAAGTCGGCGCTGGCGATGGGGTGGCGCACGCTGCCGACCACCTGGCCGCCCTTGGCCTTGACCACCGCCATGGCGTCGCGTTCGAGTGAATGGCCGAAGGCATAGTCGGAGGTGATGAAGAACCAGCTCTTGCCGCCGTCTTCCATGACGCCGCTGGCCACGCCGGTGGCGTAGGCGTAGGTGTCATAGGTCCAGTGCATGCCGTTGGGCGAGCAGGCCTTGCCGGTCAGGTCGGCCGAGCCGGCGCTGGTGAAGATCACCACGCGCTTCATCTGGCGGGTCAGGTCCTGCACCGCCAGCGCGATGGCCGAGTTCGGCACATCCAGGATCAGGTCGACCTTTTCGTTCTCGTACCAGCGCCGCGCGATCGAGACGCCGATGTCCACCTTGTTCTGGTGGTCGGCGGACACCACCTCGATGGGTTTGCCCAGCACCTTGCCGCCGAAATCCTCGACGGCCATCTTCACGGCCTCGACGCCGAACTTGCCGGACAGGTCGGCCATCATGCCGGACTGGTCGCCCAGCACGCCGATCTTGACGACGTCGTCGGATACCTGGGCCTGGGCCGACAGTGAAACGGCGCCCAGCGCGCAGGCGGCCAGGCAATGCTTGAAACGAATCTTCATGGTTTTGTCTCCTCGGGGGCTTGTATCTTGGCGCGCCGCCCTGTGCCGGGCGGTCGCGCGGGGTCTTGCCGGGGCGTGCCTATTCCAGCGTCTGGCCGGCGTAGGCGTCGATGAACAGGTTGGGTTTCAGGAAGAAGCTCAGCACCAGCGCGCCATGCGGAGCCCGGGCCACGTGGCGGTTGCCGCGCGGGCGCCAGACGTAGTCGCCGGCGCGCACTTCGCCTTCGGCGTCGACGATCGAGCCTTCCAGCACGTAGGTCTGCTCGACCTCGACATGTTCATGCAGCGGCAGCTCGGTGCCGGGCTGCCAGCGGAACAGCGCGGTCAGCAGGCCGGACTCCTTGTCCTGCATCAGCACCTTCATGTCGATGCCTTCGACCTGCGTGGGTTTCCAGGGCAATTCATCCACTTTCAGGAAGCGCGATGCCAGTGGGGGCAGCGCGTTGGCCGCAGGGCAGCCAGGGGTTTCGAGGGCCATGATGTCTCCTAGCCAAAACTCGTTATGGAAGAAAAACTAAAAATCTTGTTATTGAGTGTTTAAAAATAGTCGCGTATATTGAGATTTATGTCAATCACGTTTTCCAGCAGGGACGGCGGATCGACACGAGCCGGGCCAGGGATGCCGAGCCTCGGGAAGCCTTTCCCGACGCGGATGTTCCGAGAGATCCGGCGCCTATAAGACAAGGAGACAAGCTTGAATCAGGACTATCTGGGCCAGACCTTCGGGTTGGCCGGGCGCACGGCGCTGGTGACGGGGGGCGCGCGCGGGCTGGGGTATGCGATCGCCGCCGGCCTGGGCCGGGCGGGCGGGCGCGTGGTGATCAACGATCTGTCGCAGGCCGCCTGCGACGCCGCTTGCGCGCAACTGGCCGCGGCCGGCATCCCGGCGCGCAGCGCGGTGTTCGACGTGGCCGACGGCGCCGCCGTGGCCGCGGCCATCGCGCAACTGGAAACCGATGGCGTGGCCATCGACGTGCTGGTCAGCAATGCCGGCAACCAGAACCGCAAACCGGTGGTCGAGATGGCGCCCGCCGAATGGCAGGCGCTGCAGAACGTGCACGTGAATGGCGCTTTCCATTGCGCCCGCGCGGTGCTGCCGGCGATGGCGGCGCGCGGCTTCGGCCGCATCGTGCTGATGTCATCCGTCGCCGGCCAGGCCACCATGCCGAACATCGCGGCCTACGCCACCGCCAAGGGCGCCATCGCGGCGTTTACCCGCGCGCTGGCGGTCGAGTATGGCGGCCAGGGCATCACCTGCAACGCATTGGCGCCGGGCTTCGTGCGCACCGACTTCACCCAGGGGCTGCAGGACAATCCGCAGTTCCAGTCGTTCCTGTCGACGGCGGTGCCGGTGGGGCGCTGGGCCACGCCTGAGGACATCGCGCCGGCGGTGGTGTACCTGGCTTCGCCGGGGGCTTCGTTCGTCAATGGCCACGTGCTGGCGATCGACGGCGGCCTGCTGGCCCGCATGTAGGAGGACGGCCATGAGTACCCAAGCGGTTCTGTCCGCCCAGGGGCTGGTCAAGCGGTTCGGCGGCTTCAATGCCGTCGACGGCGTGTCCCTGGCCCTGCGGGAAGGTTCCATTCATGCCTTGATCGGCCCCAACGGCGCCGGCAAGACCACCTGCTTCAACCTGCTGACCAAGTTCCTGACGCCCGACCAGGGCGCAATCCATTATCGCGGCCGCGACATCACCGCGCTGGCGCCTGAGCAGATCGCGCGCCTGGGCATCGTGCGCTCGTTCCAGATTTCGGCGGTGTTCCTGGGGCTGACCGTGCTGCAGAACATGCGCGTGGCGCTGATGCGCCAGCATGGCGACGGGATGCGGTTCTGGCGCAGCCGTCGCAGTGTCGATCGCCTCAACGACCAGGGCCTGGCCCTGCTGGAGGCGGTCGGTCTGGCGGGCCTGGCCGACACCACGGCGGCCCTGTTGCCCTACGGCCGCAAGCGGGCGCTGGAAATCGCCATGACGCTGGCCCTGGAGCCTGAAGTGATGCTGCTGGACGAGCCGATGGCCGGCCTCGGCCAGGAAGACGTGGCGCGTATCGCGGCGCTGATCCGGCGCGTGTCGGCCAATCGCAGCATCCTGATGGTGGAGCACAACCTGTCGGTGGTCGCCGACCTGTCCGACACCATCACGGTGCTGGCGCGCGGCGCGGTGCTGGCGCAGGGCGACTACGCCACGGTATCGCGCGATGAGCGCGTCATTACCGCCTACATGGGCGCTGAAGAGGGGGACGACTGATGCTGTCGATCAAGGATCTCAACGCCTGGTATGGCGAATCGCATGTGCTGCACGGCGTCGACATCGACGTGCGGCGCGGCGAACTGGTCACGATCCTGGGCCGCAACGGCGCGGGCAAGACCACCACGCTGCGCGCCGTCATGGGCATCCTGGACAAGCGCCGCGGCTCGATCCTGTTGAATGGCCAGGAAACCGTGGGCATGGCGCCGCACCGCATCCCGCGGCTGGGCGTGGTGTATTGCCCGGAGGAACGGGCGGTGTTCCGCAGCCTGGACGTGACCGAGAACCTGCTGCTGCCGCCGCGCCTGGCCGACGGCGGCATGTCGCTGGACGAGATCTACACCCTGTTTCCCAACCTGCGCGAACGCAGCGCCAGCTCTGGCGGCAACCTGTCGGGCGGCGAGCAGCAGATGCTGGCGATCGCCCGCATCCTGCGCACCGGCGCCCAGTTGATCCTGCTGGACGAGCCCACCGAGGGGTTGGCGCCGGTGATCGTGCAGCAGATCGGGCAGGCCATCCGCACGCTCAAGGAGCGCGGCTTCACCATCGTGCTGGTCGAGCAGAATTTCCGCTTCGCCACCAAGGTGGCCGACCGCCACTACGTGATGGAGCATGGCCGCGTGGTCGACCAATTGTCGGCGCAAGAGGCGCGCAACGATCCCGAGCGGATCGCGCGCCGCCTGGGCGTCTGAGGGGAGAATCCTGTGTTCGAAATTTTTGGCGTGCCGTCCACGGCACTGTTCGGCCAGCTCCTGCTCGGCCTGATCAACGGTTCGTTCTACGCCTTGCTCTCGATCGGGCTGGCGGTGATCTTCGGCCTGTTGAACATCATCAACTTCGCCCATGGCGCGCAGTACACGGCGGGCGCGTTCCTGGCCTGGATGCTGCTGAACTACCTGGGCGTGAACTACTGGGCCGCGCTGGTGCTGGTGCCGCTCATCATGGCGGCGTTCGCCATCGTGGTCGAGCGCGTGCTGATCTCGCGCACCTACCGCATGGACCATCTGTACGGGTTGCTGCTGACCTTCGGGCTGGCGCTGCTGATTGAAGGTGGGCTGCGCCAGGCCTATGGCGTGTCGGGATTGCCATACACCATCCCCAAGGCGCTGACGGGCGGGGTCAACCTGGGCTTCATGTTCCTGCCGTGGTACCGCGGCTGGGCGGTGGTGGTGTCGCTGGTGCTGTGCCTGGCGGTGTGGGTGCTGATCGAGAAGACCCGGGTCGGCGCCATGCTGCGCGCGGCCACCGAGAACCCGACCATCGTGCGCTCGTTCGGCATCAACGTGCCGCTGTTGATCACGCTGACCTACGCGCTCGGCGTGGCGCTGGCGTCGGTGGCCGGCGTGATCGCCGCGCCCATCTACCAGGTCAGCCCGATGATGGGCTCGAACCTGGTGGTGGTGGTGTTCGCGGTGGTGGTGATCGGCGGCATGGGTTCCATCATGGGCGCCATCGTCAGCGGTTTCGGGCTGGGCATCATCGAGGGGCTGACCAAGGTGTTCTATCCGGAGGCCGCCAACCTGGCGATCTTCCTCATCATGGTGCTGGTGCTGCTGTGCAAGCCTGCCGGCCTGTTCGGCAAGCCGCTGCAGGTGCAGAACGTGCTGGCGGCCGAAGCCACGCGCGAACCGGTGCAACTGGGCCGTCGCGCCATGCGCTGGTGCATGGCGATCCTGGCGCTGGCTGCGCTGGCCGCGCCCTGGTTCGTCTATCCCACGTTCCTGATGAAGGTGCTGTGCTTCGCGCTGTTCGCCGCAGCCTTCAACCTGCTGGTGGGCTACGTCGGCCTGCTGTCGTTCGGCCATGCGGCCTTCTTCGGCGCGGCGGCCTATGCCACCGGCATTGTCATGAAGCTGCTGGGCGCCACGCCCGAACTTGGCCTGCTGGCCGGCGTGCTGACCGGCGGCCTGCTGGGACTGGCGTTCGGCGCCATCGCGATCCGGCGCCAGGGCATCTACTTCGCGATGATCACACTGGCGCTGTCGCAATTGGTGTACTTCATCGCGGTGCAGGCGGGTTTCACCGGCGGCGAGGACGGCCTGCAGAGCGTGCCGCGCGGCAAGCTGTTCGGTCTGTTCGACCTGGACAGCGTGATGCCGATGTATTACTTCACGCTGGCGGTGTTCGCCCTGGGATACGCCTTCGTGCTGCGGGTGTTGAACTCGCCGTTCGGCGAGGTGATCCGTTCCGTGCGCGACAACGAGCAGCGGGCCCGCTCGCTGGGCTATTCGACGTCGCGCTACAAGCTGCTGGCGTTTACGTTGTCGGCCTCGGTAGCGGGGTTGGCCGGCGGGCTCAAGGTGCTGGTGTTCGGCGTGGCCTCGCTGACCGACGTGCACTGGCACGCCAACGGCGAAGTGGTGCTGATGGCGCTGCTGGGCGGCATTGGCACGGTGTTTGGTCCGCTGGCCGGCGCCTTCACCTTCGTGTCGCTGCAGAATTACCTGGCGCCGCTGGGCTCCTGGGTGCTGATCGTGCAGGGGGCTATCTTCATCCTGTGCGTCCTGTTGTTCCGCGACGGCATCATGGGGCTGGTGTCGCGCGCCTGGCTTGCCGTCGCCCGTTCGAAAAAGGAGTCGTGATGTTCCTGCATGTCGTAATGCTGCAATTGTCCGGCGCCGCCGATGCGCGCTTTCATGACCGGGTGCGGGGCTACTGCGACCGCATCCTGGCCGAATGCGACGGCGTGGCGGGCTATGCCTTCCGGCCCAACCAGGCCGGCCGTTCGGACGGACTGACCCACGCGGTGGTGGCGGCGTTCAGTGACGCCGCCGCCCACGACCGCTACCAGGTGTCGGCCGCCCACCAGGAAATGAAGGCCTACATGGCGGATTTCATCGAGCGCCTGGTGGTGTTCGATGGGGAAATCCCTACAATTTGCTGAATATTTCCGCCGTCCCGGAACGGGATACACTCGCGAATGATTTTTGCCATCGGACCGTTCCACCCGTCATAGGTTGATAGATCATGGACTACGTATTGCCTCCCCAGCCGCTGACCGCGGTTCCCGTTGCCGGCAGCGCCGCGCTGTTTCCGGTGCGCCGCGTCTACTGCGTCGGCCGCAACTATGCCGAGCACGCCAAGGAAATGGGCTTCACCGGCCGTGAAGATCCGTTCTTCTTCTGCAAGCCCGCCGACGCCGTGCTGAGCGTGGCCGACGGCGAAACCGGCAAGATGCCGTATCCGCCCAAGACCTCCAACCTGCACTACGAAATGGAGCTGGTGGTGGTGCTGGGCAAGGGCGGCCGCGACATCCCGGTGGAACAGGCCAACGACTGCGTCTGGGGTTACGCCCTTGGCCTGGACATGACCCGCCGCGATCTGCAGGGCGAGATGAAGAAGCAAGGCCGTCCCTGGGAAGTGGGCAAGGCCTTCGATCTGTCGGCGCCGCTGGGCCCGATCCATCCGCGCAGCGTGGTCGGCACGCTCGACAAGGGCGCCATCTGGCTCGACGTCAATGGCCAGCGCAAGCAGGCCAGCGACATCTCGCAGATGATCTGGAACGTGCCGGAAAGCATCGCCTACCTGTCGGGCCTGTTCGAACTGCAGCCTGGCGACATCATCTTCACCGGCACGCCGGAAGGCGTTGGCGCCGTGGTGCAGGGCGATGTCATCACCGGCGGCGTTGAGGGACTGGGTGAACTGCGGGTGCAGATCGTTTAAAGTACGCCCCGGAATCTTTTCCCCACATTTCAGGAGCGCAGCATGCGCAGCAAGATCGTGCTGACCGCCTTCGTCGTGTTCGGCTTCGTACTCGCCGGTTGCAATACCGTGGCGGGCATGGGCAAGGACATGTCGCGGGCCGGCAACGCCATCACCAACGCCGCCGACAAGTAATCGTCAGGCACCGGTGATAAAAAAGCCCCTTGATCGCTCAAGGGGCTTTTTCTTTGGAGACGCCGTCCCGGGGAGGCGGCGTCCGCCCACGGCGGTGGGCGCGGGGTGGAGACTCAGCCGCGAGGGTTCACAGCACGTCCCCGGCGTAGTCCGCCAGGCGCGAGCGCTCGCCGCGCTGCAAGGTTACGTGGCCCGAGTGCGGCCAGCCCTTGAAGCGGTCGACCACGAACGTCAGGCCCGAACTGCCTTCGGTCAGGTACGGCGTGTCGATCTGGGCGATGTTGCCCAGGCAGATCACCTTGGTGCCGGGGCCGGCGCGCGTCACCAGCGTCTTCATCTGCTTGGGCGTCAGGTTCTGGGCCTCGTCGATGATCAGGTACTTGTTCAGGAAGGTGCGCCCGCGCATGAAGTTCAGCGACTTGACCTTGATGCGCGACCGGATCAGGTCCATGGTGGCGGCGCGCCCCCAGTCGCCATTGCCTTCGCCTTCGCCCATGTTCAGCACGTCGAGGTTGTCTTCCAGCGCGCCCATCCAGGGGAGCATCTTCTCTTCCTCGGTGCCGGGCAGGAAGCCGATGTCTTCACCAACGGGCACCGTGACGCGGGTCATGATGATCTCGGTGTAGCGCTTGGTTTCCAGCACCTGGGTGATGCCGGCCGCCAGCGCCAGCAGCGTCTTGCCCGTGCCCGCCTGGCCCAGCAGCGACACGAAGTCGCATTCCGGGTTCATCAGCAGGTTCATGGCGAAGTTCTGCTCGCGGTTGCGCGCGGTGATACCCCAGACGTTGTTCTTGCCGTGGGTGTAGTCGCGCAGCGTCGCCAGCACCGCCATCTTGCCGCTGACCTCGCGCACCTGGGCGTACAGCGGCATCTGGCCTTCGAAGTAGACGAACTGGTTGACCACGAACTGCGAACACAGCGGGCCGTGGATGCGGTAGAAGGTGGTGCCGCCCTGTTGCCAGGACTCGACGTCCTTGCCGTGCTTGTTCCAGAAATCCTCGGGTAACTGCATCACGCCCGAGTACATCAGGTCCGAGTCTTCCAGGACGTGGTCGTTGAAGTAGTCTTCCGCGGCCATGCCCAGCGCGCGCGCCTTCAGGCGCATGTTGATGTCCTTGGACACCAGCACGACTTCACGCTGCGGGTATTTTTCCTGCAGCGCGCGCACCACGCCCAGGATCTGGTTGTCGGCCTTGCCCATGGGCAGGTCCGACGGCAGGGTGCTGTGGATGGCGGTGGTCTGGAACATCAGGCGCCCGGTGGCGTCCTTGTTGCCCAGCTTGGCCAGTTCCAGGCCTTCGTCCAGTTGGGTGGCGTCCTGCACCAGGGCGTCGAGCGAACGACTGACCTGGCGAGCGTTGCGCGCCACTTCGGACATGCCCTTTTTCTGGTGGTCCAGTTCTTCGAGCGTCATCATCGGCAGGAAGATGTCGTGCTCTTCGAAGCGGAACAGCGAGCTGGGGTCGTGCAGCAGCACGTTGGTGTCCAGCACGAACAGCTTGCGCGGCTCGTTCTGGGCGCGCGGCTTGGCGCGCTTGGCCGGGGTCGCGGCGGGCTTGGCCTGGCGCGCCTGGGCGCGCGGCGCCGGTGCGGCGGGGGCCGGCGGCGGCACCTGGCGGGCCGGGATCTGGGCCTTGCGGGCGGGAGGGGCCATGCCGTCGAGTTCGGGCTGGACCAGCAGCTCGTCCTCGTCGTCTTCGGCCAGGACGGCCTGGGTGTTCGACCGCGCAGCGGCGGTCTTGGTGCTGCGGGCCTGCGCCCGGGCGTTATCGCCCGAGGGGAAGGTCAGGATGGCTGCGGGGCGGGTGGGCAACTTCGGAAGCGGCATATGCGTCACTCTCCAGTATGGGCCGGCTATGGCACCTGACGGGTATTCCTGTGCACGGCTAACCGATGCTCTTGGCGGCCTGCAGGACTTCCTTGGCGTGGCCCGGGACCTTCACCCCGCGCCACTCCTGCACCAGCACGCCATAAGCGTCGATCAGAAAGGTGCTGCGCTCGATGCCGCGCACCTGTTTGCCGTACATGTTCTTCTGCTTGATGACGCCGTACAGATTGCACACGGTTTCGTCGGCGTCGGAGATGAGAGGGAAAGGAAGCTCGTACTTGGCCTTGAAGTTCTCGTGCGACTTCAGCGAATCGCGCGAGATTCCGACCACCACGGCGCTGGCCGACAGGAAGTCGGCGTGCAGGTCGCGGAAATCCTGGCTCTCGGTGGTGCAGCCAGGGGTGTTGTCCTTGGGATAGAAGTACAGGATCACGGCGCGACCCTGGCACTGCTCCAGGCTGATCGGCCCGATGGTGCTTTCAGCGGTGAACAGCGGGGCGGGCTTGCCGATGATGGGCATCATCATGTCTGGGGGTCTCCGTTGGGGGGGATGAGGGCGACGACCACGCGCCGGCCCTCCGCCATCAGGATGTTGTAGGTGCGCGAGGCGGCGTGGGTGTCCATGATTTCCACGCCGATGCCGGCCGCCAACAGGGGACGCAGCACCTCGGGGCGCAGGAACTGTTGCCGGCCGCCCGTGCCGACCAGCAGCACTTCCGGCGCATTGGCCGGGCGGCTGGGGGTGGCTTCGGGTTCGTCCAGGAACGCCAACGGGTCGCGGACGGGTTCGGACAATCCGGCCGCCTGACGCAAGAGGGTGGGGGTGATGTCGGCCGGCGACTGAACGGGCCAAGGGGTAACTTCGCCTTCGGGGCCAAAAGCGACCGAGGAGGAAAAACGTACCTGGTTGACCTCGATATAACCGTCACCGTAGGCGGTGACGGTGTTCAGGGCGGCCGTCGCAGGATCGGTATGCAGCTTCAATAAATACTCCGGCTTTATGGCTCCGATAATAGCGCATCAGGATGGCCGTATGTTGCAAAGGGAATACCCCCACGCTTCACTCGCTGCGCTCGCTCTCTGCCCCCCGCGGGGAGGCTGCCCGCCGTTGGGGGCGGCCCGGCGGGAGGGCGGGCATTTTTGCCACCAAATTTGCCATCAAGCAGGCCCTATTTTTGTTCCATTTGCCGCCCAGGCGTCCTTGCGCTAGATTACAGGGTTTTGCTGCGCCGCAAACGTGTGCTGGCGCGGCTTTTGAGCCCGTTTCCCCTTCGCGCCCTCGCGCCCTGGATTTTTGCCCCTTCGCCCCCTAAGGATTCCCATCATGAGGAAGTTCTCTCGCATTGAGCGTTTGCCCCCGTACGTTTTCAACATTACCGGCGAGCTCAAGATGGCAGCCCGTCGGCGCGGCGAGGACATCATCGACATGTCGATGGGCAATCCGGACGGCGCCACTCCCAAGCACATCGTCGACAAGATGGTCGAGGCCACCATCCGCCCGACCACCCACGGCTACTCGGTGTCCAAGGGCATCCCGCGCCTGCGCAAGGCCATCTGCGACTGGTACCAGCGCCGCTATGCGGTCGAGTTCGACCCCGATTCCGAAGCCATCGTCACCATCGGCTCCAAGGAAGGCCTGGCGCACCTGATGCTGGCCACCCTGGACCGCGGCGACACGGTGCTGGTGCCCAACCCCAGCTACCCGATCCACATCTACGGCGCGGTCATCGCCGGCGCCAACATCCGCTCCGTGCGCATGACGCCGGGCGTGGACTTCTTCGAGGAACTCGAGCGCGCCGTGCGCGAATCGATTCCCAAGCCCAAGATGATGGTGCTGGGCTTCCCCAGCAACCCGACCGCCCAGTGCGTCGACCTGTCGTTCTTCGAGCGCGTGGTGGCCCTGGCCAAGGAACACGACATCCTGGTGGTGCACGACCTGGCCTATGCCGACATCACCTTCGACGGCTACGTCGCCCCCTCGATCATGCAGGTGCCCGGCGCGCGCGATGTCGCGGTCGAGTTCTTCACCATGAGCAAGAGCTACAACATGGCGGGCTGGCGCATCGGCTACATGGTCGGCAACCGCGAGCTGGTCGGCGCGCTGGCGCGCATCAAGAGCTATCACGACTACGGCACGTTCACGCCGATCCAGGTGGCTTCGATCGCCGCCCTGGACGGCCCGCAGGACTGCGTGAACGAGATCGTGGCGCAGTACCAAAGCCGCCGCGACGTGCTCGCGCGCGGTCTGCACGAAGCAGGTTGGAATGTGGAAATTCCCAAGGCGTCCATGTACATCTGGGCGCAGATCCCCGAACCCTACCGGGCGATGGGCTCTTTGGAGTTTGCCAAGCGCGTCCTGTCGGATGCGAAAGTGGCCGTGTCCCCCGGGATCGGCTTCGGCGAGTATGGCGACGAATACGTGCGCTTCGCTCTTATCGAAAACGAGCAGCGCACCCGCCAGGCGGTGCGCGGCATCAAGGATATGTTCCGCAAGGACGGCTATAGGTAAGGTCCCCCCCGAAGCGCTGCGCGCTTCCCCCCGGGGGGGGGCATGCTGGCGGACCGGCGGAGCCGGATCCGCGGCATCCCGCTCGGGGAGGGCGCCCGTGGACTGTATGCAGCCGTTATTGCGTGAGTGTTTGGAGAACTGAAATGAATTCCCCTCAACGCCCGCCCGCCGAGGGCGCCGCGATGAATCCCATGAAAGTGGGCCTGCTCGGCCTGGGCGTGGTTGGCGGCGGCACCTGGACGGTGCTGTCGCGCAATGCGGAAGAGATCGCGCGCCGCGCCGGTCGCCGCATTGAAGTGACCCGCGCCGCCGTGCGCGACGTGCCCAAGGCGCGCGCCCGCGTCGGCGACACGCTGCCCGTGGACACTGACGTGCACGCGCTGGTGCGCGATCCCGAGATCGACATCGTGGTCGAGCTGATCGGCGGCGATACCCTGGCGCGCGAGCTGGTGCTGGAAGCCATCGCCAACGGCAAGCACGTGGTCACCGCCAACAAGGCGCTGCTGGCCAAGCACGGCAACGAGATCTTCGCCGCGGCTTCCGAGCGCGGCGTGATGGTGGCGTTCGAAGCCGCCGTCGCCGGCGGCATCCCCATCATCAAGGCCATCCGCGAAGGCCTGACCGCCAATCGCATCCAGTGGGTCGCCGGCATTATCAACGGCACCACCAATTTCATCCTGTCGGAAATGCGCTCGCGCGGCCTGCCGTTCGCCGACGTGCTGGCCGAAGCCCAGCGCCTGGGCTACGCCGAGGCCGATCCGACCTTCGACGTGGAAGGCGTCGACGCCGCGCACAAGCTGACGCTGCTGGCCTCGCTGGCCTTCGGCGTGCCGGTGCAGTTCGACCGCGCCTACATCGAAGGCATCTCGCAACTGGCCGCCGAGGACATCGAGCACGCCGAGCGCCTGGGCTACCGCATCAAGCTGCTGGGCATCACCAAGCGCCGCGCCGACGGTATCGAGCTGCGCGTGCATCCCGCGCTGGTGCCGGCCGAGCGTCTGCTGGCCAACGTCGAAGGCGCCATGAACGCGGTGCTGGTCAAGGGCGACGCCGTCGGCCCGACGCTGTACTACGGCCAGGGCGCCGGCGAAGAGCCGACCGCTTCGGCGGTGGTGGCCGACCTGGTCGACGTGACCCGCCTGCATACCGCCGATCCGGGCAATCGCGTGCCGCATCTGGCGTTCCAGCCGGACGCCATGGCCGACACGCCGATCCTGCCGATCGAGCAGGTCAGCACCTCCTACTACCTGCGCCTACGCGTGGACGACCAGCCGGGCGTGCTGGCCGACATCGCGCGCCTCCTGGCTGACCGGTCGATCTCGATCGGCTCGATGATCCAGCAGCCCTCGCACATCGGCGGCGCGGACATCATCTTCCTGACGCACGAAGCGGTGGAAGGCAATGTCAACCAGGCCATCGAGCGCATCGAGGCCTTGCCGTTCGTGCGGTCCAAGGTCACGCGCCTGCGCGTGGAGCATTTGGCATGAGGAAGGCCCACCCCCGAAGCGCCTGCGGCGCTTCCCCCTCAAGGGGGCGCCGGCGGCGGCCCGGCGGAGCCGGCTCCGCGCGGCCTGGCCTGGCGGGACGCAGTGCATTGTGGAGTCAATGACATGAACTACATTTCTACGCGGGGGGGCATGGCGCCCCAGCCGTTTTCCGACATCCTGCTCGAAGGGCTGGCGCCGGACGGCGGCCTGGCCGTGCCGGAGCAACTGCCGCAGATTTCCGCCGAGACGCTGGAATCGTGGCGCGGCCTGCCGTACGCCGACCTGGCGTTCGAAGTGCTGTCGCGCTTTGCCACCGATATTCCGGCCGAGGACCTGCGCCGCCTGACCCGCGCCGCCTACACCTCGCAGATCTTCAACAGCGAAGACATCGTCCCGCTGCGCCCGCTGAACGACGGCCTGTCGCTGCTGGGGCTGTCCGAAGGCCCGACGCTGGCCTTCAAGGACATGGCCATGCAGTTCCTGGGCCAGGTGTTCGAGTACGTGCTGACCCGGCGCGGCACCACGCTCAACATCGTTGGCGCCACCTCGGGCGACACCGGTTCGGCGGCCGAATACGCGCTGCGCGGCAAGCGCGGCGTGGCCGTGTTCATGCTGTCGCCGCACGGCCGCATGAGCGCGTTCCAGCGCGCCCAGATGTACTCGCTGCAGGACGAGAACATCCACAACATCGCCGTGCGCGGTGTGTTCGACGAAGCGCAGGACATCGTCAAGGCGCTGGCCGGCGACCTGGCTTTCAAGGCCAAGTACCGCCTGGGCGCGGTCAACTCGATTAACTGGGCGCGCATCGCCGCCCAGGTGGTGTACTACTTCCACGGCTGGCTGCGCGCCACCGACAAGCCGGGCCAGCAGGTCTCGTTCACGGTGCCCTCGGGCAACTTCGGCAATATCCTGTCGGGCCACATCGCCCGCGGCATGGGCCTGCCGGTGCGTCGCCTGGTGCTGGCCACCAACGAGAACAACGTGCTGGAAGAGTTCTTCCGCACCGGCATCTATCGCCCGCGCCCGGCCGAGCAGACCTACGCCACCTCCAGCCCGTCGATGGACATTTCGCGCGCCTCGAACTTCGAGCGCTTCGTGTTCGACCTGGTCGGCCGCGATGCCGACCGCGTCAAGGCGCTGTGGGCCGACATGGCGCGCGACGGTTTCTTCGACCTGTCGGCGCTCAAGCCGCGGTTCGAGGCGCAGTACGGCTTCGTCTCGGGCGCCAGCTCGCACGAAGACCGCCTGGCCACGATCCGCTCGCTCTACGACCAGACCGGCGTGCTGGTCGATCCGCATACCGCCGACGGCGTCAAGGTCGCGCGCGAGCACGTCGAGCCCGGCGTGCCGATGCTGGTGCTGGAAACCGCCTTGCCGGCCAAGTTCTCGGAAACCATCGAGGCCGCCCTGGGCCGTCCGGCCACGCCGCCGGGCAACCTGGCAAACCTGGAATCCTTGCCGCAGCGCGTCGAAGTCATGGACTGCGACGCCGCCGCCGTGCGCCGCTATATCGAGGCGCACGCCAAGGTGTAAAGGCAGCTTGCGGTTGTATGGGGTTGCAACCCCTCGCGGTGTGAACCGCGAGGGGTTTTTTACTTTCATACGCATTTTGGCCACATGCCGTCACTTTTTTTGGGCGCGCATCCGATACAGTGAATTCACCATTCACACTCGGAGAACACGCCCATGAACCTGAAGACCATGACGTTGGCCCTGGTGGTGACCGGAGTAGGGGTGCTGGCCGGATGCTCGTCGCCCTCGGTTATTCAGCAACGGGACGGGACCTCGACCGTGACGCCCGACGAGCCGACCTATGACAAGAAATCCGGCATGTACGAGTACGACAAGGACGGCAAGAAGGTCCAGATCAACAAGGACGATGTGAAGTCCATCGAAGAGGTCAAGTAAGCCCTTCGCCGGATCCCGACGAAAAAAAAGCCCCGGCTCAGGCCGGGGCTTTTTGTTGGGCGAACGCCGGGCTTACTTGCCCGCGTCCTCGGCGTGGTAGCGGCCCACGCGCTCGACTTCGTTCTTCGAGCCCAGGATCACGCTGACGCGCTGGTGCAGCTTGTCCGGCTGGATGTCGAGGATGCGCTGCGTGCCGTTGATCGCCGCGCCGCCGGCCTGTTCGATGAGGAAGCTCATCGGGTTGGCTTCGTACATCAGGCGCAGCTTGCCGGCCTTGCCCGGCTCGCGCGCATCCCAGGGGTACATGAAGATGCCGCCGCGGGTCAGGATGCGATGCACGTCGGCCACCATCGAGGCGATCCAGCGCATGTTGTAGTCCTTGCCCAGGGGGCCGGTGGAACCGGCCAGGCAGTCGTCGATGTAGCGCTTGACCGGGGCGGCCCAGTGGCGCATGTTCGACATGTTGATGGCGAATTCCTTGGTGTCTTCGGGCACGCGGATGTTTTCGTGGGTCAGCACCCACGAGCCCATTTCGCGGTCCAGCGTGAAACCGACCACGCCGTTGCCGATGGTCAGCACCAGCATGGTCTGCGGGCCGTAGACGGCATAGCCGGCCACCACCTGCTTGTTGCCCGGCTGCAGGAAGTCGGCCTCACAGACCGGCGCGCCCGACACGTTGTGCGGGGCGTGCAGCACCGAGAAGATGGTGCCGATCGACACGTTCACGTCGATGTTCGAGGAGCCGTCCAGCGGATCGAACAGCAGCAGGTATTCGCCCTTGGGGTAACGGTTCGGAATCAGGTGGATGGTCTCCATCTCTTCCGAGGCCATGGCCGCCAGGTGGCCGCCCCATTCGTTGGCTTCGAGCAGGATCTCGTTGGACAGCACGTCCAGCTTCTTCTGCACTTCGCCCTGCACGTTCTCGCTTTCGAGGCTGCCCAGGACGCCGCCGAGCGCGCCCTTGCTGACCGCGTGGCTGATCGCCTTGCAGGCGCGCGCCACCACTTCGATGAGCAGCCGCACTTCGGGGGCCAGGGCCTGCGCGGAGCGTTGCTGCTCCACCAGGTATTGGGTAAGTGTTTTACGTTTCAAGAGGTTCTCCCTATGCTGCGAATTCTAAAGCCTTGGATACGATTTCCTGCACGTTGCGCGACAGCCCCTCGTGGCCGCGCACTCGCTGCAGGGCTTCCTGCATGGGACCGCGCAGGGCCGGCACGTAGCGCGACCAGTTGTCCAGCGCGCGCGCCAGGCGTGCGGCGATTTCCGGATTGAGCGCGTCCAGCGCCAGCACCTGGTCGGCCCAGAAGGCATAGCCGGACCCGTCCGGGTGGTGCATGCCGCGGGCGTTGTTCAGGCAGAACTGGAAAATCAGCGCGCGCGCCCGGTTCGGGTTGCGCAGCGTGAACGCCGGGTGCTTCATCAGTTCGCGCGCGGTCTGCACCGTGGTGTAGCGCGCCGCGGCCTGCAACGCGAACCACTTGTCCACCACCAGCGCGTTGTCGCGCCACTTGTCGTAGAACGCCGCCAGCGCCTGCTGCGGGAAATCGCCCTGGCCGTAGTTGATCAGGGCCGACAACGCGGCCATGCTGTCGGTCATGTTGCCGGCGTGCTCGTATTGCTGTTCGGCCAGGCGCTGCGCCTCGTGCTCGCCGGCCGCCATCAGGTGGCTGAGCGCCAGGTTCTTCATCGCGCGCTTGCCGGCCGGCACCGGCGCGGGGCTGTATGCGCCCGGTGTCTGGTTGTCATCGAAGGCCTGGCGGAATTCGGCCGAGAGTTGGCGGCCCAGCTCGGCGCGCAGGAAATCGCGCGCCACCGCCAGCGCCGGAGGATCGACGGCCTGCATGCGTTCGGCCAGGGTCTTTTCCGAGGGCAGCGCCAGGGCGCGGGCGCGGTACGCGGCATCCAGCGCCGGGTCGGTCAACAGCGCGCGCCACGCGGCGATGAAGGCCGGGTCGGCGTGCAGCGTGCGGCCGGCCTGGCGCGCCTCGGCCAGCGCCAGGATCTGGCGGGTGGCCAGTTCCTGGCCGGCTTCCCAGCGTGCGAAGGGGTTGTCGTCGTGGGCCGACAGCAGCGCCAACTCCTCGTCGGTCCAGTCGTAATCGACGATCACCGGCGCGGAAAAATCGCGCAGCAGCGACGGCACCGGCATTTCGTCGATGTCGTCGAAATGCCATTGCTGGCTCTGCGTGGTCAGTTCCAGCAGTGCGGTGTCCTTGACCATCCCGTCATGGCGCAACGGCAGGGCGCGGCCGTTGCGGTCCAGCAGGCCGATGGCGAAGGGGATATGGTAGGGCGCCTTGACGAAGCCGGCAGGGGCCTTTTTCTCGACGCCGACCGGCTGGCATTCCTGCGACAACGTCACGGTGCAGCGGCGGGCGGCGGCGTCGTGCGTCAGCCTGACCGTCACGCGCGGCGTGCCCGCCTGGCGGTACCAGTTGCGAAACACCGACAGATCGCGGCCCGGGTGCTGGCGCGTGTAGACGGATTCCATGGCGGCGACGAAGTCGTCGCAGGTCACGGCCTGGCCGTCGTGGCGGCGGAAATATTCGTCCATGCCGGCGCGGAAACCGGCCTCGCCCAACAGCGTGTGCTGCATGCGGATGACCTCGGCGCCTTTCTCGTACACCGTGGCGGTATAGAAGTTGCCGATTTCCTGGTAGCTGTCGGGACGGATCGGGTGGGCCATCGGGCCCGCGTCCTCGGGGAACTGCGCCGCGCGCAGCGTCACCACGTCGTCGATGCGCTTGACCGCGCGGGCGCTCGCGGCAGCGGCCTCGTCCATGTCCTGCGCCATCATGTCGGCGCTGAATTCCTGGTCGCGGAATACGGTCAGGCCTTCCTTCAGGCTCAATTGGAACCAGTCGCGGCAAGTGACCCGGTTGCCGGTCCAGTTGTGGAAGTACTCGTGGCCGATGACGGATTCGATGCCTTCGTAGTTGGCGTCCGTGGCGGTATCCGCGTCGGCCAGTACGTAGGCGGCATTGAAAATGTTCAGGCCCTTGTTCTCCATCGCGCCCATATTGAAATCATGGACGGCAACGACCATGAAGCGGTCCAGGTCCAGTTCCAGGCCGAAGCGGGTTTCGTCCCAGCGCAGCGCGCGCACCAGGGAATCCAGCGCCCATTCGGTCTTGGTCTCTGCGCCCGGGTCGCTGTAGACCTGCAGCAGCACGTCGCGGCCGCTGGCGGTCTTGACCGTGGTTTCGCGGTGAGTCAGGTTGCCGCCCACCAGGGCGAACAGGTAGCAGGGCTTGGGGAACGGATCCTCCCATTCGACCTCGTTGCGGCCGTCGGGAAGTTGCCGCGAGGCGACCAGGTTGCCGTTGGACAGCAGCACCGGGTAGGCCGGCGCGGCACGCAAGGTCACGCGGTAGCGCGACATGACGTCCGGACGGTCGGCGAACCAGGTGATGCGGCGAAAGCCTTCGGCTTCGCATTGGGTGAAGAAATTGCCGCCCGAGACGTACAGGCCCATCAGCGTGGAGTTGGCCGAGGGCTTGCAGCGGCTGACGATCTCCACGCTGGCCTCGGCGGGCAGGCCGTACAGCGCCAGGCTGTGCTCGGACAGGTGGAAACGGTCGGCCGGCAGCGCCTGGCCATCCACCCCTACCGAGACGAGCTCCAGCTCTTCGCCGTCCAGCACCAGCGCGGCGTCGGCGCTGGCGTCCGCCTTGCGCCGGACCTGCATGACGCAGCGGACCTCGGTGCTGTCGGGCGCGAGGTCGAAGGCCAGGGAAACCTGCGGGATGTCGTAGGGGTAGGGCTGGTAATCCTTGCGGTATACGGTAACGGGCGTGTCTGTGCGCATGGGATTGCAGTCCTGTATGAACGAGAGTCCTATTGTAGTGTGAGGCCTGACAGACACAGGCGCCGGACGCACCCGCCCGGCGTAAACTTTTGGGGGCCCGCGCGGTCAAAGCTCAGTATGATGGGCGCCGTCGCGCAATGAGGAGTTGCAAATGTCTCGTTCTTCCCCGTTCAATACCGGCCGTTGGGCGGCCGTCCTGGCTGTATTGGGGGCGCTGGTGCTGAGCGGATGTGCCACCCCCACCGTGTCGGCGCGCGTCACCTCCTTCCAGCAGTGGCCGACAGGCGTCGAAGGCCAGACTTACCAATTCGTGCCGGCCGAGCCATCGCAGGCCAATAATCTCGAATACCAGTCATACCAGGACATGGTGCGCGCCGGCATCGGCGCCACCGGGCTGGTGGAAGCCCAGCCGGGCGCCAAGGCCCGTTTCGATGTCTCGTTCCGTTATGGCACGAGCCAGACGCAGGTGATGGTGCGGCGTCCGTACGATCCGTATTTCAATGGCGGTTATGGCTATGGCGGTTTCTACGGTCCGCGGCCGTGGGGCGGCTACTACGGCTATTGGGGCCCGGATTGGGTCGACGTGCCCATGGTGGTCCAGCGCAACACGCTCACGCTGCAGATCCACGACAGTCAGCGGGGCGGAGCCGAGGTCTACCGTTCCAGCGCCTTCATACTCAGCGAACGGGACAATTTCGTGCGGATGATGCCGTATCTGGTACGGGCAATATTTGACGGATTCCCGGGAAATAATGGCGCCGAGCGCGAAATCCAGTTCCCGGTCCAGTAGTTTTTGCCACGCCAAAAGACAGTCATAAAATAAAAAATGCGCACCAATTTGGTGCGCATTTATTTTTTCTTACTGAATAATAGGTTTTATTCTTTGATGAGGAAACTGTCGCGCGTGGCGCCGGATGCTTCTTCGGCGGCGAGCCAGCGGGGGGCCTTGCCACGACCGCTCCAGGTCTCCCCGGTTTGGGGATGACGGTACTTGGGCGCAACGGCGCGTTTGGCGGCGTTGGCCGGGCGGACAGCGGCGCCAGCCTTGCGGCGGCCGCTGGGGGTGGCACGGACGGGCTTGCCGGCGCCAAAGGCGGCGGCGATTTCTTCGGGGGTGATGTCGTACTCGCGCATCGACGTGATGATCGAGGCGATGACCGGCTTGCGGCGCTTGGTTTGGAGGACTTCAGCCTTCTTTTGGAGCTTGTTGATTTCCTTTTCGATCTTTGCTTGCAGAGCTGCGTAGGTTTCTCGGGCCATGGTTATTCCTGATTATGGAACTGCTTTAATCGCCGGCGGAGTTATGTTTATTTGTTGTGCTTCGCATAATACAGAATTTGACGTCCCTTTGCCGCTGTTTTGGTCTAATTACTTTGTATCAAAACGGCCGGAAAGTCTTTAGGCTAGCGGGTTTGCGCCATGAACAAGTATTGGGAATGATATTCCCAAATTTGGGACTAAATGAAACAACCGCCCGTTTGGTTCACAGGGCGGACGAATGCAACATTGCGTGTTGGGAAATGCGCGTTTTTGTTTCACGAAGCGAGCGGATGGGCAGAGGATGCCCACTTTTCAGTGTGTAGTAAGCCTGTAATTTTCGTATGCCGGGTCGATGCCGGCGGCAAATACACGAGTTTCCACAAGTGGTAGGACGACTGGACGCGATCCCTATGACACGGGGATTTCCAGGGGTATGCGGATTTTCATTCCCAGCCATCGGGAATGATATGCGCGGCCGTTTGCGGGGAGGACTTTTTTACGCCATTTTCATTTTGCTGTTGCGTTGTATGACAAGTTCGATAGGGCGTCCGGCCGGTGAGCAAAGGGGCTGGCGCCCGGGCAGAGGTTATTTTTTCGGAACGCCCCTCGCGGGTATGGGAGCGGTTCCAATTGGTTAACTTGATAGACAATAAACGGCGGCCGCGACGCCACCCCCTTGTCGGCGGTACGATATAGCCTTGAGCGTCCTGGCTGCCGCGTTCGTCGCACCGGCGCCCCCGAACAGAGTCCTATGAAAATCATCGATCCCGCTATTGCATCCCTGGCTACCGCCAAATCGCTCCTGCTCGACCCGTGGGGGTTGACCGAGGCCGATATGGCGCGCGCCCTTGGCGAAATCTTCACCCACAAGGTCGACTATGCCGACCTGTATTTCCAGTACACCCGCAGCGAGGGCTGGAGCCTGGAAGAGGGCATCGTCAAGACCGGCAGCTTCTCCATCAGCCAGGGCGTTGGCGTGCGCGCCGTCAGCGGCGAGAAAACCGCGTTCGCCTATTCCGATTCGCTCTCGGCCGATGCCTTGTTGTCCTCGGCGCACGCGGTGCGCGGCATTGCCCGCCGCGGCGCCGGCAAGGTCAAGGTGGCGGCGCAGGTCGAAGCCGAAATGGGCCGCAGCCTGTATGCCGACATCGATCCGGTGGCGACCCTGAGCGCCCCCGAAAAGGTGGCGCTGCTCGAACGCGTCGAACGCATGGCGCGGGCCCGCGATCCGCACGTGATCCAGGTCATGGCCGGCCTGGGCGCCGAGTATGACGTGGTGCTGGTGGCGGGCAGCGATGGCCGCCTGGCCGCTGACGTGCGGCCGCTGGTGCGCCTGTCGCTGACCGTCATCGCCGAACGCAATGGCCGCCGCGAAATGGGCCATGCCGGCGGCGGTGGCCGCCTGGGGCTGGCATATTTCACGGACGAAATGCTGCAGGGCTACGTTGAGCGCGCCGTGCACGAAGCGCTGGTCAACCTGGAGGCGCGTCCGGCGCCCGCGGGTGAAATGACGGTGGTGCTGGGTTCGGGCTGGCCCGGCATTCTGCTGCACGAAGCCGTCGGCCACGGCCTGGAAGGCGATTTCAACCGCAAGGGTTCCAGCGTGTTCTCCGGGCGTATCGGTGAACGCGTCGCCTCCAAGGGTGTCACGGTGGTCGACGACGGCACCATTCCGGATCGCCGCGGTTCGCTCAACATCGACGACGAGGGCAACGCCACCCAGCGCAACGTGCTGATCGAGGATGGGATCCTGCGCGGCTACATGCAGGACACGCTGAACGCGCGGCTGATGAAGACCGCGGCCACCGGCAACGGCCGCCGCGAATCGTTCGCGCACCTGCCCATGCCGCGCATGACCAATACCTACATGCTGGCCGGCGACAAGGCGCCCGAGGAGATCATCTCGTCCGTCAAGCGCGGGCTGTATGCGGCCAATTTCGGCGGCGGCCAGGTCGACATCACCAACGGCAAGTTTGTGTTCTCGGCCTCCGAGGCATACATGATCGAAGACGGCAAGATCACCTATCCGGTCAAGGGCGCCACCCTGATCGGCAACGGTCCCGACGCCATGACCCGCGTCAGCATGATCGGCGACGACCTGAAGCTGGATTCGGGCGTGGGCACGTGCGGCAAGGACGGCCAGAGCGTGCCGGTGGGCGTGGGCATGCCTACGGTCCGCATGGAAGGCCTGACCGTCGGCGGGACGGCCTGACCGGTCGCCAGGCAGCCTGCGGGGCCGCCACGCCGCGCCGCAAACTGGCGTGACGGCCCGAAAAAAGTGTGCTAGAGTCTTTTCCCATGAAATTCGCTTCCCCCGCCTTTTACTTTTATTTTTTTGGTTTTCTGAAGCCGCTGGCGGAGGAAGGGAAGCGCTCAATCTGAAGTTTGGAAAGAATCCCCCCAAAAAAGCCGCCAGCGAACTGGCGGCTTTTTTTGTGCCGTCAGTTTGAGGAACCCCCCGGGATGCAATCCCGGTGGCGGGAAACCCAGGAGCAGTACCGTGTCACACAATACCGACGACCTTCGCATCCGAGAAATCAAAGAGCTCAATCCGCCCGCGCACGTCATGCGTGAGTTCGCCTGCACCAAGGAAGCTTCCGACACCGTGTTCGCCGCCCGGCAGTCGATGCACCGCATCCTGCATGGCATGGACGACCGCATGATCGTCGTGATCGGCCCGTGTTCGATCCACGACACCCGCGCCGCGATCGAATACGCCAAGCGCCTGAAGCCGGTGCGCGACCGCCTCAGCGCGGATCTGGAAATCGTGATGCGCGTGTATTTCGAGAAGCCTCGCACCACTGTCGGTTGGAAGGGGCTGATCAACGATCCGGACCTGGACGGCAGCTTCGACATCAACAAGGGCGTGCGCGTGGCGCGCGAGCTGCTGCTGGACATCAACAGCCTGGGATTGCCGGCGGGGTGCGAATTCCTGGACATGATTACGCCGCAGTACATTGCGGACCTGGTCTCCTGGGGGGCGATCGGCGCGCGCACGACGGAGAGCCAGGTGCATCGTGAACTGGCATCCGGCCTGTCGTGTCCGGTGGGTTTCAAGAACGGCACGGACGGCAACGTGAAGATCGCCGTGGACGCGATCAAGGCGGCGTCCCAGCCGCACCATTTCCTGTCGGTGACCAAGGGCGGGCATTCGGCCATCGTTTCGACCGCGGGCAATGAAGACTGTCACGTCATCCTGCGCGGCGGCAAGACGCCCAACTACGACGCCGCCAGCGTCGAGGCGGCCTGCCAGGACATGTCCAAGGCGGGCCTGGCCCAACGCGTCATGATCGACGCCAGCCACGCCAACAGCAGCAAGAAGCCCGAGAACCAGCCGCTGGTCATCGAGGACGTGGCGCGCCAGATGGAAGCGGGCGATGCGCGGCTGGTCGGCGTGATGGTCGAAAGCCATCTGCTGGGAGGCCGTCAGGACATGGTGCCGGGCGAACCGCTGGTCTACGGCCAGAGCATCACGGACGGCTGCATCGACTGGGACGCGTCGGTCGCCGTGCTCGATCGCCTGGCCCAGGCCGTGCGCGAGCGCCGCCGGGTCGCGCTGACCTCCGGCAAGTAAGTCCTGATTGCTGCAAGCCGCCCCGTCCGGGCGGTTTGCAGCGCAGCAAGGCGGGCGGCGTAGAATATCCGGATTCCCCCATCCGAGAACCCGCTGATCATGAACGCTCCCTTGCACGCCGAATCGTTGCGCCGCGCGGTGCCAGCCGCTTGTCTCGAGGCCCTGCGCGCCCGTTTTGGCGACCGTTTCTCCGAATCCGCCGCGGTGCGCGAGCACCATGGCCGCGACGAGTCGCCGTATCCCGCGATGCTGCCCGACGCGGTGGTCTTCGCCCAGAGCACCGAGGAAGTCGCCGAGGTCGCCAAGCTGTGCAACCAACACCGCGTGCCGCTGATCCCCTACGGCGCGGGTTCGTCGCTGGAAGGCCACATCCTGGCGATCCAGGGCGGTATCAGCCTGGATCTGTCGCAGATGAACAAGGTGCTGGCCGTCAACGCCGAAGACCTGACCGCCACCGTGCAGGCCGGCGTGCTGCGCAAGCAACTCAATGAAGAGATCCGCAGCACCGGCCTGTTCTTTCCGATCGATCCGGGTGCCGACGCCAGCCTGGGCGGCATGGCCGCCACGCGCGCCTCCGGCACCAACGCCGTGCGCTACGGCACCATGCGCGAAAACGTCATGTCGCTGACCGTGGTCACCGCCGATGGCCGCATCGTGCGCACCGCCGGCCGCGCCCGCAAGTCCTCGGCCGGCTACGACCTGACCCGCATCTTCGTCGGCAGCGAAGGCACGCTCGGCATCATCACCGAAGTCACCGTGCGCCTGTATCCGCAACCCGAGGCCGTGTCGGCCGCGGTCTGCAACTTCCCCACGCTCGATGCCGCGGTGCAGAGCGTGATCGAGATCATCCAGATGGGCGTGCCGGTGGCGCGCGTCGAGTTCATGGACGCGGCCAGCGTGCGCGCCGTCAACCTCCACAGCAAGCTGACGCTGCGCGAGACGCCGCTGCTGGTGTTCGAATTCCACGGCAGTCCGGCGGGCGTGCAGGAGCAGGCCGAGACCGTGCAGGCCATCACCGCCGAGCATGGCGGCATGGATTTCGAATGGGCCGAGCGCCCCGAGGACCGCAGCCGCCTGTGGACCGCGCGCCACAACGCCTACTTCGCCGGCCTGCAACTGCGCCCCGGCTGCCGCGCCAGCACCACCGACGTCTGCGTGCCGATCTCGCGCCTGGCTGACTGCGTGCGCGACACCGTCGAGGAACTGGACCGCGCCAGCTTCCCGTACACCATCGTCGGCCACGTCGGCGACGGCAACTTCCACGTGCTGATGCTGCTGGACGCCGACAGCGAGCGCGAATGGCAGGAGTCCGAGGCCATCAACCACAACCTGGTGCGGCGCGCCATCGCCGCGGATGGCACCTGCACCGGCGAGCATGGCATCGGCCTGCACAAGATGCAGTTCATGGCCGAAGAGCATGGCGATGACGCGCTGGATCTGATGCGCAGCCTCAAGCATGCGTTCGATCCGAACAACATCCTCAACCCGGGCAAGATCGTTTCCTGGTGAGTCGTCCGGAGGGACGCGGATCAAGGCCGGCGGGGATGACCCGCCGGTTTTTTTTCGGCCAGCGGGAACGGGCAGCCCGCGCGGCCGACGGGCGTTCTCAATGAGTGGGAATGGTGCGGGGGCGCGACGCGCTTGTCCACGCGATGCGCAGGGGCTTTACGGCTGGTTACTTCTGCGGGGCCGCGCGGCCGTTGGCTGTACGCAGGATGCGGGTAAATCCCGGCCTGCGTCCAGCCAGCGGTCGCGCTATTGTTGCGCTCATGAATTCACTGGTCGAAACCGGCCTGGCACAAGCGCAGGCGCCTTATTCGTTGCAGCAACTCGTCGAGGCGTTGTCGGCCGCGCTGCCGTCGCATTGCGTGCTGTTTCGTGAAGAGGACACGCGCCCCTACGAGTGCGACGGCCTGTCGCTCTACCGCGCATTGCCCGCAGTGGTGGCCTTGCCCGAGACCGAGGAACAGGTGCAGGCGGTGATGCGCATCTGCAAGCGCCTGAATGCGCCGCTGGTGGCGCGCGGCGCCGGCACCGGTCTGTCGGGCGGCGCGATGCCGCACAGCCAGGGCGTGCTGCTGGGCCTGTCCAAGTTCAATCGCATCAAGCACATCGACCTGGCCAGCGCGACCGCGGTGGTCGAACCCGGGGTGCGCAACCTTGCCATTTCGGAAGCCGCGGCGCCCTACGGGCTTTATTACGCGCCCGATCCGTCGAGCCAGATCGCCTGTTCGATCGGCGGCAACGTCGCCGAGAATTCGGGCGGGGTGCATTGCCTGAAATACGGCCTCACAGTGCACAACGTGCTGCGGGTGCGCATGGTCACGATCGACGGCGACGTGGTCGAGCTGGGCTCGGAGGCGCCGGACGCGCCGGGGCTGGACCTGCTGTCGGTGTTCATCGGCTCGGAAGGCATGCTGGGCGTGGTGACCGAGGTGACGGTCAAGCTGATTCCCAAGCCGGCCTGCGCCCAGGTGGTGATGGCCAGTTTCGCCAGCGTCGAGGCCGCGGGCAACGCGGTGACGCGGGTGATCGCCGATGGCATCATTCCCGCCGGGCTGGAGATGATGGACCGGCGCGCGACGCATATGGTCGAACCCTTCGTGCGCGCCGGCTACGACATGGATGCGCAGGCCATCCTGCTGTGCGAATCCGACGGCACGCCAGAGGAAGTGGCGCACGAGATCGCGCGCATGGAAGCCATCTTCCGCGCGGCCGGCTCGACCCGCTGCCAGGTGTCGGCCTCGGAGGCCGAGCGGCTCAAATTCTGGGCGGGGCGCAAGAACGCGTTTCCCGCCGCCGGGCGCGTGTCGCCCGATTACTACTGCATGGACGGCACGATTCCGCGCCGTCATCTCGCCCGGGTGCTGGGCGCCATCGAGCAAATGGAAGACGAGTTCGGCCTGCGCTGCGCCAACGTGTTCCATGCGGGCGATGGCAACCTGCATCCGTTGATCCTGTTCGATTCGAATAAACCGGACGAAGTGGAACGCGCCGAGAAGTTCGGCGCGGCCATACTCGAACTGTGCGTGCAGGTGGGAGGAACCGTGACTGGAGAGCACGGTGTGGGAATGGAGAAAATAAATCAAATGTGCGTGCAATTCTCTCGCGAAGAACTCGACGCGTTCCTGGCGGTCAAGCGGGCATTCGATCCGCCGTGCCTGCTCAACCCCGAAAAGGTCATCCCTACGCTGGCCCGCTGCGCCGAGTACGGCAAGATGCACGTACACGCGGGCGAGCTGCGCTTTCCGGATCTCGCACGCTTCTAGGACGTCCCTCCCATGGATTTCGTCCTGTCGGAATTGTGCGACCAGGTCATGACGGCTCGCGCCGGTCACAAGCCGCTGTTCGTCATGGGCGGCGGCAGCAAGGCGTTCTACGGCAACTACCGGCCAGTGACGCCGCAGGATGGCCATTGCCTGCTCGACATGACCCCGTATCGCGGCATCGTCAGCTATCACCCGTCGGAACTGGTGGTGACGGTCAGGGCCGGCACGCCGCTGGCGGAGCTGGAGGCGGCGCTGGCCGAACACGGCCAGATGCTGGCCTTCGAGCCGCCGCATTTCTCGCCCGCCGCCACCGTTGGCGGCTGTGTGGCCGCGGGCCTGTCGGGACCGCGCCGCATGAGCGCCGGCGCCTTGCGCGACTTCGTGCTTGGCGCGCAGTTGCTGGATTCGGACGGCCGTGTGCTGTCGTTCGGCGGCGAGGTCATGAAGAACGTGGCGGGCTACGACGTGTCGCGGCTGCTGGCCGGTTCGCATGGCATCTTCGGCGCGATCCTCGAAGTGTCACTCAAGGTCGTGCCTCGGCCGATGGAGGAACTGACGCTGGCGTTGCCGGCGACGCAGGCCCAGGCGCTGGCCAGCTTCGCCCTGTGGCGCGGCAAACCCTTGCCGATTTCGGCGACCAGTTGGGTCGGCGGCGCTGACGAGGAAGGCCAGATGCATGTGCGCCTGTCGGGCGCGCCGCCGGCCATCGCCGGCGCGCGGCAGGTGATCGGCGGCGATCACCTGCCGCCGGAGGCGGCGCAGGCCTGGTGGACCGGCTTGCGCGAACAGACCCATCCGTTCTTCGCGCCGGGACAGCCCTTGTGGCGGCTGGCTTTGCCGCCGACGGCGGCAGCGATCGGCAGCGGGCAGGCCCTGCTGGAGTGGGGCGGCGGCCAGCGCTGGCTGTCGGGGGCGCGGGACGCCACCGAGCTGCGCGAACTGGCGCAACGGCTGGGCGGCCATGCAACGCTGTTCCGTCCGGCCGGCACGCGGCCGCCGGCCGACGGCGTGTTCCATCCGCTGTCGCCGGGCGTGGCGTTGATCACGCGCCGCCTCAAGCAAGAACTCGATCCGGCGGGGTTGTTCAATCCCGGCCGGCTGGTCCTGGAGCTATAGGCATCATGCAAACCAATCTGGCAGCCTGGGCCCGCGATACCGATCTGGGCAAAGAGGCCGATGCGATCCTGCGGCGCTGCGTGCATTGCGGCTTCTGCACGGCCACCTGTCCGACCTACCAGGTGCTGGGCGACGAGCTCGACAGCCCGCGCGGCCGCATCTACCTGATCAAACAGGTGCTGGAAGGCGCCGAACCGACGCAATCGACCCAACAGCATCTGGACCGCTGCCTGACCTGCCGCAATTGCGAAACCACCTGCCCGTCGGGCGTGGAATATGGGCATCTGGTGGACATCGGCCGCCAGATCGTCGAGGAGCGGGTGCCGCGGCCGTGGGCCGAGAAGGCCAAGCGCAAGATGCTGCGCCGGGCCATGCTGTCGCCGCTGTTCGGGCCGGCCATGCGCCTGGGGCAGGCGGTGCGCGGCGTCCTGCCGGAATCGCTCAAGCGCAAGGTGCCCGAGCGGCGTCCGGCCGGCGCGTTGCCGCAGGTGGAGGGCCACACGCGCCAGGTGCTGATGCTGGCCGGTTGCGTGCAGCCGTCGATGATGCCGTCGATCGACGCCGCCACCATCCGCGTGCTCAACGCCATCGGCATCGGCGCGCGCATCGCGCCCGACGCGGGCTGCTGCGGCGCGGCCAGTTTCCACCTGGACGCGCAGGCGGCCGCGCTGGACCAGATGCGCGCCAACGTCGACGCGTGGTGGCCGCTGGTGCGCGATGGCGCGGTCGAGGCCATCGTCATGAATGCGTCGGGCTGCGGCGCCATGGTCAAGGAATACGCCCATCACCTGCGTCACGATCCGGCCTACGCGCAGCGCGCCGCGGACATCGTGGCGCTGGTGAAGGATGTGGCGGAAATCGTCGCGCCGCAGGCCGATGAGCTACGCCAGCGACTGTCGGAAAAGCGGGTGCGGGCGGCGTTCCATCCGCCCTGCACGCTGCAGCACTGGCAGGGCCTGCGGCCTTTGTCGGAGCGGTTGCTGGCCGATCTTGGCTTCGAGCTGCAGCCGTTCGCTGAACAGCACCTGTGCTGCGGCTCGGCCGGGGCCTATTCGGTGCTCAATCCGGAGATCGCGCTGGCGCTGCGCGACCGCAAGCTGGGCGCCATCGCGCCGGCCGCGCCGGATGTGATCCTGTCGGCCAACATCGGTTGCATCGGCCATTTGCAGAGCGGCACCGGCACGCCGGTGCGGCACTGGATCGAAGTGGTGGACGAGCAACTGGCCCGCGCCTAGGCCGGCCGCCGCGTCGCGGGAATCCTCTGGAGCGCGTCGGGGAAAGACGCCGCGATGCGCACGCATCGCGGCGCCGGCGCATCATTCCACCGCCTTGACCATGTCTTCCAGCACTTTCTTGGCGTCGCCGAAGACCATCATCGTGCGGTCCATGTAGAAGAGCTCGTTGTCCAGGCCGGCGTAGCCCGAAGCCATCGAACGCTTGTTCACGATCACGGTGCGGGCCTTGTAGGCTTCCAGGATCGGCATGCCGGCGATCGGCGACTTGGGATCGTTCTTGGCCGCCGGGTTGACCACGTCGTTGGCGCCCAGCACCAGCACCACGTCGGTCTGGCCGAACTCGCTGTTGATGTCTTCCATCTCGAAGACCTGGTCGTAAGGCACTTCCGCCTCGGCCAGCAGCACGTTCATATGGCCCGGCATGCGGCCGGCGACCGGGTGGATCGCGTACTTGACCGTCACGCCGCGCTCGGTGAGCTTTTCGGCCAGTTCCTTGAGCGCGTGCTGGGCGCGCGCCACCGCCAGGCCGTAGCCCGGCACGATGGTGACGCTCTCGGCGTTGGTCATCAGGAAGGCCGCGTCGTCAGGGCTGCCCGACTTGACGCTGCGTTGCTGGCCGCCGCCCGCCGCCGCGGCCTCGCCGGCCTGGCCGCCGAAGCCGCCCAGGATCACGTTGAAGAACGAGCGGTTCATCGCCTTGCACATGATGTACGAGAGGATGGCGCCGGACGAACCCACCAGCGAGCCGGCGATGATCAGCATCGGGTTGTTGAGCGAGAAGCCGATGCCCGCCGCCGCCCAGCCCGAATAGCTGTTCAGCATCGACACCACCACCGGCATGTCGGCGCCGCCGATCGGGATGATGATCAGCACGCCCAGCACGAAGGCGATCAGCGTCATGATGATGAACGGAGTCCAGGCCTGGGTCAGCATGAACCACACGCCCATCGCCAGCATCAGCAGCGCCAGCGCCAGGTTCAGCATGTGCTGGCCGGCGAACACCACCGGCGCGCCCTGGAACAGCCGGAACTTGTACTTGCCCGACAGCTTGCCGAAGGCGATCACCGAGCCCGAGAAAGTAATGGCGCCGACGAAGGTGCCGATGAACAGTTCGAAGCGGTTGCCGGTGGGGATCAGCGTGCCGGCGGCGACGATGCCGAAGGCGTGCGGCTCGGCCACCACCGCGACCGCGATGGCGACCGCCGCCAGGCCGATCATGCTGTGCATGAATGCGACCAGCTCGGGCATCTTGGTCATTTCGACGCGCTTGGCCATCAGCGTGCCGATGGAGCCGCCGACCAAGAGGCCCAGCAGCACCCAGCCCAACCCGATGCCGGCGGTGCCGCTGCGCGCCAGGCCGACGATGAGCGCGCCGGTGGTCAGCACCGCGATCGCCATGCCGGCCATGCCGAAGGCATTGCCCAGGCGCGACGTTGTTGGATGCGACAGGCCCTTGAGCGCCTGGATGAAGCAGACCGACGCAATCAGGTAAAGCAGCGTGACGAGGTTCAGCGAGATCATTTCGCGTCCTCCTTGGCCGGCTTCTTCTCTTTCTTCTTGAACATCTCCAGCATGCGCCGCGTGACCAGGAAGCCGCCGAACACGTTGACCGCGGCCAGCGCCACGGCGAACACGCCCATGCCGCGCGCCAGTCCGCCTTCGGTCAGCGCCGCCGCCAGCATGGCGCCGACGATGATGATGGCCGAGATCGCGTTGGTCACCGCCATCAATGGCGTATGCAGCGCGGGGGTGACGTTCCAGACCACGTGGTAGCCGACGTAGATGGCCAGCACGAAGATGATGAGATTCATCAGGGTGGGGTTGATCGCTTCCATGCTGTCAGCTCCTGCGCGTCACATTGCCGCCTTCGCACACCAGGCAGGCCGCCACGATTTCATCGTCGCGCTGGATCGCCAGCGCGCCGTCCGCATTGATGATGAGTTTCAGGAAGTCGAGGATGTTGCGGGCGTAGAGCGCCGACGCGTCCGTCGCGACCAGGCCGGGCAGGTTGGTCAGCCCCACCAGGGTCACGCCGTGCTTTTCGACCACCTTGCCTTTTTCGGACAGCGGGCAGTTGCCGCCGCGCTCGACCGCCAGGTCCACCAGCACCGAGCCGGGCTTCATGGCCGCGACGGTTTCGGCCGACACCAGCGTCGGCGCGGGCCGGCCCGGGATGAGCGCGGTGGTGATGACGATGTCGGCCTGCTTGCAGCGCTCCGACACCAGCGCCGCCTGCCGCGCCATCCAGGCCGGCGGCATGGGGCGGGCGTAACCGCCCACGCCCTGCGCGATCTCGCGTTCTTCGTCGGTCTCGAACGGCACGTCGATGAACTTGGCGCCGAGCGATTCGACCTGCTCGCGCGCGGCCGGCCGCACGTCGGAGGCCTCGACCACCGCGCCCAGGCGCTTGGCCGTCGCGATGGCCTGCAGGCCTGCGACGCCGGTGCCCAACACCACCGCGCGCGCGGCCTTGAGGGTGCCGGCGGCGGTCATCATCATGGGGATCAGGCGGCCGTAGTGGTGGGCCGCCAGCAGCACGGCCTTGTAGCCGGCCAGGTTGGCCTGCGACGACAGCACGTCCAGGCTCTGCGCGCGGGTGATGCGGGGCGCGGCTTCCAGCGCGAAGCCGGTCAGGCCGGCCGTGGCCATCTGCGCGAGGCCCTCGGCGTCGAAGGGATCGAGCATGCCGATGACCACGGCGCCGGCCTTCATCTGCGGCAGTTCGACCGCGGAGGGCGCGCGAACCTTCATGACCAGCTCCGCCCCCAGGGCCTCCTGGGCGCTGCCGAGCGTGGCGCCGGCGGCCTCGTAGGCTTCATCCAGATAGCGCGCCGCGGTGCCCGCGCCACGCTCCACGACAACGGTGTGTTTGCCGCCCACGTACTTCTTGACGGTCTCCGGTGTTGCTGCGACACGGGTTTCCCCGTCTCGGGTTTCCCTTGGTATCCCGATGTGCATCGACGCCTCTCCTCAGAAGGTTCGCCGTAGTTATAACGGATATACGCGCCGGGGAGGAGTTTGCGCGCCGTCCAAAAGAAAAGCCCCATGGGGTTAACCATGGGGCTTTTGGGGCTCGCGCCCCGGTCATACCGGCCAGACTGACAACGGGCTGCTGGCCGGCACTGGCGCGCAGGCGTCCGGCGTCAGGCCGTCTGCGCGCGAGTCCAGTCGATCAGCGCGGCGGTGAGGTCGCGCAGGTCTGCCTTGAGGCGGCCATAATTGGCCGACGGACGCAGGCTGACCTCGTCCATGTAGAGCTTGCGGTTGATCTCGATCTGCAGGCTGTGGCGGCCTTCTTCGGGGCGGCCGAAGGCGCGCACCAGTTCGACGCCCTTGTAGGGATCGTTCACGGTCACGTTGTAGCCGCGCTCGCGCAGCCAGGCCGCGATGAATTCGCGGAAGGCCGGGTCGCTGGTGCTGCCGTCGCGGTCGCCCAGCACGAAGTCGGGGTGGACCAGGCCGGGACGGTCGGTGGCGTAGGCACCGGCGACGCTGGGCATGGAGTGGCAGTTGATGTGCCAGACCTTGCCGAACTTCTGGTGGGCGCTGTCGAGCACCTGGCCGAGGGCGGCGTGGTACGGCTTCCAGCAGGCCTCGATGCGGTGCGTCACTTCCTCGACGCTCAGCTTGCGGTCGTACAGCGGCGTGCCGTCATCCAGCATGCGCCAGATCAGGCCCTTGCCCAGCTTGACCTTGGGCGAGGCGTTGACCGCGCCGGGCCAGGCCTGGTCCAGCAGCAGTTCGTCGATTTCGTCGGGGGCGCGATTGGCGTCGATATAGGCGCGCGGAAAGCTCGCGGCGATCATGGGCACGCCCATGTCGATGGCGTCGCCCCACAGATCGTCAACCCAGGTGTCCTCGGCCGTGCGCAAGGCGCCAAAATCGACCGCGGGCGCGAAGTCGGGCGGGTAGGTGGTGCCGCTGTGCGGGGAGTCCAGCACCAGCGGGGCCGAGGGCGCCGAGTTCGGATATTGCTGCGGGAGGTCGAGCCGATAGGACAGGGGTTGGGTAATTCGCATATAGGGGTATTGCGTTCGTGAATCGGAGATCCCCGCGCGCCGCGCGGGCGCGGCGGGGATCGAAGATCGCTCAGTCGATCTTCACATTGGCTTCTTTGGCGATGCGCTTGTTCTTGGCGATCTCGGCCGAGATCTGCTTGGCAAACGCTTCCGGGCTGTTGGCGGCCGGTTCGGCGCCCAGCGCTTCCAGGCGCGACTTGACGTCGGCTTCGGCGCTGACCTTCTGCACGGCGGCGTTCAGCTTGGCCAGGATCGGGGCGGGCAGCTTGGCCGGGGCGACCAGGCCGAACCACGAGGCGTCGTTGACGGCGGGCAGGCCGACTTCGGCGAAGGTGGGCACGTTCGGCAGGCTGGCCACGCGCTTGGGCGCGGCGACAGCCATGGCGATCAGGCGGCCGGACTGCACGTGCGGCAGGGTGGACGGCAGGTTGTCATACATGACGTCGACCTGGCCGGCCAGCGCGTCGTTCAGCGCCGGGCCCACGCCACGATAGGGCACGTGCATCAGGTCGGTGCCCGAGGCCATCTTGAACAGTTCGCCCATCATGTGCGAGACCGAGCCGTTGCCGGCCGAGGCGTACGTCAGCTTGCCCGGCTGGCTCTTGGCCAGCTTGATGAACTCGGCCATGTCCTTGGCCTGCACCTTCGGGTTGATGGTCATGATGTTCGGCACGGCGGCCAGGTTCGAAACCGGCGTGAAGTCCTTCTCGCCATCGAACGGCAGGTTCGGGTAGATGGCCGGGTTGATGCCGTGCGTGCTGACGGTGGCGATGCCCAGTGTGTAGCCGTCCGGCGCGCTGCTGGCGACGAAGGCGCTGCCGATGGAACCGCCGGCGCCGCCGCGGTTTTCCACCACGACGGTCTGATTCAGTTCCTTGCCGAGCTTGTCGGCGAACAGGCGGCCGACGATGTCGGTGGTGCCCCCGGGCGGGAACGGCACGATCAGGCGGATCGGCTTGCTCGGGTAGGCGTCCTCGGCATGGGCGATGCCCGAGGTCAGCGGCGTGGCCAGGGTCGCGGCGGCGACACACAGGCCCAGGACTACATTACGGCGTTGCATGAATTCCCCTATGAATTGGAACGCGGATGCGCAAAAGGCAGACGCAAACAGCAAGATTCTTTCGTGCAACCCTAGTTTGCACAAACGAAAGTTTCTCCTTAAGCTATGACTTTTTTTCATGCCTCTCTTTCGGCGGAGTTTCTTTTTGTAACTTCGCCTGCCGGAAACCCCGGTGCGGAGGCGCTATCCCATGAGACGGTTCTGTCCTTCCCTCACCGACCTGCAGGCTTTCGAAGTCGCCGCCAGGCATAGCAGCTTCACCCGCGCCGCCCAGGAACTGTGCGTCACGCAGGGCGCAGTGAGTAAGCAAGTGAAACACCTGGAGGAGTTCGTTGGCGTCGAACTATTCCTGCGCATCAGGCAAGGCCTGGTCCTGACCGAGGCCGGCCGCAGCTATCTGACCAAGGTGCAGGCCGGGTTGGGGCAGATCGAAGCCGCCACCGTCGAGCTGATCGCGCACCAGGGGCAGGGCGGCACGCTCAACCTGACCTGTATGCCGACCTTCGGCGCGCGCTGGCTGATTCCGCGTCTCACGGCTTTCATGCGGCTGCGGCCCGACATCCACGTGGAATTCCTGCCGCATCGCCAGGGCTATGACTTTTCCTCGCCCGAACTGGACGCCGCCGTCCGTTTCGGCGAAGGCATCTGGCCGGGCAGCGGCGCCGACTACATCGTCGGCCGCGAGATCCTGCCGGTCTGCAGCCCGCGCCTGATTCCGGGCGGCTGTAGCACGCCGGCGGACCTGCTGGCCTACCCCCTGCTGCATCACACCTCGGCCCTGGAAGGCTGGCGCGACTGGTTCGAGCAGGCCGGCTGCGACAGCCGGCGCAGCCTGGAAGGAGCGCGCTTCGACCAGTATGCGCTGCTGTCGCAGGCGGCAGCCGCCGGTTTCGGCGTGGCGCTGATCCCGCGCTGCCTGATCGAGGACGAACTGCGCGACGGCAAGCTGGCGGTGGCGATGCAGCTACCGATCCGCGCGCGCATGGGCTATTACCTGTGCTACCCGGACCAGAAGGCCAACCTGCCGACGCTGCAGGCGTTCCGGACCTGGCTGATGGAGGTCTCGCGGGCGGCCGAGCCGCAGCCGCAGGACGCGGCCAGCCCACAGTAAAATGGCATCATCATGAGTCAAACATCCACCAAGAAGGGCCGCGTTGTCGTCGGCATGTCCGGCGGGGTCGATTCTTCGGTCACCGCCTGGCTGCTCAAGCAGCAAGGCTACGAGGTCGTCGGCCTGTTCATGAAGAACTGGGAAGACGACGACGATTCCGAATACTGCTCCACCCGCCAGGATCTGCTGGACGCGGCCAGCGTGGCCGACCTCGTCGGCGTGGAATTCGAATACGTCAATTTCGCCGCCGAATACAAGGACCGCGTGTTCGCGGAATTCCTGCGCGAATACTCGGCCGGCCGCACGCCCAACCCGGACGTGCTGTGCAACGCCGAGATCAAGTTCAAGGCCTTCCTCGACCACGCCATGGCGCTGGGCGCCGAACACATCGCCACCGGCCATTACGCCCGCGTGCGCGAAGTGGCGGCCGAGGGCGGCGGATCGCGCTTCGAGCTGCTCAAGGCGCTGGACGGGTCCAAGGACCAGAGCTATTTCCTGCACCGGCTGAACCAGGCGCAACTGTCGCGCACCCTGTTCCCTCTGGGTGAGATCCACAAGACCGAAGTGCGCCGCATCGCGCACGAGATCGGCCTGCACAACGCGGCCAAGAAGGACTCCACCGGCATCTGCTTCATCGGCGAGCGGCCGTTCCGCGAGTTCCTCAACCGCTACCTGCCGACCGAGCCGGGCCCGATCCTGACGCCCGAGGGGCAGAAGGTCGGACGCCACGAGGGCCTGTCGTTCTACACGCTGGGCCAGCGCAAGGGCCTGGGCGTCGGCGGCGTGAAGGGCCGCCAGCGCGAGGACGGCACGGCCGAGGCCTGGTACGTGGCGCGCAAGGATCTGGAACGCAACGTGCTCTACGTGGTGCAGGGGCACGACCATCCCTGGTTGCTGTCCGGCTCGCTGCGGGCGCAGGACGTCAGTTGGGTGGCCGGGCAGGCGCCCGCCGCCGGGGAATACGGCGCCAAGACGCGCTACCGCCAGGCCGATGCGGCTTGCCGGCTGGGTGATGCGACCGCCGCAGGCTTCACGCTCGACTTCGTCGAGCCGCAATGGGCGGTCACGCCCGGGCAATCCGCGGTGCTTTACGATGGCGATATCTGCCTGGGCGGCGGCATCATCGTCTAGACAACCCGGCCCGCCACGGGCCGCCGCCATACCGATAGCAGTTCCAGCCAGGCCCCGCGGGCGTCGCGTCCGCGGGGCCTGGCTCATGAAAAACGGCGCACGCCGACAACGAGGAGAGGGATGTGGATGTAACGATGGTGATTTGCCTGCTGGCGCTGGGCGCGGTGGCGGGTTTCGCGGCGGGCTTGCTGGGCATCGGCGGCGGCATGCTGCTGGTGCCGTTCCTGACGATGCTGTTCGCCTGGAAGGGCATGCCGGCCGACCTGGTGGTGCACGCCGCCATCGCCACCTCGATGACCTCGATCCTGTTCACCTCGATCTCCAGCGTGCGCGCGCACCAGCAGAAGGGCACCATCAAGTGGCCGATCGTCTGGGCCATGGCGCCGGGCATCATCCTGGGCGGCCTGCTGTCGGGCGGCGCGGTGTTCGCGGCGCTCAGCACCCTGTGGCTGTCGCTGTTCTTCGCGCTGTTCGTGGGCTATTCCGGCTGGAACATGCTGCGCAACAAGAAGCCCAAGCCGAGCCGCCAGATGCCCGGCGTGATAGGCACCAGCGCGGCCGGCGCCGGCATCGGCTTCCTGTCGGGGCTGGTGGGGGCGGGCGGCGGCTTCCTGTCGGTGCCGTTCATGGTCTGGTGCAACGTGGCGCTGCACAACGCGGTCTCGACCTCGGCGGCGCTGGGCTTTCCCATCGCGCTGGCCAACAGCATCGGCTACGTCGTGTCGGGCCTGAACGAGGGCGCGACCCGACCCGGCATGCTGGGTTACATCTACTGGCCGGCCCTGCTGGTGCTGGTGTGCGTCAGCGTCCTGACGGCGCCGCTGGGCGCGCGCATGGCGCACCGCCTGCCGGTGCAGACGCTGAAGCGGGTGTTCGCCTGCCTGCTGTTTGCGCTGGCGGCCTACATGCTGTTCAAGGCCGGCCAGGCATTCTCGGCCTGAGCCGGACGTGAAACCGGCCGCGCGAGGCGGCCGGAGCGTTGCGGGTGGGCGCCGGAGGCGCGTCAGGCCGTCTTGGGGATGGTGTCCACGAACGACTGGCGCTGCGACAGCTTGTCGTACAGGCGCGCCAGGTTGGGGTGGTTGGCGCGCCAGTCGAGTTCGGCGAAGCGCAGGTCCAGGTAGCCCAGGGCACAGCCCACGGCGATGTCGGCCAGGCTGTAGTTGATGCCCATGCAGTGGGCGTTGTCGCCCAGGCTCTTGTCCATGGCGTCCAGGCTGGCGCGGATCTTGCCGTACTGGCGTTCGATCCATTCGGGGCTGCGCTGCGCCTCGGGGCGCTGCTTTTCCTTGACGATGGTGACGCACGCATCCAGCAGGCCATCGGCGATGGCTTCCCAGCACTTGACGGCCGCGCGATCGCGGCCCGGCTGCGGAATCAGGCGGGCGACGGGGGACAAGGTGTCCAGGTATTCGACGATGACGCGCGAATCGAACAGGGCGCCGCCATCTTCCATGACCAGGCAGGGCACCTTGCCCAGGGGGTTGTACGTTTGGATCTGCGTGTCGGCGGACCAGACGTTTTCGAGTTCGAGCCGGTAATCCAGCTTTTTCTCGGCCATGACGATACGCACCTTGCGCACGTATGGACTGGTAAGCGAGCCGATCAGTTTCATGGATTCACAAGCGGAGTCGGAAAGCGGCCGAAGTATAGCAGGCCGCATGACGGCCAAACCGTCCGCGGGACGGAATCCCGCCCAGTTTGCCACAATGTTGCGCGGCCCTGAATGATAAAATCGCCGGGTTTTCCCATCCGCCGCTTTTTCTTTCCCAGACCATGCAAATCGCCGACCAGCTTAGCCAACTTAACGCCCTTTCGCCACTGGATGGCCGATACGCCTCCCGCGGCGACGCGCTGCGCGGGCTGCTCTCCGAGGCCGGCTTCATGGCCCACCGCGTCGAAGTCGAGGTGGCCTGGCTGGTGGCCCTGTCCGATGCCGGCCTGCCCGAACTGCCCGCCTTCTCCCAGGAAGCCCGCGCCCGCCTGCAGCAACTGGTGCGCGACTTCTCCGAGGCCGACGCCGCCCGCATCAAGGACATCGAACGCGTCACCAACCACGACGTCAAGGCGGTTGAATACTGGCTCAAGGAAAAGGTCGCCGACCACGCCGAGCTGGCCACCGCGGCCGAATTCATCCATTTCGCCTGCACCTCCGAGGACATCAACAACACCTCGCACGCGTTGATGCTGTCGCGCGCCCGCAGCGAAGTGGTGCTGCCGCGCCTGCGTGAAATCGCCGCCAAGCTCAACGACATGGCCGTGGCCCAGGCCAACCAGCCGATGCTGTCGCGCACCCATGGCCAGCCTGCGAGCCCGACCACGCTGGGCAAGGAATTCGCCAACGTCGCGGCGCGCCTGAACCGCGCCATCGTCGCGGTCGAAGCGGTCGAGCCGCTGGCCAAGCTCAACGGCGCCACCGGCAACTACAACGCCCACCTGTCGGCGTACCCTGAAATCGACTGGCCCGCCTTCAGCCAGCGCGTGCTCGCCGGCCTGGGCCTGACCCAGAACCGCCACACCATCCAGATCGAACCGCACGACTGGATGTCGGCGCTGTTCGACGCCATCGTGCGCGCCAACATCATCGTGCTCGACCTGGACCGCGACATCTGGGGCTACGTGGCCCTGGGCTACTTCAAGCAGCGCCTGAAGGAAGGCGAGGTCGGTTCGTCGACCATGCCGCACAAGGTCAACCCGATCGACTTCGAAAACTCCGAAGGCAACCTGGGCCTGGCCAACGCCGTGCTGCGCCACCTGTCCGACAAGCTGCCGATCTCCCGCTGGCAGCGCGACCTGACCGACTCCACCGTGCTGCGCAACCTGGGCGTGGGCCTGGGCTACTGCCTGGTGGCGTGGGACGCCTGCATGCGCGGCCTGGGCAAGCTCGAAGTCAACGCCGCCGCGATCGACGCCGACATCGACGCCTGCTGGGAAGTGCTGGCCGAGCCGGTGCAGACCGTCATGCGCCGCTATGGTCTGCCGCAGCCGTACGAACAGCTCAAGGCCTTGACGCGCGGCAAGGGCATCACCGAGGAAGCCCTGCGAGAATTCATCCAGGGCCTGGCCCTGCCGGACGAACCCAAGGCGCGCCTGCTGGCGATGACCCCGCGTTCGTATATCGGCCTGGCCGCGGACCTGGCCCGGGCGGTATAGTCGCCTTGCCGCGCGCCGGGCGCGCGGCATTCTTGTTGTACTTACGGGAGATTGCAATGAAGAAGTTGTCCACGCTCGCCGCGCTGGCCTGTATGACCGTCGGGTCGCTGCTGGCGACCTCGGCCCAGGCGCAGTTCGCCAAGCCCGAAGACGCCGTCAAGTACCGCCAGTCGGCGCTGACGCTGATGGCATCGCACTTCGGCCGCATGACGCCGGTGATCAAGGGCCAGGCGCCCTACGACGCGGCCCAGATCAAGGCCAACGTCGAAGTGCTCAAGACCCTGTCGGCGCTGCCGTGGACGGCTTTCGGCGCGGGCACGGAAGGCGGCGATGCCCGTCCGGAAATCTGGAGCGACGCGGCCGGCTTCAAGCAGAAGCAGCAGGCGTTCCAGGACAACATCGTCAAGCTGTCGGCCGCCGCCGACGCCGGCGACCTGGACAAGCTGCGCGCCGCCTTCGGCGACGTGGGCGCGAGCTGCAAGGCCTGTCACGACGCCTACCGCAAGAAGAAGTAAGCCGGCCGCGCCCTCCGTGGCGCATCCGTCGCATGCGAAAAGCCCCTCGAACGAGGGGCTTTTCTTTTGGCGCGCGGTTTGGTTGTCGCGCCCTGCGCGAGCCGGACAGCTACGAGAACGACATGTCCGCGGCGATCTCCAGCGAGCGAATCCACAGCACCAGGCCGGTGACACAGGCGCCCAGGATCAGGGCGCGCAGCCAGATTGCGAACCCGTCCTGGGTCGGCGGGGTGCCGGCCGGGACGTCTTTCGGGTCGACATTGCCGGTGATGATGGCGCGCACCAGCCGCTTGCGCCGCACCAGCGCGTACCAGGCCACGGCCAGCAAGTGCAGGGCGACCAGGCCGATGATGACCCATTCGTTGAGCTTGTGCCACGAGGTCAGCAGGCTGGCGGTGGATTCGCTGACGTGACCGAACAGCGGGCCCTGGGTCATGATGTCGTCGGTAGTGAACAGGCCGCTCACGGCCTGGAAACCGATCACCAGCAGCAGCGCCAGCACCGACAGCGCACCCAGCGGATTGTGGCCGGCGGGCGCGGCCGCGCCCTTGAGGTAGCTGGCCACCGCGCGCGGGCCGCGCACGAACTGCGCGAAGCGCGCATAGCGCGGGCCGACAAAGCCCCACAGCAGGCGGAAGATGATCAGGCCCAGCGCGACGCAGCCGAAGCGCACATGCCAATCCATGTACAGACCGCCCAGCTTGACGCTGACGAAGGCGCCGACGATACAGACGACGAGCGCCCAGTGGAAGAGGCGGGTGGGAAGGTCCCAGATGCGGATGGCAAGCCGGTTGTTTTGCATGATGGTCGGGCGATGACTGCGTTGCCTGCGACTTTATCACGCACAAATGAAGCCGCCGCGGCATGACCGCGGCGGGTTTGCGCTAGCTCAGCGAGCGGCGCGACGCACCGGTTCGATGCGGTGCACGTGCTCGTGACGGAAGCGGATGCGCTGGCCGGGCGCCTTTTGCGCGACTGCCCCGCACGGCACCACTTCGGTGGTGTACGTGGTCGTGCCGTCGATCGGCGCGTTGAAGATCACGGCGGCGCGAATGGCGGGGCCGTGGGCCGGTTGCAGATAAACGATGTCGCCGATGTGGATCGGCATGTTGTCCAGCTTGGTATGGGCCGGGCGTCGGATCAGGTCCGAGGTCGTGAAACGAGTATTCATGGTGTTGTTCTCTTTCAAGTTCTTGTTATGGGATTGCCGTGCATTGCATGCCGCGAGGACCGGGCGCGGGCGTTGTCGCGTCCTGTTCGCGTGCCGAGTCATGCATGACACTAACGCATCTCCGTTGCCGGCGTTTTGCGCATTCTCATGGTTTGCGTTGCGCGTCACGCCGGTGGCGGAGGTACTGACCGCGGGCATGCGCCTGCGGCTTGTTGCCGGGCCGCGTCGGTCAATGACGGACGGCGTTCCTGGCGGGCGGTGGCGTTGGGTCGCCGCCGCGAATGGGTTACTGCGGGGTTACTGCGGGTTGCCGCGGGTTTACCGCGCCGATAGGGCCGCGGATAAGGGTTTTCGATCAGGCCGAAACGATCAGGCCGAAATGATCAGAAAACTGCAATGTTTGTCGTAAGACGAAAACCTGGGCGGGATGATCTTGCCATTCATCATGATGGCATCAATCGAGTCTGCGTTGTTAGGGTTATCTGTCGCAGAACGGATAAAACCGGACCCAGGGAAGGATTTCTTGCAAGCGCCCGGCAAGCGGGCCAAATGCCAAATGCGTGGCAAAGCGAACAACCGAAAATCAGGCCAATATCGGGCCAGTCAGTTGGGCAACGATAACGATGCCAATCGGGCAGCTCTATATGAGCCAAATATATGAGCCGCTTCCCGTACTTTTTCCAGCACTTTTCGGCTCAATCAATGATTCTATATCTAGTTCCGTGATTTTGCAAGGGTTTTTGGATGGAGCAGGCATGTCGCACCGAGAGGGCGCGCGGGCGAGGGGGCGTCGACACGCCTGCGATTCCCTGTCAGTGGCTGGTGGGGCCCGCCGCCTGTCGCTGGGCTTCGATGATCAGGCCTTCCAGCCGCGGCGACATCCGCAACGCGACCTGGGCGGCGGTCGAACCGTCCGGGCGCGTGTCGGTCTCCAGGGCCAGTTCGACGCGTTCGTCATCAAAGGCCTCGGGGGCGGCTTCGATCTCGACATAGCGCTCCAGCAGCGCGTCCACAGCCTTCTGGGCGTCGGCCAGCGCTTCCTGGCTCAGGCGGCCGGGGCGCAGGTACTGGTTGGCCACGCGCGCCAGGTCGCTCATGAAATACAGCAGCGCGGCGGCGCCGCGGCAGTCGGGCTGGGCAAAGCCCCAGGTGTCGGGGGAAACGTCTTGAGTCATTCCGTGGGATGGCTAGGAGGAAGGGCGGCCCTGGCGGGCCGGCAAACCGACATTCTAGGGGGTAACGACAGGCCCCGCCCGCCTGCCTGGGGCATACTGATGCCCCATGATCCGACGCGCCCATCCTGCCGACCTTGCTTTGCTGCCCGACATCGAGCGCTCCGCCGCCGAGCGCTTTCTCGGCACGCCCATGGCCTGGGCGGCCACGGGGGAAACCCTGCCAACAGCGACGCTGGCGCATGCGGCCGCAGCGGGATTGCTGTGGGTCGCGGCGGACGCCGGCGACCGGCCCGTGGGATTCGCGCTGGCGCAACCGATGGACGGCGACCTGTTTCTGTTGGAAATGTCGGTCTCCAGGCCTTGGCAGGGCCAAGGCCTGGGCGGCGGGCTGCTGCGCGCGGTGGTCGCGCGGGCGGCGGGGGAGTACGACTCGGTCGTCCTGACGACGGACCGGGAATTGCCCTGGAATGGCCCGTTCTACCGGCGGCACGGTTTTGTCGAAGTGCCCGCGGCGCAATTGACGCCGACATTGCGCGCGCGGCTGCGGGAAGAGGCGGCCGCGGGATTCGATCCTGCCCGCCGCTGCGCGATGCGTTTGGCGTTGCTCGATTGAGCGCGCCGGGCCGCCTGTGTCATATCGCTTCGATGGCAACAAAATCCGCCCGCCGGCGGCAGGCGGCGGATGCTTCGGGATAATCTGGCCGGGGGCACCGGCCGCGTAGCGGGCCGATAGCCGCGCGGCAACGGACTACGCAAGGAGCAAGGGCATGGCAATGCTGCGGATCTGCCTGGCCACCCTGGCGGCGGCCATGGCGCTGGCGCTGACGGCTTGCGGCAATCGCGAGCCGCAGGAGCGGGCCGCCTTCATCGGTCTGCTGCAGCAACGTATCGCCGCTGGCGCGCTGGCGCCGATCGGCGCGCTGAGCGAGGCCGAGTCGGACGCCATCGGCCGCTATCGCGATGCCTATGCGGTCATCACCGACTTCCAGGACGCCCTGGCCAAGACCGCGACGTCGCTGGGCCCGGTGCTGGCGGCCGAGCGCATTCAATCGGTCGACGACATCGTGCGGCGGCGCCAGGCGCTGAGCGACGCACGCGTGACGCTTGCCGACAGCGCCCGCGGCTTGCAGGCTGCCCGGGCCCGCGCCGACACGGCGCGCGGCGGCATGGAGCTGGCGCCGGATCTCGCGTCGGTCTACGACGGTGTGTACGACGAGGCGGTCACGGCCCCCGCGGCCGAGTTGCTTGACGCCGCGGGCAGGATGGACACGGTGGCGCGCGAGGCGCTGGGAGTGGCCGACTTCGTTGCCACCCATGCCGGCGACATCACGCTCGCGGACGGGCAGGCCAAGGTCGCCACGCCATCGCTGCAGCAGGAGCTGAATCGGCGGTTGCAGGGCCTGAATGCGCAATCCGGGGCGCTGGAACAGGCCCGCGCCGTGGTGGCGCGGCAGGCCCCTGGGCACCGGCCTCCAGACAGGCCGCCGGCAGGCCCTTAGTACAATGCGGGTCTCGCGGCGCATGCCGCGCCTTGGACGGAACATGAGCCAATCCTCAAGCTTGCATTACCGGACTTTCCTGCTCCTGCTGGTGGTGGTCTCCATCGCGTTCGGCTGGTTGCTGTGGCCGTTCTACGGCGCGGTGTTCTGGGGCGCCATCCTGGCCATCCTGTTCGCGCCGCTGCAACGGCGGCTGGTGCCGCGCATCGGCGGAAGGCGCAACCTGGCGGCCCTGATCACGCTGGCGCTGGTGCTGCTGCTGGTGATCCTGCCGCTGGTGGTCATCAGCGGTTCGCTGGTGAGCGAGGGCGCGAACCTCTACCAGAGCATCAAGTCGGGGCAGATCAACTTCGGCGCCTACTTCCAGCAGGCCATGGAGGCGTTGCCGCCTTCGGTACACGACATTCTGGCGCGGTTCGACCTGGCTGATATCCCCAGCCTGCAGGAAAAGCTCAGCGCGGGCGCGATGCAGGCCAGCCAGTTCCTGGCCACGCAGGCCCTGAGCATCGGCCAGGACACGTTCCAGTTCGTGATCAGCTTCGGCATCATGCTGTACCTGTTGTTCTTTCTGCTGCGCGACGGGCCGCAACTGGCCCAGCGCGTCAAGCGCGCGGTGCCGCTCAGCGACACGCACAAGCATCACCTGTTCCGCAAGTTCACCACGGTGGTGCGCGCCACGGTCAAGGGCAATATCGCGGTGGCGGCGTCGCAGGGCGCTTTGGGCGGCATCATTTTCTCCATCCTGGGCATCCAGGGGGCGCTGCTGTGGGGCGTCATCATGGGCTTTCTGTCGCTGTTGCCGGCGGTGGGCGCGGGGCTGATCTGGGCGCCGGTGGCGATCTATTTCCTGCTGACGGGCGCGACCATCAAGGGCGTGGTGTTGATCGCGTTCGGCGTGCTGGTGATCGGCATGGTCGACAACGTGCTGCGTCCGATCCTGGTGGGCAAGGACACCAAGATGCCCGACTACGTCGTGCTGATCTCGACACTGGGCGGCATGGCGCTGTTCGGTCTGAACGGCTTCGTCATCGGGCCGCTGATCGCCGCGTTGTTCATGGCCTCCTGGGACCTGTTCTCGCCTCCCGCCGAGGCCGTCGTCGAGCCGGCCGAACCGTCGCCCCCGTCCTCGCCCGAGAAGGCGGATTGAAGGCATTGCAGCCGGTCAAGCCGCCGTCAGCGCGGCCGGTGTAAGGTTGTGATGGCGCCGGTCTTCGCGGGCCGGCGCCACGCGCCAACGCCGCAGCCGGCCGCACGCCGGCAGCGCGCCTTTCCTTCTCTTACCAGGAGCACGTCGGATATGGACTGGAAACTGCACAAGTCGGGCTGGATCGAAGAACGCAACTTCGACATCGAACTGGCCGAAACCCCCGAGGGCTACCACGCCCGCGTCCGCGTCTTCGGCTTTCCCGTGCTGGAAGACACCAAGAACGTGTTCCCGAATGAGGCGCTGGCGGAAAAGGGCGCGCTGACCTTGCTCAAGAGCCAGTTCGCCGGCACGCCGGACCTGGAAGAAAAGCCGTAACCTTCATGCCCGAGGCTGTCGGCGCGACGCGCACGAGCGGCCTCGGGAGCGCCCGCCCCACGCCGTTCAGCGCAGTGGCAGGCGGCGCCCGCCGACGATCAGGTCGCGATCCTGGCGTGGTTCGGTGCGCACCTGGCCTTGCGCCAGCGCATTGACGATGTCCACGTCCGGACCGTGTTCGGACTTGCGGTTGCTCTTGGAGGACACGAGGCCCCACGTGTCGTCGCCCAGCCTTTGATAGGTGAGGAACGCTTCGTAGCCCCCCGCGCTGGCATCCGCACGCGGCGGTATGTACAGCACCAGGTCGTCATTGCCGAGGCCGGTGATGTCCGCGTGGATCAGCCAGCAGCGCGCGCCGCCCACGGCCGGATTGTCGGCCGCGGCCTGTTCCGCTCGCACGCACCTGTCTGCCTCATAAGGATTTTCCGCCGCGGCGTAGCGCCACCAGGCATCCGGCACCGGGCTGCCCGGCGGATACGCCTGCAGGTTGGCCGGCTTGGCTGGGGAACGTTCCCGGGATGTGACTCGCGGCCCCCAATCATGGTACTGACCCTTCAGGGCGTCGGCGGCCGCCGTTGCAATCCTGGGGGATTGCGCCTGGGCGGCGCCCTCGGCCAGTTTGCGCATGGCTTGCCGGCCGTATTCGCCCCGGTCGCGCGCGGCCGAGAGATAGCTGAATTCCTCCGGCGGAATGCGCCCGTCGATCAGGCGTTGTACCTGGCTGTGGACCTCGATTCGGTCGGGGCTCAGCAGCGGCGTGTTCGCCAGGGCCAGCATGATGAGCGCGCAGAACGCCGCGACGATGTTGGTGCCGCCCAGGATCGTGTGGAAGCGCCGCGCCGCCAATGCCGCCCAGGCATAGCCCAACGCGTACAGCGTCAGCAGGATCGCAGCGTAAAGGCCCCAGATGCGTGGAACGGTCCAGCCGTACTGCTCGATGCGCACCACCAGGCCGTACAACGCCACCAGTGCCAGCGGCAGCAGGCCGATCGTCGTCACACGCAGCACCGCGCGCAGGCGCGGGCCGAAGGGCGGGGCCTGCGGGCTGTCCTGCCAGGCGGAGTTGATGAGCTTGATCCACAGCGCGCTGAAGGCGATCAGCGCGCCGGCCGACAGGGCGCCCGCCTGCAGGTCCAGCGTCAGCCGGGCCGCCAGCGCCAGCACGAAGGCGATACCCACCAGCGCGACCAGCGGCAGCAGCCACGCGGTCAGCGTGAGCCACGAACGCTGCAGCGTGTCCGCCAGTTGCGGGCGGCGGTGCACGCCCACCAGGCAGACCGCCAGCACCAGCGGCATGACGCCAAGCAGGAAGCGGGTGGATTTGACGACCTGGCCGACCGCGGCGATGCCGATCATGCCGAACATGGCGCTGGCGGCCCAGAACAGCAGCCAGACCGCCAGGGTCAGGCCGCCCGCTAACGCCAGTTTGACGGTATTGCGCCACGCGGCGCGGAACACGGCGGGATAGTCCCAGCCGGGTCGGGATGGATCGAGCGCCTGGATCAGCGGCAGCAGCATGAAGCCGCTGGCGGCGGTGATCAGCGTCGCCAGCGACCGGGGGCCGCTGTCGGTGTAGGCGGCGGGCTGCCAGCCCTGCAGCGTCACCAGCCCGTAGGCATTCAGCGCCGGCAGGGCCACGCCGTAGGCCGCCAGCGCCAGCAGCCAGCGCCTGCCCGAACGCATGCCCGCCAGCATGGCGCCGGCCAGTGGCACCAGCCAGATCCATTGGATCGCGAAAAGGGTGGCGAACGGGTTGTGCCATGGCCACGCGCGGTTCAACAGCGCCGCATGCAGCGCCAGGGCCAGCAGTGCGCCGAGCGCGCCATGGATCAGGATGGTTTTCTCGGGCGCCGACAGGCGCGATGGGATTGCCATGGGGCTAGAAGTCCTCGCTGCGCCAGACCTTCAGCACGCGGCCGAAGACCTCGAAATCCATGCCTTCGGTGATGTCCCAGGCATCGTACTTGGTGTTCTCGGATTTGGCCCGGACCACGAGGCCGGCGGCGGTGGGGATGCGCTGCAGCCGCTTGATGAAGCCTTCGCTGCCGACGCGAAAGAAGTAGATGGCGTCGTATTCGACGGCCTGCACGCCACGGTCGACGATCAGGGGATCGCCGGGATTGAACATGGGGCGCATGGAGTCGCCGAACCCGGTGACGATGCACAGGTTCTTCGAGGCGGAAAAGCCGCGCACGTTCTTCTGCAGCCATTCCGGGCTGACGTTCCAGCTCTGGATGACGCCAGGTTGGTCGCGCAGCTCCAGGCCGTTGCCCATGGCGCCGCCGGTGTCGAACTGCGCGATGAGGACGTTGCCGTGGTCGGGCCGGCCCAGCCGCGCGGGGTGAAAGGAGGCAAGCCGGCCCGTGGGCTCGTCGGCCACGACATCGGGCGAGAGTTCGCGCCACAGATCGGGGTGCGGCAGGTCCATCCAGTGGGCGGGCTGGCCGAGGCCGGCGGCCAGCCTGGCGGCCAGCGCGTCGCCGACCCGGCGCGGGTTTTTGTCGCGCCTGCCCTGGAACCCTTGAAGGATCTGGTCGAGGTATTTGCGACTGACGCCAGCGCGTTCGGCCAGGCGGTCGACGCCCCCGGCCTCGTGCACGGCGTATTTGAGGTTGTTCAGTCGTATCGAGCGGATGTCCATGGTAGCGATAGTAGCAATCCGCTACCCGAAAGTACAGTAGCGATTCGCTGTTGATTTTTCGGTAGCGACTCGCTACCATGACTTTCATCCCGGGCATAGTCGGGCCGACCGCAAGTCTTCGATCAAGCGGCTTGCGGCTTGTGCGGATACGACGGGGCTGGCCGCCACGTCCGTGGCGATGGGGGTGGGTGACCGGCATGTGGCCCATTCATCGCTACCCAGGTAGCGATTTTCACCCGCCAGCCTTTCCGGGGACATGACGAACGGCAAGCTTGCATCAAGGAAAAAAAAGCATGGATAAGCGTCTTGGCGGGGAGGCATCCCGATGAAATATGCAACCGAAGTGCTGGACCTCATGGCGGCGGCGCCGGGGCGTCCGTGGCGCATGGCCGAACTGGTGCGGGGCGCGTCCGGCGCGCGCGAGCTGACGCGGCGCGAACGCAACGCAATGCGACAGGCGATCCTGCGCGTGCTCGAAGCCCTGCACGAGGGCGGCCAGGTGGCCCGCATCGAGCATGCGCGCAACTCGCTGACCTACGTCTGGGGCGAAGTGCGACGCGAGGGGGATTGCCTGCACGCCTGATGCGGCGGCAGAATGCATCCATGTCGTCGCGCTTCCCGCCGACGATCCGTCCAGGCGCCGATGCGCTGGAATGCTGGAGAATCAGGCCCGCTTACCGCGGGCCTTTTTTATGAGAGGGTACGTTCGTGTGAACGCGCCGTCAGTTATCGGCGCAACGCAGTGCGACATGCCGGGATTGCTTCGGCGGCAGACGGTGCGCGACAATTCGTTCATGGCGTTGCGGTTCATATCGACGCCCCTTGCAGGCAGCAACAAGTGCGCACCGAGCACACCGAAAACACCGCAGGCAACAAGCGGATCGCGACAATCGAGCAGTAGCAAGTAGCAAGCAAACAGCAAACAGCAAGCAAACCAGGCCCGCCTACAGCGGGCCTTATTTATGAGAGGGTACGTGTGCCCGGCCAACGCGCCGGAAGGCGGATGAATCGCCGGATGCGCGTCCCTCATGTTCTTCGCAGTTCTCCGATACAGGCTCGCCACTGGCGGGCCTTTTTCATTTGCGCGCCCCGCGTTCTCTTCGAGAGCGCGGGGCGTTTTGTTAGGCGCCGCCCGCAAGGCGGGGCCCAGCGGCCTGCCGCCTCGCCGTTCCTTCCATGACCGGGCCTTTCTCCCGCCCGCGGTGACCTGGAATGGCTCGAGGCGGCAGCCCGGTGGGCGACAGCCGGAATCCGCCGCAACCCGGCCGCACGCATCACGCAACGCGGCACCGCGCCGATGGCGCAGCAAAGTCGGCGTTCCGCCTCCAGGCCTCTGGATTCCCCCAAACCCGCCCTCGGGCATCTCAACACGACAAAGGAGCGACGCATGGCGAACAGTTCGGCCACCGGCGGCTACCTGGCGCCGATCGCCATTTCTCCGCCCCTGGAGGATGCCGAGCTCGAGGCGCTGTTCCAAGGGTTCATCGCCGGCGTGTCCGGCCTGCCCCTTGACCTGGTTCGTACGCGCTGGCCTGCCGCCGGCGTGGAACCGCCCGCGCAGACCGAGACCTGGTGCCTGATGGACATCCGGTCGCAAACCGCGGACGCCGGTCCGGTCGTCACCCACGACCCGGCCGGGGAAGGATCTGATTCATACGTTCGGCACGAACACATCGAGGTGCTTTGCTCGATGTTCGGGCCGCGCGCGCTGCGCCACGCGGCGCTGCTGCGCGACGGCGCCGCCGTGCCGCAGAACCGCGAGCCCTTGCTGGCGCAAGGCATGGCGGTGAGCGGCGCGGGGCCGATCGTGGCCATGCACGAACTGGTGAATCAGCAGTGGATACGGCAGTTCGACATGACCCTGCGTTTTGCGCGCCGGGTCGCGCGCAGCTATCCGGTCCTGAATCTCCTGTCGGCGCAAGTCACGACGCACGCCGCGTCGCTGTCCCCGACGGACAACATCAACCACCTTGCAGATTAAGGGATTTACCATGGCTAATGGATTGCCGGTATCACGCCTGATCAACGTCACGATCAACATGTCGCCGCTCGCGGCGCAGGGCGCGAGCCTGAACACCGCGCTGCTGCTGGGCTCGTCCGCGGTCATCGACACCGGCGAGCGCATGCGCTCCTATGGCGGCATCGACGCCGTCGCCGCCGACTTCGGCACCGGCGCGCCCGAGTACCGCGCGGCCCTGCTGTACTTCCAGCAGACGCCCCAGCCCTCGCAGTTGTACATCGGCCGCTGGGCCAAGGGCGCGACCTCGGCCACGCTGCGCGGTGCCGTGCTGTCGGCCGCCGAGAAGCAGATGTCGGCCTGGACCGCGGTGACCGCGGGCGCCTTCACGCTGACCGTCGACGGCACCGCCAAGACGGTCAATGGCCTGGACTTCTCCGGCGCCACCAACCTGAACGGGGTCGCGTCGATCATCTCGACGGCACTGGCGTCGGCCTCGGTGCTGTGGAACGGCTCGCAGTTCGTCGTGACCTCTAACACCTCGGGCGCGACCTCGACGCTGGGCTACGCCACGGCCGCGGGCGCCGGCACCGACATCTCGTCGATGCTGGGCCTGACCGCGGGCAAGGCCTCGGCGCCCGTCGCCGGCATCGTCGCCGAAACCCCGGTGGACGCCGTGTCGCTGTTCCTGGACCGCTTCGCCAACAAGTTCCTGGGCCTGGCCTTCGCCGATGCCGACATCACCGACGCCCAGCACCTGGCCGTGGCCGGCCTGATCGAGGCCGACCAGCGCCACCTGTACGGCGTGTCGACCCAGGCGCCGCAGGTGCTCGATCCGACCCACCACGACGACATCGCCAGCCAGTTGAAGGCGCTGAAGTACAAGTACTCGATCGTGCAGTTCTCCAGCGCCAGCCCGTACGCGGTGGCCTCGCTGCTGGGCCGCCTGCTGACGGTGAACTTCAACGCCAACAACACCACCATCACGCTGATGTACAAGCAGGAGCCCGGCATCGTCGCCGAGACCCTGAGCAGCAGCCAGGCCGACACGCTGGCAGCCAAGAACTGCAACGTGTTCGTCAACTACGACAACGACACGGCCATCGTCCAGTACGGCGTGACGCCCAGCGGCATCTTCATCGACTCGGTCTACAACGCGATCTGGTTCCGCAACCGCGTCCAGACCGACGTCTACAACCTGCTGTACACCAGCCCGACCAAGGTGCCGCAGACCGACGCCGGCAACCAACTGATCGCCTCGGTGATCGAGGCTGCGTGCGAGGCCGCCGTCAACAACGGCTACCTGGCCCCGGGCGTGTGGAACTCGGCCGGCTTCGGCGCTCTCAAGCAGGGCGACACGCTGGCCAAGGGCTATTACGTCTACGCGCCGGCGATCGCCACCCAGTCGCAGGCCGACCGTGAAGCGCGCAAGGCCGTCCCGTTCCAGGTCGCCGCCAAGGAAGCCGGCGCCATCCACACCGTCGACGTTCTGGTCACGGTCAACCGCTAATCAGGAGTAGCAGATGTCTACCTATTCGTTCGCTGATATCAGCGCCAGTCTCGTGGGCCCGGGCGGGGCGATTTCGCTGGGCTCCGGCTCGGGCGTGGCCGATGAGGGCATCGCCATCGCCGCCAAGGCCGAGAAAAGCGCCATGACGGTGGGCGCCGATGGCGAGGTCATGCACACGCTGCGCGCCGACAAGAGCGGCACCGTGACGCTGAGCTACCTGAAGACCTCGCCCGTCAACGCCCAGCTGCAGGCCCTGTACGACGCCCAGTCGCTGGACAGCCGCCTGTGGGGCAAGAACCTGATCACCATCACCAACCCGGCCACGGGCGACGTGACGGCGTGCCGTTCGTGCGCCTTCAGCAAGAAGCCCGACTTGACCTACAAGAAGGACGGCGACGTGGTGAAGTGGACCTTCGACGCCGCGAAGATCGACACGATCCTGGGAACCTACTAAGCCATGTCGCAGGAACTTGATCTGAACGGCCACCGGTACTCCATCGGGAAACTGAGCGCCAAGCAACAGTTCCACGTGTCGCGCCGCATCGCTCCGATCGTTCCTACGCTGATCCCCGTGTTCGTCCGCCTCGCGGCGGGCGGGCGCGGGATCATCGAGGATCCGGGCGGCATGGCCGATGTCCTGCAACCGCTGGCCGACGGCCTGGCGGCGATGAAGGACGAGGACGCCGACTATGTGCTGGACACCTGCATGCAGGTGGTCCAGCGCCGGCAGGAGCATGGCTGGACCGCCATCTGGTCGGCAAGCCAGCGCGTGCCGATGTTCCAGGACATCGACCTGGCGGTGATGCTGCCGCTGGCGGTGCGCGTCATCGTGGCAAGCCTCGGGCCTTTTATTCAAGGGCTGCTTACCAGCCAGACCGGCAGCCCCGAGGCGACACAGGCTGGCTGAAGAGCCTGCCCGGTGGCGAGGACTGGTTGCTGGCGCCGGTCCTCGAGGGGCTCTGCAAGTACGAGTCCCTCAAGGACGGCACCCTGGACCTGGCCGACATCGCGCTGCTGAACGACGCGTTGTCGGTGCGGGCAGACAACAAGGCGGAAGCGTACCGCCGCCACATGGCAGAAAAAAATGGCTAATACAACCGTGCCCATCGATCCGTCGGGGTTGATCGGCATATTCAAGATCGACAAGGACGACCTGAAAGACCTCAAGCAGGCGATCGGCGACTCGCGCAAGCAGAGCCTGGCCGACGCGCTGGCGGTGTTCGCGGGGCGGGCCAAGAGCGTTGTCGACTTCGCCGAAAACAAGATCGCCCAGTTCGAGCAAGGCTATTTCGCCGCCAAGCTGGGCGGCACATCGGGCCGGGACATGCGGGCGCTGGAGACGGTGGCGCAGGACTTCGGTGTCTCCGTCGAAGCAATGCGCAACAGTACCCAGGCGCTGCACCGCAACGTGCGCGACGATCCCAAGATCGCCGCGCTGCTGGAACAGCTGCACATCTCGTCGAGCGATGGCGCGGGCGCCCAGCGCAACAGCGCCGACCTGATGCTGGAGCTGAGCGACGCGCTCAAACGCATGGATCCGGCGCAGGCCCGGGCGACGGGCCAGAGCCTGGGGCTGGAACCAGGCGTCATGGAAGCCCTGCGCGATCCCGAGTTCGGGCAGCGCCTGTCGGTGCAGCGCGATGCCCAGGAAAACAGCACCGTCGAGGCGGCCGGTGAACGCGCCCATCAGTTGATGGGCACCATCCGTGAATTGAGCGGCTCCGTCAACGCGATGTTCGCGCAGGCGCTCCTGACGATGGGCCCGAAGCTGCAGGAGACGCTCGACGGCATTTCGGCCTGGTTCAAGGAGAACGGCCAGACGGCCGGCAAGCGGCTGGGCGAGGTCGGCAATTTCGTGCTGTCGATCATGTCGTTGCTGGGGCCGGTGATCAGCCTGATCACCTGGCTCGACGGGCTGACCGGGGGCTTGAGTTCGCAGCTCCTGGTGCTGGTCGGCGGCTTCCTGATGCTGGGCGGCGGTGGCGTGGTGGGGGCCTTGATGGGCCTGGTCTCGCGACTGGGCGGCATGCGCTCGATCATCGGCGGGCTGGGTACTCGGCTGGCCGCGCTGCCTGGCCAAATCAGCGGTTTCGTGAGCCGGGCCTGGACGGCGACCAGCAATTTCGTGGGCGGCGTGTTCGGCAGAATGACCTCGATGGGGCGGACGGCCGTCACCCAGATGAGCAACATGGCCAGCGCGGTCTGGTCCTGGATGGGCAACATGGCCGCCCGCGGCGGCGCACTCGTGGTCGACAGCGTCAAGGCCGCCGGCGCCACCGCCCTGCAATGGGGCCAGTCACTGTGGGCCTCAGCCAGTTCCTGGATCGGCCGCATTGCCGATGGCGCCAAGAGCCTGGCCCGCGGCGTGGCGATATCGCCGGTGGCGGCGGGAGTGGGGCTGGGCCTGTATCCCAGCACGCTCGGGGACGGCACGCTGAAGTCGCTGCAAGGCGACAGGGGTGTGGGTCTCGGGCAGCAGGAGCCGCGTGTCGACGGGGCCGCAGGCATCTGGCAACCGCCTCCCATGGACGGTGCCCGGATCGAGCCGTGGCGGGATTACCACTCCGGTTTCGCGCTTGGCGAAGCGGGTGGTGCCGCGCTGGCGCCGCCGGCCGCCGCTGCGCCGGTGTCGGTCAATGCCACCACCACCATCTACGTCAATGGGTCGGCCGATCCTGGCGCGACCGGAGCGGCCGTGGCCAATCAACAGAGCCGGGTCAATGCCGACCTGACGCGCAACCTGCAGGGTTCCTATGACTGACACGAATTTCACGGGCACCGACATGGTGGGCCTGCTGTCGAAGAAGATCGGCGACATCGTGGTGCAGGCGACCATCACCGAGTCGCACGACGATACGCTCAAGATCACCAGCCACCCGGTGGAGTCGGGCCCCTATGGCCGCTCGGCGATCAGCGACCATGCCTTCAAGCTGCCGCTGTCGCTGACCATGAAGTGCGCCTGGAGCAATGCCTCGTACGAGGCATTGCGCGGCGCCCGGGCCAGGGACGTGGCCAATGGCAAGGCGGCCGCCGACGACTACGCCACCGCGATCTATTCGCAACTGCTCAATCTGCAGGAGTCGCGCGAGCCGGTGGATGTGATCACCAGCCGGCGCCGCTACAGCAGCATGCTGATCGAGAAGATCGCGGTCGAGAACAGCCGGGAGACCTCCGGCGCCGTGTTCGCGACCGTGACGCTGCGCGAAGTGATCGTGGCGCAGACCCGCAGCACGTCGCTGCCGCCCTACGCACACCAGAAAGAGAAGGAAAAGACCGCGGACAGGCAGAACCTGGGCGTGAAAGCGTCCCGGCCCGCGGCCGCGCCCAACGGCGGCTCGCTGCATTGGAACTAGGAGATCCGCATGAACTACTTCGAGATACCTCTGTCGCCGATTCCGCAGGTGTTCGCCATCTCGCTGGGCGGTGACGACTACCGGCTGACGCTGCAGTATCGCGAGGGCTGGATATTGGACGTGGCCGATGACCTCGGCCAGCCGCTGGTGTCCGGCATTCCGCTGTTGACGGGCCTGAACCTGCTGGGGCAATACCGGCACCTGGGCTTTGCCGGGGGCCTGCGCGTGACCGGGGCGGAGTCGCCCGACGACGCGCCGACGGCCACCGACCTGGGCCGTGGCGCCAAGCTCTACTGGGTGGCGGACTGACATGGCGGACACGACCACAATGGAGCCGATCGCCGTATACGGCGATCCGGTCGATGACGATGAGGGCGTGCGCCAGTGGGGCCGGAAGGTGTCGCTGATCGTCGGCGACGAGGAGGCGCTGGATCTGTCGGCGCTGAGCTTCAGCTTCGGCATCAAGCGCAACGACGCCAAGTCCCCCAACACCGCCACCATCAAGGTGATGAACGCCAGCCGTGAAACCGCCAGCCTGGCGCAGCGCGAATTCACCCGAGTGGTGCTGCAGGCCGGCTATGAAGGCAATTACGGCGTGATCTTCCACGGCAACGTGGTGCGCGCCAAATGGGGCGGCTCGGGTGACACCGAGACCGTGCTGGAAATCACCGCGGCCGATGGCGACAAGGCCTACAACTTTGCGGTGGTCAACGCCACCGTGCCCAAGGGCAGCGACCGCGCCGACAAGGTGCGGCTGCTGTGCTCGGCCATGAACCCCTACGGCGTGCGCCAGGGCTACGTGCCCGACCTGGGCGGCAAGAAGTCGATCCGCGGGGCCGTCATGTCCGGCATGGTGCGGGACTACCTGCAGGATGTCTGCGGCAGTGCGAACACCTTGTGGAGCATCCAGGACGGCAAGGTGGTGGTGGTTCCCGAAACCGCCTATGTGCCGGGTTCGGTGCCCGTGCTGTCGCACGACAGCGGCCTGGTCGGCATGCCGGAGCAGACCGAGAAGGGCATCAAGCTGCGCATGTTGCTCAATCCCAGCATCCGCGTGGGCGGCCTGGTCAATCTGGACAACAGCCGCATCGCCGAGTATGGCTTCCAGGCCCGCTCCGAGGGCAAGGGCGCGAACGAAATCGATCGCAGCGAGCAGCGCCGCATCAGCGGCGATGGCTACTACTACGTGATGGAAGTCGAGCACCGCGGCAACACACGCGGCGACGAGTGGTACACGGAGGTCCTTTGCCTGGCCACCGACGCCACCCTGTTTCCCGGCGACCTGGGGCGGGCCGGCGCCGAGGGCGACGCCGCCCAGCCTGCCGCCGTCGTCAAGTAGCGCACGGCCAGGTCCTATCTCAGCAGGAAGATTCATGAACCGACTTGAGACTTTGAACGATCCGCAAGCCGCGATCGGCGCGGCGCTGCATGGCGCGCTGGCGCAGACCTGGACCGCCATGCCGGCGATCATCGGCGCCTTCGATCCGGTGGCGATGACGTGCACGGCGCAACCGGCCATCCGCGCGCGGGTCAAGACGCCCGAGGGCCGGCAGCACAGCATGGCGCTGCCGCTGCTGGTGGATTGCCCCGTGTATTTCCCAGCGGGCGGCAATTGCACGCTGACCTTTCCGGTCAAGCCGGGCGATGAGTGCCTGGTGGTGTTTGCCTCGCGCTGCATCGACGCCTGGTGGCTGTCTGGCCAGGTGCAGGACCAGACCGAGATGCGTATGCATGACCTGTCCGACGGCTTCGTCTACGTGGGCGTGCGCTCGCAACCCCGTGTGCTGCCGGCGGTCAGCACCAGCGCGACCCAACTGCGCAGTGACGATGGCTCGACTTTCCTGGAGCTGGACCCGGCCGCCGGCAAGGTGAAGATCGTGGCGCCGGGCGGCTTCGACGTGGTCGCGCCGGTGTCCGAGTTTTCCGGACAGGTGCTGGTGAACGGCCTGCTCAGCTATCTGGCGGGACTGGTGGGCAGCGGCGGCCAGGGCAACACCGCCCAGATCACCGGCGTGCTCAACGTGATCGGCCAGATCCTGGCCAACGGCAAGCGGGTCGATGACACCCATACCCATACCGCGCAAGGCGCCAACGCGGTGACCACGCCACCCAACTGAGGATTCCTATGCGTTACCGAAAACTGGACGCCGATGGCGACTATTCATTCGGCTCGGCACGGGCCGATTTCCACCGCGATTCGGCCGAGGCCGTGGCGCAAGCGGTCAAGACCCGGCTGATGCTGGCGCGCGGCGAGTGGTTCCTGGACGTGACCGAAGGCATGCCCTGGAACGGCGAAGTGCTGGGCAAGCAGCCCCGCGCCAGCTACGACTGGGCCATCCGCCAGCGCATCCTGGGCACCGCCGGCGTCACCGACCTGGCCGAGTATTCGAGCCGGCTCGACCCGCAAACCCGCGGCCTGAGCGTGACGGCATCCATTTCAACCCTTTTCGGCACGGCCACTGTGCAGGCGGCATTATGACGATTCTTTCCACAGCCCCGGTCATCGACGCCGCGGGCATCCGTGCGCCGAGCTATGGCGAGGTGCTGCAGTATTTCAAGGAACAATATCGCGGCATCTACGGCGCGGATACGTACCTGGAGGCGGACAGCCAGGACGGTCAGTTACTGGCCGTGTTTGCCCTAGCCATTCACGAGGCCAACTCGGCGGCGATCAGCGTCTATAACGCTTTCTCGCCTGCCACCGCAGCCAACGCGGCGCTGTCGAGCAACGTGAAGATCAACGGCCTGGTGCGCGGCGCGGCGACGCGCTCCTCGGTGGACCTGCGCATCGTGGGGCAGGGCGGCGTCACCATCATCGACGGGGTGGCGACGGATGCCAACCGCGGCCGTTGGCAATTGCCGGCGAGCGTGACGATTCCGCCGGGCGGCGAGATCACCGTCACCGCCCGGAGCCAGGCGCTGGGCGCCGTGACCGCCCCGGCGGGCACTATCAATCAGATCGGCACGCCGACGCTGGGCTGGCAGTCCGTCACCAATCCGGCCGCCGCGACGCCGGGCGCGCCGGTCGAGAGCGACGCCGCCCTGCGCGTGCGGCAGGCCCGTTCCGTGGCGCTGCCGTCGCGCAGCGTGCTTGAAGGCACCATCGGCGCGGTTGCGTCGGTGCCGGGAGTCTTGCGCCACGCGGCCTTCGAGAACGATGGCGCGGTGGCGGACGCCCATGGGCTGCCGCCGCACAGCATCGCCCTGGTGGTCGACGGCGGCGACGCGGCGCTGATCGCCCAGGCCATCGCCGCCAAGAAGACGCCCGGGACGGGCACGCATGGCACCACCACGGTGGTCGTGACGGATATCTACGGCATCGCGCACCGCATCCGGTTCTTCCGGCCCACGATCGTGCCGCTGGCGGTCGACGTGCAACTGCGGGCGTTGCCCGGCTATACCACCGCCATCGGCGTCGCGGTGCAGCGGGCGGTGGCGGATTACGTCAATGGCGTTCCGATCGGCGGCGGCGCCAGCGCGTCGGTGGAGTGGGCCGACGCCATCTCGGCCGCCAATGGCGTGGCAGGCAATGGCACGTTCAAGATTTCCGGCCTGACCCTGCGCAGTCCCGCGGGCAGCGGCGCGCCCGACGTGTCGCTGGCCTTCAACGAAGCCGCCGCGGCGACGCCGGACGACGTGAAACTCACGGTGACCTGATATGGCCAACACAGACGACTACATCGGCCGGCTGTCGGCCTATCACCGCGCCAGGCCCCGGTTCAAGGCCACCGTGGCCGCGCTGTGCGACGCTGCGGCGGGCGTGCGCGAGCTATACGGCAGCATGCCGGCAGCGTTCGACCTGGACCTGGCCATTGGCGCCCAGCTCGATGCGGTGGGACGCTGGGTGGGACTGGACCGGAAGGTCAGAACGCCGATCTCCAATGTGTATTTCTCGCACGACATCGACGGCCTGGGCTTCGACCAGGGCGTGTGGCAAGGCCCGTTCGATCCGGACAGCGGCCTGACCGAGCTGGACGACGATACCTACCGGCTGCTGCTGCGGGCCAAGATCGGGGCGAATCATTGGGACGGCACGCTGGAGACTTCGGCCGCCATCCTGGACCGCATCTTCGGTGGCGGCACGCACGTGTTCATCCAGGACAACGGCGACATGTCGGTGGATATCGGCGTCGCCGGCGCGCCGCCGTCCGCGCTGTTCCTGGCGCTGCTGACCGGCGGATACATCCCGCTCAAGCCGGAAGGCGTGCGCATCAGTTACTACGTCATCCCCTCGGAAGAGGGGCCTCTGTTCGGTTTTGACGTTCAAAACCACTACATCTCCGGGTTCGACGGCGGACTCTGGGGTTCGCTTTTTGCCGGTTGAATAAGGACATTCCGTGGCTATCAATCAGATTCTTCCCTTCGGCACCGTTCCCGGCGCCAATGTGCTCGCGCCCGCCGACTACCAGGCGTTGGCCGCCCGGCTGGGCGGCTTCTCGGCCGGCACGGCCAAATCGAAGGAACTCAACACCGTCTGGCGCCAGGCTGCGTTCGTGGCTGCCATGATCGGCCAGTACATCGCCGACAAGGCCGGCCAGGACGTGCTGGACGACGGCGACCTGGCGGCGCTGCAGGCCAAGTTCGTGGCGGCGCTGGCGGCGTCGCCGGCGCTGACCGGGACACCGACCGCGCCGACGCCGGCGGCGGCGGATAAGAGCACGAGGATCGCGACGACCGCGTTCGTGAGCGGTAACTTCCCGCGGGTGTATTCGATCAATGCGCTTCCCACGCAGGATGTCGGCCCCATCATCGTCGCCGAATGCAGTGAGGTCTGGATCTGGGGTTCTTCTGCCATCCATACCGGTTATCGCTCGCCGCTGTGCGGCCAGATCGCCTACTTCCCGTTTTCGAAAGTGCCTTATGGATGGATGCGGGCCAATGGCGCCGCAGCGTCTGTCAGCGCTTATGGAGCGTTGGCGTCGGCCATCTACTGCGGCGATGCATTGAACGCGACCGCGCCGGTGGGGTACCGCTGCACCAACGCCGCAGATCCGATGAACACGCGCAGCACCACGGGTGCGTACATCGTCTTGCCCGATCTGCGCGGCGAGTTCGTGCGGGGATGGGACGACGGACGGGGGGCGGACGCCGGCCGCCAATTGGGATCCAGCCAGCGTGCTTCCCGCGTGATCGGAGCGGTCAGCAATCCTTCCTTCCCGTATCTGTCCCAGAACGGTGAGTGGCGTTTCAGCACCGATAACGGGAGCGTCTCGTTCAAGGTGGGCGATGCCTATACGGAAGGCTATGACATCACCAGCGGCTCTGGTTCCTTCCTGGCGGGCTGGTCGTACACGACTCTGGGTACCTCGGCGGCGCTGGCGTCCGTTCGCCCACGCAACCTGGCACTGTTCGCCTGCATCAAATACTAAGGAGATATCGCATGGAAAAAATGGTTTCGCAACTGAATCATGAGGGTTACTACGTGGGCCAGGTCACCGCAGACGAGTCCCCCTTGGAATCCGGCGTCTTCCTGATGCCGGGCGGTTCCATCGATATGGCCCCGCCTGCGCTCATCGAAGAGGGCAAGCGTTACCGGATTGTGGAGGGCCGTTGGGCCGCCGAAGACATTCCGAACCCTTCCCTCGCCGCTCCGCCGGAATCGCTAACGAAGGAGCAACTGGAGGCTGCGGCACGCGCTCGACGAGATTTTCTGCTGGAGCGCGCCGGACTGCGAATGGCCCCCCTGTCGGATGCTGTGGATCTTGGCGTCGCGACGGATGCCGAAAGAACCGCGCTGGCGGCATGGAAGGCGTATCGGGTGCAACTGAACCGCGTCTCCGGGCAGACCCACTACCCCGCGCAGATCGAGTGGCCTGTTGAGCCCATTTGACCGGCGCAAGCAAATCATGGCTCGCCTTGGCGAGCTTTTTTTGTCGGGTTCCGCCTGTCGCTGACTGGCATGGCGGCTCAGGAAGGCCGACTCGGCCTGCGTGTCCCGGGCATAGGAGAAAGGCAATAGACAACGGCAGAACGTATGCCGGTCCTGGCAATGCCTGCGGCAAACGGACGGCAGCGTCATCCACATTTGAATTGGTCCATCCGGCGCGCCCCTGCGGCGCCCGTGATGTTCACGGGAGGCAGCAATGCGCACCGTCGACAGGAGCGGTGTAACCATGGAACCGGCATCTACGGGTTTGGGCGGTTGGGCCGCCCTGAAAATTGCGCTGGCTTTCGGCATGCCGGCCGCGATGGCGGCGTTGATCGGCATGTTGCTGATGCCGCCGCGCACGCCGCGCGAATTCGTCGCGCGCACCGCCTGCACGGTGGTCAGCTCATTTCTGTTCGGGCCTTTGCTGGCGATCGGCATGATCGCCTGGATGCCCGACCTGATGTCCTCGGCCTACTGGATGGCGCAGCGCACGGGCCTGGGCGAGGACGGGCTGCTGGCCATGTTCTATGTGCTCGGCCCGTGCATGTTGCTGGCGGGATTGCCGGCCTGGTGGGTGCTGGGCGCTTACCTGCGCCTGACCGCCAAGCTGCAGAACCAGGACCTGGTGGACTGGGCGGTCGAGATCCGACGCAAGACGCTGGGCATGGAAACCCACGCAGACAAGGAGGGCAGGCATGACGCTTGACCAGATCATGGACGATGCGGTGCGGCCGGCGATGGCGCTGTTGCCCGCGCGCATGGATACGCCCGAGGCGGACTGCATGCTGCTGGCCATCGGCCTGCAGGAAAGCCGCTTCGTGCATCGGCGGCAGATCGGCGGGCCCGCCCGCGGCTTCTGGCAGTTCGAGAAGGGCACGCGCGTCAGCCGCGGCGGCGTGTGGGGTGTGTTCCTCCACGCGGCCAGCAGGGATCACCTGGCCATGTTGTGCAAGTCGCGCGGCGTGGCCGGCGATCCGGAGGCGATCTATGCCGCGCTGGAGTATGACGATGTGCTGGCCGCCGGCGTTGCGCGGCTGCTGCTCTGGACCGATCCGAAGGCGCTGCCGCCGGTCGGCGAAACGCAGGCGGCCTGGGCGCTGTATTTGCGCACCTGGCGGCCGGGCAAGCCCAAGCCGGACAGTTGGGCCGGCCTTTACCAGCAGGCCGTGACGGCCATCCGGACGCGGTCCGACAGGAGCACGGCGCATGTTGCAACAGTGGATTAAGCGGGGCCTCGGCGTGGTGGCGGCAGTGCTGGCGGGGCTGGCCGCCGTCGCCGGGGTGTATTGGCGGGGGCGGGCCATGGGCCGGGCGCAGGAACGCTCGGACAGTGAGGCCCGCCTCCAGGCGCGGGCGGGCCAGGCCCGCAAGGAGGCCAGGGATGTGCAGGAAAAAGTGGCTCGCAGCGATGACGATGTCGTGGCTGATCGGCTCAAGTCTGGCTGGGTGCGGATCGCTCCCCCCGCGGACCGGGATTGAATATTGCGACCATGCCCGGCCGATATATTTCAATTCGGCGGCGGAAGTGGATGCGACGCCGGCGGCAATACGCCGGCAGGTGCTCGAGCACAATGAAATGGTTTCTCGGCTTTGTTTTTGAGGTAAATTGGGGACGCGATTTTTTCCACCTTCAGGGCGCTTTTTTTCCGGCGCCGTCGGGGCGATGGATGATGTGCTGCGGTCTGGTTCTGCAATAATTTCTGGTTTTCCGTCCCCTCGGGCCGTCGGCCCGGATGACTGTTCCAGGAGAGGCGCAATGGGTCAGAGGGTGCAGTGTCGGCAAGCGTTTTGCCCCGTGCAAATGCGCGGCAGGGAAAAATAATATGGCTGACGGCGAAAGCCTGGTCGCCGCGCGGGTCCGCCCGAAGCTCCGGTATTCGATGCGAACCGGACTGCTGGTGCTGGTGTTCGCCTGTATTGCGCCGGCGCTGGCGGTGTCTTCGATCGCCGTTTATGAAAGCTACCTGATCCAGAAAGAGCGGATATTCCGCGACACCATTTTCCTGGCCCGCAACCTGACCGCGATTCTCGACCGGGAAATGACCGGCGTCGAAGCCGGCTTGCAGATGTTGGCGTCGTCCCCCGACCTGGTGGGGGGCGACCTGGGCGGATTCCACCAGCGCGCCCGCGAAGCCATCAAGTTCCAGATCGTCGACAGTTACGTGCTGACCGACAAGGAGGGCCGCCAGGTGGTCAACACCATGGTGCCCTACGGCACGCCCTTGCCGTCTTCGGGGGTGTCGCAGGAGCTGGCGCGGGTTTTCCGCGCGCGTGAACCCGTCCTGAGCAGCCTGTTCATCGGCGCGCTCAGCGGCACGCCGACCATCGCGCTGGGGGTGCCGGTGGTGCGTGGCGACGAGGTCATCTACAGCCTGAACGTGGGCCTCTCGCCCGACCGCATCGGCAACGTGCTGGGGCGGCGCGGGCTGCCGGACGGTTGGGTGGCGGCAGTGCTGGACAAGAACGGCACCATCATCGCGCGCACGCGCGATCCCGAGAAATTCGTGGGCCAGAAGGCGGTGCCGACGCTGGCGCGCGCGGTGCAGTTGGAGAACGAGGGTTCGCTGGAGTCCACCACCAAGGAAGGCACGCCGGTCTACACCGCGTTCAGCCGCTCGGGCCTGACCGGCTGGACGGTGGCGGCGGGCGCGCCGATGACGCTGGTGACGACCGACCTTTACCGCTCGATCGCCTGGCTGGCGCTGGGGACGGTGGCGGCGTTCGGGCTGGGGTTGTGGCTGGCCCTGCGGCTGGCCAATCGGCTGACGTCGGCGGTGCAGGGGCTGGTCGGCCCGGCTCTGGCGCTGGGCGAAGGCCGCACCGTCGAACTGCCTGGCACGCGGGTCAAGGAGGCAGAGGAGGTCGGCACGGCGCTGCTGCAGGCCTCGCGGATGCTGGCGCATGCGCAGCACCTGGCGCACTACGATCCCCTGACCGGATTGTGCAACCGGGTGCTGTTCGGCGAGCTGGTGCTGCGCGAGCTGGCGGTGGCGCAGCGCAGCGGCGCGACGTTCGCGATCCTGGCGATCGATCTGGACGGTTTCAAGGCGGTCAACGACCTGCATGGGCATGCCGCCGGCGATACCGTCCTGAAGGAAGCGGCCGACCGCATGGCCACCGCCATTCGCGTTTCGGACGTGGCGGCGCGGCTCGGGGGCGACGAGTTCGCCGTGCTGCTGCTCGGCGCCAACCAGGAAAACGCACAGGCGGTGGCCGAGTCCCTGGTCGAGAGCCTCTCTTTGCCCTACCCCAAGATCCGCGTCGCGGTCTCGGCCAGCGTTGGCATCGCCGTCTATCCGGATTCGGGCGTCACCATGCTGCAGTTGCTGGAGCGGGCCGACGTCGCGCTGTACCGGGCCAAGGGTCTGGGCAAGCGGCGGGTCGCGTCCGACGAGCGTTGACGCGGCCGCGCCCGGCGCATCAGGCGCCGTGGCGGGGCGCGGCGGCGGGCGGCAGGGCGGTCAGCACCTCGCCCGATTTCAGGCGATAGCGCCGTTCCCCCAACGCGATCACGCGCTCTCCCTCCGAGGTCCTGAGAATGTAGTGGACCGTGATGGGCGGCCCCGTGCGCGGGTCGGCGTGCGAGAACACTTCGATCCGGTAGAGCCGGCCGGATGCCGTGGTGGCGAGCACGTCGCTCAGCCTGCGTACAGAGATGGTCATGCGGCGAGATCTCCTTCTTGTTGATATTCGATCGGTCGCGCCGCGTCGGCCCGCAATTGCCGTGCCGGCCCTCCCGCGGCGGGTTTTCCGTTTTCGCTACACTGCGTCGTTTTGGGCGCGCGCCATGGCGCGGCGCCCGGGATGGACTTCGGGAAATCGGAAAAAAGCAATGCAATCTGCCCCCAGCCGCAATGCGGCGACATTGATGGGAGTGATGGCCGTGGTGCTCTGGGGCACCGTCGTCGGCCTGATTCGCGGTGTCAGCGAGCGTTTCGGGCCGATCGGCGGCGCGGCCCTGATCTATACGGTCGGTTCGGCATTTCTCGTCCTGTTGCTGGGATGGCCGCGGGTGCGTTCATTCCCGCGCCCCTACCTGGTTTCCGGCAGCCTGTTGTTCGTGGCCTATGAAATCTGCCTGTCGCTGTCGCTGGGATTCGCCGCCAACCGCGGCCAGGCGATCGAGCTGGGGATCGTCAATTACTTGTGGCCGTGCTTTACCGTCATCCTGGCGATCCTGATCAACGGCCAGCGCGCCAGCGTCTGGGTGCTGCCGGGCATTGCGCTGTCGCTGTGCGGCATCGTCTGGGTGGTCGGCGGCGACGGCGGCGTTTCCTGGTCGCGCGTGGCGGCCAATGTCTCCAGCAATCCCCTCAGTTATGGTCTGGCGTTCAGCGGCGCCGTCATCTGGGCCTTCTATTGCAACGTCACGAAACGCTACGCTGATGGCAAGAACGGCGTGGCGTTGTTCTTCATGCTGACCGCGGCCGTGCTGTGGATCAAATACGGATTCAGCGCCGAGCCGGCGCTGCCGTTCGCCTGGCCCGCCGTGCTCGAGCTGTGCGTGACGGGCGGCGCCATGGCGGCCGGTTACGCGCTCTGGAACGTGGGCATTCTCAGCGGCAATCTGACGCTGCTGGCCACGGCGTCCTATTTCACGCCCGTGTTGTCGACTTTTTTTGCGGCCATATGGCTGTCCACGCGCTTGACCATGACATTCTGGCAAGGCGTGGCGATGGTCACCGCCGGCTCGCTGATCTGCTGGGCGGCGACGCGCGGCAGGCCCGCCCGGGGCAAGTAGCCCCGTGGCAATCTCCTGGCTCATCGGTTGACGGGGATTCCGGAGGAACCCGTCGGCTCATTCCAGGACGATGGTCTGCGCCACGGCGTAGCCGAGCGGAATGAGCAACAGGGAGGCGAACAGCGAGCTGACGATCGCCGCCGATATTTTCAGCCACGGCTCGGGTCCCGCGCTCTGTATCGTTTGAACCACCAACGCGACGATACCCACAACCATCAAACAGCTGATTACCACTGCTACGTAAGTCATGATGTCTCCGTCCTCGCCTGATTAAAGGGATGCGGCGCCGCTACTGCGGTCTGTCACTACGTCGCTACGTTTAGTCTGATTGTGCGCCTGTATGCGGGGGTGTGGCGCTAGGGTTTTCCTGGCTCGGGCGCGTGCTGTGGCGTTTTTGCCGCGCACCGTGCAGCATGAAATCGGTGTGCGGCGCAGCATTTTTCCGCCCCCGCCGCGCCCGCGCTTTGCGCTACGATGGCGGCGTCCACCCACTCTCCAGATCGCGAAATGCCGCAACGACTCCGCCCGGGCACGCGCGCCACACTGCAGGTCAGGCAGTTGCTGCCGGGCGAATTCGCCTGGATCATCACCCTGCTGGATCCCGACACCGGCAATGTGCGCAGCACCAATTATTCCGAACGGCGCTATGCCAGCCAGGACGAGGCCTCCGCCGCTGGCAAGGCCGCCGTGGTGGAATTCCTGGGCAATAGCGATCCGAACGCCGGGACTTCCGCCAAGGACGGCAAGCCGTCCAGGTCCTGATATCCGGCCGGCCATGCCCGAAAGCCCTCGCTGGAGGGCTTTTTTGCGTCGGGCCGATGGCGGCCGGCGCGCCGGGCATGGCAGTTGCTGAGCAGCGGGCTGGCGCGATAGGCGCGCCCAGGAGATCCGCCATGTTCCCACCCGACCATCGCCCGCCGGACGCGCCCGACGACGTGCCGCCCGATGATCCGCCGTTGCCCGGCGATCCACCGCGGCCCGACGACCCGCGCCCCAATCCCAACCACGCGCCCGACGATCCGGGCGAGCCCGACGTCGTCCCGCCGCCCGATCCGCGCGCGCCGGGCACGATCGACCTGGCCTGAGCGCCACCAAATCCGATCCCACTTCCAAGGAGGCTTGCATGCGTTCGATCCTGTTATGGCTGCTGGGGGTACCCATTCCCATCATCATCCTGCTGGCGCTGTTCTGGCATTGAGCCAGTCCGGTCCCGCGCCACGGCGCGCAATGTGAACGAGGAATCACCATGGAAAATGCACTCTCGGCCAACCGGCCCTACGACGGCGTGCCGCCGGTGAGGGAATCGGCGGTGTCCGCCGTATCCTGGGCCGCGGTATTCGCCGGCGCTGTCATCGCCGCGGCCTTGTCGTTGGCGTTATTCGCGGGCGGCTCCGGCCTGGGCTTCCTGTCGATCTCGCCTTGGAGCGGGGAGGGCGTCTCCGCGCCCACGGCGGGCATCGGCCTGATCGCCTGGATGCTGTTCACCCAGATCGTGGCCTATGGCGTTGGCGGCTATGTCGCCGGCCGGCTGCGCACCAAATGGGCCGACGTGCATGGCGACGAGGTCTATTTCCGCGACACCGCGCACGGCTTCCTGGTGTGGGCATTGAGCGCTGTCGTGAGCGCCGCCCTGCTGGGCTCGGCAATTGCCACGCTGGCATCGGGCGCGGCCAAGGCCGGCGCTTCCGTGGCGGCGGGCGCGGGCGCAGCGGTGACGGCAAGCGCCGCCGCTGGCGCGGGAGCCGCGGCGGGCGGCATGGACGGCGCCGGCGATTACTTCACGGACGTGCTGCTGCGCAATGAACGGCCCGATGCCGGCGGCGATCGCGCCGCGGCCCGCGCTGAAGTCGGTCGCATCGTCGCCATGAGCCTGGCTCGCGGCGAAATGACCCCGGCCGACCGCGACTATGTGGCCCGGGTGATCGCGGCGCAGGCGGGCATCGATGCCGCCGCCGCGCAGCAGCGCGTGAACCAGACGCTGCAGCAGGCCCGGCAGGCCGCCGACGACGCCAAGCACAAGGCGCGCGAGGCCGCCGACGCGGCACGCAAGGCCGCCGCGGCGCTGGCGCTGTGGGGCTTTGCCTCCATGCTGATCGGCGCGTTCGTGGCCAGCCTGTGCGCGACCTGGGGCGGGCGGCGCCGCGACACGGTGTTCAAGCCATAATCGTGGCAGGCGAGGCGCGGGGCATCACGCCCCGCGCCGCTTCAAGGCAGCTTCTGCTGGAACATCCATTCGCGCCAGGGCCTGGCGGTCAGCAGCTCCGGCGCGATGCGGTGATCCATGCCCTGGTAGGTGACGAAGATCGGATGGCCGCCCGCGGCCGCCAGCGCTTCGGCCCAGATCCGGCTGCCCTCGTAGGGATTTTCCTGGTCGGCGGTGCCATGGACGAGCAGCGTGGGGACGCCCGCCAGCGGCTTGGCGAGCGAGCGCTCCGGTGGCACGCCCGACATGGCGACGATGGCGGCGAAGCGCCCGGGCGAGGCGACGGCGGCGTCCAGCGCGGCCGATGCGCCCATCGAGAAGCCGACGGCATAGATCCGTTTGGCGTCGACCGGATGGTGCCGGGCGATGTCCTCGACCAGCCGCATGACGTCAGGCAGGTCGGCGCCGGCCTTCGAGACCCGCACGCCATGGCGGTCCTTTTCATAGTTGGCGGTGCGGCCTGGTGTCTGCGGCACCAGTACATAGGCGGGAAAATCGCGGCGCGATTCGGCCGAGCCGAAGGCGCGGGTGAACGCGTTCAGCGGCAGCAGGTTGTCGGTGCCGACGCCGCCCGAACTGTGGAAAATCACCACCAGTGGGTATTTTTTGCCGCTTTCAGGCGCAACCGGCGAGACCAGGCGATAGGGCAGCGGGGCCTTGCCGGCGCGGGCGAATTCCGCCGGCGCGAAGGCGTCGATGGGGGCCTGCTTGAGCGTCTCGACGGTCTGCAATTGCGCGGCCGTGGGCGCGTAGCTGACGCTCGAGGCTTGCACGCCGCCTTGCGCGGCACAGGCGCGGCCGATGGTCAGGCCCAGGATCGCGGCGAGCACGGCGCGTGCGGCGATTCCAGCGATACCGCTGCTGATGATGACGCCTTGGCGGCCAGGCGTTGCCAGGGGGGCGGCCGGGGCGACAGGTCGGCGAGCTTGCGCGGGGCGCCAAGCCTGGATGCGGCTGGAGGGCATGTCAGATTCTCCCCATGAGATTGTGGTGGGCGTGGTGCGCGAAGATTCTAAAAGGGCGCACCGCGCCGGTATGCGGGAAAAATGTGGGGAATATGTGGAAATGTGTGAAGGGCCCAAATGCGGGCCGCAGGCAACGTGGTCGCGAAAGTGATGTCGGGGTGGCGAGCCCTCGGCCTTCGATCTGGGCCGGCACGCTTTGGTTCGCACCCCCGGTCCCCCCTGGTGCGCACCCCTGGTCCGCACCCCTGTTCCGGCGCCCCAATGGAAAAAGGCCTTCACGCAAGTGAAGGCCTTTTTGAATTCTGGTGGCGCATCCCTGATTCGAACAGGGGACCTGCGGATTATGATTCCGTCGCTCTAACCGGCTGAGCTAATGCGCCATCCTTATCGTCGCAGGTTTCAATGAAAGCCAAGCAACGAAGAACGAAATTCTAGCATGGAATTTTTTAGGATTGCAAGTAGGGGGCGGCTTTTTTTGTTCAGGCCGCGGGCGGCCCGCTACGACCGCGCAGTCACTCCGTCAGGCATCCCGCGCCAGACGAATGCCGGAAAACTGCCAACGCGCTTCCGGCGGGAAGAAATTGCGGTAGCTGGGCCGGATGTGGCCGCGCGGGGTGGCGCAGGAGCCGCCCCGCAGCACGTACTGGTTGCACATGAACTTGCCGTTGTATTCGCCCACCGCGCCGGCATCGGGCTTGAAGCCGGGGTAGGCATCGTAGGCACTGGCGGTCCATTCCCAGGCGTCGCCGAACAACTGCGCCGGGCCGCTGCCCTGCCGGGCGGGGGCGGGGCGGGGATCCAGGTGGCCGTTTTCCAGCAGGTTGGCGCGGTTCGACCAAGCGCCGTCGGGCAGTTGCCGCGCCGCGTGCTCCCACTCGGCCTCGCGCGGCAGGCGCACCCGTGCCCAGCGCGCATAGGCGTCGGCCTCGTAGTAGCTGATATGCGTGACCGGGGCCTGCAATTCCAGCTCCTGCATGCCGCGCAGCGTGAAAACCCGCCAGTCATCGCGCTGGCCTTCCCAATAAAGCGGCGCGCGCCAGCCTTCCGCGCAGACCCGCTCCCACCCCAGCGACAGCCACAGTTCGGGCCGCTTGTAGCCGCCGTCGCGGATGAAGGCGAGGTATTCGTGCTGCGTCACCAGGCGGTCGGCCAGGTGGAAGGGAGCCAGTAGCACGTCGTGCGCCGGGCCTTCGTTGTCGAACGCGAAGCCCTGCCCGTCATGGCCGATGCGGACGACGCCGCCGTTGTAGCGGGTCCAGCCGGCGGGCGTGCCGGGTGGCAGCGCGGGCGAACCCGACGCGACGTAGGCGGGCTTGAGCGGGTTGGCGAACAGCAGGTGCTTGATATCCGTCAGGATCAGTTCCTGATGCTGCTGCTCGTGGTTCAGCCCCAGTTCCAGCAGGGCGTCGAAGGCCGGATCGTTGCCGCCCAGCCGCGCGATCAGCTCGTGCATGGCTTCGTCCACGTGCTGGCGATAGCGCATCACGTCGGCCAGCGGCGGCCGCGTCAGCAGGCCGCGCTGCGGCCGTGGATGCTTGGCGCCAATGGCGTTGTAGTAGGAGTTGAACAGCATCCGATACTGCGGGTGGAACGCGGGGCAGGCCGGATCGAAGTGCGTCAGCAGGAAGGTCTCGAAGAACCAGGTGGTATGCGCCAGGTGCCATTTGACCGGGCTGCAGTCCGGCATGGACTGCACCTGACAATCCTCCGGACTCAGGGGGGCGGCCAGCGCCACGGTGGTGGCACGCACGGCATCGTACCGGTCATGCTGGCCGGCCTGGCCGGCGGCATAGGGGCCGTTGGCCGGGTGGGTCAGCAGGCAGGCAGGTTCCATGGCGATCCTCCAGGGGCGGGTTGAGGGGGCGCGGTGTCAGGCACGGGCGCTGAATACTGAAAACCAGCCGCGCGCGTCCGACCAATGGTGGATGTCGTGGTATCCCGCGCGCTGCAGCAATTCGGTGAAGGCTTCGGGCGTGAACTTGTAGGAGTTCTCGGTATGGATGCGCTCCTGCGCCGCGAAGCGCCGCTGGCCGCCGGGCCAGGCCACCGTGACGGAACGGCGCGCTTCCAGGTGCATCTCGATGCGCGATTGGTCGCTGTTGAACAGCGCCACATGGCGCCAGTCATCGACATCAAAGTCGCTGCCCAGCAGGTCATTGACGTGGCGCAGCAGGTTCAGGTTGAAGGCCGCGGTCAGGTGCAGGGCGTCGTCGTAGGCCGGTTCCAGCACCTGCCTGGGCTTGACGCGATCGACCCCGACCAGCAGCCCGCCGCCGGCGCATTGCCGCTGGATCCGCCGCAGCATGGCCAGCGCGGCTTGCGGGTCGAGATTGCCGATGCTGGAGCCGGGATAGAAGAACAGGCGCTGCTCGGTGCCGATATCCGCCGGCAAGGCCAGCGCCTGGGAGAAGTCCAGGCCGATGGGCGTGATCCGCAGGTCCGGGTACGACAGTCGCAGCCGCCGCACCGCGGATTGGAGGTAGTCGGCGGAAATGTCGATTGGGACGTAATGGCGCGGCCGCAGGCTGGAAAACAGCCGCTCGGCCTTGACGCAGTCGCCCGCGCCCAGGTCGATCATGGCCTGCACCGGACCGATGTGGCGCGCGATGTCCTGCCCGTGCCGCGTGAAGATCTCTGCTTCGCAGCGGGTCGGGTAGTACTCCGGCAATTGCGTAATGGCGGTGAACAGCGATGAGCCGAGCGCGTCGTAGAGAAACTTGGGGTCGATATGAGCGGGATGATCCAGCAGTCCGTCGCGCAATTCCTGCTGCTCGGCGGTCATGGGCTGGGGTTGCGGCGCCAGGAACCGCGGGGCGGCGCCGGCGAGCAGTGCGGAGGGAGAGACCATGCGTTCAGTTCCTTTTTTGAGGCCGATGAAGCGCATTGCAAAAAACACATTGTGGCCGCCAGAGGGGTTCCGGTGTCAAGTTAAGCCACTGAAATGCAATGGACTTTTACGAAATTGGCGGGGGCGGAAAGGCCGGCCGCACACGGGGACGGTACGTCCGGCCGTCACCGTGCCGGGAGGCCTCAGCAAGCGGCGCGCCACTGAAATATCGGTTAACGGCTGGTTGCGAAAGCTCGGGCGCGCGGCGGCGGGAATGGCCACAATGTGGGCACGGTCTGGCGGCGAGCCGCAAGACTGTCTGAGCAACCCGCGACAAGGAGCGACTATGAATAGAAAGCACCAACGCGCCGAAATGGCCCTGCACCGCGATCGCGTGAGCGACAGCCTTCATGAGTTGCTTGCCGGTACGGAGGACCTGTTGCGTTCGACCGCCTCATACACCGGCTCTGAGATCGAAGCGGCGCGCGCGCGCCTGACGCGCCAGTTGGCCGAGGCGCGCGAATCCGCGGGCGAGTGGGAAGGCGTGGCGCGCGAGCGCGCCCGCCGCGCCAAGGCCTATGCCGATGAATACGTCCATGAGCACGCCTGGAAATCGGTGGGTGTGGCGACGCTGGTGGGCGTCTTGCTGGGCTGCTGCCTGCTGGCCAACCGGCGCTGAGCCCTCGCGCCATGAGGCCACCACCGGGCCTGCCCGCGCCGTTGGCGCGGGGGTGGCGCGCATGGCGAGGCGCCATGCGCGCGGCGGCGCTGGCCTGCTGCGCGGCCCTGCTGGCCGCCTGCGCCAGCGTGCCCGATGCGCAGGAACGCGCCGTCCGCAAGGCCCAGGCCGGCCTGTCCGCCGACGCGTCGCAGGCCAGTTACCGCCGCGGCCACGACATCGCGGCGGATCCCCGCAATGCAAGGAATGACTTCCTGGCGCGCCACCTGGCGGTCGAGGAAGCGGTCAGCGGCGCGCCGCTGTTGGCCGGCAACCGCGTGCGCCTGCTGGCCGACGGGCCGGGGACCTACCAGGCCATGCTGCGCTCGATCGCGCAGGCGCGGCGTTACGTGCACATGGAAACCTACATCTTCGAGGATGATGCGGAAGGGGCGCGCTTTGCCGAGGCCTTGATCGCGGCGCGCAATCGCGGCGCCGATGTCGCGCTGATGGTGGATGCGGTGGGCACGATCAAGACGCCCGACGCGCTGTTCCAGCGCCTGCGCGACGCCGGCGTGCAGGTCGCGGTCTTTAATCCGATCAGCCCCGTGAATGGCAGCCGCGCCGGCTGGTCGCCGAACCAGCGCAACCATCGCAAGGTCCTGGTGGTGGATGGCAAGGTGGGCTACCTGGGGGGCATCAATGTCAGCGCCGTGTACGCCTCGTCGCCCGCCAGCGGCAGCGGCGCATCGGGCGGCGTGGGCAGCGGAGCCGACGCAAAGCGAACCGACGCCCAGGCCGCGCCCTGGCGTGATACGCATCTGCAGATCGAGGGGCCGGCCGTGGCCCAGTTGGAGGCGGTGATCCGGGACGGCTGGCAGTCGCAGGCCAAGGAGCCCCTGCGTGGCGGCGGCACGGCGATCGCGCCGCCCGTCGGGCCGACGCGTGTGCGTATCCTGGCCAACCAGCCCGATCGCAGTGACGGCTACACCGTCTATCTGACGCTCATGTCCGCGTTCGAGAGCGCGCAGCGCTCCATTCACATCACCATGGCGTACTTCGTGCCCGACCCGGCCTTTGTCGACGTGCTGGCCGCGGCCGCGCAGCGCGGCGTGGACGTGGCGCTGGTGCTGCCGGGCTTCAGCGATTCGTCGCTGGTGTTCAATGCCGGCCGCTCCCATTACGGCAAGCTGCTCAAGGCGGGCGTGAAGATCTACGAGCGGCGCGACGCGCTGCTGCACGCCAAGACCGCGGTGGTCGACGGCGTCTGGTCCACCGTGGGATCCAGCAACATGGATTGGCGCAGCTTCGCTTTGAACTACGAGGTCAACGCGGTGGTGCTGGGACCGGAGTTCGCGGCCGACATGGAAGCGCTGTTCCAGCGCGACGTGACCGAGTCGGTGCGCATCACGCCCGAGGCCTGGCGCGCCCGGGGCGTGGATGACCGCTTTATGGAGTTCTTCTCGCGCATGTTCGAGCGCTGGCTGTAGGCCGCGGCGAGCGCCATCGCGGCCCGGCCCGCGCTCAGGCCGGCGTCGCCTGGGGCGGATGCGCCATGACGTATTCCTGCGCCAGCGCGGTGCTGATGTCGTGGGTGGGCTGGAACGAATCGGCGCGCGCCATCGACCAGCCGGCGCGGAACACCTGGTGACGGAACTCGCCGCGCAGCAGTTCGCCCGGCGCCAGCTCCGGGAACAGCGCCGACAGCAGCCGGATCTCGCTCGATGAAATGCGGCGCGCGATATGGTGCGGGCGCAACTGGTTCGGATGCGTCAGGCCGGCGGCTGCCAGCAGCTCGGCCAGCGCGTGCAGCGTGTTCTTGTGGAAATTGGCTACGCGCTGGGCCTTGTCCGGCACCACCAGGGCGCGCTGGCGCAGCGGATCCTGGGTAGTTACGCCGGTAGGGCACTTGCCGGTGTGGCAGGCCTGGGCCTGGATGCAGCCGATGGCGAACATGAAGCCGCGCGCGGCGTTGCACCAGTCCGCGCCCATGGCCATGACGCGGGCCATGTCGAACGCGGTGATGATCTTGCCCGAGGCCCCCAGTTTGATGCGGTCGCGCAGGTTCACGCCGATCAGCGTGTTGTGCACCAGGCGCAGCGCCTCGCGCAGCGGCGTGCCGACGTGGTCGACGAACTCGACCGGCGCGGCGCCGGTGCCGCCCTCGGCGCCGTCGACCACGATGAAGTCGGGCGTGATGCCGGTTTCCAGCATGGCCTTGACGATGGCGAACCATTCCCACGGATGGCCGACGCAGAACTTGAAACCGACCGGCTTGCCGCCGGACAGCTCGCGCAGGCGTGCCACGAACTTCATCAGGCCAATGGGCGAGTCGAAGGCCGAGTGGCTGGCGGGTGAGTTGCAGTCCTGCCATGGCGCCACGCCGCGCGCCTCGGCGATCTCGGGCGTGACCTTGCCGGCTGGCAGGATGCCGCCGTGGCCCGGCTTGGCGCCCTGCGACAACTTGATCTCGATCATCTTCACCTGCGGCGTACAGGCGTTCCTGACGAAGGCTTCCTCGGAGAAGGCGCCGTGCTCGTCGCGGCAGCCGAAGTAGCCCGAGCCGATGTTCCACACCAGGCTGCCGCCTGGCTGGCGATGATAGCGGCTGATGCCGCCTTCGCCCGTGTCATGCGCGAAGTTGCCTTGCCGCGCGCCTTCGTTCAGCGCCAGCACCGCGTTGGCCGACAGGGCGCCAAAGCTCATGGCCGACACGTTGAAGGCGGACATCGCGTACGGTTGGGTGCAGTCCGGGCCGCCCACGGTCACGCGAAAGTCGGTGTCGCCGATGTGGGTGGGCGACATGGAATGGTTGATCCACTCGTAGCGATCGCCGTACACGTCTTCCTGTGTGCCGAAGGGGCGCTTGTCGATCTCGCGCTTGGCGCGCTGGTACACGATCGAGCGTTGCGCGCGCGAGAACGGCGAGGCCTGGGTGTCGTCTTCCAGGAAGTACTGGCGGATCTCGGGGCGGATGAATTCGAACAGGAAGCGCAGATTGCCCAGCACCGGATAGTTGCGGCGGATGGCGTGGCGCGTCTGGATCAGGTCGTACACGCCCAGCAGGCCCAGCAGTACCAGCGGCACGGCGGCCCACAGCCACCAGTACGAATCCGTGAACACCAGGATGGTGGTCGCGGCGGCGGCCACCAGGGTCAAGATAAAGGCCGTGTAGCGGCCGGCAATCCATTGCATGTCCGTCTCCGTATTGCGGAATGCAGCAACCATACACCAGGGCGGCTGTAAAACCGGTAAACGCAAGGCGCGGCCCGGCGGCCGCGACCACCCCGTCCGCCATTGCGGAAACCGCGCCAATGCTGGCGTTGCGAGGCATGGACGAAAAAAAGCCCCCTCGGAAGGGGGCTGTTGCTGGAACAGTGTTTCTCAGCAGCTGGATGCCGACGGCGTTTTTTCCACCGCCAGGCCAAAAAGCGGACGCAGGCGCACGCCCAGGGCGCTGCCGGCAAACGCCGCCGGCAACCACAGCCAGGCATGCAGGCTGCCCGACAGGATGCCGCTGAAGTAGGCGCCGATGTTGCAGCCGAAAGCCAGGCGCGCGCCGTAGCCCAGCAGCAGGCCGCCGATGACCGCGCCGGCCAGCGAGCGCGCGGGCACCTTCCAGACCGGCGCGAACTTGCCGGCGGCGCTGGCCGCGGCCAGCGCGCCCAGCATCAGGCCGATGTCCATCACCGTGGTCACGTCCTGGCGTAGCGGCGCGCCCAGCGCGGCCTGCTTGCTCCAGTAGGCCCAGGTGGCCACGTCGCCGCCCATCGCGTCCAGCGCCTTGGCGCCCCACAGCGCGAACGCCGAGGTGATGCCCCAGGGCCGGCCGGCCAGCGCCAGCGTGGCGAAGTTCAGCGCCACCAGCGCCACGCCGCCCCAGATCAGCGGCCACGGGCCCTGCAGCAGCGAGGCCGGGCGCGCGGTGCGCGAGGCGAACGAGATCACGTGGCCATGGCGGCGTTTTTCCAGCACGGTGGCGATCCAGGCGATCAGCGCGAACACCGCCAGGTTGGCGATGATGGCGGGCGCCAGGCCCCAGGTCTTGATGAGCGAGGTCGGCGCCAGCGCGGGCAGGGTCGACCACCAGCCGAAGTGGGCGGTGGCGATGACCGAGCCGATGATGAAGAACAGCAGCGTGACCAGCATGCGGGTATTGCCGCCGCCCACCGCGAACAGCGTGCCCGAGGCGCAGCCGCCGCCCAACTGCATCCCGATGCCGAACAGGAACGCGCCCAGCAGCACCGACACGCCTGGTGGCGAGACCAGGCCGTTGACGGGTTGGCCGAACAGCGAGCCTTGCGCCAGGAACGGGAAGAACAGCAGCACGCCGATGGCCAGCATGAACATCTGCGCGCGCAGGCCGGCGCCGCGGCGGTCCGACACGAACACGCGCCAGGCCTGGGTGAAGCCGAACGACGCGTGGTACAGCGCCACGCCCAGCAGCGCGCCGACGATCCACAACGCGCCCTGGCGCCAACTGACGGTCTGGTTCAGGTACAGGGCGCCGGCCAGCACCAGCAGCAGCGCGATCCAGAGCGGCTTGCGGTTGATCTGGATTGGCGGCAGCGCCGAGGGCAGGGGCAGGGTGGAAGTGTTGGCGCTCATGGGAGAGTCCCGGGAATTCGATAAGGGAAAAGCAAACGGGCGCGTAGCCGCACCCGTTGTCGTGGATAAAGTCTAAAGGCGGTCAATAATTTCTCAAAGCATTTATTGGTGCTTTTTTAATAACTTTTGATTATATAAAGATGCGCGGCTCAGGAGATCGGATGCGCGCTGATCCAGGCTACCAGCAGGCTCACGGTCAGGACGGACAGCACCGTGGACACCAGGATGGCGCGCGAGGTGACGCGCGCGTCGCGCCCGTACATCTGCGCCAGCATGAAGGGGCCTGTGCCGATCGGCAGGGCGCTCATCAACACCGCCGTCCAGGCCCACAGCGGCGGCATGGAGAACACCTGGAACGCCAGCAGCGCCGTCACGGCCGGTTGCAGCAGCAGCTTGCCGGCCACCAGCCGCAGCACGCCTGGTCCCGGGCTTGCGGTCTCGGTCTGCGCCAGGAACAGGCCGATGGTGACCAGCGCGCAGGGGCTGGCGGATGCGCCCAGCAGCGACACGTAGCGATCCAGCCCCTCGGGCAGCGCCAGCCCGGTGCCGGCCCACGCCAGGCCCAGCACCGGCGCGGCCAGCAGCGGATTGCGCATGAGCGCGCGGCCGACCTTCACCAGCGTGGCGCCCAGGCCGGGCGCCTGCTGGCGGTCGAATTCGATCAGGGCGATGGCGAAACCGAACAGCACGCTGGCCGTCATCAATGTGGTGAAGGCCGCCGGCGCCAGGCTTTCGGCGCCAAACAGCGCCAGGCATAGCGGGATGCCCATATAACCGGCATTGGCGTAGGCCGCCGCCAGTCCTTCGATGCTGCGGTCGGTCAGGCCGCGCGGGCCGCGTTTGCGCGGCAGGAACGACAGCGCGAACGTGACGGCGATGCCGCCGGCGAACGCGCCGACAAAGCCCCAGTGCGCCATGTGCGCCAGGTCCACCTGCGTCATGGCGCGGAACAGCAGCGCCGGCAGCGACAGGTAGACCACGTAGCGGTTCAGGGCGTCGGTGGCGGCCGGCCCCAGGATGCGCCAGCGCGCCGCCAGCCATCCGGTCAGGATCAGCGCGAAGACCGGCAGGGCGGCGGTGATGACGGCATTCATGGCGGCGGCGGAAATGGGCGCGAAAGGGCGCTCATTCTACTTGCCGCGCCGGCGCGGGCGTGCGCGCCGAACGGGTCACCAGCAGGATGCCGAGCGCGGCCAGGGCCATGCCGGGCCAGGCCAGCGGCGGGATCGGCTCGTCCAGCACCAGCAGTGCGATGACCGCGGTCGATGGCGGCACCAGGAAGAACAGCGCCGACACGCGTGACGCTTCGCCATGGCGCAGCATGGCCAGCAGCAACGTGATGGCGACCAGCGAATTGCCCACCACCAGGTACGCCAGCGAACCCAGCAACGGCCCGGTCCAGTCGATGCGCATCGGCTCCAGCCAGAAGGCCAGCGGCGCCGTGACCGCCAGGCCCACGGCGTATTGCACCGTGTTGGAGGTGACGGGGTGGGTCTGCACGCCAAAGCGCTTCTCATACAGCGTGCCGCTGGTGATGCAGAGCAGCGCGGCCACCGCGAACACCAGCCCGAGCGTCGAGGCCAGGTCGATGGAGGCCTTGGCGATGATGACCAGCGCGGCGCCGGAGACGCCCAGTCCCAGCCCGGCCCAGCGCCGCGCATCGACGCGTTCGTGCGCGATCACCGGCGCCAGCAGCCCGATCAGGATGGGCTGCAGTGATGTGATCAACGCCAGTCCGCCGGCGGACATGCCTTGCTTGAGCGACAGGTAGGTGAAACAGAAGTAGCCCGCCTGCAGCAGCAGGCCGACCATGGCCAGGTGGCCCCAGGCGCGGGTGCCTTGCGGCAGCGGCGGCCGCAGCGCCAGCAGGAACGGCATCAGCAGCGCCACGACACAGGCGTAGCGCAGTGCCAGGAATGTCATCGGGTCGGCATAGGCCAGCCCCACTTTCAGCACGACGAAGCCGCTGGACCACAGCAGCAGGAAAAGCGCGGGCGCGAATTTCAACCAGGCGGGCGTTGCGGCTTGCGGCATGATGGCGATCAGCTGCGGGAATGGGCCAGCCGCGATGGTACGCCTGTTTCGCCGACACGCCATCCCTGCGAAAATGTCGACAGTGGATTCATATTCAGCAGTGGCGCGAGGGAAAAAAATGGCCAACCAACAAAAGCCGACGGTACGTATCACCCTGGGAACCTGGGATCGCCTGCGCGACGACGCCTCGTCGGTCCGCTATGACGTTTTCGTGGTCGAGCAGAACGTGCCGCCCGAGGTCGAGATGGACGACGACGACGCGGTCTCGGTGCATGCGGTGGCCTACGCCGCCGACGGCACGCCGCTGGGCACCGGCCGGCTGCTGCCCGACGGCCACATCGGCCGCATGGCCGTGCACAAGCGGGCGCGCGGCCTGGGCGTGGGCGGCCAGTTGCTCGACGCCCTGATCGGCCAGGGTCATGGCGATGGCCACCGCATGCTGGTGCTGCACGCGCAAACCCACGCCAAGGGCTTTTACGAGGCCCACGGGTTCCAGGTGGAAGGCGAGGAGTTCATGGAGGCCGGCATCGCGCACGTCGTCATGACGCGGATGCTGGCCTAGGCGCTTGCGAACGAGCGAACGATCGGCCGGCTGTCCAGGCTGGCCTGATCATTCGGGCCGCAAAAGAAAAAACCCCGGACGCTTTCGCGAACGGGGTCTTTCTTGGCGCATCACGACAGGTACCTCGTGATGTAATAATTGGTGCCCAGGAGAGGACTCGAACCTCCACACCTTGCGGCACATGGACCTGAACCATGCGCGTCTACCAATTCCGCCACCTGGGCGCTGATGTCTTACCTTCCGCGTCGCTTTCCAGTTTGCATTCCATCTTTCGACTTCTTGCTACCGGCTGCGTTTCGTTTCGTGTTCAACAGCAGAGGAACGAGATTATGCATACTTTTTTGGAAGTGTGCAAGTCATGCAGCATTTTTTTCACTTTTTTTTCCATGCGGCCGGCTTCGCTATAGTGTCGCCCCATGTCACGCCCTGTTTGCCTGCGCTGTAAGCGCCCCGAATCCCATTGCCTTTGCGCCCTGATCCCGACGCTGACTCCGCGCACCCGCGTGGTGGTGTTGCAGCATCCGAGCGAGGCGCGCCATGCGCTGAACACGGCGCGGCTGGCGGTGCTGGGGCTGCAAGGCGCGCGGCGCCTGGTGGGCGAGCGCTTTCAATATGAGCAGTGGGCCGAGCCTGGGTATGCACCCTGCGTGCTGTTTCCCGGCGAGGGCGCGGAGGTATTGATTCCGGGGTGCGCCGCCGCGACGGGCGGGCCGGTGCAATTGGTCGTGCCCGATGGCACCTGGACTCATGCGCGCAAGCTGCTGCACATCAATCCGCAACTGGCCGCGTTGCCGCGCGTGATGCTGCCGCCCGGCCTGACGTCGCGCTACCGGGTGCGGCACGCGGACATTCCGGGTGCGCTGTCCACCATCGAGGCGGTGACGCACGCGCTCAATGCGCTGGAGGCGCCTGGTAATTTCGATGAACTGCTGCGGCCGTTCGAGGCCTTGATCGATGGCCAGATCGCGGGGATGGGGGCGGACCTGTATGCGCGCCATCACCTGAACCGCAAGGTGCCGTGGCGCTGAAGGTTGTCCGATCGAGCAATACTGTCCCGGGGGGGGGGGCTAACGTTGGGGTGGGGGCATCACCATCCTTGTGATGGCCTTTGAATCTGGTCGCGGATGGGTCGGCACAGGGCAATTGATGCCGTGCAAAGCAGTTCACGCCAGACCATTCACGCAGCTCAAAGCAAAAACCCCGAAAATCTTGCGATTTCCGGGGTTTTCAACTTTTTTGCCAATGCTGTCTGTTTGATTTCACGGCGATGTTTTTTTCATCGCAAACCCAAACAGCCTCAGCTGAAATTCCGTGGTGCCCAGGAGAGGACTCGAACCTCCACACCTTGCGGCACATGGACCTGAACCATGCGCGTCTACCAATTCCGCCACCTGGGCACTGAGACATTTCAGTCAGAACTTTGTGATACGCTGCCACTTCGATTGCATGAGGTTTTTATTCTCATGTATTCAAAGCGTAATTGCAAAACCACTCTACAATCCGTCTGACCATTTCTGCTTCAGTGTTCAGCCTTGGGCGAACCACAGAAGCTGCGCATTATATACGGAAAAATTAGCTTTGGCAAAACGATCGAATAACGAATCGAACAACAACAGATCCACTCCGTTGCCGGAAGCGCCGCCAGACTTCGATCCCGATGTCCCGTCCCGTGAAGCCATCCTGAAAGCGCTGCGATCCGCGGGGGCGCCGTTATCTCCGGTGGAGCTCGCCGAGCGCATGGGCGTGGAGCGTCCTGCGACGATGGTGGGATTCGAGCGCCGCCTGGGCGCGATGGAGCGCGATGGCCAATTGATGCCCAACCGCAAGGGCGTGCTGCTGCTGGCCACCAAGCTGGACTTCGTGGCGGGCAAGGTGCTGGGCCACCGCGACGGTTTCGGCTTCCTGCTGCGCGATGACGGCGGGCCGGACCTGTTCCTGTCGCCGCGCGAAATGCTCAAGGTGCTGCACGGCGACCGCGTGCTGGTCAAGCCGTCGGGCGAATACCGGGGCAAGCCGGAAGGCACCATCGTCGAGGTCATCGAGCGGCGCACCAACAAACTGGTGGGGCGCTTCCTGCACGAGCATGGCTTGTCCATCGTGGTGCCGGAAGACCAGCGCATCAAGCATGACATCCTGATTCCGCCCAGCGACACCAACGGCGCCCAGCACGGGCAGGTGGTGTCGGTCGAGATCATGGAGCAGCCCACCCGCCATACGCAGCCGCTGGGCCGCGTGTCCGAGGTGCTGGGCGAGATCGACGATCCCGGCATGGAAATCGAGATCGCGGTGCGCAAGTTCGATGTGCCCGTCGAATTCTCCGAGGCCGCGCGCAAGCAGGCCGCCCGCCTGCCGGACGTGGTCCGCAAGGGCGACCTGAAAGACCGCGTCGACCTGCGCGACGTGCCCCTGATCACCATCGACGGCGAAGACGCGCGCGACTTCGACGACGCCGTCTATTGCGAGGCGGTCGAACTGGGCACGGGCCAGCGCAAGCGTCCGGGCTGGCGCCTGTTGGTGGCCATTGCCGACGTCAGCCACTACGTGCGTCCCGGCGACGCGCTGGACGATGACGCGCTCGAGCGCGGCACCAGTGTGTATTTCCCGCGCCGCGTCATTCCGATGCTGCCCGAGTCGCTGTCCAACGGCCTGTGCTCGCTGAATCCCGATGTCGATCGCCTGGTGCTGGTCTGCGACATGGTGATCCCGGCGTCGGGCGCCAAGGCCGGCACGGTTACGGCATACCAGTTCTACAACGCGGTGATGCACTCGCATGCCCGCACCACCTATACCAATATCTGGGCGGCGCTGCAGCAGCCCGGCGGCCCGGCGGCCCATGCCATGCGCGCCGTCATGCCGCAGGTGCAGAGCCTGTATGAACTGTTCCACCTGCTGTCGCAGAGCCGCAAGAAGCGCGGCGCGATCGATTTCGACACGGTCGAGACCAAGATCGTCTGCAACGAGTTGGGCCGCATCGAACAGATCGTGCCGTCGGTGCGCAACGATGCCCACAAGCTGATCGAAGAGTGCATGCTGGCGGCCAACACCTGCGCGGCCGATTTCATGACGCGCAGCAAGCATCCGGGCCTGTACCGGATCCACGAGGGGCCGACGCCCGAGCGCCTGCAATCGCTGCGCGAGTTCCTGCGCACGATGGGCCTGTCGCTGGGCGGGGGCGATACGCCCACGGCCAAGGACTACGGCGACTTCCTCGACTCCGTGCGCGGCCGTCCCGACTACCAGTTGCTGCAGACCATGTGCCTGCGCTCCATGCAGCAGGCCATCTATAGCCCGGACAACGTGGGCCACTTCGGCCTGGCCTATCCCGGCTACAGCCATTTCACCTCGCCGATCCGGCGCTATCCCGACCTGCTCACGCACCGGGTCATCAAGGCCTTGCTGGCCGGCCAGCGCTACGTGCCGAGCCTGGACGACCAGCCGGTCGTCATCGGCCGCACCCAGCGCGAGCACGAACACGCCATCTGGGAAAAGATGGGCCTTGTCCTGTCGGCCAGCGAACGCCGCGCCGATGAAGCCTCGCGCGACGTCGAGGCCTGGCTCAAGTGCTGGTTCGTCAAGGAGCGCGTGGGCGAGGACTTCAGCGGCACCGTCACCGGCGTGGCCAGCTTCGGCATCTTCGTCACGTTGGATACGCTGCACGTCGAAGGGTTGGTGCACGTGTCCGAGCTGGGCGGCGAATACTTCCAGTTCAACGATGCGCTGCACGAGTTGCGCGGCGAACGCACCGGCATGCGCTACCGCCTGACCGACAAGGTCCAGGTGCAGGTGTCGCGCGTCGACCTGGAGGCGCGCCGCATCGAGTTCCGCCTGGTGCAAGGCACCAGTTTCGACGCCCTGCGCAAGGCGTCCGCGCGTGGTCCGGACGAGGGTCCGCGCCGCGTCAAGAAGGCGGCGGCGCCCAAGCCGGCCGCGCTCAAGGGCCAGACCGCCAAGGAGCGGCGAGCCGAAGCCAAGAAGGCCGGCAAGCCGCCCAAGACCCCGCAACGCGCCGCGCCGGCCAAGAAGGCGGTGCGCAAGCGCCACTAAGGGGTAACATTGCGGCTATGGCCGGATACGTCCGGCGGCCCGCCCCCCTCTGGGGCGGGCATCCGTTTTTCTAAAGGTATTTGCATTTATGGCGTCGACCCAAGTCCTTGCCGGGTTTCACGCGGTTGTCGCGCGGCTGCGCCACGCGCCCGACTCGATCAAGGAAATCTACGTAGAAGCGTCGCGTCGCGACAAGCGCATGCAGACGTTCATCGAGCAGGTTGAAAAGGCGGGCTGCCGTCTGCATCCGGTCGCCATGGAGCGCCTCGATGGCCTGGCGCGCGGCACCCGCCACCAGGGCGTGGTGGCGCTGGCCGAAGAGCGCCAGTTGGCGGTGGACGTGGATGAAGTGCTCGACGTGATCGAGGGGCCGCCGCTGCTGCTGATCCTGGACGGCGTGACCGATCCGCACAATCTGGGCGCCTGCCTGCGCACGGCGGACGCCGCCGGCGTGCATGCCGTGATCGCGCCGCGCGACCGCGCGGTGGGATTGAACAGCACGGTGCAGCGCGTGGCGTGCGGCGCGGCCGATACCGTGCCCTACCTGATGGTCACCAACCTGGCACGCACCATGCGCGGCCTGAAGGACCGTGGCGTGTGGCTGGTGGGCACCGACGACCAGGCGACCGACAGCATGCACCAGATCGACGCGCGCCAGCCGATGGCCTGGGTCATGGGGGCCGAAGGCGAGGGCATGCGCCGCCTGACGCGGGAGACCTGCGATCAGCTCGTGAACATCCCGATGCTCGGATCGGTCGAGAGCCTGAACGTCAGCGTGGCCAGCGCCGTCTGCCTTTACGAAACCGTGCGCCAGCGTCGCGCCTGAACTGTCTTTTCCATCGCTATCTTCCTTCCCGCGCAGCCCATCATGCACCAGAACGGCTTTACCACCACGATCCTCCATTCCGACCGCCAGCAATCCGTCGAGCACGGAGCGGTGCACAAGCCCATGCATCCCTCGTCGGAGTTCGCCTACGCCGATGCGCGCGAGCTGGCCGCGGTGTTCCAGGGCAAGCCTGGTTTCACCTACGCTCGCCAGGGGACGCCGACCACCACGGCGCTGGAAGCGAAGATCAACCACATGGAAGCCGGCAAGGGCACGGTAAGCTTTGCCACCGGCATGGCCGCGCTGGCCGCCATTTTCACCACGCTGCTGCGCCGGGGCGACCATCTGGTGTCGAGCCAGTACGTGTTCGGCAACACCAACAGCCTGCTGGGCACGCTGCTGGAACTGGGCGTGGAGATCACTTTCGTGGATGCCACCGATTCGGCGCAGGTGCGCGCGGCGATCCAGCCCAACACCCGCATGGTGTTCACCGAGACCATCGCCAACCCCGGGACCCAGGTCGCGGACCTGGCGGTCATTGGCGAAATCTGCCGCGAGAAGGGGCTGGTCTACGTCGTGGACAACACGCTGACCTCGCCGTGGATGTTCCGGCCGTCGACGGTCGGCGCGTCGCTGGTCATGAACTCGCTGTCGAAGTACATCGGCGGCCATGGCAACGCGCTGGGCGGCGCGGTCACCGACACCGGCCTGTTCGACTGGGCAGGCTATTCGAACATCTACGACGCCTATCGCAAAGGCCCCTCCACCGGTTGGGGGCTGACCCAGATCAAGAAGAAGGGCCTGCGCGACATGGGCGGCACGCTCGCGGCCGAGCCCGCGCATCGCATCGCGGTGGGCGCCGAGACGCTGGCGCTGCGCATGGCCAAGCATTGTTCCAACGCACTCGCGCTGGCGCGCTTCCTGGAAGAGCATCGCGGCGTGGCCAAGGTGCATTATCCGGGCCTGGCCAGCCATCCGCAGCATGCGCGCGCCGCGGCGCTGTTCGGCGCGCGCTTCGGCGGGCTGCTGGGCGTGGAGCTGGCCGACGGCGTGGACTGCTTCGATTTCCTGAACCGCCTGCGCATCGTGCTGATGGCCACGCACCTGGGCGACACGCGCAGCCTGGCGCTGCCTGCCGCGCACACCATCTACTACGAGATGGGCGCCGAGCGTCGCAAGCAGATGGGCATCGCCGATAGCCTGATCCGGGTGTCGGTGGGCATCGAGGATGAGACTGATCTGCTATTTGACTTCGATCAGGCGCTCAACGGCTGCCTGCAGGGATAATCGGGCGGGGCTTCGGCGCGGTGACGTGCCGGCCGTTACCTGCGCAGGAACCCATGCTTATACAGATCGCCGAAGTATTCACACCCGACGAGGCGGCCGCCATCCGCCAGCGTCTTGATGCCGCCGATTGGGTGGATGGCAAGGTTACCGCGGGCTTCCAGTCCGCCTCGGTCAAGCACAACCGCCAGTTGTCCGAGCAGCATCCGCTGGCGCAGGAACTCGGCAACCTGATCCTGCAGCGCCTGTCCGGCAACAACCTGTTCATGTCGGCGGCGCTGCCGCGCAAGATCTTCCCGCCACTGTTCAACCGCTACGAGGGTGGCGAGGCCTTCGGTTATCACGTCGACAACGCCGTGCGCGGCATCGCCGGCACCGCCGAGCGGGTGCGCACCGACCTGTCGGCCACGCTGTTTTTTTCCGATCCCGATTCCTACGACGGCGGCGAGCTCGTCATCGACGACACCTACGGTCCGCGCACGGTGAAACTGCCCGCCGGCCACATGGTGCTGTATCCCGGCACCAGCCTGCACAAGGTCAACCCGGTGACGCGTGGCGCGCGCGTGAGCGCGTTCTTCTGGATGCAGAGCCTCGTGCGCGAGGACAGCCAGCGTGCCTTGCTGCTCGACATGGACGTCGCCATACAGCGTCTGAACCAGGACGCGGCCGGCCATCCATCGATCGTGCAGCTCACCGGCATCTATCACAACCTGCTGCGCCGCTGGGCCGATGTGTGAGCGAATTTCGGGGCGTTGCGCCGGTGTCGCGCAAACCCCGAAATGCGCGTTTTTGTTTATTGCGAAAAGGCCTAAAAGCTAGTATTGGTGCGGCTTGACGTGAGGTTTTCGCTTGACAGCCGCTCTACGCCAAGGCCTAATACATGTCTGCGTCGCTGACGGTTCACGGGCTCGAAAGCCCTTGAAACCTAGGCGGCGCAGCAGTTTAAAAGTTGTGCTTTGCAGCGCAAGAAAAAGTTTATCCACTAGTCTGTTCGTCGTTTGTCGGGTCTACGCGCAAGTCGTGATGTCCAAGATGGCAGCCATGATGAACTGCACTCCCGGCAGACTCCATACCTTGTGAGGGGTACACCTGAATGAACAAAACCGAACTCATCGATCACATTGCCAGCAAGGCCGATATCTCCAAGGCTGCCGCCGGTCGTTCGCTTGACGCCCTGATTGGCGCCGTCAAGACCACCCTGAAGAAGGGCGGTACGGTCACCCTGGTGGGCTTCGGCACGTTTGCCGTGTCGGCTCGCGCCGCTCGCACCGGCCGCAACCCGCGCACGGGCGAAACCATCAAGATCAAGAAGGCCAAGGTGCCGAAGTTCCGTCCGGGCAAGGCCCTGAAGGACGCCGTCAACTAATTGACGGATCGGCGAATCGAGCGGGCGCGGCCTGCGTTGATTTGCCGACAGGTACGCGGTCCGGTATACTCCGGCCCGCGTATTGCTTTTGAGTACCCCGGCTAGCGTTTTCTCCGCAGTTCGTTCGCGGCGAAACCATCATCAGGACGGGTGCTTAGCTCAGTTGGTAGAGCGGCGCCCTTACAAGGCGTAGGTCACAGGTTCGACCCCTGTAGCACCCACCATCAGCAAGCCAAAACAGAAACCCGCACACGGTAACGTGGCGGGTTTTTTGTTTGCGCGCTTCGGGTTCGTGTTTCGGCTTCGTGTTTCGTTCGCATGCCTGGGTTGCGGTATGGGTTGCGTGCATTGGGAGCGCGCGTTGGTGGTGTGCGTTGGTGGCGTGTATTCCGGCGCGGGGTTGGCGCCGCATCAGGGTGTTACGCTATTGCAGACGAAATATGACGTGCGAATCATTCGCATTTAAGCTATGATCTTTGGCTTGTACCGGTCAGCCGGCGTGCGCTCGTTGCGCGCGTTTTTTCCTGGCTGGCCAGATAAGTTAATGCACCCTGGCTGATTCATGCCTAGCTTTCAACGTGGTTTGAACTCTTCACCGCCGTCTTCCCTTGGTATACGCATAGGCGCAGGCCTGGCGGTCGTTGCGCTACATGCCGCGGTGGTCTATGCCATTTACCTGGCGCCCGAGAACCGCCCTGAACTGGAGGAACCCGAGGCCATCATGGTCAGTGTGGTGGATGCGCCCACGCCGCAGATCGCCAAAGCCGAGCCCACGCCGGAAGTGCCGCAGCCGGTGACGGAACCGCCGCCCGAGCCGCAGCCCGAGATCGAGCCCGAAACCGAACCGGATCCCAAGGTGGAGCCGGAACCCGAGCCCGAACCCGAGCCGGTGGTCGAGAAGCCGCCGATGCCGGCCCCCAAGCCGAAGCCCAAACCCAAACCCAAGCCCCAGCCCAAGCAGGAAGTCAAACCCGAGCCCAAGCCAGAGACGCCGCCGGTGGAAACGCCGCCGGCCGGCGCCACGGAAGGCGCGCAGACCACCCAGGCCCCGCGCCAGGGTCCGCCGCCCGACCAGATCCTGCAGGAAACCCAGATCGAATACCTGGGCGCGCGACCGATGCCCAACTACCCGATGGCATCGCGCCGCATGCGGGAAGAGGGGCGGGTGGTGGTGCTGGTGGAAATCAATACCCAGGGGCTGGTCGAGCGGGCCACGATCGACGCGTCCTCGGGCTTTCCCAGGCTGGACGAGTCGGCACTGGCCGCCGCGCGCAAGGCCCGCATGAAACCCTATAGCCGCAATGGCGTGGCATATCCCGCCAGAGCAAAGATTCCGTTCGATTTCGTAATGAGGAACTGAGATGTCCAACGCAATGCACAGCGCCACCCTGGTGGCGCAGGCGGCCACCAGCCCGGCAGCGGCTCCGGCGGCCGCGGCACCCGCCGCCGCCGCGGCGCCCG
>NZ_CADIJW010000003.1 GCF_902859745.1 Achromobacter dolens | reverse complement strand
CTCGGCCACACCGGCCACGGCAGCGCCGGCGTCCTCCGCTGCGCCCGCCCCCTCGGCGGCCTCGCCAGCCGCGCCCGTGCCCGGGCGCAGCGCGCTGGACTTCAGCGCATCGCGTCCGGCCTGGGAGGGCTACCTTCGCGGCGCCGACCCCGAACAGGGCAAGCAGCTCGCCGCCGCGGGCAAGCCGGCGGCAGGCGTGCAGGCCTGTGTCGCCTGCCACGGCCAGGCCGGCATCACGCCCACCGGCGGCATCTTCCCCAACCTCGCCGGCCTGACGCCCGAGTACATCGCCAAGCAGTTGGCGGACTTCCGCCAAGGCACGCGCAAGCAGCCGCTGATGAACACCATCGCTCAAGCCCTGAGCGAGCAGGAAATCGGTCAGTTGGCAGCCTATTACGGTAGCCTGGCGGGACCGCCGCTGCACGTGGGCGAAGCCGGCGGCGAGGCGGCGCGCAAGCTCGACCAGGCCGGCGACGGCAGCCGCGCCTTGCCCGCCTGCGCCAATTGCCACGGCCTGCGCGGCATCGGCGAAGGGCCGTTGCTCCCGCGCTTGGCGGGCCAGTCCAAGGAGTACTTCGCGGACCAGATCAACGCCTTTCGCAACGGTTCGCGGCAGAACGACGATGTCGGCGTGATGCGCGCCTTCGCGCAGCGGCTGACCGACAGCGAGATCGAGGCGCTGGGCCAGTACTACGCGGGCACGCGCTGATCCGGCCACGGTCTCGGAGGGCGGCGCCCTGCCCGCGGCGCCGCCCTCCGAGGCCTTGCGTCCAACCTCGCTTTCGCCTGGCCGCCCCGTGGCGCGCGGGATGCGTTCCATTGCATATGAATATTCATCAAGTCTGTTTTTTTACTTGGTGTTTTCCCTAATCCCTTCATATAATTGCCGCACCATCAACCACCCCGAGATCATTGTGGACAACGACGGATGTAGTCGATACACGACTGCTTGCGCCGCTTGACGCAGGATCCGCAGAGTTTTCTGCCGAGTCCTGCGTAAAGCCAGGACACGGCTATTGGCCCGGCAGCCTCGCGCTACCCCGGCCTCGGCCCTCCCGATACCGACTTACCGACGCGATACGCGGGCTTTGTTGCGCCCGCCCCGCGCCCGGCGAGCGGCGCATGCATGTGGACCTTCCACCGTACTCCCGCCCGGAGACGACCATGCGCATCAAGAAACTCCTCCCCTTCCTGGATGGCGCCGCCGCCGTGCGCGGCGCCGACGCGGCCGCGCACACCCCGGCCGCCGCCCCGACCTATCAGTTCACCATCGTCAGCCTCGCCGACACCCTGAACGCGCTGCGCAAGCAGTTGTACTACGAGCTGCAGGCCCTGAACCTGCGGGTCGTGAACGTGCGCATCTCGCGCCAGGAAGCCGGCCAGCTCGCCAGCACCACCGTCACGCTGCAATGCCCGCCCCAACTGCGCGGCCTGCTCAGCGCCATCGCCCTGCGCCTGGGCCAGAGCCCTGACGTGCGCCGCGTGCACTGGGAAAACGAAGGCGGCGCCCGCATCGCGGTGCTGCCGGCCTGAGCCGCGGAAAGGAGACTGTCATGAAAGACCCGTACAAATGCCTCCTCGTCGCCCGGGTGGCAGCCCTGCTGCTGCTCTGGCTGCTGGCTTTCATACTGACCGCCGCCTCCGTCTGGCAAATGCCCTGAGGCCGAGGCCCGCCGCGACCGCCCCGGCCCGGTGAAGCCGCCGGGGCCGGGGCGACCCGCATGCTGAACACGAGAACAACAACATGAAGAACTTCGAGAACATCCAGCTCCTCCCGCTGGCCAACACCCTCATCAGCCTGGCGGTGGCCTTCGTGCTCGGCTCCATCGTCGGCTTCGAACGCCAGTACCGCCAGCGCACCGCCGGCCTGCGCACCAACGCCCTGGTGGCGGTGGGCGCCGCCATCTTCGTCGACATGGCCTTTCGCGTCGGCGGCCCCGACGGCGGCGCGCGCGTGATTTCCTACGTGGTGTCCGGCGTCGGCTTCCTGGGCGCCGGCGCCATCATGCGCGAAGGCGGCAGCATCCGCGGCCTGAACACCGCGGCCACGCTGTGGGGCTCGGCCGCCATCGGCGCCTGCGCCGGCGCCTCGCTGATCCTGGAGGCAATCGCGGCCACCGTGTTCGTGCTCGCCGCCAATACGCTGCTGCGGCCGCTGGTCTCGTACGTAAACCGCCAGCCCGTCGACGCGCAGACCACCGAAGTCACGACCGTGATCCACGTCATCGCCCACGTCGACCAGCGCCAGGCCGCCATGACCGTGCTGGAAGACGTGCTCGAGGACGAGCAACTGCCCCTGTCCGAACTGAAGATCGACCAGTTCGGCGAGAACGAGGTCGAGATCGAGGCGGCGTTGAGCGAAGCCTCGGTGGACGAACTGGACCTGGACCGCGTCACCGCCCGGATCGCCGCCGCGCCGGGCATCCGCACCGCCTTCTGGGCCGCGCGCACGGTCTAGCGGCGCGGCGCCAAAACACTCTAGAATGGGCGCCGATCATGCGCCGCCCGCTCCCGTCCCTCGCTCGCAACGCCGCCTGCCTCTGGCTGGTGCTGGCGCTGTTCGCGCTCAAGGCTTTGGTGCCGCCGGGATTCATGCCCGCGACCCAGCAGCGCGGCACGCTGATCCAACTGTGCTCGGCCGCCGGCACCATCTGGGTGGCCGGTCCGTCCAGGCACAGCGACGCGCCCGACGAACGCCACGCGGCCCAGGCCGCCGCCTGCCCCGTGGGCGCGATGCTGGCGGCGGTGGCCCTGCCATCGGCGGCCGCGCCGCTGCTCGCCGTCGGCGCGGTCATGATGCATCCGCTGGCGGCGCGCGCGCCTCCCGCGATCCACGAAGGATCCCCGCCCGGCCCGCCGCTCGGCGCCCGCGCCCCGCCCCTGCCCCCGGTACCCCGCTGATCGTTCCGCCGCGCCTTGCGCGGCTTTCTTGGCTTACCGGGAATTCCCATGGTTTCTATTTCCGCCAGGACGCGCCGCGTCCTGCCCTGGCGCGTGGCCGTCTGGACCGCGCTCGCCTTCACGCCCGCGCTGCATGCGCAGGTTGCTTCCACCCTGGCTGCCCCCAAGGCGCCCGGCGTCGCCACGCTGCCGGCGATCTCGGTCGCGGGCGACACGCCCCTGGCCACCCTGCTGGAACAGGCCAACACCGGCACCCTGCTGGGCCTGCGGCCGTTTGATACTCCCGCCAGCATCGACGTTATCAGCAACGAGCAGTTGCGCGCGCGCGGCGCGGTCAACGTCACCGACGCCATCACCCAGGCAGCCGGCGTCAGCGCCATGCGCCATCCTGGCAATGGCGGCTCGTCGTTGTCATCGCGCGGCTTCACCGATTCGAACTCGGTGGCCCAGTTGTTCGACGGCGTGCGCCAGTTCGGCGGCGTCGGCCAGACGTTCCTCTATGATCCCTGGGCGGTCGAGCGCATCGAAGTCCTGCGCGGCCCGGCGTCGGTGCTGTACGGCGAAGGCGCCATCGGCGGCGTGGTCAACGTCATCCCGAAAAAACCCACCCGCGGCCCGATCGAGAACGAGATCCAGACCACCATCGGCACCCACGACACCCAGAGGCTGGGCTTCGGCAGCGGCGGCGCGCTGGATGACAAGTGGTCATACCGGCTCGACATCAGCGGCAACCACAGCGACTCGGGCATCAGCCTGGGCGACGCGCGCGACCTCGCGGTCACCGCGGCGTTGCGGCTGGACGTGTCGCCGGAGCTGAACGTCACGCTGACCCAGGCCTATGCCTGGCAGGAGCCAACGCGCTACTTCGGCACGCCGCTGATCGCCGGCAAGATCGACTACGACCTGCGGCGCCAGAACTACAACGTGGCCGACAGCAAGATCATCTACCGCGACAGCCGCACCGACCTGAAGGCGGAGTGGTCGCCGAACCCGGCCACGCTGGTGCGCAGCCGCGTCTACTACATCGGCAGCGACCGCGACTACCGCGACGCCGAAAACTACACCTGGCAGCCGGCCAGCGGCCTGATCCAGCGCAGCGCCTACACCGACATCCGCCACGACCAGCAACAGGTCGGCAATGTCACCGATGCGTCCTTCGACGGCCACCTGTTCGGCCTGGCCAACAAGGTGGCGCTGGGCTTCGAGCTGAACCACGCCACGTTCAAGCACACCAACAATTCGCCGTATTCCGGCACCTCGCTGGTGGACCCGTACGACGTCGATCACGGCCGTTTCATCAACGTCGCCGGCACCTCGCCGCGCTATCGCAACAGCGCCGACCAGTACGCGCTGTTCGCGGAGAACCGCCTCATGCTGACCTCCCGCTGGTCGGTGCTGGCGGGCGTGCGCTATGACCACATCGACCTGAAACGACGTGACCTGGTGGCCGACCAGACCGCGTTCGACACCACCTTCAACAATGTCGGCTGGCGCATCGGGACCGTCTACGACCTGCTGCCCACGCTGTCCGTCTACGGCCAGTACGCCGAGGCCGCCGACCCGATCGGCAGCCTGCTGCTGCTGTCGCCGGCCAACAAGGACTTCAAGCTGTCCAAGGGCCGCCAGATCGAAGTCGGCGTGAAGCAGACCTTCTGGGACGAAAAGGGCCAATGGACGCTGGCGGCGTACCACATCCGCAAGGACAATCTGGTGACGCGCGATCCCAACGATCCGACACTGCGCATCCAGGTCGGCGAGCAGTCGTCGCGCGGCCTGGAGGCGACGCTGGGCGTGGAATTGACGCCGGCCTGGCGCGTGGACCTGAACGCGGCCGTGCTGCGGGCGCGCTACGACGACTTCAGCGAATCGGCCAACGGCGTGGCGGTATCGCGCGCCGGCAACGTTCCCACCGACGTGCCGGAACGCGTGGCCAATGCCTGGGTCAGTTGGAAATTCGCGCCGCAATGGACCGCCAGCGCCGGCCTGCGCTATGTCGGCCGCCGCTTCGCGGATGCCGCCAACCGGCTCGAATTGGCGGGCTACACCACCACCAACCTGACCCTGCAATGGGAGCCGCGGCGTGACCTGACGCTGGCATTGCGCGCGTTCAACGTGTTCGACCGCCAGTACGCCGAGACCGCCTACTACAACCAGACGCAATGGCTGCTAGGCGAAGGCAGGCGCGTCGAGCTGAGCGCCAACTACCGCTTCTGACTCACTGGGTGAGCAGGTCGGAGATCGCGTCGCCCAGGTCTTTCACGGCGCCGGCCACGCCGCCGGCCGCGCCCTCGGCCCCCACGCCGATCGCGCGGCCGAAGCCGCGCGCGATCTGGGCCGCGAAACCCCGCGAGGCCGAGAACTTCGGATTGTCGAGGCTGCCGGCCAGCTTGAACTCCATGCGCAGCGTGCCCTTGCGGTCTTCCAGCGCGGCCAGCACCGCCTTGCGCGGCAGCGAAAACAGCGAACCGTCGCCGCTGAACTTCAGATCGTGCAACGCCACCACGCCCGACGCGTTCAACTGCCGCTTGGCGACGGTGGTGCGCATGTCCAGGTCCATCGCGCCGCCGGCCAGCGATCCGGCGCCGTTCTCGGCCAGGTATGGCGCGGCATAGCGGATGTCCATGTTGCGCACCGCGACCGTCATGTCCGCGTCGCTGTCGCCCACCGCCAGCGAACCGCGCGCCTGCACCGTGGCCGCGCCGCTGCGGTTGTCGCGCACCGATCCCTTGAATTCCATCTGGCTCTGCTGGCCATCGGCCGGCAGCACCAGCGGATGCAGGCGCGCCGACACGTTCTCGAACGGAATGCGGTGCGGCGGCTTGGCGATGGCCGAGTCGATGAAGTCCAGCCGGCCGCCATCGAGGACGATATCGTCGACCCGGATCGGGCCCTTGTCGCGCGCCCGGCCGCCGTCGCCATCCGCCTCGCGCAAGGCCGCCTGCAGGGCCGGCGATATCTGCATGTCGCCGTCGGCGCTGCGCAGCACCGCGAAATCGAATCCCTCGATGGTGATCTTGCGGAAAACGGGCTGGCGCCGCAGCAGCGAGCCCCAGTCGGGCTCGGCCACCACGCGCTGCGCGCTGGCGGGCGCGACGCCTTCGGCGCCCGCGATCTTCACGTCCGTCAGCACCACCGCGTCGAACCCCAGCCGCACATCCGCCACCTGCGCACGCGGTCCCAGCAGGCCGGCGACGTGCCGCTCGATGAAGCGCATGCCGATCGAGGCAGCGGCGCCCAGCAGCAACGCCCCGAGCACCAGCGCGACCAGGAGCTTGCGCGCGAACGAACGGCGTGGCGTGGCGGAGGCGTTACCCATGGATGGTCCTGTTGACGATGCGCCGGAACGCGGCGGCTTCCCGGCGGGCCTTCTGGCGGCCCAGCCTGGCACCTTAGCGATCCCCGCGCCGGGGCGCAAGGCATACGGCGGCACCGGTGCGGCGCGATCAAGGGTCCGCCAGGGCGGATGCGGCGACGCCCGCGCCGGGTTTCCTGGCGCGGGCGTCGCCGCATCCGCCCTGCGCCTGCCGGCGCGGGCGGCTGGATCGCGGGCCGGCTAGCGGCCCGTCAACGCATCAGCGCTGCGTCTGCGAGCGCTGCCCGGACTGCCCCGGCTGCTGCCCCGGATTGCGGTCCTTGTCCATCTGCTGGCCACCCTGGCCGGGTTGTTGCTGACCCGGCTGGCTGCGGTCCTTCGGGTTTTCCTGCGATTGCTGCTTTTGCGGCTGCTGTTGCTGACCGGGCTGCTGGCCGGACTGATTGGGGTTTGCCATGACAAATCTCCTCGCAAGCGGAACCATTCCGCGAGGAATTGCCCAGCAACTGCCGTGCCCGCCAAGGCGCGGGGCGCGCGGACCTGAGACGCGTGATACGGCACCGGTAATTTCGGGGCGCGGGAAGTAAAAAAGCGCGGCTATTGCGTGGTGACGTGCGCCGGCAGGCCGCTCTCGGCGTCCTGCGGATCGAAGGCGTCGAGCCAGGCGGAAGCGTAGCTGGCGGGCGCCGCCAGCGGTTCGCCGCGGTCGCGCTGGACGCGCAGCCGCATCATCAGGTCATCCAGCGGCATCGGCCGGCCCAGCGCGTAGCCCTGGCCATAGCGACAGCCCGCGGCCCGCAACGCCGGCACGTCGGCCACGTTCTCGACCCCTTCGGCCACCACCCGCCAGCCCATCCGGGTGGCCAGTTCGGCCGCGGTGCGCAGCACCTCGAAGGCAACCGCGCTGCGGCGCATGCGCGTCACGAAGTACTGGTCGATCTTGACCTCCGACAAGGGAATCGCCGACAGCAGTTTCAACGAGGCGTGGCCGGTGCCGAAATCGTCCAGGCTGACCTCGCAGCCGGCCTGTTCCAGCCGTTCCAGCGTGGCGCGCAGGGCTTCCAGTTCCCTGATCGGCTGGTCTTCGGTCAGTTCGACGCGCAGCAGCGACGCCGGCAGCTCGGCCACATGGATGCGGTCGAGCAGGAAATCGACCGCGCGTTCGTCGGACAGGGTCGAGGCAGGGGCATTGATGGCAATGGGAATCGCCATGCCGATGCGCCGCATGTTCTGCAGCATGTCGATCACGCGCTGCGCCACGCGCTCGAACAGGATCCGGTCCAGCCCCAGCCGGTTGACGGCGGGAATGAACTCAGCGGGCATGACCACGCCCAGTTGCGGATGCTGCCAGCGCGCCAGCGCCTCGGCCGATACGATGCGGCCCGTCAACAGGTCGACCTGCGGTTGCAACAGCACCCGCAGCCCTTCCTTGCCGGTAATCATGGCAGCGACTTCGTCGTCGCTCACCACCGAGCTTGTGGAAGCCTCGTGGGTTGGCGTCATGTTCGCTCCTTAAGCCCCCCGGAGTACGGCCTGCGCTGTCCGGGCGCAGAGCGGGGCACGTTGGACATGAGTATTCACAGTCGGCCTGCAGGAGTATCTTGCTGCCTTGCTTCTTACTGCCTTGTGTACTTACCCAGCGTAGTCGATCGCCAATGTTTTTTTATGCGATTTTGCGCATTTACTCCAGGGTATTTTGCACGCTTGCGGCGCCAAAGTCACACATATGTAACCAGTAGTATTCGGGTCATTCAGATTCATGAACACCGCATTTTTCGGACGCTCCTATTAATCGGTGTTGTTTGTCCTTGTCGACATGGTAGCGTTGCGGCTTTCCCGCCGTTCCGGCCTTTATTTCCACCCCGTTTTCGCTTGACTACCCTGCTCTCCCGCTGGCGCGTTTCATTGCGCCACGTCCTCTGGCTGGACGCCCTGCAAGCCGCCGCCATCAGCGCCGCCCCCGTCATCCTGGCCGTGCTGGCGCACGAGCCGCGCCTGGGCTGGACCGCCATAGCCGCCTTCTGGGCCTGCTTCGGCGATCCTGGCGGCCCGCTGCGCCAACGCGCCGCGTCGATGCTGGCGCTGGGCCTGATCGGCGCGCTGTTCTGCTTCCTGGCCAGCGCCAGCGCGCACACCCTGTGGCTGCTGCTGCCGCTCACGTTCGTCTGTTGCACCTTCGGCGGCCTGCTGCGCGTACTGGGCCCCGCGGCGGCCATCGTCGGCACGCTGCTGTCGGCCGGCTTCGTGGTGGCGGCCGAACTGCCGGCGCCGACGCTGGGCGCCAGCCTTTCATATACGCTGTTCTTCGTCGCAGGCGCCCTCTGGGCCATCCTGATGACGGCGCTGGTGTGGCGCCGCCGTCCCTGGAAGGACGCGACCCACGCGGTGGCGCACTGCTATCGGGGCCTGGCCGACTTTGCCGACGCGCTGGCGCGCATGTATTCGGGCCTGGCGCCCGCCGCCGGGCCGCAGGCGTGGAGCGCCGTCACCCGTCCCCAGCGCAGCGGCGTGCGCGCCGCGATCGAGGCGGCCCGCGTGCGCATCCGCGAGGTGCAGGATGCGCGGCCGTCGCGGCGCGCCCGCGCGCAGCAATTGTTCTATTTGCTCGATAGCGCCGAAGACAGCTTCATCGCCCTGGTGGCCGCGGCCGATCTGCTGGAATCGAATGCCCCGCGCTGGCTCGGCCGCGCGGCCGGCGCCAATCTGTCACACGCCTTCCATCGCTACGCCAGCGTCGCCAACGCCATCGCCAGCACCTCGGACGTCAGCGACCCCAGGCAGGCCGAGTGCCTGCGCGAGCGGCTGGCGCATTTCGGCGCCGGCCTGCACGAGCTGCGCGGCGCCGCCATGGCCTATGCGCCCGACCTGGCAACCATGGTGCCGGTGCTGGACCGCCTGCAGCAGACCGCCCAGGCGATCATGCAGGCCCTGTTCGACCAGGATGGCACGCCCGCCACGCCCGCGCTGGCCGCGCGCGCCGATTCGACGGCGCGGCAGGCCTGGCGCAGCCTGCGGCAAAACCTGCGGTTCGAGTCGGACGCGTTTCGCCACGCCCTGCGCGTGGGCATCGGCGCCACCATCGCGGTGGCGTTGTCCAAGACCTTCGCGGTCAACCACGGCTACTGGATGTCGTTGACGCTGGTGTTCATCCTGCAACCCTACTTCGCCACCACCTGGCAACGCACGGTCGAACGCGTGATCGGCAGCGTCGCCGGCGCTGTCGGCGCCTCGCTGCTGGGCCTGCTGCTGAGCACCCCGCTGTCGGTGGCCCTGGCGGTGCTGCCGATCGCGCTCGGCACGTTCGCGGCCCGCACCATCCACTACGCCTTGTTCACCTTTTTCCTGACGTCGCAGTTCGTGCTGGTCAGCCACATCCAGCAGCCCGACATCTATGAGCCGATGCTGGCTGCGCTGCGCGCCTTCAACAGCGTGCTCGGCGGCGTGCTGGCCCTGCTGGTGGGCTTTCTGGTGTGGCCCGAAAAGGAACCGCGCCAATTGGCCGGCGCCCTGAGCCGCGCGCTGGAACGCCATGCCGACTATGCGCGGGCGCTGACGGCCGACAAGAGCGGCGCGGCCCCCGCGGCCGACATCGTCGGCCTGCGCCGCCAGGCCTGCCTGGCCGCCGACAACGCCGAAGCGGCATTGCAGCGGCTGCAACAGAATCCCGTGCACCGCGACCGCAAGGTGGACACCGCGGTCAACCTGCTGAACGCGATGCGCCGCGTCACCGCCGCCGGCACCGTGCTGGAGATCCAGCCGCCGCTGCCGCCGGACAGCGAGGCAGCGCCGGCCCTGCGCGACTACGGGCTGGCGCTGGCGCACGCGCTGCATCCGCAGGAGCCGGCCCCCGTGGTCGAACTGCGCCAGTTGGCGGTGCCGGCCGCCGTCAACGCGGCCGCGCCGGCGCTGGCCGGGCCGCTCGACCGCATCGCCCAACAGGCGCGGCAGGTGCGCCAATTGCGCGACCGCGTGCAGCAGAGCTGACGACCCGCGGCCGCTTGCGGCAACCCCGCGAAACTGCGGGGCGCTTGACGCGCATCAAGGGCCGAATGCCCGGAACGCGCAACGATGGAGACCTACCGCGCTCAAAAGGAGGCCGCCATGTATCGCCGCATTTCCGTCCACCTGGACCACGGATTCGATTGCCCCCGCCGCACCCGGGTGGCGCTGGCCCTGGCCAAGCGCCACCAGGCCGAGCTGGTCGGCATCTATGCCAGCTCCGCCCCGCCGCAGTATTACTACGGCGAATCGGTGCTGATGTCGAAAACGCTCAACGTGATGCGCGACCTGCAGGCGCAGAACCGCGGCGCGGTGCAGACCGCCTTCCTGGAAACCGCGGCGGCGGCCGACGTGCCGGCCGCGGTCCGCGCCGGCGCCAGCTCCCCAAGCGCCAGCATGGCGCGGCTGGGCCGCACCAGCGACCTGCTGGTGGTCAGCCAGCAGAACCGCGAAGACGTCGAGGCCGTGCACGAAAATGAATTCGTCGAACAGACATTGCTGACCGTCGGCCGTCCCGTGCTGGTGGTGCCGTCCAGCGGCGATTTCCCGGTGGTGGGCGAACGCGTGCTCTATTGCTGGGACGGCAGCCGCGAAGCCGCCCGCGCGCTGGCGGACGCGGCGCCGCTACTGCGCCTGGCCTCGCACCTGGTGGTGCTGACCATGGATGAGGGCGCCGCCACCCGCGATGACGAGGCCGTGCCATTCGAGGATCTGGCCACCTACTGCATCGCCCAGGGCATGCCGGCGCCGGACCACGTCCGCCGCGACGTCAAGGGCGTCGGCGTGGGCAGCACCATCCTGAACGCCGCCGCCGACTACAGCGCCGACCTGATCGTGATGGGCGCCTACGGCCACAGCAAGTTCCGCGAATGGGCGATGGGCGGCGCCACGGCGTCGATCCTCAGGACCATGACCGTGCCGATCATGTTCTCGCACTGACCATCGCCCGATGCCGTCGGCGCCTCAGCCCTGCTGCGGCACCGGCGTCAGCACCGGCTTGCCGGCGAAATGCGCGGTGGCGTTCTCCAGGAACAGCGCCACCGTCGCCGACACCGCTTCCGGCGAGCGCCCCGCGCTGTGAGGGGTCAATACCACGTTGTCCAGCTTCAGCAGCGCCGGTGGCACCACCGGTTCGCCTTCGACCACGTCCAGCCCGGCGCCCGCGATGCGGCGGCCGGCCAAGGCGGCGATCAACGCCTCGGTGTCGACCACGCTGCCGCGCGCGATGTTCACCAGATAGCCCTGCGGTCCCAGCGCCTCGAGCACGGCCGCGTTCACCAGGTGCCGCGTGTCGGCGCCGCCCGGCGTCGCCACCACCAGGAAGTCGCTGGCCTCGGCCAGCGCCAGCGCGCTGTCGTAATAGGTGTAGCCGCTCTCGGGGCGCGGCCGCCGGTTGTAGTAGCCGACCGTCATGCCGAAGCCGTGGGCGCCGCGCTTGGCGATCTCCTGGCCGATGGTGCCCAGGCCCACGATGCCCAGGCGCTTGCCCGAGACCTGCGGCCCCATGAAGCCATTCCAGTGCCCCTGCCGCACCCAGGCGTCGGCCTGCGGCAGGTGACGGGCGGCGCCCAGCAGCAGCGCCATGGCGTGATCGGCCACCGAGGTGGCATTGGCGCCGGGGCCATGCGTCACCCGCACGCCGCGCGCGCGGGCGGCGGCCAGGTCGATGTTCTCGAAGCCGACCCCCAGCGAACAGATCAGCTCGAGCCTGGGCAGGGCCGCCATCTCCTCGGCGTAAAAGCCGGTGGCGCCCCGCGTCAGCACCACGCGGATCTCGTCGGCGTGGTCGCGGATGGCCTGGGCGCGCTGTTCGGACGTGGTGGCAAGAATGCAGCGAAAGCCGCGGTCTTCGATGACCGGCAGGAAATCATGCACGCTTTCAATCAATATCAACAGGGGGATCTTCATGTCGCTACGGCTCGGAGGCGGTGAAACTGCAATGGCGCCAAAAAAGCGCCGCCAGATATTACGCCTCGGTACAATTGCGCGCCACCCGCCGTCGCCGCCATTGAACGCCCCATGAAAGCCAAGCTCCGCAAGTCCCTGCGCTCCGCCGTGTCATTCCTGCACCGCTGGACAGGGCTGATCCTGGGAAGCGTGCTGGTGCTGGCGGGTCTGAGCGGCAGCCTGCTGACCTTCGACCACGAGCTTGACGGCTGGCTGAACAGCGCCATGCTGCGCAACGCCGCGGGCGTCTGCGCCGCGCCGCTGCCGCCTTCGGCCGCGGCCCGCGCGGTCGAGCAGGCCTGGCCCGGCGCCACGATCGCCGCCGTCACCCTGCCCCAGGCGCCGGCCGACAGTTATCGGGTGCAATTCAAGCACGCGTCCACCGCCGACAACGAAGCCGGCGTGGACGCCTGTTCCGGCCTGTTGCTGGCCAGCCGCGACCGCGATGCGGTCACGCTGGACCGCGCCCACCTGATGCCGCTGCTGTTGCGCTGGCACATGACCCTGCTGCAAGGCAAGACCGGTCGTGAAGTGCTGGGCTGGCTCGCCGTCGTCTGGGTGGCATTGCTGCTGGCCGGCATCTACCTGGCATGGCCGCGACCCGGTCACTGGCGCCGCTCGGTCACGGTCACGCGGGGCGTCGGCGCCTTCCGCACCAGCTACGAACTGCATCGCGCCGCGGGGCTGGTATCGGCGCTGTTCCTGCTGGTGGTGGCCGGCAGCGGCTTCTTCATGGGCCTGCCGCAACTGGGCCGGCAACTGGTCGCCAGCGTCGCGACCCTGCCCGCCGACGCGCGCGCCGCCACACAGGCGCCGCTGGCCGCGGGCGAATCCGAAATCGGTTGGGATGGCGCCGGCGCCAAGGCGCGCGCCCTGGCGCCGGCGGACGCCACGCTGGTCATGCTGCGCCGCGACCCGGCGCGCGGCGTCTACCAGGCACGGGTGCGCCGTGCCGACGACTGGCAGCCGGTCGGCACGTTGCGTCTGTTCCTGGCGATGCGCGGCGGCGAACTGCTGTCGCGCGCCGACCCGATATCAGGCACGACTGCCCAGCGTTTCCTGGCGGTGATGTTCCCGCTGCATTCCGGCAGTCTCTATGGCCTGCCGACCCGCATCCTGACGGCCGTCCTCGGCCTGCTGCCGCTGCTGTTCTTTGTCACCGGGCTGGTCATCTGGGTCAGCCGCCGCCGATTGCGGCACCGTGGCCGGCAGGCCGCTCAGGCGCGCGCTCGCGCGGCGCAAGAGCACGCCTGAAGCGCCGGCACGCGGCGCGGCAACCCGCCTGAACCACCGCCGCGCGGCGGTGCGGACCGGCTGCGCGTTCGGCCGGGCGGTCCTCGCGATCCGGCCCGGCCCCGCGCTATATGCGCCCTGTCAGCAGCAGCACGATCAGCACCACGAGCACGATGCCCAGCAGGCCGCTGGGGTAATAGCCCCACCCGCGGCTATATGGCCAGGCGGGCACCGCGCCGATCAGCAGCAGGATCAGGATGATCAACAGAATGGTAGACATGATGGCTCCGTTTGTTCTTGGTTGATGCGCAGGCAAGAGGGCAATCAGTGGATCGTCCGACGCGTCTTTGCGGGATGGGACGGCTCGAGCGGCGGCAGGTCCACTTCGGGCTCGTCGGTATCGGGATCGACCGGCAGGTCACCCGGTGGCGACCCCGGCGGGATCGGCTCCGGCTTGGGCGGAACGTGCAAGTGCTGAAGGTAAGGCATGGCTTGCTCCTGTAAAAATGTTGCTTGGCGCGCGGCCGGAATTCCCCGGTTCGCCCCTTGCCCGATGCGCTGACGCTCACTGGCGCGTCAGCGCGAAAACACGCGACAGCTCGCGGTTGAATGCGGGGATGTCGTCCGGCTTGCGGCTGCTGATCCAGCGGCCATCCACTACCACTTCCTGATCGACCCACTCCGCGCCGGCGTTGCGCAGGTCGTCGGCCAACGAGGGCCAACTGGTCAGCTTGCGTCCCTTGACCAGTCCTGCGGAAATCAGCAGCCAGGCGCCATGGCAGATCACCGCCACAGGCTTGCCGGCCTCATGCATGGCGCGCACGAAGGCGCGCGCCTCGGGATGCAGGCGGATCTCGTCGGCGTTGACCACGCCGCCCGGCAGCAGCACGGCGTCGAACCGCTCCGGCTGGGCCTCGGCAAACATCAGGTCGGCCTCGACCGACTCGCCCTTGTCGTGATGGTGCATCCCCTGTACGGGCCCGCGGCGGGCCGACACGACCACCGTGCGCGCGCCCTGCTGCTGCAGCGCGTCGCGCGGCTCGGTCAGTTCCACCTGTTCAAAGCCATCCACCACCAGGATGGCGACGTTGAAATCCTGCAATGTCTTGGTCATTCGAAACTCCCTGTCTGTGGCAAGGACCGGGACAGCAAGTGGCGTGCCCGCGCATGGCGGGGGCAATGGAGGGAGCAATCCGGCCAGGCGCAAGCCGGGCACGGCATTTGCTCCGGCGCTGGCGCCGATTGCTGGAGGAAAGATGGCAAACCGCAACCCGCAGCCGACGGCCAGCGCCGCCGACGACGCGCTGATCTACCTGGACGACACCACGCCGGGCTATTCCCGGGTGCGGGTCAATGGCACGACCTTCCATTACCTGGATACCGCGGGCAGGCGCATCCGCCGCGCCGCGGAACTGGCCCGCATCCGCGCGCTGGCGATCCCGCCCGCCTATGAGGATGTGTGGATCTGCCCCGACCCGCGCGGCCACCTCCAGGCCACCGGCCGTGACGCCCGCGGCCGCAAGCAATACCGCTACCATCCCGCCTGGGCGCGTCTGCGCGATGCCGACAAATACCAGAGCCTGAGCGAATTCGGCGCCCGGCTACCCCGCATCCGGCGCCAGGTGCGACGGGACCTGCAGGCGCCGGGCCTGCCTCGGGCCAAAGTGGTGGCGGTCGTGGTGCAACTGCTGGAAGACACGCTGATCCGCATCGGCTACCGTGAATACGCCCGCACCAACAAATCCTATGGCCTGACCACGCTGACACGGCGGCACGCGCACGTCAGCGGCGACCAGTTGCGATTCCGTTTCCGCGGCAAGAGCGGCGTCGCGCACGATGTCACGGTCAGGGACCGGCGCATCGCGCGGATCATCAAGCGCTGCCTGGACATTCCAGGCCAGCAATTGTTCCAGTACCTGGACGCCGACGGCAGCGCCCACGGCATCGATTCGGAGGCGGTGAACGCGTACCTGCGCGAGGCCGGCGCGGCCGATTTCACCGCCAAGCATTACCGCACCTGGGCCGGCTCGGCGCTGGCGTTCGCGGCGCTGCAGGCCCGCCCCTACGTCGACGAGCGGCAGGCGCGGCAGGAAGTCGTCGACGTGATCCGGCAGGTGGCGCAGCGGCTGGCCAATACGCCCGCGGTCTGCCGCGCCTGCTACGTGCATCCCTCCATTATCGAGGCCTACCTGGCCGGAAAGCTGCCGCCCAAGGCGCCGGCGCCGCCCGGCCCGCGCGGCCTGGATGCCGACGAGCGCCGCCTGCTGGCGTTCCTGCGGACCACGCCATGACGAATGCCGCGGGCCTTCACAGAATCGAGGAACGGGCGTTCTTGGCGCGAGGTTGCGGCTTGGCGTTGTCGGCCCAATTCGATTCGGTCTTGTCGTCGGCCACCCGGCGGCCATCGCGCGCCGCTTCGTCCGGCGTGGACGCGGTGGGCTTGGCCGGCTGTCGCGGCACATCGACCGGCCCTCGCGGTGGCAGCACTTTGGCGCCGTCATGCTCTGCCGGGGTGGTTGCCGCCTTGCGGCCGGAAGGTCTGGAGGATGTCATCTGCGCGCTCCCAATGATTCCGATGTATGTAGATCCATGCTACGGCATGGTTGAGCCGGACACTGCGCATCGCCCGCCCAAATTGCAAGCGGATGTGGCAACCCGCGCAGGAACGGCGGTTCCCCGGTAAAACGAACATTCACTTCTGGAGTTTTCCCATGGCCAATACCCATACGCCCCTGCCTTCGGATTTCCCCGAGAACGGTCCTGACGATCGCGGCGCGCGCCGCCGGCGGCGCCACCCTGAAAGTTGGATCGACGACCTCGAGGCCACTTTGAGCGACGCCTCGGCCACCGATCTGGAGGCGCTCAAGGCCCGCCTGGCCGAGCAATTGCGCGACACGCGCCACAGCCTGCGCGATGCCTCCGACAGCGCCCAGGACATGGTGCGCGAGACCATCGACTGCACCGAGCAGTACATCCATGCGCGCCCATGGCAGGCGATCGGCCTGGTGGCGGGCGCCGCTTTCCTGTTCGGCGTTGTGGTCGGCCGCCAATAGCCTCAGGCGCATCCGACCGGTGCGGCCCCGGAACGCGCGGGCGGGCACAACAGTTGCTTGGACTCCTTCGAGGACGCAACCGCGTCCGTTACTTCGAGGGAGACCGGCATGACCCAATCCGACAAGGCAGCGACCGGCGCGCGGCCCCACCCAACCCCGCCCATGCCTGGCCAGCATTTGCCGAAGCCCGGCATGGAGGCCGACATGGCGCTACGGCCGCAGTACCAGGCGCCCGACTATCGTGGCAGCGGCAAGCTGTCGGGCATGGCGGCCATCGTCACCGGCGGTGATTCCGGCATCGGCCGCGCCGTCAGCGTGCTGTTCGCGCGAGAAGGCGCGGACGTGGCGGTGGTCTATCTGGATGAGCACGAAGACGCCCGTGAAACGCAGCGCGCGGTCGAGGCCGAAGGCCGGCGATGCCTGCTGCTGCCCGGCGACGTGCGTGAATCCGCCTTCTGCACGCGCGCCGTGGAACAGGCGGCGCAGGCCTTTGGCCGGCTCGACGTGCTGGTGAACAACGCGGCCTACCAGCAGCATGACGACCGGCTGCAGGACATCAGCGATGAGAAGTGGGACAAGACCCTGCGCACCAACATCCATGGCTATTTCTACATGGCGCGCGCCGCATTGGCGTACCTGCAACCCGGGGCCGCCATCATCAACACGGGGTCCGTGACCGGGCTGCGCGGCAGCGGCGGATTGCTTGACTACTCCACCAGCAAGGGCGCCATCCACGCCTTCACCCGGGCGCTGGCGTCCAACCTGGCGCCGCAGGGCATCCGCGTCAACGCCGTCGCGCCGGGTCCGGTATGGACCCCCTTGAACCCGGCCGACAGGGACGCCGAAGCCATCAAGTCATTCGGCAAGAATACGGATCTCGGCCGGCCCGCCCAGCCGGAGGAAATCTCGCCCGCCTATGTCTTCCTGGCCTCGCCCGCCTGCGCCAGCTACATCACCGGCATCGTGCTGCCGATCACGGGCAGCGCGGGCGACTGACGCCCACCCGCCCGCGGGGCGCTATTTCCCGGGGGCCACCGAGGCCGGCGCGGCTCGTTCCGCGGGCGACACCGGCGGCGGTTCGCCGGGCGTCGCGGGCGGCATCCGCTCCGGGTTGGCGGCCGGGTCGCGCTTGAGCGCACGCGCCAGCGCAAGGTGGTCGCCGAGGGTGGACACGTGGCGCGCGGCAAACTCGCGGATTTTCGCGTCGCCGTCCTGCCCGGCCGCGGCGCGGTAGAGCTTCTCGGCCTTTTCGTGGGCCTGCAGCGCCACCTGCTCGACATACAACGCGTCGAATGCCGGGCCGGTCTTGCCCGCAAGCGCCTCCAGCGTGCGTTGGTCGGACGGCTCCGCCTTGCCCGGCAACGCCACCTTCCTGTCATCCGCGAGTTGCCGCAGTTCGCGGTCCAGCTCCGCGTAGCGAGCCTGCATCTTGGCGGCAAACGTGTGGACCTCGGTGCTGCCAGCGCGTTCGCCAGCCAGTTTCGCCGCCTCGACCTGGAATGCGTCGACCGCCGCGGCCGCCTGCAGGAAATGGCTGTCCGCCGGCGACACGGCTGCCGCGCGCGCGGCCAGCGGCGCGGCCAACAGCGAAAACAGGCAGGCCGCCACCAGCCCTTGCCACAAAGTCCTCTGGTTCATGACCTTCTCCTTACCCGCCCCACGGGCGCTTCATGGCGATTCATGGCGGTTCATGGCGTCACGGAAGGCGCCTCGACATGACGGGGCGGCTTGAGCGGGTCGAAGTCTTCCCATTTGCCGTCCAGCCATCGCCCCTGGGCCCGCTCGATGTCGTGTCCCCCCGCTTCGCGCAGCACGCGCCGCGCCGCCGACTCCCGCTCCGGCGCGACCGGCAGCGCCAGCATCACCCCAGCCTGCCGCAACGGCGGATGAGCCTGGGGGGCCGCGGCCGCGGGCCGGCGTTGCCGCCTGCCCGCCATCCACAAGGCCCCGCCCAGGGCGCCTACGTAAGCGCCGACGCCGGCCGCCGCGGCCACCACCAGCATGGCCGCGCCGGCCCACAACGCCACCAGCCCGCCCGCCAACGCCAGCACAATCCCCACCAGCGCCGCTCCCGCCAGCGCGCCGATGTGGGCGCCGCGCGCGTCCGGATCCGCCACGCGGTCTCCGCCAAGCGGGTAGCGCGCATGTTCTCCGGCCGTATTGATGTAGAACGTATGGATATCGCCCTCATCGAATCCCTCGCGGCCCAGGCGCTGCGCGGCCTCGCGGGCTTCGTCAAAAGTCTGGAAACGGGCGGCGACGATCAAGGACATGGCAATCTCCTGGGCTTCAAGGACGTTGCGGCCAAGGCAGCAACTGCCATGCCTGCCTCCGGCACGCGGGCACGTCACTTGCTGCGCCGGGAGCACGACCCGACGGCGGGAGTCCTCCCAAAACCGGCCTGCAATTGAAACGCGCGGCACCCACGCGCGGCAGTGCGCTGCCGCCACAGGAGGGAGAGACATGCACACCTTGAGCGACAACGATGAAGCGCATCCCGCCGGCCGGCCAGAGGACGCGCAACCGGGGACCGATGTCCGGCGTGGCCTCGGATCCCTGGATTGGGTCGCCCTCGTTGCGCTGGTGGCCGGTGGCTTGAACACCGGACTGATCGCGGCGGTCAACCTGGACCTGTTCGCGCGGCTGCTGCCCTGGGCAGTGGCCGCGCGCGTCGCGTATGGCCTGGTCGGGTTGGCGGCGCTGCATTGCGTGGTGCTGCTGTTCCGCCTCGGCGCCGAGGCGGACTGAGGCGCATCAGCGCCCTTTTCCCGGCTCGCGCGTGCCGGGATAGCGGCCTCCCTCCTCGTACTCGGGGCCTTGCGGGTGCGGCTGCGCGTCAGCGCCGCGGCGGGGCTTGGGCGGCGTGGCGCCGCCAGGCCCATCCGCGCCGAACTGGCCGCTGCGGCGGGCGGCCTCGCTGTCGCTCTGCGGCGTGTTGGCCTTGCCGCCCGCCCCGGCGCCTGCCTCGGTGGCGGGCGCCTGCCGATCGCGCTGGACGTCGGACGGGATGCTGTCGTGCTTGCTCATGGCGGTCTCCTGAAGGCAATCGTGGCAATCCCGAGCAAGCGGCGTGCCTGCCAGCGCGCGGGCACGCCGCTTGCTCAGCGGAAACGGGGCGGCCATCCCGGCCCCCTTACTCCAAGGAGTCATCCATGAATCTGTCCAAGATCCGCCTGTCCATGAGATTCGCGCCCGCCGCCGCCCTGTGCCTGTCGGCGCTCGCGTTGCCCGCGGCCGCGCAGACCACGCCCGTGCGCACCAGCGAACAGATCGACAATCAATACAAGATGGACAAGAAGCAGTGCGACGCCATGAAGGGCAATCAGAAGGATGTCTGCCAGAAGCAGGCGGAAGCCACGCGCGATAAAGCCAAGGCCGACGCCAAGGCCGCCAAGGAAAAGGCCGAAGCCAACCACGACGCGGCCAAGACACGCAACGATGCCGACTACAAGGTCGGCAAGGAGAAATGCGACGCCATGTCCGGCAACGCCAAGGACGCCTGCATGGCCGACTTGAAGACCCGCTACGGCAAGTAAGCGATGGAGGCGGACGTCAATGCGCGCTTCCCGGCTCCTCTCCCGGCAACGCATAACCGGCCGCCGCATATTCCTCGAGGCGGTTGTACAAGGTCTTGGGGCTGATACCCAGCACCGCCGCCGCCTGTTTCTTCACGCCCTTGCAACGCTCGAGCGTCGCAAGGATCAGGCGGCGGTCGGCTTCCGCCAGCGTTTCTCCCACCGGCACGGTGACCTGTCCGCCGCGCATCTCGCCGCCTGGCGAGACCTGCGGCGTCAGCATGTCCGCGTCCAGCTCGTCGCCTTCGGCCATGATGAAGGCGCGACGCACGAAGTTCTTCAATTCGCGGACGTTGCCCGGCCATTCATACTGAGCCATTGCCGTGGCCGCCCGCGCCGAGAACGCCTTGGTCCGCCCGCTTTCCTCGTTCTGCGCCTGCAGGAAGCGATCGGCGAGCAACAGGATATCGTCGCCGCGTTCGCGCAGTGCCGGCAGCTCGAGCGGGAACACGTTCAAGCGGTAATACAGGTCTTCGCGCAGCTTGCCCTCCTGCACCGCCTGCTCGGGATTGCGATTGGTGGCGGCGACGATGCGGATGTCGCAGGCGATTTCGCGATGCGTGCCGACCCGCATGAATTGCCCCGTCTCGAGCACGCGCAGCAGCTTGACCTGCAGGTCCAGCGGCATCTCGGTCACTTCGTCCAGGAACAGCGTGCCGCCGTCGGCTCGCTCGAAATAGCCCTTGTGCTGGCGGTCCGCGCCGGTGAAGCTGCCGCGCTCATGGCCGAACATCTCGCTCTCGATCAGGTTGGGCGAAATGGCGCCGCAGTTGACCGCAATGAAGGGACGCTGGCGGCGCGCGCTAAGCTCGTGCACCGCATGCGCGGCCAGCTCCTTGCCCGTGCCGCTCTCGCCCACCAGCAGCACCGTCACGTCGGTGGGCGCCACCCGGCCGATCTGGCGATACAGCTCGCGCATCGGGGCCGACGCGCCGTACATCTTGCCGAAACGTCCCGGCTCCTCGAAGGGCCTGCCCGGCAGCTCGCCGCCGGCATTGGCCATGATGCGGGCCAGGATGCCGTTCAGGCGCTCCATGCAGATCGGCTTGACCAGGTAGTCCGTGGCACCCAGGCGCAGGGCCTGCACCGCATTGTCGACCGTGCCGTGGCCGGTCATCACCACCACCTCGGCGCTGGCCGTGGCCACACTCTTGAAGATGTCCATGCCGCTGCCCCCGGGCAGGCGCACATCCGTCAGCACCAGGTCGGGCGACTGGCGCTCGAGCTGGATCAACGCATCCTTGACGCTGGCGGCCAGCGCTACGGTGAAGCCGTTGTCCCGGCCGAGTTCGGCCAGGGTTTCGCGGATGGCATCGTCATCATCGACGATCAGCAAGTGGGGCATGGCATCTCCTGGAGCCGTGGCTCGGGCAACAGCGCCCGGCGCCTGTGGGGCCATCCCTGAGCATAGCCAAGTCGCAGCAGATTGAAGTAATTATTCGATAGAAAAGACCAACATTTTCGATTACTTGCAACTGGTCGCATCCGCGTACCGGGGCAACCACTACCATGGCCAGACAATGAATGCTTCCAGTCTTTCCCCCATCATGCAGAAACTGGCCACCCAGGTGCGCCTGGCCGCCGAAACCGATGCCAGCGTTTTCATCGTGGGCGAAAGCGGCGCCGGCAAAGAAGTGGTGGCGCAGGCAATCCACGCGGCCAGTGCGCGCCGCGACCAGCCGTTCGTCGCCGTCAACTGCGGCGCCATCAGCGGGTCGCTCGCGCATGCGGAATTATTCGGTCACGAAAAGGGCAGCTTCACCGGCGCGCTTGCGCAGAACGCGGGTTATTTCGAATCGGCCAGCGGCGGCACGCTGTTCCTGGACGAAGTGACTGAAATGCCGCTCGACATGCAGGTGCATTTCCTGCGCGTGCTGGAAACCGGCACCTATCAACGCGTCGGCGGCTCGGACCTGCTGCGCGCCAACGCGCGCATTCTCTGCGCCAGCAACCGGGACCCCGCGGAGTCGGTGGCCGACGGCCGGCTGCGCCAGGACTTTCTGCATCGGCTGCTGGTGATCCCGCTGCGGGTGCCGCCGCTGCGCGAACGCGACGGCGACGCGGTCGTCCTGGCGCGGGAATTCCTGACCGAATTGAACACGCGCCACAATACCCGCAAGGCCTTCTCGCCCCGCATGCTGCAGGCGATCGCGCGCCATGACTGGCCGGGCAACGTGCGCGAACTTCGCAACACCGTGCAGCGCGCCTACATCCTGGGCGACGAACAGCTCGACATCGACCTGCCGCGCCCGCGCGTCGCGCCGCACGCCGAGTTCAAGGACGGCGCCTTGAACGTGCCGGTCGGCACCGAGCTGGGCAACGCGCAACGCGACTTCATCCTCGCCACGCTGGCCCATCACGGCGGCGATAAGCGCCTTACGGCCGAAACCCTTGGCGTCAGCCTGAAGACCCTCTACAACCGCCTGGACGTCTACGAAAAAAGCGCGGGCGGCCCCGCCGCGGCCTGAACCCGCCCTCGCGGGCGCCGGCGGATCCTCGCCTGCCCGGCGGCCGTCCCTGGCGGCAACGCCCCCCAAGGCAATATTTACGTCTCCTTGTAATCCTGGCCCGCGCCATTGCCCGCCCGGGCATGCCCGTCGCCCGCGCGCCAAGCGGGCATGATCTTTGCATATATCCAGGGATATACCGTCGCCCCGACAGCCACATGGCAGGAGACTCCCTTGGGACACCCGATGCAAGAACTGCGCCTGCGCCAGCAGATGACCTTGGCCCCCCGGCTGCAACAGTCGGTCAAGCTGCTGCAAATGTCGGCGCTCGAATTCACCACCGCGGTCGAACTGGCCCTGGCGAGCAACCCCTTCCTCGAGGAAGTGGACGAGCAAGCGCCGGACCCGGCCGGGGGCATCGAGCCTGTTCCTCCCCTGGAACCGCCGTCCGGCCCGCCAGCGGAGCCTGCGGCGGCCAACGCCGTGGAGACGCCGGCGGAGCCCCCGGCCACGCCGGAATACGCGGGCGACTATCCGACCGCGCCACGCAGCGACGGCGAGGACCACGACTTGGGCCAATGGGCCAGCGCTCCCGTCTCCATGCGCGAGAAACTCTCCCTGGAGCTGGGCAACTACCGGCTCGAACCTCGCGACCGGCTGCTGGCCGAGTTCATCATCGATTCGCTCGACGAAGACGGCTACCTGCGCACGCCGCTGGCCGAACTGTGCGGCAGCCTCAGCCAGGACTTCGCCCCGCCTCCCGAGGAGGAAGAGTGGCTGACCGCCCTGCGCCTGGTGCAGCAACTGGATGCGCCGGGCCTGGCCGCGCGCGACCTGCCGGAATGCCTGGCGCTGCAATTGGAGGCGGCCCCCGGCATCAACCCGCCCATACGCGCCCTGGCGCTTCGCATCGTGCACGAGCACATCGACCGGCTGGCCAAGAACGACGCAGCCGGCCTGCGGCGCGCGCTCAATTGCGCCGACGACGCGCTGCGCGAGGCCTGCGCGTTGATCCGCAACCTGGATCCCAAGCCTGGACGCCGCTACGACGCCCAGGCCCCCGCGTACGTGGTGCCCGATGTCTTCGTCGACAAATGGCGCTCCCGCTGGCGCGTGGTGCCGAACCGGGGCGCCATGCCCCAGGCGCGGCTGCACCAGGTCTACGCCGACCTGTTCCGGCGCGCGCGGCTCGACGACCGCAGCCCGATGGCGCAGGAGCTGCAGGAGGCGCGCTGGCTGGTCCGCAATGTGGAGCAGCGCTACACCACCATCCAGCGCGTGGCGGAAGCCATCGTCAAGCGCCAGCAGACTTTCTTCGAATACGGGGAAGTGGCGCTGCGCCCGCTGATGCTCAAGGAAGTGGCCGACGACCTGGACATGCACGAGTCCACGGTGTCGCGCGCCACCACCGGCAAATACATGGTGACCCCGCGCGGCGTATTCGAGTTCCGTCATTTCTTTTCGCGTGAGTTGCCCACCGATTCGGGCGGCACCTGCTCGGCCGCGGCCGTGCGCGCGCTGATCAAGGAATTGATCGAGGCCGAGGATCCGGCCATGCCCCTCTCGGACGTGGCCCTGGCCCAGCAACTGGCTGCCAACGGCATCGTCCTGGCCCGTCGCACGGTCTCGAAATACCGCGGCCAGTTGCGGCTCCCGCCGGCCGAATTGCGGCGCGAGCACTGACCGCGGACAGGCGCGACGTCATCGACGCCGCGCCCCTTTCACTTACTTGCTGCCACCCGTGTTGGGATATCCCGGCGCGGGCGTGGCGCCGGCCGCCGGCGTGCGCGGCACATTGTCGTTGGCCTCCGGATGGCGCCGCGGCATTTCACCGCTGCGCTTGTCGCTGGACGGCGCCATATTCTTGTCCAGGTTGGGCGGCGTGCTGGTGCTGTTGGGCGCGGCGTTGGGCGCGGGCGCGGCCTGGCCCGGAGGGACCGGCCGGTTCGGCGGCACCGCCGTGCCGTCATTCGGCGCGGTGGACGGCGTCGTCGGACTGGCGGATTGGGCCCAGGCGGCGCCGGCTCCGCCCAGGCTGGCGGCGACAACGATGGCATAGGTCATGGCACGAATCTTCATGGTTCACTCCTTTTTCAGGTTGCCAGATCCATCCAGCAATTCGTATGCCCGGGATGATGCGCCAGGGCGGGCCCGCATCGCGACCGGCACTTTTTACCGTCCAGTGCAAACCTGACACCCGCACTCCCTCATTCGTCTCCCTCTCCCGTCCCGCGGGCATACGTCGATTCAAGCATGCGCTGGACGCGCGCGGTCAGCGCATCCAGCGCGAAAGGCTTCACAATCAGCTCCATGCCGACCTCCAGGAACCCGGAGCCACGCGCGGCGCTTTCCGCATATCCGGTCATCAGCAGGACCTTGAGCCCGGGATGCACGGCGCGCGCCGCGTCGGCCAGTTGGCGCCCGTTCAATCCCGGCAAGCCGACATCGGTCACCAGCAGATCGATATGAGCCGTGGCCCGCACTTGCTCCAGTCCGGCGTCGCCGTCGTTGGCGGTCAGCACCCGTATGCCCTGTTCGCCCAGGCATTCGCTGACCATATCGCGCACGTTCGCGTCGTCTTCCACCAGCACGATGATCGCCTGGTGCGACCGACCGCCGGGCGCGCGCGCCAAAGCCGGCGGCGCCACGGCATCCGCGGCGCTGCCCTGATGGCGGGGCAGGAAAATCCGGACCGACGTCCCGGTCCCCACGTGGCTTTCCAGCGTCACGACCCCGCCCGCCTGCTTGGCGAACCCGTAGATCATGGACAGGCCCAGGCCCGTGCCTTCCCCCTGCGGCTTGGTGGTGAAGAACGGATCGAAGGCATGCGCCAGCACGTCCGGCGTCATGCCACAGCCCACGTCCATGACCTGCACCTCGACGAAATCGCCCGCCGGCACGCCGGGATAGGGCCGCAGGAATGCCGGGTCCAGATGGATATTCCTCGCGGACACCGTCAACGGCCCGCCTTCCGGCATGGCATCGCGGGCGTTGATCACCAGATTGAGCAGCGCGTTCTCGAACTGGTTGCGGTCGCAGCGCACCGGCCACAGGTCCTGGTCCACGTTGAAGATCAGTGAGACGCCCTCGCCGGTATAGCGGCGGAACAGATCGACCATCGATTGCAACGTCGTGGCCACGCTGAACGGCTGCGGATCGATCGGCTGGCGCCGCGAGAACGTCAGCAGCCGCTGTGTCAGGTGCGCGGCGCGGTTGGCCGAGTCCATCGCCACGGTCACGAAACGCCCGGCCTGTTCCGGCACGCCGCTCGCCAGCTTGCGCTGGATCAGGTAGAGCGCGCCGGTGATCCCTTGCAGCATGTTGTTGAAATCATGGGCGATGCCGCCCGTGAGGCGCCCCACCGCCTCCATCTTCTGCGCCTGGCGCAGCGCGTGCTCGGTCGCCAGCAACGTCTCGGCCTGGGACTTCAGGTCCGTATCGTCGCGGCCGGCCATATAGAGGCTGTCCTGCGCCCACGACATGCTCCAGGTGATCCAGGCATAGCCGCCGTCCCGCTTGCGCATGCGGTTTTCCAGGTGCCGCACGCCCTGGGCCATCTCCGGGCGACGCGCGTGGGTCAGCGCTTCGCGCGTCGTTTCGTAGTCGTCCGGATGGATCAGGTCGCGCAGCCCCATCGCCAGGAACTGTTCCGGGGTCCAGCCCAGGATCGGCCGCACCGCGGGGTTGACGCTGGCGAAGCGCCCCTGCCCGTCGACCACCGCCAGCAGCTCGGGCGACAGGCGCCAGATGCGGTCGCGTTCCGCAATGGCGCTCTCGACGCGCTGCTCCAGCGTGCGCGAATACTGCGAACGCTCGACCGCGGTGCACAGGCGTTCGGCCACGTCCTCGATGCAGGTCACGTCGCCGCGCTTGAGCCGGGTGCCGGCCGTCGGCCGCACCACCAGCGCGCCGCCGGGCCGCCCCCAACGGGCCGTCGGCACCACGATGGCGGACGGCATGATGTCGCCGTTGGGCTGGGCCAGCAACGGCTCCAGGAAAGCCGTGCGGCCGCCGCGCACGGCCTCGACGAAGGCAGAGTCGAACGTCAGGTCCAGGTCCGCGCAACCGTCGCGTCCCGGCCGCGGCCGCCAACAGGTCGACACCTGGGGCTCGGCGCCCTCGCCCGCTCCGTCCACCAGCGCCACCAGGCCCAGCGCCAGATGCTGGCCGAGGCTCTCGCAGGCCAACTGCTCGATCGCCGCCTGGTGCTGCTGTTCGCGCATGCGGTCGCCCAGCGCCAGCACGAAATGCTTGCGATGCTGCCCTTCCCACAATTCCGCCTCGGCGGTCTTGCGCGCGGTGACGTCCAGGAACAGCGCCATCATCTGGTTGTCGCCCTCGCGCCGCGCGCGGGCCTCGTACCAGGCCGGCTGCGGCGACGGCACCGCGAATTCGAACTGCGCCGGCTCGCCGGTTTCGACCACCTGCGCGAACGTGTCAAGGATCCGGTCCGGCACCCCCGGAATCATCTCGCGCAGGGTATGGCCCAGCGTATCGCCCTCCTTCATGCCGCTTTGCCGCTCGAACGCGGGATTGACCTCGATGAAGCGGAAGTCGACGATGCGGCCCTGCGCGTCACGCAGCGCTTCGCTCAGGAAGAAGGCTTCCTGCATGCCGTCGAACATGGCGCGCCAGCGTTCGCCGCTGCGGCGCAGCGCGACTTCGGTCAGGTGGCGTTCGATCGCCAGCGCGGCGCTGCGCGTGACCACCGCGATGGCGTCGATATCGTCGGCCGACGGCGTGCGCGGCGAGCCGTAGTAATTCGAGAACACGCCCAGCAGGCGTCCATCGGGGGCCTTGATCGGCGTCGACCAACAGGCCCGCAGGCCGTGCGACAGCGCCAGCTCGCGCCATGACGCCCATGCCGGATGGCTGGCGATGTCCTCGACGTAGACGGGGCTGCCGGAATCCGCGGCCCTGCCCCAGGAGGCCATGTCCGGTCCGATCGGCGCACGGTCGACAGCGCTGTTGAACTCGTGCGGCAGGCTCGGCGCGGCGCCGTGCCGCAGGATCTTGCCGCTGTCATCGACCAGCGCGATCGAGGCGCGCAGTTCGACGCTGGATTGGGCTTCGATGGCGTGCAGCATATGGCCAAGCACCTCGGCCAGCGGCACGCCGGCGGCGATGCGCTGCAACATCACGCGCTCGTCTTCGAGACGCGCGAGCGTATTGGTCCAGGGGTGGGGCACATGGTCTCGCTGGGTCAGCATGGAATCTCCTGCAGGCTTCCCAGACTGTATTGCGGGCGCGGCGCGGCAGCCGCAACCCTCGGTAACTCGGCATTACATCTTGCGGGCGGCCCACGGCGAGACATCGCCGATTGACCGCCTCGCCGCCTTCAGCGCGGCATGTCGACGCTTTCGCGTGCCAGCCCCAGCGCCGTCAACGCCTCGGGTTTGTCCACCAGCACGCACTGCTTGCCGGTGCGGGTGCAGTGGTCCTTGACGCGCCAATAGGCGCCGTGGCTGACGCAGCCGGTCTGGCAGATCACCAGGTCGGCGGCGACCAGGCTGGCTTCCAACGTATCGCCGTCGGCGCCTTCCGCGCCGCAGTGGCCCAGGTAGCGGCCACCGGCCATTTCCACTACTTTGCGCGTCAGCATCAGGGCCATGGCGTCCTCGCCGACGCACAGCACGGATTTCTCGCGCAGCGCCGTCGCGGCGATCACCGCGGGCGCCACGGCGGGTCCGGTGACGGCGTCAAGCGAATGCGCGCGCGCCGCGGCGGACCGATCCTGCCAGGCCAGGCGCTCGCGCATCAGGCTCTGCACCCGTTCCATCAGTTGCGTGACGCGCCTGGCCAGCGCCACCCGCCTGGGCAGCCCCGGAACCGCGCCTTCGAATGCCGCGCGGTCTTCACGCGCCCAGGCCAGCGCGGTGTCGCGCTGGATCACCGCGGCCCGCAGCTTGAGGACCTCCCCTTCAAGGTGCTGGATGCGCTGCGCCTGGGCGCTGAGCAGGCGGCTGCAGCGGCCCTGCGCCTGCCCATAGGCGGCGAGCAGCGCCGCGTGCTCGCGCTGCAGCGAATTGGGCTCCTGGAATGCTAGGGTCATCGTGGGCCTCTCGGGTGACGGGCTACAGGCGGACGCGGATCATGCGCCGGCCAACGTGCAGGGCATTATAAATGAGAATGAGTCCGTTTCAATGAATGAAGATATGTCAATTCCGAGTACCGGGAAATCCATTACTGACGGCCCCTGATCGCTTAAATATGATCGACAAACCATATCGGCACGCAAGCCTTCGCGGGCTTGACTAGACGCCTATACAGGACGCTTCGCGCCTTGCCTGTCCTGGCCCGTGCACCCGCCGGGCCGCGGATTCAATGAAGTGAGGGGCACCCGATGCCGCGATCAACCGAGCTTCTGCGCGATATCCACGAAACCAATCTGATGTATCTGCTGCTGTTGCAGCGGATGGCCCGCGCCGGCAACCTGCCGGCCCTGGCGGGCATGCAGATATCGGAACGCGCCTGTCAGTGGCTGGCGGGCCTGCGGCACGAGGACGTGGCCCGGCTGGCCAAGAGCAGCGTGGTGCTGGCGCAGTTGAACCTGCCGCCGCACCTGCTGCTGGCGACGCTCAGCCAGGGCATGGAGGCCACCCTGGCCGCCGAGCCCCAGGCCGAGGCGCCCCCGGTCCGCACCCTCGTCTAGTCGGCGCCACCGGAAAGCCCCGATGGCCGGGCGCGCGCGGCGGCCCGCGGCCGCCGCTTGCTCCCTTCAAACAGGCTCAGGACGCGCCCCGCTCCACCGCCGCAGCCGACGGCACGCGGGCCGTGCGCCAGTAAAGCGCCGCGCTGATGGCCAGCGCCACCGTCAACAGGCTGCCGGCCATGGCCGCCACGCCAGGCCAGCCGCCATCGGTCCAGAAGTGGCCGCCCAACGAGCCCAGCACACTGGACCCGACGTAGTACACCAGCAGGTACAGCGCGGCCGCCAGCGCCTTGTAGCCCCGCGACATCTGGCCGACCCAGCCGCTGGCCACCGCGTGCGCCGCGAAGAAGCCGAAGGTGAAGACCACGATGCCGGCGATCAGCACCGCCAAGGCGTCCGACAAGGTCAGCAGCAGCCCCGCCAGCGCAATGCCCGTGGCCGCCGCCAGTATCGCGCCGCGACCATGGCGGTCGGCCAGGCGGCCAAAATAGGTCGACGCGAAGATGCCGACCAGGTACACGACGAAGATGAAGCCAATGAAGGTCTGGCTCAGCGAGAACGGCGGCGCCACCAGGCGGAAGCCGACGTAGTTGTAGACGGTGACGAAGGCGCCCATCAACAGCCCGCCCATGGCGAACAACCCGCACAGCGGACCATTGCGCAGGTGCGCCCCGATGCCGTCGCGCACGTCGCCGGCCACGCCGGCCCAGCCGCGCGAGCGCTGCGGCGTGAAACGGCGCGAGGCCGGCAGCAGCCAGATGAACAGCAGCGCCGCGACGATGCCCAGCAGGCCCAGCGTGCCCAGCGCCGCGCGCCAGCCGAAATGGTCGGACACCAGGCCCGTGATCACGCGCCCGGACAGGCCGCCGAAGGCGCTGCCGCTGATGTACAACCCCATGACGAAACCGAGCGTGTCGGGTTCGACCTCTTCGGCCAGGTAGGCCATGGCCACCGCTGGCACCCCGCCCATCGCCACGCCCTGCAACGCGCGCAGCGCCAGCAGGCTGTGCCAGTCGGGCGCCACCGCCGCCGCCGTGCCCAGCACGGCCGAGGCGAACAGCGACAACGCCATGATGCGCTTGCGCGGCAGCGCCTGCGAAAACAGCCCCACCAGGAAGATCGCCACGGCCAGCAGGCCGGTACAGAGCGACAGCACCAGGCTGCTCTGGGCCGGCGAGACGCCGAAGGCCTGCGTGAACAGCGGCATCAGCGGCTGCACGCAATACAGCAGCGAAAAGGTGGAAAAGCCCGCCGCGAACAGCGCCCACTGGGCGCGCCGCAAGGCCGGCGTGCCGCGCGCGAGGTAATCGGCCTGGGGCGCGGCGGGGGAAGACGGAGGAACGACTGGGGCGGTGGACATCTCGGAAATCTCGAAAACATCGGGCAATGGACCCGTGCGATCAAGGTAGACTTTTCCCCTGCATATGTCCAATATATGAAACCAGCACTCGCTATATTTTAAAACGATGGAACTGAGACATCTGCGCTATTTCACCGTGGTCGCGGAAGAACTGCACTTCACCCGCGCCGCCGCCCGGCTGGGCATCGGCCAGCCGCCGCTGAGCCAGCAGATCCAGCAGCTCGAGCGCGAGATCGGCACGGCGCTGTTCCTGCGCCTGCCGCGCGGGGTCGAGCTGACCGAGGCCGGCGCGCAGTTCCTGGAGGACGCCCGCGCCATCCTGGCCAGCGCCGACCGCGCCATCGACACCGCGCGCCGACTGGGGCGCGGCGAGCACGGCGCCATCACCGTGGGCTTCACCGCCTCGGCCGTGTTCCACCCGTATCTGCCGCGCGCCATCCGCGCTTTCCGCGACCGCTATCCGGACGTGCGCATCAGCCTCACCGAAAGCAATACCGTCAGCCTGCTGCGCGGCCTGCGCGAAAATGCCGTGGACGTGGCCTTCGTGCGGCCGCCGTACGTGCTGGATCCGGAATTCGAGGCCGAGCGCGTGCTGGACGAACCCATGCTGATCGCCCTGCCGCCCGACCATCCGCTCAGCCGCAAGCGCAGCGTGCCGATCGCCGCGCTGGCCGACCAGGATTTCGTGCTGTACCCCCGCCCCATCGGCGCCGGCCTGTACGACGCGATCCAGAACGCCTGCCTGCGCGCCGGGTTCACGCCGCGCGTCATCCAGGAAGCGCCGCAGATGGCCTCGATCGTCAGCCTGGTGGCGGCCGGCGTCGGCATCTCGATCGTGCCCGCCGCCATGCGCCACATGGGCGCCCAGGGCATCGAGTACCGGCCGATCAGGGGCGACGCGCCGCACGCCCTGCTGGACATGGCCTACCGCCGCCACGACCGCTCCGTCGCCGCCCGCAACGCGGTCGAGATGCTGCGGCGGCTGGCGCACCCGGAGCCGTCCGCGCCCGCTTGAAAACAGGGCGGTATCGCCCTGTCGCTTTTGACATCTTCTGTAAACCCATGCCCCGCCGCGCCCTGTAAATTGTCGCGCTATCGCCGCTGCGGCCCCGTTCACCGGAAGGCCGGCCGGCCCAACCTGCCTATAGGTGCACACGTGCAACGTACTCTTCTGGCGGTGGCCATCGCCACCCTTCCCGGTCTGGCCGCGGCGGCCGGGCTGGCCTCCTCCATCGGCGCGGTCACGGTCTACCAGGACCGCGCCGTCGTCACCCGTGCCGCCAGCAGCGACCTGCCCGCCGGCGAACACGAACTGGTCCTGGAAAAGCTGCCCGCCAGCCTGCAGGAGAATTCGCTGCAGGTCTCGGCCAAGAGCAGCGGCCAGGCCACCCTGCTGGACGTGCGCGTGCGCGATGCCTTCCAGGCCGATACCGCCAACGAGCGCGTCAAGCAGTTGGAAGACCAGATCCGCAAGCTGCAGGGCCAGCAGGCCGCGCTGGACGACGAAGCGTCGGTGCTGGACAACCAGCGCGAGCTGGTGGCGATGATGCAGCGCGGCGCCACCGAGCCGGCCAAGGATGGCCCGCGGCCGACGCTCGATGAGCTCAAGGCGATCCAGGCCCTCAGCGCCGACACCCTCAGCCGCACGCTCGCCGGCCTGCGCCGCGTGGCCGAACAGCGCGAGGAGCTCGAGCGCCAACTGTCCGCCGCGCAGGGCGAACTGGGCCAGTTGCAGGGCCAGCTCAACCGCCGCACCAAGACCGTCACGCTGCGCGTCAACCTGGCCCGCGCCGGCAAGCTCGACCTGAACGTCTCCTACGCCGTGGCCGGCGCGCGCTGGACCCCGTCGTACGATGCGCGCCTGCGTCCGGCCGACCGCAGCGTCGATCTCGGCTACTTCGGCGTGATCCGCCAGAACACCGGCGAAGACTGGAACAACGTCAAGCTGACCCTGTCCACCGCCCGCCCGGCGCTGGGCGGCGGCGCGCCCAAGCTGAATCCGTGGATCATCGATGTGGCGGCGCCGCCTCCGCCGATGCCGGCCCCGGTGGCCGCGGCGCCGGTCATGCGTCCCGAGCCGCGGGCCCGCCAGAGCGCCAAGTCGGCCTCCGCCGAGATGGCCGCCGGCGACATGGCGCCCGCCCTGGAAGAGGCCACGGTCGCGACCGCCGCGGTCCAGTCCGAGGCCACCAGCGCCTCGTTCCAGATCCGCACGCCCGCCACGCTGCCGTCCGACAACAGCACGCAGCGTGTCGCCATCACCACCGCCAAGCTGCCGGCCACGCTGCAATACCAGTCGACCCCGGCGCTGCGCGAAGCCGTCTTCCTGACGGCGCTGGCCAACAACAACACCGAATACCCGTTCCTGGCCGGCACGCTCAACACTTTCCTGGATGACGCCTTCGTGGCCGCCTCGTCCATGAAATCGGTGATGCCCGGCGAAAAGGTCGAGCTGGCGCTGGGCGCCGACGACGGCATTTCGATCAAGCGCCAACTGGTCAACCGCTACACCGAAAGCACCGGGTTCTCGGGCAATGGCAAGCGCGTGACTTACGAGTACAAGATCACGGTCAAGAACAACAAGGCCACCAAGGAACAGGTGAGCTTCAAGGACCGGCTGCCGATCTCGCGCAACGAGAAGATCGAGGTCAAGCTGCTGTCGCCGTCCGAGCGCGACATCAAGCGCGAAGACGACGGCGTGCTGGTGTGGAACTGGGAAATGGAGCCCGGCAAGTCGCGCGACGCGGTGCTCAAGTTCTCGGTCGACTACCCGGGCGACATCGACGTCGCCGGTATCTGAGCGGCGATGGCGACGCCGCCGGCCGGCCTCATTGCCGGCGGCAGAACGCGATGAAATCGGCGGGGGCCAGCGGCATCGAAATGCCATAGCCCTGCGCCAGCGTGCACCCCAACTCGCGCAGCAGCAGGATGTCGCGCTCCTGCTCGACCCCTTCGGCCACCACCCGCCGCCCCAGCACCCGCCCCATCTCGATGGCCGCCGCCACCACCGCGCGCGAGGCCGGTTCGCGGTGCATGTGGACGATGAAGTCGCGGTCGATCTTCAGTTCTGTGAACGGCATGGCCGAGAACAGCCGCATCGACGCGATGCCCGCGCCGAAATCGTCCATCGCCAGCTCGAAGCCGCGCACCCGCAGCAGGTTCAGGGCCGACGACAGCGCCAGCCAGTCGGTGACCGGCTCGTCTTCCGTCAGTTCGACCTTGACCAGCCGCGCCGGCAGCCCGGCCCGGGTCACCCGCTGCTCCAGGCTGTCCGGCAGCCCGGGCGCGCACAGCGTCGAGGCCGAGGCGTTGATCGCGATCGGCACCGCGATGCCCTCCGCGTGCATCTCGGCCAGCACCTCGACCACGCAGTCGGCGACACGGTTGAACAAGGTCTGGTCCAGCCCCAGACGGTGCGCCGCCGGCACGAAATCCACCGCCGGAATGACGCCCAGCGTCGGATGGTCCCAGCGCGACAGCGCCTCGGCCGCCACCGTGCGTCCCGTGCCCAGGTCCACCTGGGGCTGAAGCACCACGCTCATGCCGTCGCCGGAACTGAGCGCGCGCCCCAGTTCCGCCTCGATCACCTCGCGCCGCACCGCGGTGCGGCGCGGCGAGGCCGTGTCATCGTCCAGGCTGTGCAGCGCCGTCTTGATCGCATGCTGCATGGCGGTGCGCGTCACCGGCTTGGCCAGCGCCTGCGACGACGGGCAGCCGGCCTGCAGCGCCAGCCGCACATGCGATTGCAGCAGCTCGTCGGACAGGCTGCTGATCCAGACGATCGGCGGCATGCTCTTGAGCCGTCCCCCGTCGACCAGTTGGCGCAGTTCGTTGGGCAGGCGCGTGCCGTCGCCCTCGCCCATGACGATGTCGCTGATGACCACGTCGTAGGCCTGGCGCGCCAGGGCGGCGATGGCCTCGGCGCTGCTGCCCACGCCGGCCACCCGCCGGTATCCCAGGGCCAGCAGCATGTTCTGCAGATACGCCCGCTCCACCGGGTGGTCTTCCACCAGGAGGATCCGTCGAGAGGCGCCGGCGTGGAGTTTGGGCATCGGTCATGTCCTCGAGCGTGCGGCAGGCGGTGAGCCGGGCGCGGGGCGCTCGGCCTGGGGCGCGGTCGCGGGAACGCATGGCGTCATCGCTAAGGCGGTTGCGTCAATGCTAAGGCATCTGCCCCGACTGTAGCGCCACCGAACACGCCCTAGGCCCATTCGCCGCCCGGTCGCCATCGATCGTCCTAGGGCGCACGGGGACATAGCCCGGACGGACGACGCCGGCCGGTGCGATAATGATGGTCTTTTCCGCATCTACGGCACGGAGCTTCCCTTGACCCGCATTGACGATCCCCTGCACGACCGCGAGGTCGGCACGGCCGACGCCACCCAGGACAACACCCGCACGGACGACACCCGCATCAGCGCGGTGCGTCCGCTGATTTCGCCCGCGCTGCTGCAGGACGAGCTGCCGGTGTCGGCCGAGATCCAGACGCTGGTCGAGGACAGCCGCGCCCGCATCGCCGACGTGCTGCACGGCCGCGACGACCGCCTGGTGCTGGTGGTCGGCCCCTGCTCGATCCACGACCACGGCCAGGCGATGGAATACGCGCGCCAACTGCGCGCCGCCGCCGACCAGTACCGTGACGACCTGCTGATCGTGATGCGTGTCTATTTCGAGAAGCCGCGCACCACCGTCGGCTGGAAGGGCTACATCAACGACCCGCGCCTGGACGGCAGCTTCCGCATCAACGAAGGCCTGCGCCGCGCCCGCGAACTGCTGCTGGACATCAGCGGCCTGGGCCTGCCGATCGCCACCGAATTCCTCGATCTGCTCAGCCCGCAGTACATCGCCGACCTGATCGCCTGGGGCGCCATCGGCGCGCGCACCACCGAAAGCCCCAGCCACCGCCAACTGAGCTCCGGCCTGAGCTGCCCGCTCGGGTTCAAGAACGGCACCGACGGCGGCGTGCAGATCGCGGCCGACGCCATCGTCGCCGCCAGCGCCAGGCACGCCTTCATGGGCATGACCAAGATGGGCATGGCGGCCATCTTCGAAACGCGCGGCAATGCCGACACCCATGTGATCCTGCGCGGCGGCAAGCAAGGCCCCAACTACGACGCCGCCAGCGTCGACGCCTGTTGCGCGGTGCTGCGCGCCGCCGGCCAGCGCGAGCAGGTCATGATCGACTGCTCGCACGCCAACTCCAACAAATCGCACCTGCGCCAGGTCGACGTGGCGCGCGACATCGCCGCCCAATTGTCCCAGGGCGACACGCGCATCACCGGCGTGATGATCGAGAGCCATCTAGAGGAAGGCCGCCAGGACCTCAAGCCCGGCCAGCCGCTGCGTCATGGCGTGTCGATCACCGACGCCTGCCTGGGCTGGACCCAGACGCTGCCTGTGCTGGACCTGCTGGCCGACGCGGTGCGCCAGCGCCGCGCCAAGGCCCGCGCCTGACAACCCGCCCCGGTGCGCGCGGCATCGCGCCGGACGGCCGGGATTGCCCCGCAAAATGCGCTAGCGATTCAACGCATACGGCGCCGGATCCATGTCCGGCGCCTGTCCCGTCATCAGGCAGGCCAGCAGCTTGCCGGTCACCGGCCCAAGTGTGAAGCCGTGATGCGCATGGCCGAAGGCCAGCCACAGGCCCGCATGGCGCGGCGCCGCGCCGATCACCGGGCGCATGTCCGGCATGCACGGCCGGCAGCCCATCCAGGGCGTTTTCTCCACCGCCTCGCCTAATGGCAGCAACTGCGCCGCCAGCGCCCGCGTGCGGGTCACCTGCACTGGCGACGGCGGCGCGTCGCGCGGCGCGAATTCGGCGCCCGTGGTCAGGCGCAGGCCCAGTGTCATGGGCGACATCACGAACCCGCTGTCGATATCGGCCACCGGATGCGCCAGCGAGGCCCCGCCTTCCAACGCGAAATGCTGGTGATAACCGCGCTTGACCGCCATGGGCACGCGATACCCCAGCGGCCGCAGCACGTCGGGCGACCACGGCCCCAGCGCCACCACCGCCTCGCGCGCCTGGACGGCCCCCGTCACGCCGCGCACGCGCCAGCCGCCAGGCACCGCCTCGAGACTGCGCGCATCGCCACGCGCCAGCGAGCCGCCACGCCGCTGGAACAGCGCCGCGTAGCCGCGCGCCACCGCGCCCGGATCCGACACATTGACCGGGTCGCGCCAGTGGATCGCGCCCACCATGCGCGGCGACAACGACGGCTCCAGCGCCGACAGGGCCTGGCGGTCCAGCAACTGGTAGTCGAGTCCGTACTCGGCCAGCGCGGCGGCCTCGGCCGCCGCGCGGTCCAGGCTTTGCTGGCTGCGCATGCCATCGATCCAGCCATTGCGGCGAAACAGCGCGCCGATGCCGGCGGCGTCCTTGAGCGCGTCGTGTTCGGCCACGCTGCGCTCGATCAGCGGCAGCATCGCGGCCGCGGCGCGCGCCAGCCGCGACGGCGCCGAATGCCACCAGTAGCGCAGCAGCCAGGGCGCGATGCGCGGCAGGAAACGCGCGTGGTAGCGCACGTCGGGGGTGCGGTTGCCGGCATAGCGCAGCAGGCTGCGCCAGTCGCGCGGAAAGGCGTAGGGAATGACGCTGGCGCGTTCGATCAGCCCGGCGTTGCCATAGCTGGTTTCCTCGCCGGGACCGCGCCGGTCCAGCAGGACCACCGAGCGGCCGCGCGCCTGCAGGTGCAGCGCGGTGCTCACCCCGATGATGCCCGCGCCCAGGACAACCACGTCAGTTTTCATGCGCCGCATTCTGCGCCCGGGCGCGGGGGTTCGGCAAGCCGCCGAGGGCGGGCGTAGAATCGCTGGGCGTCCGGGACGCCGCCATGACGGCGGACGCCCGACCGCGACGCGTCCGCGGAGTCTCCCGTCATGTCTTCCCCCGCCCGCCTGCCGCCCGTCACCCTGGAAGGCGAGATCGTCCGGCTCGAGCCCCTGACCCTGACGCACGCCGCCGCGCTGGCCGAGGTTGGGCTGCACCCGGAACTGTGGCGGCTGCAGCCCGAACCGGTCGAATCCGCCGACGACATGCGCCGCTACGTCGAGCGCGCGCTGGACGGCCAGGCCGCCGGCGCCTGCCTGCCGTTCGCCATCGTGCGCCGCGAAGACGGCCGGGTCATCGGCACCACCCGTTATATGGATATCGCCCTGCCCCACAGGCGCCTGGAGATCGGCGCCACCTGGCTCACCCCCGCCAGCCAGCGCAGCGGCGCCAACACCGAGGCCAAGTACCTTTTATTGCAGCACGCCTTTGAAACAATTGGTATCATGCGGGTCGTGTTCAAGACGGAAGTGACCAACCTGCAATCCCGGCAGGCCATTCTCCGTATCGGCGGCGTCGAGGAAGGAGTCTTCCGCAAGCACCTCATCGCGCAGTCCGGACGCACCCGCGACATGGTCTACTTTGCCATCCTCGACGAGGATTGGCCCGCCGCCAAAGCGCGCCTGCTGGCGCGCCTGCGGCGCGCGCCGTAGCCCGGACGGGACCTTGCTCTTTGTTTGCATCAGGGCCGGCGCTCAAGTTCACCGGACGCGACGCCGTTAACGCAGTACCGCGGGGCAAGTTTCCACCCGCCCCCGCCTCTTTCAAGTCAGGTATGGATCGTTCTCCCCTCGCCCCGCCCTCGCCGCTCGGGCACAACCAGCGCACCATCTTCATCTACACCGAAGAGCAACGGGGCAACCAGTTGGTTGAATCATTGGTCATCGGCATGCTGTCGGACGTCTCGGGTTCGGACAAGCTCGTCGTGGTGCAGGACCCGTTCAGCGGCCTCAAATTCATCTACCGCATCGACCACGAAAGCAGCAATCTCGACGCCGCGGCGCTCACCGAACAGGACGAGTCCGCATTCAACGGCAAGACGTCGGTCCAGATCAACTCGATGTCCTACAAGTTGGGAACCGCCGAGAACGCAATGAAGCTGCTGCGCGGCAAGACCCAATGGATCCAGGACAAGGGCGCGGTGCTGTCGGTGCTGCTGCAGAACGCCGCGGCCCGCAAGACGCGCTTCGCCCCGCCCCGCATCGAACGCGATCGCGTGCGCCGGGTGCCGCAGGGCGTGCCCGTGGAATACCTGACGGACCCGGCCGCGCCGCCGCAATGACCCGCGCGGCACGGCGCAATCGCTGAATCGATGCCGGGCGAATTTTTTATCCACAGTTTCTGTGGATAAAAAACTCACAGGCGCACGACTGCTGGCCGTTACGACGCCGCTACCGGGGCTGGTCATTTTTTGACCACCGGTATCGGCGCGGTTCGAGGCGCCTTGCGACGGCATTCGCTGCGCCGCAATATGCCGCGCCGCCGTAGCGGCGATAATGATATTCTCCGCGAAAGCGCCTCGAGGGGATCACACCGATGGCGCCGTATCCGGCCTGCGCCAGGCGGAGTCCTCCACACCAATAAGAAGCCGTAGCATGAAAGGAGCGGAAAGCGTGTTTGCCCTTGGAGCGCCTCGCGCACAACCGCTAGCTCGTCCGGCGCCGTGACCATCATCATCGTCGACGATCACGGGGACTGGCGCGACAGCATCGCCGAATTCATCCACGACCTCGGCCTGGGCGAAGCCATCCTCACCGCGGGTTCGCTGTCCGAACTCGACCAACTGCTGCTGAGCGTGACGCCCGGCATCCTGGTGCTGGACGCGATGCTGCCCGACGGCGACGGACTGGCGCGCGTGTCCCACCTGCGCACCACCTATCCCTCGATGGGCATCATCATGCTCACTGGTCGCCTGTTGAGCGAAGACAAGGTGTCCGGCCTGAGCCTGGGCGCCGATCATTACCTGACCAAGCCCGTCAACCTGGCCGAACTGGGCGCCACGCTGGTGTCGCTGTCGCGCCGGCTGAGGGTGGTGCCCGCGGCCGGCCCCGAAGCGCCCAGCGCCGAGATCTGGCGCTTCGATCCGGCGCGCCGCATGCTGGTCTCGCCCAAGCGCGTCCACGTCGACATCACCGATACCGAGAGCCGCCTGATCGGCGCGCTGATCCAGGCCGCGCCGCTGCCGCTGTCGCGCGGCCGGCTGGTCGAGGCGCTCGGCGCCAGCGCCGAAGCCTACGACACCCATCGGCTCGACGCCCACATGCACCGCCTGCGCCGCAAGCTGCGCGCGCAGGCCGGCGGCGACATGGGCATCCGCACGGTGTATGGCGTCGGCTACGTCTGCACCATGCCCGTGCAGGTCATCAGCAATCCCAAGAGTTGAATCCATGTCCCTCGCCGCCCGTCCCCGCCGTTCCGTCCTCTACATGCCGGGCGCCAATGCGCGCGCGCTGGACAAGGCCCGCAGCCTCGACGCCGACACGCTGATCCTGGACCTGGAAGACGCGGTCGCGCCCGACGCCAAGGCGCTGGCGCGCCAGCAGGTTGCCGCGGCCCTGCGCGCCGGCGGCTATGGCCGGCGCGAATGCGTGGTGCGCGTCAATGCGCTCGATACGCCATGGGGCCTGGACGACGTGCGCGCCATCGCGCAGGCCGGCGCCGATGCGGTGCTGCTGCCCAAGGTGCAGTCGGCGGCCGAACTGGAAGCCCTGGCGCAGGCGCTGGACGCGGCCGGCGCGCCCGCCGCGCTGCCGCTGTGGGCGATGGCCGAGACGCCGCTCGGTTTCCTGCGGCTGGACGCCATCGCCGGCGGCCACGCGCGGCTCGCGGCCATCGTGGTGGGCACGTCCGACCTGGTCAAGGACCTGCACGCCCGCCACACGCCCGAGCGCCACGAGACGCTGCTGGCGCGCTCGCTGGCGGTGCTGGCCGCGCGCGCCCATGGCCTGGCCGTGCTGGACGGCGTGCACCTGGACCTGGATGACGACGCCGGGCTGGCCGCCGCGTGCCGTCAAGGACGCGACCAGGGCTTCGATGGCAAGACCTTGATCCACCCGAAGCAGATCGCCGCCGCCAACGCGGCCTTCGCCCCGACCGATGCCGAGCTGGCCAGCGCGCGCAAGCGGCTCGATGCCTGGCGCGCGGCCCAGGCCGCCGGCCAGGGGGTGGCGGTGGTGGACGGCGCGCTGGTCGAGAACCTGCACGCGCGCGAGGCCGAACGCCTGCTGGCCCTGGCCGACGCCATCGCCGCGCGTTCGGCCCCGGCCTGAGGCCGCGCCACGACTGGCTGAACCCGCCCTCGGGCGCGGGTCCGCGCGGCCGGCTACAATAGCGCCCGCGATCGGATGGGCATCCGCCCCGTCCGCCAGCCGCGCTTCGCGCGGCCCGCATGTCGCGCCGCCGGCGCGACCGCTCCACGGTTCCTTCTTTTTGCGCCGCACTTTGTGGCGGGAGCCTTGCCGCGCTTATTTCACGCCACCCCGGTCGGCCCCCTCCTGCCACACGATTCATGATCCGCTTCCAACAAGTTTCACTCATGCGCGGCGTCAAGCCCTTGTTCGACAAGGTCGACCTGCTCCTGAACCCCGGCGACAAGATCGGCCTGATCGGCGCCAACGGCGCCGGCAAGTCGAGCCTGTTCGGCCTGCTGCGCGGCACGCTGCATGCGGACCAGGGCGACCTGGACTATCCCGCCAGTTGGCGCATGGCCTACGTGGCGCAGGAAACGCCCGCGCTCGACCGCCCCGCCATCGAATACGCCATCGACGGCGACGTCACGCTGCGCAAGCTCGAAGCCGAACTGGCCGCTCTGGAAGCGGAGCCCGAGAGCGCCGAGAACGGCCTGCGCATGGCCGACATCTACGCCGCGCTGGCCGATGCCGACGCCTACACCGTGCATTCGCGCGCCGAGCAGTTGCTGACGGGCCTGGGCTTCACCCAGGCGCAGATGCAGTTGCCGCTGACCAGCTTCTCGGGCGGCTGGCGCATGCGCCTGAACCTGGCGCAGGCCCTGATGTGCCCGTCCGACCTGCTGCTGCTTGACGAGCCCACCAACCACCTGGATCTGGACGCCATCATCTGGCTGGAAGACTGGCTCAAGCGCTACCCGGGCACGCTCATCGTGATCTCGCACGACCGCGACTTCCTGGACGGCGTGGTCAACTTCATCGTCCACATCGACGAGCGCAAGCTCAAGCGCTACTCGGGCAACTACTCGTCGTTCGAGCGCCAGCGCGCCGCCCAGTTGGAACTGGCGCAAGGCATGATGGAAAAGCAGATGCGCCAGCGCGCGCACCTGCAGTCGTTCATCGACCGCTTCAAGGCGCAGGCCAGCAAGGCGCGCCAGGCCCAGAGCCGCATCAAGGCGCTGGCGCGCATGGAAGAAGTGGCGCCGCTGCGCGCCGCCGCCGAATTCTCGTTCGAGTTCCGCGAGCCGCTGCGCGCGCCCAACCCGCTCTTGACGATGGACAAGGTCAGCGCCGGCTACCGCAACACCGACGAGGACAGCGGCGTCACGTCCGACAAGATCATCGTGTCGGGCATCGACTTCTCGCTGCAGGCGGGCCAGCGCCTGGGCCTGCTGGGCATCAACGGCGCCGGCAAGTCGACCTTCATCAAGACCATCGCCGGCGAGCTGCAGGCGCTGGCGGGCGAGACGCAATTCAACAAGGGCCTGTCGATCGGCTACTTCGCCCAGCACCAGGTCGAGATGCTGCGCCATGACGAATCGCCGTTGTGGCACATGACCAAGATCGCGCCCACGGTCCGCGAGCAGGAACTGCGCAACTTCCTGGGCAGCTTCAATTTCAACGGCACCATGGCCACCAGTTCGATCGCGCCGTTCTCGGGCGGCGAGAAGGCCCGCCTGGCGCTGGCGCTGATCGTGTGGCAGCGCCCCAACCTGCTGCTGCTGGACGAGCCCACCAACCACCTCGACCTGGAAACCCGCGAGGCGCTGACCACCGCGCTGGCGCAGTTCGAAGGCACGCTGGTGCTGGTGTCGCACGACCGCCACCTGCTGCGCGCCACCACCGATCAGTTCATCATCGTGGCCGATGGCCGCTTCAGCCCGTTCGACGGCGACCTGGACGACTACAAGGACTGGCTCTACAAGACCAAGCTGTCGGCCAAGGCCGCGGCCTGACCGCGCGCCCCAACCGGCATAGAATCGCAAGCATGTCCCGCCGCGCCGCGGCGGCCCTCAGCGGGGCGGCCCGGCCGGGCGGCCCGCCCTCCTTCCCAGGGAGCCCATGGACAGTCTCAGCCAGCTCCTGTCGACCGCCGAGCCCGCGGGCACGGTGGACCTGCTGTGCCGCTACGGCGGCCGCTGGCGCGCCGATCATCCGCAGGCGCCGGCCGGCCACGTGCCTTATCACGTCATTCTGCAAGGCGAAGGCGTGGCCCGCGTCGGCCGCGACGAACTGGCCCTGCGGACCGGCGACATCCTGCTGCTGCCGCACGGCGCCTCGCACCTGCTGCGCGGCATCGACGAGCGCGCGCCGGCCGCCGCCGCGCCGCCCGACATCCGCCACAACGGCGTCCTGACCGAACTGACCCAGGAGGGCGCGGGTCCGCGCCTGGAAATGCTGTGCGGCGTATTCACGCTGGGCCGCGCCGGCAGCCTGCTGCTGATGGCGTTGCCGCAGGCGATGGTGCTGCGCTCCGCCACCCTGGGCGACAACACGGCGCTGGCCGCGCTGCTGGCGCTGATGCGCGCCGAGGCCGGACAGCCGCGGCTCGGCGGCGCGGCCATCATCAACCAGCTATCCACCGCCCTCTTCACGCTGGTGCTGCGCGCGCTGGTGCACGACGGCCAGCAGACGCGCGGCCTGCTGGCGCTGATGGCCGACCCCAGGCTGGCGCCCGCCGTGCAATCCATGCTGCGGTCCCCCACCGAACCGTGGACGCTGGCCACCCTGGCCCAACGCTGCCATTTGTCGCGCGCGACCTTCGCCCGCCAGTTCGTGCGCGCCAGCGGCCTGACGCCGCTGCGCCTGCTGACCGCGATCCGCATGGAGCATGCGGCGCGCCAGTTGGAGCGGCTGAAGGAATCCGTGGCGCGCGTCGCCGCGGGCATCGGCTACCAATCGGAGGCCGCCTTTGCCCGCGCCTTCAAGCAGCACTTCGGCGTCGGCCCGGGCACGTATCGGCGCCAGGGCGCCGCGCCGGAAGGCGCGCCGGCCCGGGCGCGCGCCTAGGTGTGGCAAGAAAGCTGTCCGCGCCATGGTCCATTGGGAGGCTAGACGCGTTACAATCCCGCGAATTGCACGCCCGGCGCGATCTTCGACGCCACCTTCAACGGCCCCCGGGCGCGACAACCTCCAACCACGTCCCGCTGTCCGCGGGACGCGTTTTTTTAGCGCTCCTAGATGCCGATCAAAGACCAACTTTTCCTCGCCAGCCAGTACCTCGCGCCGCATCACCTGGTGTCGCGTTTCTTCGGATACGCCTCGGACTGCCGGGAACCCGCGGTCAAGAACTGGATGATCTCGCGCTTCGTGCGCAAGTACGGCGTGGACATGCGCGAAGCCGAGCAGGAAGACGCGCTGGCCTACGATTGCTTCAACGATTTCTTCACCCGCGCCCTCAAGCCGGACGCCCGCCCGCTGGACGATGAGCCCGGCGGCGTGCTGTGCCCGGCTGACGGCGCCATCAGCCAGATGGGCGCCATCGAGCATGGCCGCATCTTCCAGGCCAAGGGCCACAGCTATGGCCTGGCCGACCTGCTGGGCGGGGACAGCGAGCGCGCCGCGCCGTTCCAGGGCGGCGAGTTCGCCACCATCTACCTGTCGCCCAAGGACTACCACCGCGTCCACATGCCGGTGGCCGGCACATTGCGCGAAATGATCCATGTGCCGGGCCGCCTGTTCTCGGTCAATCCGCTGACCGCGCGCAACGTGCCGCGCCTGTTCGCCCGCAACGAGCGCGTGGTCTGCATTTTCGACACCGAGCACGGGCCCATGGCCCTGGTGCTGGTCGGCGCCATGATCGTCGCCTCGATCGAAACCGTCTGGGCCGGCCTGGTCACGCCGTACAAGCGGCGCGTCAAGGCCGTGCGCTACGACGACGCGGCGCGCGCGCCGATCCAGCTCGCCAAGGGCGCCGAGATGGGCCGCTTCAAGCTGGGCTCGACCGCCATCGTGCTGTTCGGCCCGGGCAAGGTGCGCTGGGCCGATACGCCATCGGTGCGCGGTCCGGTCCGCATGGGAGAACTGCTGGCGCTGCCGCAGGCCTAGGGTCTATTTCCAAAAAAGCGAATAAGCGCGTGCGGATTTATTCGCTTTATGCGATGAATCCGCCTGGGTAGATTGGCGGTTTTCCCCAGGCCCCGCCATGTCCGCCACGTCCCTGCCCGCTGCCGCCGCCCCTGCCACCGCCAGTCGTCCGCCCCGCGCCCTGATGCGCCTGCTGTCGCTGGACGACTTCGAGGCGGCCGCCCGCCGCCGCCTGCCCAGACCCATCTTCGGCTATGTCGCGGGAGCCGCGGAGGACAATCAGTCACTGCGCGCCAATCGCGAGGCCTTCGGCCGCTACGCCTTCCAGCCGCGCGTGCTGGTCGACGTGTCGCGCCGCAGCCAGCACGTCGAATTGTTCGGCCGCCGCTACGAATCGCCGTTCGGCATCGCGCCCATGGGCATCAGCGCGCTGTCCGCCTATCGCGGCGACATCGTGCTGGCGCGCGCCGCGCGCGAACAGGGCATCCCCGCCATCCTCAGCGGCACCGCGCTGATCGCGCTCGAAGATGTCATCAAGGAGGCGCCCGGTACCTGGTTCCAGGCCTACCTGCCCGGCGACCCGGCGCGCATCGACGCGCTGGTGGCGCGCGCGGCGCGCGCCGGCTACGAAACCCTGGTGCTGACGGTGGACATCCCCGTGTCGGCCAATCGCGAGAACAACGTGCGCACCGGCTTTTCCACCCCGCTCAAGCCGAGCCTGCGGCTCGCCTGGGATGGCCTGACCCGGCCGCGCTGGCTCGCCGGCACCTTCCTGCGCACGCTGCTGGCCCACGGCATGCCGCACTTCGAGAATTCGTTCGCCACGCGCGGCGCGCCCATCGTGTCCGGCTCGGTGCTGCGCGATTTCAGCGCTCGCGACCATCTCAATTGGGAGCACGTGGCGCGCATCCGCCGGCAATGGCAGGGCGCCCTCATCATCAAGGGCATCCTGCATCCGGCCGACGCGCGGCTGGCGCGCGAGCACGGCGCGGACGGCATCATCGTCTCCAACCACGGCGGCCGCCAGCTCGACGGCGCGCTCTCGCCGCTGCGCGCCCTGCCCGGCGTGGTGGCGGCCGCCGGCGCCATGCCGGTGATGATGGACAGCGGCGTGCGCCGTGGTGGCGATGTCCTGAAGGCGCTGGCGCTGGGCGCGCGTTTCGTGTTCGTCGGACGTCCCTTCAACTATGCCGCGGCGGTCGGTGGCCAGGCTGGCGTGGCGCACGCCATCGGCCTGCTGCGCGCCGAGGTCGACCGCAACATGGCCATGCTCGGCATCAACCGCCTGGACCAGATGGACGCCAGCCTGTTGACCCCCGCGTGACGCCTGCCTGATGCCGCCGCCAGGCGCGCGGGTGTCATTTCCCTGCGGGACGCCGCGGCCGCAGGGCATAGAATGACGGTTCCTTCGCTATCGCCGGGCCGGCCTTCGCGCCGGCCCCCGCCCCGCCGCCCGTGTCCCTACGCCAATCCTCGTTTTTCCTGCGCTTTCTGACCCTGGGCGCGCTGGCCCACGTCTACGTCGGCGCCCGCCTGATTCCCGACGCCGGCCTGGACGGCCCGGGCTCGGCGACCGCGGTCCTGCTGCTGATCCTGTCGTGCATCCTGATCCCGCTGGGAATGCTGGCGCGCTCGTCCGTGCACCCGCCCTGGGGCGACCGCATCGCCTGGGTCGGCCTGATCGCCATGGGCCTGTTCTCATCGTTGTTCGTGCTGACGGTGCTGCGCGACGCGCTGTTGCTGGTGACGTGGCTGGTGAGCCTGGCGACCGGTCCGGGACTGCCCTGGATCGACTTGCGGCGCGTCAGCGCGATAGCGGTCGCCGCGCTGGCCCTGGCGGCCACGCTGGTCGGCTTCTACAACGCCCGCCGGCGCGCCCGCGTGGTGACGGTGGAGGTGCCGATCCGCGGCCTGCCGACCGACCTGGACGGCTTCACCATCGTGCAGATCAGCGATATCCACGTCGGGCCGACGATCAAGCGGCGCTACGTGCAGGCCATCGTCGACGCGGTCAACGAACTGTCCCCCGACGTCATCGCCATCACCGGCGACGTGGTGGACGGCAGCGTCGAGCAGTTGGCGGCGCAAGCCAGCCCGCTGGGCCAGTTGCGCGCGCCTTTCGGCGTGTACCTGGTGACCGGCAACCATGAATATTATTCAGGCGCCGCGCCCTGGGTCGCGGAATTCCGCCGCATGGGCCTGCGGGTGCTGATGAACGAGCATGCCGTGATCCATCCCGCCGGCCTGCCGGTGGTGGTGGCCGGCGTCACCGACTACAGCGCCGGCGCCTTCGATCCGCGCCAACGCAGCAACCCCGCGGCGGCGCTGGCCGGCGCGCCGGCCGACGCGTTGCCCAAGATCCTGCTGGCGCACCAGCCGCGCAGCGCGGCCGCGGCCGCGCCGCTGGGCTACACCCTGCAGTTGTCGGGCCACACGCACGGCGGCCAGTTCTTCCCGTGGGGCTTTTTCGTGCGCTTCCAGCAGCCTTATACGGCGGGCCTGCACCGCCTGGGCGACATGTGGGTCTACATCAGCCGCGGCACCGGCTACTGGGGGCCGCCCAAGCGCCTGGGCGCGCCGTCCGAAATCACCCGCCTGCGGCTGCGGCCGCTGCGCTGAACGCCGCCAGGCGCGGCGCGCAATCGCCGAGGCCGCGCCCCGGCGTCCTAGGCGTCGTCCGGCAGCGGGCCGCGCTCCAGGTAGCTGGTCAGCGCGATGTCGCTGGTGGTGTTGGTGATGCCCTCGATCTGGTGGATGCGCGCCAGCAGCGCCTCCAGCGCCTGGGTGTCGCGCACCCGCACTTTGAGCAGCATGGCGCTCTTGCCGGTGATGGTGTGGATCTCCTCGACCTCGGTCAATTCGGCCAGGCCGAGCACCTGCTGGGTAATGCTCCAGTTATTGGTATCCACATGCACGAACGCCAGCAGCGGCCTGCCGATGCGGGCGCCGTCCAGCCGCGCGGCGATGCCCTTGATGAGCCCGTCGCGCTTGAGGCGCTTGACCCGCTCGTGCACGGCGGGGGCCGACAGGTTCAGCAATTTGCCCAATTCGGCGTAGCTCGGCGAGGCGTCGTCCGCCAGCAGCGTTAATAGTTTTCGGTCGCGGTCGTCGAGATCTGGCATTGGAATCTGGTTCTGCCTAACGGCATTCGAAGTTTTACGGAATAAAGGAATATCGGTATTAACCCTTATTTTATTCCAATAAAATTCCGCGGATGCAGAACCGCAACACCGCGCGCGCGCCGTCGCGCCGCCCGCCGCTTCCCCCCGCCATCCCCGCCTTGATGTTCGCCGTCAGCGTCGTCGGCTCGAACGGCCTGGCCCTCAGCCCGATCCTGTCGGACGTGGCGCGCTCGTTCGGCAGCACCGCGCTCACCGTCAGCACCGCCATTTCCGCCTACGGCGCGGCCACCGCCGCCAGCGCCTTCCTGCTGGCCGCCCGCATCGACCGCTGGGGCATCCGGCGCGCCCTGCTGATCGCCATGGCGGTGCTGATCGCGGCGCTGTCGCTGTCGGCCGCCGCGCCGCACTGGATCGTGCTGACCGCGGCCCAGGCGCTGGCCGGCGCCGCCGCGGGCGTGATCCTGCCGGCGGCCTACGGGTCGGCCTCGCTGGTGGCCGCCGCCGGGCAGGAAACCCGCGCGCTGGGCCGCGTGATTTCGGGCTGGTCGGTATCGCTGGTGGCCGGCGTGCCCCTGTCGGCGCTGATCTCCGACGCGGTCGGCTGGCGCGCCACCTACGCCGTGCTGGCGCTATGCGCCGCGGTCGCGCTGGCCGGGCTGCGCAAGCTCCCGGAACGCCGCAGCGCCCACGCCGCCCCGCCCCGGCTGTCACGCCTGCTGGCGCCGCTGTCGTACCGCGACGTGCCGGTGCTGCTGCTGGGCTGCCTGGCGTTTTCCTCGGCCTTCTACGGGGTCTATGCCTTCCTGGCCGACCACGTGCGCACGCTGCTGGGCCTGTCGGCCGGCCAGGTCGGCTTCATCGCCTTCGCCTATGGCGCCGGCTTCCTGCTGGCCGGGCTGAGCGGCGCGCCGCTGATCGAACGCGTGGGCCCGCGCCGCGCCCTGCCGCTGGCCCTGGCCGCGATCGCCCTGGTCTACCTGGCGCTGCTGCCAGCCGCCCATGCGCTGACCGCCGTGCTGGCGCTGGCCGCGCTGTGGGGCGCGGCTTCGCAACTGAGCCTGAATCTGCTGGTGCTGTTGTTGTCGCGAGCCCGACCCGACGAGCGCGGCGCAGTGCTCGGACTGAACACCTGCACCACGTACCTGGGCGCCAGCGTCGGCACCGCCGTGGCCGGCACGCTCTACACCCACGCCGGCTTCGAGAGCCTGGGGCTGGCCGCCGCGGCCGCCGTGGCGCTCGCCGCCCTGGCGCTGCACTGGCGCCTGAACGGCCGCCGCGCCGGCGAACGCCGCGCCGCCGCCTGACGCCTCAAGCCGGCAGCACCACCGCGCAATCGCGCCCCGCGCGCTTGGCCTGGTACAACGCCTGGTCGGCGCGCCGCAGCACATCCGACATGCTGACGTCGGTTTCCAGAAAGCCGGTGATCCCCCCGCTGGCCGACAGCACCACCGCGTGGCCGTCGATGTTGGCGGGATGCTGGCGCAGGCTGGCGCGCAGGCGGTCGCACACCGCCAGGGCCGCGTCCTGGTCGGCATCGGCCAGCAGCACCACGAATTCCTCGCCGCCCAGGCGTCCCACCGAATCGCCCTCGCGCAGGCAGGCCCGCAACTGGTCGCAGAAGTGCCGCAAGGCGGCGTCGCCGCCCAGGTGGCCGTAGCGGTCGTTGACCTGCTTGAAATAGTCCAGGTCCAGCATCAACGCCGTGTGGCCGGCGCCGCGCCGGGCAGCCTCCAGCAGGGTCTTCATGCGTTGCAGGATCTCGGCGCGGGTCCAGCAGCCGGTCAACCCGTCGACCTTGGCCAGCCGCGCCAGGGCGGCCTCGTTGCGGCGGTTCTCGGTCACGTCCATGCCGATGTTGACCACGCTGCCATCGGGCAGGCGCACGTTGGACCACATGACCGACAGGCACTCGCCATCGCGTGCCAGCGGCCGCCATTCGCGAAAGCCCTGATGCGGCGTCGGCCCCACGCTGTCGAGGACGCGGGCGCGGACCTCGGGATCGGGGTAGAACAGCGCCAGCGGTTCGGGATGCCGATTGATTTCGTCGCGGGTCCAGCCGAAGCGGCGTTCGCAGGCGTCATTCCACAGCAGGCACTGGCCGTCTTCGTCGAAGGCGTTGATCAGCACGGGGGCGTTGTGGAACAGGGCCTCGTACTGAGCCACCACCTGGCGCAAGCGGGCCAGTTCCTCGTCGCGCGGGTCCGGCGCGCCCACGCCAGCCTCGCCGTCGAACCGCGACGGCGAGGCATTCAGGGCGTCATTCGAAGAAGCGAGTCGCATGGGATGGCGGGCGGGCAAAGGCGTCACGGCCGGGCCGCGGCGGCCCCGGGGATGCAAAGCGCGGCCAGTATACGTTCAAGGCCACGCGGCAACTGCCAAGAAACGTCAAGCCGCCCGGGGCGCCAGCCCGCCCCCGCCGCGGCGCGGCACTACCAGGGAAAACTGATCAGGTCGCCGTACAGGCTGCGCAGCCGGGCCTTGACCTCGGCCGACTGCTGATAGATGGCGATGAACTTGAGCAGCCGCGGGTCCTGCGCGCGGTCGGGCCGCGCGACCCAGCGGATGGCGTAGCGGCGCACATTGGCCGGGTCGGTATTGTCGAACGCCAGGCCGTCCTTTTCATCCAGGCCGGCCTGCTTGGCGAAGGTGGTGTAGGTGACCGACGCGGTGACGTCATCGAACACCCGTGCCGACTGCGAGCCCTCGATCTGCACGAACTTCAGCTTTTTGGGGTTGTCGGTCACGTCCTCGATCGTGGCCTGGTGCGCCACGCCGGGCTTGAGCTTGATCAGGCCGATGGACTCCAGCAGCAGCAAGGCGCGGCCGGTGTTGACCGGATCGTTGGGCACCGCGATGGTGGCGCCGTCCGGCAGCGGCTGGCCCTTCTTGAGCTTCTTGGAGAACAGGCCGATGGTGGTCGAATACCCATAGGCAATGGGCGTCAGGTTGGCGCCGCGACGGGCGTTGAACAGTTGCAGGAACGGTTCGTGCTGGAAGAAATTGGCGTCGACCGAGCCGTCGGCCACCGCGATGTTCGGCAGCACCCAGTCATTGAACTCGACCAGTTCCACCTCCAGGCCGGCCTTGCGCGCCTCGGCCACGGCCAGCTCGGTGGCGGCATTGGCCACGCTCGGGATCAGGCCGATGCGCAGCGGTTTGTCGGCCGCCAGCGCCGGACTGGCGCAGGCCAGCCCCAGGGCGGCCGCGGCGGCGCCGCGCGCCAGGGTCAGGAACAGGGATTGCAGAGACATGGGATCATCCGGAAAAGAATTCGATCGGCCCGGCTATTGTGCCGCAGCGCCGGCCCTGCCCGGCCAAAGGCCTTGCCCGCGCCATGGCGATCGCGTCACGCCACGGCGCTACACTCGACCCCGATACCGAAACCCTGCATGACGGAGTCCGACCTTGCAAAATACCGCCACCCTGCCCCCGCATGTCACCCTGATCGGCGCCCCCACGGACATCGGCGCGGGCGCGCGCGGCGCTTCCATGGGACCCGAGGCCCTGCGCGTGGCCGGCATCGGCCCGGTCATCGAGGCACAGGGATTTCAGGTCGCCGATCGCGGCAACCTCTACGGCCCGCCCAACCCCTGGCAGCCGCCCGTGGACGGCTACCGCCACCTGGACGAAGTGGCCGCCTGGAACCAGGCCGTGCACGACGCCATGTACGAGGCCCTGACGCAGGGGTCGCTGCCGATCCTGCTGGGCGGCGACCATTGCCTGGGCATCGGCTCGATCAGCGCGGTGGCGCGCCACTGCCGCGAGACCGGCAAGAAGCTGCGCGTGCTGTGGCTGGACGCGCACACCGACTTCAACACCAACGTGCTCACGCCGACCGGCAATATCCACGGCATGCCGGTGGCCTGCCTGTGCGGCCATGGTCCGGCCCAGATCACCGGCATGTCGGGCCAGACGCCCGACATCGATCCGGCCTGGGTGCGCCAGATCGGCATCCGCAGCGTCGACGACGGCGAGAAACGCCTGGTGCACCAGGCCGGCCTCGAAGTGTTCGACATGCGCTACCTGGACGAAATGGGCATGCGCGCGACGATGGAAGCGGCGCTGGCCGGACTGGACGCCGACACCCACCTGCACGTCAGCTTCGACGTCGACTTCCTCGACCCCGAGATCGCGCCCGGCGTCGGCACCACGGTGATGGGCGGCCCCACCTATCGCGAGGCCCAATTGTGCATGGAGATGATCGCCGACACCGGCCTGATGCGCTCGCTGGACGTCGTGGAACTGAACCCGGCCTTCGATGTGCGCAACAAGACCGCCGACCTCGCGGTGGACCTGATCGAGAGCCTGTTCGGCAAATCGACGCTGGTGCGGCGCGGCAGTTGACGCACGCTGGGCGGCGGCGGTGGCGCGGCGCGGGTTGCCGATTGCCACCGAACTGATTGAGAATGCCCCAGGTAGAACAAGAAACGCCCCCAGAGGAGACATTCCATGAAGTGCTATTGCGTCGTCAATTTCCGCGAACCGCTGCAGGAAGTGGATCAGCCCGTTCCCGTGCCGCAGGGCTCGCAGGTGTTGCTGAGGGTCCGCGCCGCGGGCGTCTGCCACAGCGACATCCACCTGTGGGAAGGCGGTTACGATCTCGGCCAGGGCCGCACCCTGTCGCTCAAGGAACGGGGCGTGACGCTGCCCCTGACGATGGGCCATGAGACCGTCGGCAGCGTGGTCGCCGCCGGCCCCGAGGCGACCGGCATCCAGACCGGACGCAACTACCTGGTCTATCCGTGGATCGGCTGCGGCGCCTGCCCCACCTGCCTGTCCGGTCAGGAAAACCACTGCACCGCCCCCGCCTGCCTGGGCATCCACCGCGCCGGCGGCTATGCCGAGCACATGCTGGTGCCGCACCCGCGCTACCTGATCGACATCGGCGACCTGGATCCGGCCCGCATCGCTCCCTACGCCTGCTCCGGCCTGACCACCTATTCTGCGCTCAGGAAGATCGGCGAGACCGTCTACCGCGAGCATCCCGTGGTGATCTTCGGCGCCGGCGGCCTGGGCCTGATGAGCCTGACGCTGATCAAGGCGCTCGGCGGCAAGGGCGGCATCGTGGTCGATATCGACCCGGCCAAGCGCCAGGCCGCGCTGGAGGCCGGCGCGCTGGCCGCCATCGACGGCGCCGCGCCCGACGCCGCGCAGCAGATCATCAAGGCCGCCGGCGGCAAGCCGCTGCAGGCCGCTATCGACCTGGTCGGCGCGCCGTCCACCACCGCGCTGGCCTTCGACTTCCTGACCAAGGGCGGCAAGCTCATCATCGTCGGGCTGTTCGGCGGCGCCTCGTCATGGCCGATCGCGCTGATTCCGATGAAAGCCATGTCGATCATCGGCAGCTACGTCGGCAATCTGGCCGAACTGCGCGAGCTGATGGACCTGGTGCGGGCCGGCAAGGTGCCGCCGATGCCGGTGCACCGCTATCCGCTGCGCGAGGCCGACGGCGTGCTGGCCTCGCTGCGCGCCGGCAAGGTGCTGGGCCGCGCGGTGCTCACGGTGGATTGACCCTCCGCCGGGGCGCCGCGGCGGGTCGCGGCGCCCCCGGGGTCGGACGGATAGTCGGGCGTGCCTGGCCCCTGTCGCGAATGGGCCTATCATAGGCACCTGCGCAACCGCGCCCATCTTCCCGCAAAGGATCTCGCATGACCGACCGCCAGCTCACCATTCTCGCGGCCATCAACCTGCTGATCGCCGTCGGCGCCGGCGCCTTCGGCGCGCACGGCCTCAAGCGCCTGGTGACTCCCGAGCTGCTGGCGGTCTGGCAGACCGGCGTCATGTACCATCTGATCCACGGCCTGGGCCTGTTCATCATCGCGCTGCTCGGCGCGCGCTACGGTTCGCCGCTGCTGTCGGCCGCCGGGTTGGTGATGTTCATCGGCATCGTGCTGTTTTCAGGTAGCCTGTACGTCCTGACCCTGACCGGCACCCACTGGCTGGGCGCGATCACGCCCGTGGGCGGCGCGGCCTTCCTGGCCGCCTGGGCGATGGTGGCGCTGGCCGCCTACCGCGCCCAGGGCTGAGCCCTCGCCGGGCCGCCGCCCGGCAACCCCGCATTACCTTCCCTGGCGGCCTCGGCCGCCTTTCCCGCTGAACCCCGATGTCCTCCTCTACCGTTTTTCCCGCCGCGCGTGACCATTCCGCCTTCGCAGGCATCGCCTGTGTCGCCGGCGGCATCTTCTTCCTGACGCTCAGCGACGCCAACGCCAAGTGGCTGGGCACCACCTACAACCCGCTGCAGATCCTGTTCCTGCGCGCGCTGATCGCGTTGCCGTTCGTCACCGCGCTGGCCGTCTGTCTGGGCGGGCGCCGGGTGCTGCGCACCGCCCATCCCGGCCTGCACCTCACGCGCGGCGCCATCAACGTGGTCTCGGCCTGTTGTTTCTACCTGGGGTTGCGCGCGCTGCCGCTGGCGGAGGCCACCGCTATCGCGTTCGCCGCGCCGTTGTTCGTCACGGCGCTGTCGGTGCTGATCCTGAAGGAACGCGTCGATGGCCGCCGCTGGCTGGCGGTGCTGGCAGGGTTCGCGGGCGTGCTGATCATCGTGCGGCCCGGCACCGACGCGTTCCAGGCCGCGACCCTGCTGCCGTTGACCACCGCCTTCCTGTATGCCGTCATGATGATCACGGCGCGCGGCATCGGCCGCGGCGAAGGCATGCTGACCACCACCTTCTACATCGTTGCAGGCCAATTGGTGTGCAGCGCGGTGGCGCTGCCCTGGATCTGGCACACGCCGGCTCTGGCCGACCTGCCCTATTTCGCGGCGGTGGCGCTGTTCAGCACGCTGGGGCTGGCGCTGATCACGCAGGGCTTTCGCATCGCGCCGGCCTCCGTGGTGGCGCCGTTCGACTACACCGGCCTGATCTGGGCCACCCTGCTGGGCTGGATCTTCTGGCGCGAGGCGCCCGATGCCTACGCCTACCTGGGGGCGCTGTTCATCGCGGGCAGCGGCGTCTACATCGCGCTGCGCGAGGCGCGCGGCTCGCAGAAGCGGCGCGCCAAAGACTAGTGTGACGCGCCGCGGATACGCCCGCCCGCCGGGCAGCGATCGCCGCGCGCCCGTCGCCAGCGGCGGCGCGATGCCTACTCGGTCGGCGGCGGCGCGATGCCTACTCCGTCGGCGGCGGGAAATTGCGCTTGAGCACGCGCGCCACGTTCGGTTCCTGGGCGGCCTGGCGCGCCACTGCCGTCAGCGCCGGACAGTTGGCCTCGAACCAGGCCTGACCCGGCCGCCAGTGCGTCATCACCGTCACGTACAGGTCCAGCGCGGAAAAGCGGCGGCCCAGCATGTGCGGCGCGCCGGCCTGGCGTTCCAGTTCCTGCCACAGCTCCGCGCGCCGCGTATGTATCCGCTCGCGCAGCAGCTCGGCCGGGGCGCCCGGGGTGGTCCACTGCGGCGGGTCGTCGCCATACGTGAAGGTGGGATAGATCGCCGCCACCAGGCGCACCAGCAGGTTCAGGAAGCGCGTCCGCTCAGGCCGCGCAGGCTCCGGCGCCAGGCCCGCCTGCGGCGCGACGTCGTGCAGGTGCAGCACCATGGCCGCGCTTTCGGTCATCACCTCGCCGTCCGGCGTGATCAGCGTCGGCACCTGCCCCAGCGGATTCAGGTGCAGCAGCCGGTCGCGTTCGGGACCGGGCTTCAGGTAAGGCACGTCGGTCAGCGTATGCGGCACGTTGGCCAGCGCCAGCGCCATTTCGACCACGGCCGAGCCGCAGCCCGGCGAGCCGATCAGTTCATACGTCTTCATGATTTTCACCCTCCCGTTTGCGCCGGCGCCAGCCGCAGCAACTCGCCCGGCGAGGCGTCGGTCAACACATAGACATAGCCGTCGAGTCCCTGCCGCACGTCGCGGATGCGGGCCTTGCGCTCGCCCAGCAGGCGTTCCTCGGCCACCACCTTGTCGCCGTCCAGCGTCAGGCGGATCAGGTCCTGGTCGGCCAGCGCGCCGATGAAGAGCGAGTGGCGCCAGGCCGGAAAACGGTCGGCGTCATAGAACGCCATGCCGCTGATGGCCGGCGACTTGGCCCACCAGTACAGCGGCGACTCCATGCCCGGCAGCGTTTCGCCCTTGGCCTCGGGAATCGGCTGGCCGGAGTAATTAATGCCATACGTCGCCAGCGGCCAGCCGTAGTTCCTGCCGGGCTGTACCAGATTGATCTCGTCGCCGCCGCGCGGGCCGTGTTCGTTCTCCCACAGCGCGCCGGTCCAGGGATTGAGCGCCATGCCCTGCGGGTTGCGATGCCCGTAGGACCAGATCTCGGGGCGCGCGCCGGCCCTGCCGGCGAAGGGATTGTCGGTCGGCACCGAGCCGTCGACCTTCAGGCGCACCACCTTGCCCTGCAGCTTGTCCAGGTCCTGCGCGGTGGGGCGCTGGTTGTTCTCGCCCAGCGAGATGAACAGGTAGCCCTTGCCGTCGAAGACCAGGCGCGAACCGAAGTGCAGCCCCTGCGACAGCTTGGGCGCCTGGCGGAACAGCACCTGGAAATCCTCCAGCGCGCTGGCGTCGGCCGAGAGGCGGCCGCGGCCGACCGCGGTGCCGCTGCGCGAACCGTCGGATTCAGCATACGAAAGATAGACGTAGCGGTCCTGCGCGAAACCCGGCGACAGCGCCACGTCGAGCAGGCCGCCCTGTCCTTGCGCGGCCACCTTGGGCACGCCGGCCAGCGGCTTGGACAGGCCGCCCGGCGTGCGCAGCAGGCGCAGGTTGCCCGGCCGCTCGGTGATCAGCACGCCCCCTTCGGGCAGGAAGGCCATCGACCACGGATGATCCAGGCCGCCCACCACCACCGTCACCTGCGCGCGCGCGGCGGGCGGGTGCTCGGGGCTTTTCTGCGGCGTGGCCCAAGCCGCGGCCGCGCACAAGGCGGCGCCGGCGAAGGCGATCAGGGACGAGGCGCGACGGATCGCGGACGGGCGTGACGGCATGGACATCTCCGGCGGCTGGGTGGGCGCGGCGGCGCTCGGCGGCGTCGCGCGGGTGGCGTACCATAGGAGCCAGCGACGGGTGGCCTCCCGTCCATTTCTCTCAGGAGACTCCCTTACATGAAACTGTACTACATGCCCGGCGCGTGCTCGCTCGCTTCCCACATCGTGCTGGAATGGATCGGCAAGCCCTACGACGCACACAAGCTCAGCCGCGACGAACTCAAGGGCCCCGCATTCCTCAAGGTCAATCCGCTGGGCGCCGTGCCTGCCCTGGACGACGACGGTTTCACCCTGACCCAGAACGTCGCGATCCTCGAATACCTGGCCGAACAGGCGCCGCAGGCCAAGCTGCTGGGCGACGGCTCGGCTCGCTCGCGCGCCGACGTGCGCCGCTGGCTCGGCTTCATCAACTCCGACATCCACAAGACCTTCTCGATGATCTTCGGCGCGGGCCGCTTCCTCGCCGAGGAAGCGCCACAGCAGGAACTGGCCGCCTCCGCGTCCAAGCTGCTGACGCGCCTGTTCGCGCTGCTGGACGCCCAGTTGATCAATCAGCCCTACCTGGGCGGCGAAGCGCCGTCGGTCGCCGACGCCTACCTGTACGTGGTGCTGCGCTGGGCCCATGCCAAGCAGGTCGACCTGTCGGGTCAGGAGCACCTGGCCGCGTTCTTCAAGCGCATGCAGGACAACGCCGGCGTCAAGGCCGCGCTCAAGGCCGAAGGCCTGGAGTAAGCCTGCCAGGCCGGCATGAACGGCCGGCCCGAACGCCCCGCCGCCCTTGCGCGCCGGGGCGTTTTCTCTTGCGCGCCGGCCTGATTGCCTTCAGCCGCCGACCAGCGCCGGCGCCGCGCTCTCCAGGACCTTCTTGACCGCCGCCAGGAAGCGCCGCGCCAATAGCGGCGGCGCGCTCAGGTTCGAATGCGTGGCCCAGATCTCGACGCTGGCGCCCGGCGCGATCGGCCGCAGCACCATGCTGTCGGTCTGGTCGGGCGACACGCACCACGCGTCCACCAGCGCCGGCCCCAGGCCCTGCTGCACGAACGAACAGGCCGTCACCGGCGAATGCACCTCCACCGCCGCCGGGCAGGCCGGCGCGCCGCCGAAGAACGATTGCAGCGCGCGTCCCAGCGGCGTGTCGCGCGGATAGCCGATCCACGCCGCCGAAGCGAAATCCTCCGGGTGCACCACCTCGTGCGCGGCCAGCGGATGGCCCTTTGGCAGCGCGCAGATCACCGGCACCGTCGCCAGCCGGGTCGAGGCCAGGTTGGGATGATCGGGCGGTCGCATCGAGATGCCGATATCGGCCTGCCCCGACAGGAAATACGCCGCCAGTTCGTCGAACGTGACGCTGCGGTAATCGACCCGCGCGTCGGCGTTGCGGTCGCGAAAGCGCCCCAGCGCCATCGGCACCAGCCGCTGGCCATAGCTGGCGCTGGCCACGATCTTGAGCATGCCCGCGCCCGATTGCCCGAGGCTGGCCGCGAGATCGTTGACGCGCTGGATGCCGCCATAGACCTGCTCGACCTCGGCGTACAGGCGCCGCGCCTCGGCGGTGGGCGAGAGCCGGCTCTTGACCCGCTCGAACAGGCGGTAGCCCAGGCGCGTCTCCGTCAGCGCCAGCACCCGGCTCACCGCCGGTTGCGACACATGCAGCATGCGCCCCGCGCCGCTGATCGAGCCGGCCATCATGATGGCGCGAAACACCTCGATCTGGCGCAGGTTCAGCGGCCGGCCGGCGCTCGGCCCGACCTCGTCGGCGTAGGCCTGCTCATCCATGTTGGTTCCCCTTGATCAATAACGGCGGATTATAGGTTTTCGACATTTTTCGATGACGCAGTGCCGCAATCCCGGTGCTAATCTGCCCGCCTCCACACAACAAAACAAGGGGAATCCAGCATGCAACGCACCTTCATCCGCAGCCTCGCCGCCCTGGCGCTGGCCGCCACCTTCAGCACGGGCGCGCAGGCCGCCGGCGCCTATCCCGACAAACCGATCACTTTCATCGTGCCGTCGGCCGCCGGCGGCTCGCCCGACGTGCTGTCGCGCCTGATCACCACGCAACTGGCCAAGGACACTGGCGCCACGCTGGTGGTGGAAAACCGCCCCGGCGCCGCCGGCAACATCGGCATCGCGCTGGTCAAGCGCGCCGCGCCCGACGGCTACACCGTGGGCTACGGCAACATCAACACGCTGGCCGTCAACCGCTCGCTGTTCAAGCGCCTGCCCTACGACGTCGACAAGGACCTGACGCCCGTGGCGCACATGTTCGACCTGTACAACGCGCTGATCGTGCCGGCGGATTCGCCTATCAAGAGCGTGCAGGACCTGATCGACCGCGCCCGCAAGGAACCCGGCCGCCTGTCGTATGGCGCCTCGGGCGTCGGCACCACCGGCCACATGGGCGGCGAGCTGTTCAAGAGCATGGCCAAGGTCGACGTCATGTTCATCCCGTACAACGGCGGCCCGGCCGCCATCCAGGACCTGCTGGGCGGCCGCCTGGACTACCTGTTCGTCAACACCTCCGAGGCCACCCCGCTGGTCAAGAGCGGCAAGGTGCGCGCCATCGGCGTCAGCAGCCTCAAGCGCCTGGCGCTGATGCCCGACGTGCCGACGCTGGACGAAGCCGGCCTGAAGGGTTACGAAACCGTGGCCTGGGGCGGCGTGGTCGCGCCCAAGGGCACCCCGCCCGAGGTCGTGGCCAAGCTCAACGCCGACATCCAGAAGGCGCTGCAGGCGCCCGAAGTGCGCACCGGCCTGGAAACGCTCGGCGCCGTGCCCGCCAGCGGCGCGCCGGATGAGTTCAAGCAACTGATCGATCGCGAAACCGCCAAGTGGAAGCAGATCATCGACACCGCCGGCATCGAGAAACTGGACTGAGCCCCGCCATGACGGACCGCAGCACCCGGATGAACCCCGCTCCGCAAGCCGACTTCATCGTGGCAGGCGCCACGCTCATCGACGGCGGGGGCGGTCCGTCGCGGCAGGGCGACCTGGCGGTGCGCGATGGGCGCATCGTGGCGCTGGGCGATTTCGCCCACATGCCGGGCGTGCCCGTGATCGATGCCCGCGGCCTGGCGCTGGCGCCCGGCTTCATCGACTCGCACACCCACGACGACGGCTACCTGCTGGCGCATCCGGACATGCTGCCCAAGGTCTCGCAAGGCATCACCACGGTCGTCACCGGCAACTGCGGCGTCAGCCTGGCGCCGCTGTCGCGCCGGGAGATCCCGCAGCCGCTGGACCTGCTGGGCCCGCCCGACCTGTTCCGCTTCGACACCTTCCGCGCCTGGCTCCAGGCGCTGGCCGAGACGCCCGCCGCGGTCAATGTCATCCCGCTGGTCGGCCACACCACGCTGCGCGTGGCCGTCATGGACGACACCGGCCGCGCCGCCACCGACGCCGAACGCCAGGCCATGCGCGCCCTGCTCGACGAAGCGCTGGCGGCCGGCGCCTTCGGCGTCTCCACCGGCACCTTCTACCCGCCCGCCAGCGCCGCGCCCACCGACGAGATCATCGACGTCTGCCAGCCGCTGCGCGGCCGCGCCGGCGCGATCTACGCCACCCACCTGCGCGACGAGGCCGACCACATCGTGCCGGCCATGGAAGAGGCGCTGCTGATCGGCCGCGAACTGGACTGCCGCGTGGTGTTCTCGCACCACAAGCTGGCCGGCGAACGCAACCACGGCCGCAGCCGCGAGACGCTCGACATGATCAGCCGCGCCGCCGCCACGCAGCGCGTCTGCCTCGACTGCCATCCATATCCGGCCACCTCGACCATGCTGCGGCTGGACCGCGCCCGCCTGGCCAGCCGCACCATGATCACGTGGTCAAAGGGCTACCCCGAGGCCACCGGCCGCGACTTCAGCGAGGTCATGGCCGAACTGGGCCTGGACGACGAAGCCGCCATCGCCCGCCTGGCGCCCGCCGGCGCCATCTACTTCCTGATGGACCCGGCCGACGTCAACCGCATCTTCAGCCATCCGCTGACCATGGTCGGCTCGGACGGCCTGCCCTTCGACCCGCACCCGCACCCGCGCCAATGGGGCACCTTCACCAACGTGCTGCGCACCATGGTGCGCGAACAACGGCTGCTGTCGCTCGAAACCGCCATCCACAAGATGACCGGCCTGGCGGCGGCCCAATACGGCCTGACCGAGCGCGGCCTGCTGCGCGAGGGGTATCATGCTGATCTGGTGCTGTTCGATCCCGCCAACGTCACAGACATGGCCACTTTTTCAGCTCCCATTCAGGTCAGCCAGGGCATCCACGCCGTGTGGGTCAATGGCAGGCAGGTGTGGGATGGGGAACGGACCGGCGCCGAACGCCCGGGCCAGGTACTGGCACCCGGTGATGCAATACCTTGGAGTCAACAAAGTGAATAGCTATTCCCAGGGCTGTTACCTGGGTGTTTTGGGCGGCATGGGCCCCATGGCCGGCGCCGCCTTCGCGCTCCGCCTCGCGGCGCTCACGCCCGCCGACGCGGACCAGCAGCACATCCCCACCCTGCTTCGCAACGATCCGCGCATCCCCGATCGTTCCAGCGCCTACATGGCCGGCGGCGAGAATCCCCTGCCCTACATGGTCGAAGGCGTGCGCTTCCTGGAACGCGCCGGCGCCCAGCTCATCGCCATCCCCTGCAACACCGCGCATCTCTGGTACGACGACATCGCCGCCGCCACCCAGCGCCCCGTGCTGCACATCATCCAGGCCGTCATCGACGACCTGCGCCGCCTGGGCCTGCAGCAGGGCCGCATCGGCCTGATGGGCACCGCCGCCACGCTCAAGCTCGGCCTCTACCAGCGCCATCTCGAAGCCCAGGGCTACGAATGCATCGTCCCCGACGACGATGAAGTCGAACGCTACTGCATGGCCTCGATCCGCGCCGTCAAGGGCAACCAGCTCGAAGCCGCCTTCGACCCCGCCGCCGACTGCATCGCCCGCCTCAAGGCCCGCGGCGCCGACGCCGTCGTCCTGGGCTGCACCGAACTGCCCCTGGCCGTGCCCCACGCCCTGCGTCCCAGCCTCGGCATCACCCTGACCGACTCCATCGACGCCCTGGCCCGCGCCGCCATCGCCCACTACCTGGCCGACCAGCCCGAGCAACGCATCGCGGCATAGGCAAGGCCCGCGAGTTGCGCGACCGCGCGACAACCGGGAGAATCGATCCGTGGGCCACCCTGTCGGTGGCCCCGGACTATCCAGGAGTGAAGGACGTGCGCAACCCCGTTCTCGCGGCAATGCCGACCAGCATCATGAAAGGCCGGCGCCGGCAAAGCGCGCAAGGCAAACATGCGATCCTGCACGCGGCATTCTGCGCCGTCCTCGCCAGCGCCCCGTTCCTGCCAGTCAAAGCCGCCCACGCCGCGGGCTTCGACTGCAAGGCCGCGAAAACCCATGTCGAACATCTGATCTGCGCCGACCCATCGCTATCCAGGCTGGACGACCAGGTGAAGGATCTCTACGACAAGATCCAGGCCGAAACCGCAGGCCGTGACGGTGAAACCGGTGAATGGCGCGATCCCATGGCAAAAGAGCAGACCCAATGGCGCACCACCGTGCGCGACCGTTGCCCCGACGCCGCCTGCCTGAAATCCGCCTACGAGGCCCGCATCGCCGCCATGAAAAAGAACTGGGCAGAAGCGCTAGGCCCCGCGGACAAGTAATACGCGACGCGCTCCGGGGTGGTCGAATCCTGCTATTTGAAAGCCCAGGCGCGCCAATCCCAGTGCCAGAGATTGAAGGCCGCTACCCATTGAATTCGATATCGTCCGAGCTCCATACCCGGCGCAGTTCGGCAATCCCTCTCTCTCCCCTCCCCAGCGGGTCATCCCCTCCCCCCGCGCGCAGCGTCATCCTCCCGACGCAAACCCACCGCGTATGCAAAGATCGGCCGCCCGCGCGGCCGATCTTTGCGGGCCCCGCAAAACCCGCCCCTTACCCCACGCTCCAGCAGCGCGACAAGCCTCGCAATCCGCAGCCCGAGGCGGGTGGTGCCCTGGCGAGGCGCGCCGTCGATGCGCCCGAGGGAATCTGAAGGAGCAGCCGCAGGCTGTGACGAAGATGACGACGGGGCAGTCCGGAGCGAACGCTCCGGACCGCAATCGTTGGCGCGCCTCGCCAGGGCGCCGCCCGCCTCGGGCGACCTACGAAGACACGCCACTCCCAACGAAAAAAAAGGGCGCCCCTTTCAGTAGCGCCCAAATTTCCCTTCGCGGGGAATAAAACCTTCAAGCGGATCACCCGCCCAGATAAGCCTTCCGCACCTGATCATTGACCAGCAGATTCGCCCCCGTATCCTGCAGCACGACCCGCCCGTTCTCCAGCACATACCCGCGATCCGCCACCTGCAGCGCCTTGTTGGCATTCTGCTCGACCAGGAACACCGTCACGCCCTGCTCGCGGATCTCGCGGATGATGTCGAAGATCTGCGCGATCACCAGCGGCGCCAGCCCCAGCGTCGGCTCGTCCAGCAGCAGCAGGCGCGGCCGCGTCATCAACGCCCGCCCGATCGCCAGCATCTGCTGCTCGCCGCCCGACATCAGCCCGGCGCGCTGGCTGGCCCGTTCCTTCAGGCGCGGGAACAAGCCATAGACGTGGTCGATGCCCGCCTGGATCTCCTCGCGCTTGGAGAAAAAGCCGCCCATCATCAGGTTCTCGGCCACCGTCAGATCCTTGAACACGCGGCGCCCTTCCGGCGAAATGGCGATGCCATTGCGCATGATGTGGTGCGTGTCCTTGTTGGTGATGTCCTCGCCCTCGAAGGTGATCTTGCCTTCCTTGGCGCGCGGATTGCCGCAGACCGTCATCAGCAGCGTCGTCTTGCCGGCGCCGTTGGCGCCGATCAGGGTCACGATCTCGCCCTTGTTGACGTCCACCGACACGCCATTGAGCGCCTGGATGGCGCCGTAGAACGTGTGAATGTTTTCCAGCTTCAGCATTTATTCCTCCCCCAGGTACGCCTTGATGACGCGCTCGTCGTTGCGCACCTGCTCGGGGGTGCCGGTAGTGATGGGCTTGCCGTGCTCCATGACCAGGATGCGGTCGGAAATGCCCATGATCAGGCTCATGTCATGCTCGATCAGCAGCACCGCCACGCCGAACTCGCGGCGCAACTGGTCGATCAGCGATTGCAGATCGCGCTTTTCCTGCGGATTCAGGCCGGCGGCCGGCTCGTCCAGCATCAACAGGCGCGGCTTGGTGATCATGCAGCGCGCGATCTCCAGGCGGCGCTGGTGGCCATAGGCCAGGTTGCCGGCCTCGCGGTTGGCATACTCGCGCAGCCCCATGAAATCCAGCCACTGCGCCGCGCGCGACAGCGCGTCGGCCTCCGACTGGCGGTAGGACTTGAGCTTGAGCAGGCCGGGCAGCAGGCGCGATTCGACCTGCGTATGCTGGGCCACCAGCAGGTTCTCCAGCACCGTCAACTGCTTGAACAGCCGCACGTTCTGGAACGTGCGCACCAGCCCGTGGCGCGCCACCTTGTGGCTCGGCAGGCCGGTGATGGACTTGCCGTCCATCACGATATCGCCGGCCGTCGGCGCGTAGAAACCGCCCACGCAGTTGAACACGGTGGTCTTGCCGGCCCCGTTCGGGCCGATGATGGCGAACACCTCGTCGGATTTGACTTCGAACGCCACGCTATCGACGGCCAGCAGGCCGCCGAAGCGCATGGTCAGTCCGGATACTTTCAGCAATGCCTCGCTCATTTAGCCAGCTCCACGTGGGGACGCTTCATGGGCAACAACCCCTGCGGACGCCACATCATCATCAATACCATCACCAGGCCGAACATCAGCATCCGGTACTCGGCGAACTCGCGCGCCAGCTCGGGCAGCACCGTCAGCAGGACCGCCGCCAGGATCACCCCGATCTGCGAACCCATGCCGCCCAGCACCACGATGGCCAGGATCAGCGCCGACTCGATGAAGGTGAAGGATTCCGGGTTGACCATGCCCTGGCGCGCCGCGAAGAAGGCGCCGCCGAAGCCGGCGAAGGTCGCGCCCAGCGTGAATGCCGACAGCTTGATGCGGGTCGGGTTCAGGCCCAGCGAACGGCAGGCGATCTCGTCCTCACGCAGCGCCTCCCAGGCGCGGCCGACCGGCATGCGGATCAGGCGCGTGGAGACGAACAGCGTGATCAGCGCCAGCAGCAGCGCCATCATGTAGAGATAGATCACCATGTGCTGGTTCTGGAAGGTCAGACCGAAGAAGTCGTGGAACGTGGTGCCCCCTTCCGTGCTGGCGCGTCGCGTCATCTCCAACCCGAACACCGACGGCTTGGGAATGCCCGAGATGCCGTCCGGACCGCCCGTGAGCGTGTTCAGGTTGATCAGCAGCAGGCGGATCATTTCGCCGAAGCCCAGCGTCACGATGGCCAGGTAGTCGCCGCGCAGGCGCAGCACCGGAAAGCCCAGGATGAAGCCGAACAGCGCGGCCATGGCGCCCGAGAACGGCAGCGCCTCCCAGAAGCTCCAGCCGCCCCAGTGGTACAGCAAGGCGTAGGTATAGGCGCCGACGGCATAGAAGCCGACGAAGCCCAGGTCCAGCAGCCCGGCGAAACCGACCACGATGTTCAGGCCCAGGCCCAGCATCACGTAGATCAGCACCAGCGTGGCGATGTCGACCGAACTGCGGCCGGCGAAGAACGGCCAGGTCACGGCCACCGCCAAAATCAGCAGCATCAACAGCTTGTGGTTCTTGGCCGGCGCCGACGGCAGCGTCGGCAGGTCTTTCTTGAGCCTCTGGAACGGCTTGGCGATCCAGGGCCGCAGCAACTGGAACACGAACACGACCGCGGCGGCGATGGCCACCAGCGACCAATGCGACTCCATCGAGGTGCGCGCGCCCTGGCGGATCAGTTGCAGGCCGAAGACGGGGGTGACGATGACGGCGGTCAGCACCGCCGCCATGGTGGCGTTTTTGAGATTGTTGTTCGACATCAGACTTTTTCCACCTCAGGTTTGCCCAACAGCCCGGTGGGACGGAACAGCAGGATCAGGACCAGCAGCGAGAACGCCACGATGTCCTTGTACTGCGACGAGATATAGGCTGCCGCGAACGTTTCGGCCAGGCCCAGCAGCACGCCGCCCAGCATGGCGCCGGGGATGCTGCCGATGCCGCCCAGCACCGCCGCCGTGAAGGCCTTGATGCCGGCCAGGAAGCCGATGAAGGGATTGAGCTTGCCGATGGTGATGGCGATCAGCACGCCGCCCACCGCCGCCAGGATCGCGCCCATCACGAAGGTGAACGAGATCACCCGGTTGGTGTCGATGCCCAGCAGGTTGGCCATGTGCATGTCCTGCGAGCAGGCGCGCGAGGCGCGGCCCATGCGGGAATACTTGATGAACAGCGTCAGGCCGATCATCAGCACCACGGTCACCAGGATGATCATGATGCGCGAATACGGCACCGTCACATCGAAGTCGGATCCCATGTGGAACTGCACCGCGCCCGACACCAGCGAAGGCACCGCCATGTCGCGCGCGCCCTGGCCCAGGGCGACCCAGTTCTGCAGGAAGATCGACATGCCGATGGCCGAGATCAGCGCCACCAGGCGGGGGCTGCCCCGCACCGGGCGGTACGCGACCCGCTCGACGCTGAAACCGTAGATGCCGGTGACGACGATGGCCACCAACAGCATGGCGGCGATGATGAACGGAACCGGCAGGCCGCTGCCCGTGCCGATGGCCGTCAGGGTGACCAGGCCGACATAGGCGCCGATCATGTAGATTTCGCCGTGAGCGAAGTTGATCATACCGATGATGCCGTAGACCATTGTGTAGCCGATGGCAATCAACGCGTAGATCGCGCCCAGAGACAATCCGTTGAAGAATTGCTGGGTAAGTTGGGGTATGAGGTCGGACATTATTTCTCTTGCTCCAAATAGTTCCGGCTCCGGTAGAGAGACCCGGAGCCGGAAACCTGGGCGTATTTTAAGGGCCTGTGGTCACCGCATGCCGGCCGCACAGCGCTTTTGGCGCATCGCTACGCGGATTACGGCACAACGACGACGACAGGCCCTACGCGCCGGCAACACGCCGGCGGAATCGCGGGAGTTTACAGCTGGGTCTTCTTGCCGTTCTTGTCCCATTTGTAAACGGCGAACTCGAAGTTCTTCAGGTCGCCCTTGGCGTCGTACTCGACCTTGCCGATGCCGGTGTTGAACGTGGTCTTGTGCATGTAGTCGGCGACCTTGGCGGGGTCTTCGCCCACCGCGGTGATGCTGTCGGCCAGGATCTGCACCGCGGCGTAGGCCGGCATCTGGAAGGCGCCGTCCGGATCGCGCTTGGCGTCCTTGAAGGCCTTGACGATGCTTTCGTTGCCCGGCAGCTTGGTGAAGTCGGCGGGCAGCGTGACCAGCAGGCCCTCGATGGCCGGACCGGCGATCGCCACCAGATCCTGGTTGGCCGTGCCTTCCGGACCCATGAACTGGACCTTCAGGCCCTGTTCACGCGACTGGCGCAGCAGCAGGCCGAGTTCGGGGTGGTAGCCGCCGAAGTAGACCAGGTCGACGCCGGCCGACTTGAGCTTGGTGATGATGGCCGAGTAATCGCTGTCGCCGACGTTGATGCCTTCGAACAGCGCCACGTTCACGCCTTCCTTGGTCAGGGTGTCCTTGACCTGGGTGGCCACGCCCGAGCCGTAGGTCTGCTTGTCGTGCAGCACGGCGACCTTCTTGGGCTTGAGGGTGTTGGCGATGTAGCGCGCGGCGTACGGACCCTGCTGGTCGTCGCGGCCGATGGTGCGGAAGAAGTAATGCGGCTTGATCGTGTCGGTGACCAGCGGCGAGGTGGCGCCCGGGGTGATGCCGACGATGCCTTCCTGTTCGTAGACGTTGACGGCGGCCACGGTCACGCCCGAGCACGCATGGGCCACGGCGAACTTGGCGCCGGAGTTGACCACGCGGTTGGCGGCCGGCACGGCCTGCTTCGGTTCGCAGCCGTCGTCGATGAGGATCGGTTCGAGCTTCTTGCCCTTCACGCCGCCCTTGGCGTTGATGGTCTCGATGGCAGTCAGCGCGCCAGCCTGGATCTGGTCGCCGTACTGGGTGTTGGGGCCCGTCATGGGCTGCGGGATGCCGATCTTGATCGTATCGGCGGCGTGCACGGAACCTGCCAGGGCAAGCGCCCCGAATGCCATAGCTACCGGGGTAAGGCGATGCAGAAACTTCATGCGGAGTTCTCCAGCGAGGTTTTGAGCGGCTCTGTTCGATCCGGCCTGTCGGGTGGATACCCCGCAACCCGTATCGCGCGTCGCCGGCTTCTTGGGCAAAAACACGGTGTGGCCGGTATTCTGGAAGCAAGCCGACATACTGTCACTGCGTGTAATCCCCAATATTTCACGACAAACCTTTAATCGTGACGGATTACCGCGACAAGTGCGTGAAAACGCAGGAGAAATCCGCGCGGCGCCTGTGATGGCGCATGGCGCCGCGGGCAAAAACATGGCAGGCGATTTATATGAATAATCATTAATACATCGTTTGACTTCGCATTTTCATACAGTACTTACGCGAGTCTTACGGATAATGATTATCCCGTTAATAATAATCGCCGTTTTTTCGAAAATCAGGCGTTGGCCGGTTTGGCCAGGTTCCACATCAGGGCGCGGAACGGCGCCAGCATGCTGATGTTGACGGCCAGCTTGATCGCCAGGTCGCCCATCATCCAGGTCACCCAGGGCGTGCCGGTGGCGGCGAAGGCCACGCTGAAGAACACCGCGGTGTCCAGGATCGCACCCAGCACGCCCGAGACCAGCGGCGCGCGCCACCAACGCTGGTCACGCAGGCGATCGAACACCTGGATGTCGACCAGTTGCGCGCAAATGTAGGCCAGGCCCGAGGCCAGCGCGATGCGCGGCGACGCCACCCACACCGACACCGCCAGCGCGGCGGCGAAACCGAACCACACCACCCGCCGCGCGGCCGCGGGGCCGAAACGGCGGTTGAGCACGTCGGTCACCAGGAAGGCCACCGGATACGACAGGCCGCCCCAGGTCAGCCAGTCGTTCAGCGGCACCTGCACCAGGATGTTCGAGCCCACCACCACCAGCAGCATGCACAGCACGGCGATGCCGAACTGCGCCCGGCTCATGGGGGCAAAGCGCGCCTTGGCCACGCTCACTTGCCGAACTCCTCGGCCAGCTCGCGCGAACGCCGCGCGGCCGCGGCCATGGCGTCCTCGACGATGCCGGCGAAGCCGGCGGCATTGAACGCGGCCAGCGCCGCGGCGGTGGTGCCGCCCTTGGAAGTGACGCGCTCGCGCAGCACCGACGGCGGCTCGGACGATTCGGCCGCCAGCTTGGTGGCGCCCGCGAAAGTGCCCAGCGCCAACTGGCGCGCCTGCTCGGCCGTCAGGCCGACCTTCTGGCCGCCGGCGATCAGGGCTTCGAGGAACAGGAAGACATAAGCCGGACCGCTGCCCGACAGCGCCGTCACGGCGTCGAGCGCCGCGTCATCGGCCACCCACACCACCTCGCCGACGCTGGCCAGCATGGTGGCGGCCAGGTCGCGGTCGGCCTGCCCCACGCCATCCAGCGCCGCCAGGCCGGTGATGCCGGCGCCGACCAGCGCGGGAGTATTGGGCATGCACCGCACCAGGCGGCGCCACGGCGCCTCGGGCGTGCCCAGCCAGCCGGCCAGCGTATCGGCGCGGATGCCGGCCGCCACGCTTATCGCCAAAGTGTCGTCGCGCAACCACTGACGCGTGGAAGCCACAACGTCTTTCATGTTCTGTGGCTTGACCGCGAACACCCACACGCGGCAGCGCGCCAGGGCCTCGTCCGGGGCGGTCGCGGTGGTCATGCCGCGCGCCTGCCAGGCGGCGTGCGAATCCTGGTTAATGTCAATGACATGAATGCTGCCGGCGGGGCATACTTTGCCCGCAAGACCGGAAGCCAGCGCGGCGGCCATGTTGCCGCCGCCGATGAACGCAATCGAAAGTTCGTTTTTCATAGCATGCGATTGTAAACCGGCCTGTTCCGGCGGGAAAAAAAAGAAAATGTTCGTTCGCGCCTAAAACGCGCAATTTGACAGGCGTTTTAAGTGATGTGAAAGTCACGGTTTTGTCACAAACAATTCATAAGGTGACGTGTTTTCCGCGCCCGGACAACCCGGTCGCGACACGCCCAACTGGAGGAAACCTCTCATGCGATCCCACCGAATTGCCCTCACCTTTGCCGCCGTCATGGCGGCCTTCGCGGGCGCTTCCGCGCACGCGGCCACCGAAATCACGTTCTGGCACTCGATGGAAGGCGCGCTGGGCGACCGCGTGAACGGCCTGGTCGACGAGTTCAACAAGAAGAACCCCGACTACCAGGTCAAGGCCGTCTACAAGGGCAACTACGGTGAATCGATGAACGCCGGCATCGCCGCGTTCCGCGCCGGCAACGCCCCGGACATCCTCCAGGTGTTCGAAGTCGGCACCGCCACCATGATGTACGCCAAGGGCGCCATCAAGCCGGTGCAGCAGATGTCGGAAGAAGCCGGCAACCCGATCGACCCGAAGGAATTCATCGGCGCCGTGGCCGGCTACTACTCGTCGGCCGAAGGCAAGCTGGTGTCGATGCCCTTCAACAGCTCGACCGTGGTGTTCTACTACAACAAGGACGCCTTCAAGAAGGCTGGCCTGGACGCCGACAAGCCGCCCAAGACCTGGGAAGAGCTGGCCGCCGCCGGCCAGAAGCTCAAGGCCGCCGGCCAGGAATGCGGCTACACCACCTCGTGGCCGTCGTGGGTCCAGTTGGAGACGTTCTCGGCCTGGCACAACGTGCCGTACGCCACCAAGGATAACGGCTTCGGCGGCCTGGACGCCCGCATCGCCATCAACACCCCGCTGCACGTGCGCCACCTGGAAAACCTGGCCAAGCTGGGCAAGGAAGGCATCTTCATGTACGGCGGCCGCGGCGACGAGCCGAACTCGCTGTTCATCAGCGGCAAGTGCGCCATGATCACCGGTTCGTCGGGCCTGCGCGCCAACATCGCCAAGAACGCCAAGTTCGAATTCGGCACCTCGACCCTGCCCTACTACGCCGACGTGCAGGGCGCGCCGCAGAACACCATCATCGGCGGCGCCTCGCTGTGGGTCTTCGCCAACAAGAAGCCGGAAACCTACAAGGGCGTGACCGCGTTCTTCAAGTTCCTGGCCAGCCCGGAAATCGCCGCCCGCTGGCACCAGCAGACCGGCTACGTGCCCGTCACCAAGGCCGCCTACGAGCTGACCAAGAAGGAAGGCTTCTACGACAAGAACCCGGGCACCGAAGTCGGCGTCAAGCAGTTGAACGTCGAAACCACCGCGCAATCGCGCGGCCTGCGCCTGGGCTTCCTGCCGCAGATCCGTGAAATCGAGGACGCTGAAATCGAACGCATCGTGTCGGGCAAGGTCTCGGCCAAGGATGGCGCCGAGAACATCGTCAAGCGCGGCAACGAGCTGCTGGAAAAGTTCGAGAAGAGTGTAAAGTAACGCCCGTTCCGGGCCCCGGAACAAGCCCCGTCACGCACGATTTCCGTTTCGCGACAGGGGCTTGCGTGATTCAAGAGAGGCTTAAAGCCCTGGTTATTTTGGGGCTTTAAGCCTATCGTGCTTATGCGTGTCGGCGCCTTCGGGCGCCTCGAGCCAGGCCGGTGCCGCTTCCCGGCCGGCGGTTTCAAGCGGCGGTTAATCCAACCGCCGTTTTTCGTACCTTGGGTTCCCCCTATGGAAAAACGTGTTGTCTTTGGGCACAAGACCCTGCCCTATCTGCTGCTCCTGCCGCAGATCGTCATTACCGTGGTCTTCTTCTTCCTTCCCGCGGGCCAGGCCATGTGGCAGTCGATGCGGCTGGAAGATGCGTTCGGCCTGTCCTCCGAGTTCGTCGGTCTCGACAACTTCATGGAGCTGTTCTCGCAACAGGCCTACCTCGATTCCTTCCGTGTCACGGCGGTGTTCTCGATCCTGGTCGCCGTGGTCGGCCTGGGCGTGTCGCTGCTGCTGGCCGTCATGGCCGACCGCGTGATCCGCGGCGCCGGGCTCTACAAGACCCTGCTGATATGGCCCTACGCCGTCGCGCCCGCCGTGGTCGGCGTGCTGTGGCTGTTCCTGTTCTCGCCCTCGGTCGGCATCCTGGCCGTGGCCCTGCGCCAGGCCGGCGTCGACTGGAACCCGCGCCTGGACGGCAATCAGGCCATGATCCTGGTGCTGATCGCCGCCGTCTGGAAGCAGGTCTCGTACAACTTCCTGTTCTTCCTGGCCGGCCTGCAGTCGATCCCGCGCTCGCTCATCGAGGCCGCCGCGATCGACGGCGCCAGCCCGTCGCGCCGCTTCTGGAGCATCGTCTTCCCGCTGCTCTCGCCCACCACCTTCTTCCTGCTGGTGGTCAACATCATCTACGCCTTCTTCGACACCTTCGCGGTGGTGGACACCACCACGCAGGGCGGCCCCGGCACCTCGACCTCGATCCTGGTCTACAAGGTGTACAGCGACGGCTTCCGCGGCCTGGACCTCGGTTCGTCCGCGGCCCAGTCGGTGGTGCTGATGTTCATTGTGATTGCCTTGACGGTCGTGCAGTTCCGCTACGTCGACCGCAAAGTGCAGTATTGATTTTCGAGGCAGATAACAATGGTTGAACGCCGTCCCTGGCTGGATATTCTGGCCCACGTCATCCTGCTGTGCGGGGTGGCCATGGTGGCCTTTCCGCTCTACGTCACTTTCGTCGCGTCGACCCAGACCGCGCAGGAAGTGGCCTCCGCGCCGATGTCGCTGATCCCCGGTCCGCACTTCGTCGACAACTACATGCAGGCGCTGTTCGGCGGCTCGTCCGGCGGCTCGTCCGGCGCGCCGGTGGGCCGCATGATGTACGTCAGCCTGATCATGGCGCTGGCGATTTCCATCGGCAAGATCGCCATCTCGCTGCTGTCGGCCTTCGCGGTGGTGTATTTCCGCTTCCCCGGCCGCATGTTCTTTTTCTGGATGATCTTCGTCACGCTGATGCTGCCGGTCGAAGTGCGGATCGCGCCCACCTACAAGGTGGTGGCGGACCTGGGCCTGCTCAACAGCTACGCCGGCCTGACGCTGCCGCTGATCGCCTCGGCCACGGCCACGTTCCTGTTCCGCCAGTTCTTCCTGACGGTGCCGGACGAGCTGATCGAGGCCGCCCGCATCGACGGCGCCGGCCCGGTGCGCTTCTTCCGCGACGTGCTGCTGCCGCTGTCCAAGACCAGCATCGCCGCGCTGTTCGTGATCCAGTTCATCTACGGCTGGAACCAATACCTGTGGCCGCTGCTGGTAACCACGCAGGAAGACATGTACCCCGTCGTCATCGGCATCAAGCGGATGATCAGCGGCGGCGACAGCGTGACCGAATGGAACATCACCATGGCCACCGCCATGCTGGCGATGATCCCGCCGGCGCTGGTCGTCATCCTGATGCAGAAATGGTTCGTCAAGGGTCTGGTCGACACTGAAAAGTGACGTACGCCCTCTCGCCCACCCGACAACGACTCCGATACGAATAACTCATGGCTACTCTCAGCTTTCGCAACGTAAAGAAAACCTACGCCGGCAACGTGCCGGTCATCCATGGCATCGACATGGATGTGAAGGACGGTGAATTCATCGTCATCGTCGGCCCCTCGGGCTGCGGCAAGTCCACGCTGATGCGCATGGTCGCGGGCCTGGAAACCGTGACCAGCGGCGAGATCGTGATCGACGACAAGGTCGTCAACAATCTCGAGCCGGCCGAACGCGACATCGCGATGGTGTTCCAGAACTACGCGCTCTATCCGCACATGACCGTGTTCGAGAACATGGCGTACGGCCTGAAGATCCGCAAGTTCTCCAAGGACGAGATCAAGAAGCGCGTCGACGCCGCCGCCCAGATCCTGGAACTGACCCACCTGCTGGACCGCCGCCCGCGCGCCCTGTCGGGCGGCCAGCGCCAGCGCGTGGCCATGGGCCGCGCCATCGTGCGCGAACCCAAGGTGTTCCTGTTCGACGAACCGCTGTCGAACCTGGATGCCAAGCTGCGCGTGGCGATGCGCCTGGAAATCATGAAGCTGCACCGCCGCCTGGGCACCACCAGCCTGTACGTGACGCACGACCAGGTCGAGGCCATGACGCTGGCGCATCGCATGATCGTCATGTACCAGGGCGTGCCCGAGCAGATCGGCACGCCGATGGAAGTGTTCGAGAAGCCCGCCTCGACCTTCGTGGCCGGCTTCATCGGCTCGCCGCCGATGAACCTGATGGAAGTCAACGTGGCCGGCGACGGCACGGTGCAGACCGCCGACGGCCTGGCGCTGGAGATCTCGCCGCTGCAAGTGCCTTCGCCGGTGCGCGGCCGCAAGGTCATCATGGGCATGCGCCCCGAGCACATGCTGCTGAACACCCAGGGCGTGCCCGCAGAAGTCGAGATGGTCGAAACGCTGGGCTCCGAACAACTGGTCCACTGCCGCTGCGGCAAGACCACGCTGGTCGTGCGCTGCACCACGCGCCAACTGTCCGAGTCCTCGGCCAAGGTCGGCGACCGCGTCAATGTCGGCCCTGACGGCCGTCACCCGCTGCACTGGTTCGAGGCCGACACCGGCCGCCGCGTGCAAGGGCTGTAATCCATCGCGGCGGGGCCGGCGGCGATACGCCCGGCTGGCCCGCCCCGCCCTTTCCCGTCCGGGAAAGGGTCCCTTCCCGCTCAATACGTGTACGTCACCATGGTGCCGACAGAGTACTGGTTGCGCTCCTTCACGATGGGGCTGTCGGCCGCGTCGCCGTAAAGGCGGCGCGCTTCGCCCACCACCGACCAGGACCACGACTTGCTCAACGGCAGCGCCCAGGTCGCGCCCAGGCCGATGCTTTCCAGGCCGCCCTTGGGGTTGTAGCGGCGGTAGCCCGAGTTGGCGGACTGGCGGTCGCTCACGCCATACCAGGTGCGCATGTAGTTGCCGTCGCCGAAGTTGCCGCTCAACGCCAGCGAGACCGAGCCGGCCGAGCCTTCGTACACCGTGGTGCTGGCGCCCAGGTTGAACAGCGTGTAGGCGCTGCCCACGTCGCGGTCGTCGCCCTTCTTGAACGCGTGCGCCACCGTGGCCGACAGCGTCACCGGACCCCATTGCGTCTCGGCGTCCATGCCGATCTGCGCGCGGCTCTTGATGTCGCCCATGCCGCGCAGCTTGTTCGACCCCTCGAAGCCTTTCTTGTGATCCTTGCGCGAGGCGCTGGGCGCGAGATAGAAGCGGAAGGTGCTGCTGAGCGCCTGCGTCTCCCAGCCCAGGCCGTGCGCGGTGTCCAGGAAGAACCCGTTCGGGCTGCGAATGCCCAGGCCGACGATCGGCAGGGCCGAGCTTTCATCGCTGCCGCTGTAGCGCGGCGCATAGCCGACGCCCAGCGTGCCGTAGAATTTCCACTCGTCGGCCGGTTTCTCGGTGCCGGTAGCGACCTCGATGCCGCGCGAGCTGGCGCCGCGAGAACCGTAGACCGAATTGTCGGCGACCTGCTGGCCGCCCGCGGCGAACGACAACACCGGCAGGCTGGCCAGCAAACACGCCGCGCCGGCGCGGCGCTGCATCAGGGACATAGGGAGATTTCGCTTCATAAGAACATCCGGGAAACGAGGTTGGGGGAAAAACTCGGCCACGCCGCGGCAATCGCGGCGCGTGCTTACTCTTGCGCCATGCCTTTGGCCTGGCGCATCAGGTTCATCGCGAGGGTCGAAACCGAGGCCACCAGCGGCTCGGCGCTGTCGGCATTGCTCATCACCAGCACCGCCAGCTTTTCGCGCGGCGCCAGCAGCCAGCGGGCATGGAAGGCTTCGGTGGCGCCGCTGTGTTCGCGCAGCGCGTCGCCTGCGATGTAGTCGGCATCGCAGGGCGCCGCCAGCCACGACAGCGCCAGGCGGCATTCCAGGTCCATGCCGCTGGCCACCGTCTCGAGATTGAGCAGCGTGAGCGCGGATTCGTCCTTGAGAATGCGGCGGCCCTGGTAGGCGCCGCCGCCAAACAGCATGCTGGAGAAGCGTGCCATTTCGGAGGAACTGGCCCACAGGCCTTCGGCGGCCTCGTTCGGCTGCGACTGTTCGATCCACGGCATGCCGCGGCGGTAGCCGGCCGCGCGCAGTTCGCGCGCGTCGTCGGCGGCGCCCGCGATCCGGAAGCCTGCGCGCGAGATGTTCAGCGGCTGCAGCAGCGTGCGGCGCACGTAGGCGTCAAAGGGTTCGTCGGCGGCGTGCGCCACCATCTCGCCGAGCATGGCGTAGCCCATGTCGGCGCGGGCCCGGCCCATGGTGTCTTCCAGCGTGTCGGGGCGCAGCGCCAGCAGGCGTCGCACGGTGAAGGGAGAGGTGCCCATCCAGTGCATGGCGGCGCGGCGCGGCTCCAGCTCCCATTGCGGCAGCGCCTGGGCCGCCGGAATGTCCAGCGACAGGCGGCCGTCGTCGGCGGCGCGCAGCACGCCCGCGGCGGTCACGAGCTTGGAGATGGCGCCTACGCGGTAGAGCGTGTCGCCGGTGGCGGTGCGATGACGCGCCGAATCGGCATAGCCGAAGCCGCTGCTCCAGACCGTGCGCTGGTCATCGACGATGGCGATGGACAGGCCCGGCACCCGCTGCGCATCCAGGTCATAGGCGATGCGCTGCTTCAGATACGCCACCACCGCCGGATAGTCGCCCTTGGATATCGTCGGCGGCGCGGCCGGCGCCCCGCCCTGACAACCGCCCATGGCGATCAGGAACATGGCGGCGGCAGCCAGGCGGGTGAGCGAAAACATGACGAACGGGCAACCCTCTTCTGAGAACTGCCGTCATGCTAGTCGGCGACGCGATCCCGATCTTTCCCGCTTTGTATGGAGTTTGTGAAGATTGGAAGGACAGATTGTTAAGTTTGTTAAAGGCGTGCCGGATGAATGCGGCCCGCCCCCGTCCCTAGCCTCAGGCCGCCTTCCAACTGACGATGAAACGGGCGCCGCCCAAGGGGCTGTCCGCGGCCTGCGCGGTGCCGTTGTGCCAGCGCGCCACGCGGCTGACGATGGCCAGCCCCAGGCCGGTGCCGCCGGTGCCGCGGTCGCGGCTCTCGTCCAGGCGGATGAAGGGTTCGAAAATGCGCTCGCGGTCGGCTTGCGGGATGCCCGGGCCGTCGTCGTCGACCATCAGCACGTACTCGCGCGGCGCGGGCGACACCAGGCTGACCTGGACCCGGCCGCCGGCATAGCGGATGGCGTTCTGCAGCAGATTCAGCAGCGCGCGCGTCATGTAGCGCTGGTGCAGGTGCACCTCGCGCACCTGGCACAGCACCACTTCGCAGCGCACGCCCGAGTGGTCCGCCTCGAAGCCCGCGTGCTGCACCACCGCGTCGAGCCAACTGCGGGCGTCCTGCGGCTGCAGCGCGACGCCGTCGCCCTTGTGCTCCAGGCGGGCGTACATCAGCAGTTCGGAGGCCATGCTGTCGAGCTCGGCGACGTCGCTCTTCATGTCGTCGATCAGGCGCTGGCGCTCGGCCGGCTCCTCGGCGCGGCTGATCATGTCGAGCTCGAACGACAGGCGCGCGATCGGCGTGCGCAGCTCGTGCGAAACGGCGTTGGTCAGCTCGCGCTGGTTGCCGATCAGCGCGGCGATGCGCTCGGACATCAGGTTGAAGGTGTCGCCCAGGTTGCCGATGCTGGAATGCCGCGACAGCCGCGCGCGGGCCTCCAGGTCGCCCTGCCCCATGCGCAGCGCGGCGGTCTTGAGCGCCTCCAGGTCGCGCCAGATCGGCAGCGCCCACACCAGCATGAAGGCGCACAGCAGCAGCCCCAGGGCCGAGTAGACCGCCGCCACCACCCACGGGCCAAACGACGGCTCGGGCGGCAGCTTGACCTCGAGCCACTGGTGGCCAGGGCCGGGAATCGCGGCCACGAAGGTCTGCATCTTGTCGCGGATGAAGAAATCGCCGCGAGCGACGATGCGCCGCTCGCTGTCGCTGGCGTTGTAGTCCGACGCGTTGAAGACGCGCAGGCCCAGGCCATAGTAGGGCTTGAGCTGCTTTTCGATGTAGGCCGCCCGCGCTTCGGGTTCGACCTTCGACAGTTCCAGCACCAGGCTGTGGATCTGCCCGCGCACCGACTCGCGGGTGTAGGCGTCGCTGACCGGCTCGAACAGGTAGTTGGCGGAACGGTCCACGACTTCGTTGGAAATCACGAAGCCGACCGCCAGCACCACGAAGAGCCGCAGGACGAATTTAATCATCGCCGCCCTCGTGCGCCTTGGGCGAGAACAGGTAGCCCTTGCCCCACACGGTCTTGATGCGCGCCGGATCGCGCGGGTCGTCGTCGAGCTTGCGGCGCAGCTTGCTGACGCAGACGTCGACGCTGCGGTCCAGGCCGTTGAACTCGATGCCGCGCACCGCATTGAGCAGATCGTCGCGGGTGAGCACCTGGCCGGCCTGGCTGGCCAGCGCCCACAGCATCTCGAATTCCATCGTGGTCAGGTCGACCTCGACGCCGCCGTGAACCACCGCCCGGGTGCGCCGGTCGATGACCAGCGGCCCGAACTCCAGGCGCTCCGGCGGCTCCTCGAGCTGGCTGTGGCGCCGCAGCAGCGCGCGGATGCGAGCCAGCAGCACGCGCGGCTCGACCGGCTTGATGACGTAGTCGTCCGCGCCCGACTCCAGGCCCAGGATCTGGTCCAGGTCGTCCTCGCGGGCGGTCAGCATCAGGATCGGCGCCGACGAGAAAGCCCGCAGGTCGCGGCAGACCTGCAGGCCGTCGCGCCCGGGCAGCATCAGGTCGAGGATGGTGATGGCCGGGTCGTGGCGGCGGAACGCCTCCACCGCATGGTCGCCGCGGTAGGCCTGGGCGACCTGGAACCCGTGTTGCTCCAGGAACTGCGCAATCAGGCGCGACAGCTTCGGATCGTCTTCGACTAGCAAGGCCTTGGTCATGGGGTGTCCGGACAAAAAATGAGAGAGCGATTTCGCCGCATTCTACGCAAAACCGCGCGAGCGGCGTTCGACCCCACCGGCGCCGGCTCGGTTCCCGGCGGGCGGCGTGCACGAAAAAGCCGGGCGGGAAGACGTCGCTTCCGGCCCGGCCGAGGGGTCTGGCGGGTGGCGCGCGCCGGCGAACGGCAAAGCCGCCCGATCGCGCGCCAAGTCCTTATTTATAAACGGACTTCGAACCGTCCTTGTGCCACACAAACACGTCGAACTGGAAGTTCGTCAGGTCGCCCTGCTTGTTCCAGCTAACCTTGCCGATGGGCGTGTCGAACGAGTTGGCGTGCAGGTACTTGGCGACCTTGGTCGGGTCTTCGCTGCCGGCGCCCTTGATGCCGTCGGCGATGACCTGGGTGGCGGTGTAGGCCGTCATCTGGAACGCGCCGCTGGCGTTGCGCTTCTTGGCGGCGAAGGCCTTGACGATCTCGGCGTTGGCGGCGTTCTGGGTGAAGTCGGCCGGCAGCGTCAGCAGCATGCCTTCGACGGCATCGCCGGCGATGGCGTTGATGTCCGGATTGCCCGTGCCTTCCGGACCCATCCACTTGGCCTTCACGCCCTGCTCGGCCGCCTGGCGCAGCAGCAGGCCCATTTCGGGGTGGTAGCCGCCGTAGTAGACGAAGTCCACGCCCTGGCTCTTGAGCTTGGTGATGACCGCCGAGTAGTCGCTGTCGCCGGCGTTGATGCCTTCGAAGATGGCGACGGGCACGCCGCCCTTTTCGAGGTCGTTCTTGACGGCGGTGGCGATGCCCTGGCCGTACGACTGCTTGTCGTGCAGCACGGCGGCCTTCTTGGGCTTGAGCTTTTCCAGGATGAACTTGGCGGCGGCGGGGCCTTGCTGGTCGTCGCGGCCGATGGTGCGGAAGATGAAGTCGTAGTTCTTGCCGTCGGTCAGGGCCGGCGACGTGGCCGAGGGCGTGACCATGACCACGCCTTCGTTGTTGTAGATGTCGGCGGCGGCGATGGTGGCGCCCGAGCAGACGTGGCCCACGACGAAGCCGATCTTGCTGTTGACCACGCGGTTGGCGGCGACCGGACCCTGCTTGGGTTCGCAGCCGTCGTCGATGACCACGGTTTCCAGCTTCTTGCCGTTGATGCCGCCGGCGGCGTTGATGCGCTCCACCGCGGTGTCGACGCCTTCACGGACCATGTCGCCGTACTGGGTGACCGCGCCGGTGGTGGGGCCCACCACGCCGATCTTGATGGTCTGTGCCTGCGCGCCGGCGCTGAACGCCAACCCCGCGGCGACGCTGAGGGCCGCGATGACCGGGGTCAGACGAAATGCTTGCTTCATGAGTGCACTCCTTTAATGGCTTGTAATCGTTGGTTTTTGAACCGGGCGGACGGCCGGAAATGCATTGGTCACGCCCCGTTACGTTGCATTAGCACGGCAAGCATACACTGAAAAATAGCGGCTTTCGCAGGGGTTCCGGCCCGTCTTGCGCGGGGTTTCGATATTGCGGTGCCGCATCCGGGAGGCCGCCGCCCTTATGCCCGACACCGTATATGCAAAAGCGGATTTATTCGTTTGCGTTACTAAGCCGGCGCGGCATCATGGCCGCCATGAGACTCCAACCGATCATCGTCCCCGGATGGAAAGACTCCGGACCCGAACACTGGCAATCGCGCTGGGAGACCCTGTTGCCGCACGCGGTGCGGGTGCAGCAGCGTGACTGGCAGAACCCGGTCAGCGCGGAATGGATATCCACCCTTGCCGGCCTGGTCGACCAGGCCCGCAGCCCCGTGCTGCTGATCGCCCACAGCCTGGGCTGCCTGATCAGCGCGGCGCTGCCGGTGCCGCTGCGCGCCAAGGTCGCCGGCGCCCTGCTGGTGGCGCCGGCGGACGTCGAGCGTCCCGACGCGCCGGACTGTCTGCGCGGTTTCGCGCCGATCCCGCGCCACTCGCTGCCGTTCCAGAGCGTGGTGGTGGCCAGCGACAATGACCCCTACTGCCGGCTGGAACGCGCCCGCGCCTTTGCCGAGAGTTGGGGCAGCCGCGTGGTGGTGATTCCGGGCGCCGGCCACATCAACGCCGACAGCGGACTGGAAGACTGGCCGCAAGGCCTCAAGCTGTTCGGCGCGCTGCGCCGGCGCGCCTCGTGGCGCGTGTCGCCGCCGCCCGAACGCATCGCGCCGATTCCCGAGCGGCCGCTGTCGCACCAGGCCTGACCCCCGACTCGGGTTCCCCGCGCGCCGCGGCCTCGCCGCGCCGCCGCTATCTTGGGCAGCCCGCGCCCACCCGCGTCGCGGGCAGCGGCGTATCGCCGCTGGTGTTCCCCGCGTGCTTGCGGATCCGGTCCGCCAGTTCGGCCGAGGGCGTCTCATAGCCATAGCAATACGGCGGCGTCGGCGCGGCCTCGGGGCGGTAGTCCTGCAGCACGGGTTTCGCGTCTCCCAGATACAGGTTGTCCTTCAGGCGCAGGAACGCCTTGAAGTCGCGCGTATAGCCGTGCACCGCCTTCAGGTCCTGGTAGGCGCCCTCGTCCGACGCCCCGTTGTCCAGCGCGCTGCGCTTGGCGGCGGTGGGGATGTAGCGGCAGTAATTCACCTTCACCCCTTCCACCGTCGGGAAGAACTCGGGCTCCACGCATTGGCGCTTCGCATCGTTGTTGAAGATATTGCCCTCGACCAGCGCCTTGGCCTCCAGGCTGAAGCTCATGCCGTAGAAATCCCAGTTCTCCAGCAGGTTGTTGAACAGGTGGAACGTGCCGAACTGGCCCCGGGGATTGCGCTGCACGGTGTTGAAGAAATAATTGTGGTGCAGTGTCACGCGCGCGATGGAATCCCGGTCGTAGTTCGCGAACAGGTTCTTCGAGGTGATGTTGTTGAGCAGCATGACCTTGTTCGAGTTGTGGAACTTGGTCCACGAAATCGTGACGTCGGTGGAGCCGTTCTTCACGTTCAGCAGCCGGTCGGACATGCGCGACAGGTCCATGTGGTCCACCCACACGTCGCGGCTGTCGTTGGCGATGTTCACGGCCTGCGTCAGCCGGTTCAGGCGGCCATCGATGGTCAGGTGCGTGAGGATGACGTTCCTGCTGCCATACACGCCCAGTCCGTCGTCGATCAGTGCCACGTGCCTGCCACGGCCGTCGATCGTGGTGTTGGACGGCACCCGCAACTGCGACTCCAGCACGATCGTCATGTCCGAGGCGAAGCGGATCCAGGTCGGCCCCTTCTTGGCCTGCGCCAGCGCCGCGCGCAGCGTGCCCGGTCCGGCGTCCTGGTCGGAGGTGACCTCGATGAACTTGCCGCCCAGCCCGCCCGTGGCCCGGGCGCCATAACCCTCGCGCTGCTGCAGCAGTTCGGAAACGAAGGGGCAGCGCTCGTCCGGACTGGCGCAGGATTCACTGGCAGCGGCCGCGCCGCCATACAGCATGCCCAGCGCGGGCAGCCAGGCCAACGCGCGCAGCAACCAGCGACGGACCGGACCAGCACGCCTGCGGCGCGGCGCCTGCTCCGCCGCCGCTTGCCTTGAATTCGTTGTCGCTCTCATGGACATTCACCCCCTAACGCTGCGCGGACCGATCCGCGGACTGCACGTGACGCCAGATGCCGCCGCTCAGGCGCAGGTTTTCCGGCGGACCGGCCACGTGCGCCCGCAGATGCTTGAAATATGCCGCCTGCCAGCGCGCCGCATACGCATCGGCGTCCTCGCCCGGTTCCACGGCGGGCAGCATCTCCAGCGTGTAGGCCACCTTGCCGTTCTCCCAGCGCGGCGTGTAGAACACCGACGGCACGCCCTGGCGGTGCGCCAGGTGCGCCGCGAAGCTGGAATAGGTCACGGACTGCCCTTCGAAATCCACGCGTGGCGCGGCCGGGTTGGCGGCGCCGTCCACGGCCAGGCACAGCACGTTGCCCGAGGCCAGCGCGCGCATGCAGGCCTTGGCGACCTGCGCCTCGGTCTGGTCGGCGGTGGAGATCAGGGCGGCGGCATAGCTGCTCTGGGCGATGCTGGGCGCGGTCGCCAGCCAGCGCGAGGGAATGCCCAGCAGTTCCAGCGCCATCAGGCCGGCATACATGGGCCCCACGTGCGCCGTGGCCACCACCACGCCCCGGCCGGTGGCCAGCAGCGGCGCGAAGAAACGCTCGCCGGTGTCCAGTTCGCCCAGCATCTGCATGGCTTCCTCGACGCTGTCCTCGCGGCATTCGAGCCAGTCGAACAGCAGGTGATCCACCAGATGGCCCCAGCGCGCGCGCCGCTCCCATTGCGCACGGTCGGCCGTGGCGTCGTCGCGCAGCGACCAGGCCCAGTCCAGGCGGGCTTGCGGGATCGGGGCGGTATCCAGTTTGTGTTCCAACTGGTCCAGGGCTTCCTGGAAAGTCGCCGGCAGCGCCTGCCCGCGTTGCGCCACGTATCGCTCGAACAGGGCCTCCGCCTCCTGCTTGCGCCCGGCCTGCGACAGCGCGCCGATGGCCCCGCGCTGCCAGAGTCGCTTTTCGGGCGACTTCTCGACCAGCCGCAGCATCTGGTCGGCCGCCTCTTCATACTGCAGCGTGTAGCGCAGCGCGCGCGCGTACAGGGCGCGGGTCTGCTCCAGGTCCGGCGCCAGTTCCACGGCCTGGCGAAGCGGCGCCACGGCCTCCTTGTAGCGGCCGGCGCGCAGCAGGGTCTCTCCATGCAGCGTCAACAACCGCACGTCGGCCGGCGCCGCGCTCAAGCCCGCCTCGAAGTGCGCCGGGGCATGCAGCTTGCGGTCCTCGTCGGTGGCGCGCCGCAAGTGCGCCAGGCCCAGCGATGCGCGCAGCGCCGGGGCGTCGTGCCCTGCGCCCAGCGCGCCGTTGCCCAGCTCGATCGCCGCCTCGACCCGGTCGTCGTCCAGCAAGGCACGCACAGCCACCGTCGCCACGCGCGCGTTCGGCAGATCGGCCGCCTGCAAGGTCATGGCAATGGCAGCCGCATCGGCCGAATCGTCGTTGCGCGCATGGGCCAGCATCCACCAATGCGCCTCGCCCGGATTGGCGCGCGCCACGGCAGCGGTCTGGCGCGCAACCTCGGCAGCCTGCGGAATGCGTCCGGCCTGCACGCGCAGTTGTATCCGCGCGGCCTGCAATGCCGCGTCCTGGGGCGCGATCGCGGCGGCGGCGTCGGCCTGGGCGATGGCTCGGTCCCACTGCTCGGTGCGGCCCAGCAGGCTGGCGAGCAGGCGGCGGTCGTCGGTGCGCGTCGGATAGGCCTCGACCAGCCGCTCCAGCGCGGCGATCGCCGGCTCGAGCCGGCCCACCTTCACGAACGGCGACACCAGCAGGCGGCGCGCGTCGCGCCAGCCCTCCTCCACCCGCGCCAGCGCCGGTCCGAGCCCGGCCATCGCCTGCAACGGATCATCCGCCTCCAGGATCTGCTTGATGACGGCGCGCAGGCGGCTGACGCCATCGCTCGGAGCGGCCTGGGCGGCGGTCGGCGCCAGGGCGCCGGGGCGTTCTATCGTGGTATCAACCATGGCGCAATCCTCTCAGCAATGCCATCGCCGCGCGCAGCACGAACATGAGCACGAACCCCAGCGCCAGCGCCTGCAGCAGCAGCACCCCCGTGCGCGGGCTGCTGGGCCGGTCGGTGGAGACCGGTTGCGCGATGATGGACAGGTAACGCTGCAGGCGCAGGGCGTCCGTCACGGCCTGCTGGTAGGACTGCTGCGCCAGCGTCAGATTCGAGTCGGCGAAAGCCTGCGTATTGCGCAGCGCCTCGTATGACTTGAGTTGTTTCGCTTCCGTGTTGCCCTCGCCGCTCAGGCGCTGGCGCACGGCGGCGAGCCGTTTCTTCAGGGCCACGACCTGCGTCTCGGCGGGCTTGAGCATGAAATGGTCCTTGTTGTTCAGCGCGCGGATCTTGTCCAGGTTGATCTGGGCGGTGCTCAGCTCCGCTTCCAACTGGCTCGACAGGTTCAGCAGCATGGCCACCGTCGCGGTCGGGTCGATGTTGCCGTGCGTGGTACGCCAGGTGGTCAGCGCTTCGCGGGCGCTCAGCGCCTTCTGCTCGGCCTGCCTGACAGATTCCTCGCTGACCCTGAGCTTGTCGGCCACGCCCTTTTCATTCATGGAGCTGACGAACTCTTCCGCCAGGCCGATCAGCGCCCTGGACAGGGTTTCGGCGTCCTCGGGCGAATACGCGCGCACGCGCAGCACGTCGATCTGCTCCAGCGCATTGAAGGAAACCTGCACCGAGGCCCGATAGGCGCGATACAGATCGTCCTCGCTCGAGTCCTCCGACAGATGGTTGGCCGGGTCCAGGCCCTTATTCAACAGGTATTGGCGCAGGCCGACCTTCTTGTCCAACTGCCGCATGCTGTCGCGCGACCTGAGGAAGTCGCTGACCGCCCAGCCGTCGACGAAGCCGCCGAGCATGCCGCCCGAGTTGCCGGTCGTGAGCAGGCTGGCCGCCATCGCGCCGCCGCCCTGCTGGCCGGAGCCCGACTGCACGAAGAAGCGCGATTCGGCTTCGTAGCGCGGCGTGGCGATGCAGAGCACGTAAACCAGCGCCAGGACCACCGGGGCGACGACGATGAGCGCGTTGATCCAGCGCCGGCGGCGTCGATCCTCCAACGCCGACTGCCGTTCGCGGCGCCGGCGCTCGATCTCGGAGCCGCTCTCAGAAGCCGAGCTGGCCCTCGTCGAATCCGCCGAAAACGTCGTCGCCTGTTCCGGATTCGCTTCGTGATCGTCGCGGGGGGAACTTCTGGATGCACTGGTCGAGGTCGTCTTCGATGCGGAGTGCGCTTCGTTCATAAATCAGGCCCTTCAGGCAATAGTCCGCCAATTGATTCTGGCGATAACTGGAAAGAATGAGCGTCCTGCCGACCAGCCGTTCTTCGAACAGCGCCAGCCAGAGACGGGTGAAACGGCAGGGTTCGAAGGGAATGGCCCCTTCGATCACGTAGACATCGAACGCCGGCGCCAGGGCCAGCGCAAACGAAAACTCCTGCCGCGCGAACAGCGGCCAATGCTCCATCGGCCGCGGCAGGCTCTTGGGGTCGGTAATCAGGTCGGCCACCAGTTCATAGGTGGCATCGGCGTCGAGCTCGTACATCTGGCTCACCAGCTCGATCATGTTCAGGCCGCTGGCCTTGCCGCGGATGAAGCCCTGCCGGCCGATCGCCCACGACACGTTGCCGTCGTGCTGGACGAAGCCCTGGCGCGGCGGCCGCAGGCCGCACAGCAGGTCAATGATCTGGCGGTGCAGCTCCGGCGCCGGCGACAGCAAGGCATAGCGCCCGACGGGAATGTCGAGGCTGGCCTGGGCCAGCAACGCCTGCCGGTGGCCGAAGGCCAGGGGTTCATCCGTGACGCGATTGAGATGGATCATCGTCATTCCTCACATGGGCTGGATGTTGGGTCGGGCCAGCCGCTCGGCCGCCAGGGCGACCACCATCAGGAAAACCAGGCTGGTCAGGAAGTACCCCAGGCTCGCGTCCTGCGACGTATAGGAATCAAAGTAGGCCGAGCGCAGCAGTTGCATGCCATGCGAGAACGGCAGCCACAGCATCCAGGGCCGCAATTGTTCGGGCAACTGCTCCGAAACGAAAAAGACGCCCGAGAAAATCTGCAGGAAGCGTTCGATCACCGGCGCCAGCCGCAGGAAGAAGTGCCAGAACGTCGCGATCGCGCCGAACAGCAGGCCCATCGCCGCGGCGCAGCACGCCATCAGCACCACGTACAGCATGAAGCCCGGCCAGCTCTTGGGCAGCGTGATGAGATCGAGCGCATGGCCGGCGGTGATCAGGACCACGAACACCACCAGGTACACCGACACGTACAGCAGCGCCTGCACCAGCGCGCACATCAAGGGCGACACGCCCTGGAAGTTCAACAGGCCGCGCGCCGACACATACGCCGTGCTGCTGCGGAAGATGATCTGGCGGAACATGATCCAGGTCGTCGCGCCCAACAGCGAGAAGGTCTGCACGTCCATCCCCAGGATGTAGTGCGTGCCCATCAGGATGTAGAGCGACGAAATCAGCGTCAGCAGCACCACCGGGCCCACGAACGCCCACAACAGCGCGATCCGGCTTTCGCCATGCATCACATGCAACTGATAGACGAACAGCGCCAACAGCGTGCGTCCGCCTGGCCAGCCGCGGCCGGCGATATGCGGACGATGCCCGGCATGCAGGCCGCGCACCCGGTCCCGCAGGATCTCCAGGTCGCCGGCCTCGCCCGCCGGCAGCTCCATCTCCAGCGCGATATCGTTGCGCGAGGCACGGCGACGCGCCTCGCGCGCCTCGTCCTGCCTGCGCCGCTGCTCGCGCCGCTCCTGCGCCTGGGCCAGGCGCCGATCCTCCGCCACCAGCCGCACGGGCATATAGCCCGGCGCGAACACCTCGACGCCGGCGCGGATGTCCTGCTCCAGCAGGCGCACGATGATGCGCAGGCGTCGCCGTGAAAAATCGGCCAGCGACTCATCGACCTCGGCGCGCGCGATCTCCGCGTCCAGCTCGGCCTGCACCGCCTCGTAGACCGCCCGCCGGGCGGCCACCGAGTCGTGCGGCTCGCCCTGCAGACGCGCCAGCAAGGGCTTGAACAGCACAGCCGGCTCCGCCTTGGCCTCGAACAGCGCGGCCGGGTCCAGGCGCCAGGCGGCGACGCCCGATCCCACCGCGTAGCTGCTGTCCTTTCTCCGCGAACGCCAACCCTTGATCCGATCCTCGTTGCTCATCGACACGCTACTGGCTGATGCCGTTGGAGGCGCCGGAGCCGGAGTCGGAGTCGATCGCCCGAGTGGCGCTGAAGCCGGCGCTCATGGTCACGCGGAACGCGGACAGCACCTTCTGCACCTGGGTGAACGGCGCGTCGGAGATATAGATCGCCTGGCCTTCCTTCACCGTGAATTCGCGGGCCAGCGCCACCTGTTCCGGACGCGTGAGATCGAACTGGTACACCACTGGCAACAGGTCCGGCTTGCCCTCGGCGCCTGCCTGCGCCGGCGTGAACAGAAACACCGAGCGCGGGTCGGCGGTCTGGTCATCCAGCCCCTTGGCGTCGGCCAGCGCGTCCAGCACGCTGTAGTTACGCTTGCTGATGGCCACGCGGCCCTGGTTGCCGGCCGCGCCAAGCACCGTCAGGAACTCGCGCGATTCGTACGCGGTGATGACGTCGCCCGAGCGCAGCAGGATGTCGTTGTTCTGGTTGCGGTAAATGTCCGACAGGCGCACCGAGGCGACTTTGTTGTCGCGCCGCAGGCTGATGACGAGCTGCTCGGGATTGGTCTGCACCGGCGCCGCCTGCGCCAGCGCGCTGCTCAGGCGCTGGGACGTCTGCGTGATCGGGTACATGCCCGGCTTGGTCAGGTTGCCCTGCACGGTCACCATCTGCCCGCGCGCGTCGGTGGCGCGCGTCACGCTGACATCGGCGCCGGCCACCAGCCGGCTCAGCCGCGCCACGATGGCGTCATGCAGTTGCCCCAGCGTCATGCCGCCCGCCTTGAATTTGCCGAGGATGGGAAAGGACACATAGCCATTGCGGTCCAGCTCCTGGTTGCCCAGGTCGCTCACCCCCGTCGGATCCGCCGCGAACACGCCCAGTCCGCCGCGTTCCCACACTTTCACGTTGATGCCATCGCCGGGCACCAGGGTGTCGAAGCCGGCCTCGGTCAGGTCGCGATAGCGAACGGGAAAATCGGACACCTCGGGCACCCGGCTCGCGCGCGCGAGTTCGCGCGACGCCGGCATCACGATGACGTCCTTGGCGTCGTGCGCGCCTGTCATCTCGCTCAACATGGGGCCCGAGCGCGGCAGTTGGCAGCCGCTGAGCATGAGTACGGTGATCAGCAGCAGGGCCGGCGCCGCAATGCGGCGCGGGCTCGCCGCCGGGACGTTCATTTGCATAACTTCCTTTATCTTCAGGACCAGGATGAGGCTGGCGGACGCTCAAGCCTGTTTGAGACGCATCGGGGGCAATTCCATGCTCGCGTCGTTCTCCGACTCTGGCATGAGCGGCATGCACAGGCTCAGGAACTTGGCCAGCATCGCCTCCAGCGAAAACAGGGTCTGCGCCCGCTTGCGGCTTTGGGCTTTCAGGCTCTCGTCGGCGCGCACCCGATCGACGATCGAGGCGACTTTGTCGCAAGCCTCATGCAGGTCGGGATGCTCGACATCGCCCAGCAGGTGGCCCGTCTGGTCTTCCTCGAAGCACTCGCCCGCGCCGCCGGCCGGCGTCGAGACGACCGGCACCCCCAGCAACTGGGCTTCGATCAGCACGTTGGGCAGGCCTTCGTAGCGCGACAGCAGGACCTTGGCGTCCATTTGCGAATACCAGTAGCCCACGTGGTTCGACAGGCCGACGAGCAGCAGTCGATCCATCACGCGCAGTTCTTCCGCCAACGCCACGATGTTGTCGTGCAGCCGGCCATCGCCGACGATGACAAAGCGCGCACGCGGACGCTGTTTCAGGTACATGGCGGCCAGCTTGATCCAAAGCTGAGGGCGTTTGTCCGGCTCCAGGCGGAATACGCCGCCGATGGTTTCCGTGGCGTCGGCCGTGCTTTCCTGGAAGGCCCGCCACTTTTCCTGGTCGGCCTGCGCGGCGTCGGTGGTCAGGTCCGGCACGCCGTTGTACAGCACATGGAAGCGCACGATGGGGATGCCGAGCCACTCAGCATAGGCTTCGGCGGCCTTGCGGCTGTTGCTGACGAAATGCACGCCGGGCACCTGGGCCAGGGCCTGGTACAGCTCCGGGTACTCTTCGCGGAAGCGGTCCTTGCGGATGTTCGGCGGCAAGCCACGGAACACCAGGTGAATGGTTGGAGCGCCGGCCAGCAGCGCCGCCAGGGCGCCGAACAGGCAGGTGCCGTCCTGCCACAGGCTCACCACGTCGAACGTGCTGGCGCGCAGCACGGGCGCCAGCCGCGTCACGCCGTAGTGGACCGGCGGCGGCAACTGCTCCAGCAGGCGGCCCAGGCTGCCATCCGGCACCGACTGATGAGCCACCGAGATCGCCGGCAACTTGTTGATTTCCGTGACCGGAATCCGCGCCTTGACCAGCACGGACAGGAAAAAGTCCAGTCCCTGCTTCTTGGTGGAACCGGCCGGCTCGGTGTGCTGCTTGACCAGCACTTCGACCTTTTCCGGCTTCATCGGCGCATCGGCCGCTCCGGCATCGGGCGCGTCCGCCATGCGGGCCAGCTCTCCGGCCAGCCGCGTCAATTGGCGCTCGGCGCCGCCCGGGCCCAGGCTGCCGGTCACCAGGGCGACCGAAACCGGCTTCTCCGGAGAATATTCCGGGATCTGCCGATGACGGAAATGCAGGATGGCGTGCTTCATCGACACGATCCTGATGTCCTTTCCCGCCAGCGCGCTTTCGGGCTCCAGGCGCTGGTAGAAGGCGTAGTCGCTGGCCAGGCCGTTGGCCAGTTCCGCCGCCTTGCTGCCAGGCGCAAGGTGCCTGGCCACGGGCGCGATGACCTCGAACGCGTCCGCCAGCAGGCCGCGCTTGCGCAGGCGCTTGGCGAACTCGACGCGGATGTTGCGATCCGTATGCTGCAGGATCAGCCGGCGAAACAGCTCGTCCGACTGCGCGTGCGCGCGGATGTCACTCAACAGCTTGGCGCGGGCGAACAGCCTGGAGGGATTGTCCGTGGACTCCGGCAGGTGCCGCTCGACCAGGGCCAGCGCCTCATCGACATGGCGCTCCTTGACCAGGCGGGTCGCCCGGTAGCGCACGATCTCCAGGTCATCGGGACATTCGCGCAGCAGCGTGGCCCACTGTTCGGACATACCCTCGTTCAGGCCCGCCGCCTCTTTCAACCTGAGCAGCAGGAAGCGGACCTTGGGGTCGGCCAGGTGGCCGCGCGCCATCGTCTGCGCGTCGGCCAGGTTCGCCTGCGCGACCTGGACCCGCACCGATGCCGCGACGATTTCCTCCAGCCGCGCCTGGACCTGCTGGAGCTCGGACGAGGCGGCTTCCTCGCGTTCGGTAATCAGCGGCGGATTCATGCGGCCTTCCTGCGGTTGGCCTTGTCGATCCACACCTGGCAGCGCTCGATGTAGTGATCGTACTGGGCAGGGTTGTCGGAACGCTCCTGAAGCGCGCGCCAGTAAGGCAGGGCCTGTTCGAAGCGGTGCAGGCGCATGGCGCCGACCGCGGCCAGGCGCAGGCCGATGGGATCGTCGGGCACCAGTTGCAGGATGCGCTCGCCCAAGGCCAGGCGCTCGGTGGTGCTGGACGACTCCAGCGCGCGCGCTTCCGCGTACAGCACGGCCAGGATGCGCCGCTTCTCGTGGTCGACCTCCGGCATCCCGGGCCACGATTGCGCCACACGATCCAACAGGTCCCAGGCGGCCTTGGGATCGCCGGCCGCCAGGATTTCACGGGCGCCGCGAATGGCGCGCGGTCCGAGCCGTCCGAGCTGGCGCTCGGCCTCGTCCTTGGCGCTCTGGTCCGCCGAGGCATGCGCCAGGACCATCTTGTAGGCGTCGATGGCCTCGCCGAACCAGCCGCCGTTGAACGCCACCCGTGCGAAATGCAATTGCGTGCTGAACGGCGCGGATTCGTTTGCCGCGGCCTGCTCCAGGTGCCGCATGGCGGTCTGTTTGTCGCCCAGCGCGTCGGCCGCGCGTCCACGCATGGCGTGCAACTCGGGGAACTCGACCTGGGTATCGAGCGCGATGTCGGTCAGGTCGATCACTTCCTTGTGGTTGCCCGCCACCAGCGCGGCCCTCACGCCCAGACGCATGGCGCGTTCAAAGGCGCGCTGCGCGCGCACGCCGGCCAGGGCGTCCGGATTGAGCAGGCGGTGCGCGCAGATGCGCTCGGCGGCATCGCGCAGGCGGCCTTCCTCCAGCGCCTGGGTGCCCTCCTCGGCCCACGCCGCGGACTGCGTGCGCAGCCAGCCGGAAATGTCTTCCTGTTCGCTGTCGGCCAGTTTGCACGACACGGCCAGCGCGGCCGCGGCCATGATGCAACCGCGCCAGGTCGCTTCCTTGACCAGTTCCAGCGCTTCCACGTCCTTGAGCGCGGGCGATTCAAAGGCCAGCGCGCGCAGGCCGGCGCGGTCTCCGGCGATCAGCCGGTCGCGCCACAGCATCGCGAAACTACGGCCATGCGACGGGATGGCGGCGCGCACTTCATGGACCCAGCGCAGGACGGCGTCCATATCGCTGCCCGCCTGCAGCAGCGACAGCACGGTGTCGGCCGCCTCCGTGGCGGTGGGGTCCTGGGGCGAGGAGATGCGGAACAATTGCTTCCAGTTGCCCAGCGCCTCGTCCACGAACCCCAGGTGGCCGGCGGAGATCGCCGCGATGCGCACGATTTCCGGCGTTTCGATCTCGTCGCCCAGCAGGCCGGCGGCGAGCGAGTGCGCAAGCTCGTGGCGTCCCAGCTTGAAATGGTTGCGCATCAGGATCTGCTCGGCCTTGCTGCCGGTGGCCAGCGCGCCATCGGCGCCGTCCAGCAATGCCAGCGAGCCTTCGTAATCGCCCAGCTCTTCCTGGATGCGCGCGAACAGCAGCGTGTGGTCGGGCAGGCCCGGATGACGGCGCAGCACGTCGCGCAGCCGGCGCGAGGCCTCGCGCAGTTCGCCGGCGTCCCAGAGCTTCTCGATGCGCTCGACGCTTTCCTCGGCGCCCAGCTTGGGCACGGCGGACTGCGGCGTGGAGGCGCTCATGCGCGGGCGCACGAAGGTCTTGAACCATTCGGTGTACAGGCGTTCGGCAAACAGCGGGGTGTAGTGCGTCAGGTCCAGCCCGCCGTCCTCCAGCGCATCCGCCTGGCCGATCTTGTTCATCAGCGGGGTCGGGTCGTAGCAAGGCACGCCGATGTGCTGGGCGCTGGCGGTCACGGCCGCGATCAACTGCGCCCGCTGCTCGATCGGCACATTGTCGGGCGTCATGGCGTTGACGTGCGTGACGAACACCACCTTGTCGCGGCCCAGCAGATCGACCAGCGCCTGCATCTGCTGCGCGATCTCGTCATCCGTCTGTTCACGCTTGACGATGCGCGCGAGCAGGTCGCGGTTGTCCGCCGACAGGCTCTTGAAGACCGGATCCTGGTCCAGCCACGCGCGGCGCTCGGCCAGCCGCTCGTCGCTGGCCTGGGACCAGAACGAGCGGGTCCGCGCGCGGTCGGCGAAGAACTCGCTGAAGTAGCGCACCAGGTAGTTGGACTGGATGGGATAGCCGTCGACGGTCAGCAGCTTGCGCGAGGACAGTTCGACCATGTACAGGTCGGCCGGCTTGTGCACGCCGCGCCGGGCCTGCTCGCCGTTGGACGGACGGAAGATCACGCGCTGCACGTCGGCGGGAATCTCGGCCTGGCCAAACATGAAGCGGGCTTGCTGCAGCGCCTCGGCGCTGGTGTGCACGAAACCGTAGTTGCGACCAAGCTGCTGCTTGATCGGATAGCGACCCACGGCATCACGCAACGGCGTGTGGATGCGGCAGGTTCCAATCGGGGCAATGGTAAAGGCGGTCATTCCGGGCCTCTCCTGTGTTTGATGGGTTGGGGGCCTGGACTCAGAGCGTCCAGTACAAGAGGCCGGACGGCAGCCGGCGGCTGTCCAGCACGGACTTCAGGTCGCAGACCATGCCGTCGGCCTTGACCAGTTGCGGCAGGTCTTCCCAGAGGGTGTCCATGGTTTCGCGGTGCGGCACCGCCAGGATCAGCACATCCATGTCGCGGAACTCCTCTCGATTGACCAGGCTGATGCCGTACTCATGCCGCATCTGCTCGACGTCGACCATCGGGTCGCAGGCCACCGGCGTGATGCCGTACTCGCCGAGCGCGCGGTACAGGTCGACCACCTTCGAATTGCGGATGTCGGGCACGTTTTCCTTGAACGTCATGCCCAGGATGCCGACCCGGGTCGCGGCATTCAGGCGGCCATTGCGGGCCAGGGTCTGCACCACTCGCGAGGCCACGTGGCTGGCCATGCCGTCGTTGATACGACGGCCCGACAGGATGACTTCGGGGTGGTAGCCCAGTTCCTGCGCCTTGGACGTCAGGTAGTAGGGGTCGACGCCGATGCAGTGGCCGCCGACCAGCCCGGGCGTGAACTTGAGGAAATTCCACTTGGTGCCGGCGGCCGCCAGCACTTCGGCGGTGCGGATGCCGACCAGATCGCAGATCTTGGACATCTCGTTCATCAGGGCGATGTTGATGTCGCGCTGCGTGTTTTCCAGCACCTTGGCGGCTTCCGCCACCTTGATCGAGGAAGCGCGGTGCACGCCCGCATCGATAATCTGTTCGTAGACGCCGGCGATGATCTCCAGCGATTCCTCGTCCTGGCCGGACACGATCTTGACGATCTTCTCCAACGGGTGCTCGCGGTCGCCCGGATTGATCCGCTCGGGGCTGTAGCCGAGCTTGAAATCGACGCCGCAGCGCAGGCCCGAGGCCTTTTCCAGCTCCGGTCCGCAGATTTCCTCGGTCGCCCCGGGGTGCACCGTGGATTCGAAAACCACGATGCATCCGGGCCGCAGCACGGGGCCGATCGAGCGGCAGGCCCGCACCAGCAGCGAAAAATCGGGATTATTCTTTTCATCGACCGGCGTCGGCACGGCGACAACGAAGAAATCGCAGCCTTCCAGTTCGCTCACCTGGTCGGTGAACTGCATGGGGGACGCCAGCAATGCCTCACGCTCGATCTCGCCGGTCCAGTCCTCTCCCTGTTTCAGGCTCGTGATCCGCCGCTTGTCCACATCAAAGCCGACGACATCAAAGCGCCTGGAAAATGCCACGGCCACGGGCAGGCCGACATATCCAAGGCCGCATACTGCGATTCTCTTTACCACGGGGGACCTCACTGTTTTCGTCGTGTCGAATACATCAAAAAATCGACACCCAGGAACCAAATAACCCATGCGAAATCGAATCGCATATTGGCGGCTGGGTGGACGTCACATTCAAATTTGATTACAACTCGATACCCGGGCATACCGGTGGGCAGCGAGCCAACGAATCGTAGGCTGCGGCGGCAGCAAATTTTTTTCTAAAAGTTTTCGATGCTATGGAAATAAGTCGCCGCGGTCGTAATAAACGTGGGGAAATCCCTGAAATAATCTCTTTTTCCATACATATGGAAATAAATGAGACCTTTTGTCTTGTAAGAATATATTTAAAGTCGTTTTCTTATCTTGGTTTAATCAAACTGCAAGCAATGAGTATTCTCCGTGGGTATCTTTGGACGCCCCCAGGGAAAATATCGTTATTGCAACTTCAGGTCACTGATCGCGTCCGAAATAGCCGGGGATATCGTGCTAGGGGTAAATCGGCACCCCCTATTCGCCATTGACCGCGCACCCCGTGTCATGGCATACGCGCGCGGCGCCAAAATGCCGTCGCACCCTGGCCGCGCAAATCTGTCCTGATATTGAAATGACTTCCACCCATGACAGGCCGGTGGATTACACATTTCAACAAGTGCGCCCCCTCTCGGGGCGCGCCTGGCGCGCCCCGAGAGGCCGGGATTAGAAGCGGAGCTTCAGGCTCACCCCGCCCTGCGTGTCGCGATAGCCCTGGCTACCATGGCGCTGCATCAGGTTCGCCGAGATGCTCACCCGCTCGTTCAGCTCGCCCTGCACGCCCGCAGACATCTCGACCACGTGCTTGCTCCCCTGGATCAAGACCCGGGTGTCGTCCACGCTGACGCCGTAGGGCCTGGGCGTGTGCACCCAGTTAACCTCCAGGAAGGTCTCGAACCCGCCCGCTTTTGCCGGGTCCGGCGACGCCTGCCGGCTGGTCATGGAGAATCGCGCGCCCAGACGGGTCTGCAGTTTGTCGCCCCCCACGCCCTTCACCGTCGTCCCGGTACGTTCCGTGTGCTCGCCGGCTTTCACCCCCGACCAGATGACTTGCGCCTGCGGCCGGACTGCATATCGGTTCTCCCTACCGCCTCGGGTCGCATAGGCGCCCGTCTCCAGCACATAGCCCACTTCCACGGACCCGGTGATGCCTTGGCTCTTGTATTTCTCCGCGGCCAGACCCTCGCCCTTGACCGTATTGTCGAATCGGTTGTAGAGCGCCCAACTGTCCACATACAGGCCGCTGCGGGCCGACGCGTCCTGATACCAGGTCCCATACAGGCCCAAGCCATAGCCCACCACATCACCGCGGGATTGGTACCCTGACAGGCGGTTGCGAGTCTTGCTGCGGTGACTGCCGTAGCCAGCCATGACGCCCAACTGCCAAGCGTCTCGGCCGCCGAAAGCGCCCCCCGCGAACGATCCTCCCAGTTGGAGCATGCTCCGGTCCGCCGAGTACCGATTCTGCCCGTCCGACAGACTGCCGCGGCTGCGTCCGGAGGCCATTCTGGCCCAGCCGTGGCCGTGGGCGCCCGTAACGGGATCGACGGATTCCGCGCTCTGGCGGTCGCTCAGGCTCATATCGAACAGCGTACCCGCCGCGGCCATATTGGCGGCGTAGCTGCCCATTTCCGGGCGGTGGACACGAACCCTTCCAACGCCGACTCCCCCGCTCGCGTGATCGTCGCCCGGCTCAATGACGGGCTTGTCCGCCGGCGGTATCGCGGGCATATCGGCAGGCGGCGCCCCAGGCGCCTCAACGGGCGGGACTTCCGGCTTGTCAGCAGGCGGCACCGACGGCGCATCAACGGGCGGAACCTCCGGTTTATCAGCAGGCGGCACCACGGGCGCGTCAACGGACGGAACCTCCGGCTTGTCGGCAGGCGGCACCGACGGCGCCTCAACGGGCGGAGCCTCCGGCTTGTCAGCAGGCGGCACCGGCGGGGCATCAACGGGCGGAACCTCCGGCTTGTCAGCAGGCGGCACCCCGGGCGCATCGACGGGCGGAACCTCCGGTTTATCAGCAGGCGGCACCACGGGCGCATCAACGGACGGAACCTCCGGCTTGTCAGTGGGCGGCACCACGGGCGCGTCAACGGACGGAGCCTCCGGCTTGTCAGTTGGCGGTACCTCCGGCGCATCAACGGGCGGAACCTCCGGCTTGTCAGCAGGCAGCACCACGGGCGCATCAACGGACGGAACCTCCGGCTTGTCAGCGGGCGGCAACGACGGCGCCTCAGCGGGCGGAGCCTCCGGCTTGTCAGCAGGCGGCACCGGCGGCGCATCAACGGGCGGAACCTCCGGCTTGTCAGCAGGCGGCACCGGCGGCGTCTCAACGGGCGGAACCTCCGGTTTATCAGCAGGCGGCACCACGGGCGCGTCAACGGACGGAACCTCCGGCTTGTCAGTGGGCGGCACCGACGGCGTCTCAACGGGCGGAACCTCCGGTTTATCAGCAGGCGGCACCACGGGCGCGTCAACGGACGGGACCTCCGGCTTGTCAGCGGGCGGCACCGACGGCGTCTCAGCAGGCGGAGCCTCCGGCTTGTCAGTGGGCGGTACCACTGGCGCATCAACGGGCGGAACCTCCGGCTTGTCGGCAGGCGGCACCGACGGCGCCTCAACGGGCGGAACCTCCGGCTTGTCAGTCGGCGGTACCTCTGGCGCATCAACGGGCGGAACCTCCGGCTTGTCGGCAGGCGGCACCGACGGCGTCTCAACGGGCGGAGCCTCCGGCTGGTCAGTCGGCGGTACCACGGGCGCATCAACGGGCGGAACCTCCGGCTTGTCGGTAGGCGGCACCGGCGGCGTCTCAACGGGCGGAGCCTCCGGCTTGTCAGTCGGCGGTACCACTGGCGCATCAACGGACGGGACCTCCGGCTTGTCAGCGGGCGGCACCGACGGCGTCTCAGCGGGCGGAGCCTCCGGCTTGTCAGTCGGCGGCACCGGCGGCGCATCAACGGACGGGACCTCCGGCTTGTCAGTGGGCAGCACCGACGGCGTCTCAGCGGGCGGAGCCTCCGGTTTGTCAGTCGGCGGCACCACTGGCGCATCAACGGACGGGACCTCCGGCTTGTCAGCAGGCGGCACCGGCGGCGCATCAACGGGCGGAACCTCCGGCTTGTCAGCGGGCGGCACCGACGGCGTCTCAACGGGCGGAGCCTCCGGCTTGTCAGTCGGCGGCACCACCGGCCCATCAACAGGCGGGACCTCCGGTTTGTCAACAGGCGGAACCGACGGCTTCTCCGCAGGCGGCACCACTGGCGCATCGACAGGCGGGACTGCCGGCTCGTCGACGGGCGGCGCCTCAGGCTCGTCGGCAGGCGGCTCGCTTGGTTTTTCCGGCGGCGCGATGAAACTCGTCAGATACCAGTTGTTCTCGTTCTTCCCCGAAGCCGACCCCTTTTGCAGATGGTAGTCATAGGCGCCGGCGGCGATGCGGCCTCTTTGTACGAAGGCGTCCGCCGTGGAAGTCCCGGTCCGAATAAGTTCGATCCCCTCGATCGTCTGCGCGCCGGCCCCTCCCTCGTTGGTCACCACGACATAAGTCGTGCCGCTCGCAGCGCCACTGATCCGCAGTTGGTCCGTCTTGCTGGCGTCGCCGCCGAGCACCGTGCCGAAAGACACGGTGCCACCGTCTCCGACCCAGTCTCCGTCCTGTACGTAGACCTGGCCGGCGCAGTCGGCGCAAGTGTTCAGCATCAGCATGCCGCCGTGGCGCATGTTTCCGACCACCTGGATGCCGCTCCTGGCCGCGGGCGCGCCCTGGTCGTTGAACAGGATGATGCCGCGGTTGTCCAACTGGCGAATCGCCTGGTAGCCGGGTCCCCCCAGGTTGAGGGTGGCGCCAGGCGCCACGGTCAGACCGGAGGACTGCGCGAATGCGTTCGCCACGCCGATCTTGAGCGTGCCCGCCTCGATACGGGTCTCGCCCTTATGGGTCGAGCCGTAGCGCAAAGTGAGGGTGTTGTTGCCGCGCTTGATCACGTCACCCGTGCCTGAGATCGCATTCGAGAAGGTCACCGCATCGCTGCGATCAAAGGCCAGGACGGCGTTGTTCACGATGGCGCCTCCCACCGACCCGCTCACCCTTCCGTCGCCAAGCTGCAGAACGCCTGCATTGATGACGGTGTTACCGGTATACGTGTTATCGCCGGACAGGATCAGGGTGCCGGCGCCATTCTTTTGAACCCCCACGCCGCCCCCCTTGATCACGCCCGCGTACTGCGACGCATCGCTGCGGTCAAACACCATGCTGCCCAGGCCCGTGAAAGTGACATCGCTGGCCAGGGAGCCGCTTGTACCGCCATCACCGATGCGCAGCGTGCCGCCTTCCACGGTGGTCAGTCCGGTGTAGGTGTTATCGCCCGCCAGCGTCAGGACATTGGGCCCCTTCTTCGTGACAACCCCCGCGCCCGAGATCACACCCGCGTAGGTTGCCGCGTTGGCACGATTGAAAACCAACGTGCCCCGGTTGGCGATATCGCCTGTGATCGAGCCGGTGTTGCCGCCCGCGCCCAACGCCAGCGTGCCGGCGGCGATCGTGGTGTCGCCGCTGTAGATGTGATCGCCGGTCAGCGTCAGCATGCCGGCCCCTTGTTTGGTCAGGCTGGCGCCGTCCCAATGCGCGGACGGTTTCACATCCATCAACGACACGTCCACGGTATCCTGCTCGCCGGCGGCCAGCGTGAAGGTGCCATGCTCCAGCCCGTTGTCGGCCAGCCAGCTCAGGCCGTAACTGGCCAGGTAGCTTTTTTGGTCCTCGGATTTTCGGGTGACCACCGTCAGATAGTCGACCTTCTTCTGGAATCCGTCCGACCTGACGCGTGCAAAGTCGCCTTCGATGCCATCCGCCGCGCTGAACAGTACCTTGGTCTGGTTGGGCTTGTGCACGAAGCCGGACAGATCGAGCGAGACGTTATCGCCGATACGCACCTTGGAGGCCGTCAGATTGCCGAACGGCGCGCCGCTTTTCAGCGGGTCCAACATGGACAGCGTCGCCCCATTTTCGAGAACCACGGCGCCGGACAAGGCGACGGTCGCGGGCGCGTGCACCGACAACGTGGCGCCATCGGCCACATCGATCCCGCCGGCGAGCGTACTGACGGCCGCCGTGCCATTGCCGAACCGCAAAGTGCCAGCCCGGATCGCCGTATCGCCACTGTAGCTATTGCCGCCACCAAGCACCTGCACGCCGGCGCCGGTCTGGATCACCGTGCCCGTGCCCGAAATATCGCCCGTGTTTAGCGCTTCGCTGCCGTGGTCGAACACCAGCGCGCCATTGTTGACGATGTTTCCGCGCACCGAACCGCCGACGCCGCCGTCGCCAAGCTGCAGCGCGCCCGCGTTGATGACGGTGCCGCCGGTATAGGTATTGTCTCCCGACAGGACGAGCGTGCCGGCGCCGTTCTTTGCGACGCCGACAGCGCCGGAGACGACGCCCCCATACCGCGAGGCATCGCTGCGGTCGAACACCAGCGAGCCTGAGGGATTCTGGAAGGCGATGTCGCCCGCCAGGGCGCCGCTCGCGCCGCCGTCGCCCACCCGCAACGAGCCGGCTTCGATGGTGGTGCGGCCGGTGTAGGTGTTATCACCGGTCAAGGTCAGGGTGTTGGTGCCTTTCTTGGTGACCGTTCCAGCGCCTGAAATCTCGCCCGAATAGGTCACGGCATCGCCGCGATTGAAGACCAGCGCGCCCTGGTTGACGACATCGCCGGTCACCGAGCCCGTGGCCCCGCCAGCGCCCAGCGCCAGCGTCCCGGCCGCGATCGTGGTGGCGCCGGTGTAGGTGTTGTCGCCGGTCAGGACCAGCGTCCCCCCTCCCTGCTTGGTCAGGCTGCTGCCGTCCCAACCCGTGGCGGTATTGGCGTCGGCGTTCGTGAGCGCGTCTTCAATGGTCTGCGCAAGTCCGGTGGCGATGGTGAACAGGCCGTCCGCCTGGCCATTGCCAAGCAGCCAGGTCAGGTCATAGTCCGCCAGGTACTGCTTGCCGTCGTCGGATTTGCGGGTGGTCAGCGTCAGGTAATCGACCGGCCTTTCGAATCCGTCCGTGGCGACACGCGAGAACTCTCCCTCGATGGCCTCGTCGGCGCTGAACAACAGCACGTCGCGCTGGATCTTGTGGGCGATGCCGGACAGCGCCAAGGTGACATCGTCGCCGATCGACACCTTGCTGGCCGCCAGGCCGGGGCCGGACGCGATGCCCTTCATGGCATCCTGCAGGGCCAGCGTGGACCCTTGCCGCAAGGCCACCTGGTCCGAAACACGCACGCTGGCCGGCACCTGGATCGCGAGACTGGCGCCGTCAGCCACGGCCACCCGGCCACCCAGCGTGTTGGCGGCGATTGCGCCACCGGCGAATTTCAAGGTGCCGGCATTGATGGCGGTCGAGCCGCCATAGGTATTGCTTGCGCCCAGCGTCAGGGTGTTGGCGCCCTGCTTGATGAGCGCGCCATTGCCGGAAATCCTGCCCGCGTACGTGACCGCATTGCCGCGGTCAAAGATCAGCGTGGCGTTGTTGACGATATTGCCCGCAACCGAACCGCCCGCGCCGCCATCGCCCAACTGCAGCACGCCGGCGTTGATGAAGGTGTCTCCGGTATAGGTGTTCGCCGCCGTCAGCAACAGGCGGCCGCCGCCGTCCTGGGTGACGCTGCCGCCACCTGAAACCACGCCCGTGTATTGCACATCGTCGCTGCGGTCGAAAACCAGCGCGCCGCTGTTGGAAATGTTTCCCACCACCGAGCCCGCGGTGCCGCCCTTGCCGATGCGTAGCGTGCCACCGTAGATCGACGTGCCGCCGGTATAGCTGTTCTCACCGGTCAGCGTCAGCGTACCGCCGCCCCCGCCGTAGAGATTGCCCTGTGCAACACTCCCTGCCCCGGAAATCACCCCACCGTATTCCACCGCATCGGAACGCTGAAAGCCCACCGAGCCGGATTGAATGTGGATGTCTCCAGCCAGGGAACCGGTCGTGCCACGGTTGCCGATATAGAGCCTTCCGTTGTCGAGGGTAGTAAGACCGCTGTAGGAATTTTCGCCGACAAACGTCACATCGCTACTCGTCACCTTGACGCCGCCGGATCCGGAAATCACGTCGTTGTACTGACCACTGACGGCGCGGAATTCCAGTGTGCCGTGGTCGATGATGTCCCCGGCCAGCATCGCCAGCGTGTATCCTCCATATCCGGAAGAGCCAACCTTCAGCGTACCGCCCTCGATCGTGGTGACGCCGGCATAGCTCCGGCCATCGGCCCAGAGCGACAAGGTATTGGTCCCTTTCTTGGTGATCGTGCCCGCCCCTGCGATGGTGCCCATGAAAACCGCGACATCATCGCTATGATCGAAGACCAGCGCGGCGCCATCCTCGATGGACATGTTTCCCGTGACGACGCCCGCCGTGCCGCCGTCGCCGATGCGCAGCGTGCCCGCGCGCACCACGGTGCCGCCCCGGTAGCTGTTCTCGCCAGTCAGGGTCAGCGTCCCGAGCCCCTGCTTGGTCAGGCTGGCGCCGTTCCAGCGCTTGTCCGGATCGGTACTGGCCGCCACATCCTTGAGCGCCTCACTGACCGTGTCGTCGGTATCGACCGTGAAGGTGCCATGCGACATGGAGGGGTGCGCATACCAGCTCAAGCCGTACCCGGCCAGGAAGCTGCCGCCCGATTTCCTGACGGTCAGCTTGCGATAGTCCACCTCGGGCACGTACGCCTCGCCCAACACAACATGGGCAAAGTCGCCCCCGATGCCGCCAGCCGAGCGGAACAATTCGACGTCGGCGGCAGGCCTGTCGACGAAGTTGGGCAGATGCAGGGTGGCGTCGGCGCCGATGTTCAGCGTGCCCATCGTCAGCCCCGGCGAAGACGAGGTTGTTTGCATCGTGTCGCGCAGCAGCAGCGTCGAGCCCGCCCCGATCATCACGTTGCCGCCGACCCGTAGCGTCGCCGACGGGTCCCTGGCCAATGTCGCGCCCGGCGCGACCGTGAGCCCGCCGCTCAACACATTGAGGGACGTGTCGGCGCCGGGCGCCCCGAATTGCAGGGTGCCGGCATCGACGCGGGTATCGCCGGAATAGATATTGGTGCCGGTCAGGATCAGCGTCCCGGCGCCGGCCTGCGTCAGGCTGCCCGTGCCGGACAGCCTGCCGCCATAGGTCAGGCTGTCGCCGCGGTTGAAGACGAGCGCGGCATTGTTGGCGACATTGGCTTGCAGGGAGCCGGTGGCGCCGCCATCGCCAATCCGCAGCGTGCCGGCATTGATGGTGGTGCGCCCGGTGTAAAGGTGGTCGCCGGTCAGCGTCATCGTGCCGGCGCCGTTCTTGGCCACCGAACCCGAGCCCGAAATCTGCCCGGCGTACGCGGCCGCCTCGGCGCCATGGTCGAACACCAGCAAGCCCTCGTTGACGATGTCCCCCTGCACGCTGCCGGTGGCGCCGCCCTTGCCCAACTGCAACGTGCCTTCCAGGACGCGCGTGCCCGCGTCGTAAAGATTGTCGGCGCTGAGAACCAAGGTGCCGCCGCCGGCCTTGGTCAGGCGCCGGCCATCCCAGTCGGGATTGACCTGCGCCGTGTTGTTCGAGAGCGCGCCCGTCACCTCGAAGGTCTTGCCATCGGCCACGTGGAACGTGCCGCTGGCCGCCGCATCCAACCCGTCCCAGCGCAAGGAGTACTGCATGTTGCGCCCGTCGGTGTTGAGGTAGCCGTACTCCGGAGCGGCCGAGCCGTCCACCAGCACCTCGCCGGCGCGCCATGCCCCCGTAATGCCACCGGTGGTGGTGATCAGCCTCACCGCGTGCTGATCCCACCCCGTCAGGCCGGCGGATACCGTGGCGCCCTCATCGAACGAAACCGCGCGCGCGCTCAGGCTGCTGCCCGGCTCGAAGGCCAAGGCGCCTGCCCCCAGCGCGGCGTCGCCGCTGAACGTCAATCCCTTGCCGGCCAGGGTAAGGCGGGTATGCGCGGCCGCCGTCAACGTGCCGCTCACCAGGGAATCGACATTGCTGACAATGCGCAAGGCAGTGAGATGATCCGCATCCGCGCCCGCGGACAGTTTCACGCCGCCGGCCATCCTGGCCCCGCGTTCGAGCGTCAGGGTATTGGCGCCGCCAGTCAGGACCAGCGCGCCATCGCCCGCATCGATGCTGCCGCGATTGGTGTTGGTGAGGGTCAGGTCGCTGCCGCGCAGGTCGGCGCCCCCCGTCTGGATGACGCCGCGATTCGTGAGCGTCGCGCCGGCGGCGAGCGTCTGCGAATGACCGTCCAGGTTCCACTCCGCGTCCGCCCACACAGACAGCGCCGTGCTGTAGGCCATGGCGTCCGCCACCGCGGTGTAGAGCGTGCCGGCGGTGATGGCGGTGGCGCCGGTGTAGGTGTTCTGGTTGCTCAATGTCAGGGCGCCGGTGCCGGCCTGCGTCACCGCGCCCGCGCCCGAAATCACGCCCGCGTAGGTCGCCGCGTCGCTACGGTCAAAGACCAGCTCGCCCTGATTGACGATGTTTCCCGCCACGGCGCCCGTCGCGCCGTTGTTGCCCACGCGCAGCGTGCCCGCCTCCACCACGGTATCGCCGCTGTAGGTGTTGTCGCCGCTCAGGATCAGCGTGCCCGGCCCCTGCTTGGTCAGGCTGTTGCCGTCCCAGTCATCGGTGGCCTCCACCTTGCTCAGCGCCGCGCCCACGGTAAACGCCTCGTCGTCACCGATCAGGAACGTGCCATGCGCCTTGGGCGGCGTGTCGAACCAGGCCAGCCGCCAGCTCCCCAGGAAGTGCTCCCCGTCGTCGGACTTGCGGGTACGCAGGGTCAGATAGTCCGAGATCCATTGGGTCGGGTCGGCGGCGTCGTGCGCCGCTTTTTTCCCGCCGATGGCGACATGGGCGAAATCGCCTTCGATCTTTCCGCCCGTCGCGCTGAACAGCAACGCATCCGTCGCGCTGCCCTGCCCGACCCCGGACAGGTTGAAGCCGACATCCGTACCGATGCTGACGGTTCTGGCCTGCATGCTTGCCGGCGATTCACCCGACGGCGCGCTCGCCGACGTGATGGACAACATCGCGCCATCGCCCAACCTGACGCTGCCGTCCACTGTCATCGGATTGCCGGCGAATCCGGCATCGGCGCCCGCGCCGACGATGACGTCGCCCTTTACCCGGGCCGAGCTGCCGCCGCGGTTGAGGATCGACAAGCGCGGCGCGCCCAGCGTCTTGTCGTCATGCGACAGCACGATATTGCCGTCGATGCTCGAGCCCGCTTCGAGCGTGAGGGAATTCACGCCCCCCGTCAGGGAGATGGCGGCGCCGTCCTGGCCTGACTTAGCGATTCCCGTGCCAGCCCCGCCCGCGCCCTTTTCGATATCTCCGCTATTGATTATGGTGAGGTTGCTGCCGCTGATAGCGGCGCCGCCATCCCCGCCAACGACGCCATACGCAGGAATATGAGCACTTCCGCCCGCGCCCCCACCTCCGCCCAATATCTGGGCGCCGCCAGCGTTGATGATCCGCAGGCCGTCACCCTGGATTCCATTCCCGCCCAAGCCGCCTGGAGCCGCGGAATAATAGGGGTGCCCCCAGTTGTAATAGTCCCCCATCCCTGAAGAGCCCGAACCGCCCTGAATGACCAGACGGTTCGTGATGTTCAGGCGGCTTCCACTGATTGCGCTCCCCGCCGAGGCAGCGGCGGTGACGCTCCATTGTGACCGAGCACTATCACCGCCGGAGCCGCCCAGAAGAATGCCCGCATTGGAAACGCTGAACCCCGCCCCCCGAATCGCGCTGCCTCCTGTCGTATACACCCCGCTCCCCTTGCCCCCCGTGACCACCGTGCGTCCATCGACGGACACCCGGTTCGCCTCGACGTCGGCCCCGTCAGGGCTGCTGATCACATAGGCGGAGCTGCCCGTCGCGCCCAGCCCGTCCACCTCTTCCAGCGAATACGGATCCGCCTGGGCGGGCAGGCTGACGGTTTGCACGCCGGTCGCGGCGATCGCGGTGGAAAAGGAGCCAGAGACCATCAGGCCGGCGCAGAGCGCCGCGGTCGTCCGGTTCAGGCGAAACGGAACACGTGGCGCGGACGTCGCGCCGGCGGAATCTTTCTTCAAGGCCGCGCATGTCGCGAACGGCTCGGGCCAATGGGATATGGTCATGGTTGCCTACACAGGCGTCGAGCGTCATCGACGACGCTCGACGCACCTCCTCCGGAAATGAACGAACATGCGCATTGCCTGAGGGCAGACGCGATGAAAATTCTAGGTAGGCAAACAGGAGGAAAACCGGAGGCGGGCAGCAGTCACTTATACGTCGGCGGACCAGCCCGACATATCATCGATCCGGTATAGCGCGCTGCCGCCCCCGCAAAAATGCGGGACAGCCGCAAAGCGGACATTGCGCCGTTGCGTGGCCGCAGCCATCAATCGGCGCGCCATCCGCCCCGTGGCCCGGCCTTGTCCGCACGCAAAAAAAACCGGCGCCACGAGGCGCCGGCTTGGGGTGTCGCAGGCGCCCGCGGCGGGCGCCATCTCCATGCTTACTGCAGCAGGCTGCGCAGCATCCAGGCGTTCTTTTCGTGCACGTCCAGGCGCTGGGTCAGCAGGTCGGCGGTCGGCTGGTCGTTGGCGGCGTCGGCCTTCTCGAAGGCGGCGCGGGCGGTCTTGGCAACGGACTCATTGGCGTTGACCAGCAGGCGCACCATTTCCAGCGCTTCGGGCACGGATTCCGGCTCGGCGATGGACGACAGCTTGGCGTACTCGCGATACGTGCCCGGCGCGTAGTGGCCCAGGGCGCGGATGCGTTCGGCGATGCTGTCCAGCGCGTTCCACGACTCGGTGTACTGGGTCATGAACATCAGGTGCAGGGTGTTGAACATGGGCCCCGTGACGTTCCAGTGGAAGTTGTGCGTCATCAGGTACAAGGTGTACGAGTCGGCCAGCAGCTTGGACAGCTCGCCGGCGACGGCGGCGCGGTCCTTGTCCGAAATGCCGATGTTGATGCGCGGAACGCTGGGGGTCTTCTTGGAGGACTTTGCCATTGCTAGCTCCCTGTGGGGTTGGTAGACAAAACGAGGATAACACCGCGATTGCGACAATCCGGCGCTGCCGCCGGCCGCCGCCATGCGGCTTGATCGAGCGCAAATGCGCTCGTATTTTCTTCAGTCCTGCACGGCCGCGGCTTCGTCCGACAGCATCCGCACGCCAGGCAGTTCGCATTCGTACACCGCCTGGGCCAGCGCCTCGATCGCCGCCAGCCGCGGGAAGCTGCGGCGCCAGGCCAGCACCACGCGACGCTCGGGCACGTGGCCCTCGAACGGCAGGTAGCGCAGCAGACTGTTGGCCGGCGGCTGCTCCGGGACAGCCGTCACCGGCAGCACCGTCACGCCGATCCCGGCCGCGACCATGTGGCGGATGGTCTCCAGCGAAGATCCCTCGAAGGTGCGCTGGATGCCGTCGCTGGCGGCCGAGAAGCGCGACAGCTCCGGACACACCTCCAGCACCTGGTCGCGGAAACAGTGGCCGCTGCCAAGCAGCAGCATGGTCTGCTGCTTCAGGTCCTGCGCGTCGATCGACTCGCGCTGCGCCAGCTCGTGGTCCTGCGGCACCGCCACCACGAACGGCTCGTCGTACAGCGGCTGCATCACCAGCCCCGCTTCGGGCAGCGGCAGCGCCATGATGGCGCAATCGATCTCGCCCTGGCGCAGCAGCTCCACCAGGCGCACGGTGAAGTTCTCCTGCAGCAGCAGCGGCATCTGCGGCGTGCGTCCGATCTGCACTGGCACCAGGCGCGGCAGCAGGTACGGGCCGATGGTGTGGATCACGCCGACCCGCAACGGACCGGCCAGCGGGTCGTGGCCCTGGCGCGCGATCTCCTTGATGCTGGCGCTCTCTTCCAGCACCTTCTGGGCCTGGGCGACGATGCGCTGGCCGATGGGCGTCACGCCCACTTCGGCCCCGCCCCGCTCGAACAGCGTCACGCCCAGCTCGTCCTCGAGCTTGCGGATCGCCACCGACAGCGTGGGCTGGCTGACGAAACAGGCCTCGGCCGCCCGGCCGAAATGGCGCTCACGGGCCACGGCCACGATGTATTTGAGTTCGGTCAGAGTCATGGACTAGGCCCCGGGGGTTGGGCGCCGGCCCGATGGGCGGCGCTGGAAAATGAAAAGGTCATCGCAAACCCATCCGTCAGGTGCGCAGGAAGTCTTCCCTGCCCCGCATCCAGCGGGCCAGGTGCGCCTCGACGGCGGCGGGATGTTCGGCGCGCAGCCAGACCGCGGCGTCGCGCGCCTGCTCGGCGATCTCGGCGTCGGTTTCCAGGTCGGCAAAGCGCAGCAGCGCCATGCCCGACTGGCGCGTGCCCAGGAATTCACCGGGGCCGCGTTGTTCCAGGTCGCGGCGCGCGATCTCGAAACCATCCGAGGTCTCGAACATGGCGCGCAGGCGCTCGCGCGCCACCTGCGACAACGGCGTCTGGTAGATCAGGACGCAGACGGACTCGGCGGTGCCGCGCCCCACCCGGCCGCGCAGTTGGTGCAGTTGCGCCAGCCCGAAACGCTCGGCGTGTTCGATGACCATCATCGAGGCATTGGGCACGTCCACCCCGACCTCGATCACGGTGGTCGCCACCAGCAGGTCGATCTCGCCCTCGCGGAAGGCCTGCATCACGGCGGCCTTCTCGGCCTGCGGCAGGCGGCCGTGCACCAGGCCAATGCGCAGGTCCGGCAGGTCGGCGCGCATGCCCTCGTAGGTGTCGACGGCGGTCTGCAACTCGAGGGCTTCGCTTTCCTCGACCAGCGGACAGACCCAATAGGCCTGCCGGCCGCCGCGCGCGGCCTGGGCGATATGGGCGATGACCTCCTCGCGGCGCGCGTCCGACACCAGCTTGGTCAGCACCGGCGTGCGGCCCGGCGGCAGTTCATCGATCACCGACACGTCCAGGTCGGCGAAGAAGGTCATGGCCAGCGTGCGAGGAATCGGCGTGGCGCTCATGTTGAGCTGGTGCGGCACGATGCGGCCGCGCACCGTCTCGCCCTTGCGCGTCAGCGCCAGGCGCTGGCCGACGCCGAAGCGGTGCTGCTCGTCGACGATCGACAGCCCCAGCCGGTGGAACTCGACGTGCTCCTGGATCAGGGCCTGGGTGCCCACCACCAGTTGCACGCTGCCGTCGGCCGCCGCGGCGGCGGCCTCGCGCCGCGCCTTGGCCGTCAGGCTGCCGCTGAGCCAGGCAACGTTCACGCCCAGCGGCTGCAGCCACGACACCAGCTTGCGGAAATGCTGCTCGGCCAGGATTTCGGTGGGCGCCATCAGCGCCACCTGCGCGCCGCCGGCAATGGCCTGGGCCGCGGCGATCGCGGCGACCACGGTCTTGCCGCTGCCGACATCGCCCTGCAGCAGGCGATGCATCGGATACGGCCGCGCCAGGTCCGCCGAAATCTCGGCCACCACGCGCTGCTGCGCCCCGGTCAGCTTGAAGGGAAGCGCCTGGTACAGCCGGTCCACCAGGCCGCCCGGCTCGTCGCGCGCCGGCAGCGCCTCGGCTTCCTTGACGCGCCGCGCGGCGCGCGCCGCGGCCAGCGACAACTGCTGGGCCAGCAACTCATCGAACTTGATGCGGCGCCAGGCGGGATGCACGCGCTCCAGCAGGGCCGCCTCGGACTCGCCCTGCGCCGGCGTGTGCAACGCGCGGATCGCCGGCTCGAACGGCGCCAGGTCGTAACGCGCCAGCGCCTGCGGCGGCAGCGTATCGGACAGGTCGGCGCGGTCCAGCGCCTGCGCGATGGCGCGCCGCAGCGTCAACTGTGGCAGGCCTTCGGTGGTGGGATAGACGGGCGTCAGCGCGGTGGGCAGCGGCGCGTTGGCGTTGGTCAGGCGCGGATGCACCATCTCGCGCCCGAACAGACCGCCACGGACCTCGCCGCGCGCGCGCAGCCGCCTGCCGACCGTGACCTGCTTCTGCTGGCTGGGGTAGAAATTCAGCCAGCGCAACTGCAATTCGCCGCTGTCATCGGCCAGCGTCGCGGTCAGTTGGCGCCGCGGCCGGTACAGCACTTCGGATTTGGTGATCTCGCCTTCGACCTGGCCGGCGAAGCCCGGCCGCAACTGGCTGATCGGGATGACCCGGGTTTCGTCCTCGTAGCGCAGCGGCAGGTGCAGCACGAAGTCCTCGGGCAGCACCAGACCCAGGTTACGCAGCTTGCGCTCCGTATCCGTCATGGCTTTGCCGGCGCCTTTGGAATCGGCGCCGGATCGCTTGGTAGCCACTGCCGCGGCCGGCATATGGGAGGAAACCCCGGGGGAAAACGCGCGTGGGCGGGCGTTACAGGACCAGGACGGCCTCGACCTCGAACTGCGCGCCCTTGGGCAGGCTGGCCACGCCGACCGTCGAACGGGCCGGGAACGGCTGCGGAATGAGTTCGGCCATGATGGCGTTGGCGGCGGTGAACTTGCCCAGGTCGGTCAGGAACAGCGTCAGCTTGACCACATTGTCCAGCGTGCCGCCGGCCGCTTCGACCACGGCCGTCATGTTGGCGAAGGCCTGGCGCACCTGCGCATCGAAATTCTCGGAGACCAGGTCGCCGGTGCCGGGCTCGAGGCCGATCTGGCCCGAAAGGTAGACGGTCTTGGTGCCAGTGACGGCAACCGCTTGCGAGTAAGGGCCAACGGCGGCGGGCGCGGCGTCGGTATGGATGATTTGCTTGCTCATGGGCGGAATCCTTCTGGTGACGGATAGCTACAACTATCGGATTTTAATCGGCAATAGGGTTTTGCGAAAGGCTCTATGCCAGGGAACCCCCGAACCGTCCATGTTACCCACACTTCGGGACGGAAAAACGCAATGCGGACCGCCCCGGCATCGCCCACCGGCATTCCCACCCAAGGAAAACATCATGGCCCAGGACTATCGCGTCACCCTCAAGGATTGGATTCGCCAGGCCACCGGCGCGCAAGACTCGGACGAATTCGAACAGACCGGCATCACGGTCATGAGCATATCCCCGTTCCCGGAAGCCATCATCCTGGCCCACCCGCCCGAGAACAGCGAGGTGTTCATCCTGGCGGTCCAGGTCGACGCCCTGGATGCCGACGTCCACCCGACCCTGCTGCGCAACGTCCTGCAACTCAATTGCGACCCGGATCTGCTGCCGGGCGCCTTCGCGCTGGAGCCGCAGGAACAGGTCGTGCTGTACCGCTGGGTTGTGGACCTGCCGGACATGGACGAAACCAGTTTCCAGAACGTCCTGGGCAATTTCGCCGTGCTGGCGGGCAAGGCGCTCGATGCCTATCGCGACGCCCTGCCCGTGGCCCCCGCCGCCGCCAGCGCGGAGCCGTTCGGCCAGGCGCCCGGCGTCCTGCGCGCCTGACCCCGGGAGATCCGCCATGCAAAGCATTTCCCGACTCCTGACCAGCCAAACCCCCAAAATCGCGGACTCCGCCAGACGTGTGGTCACCAACCGCACCCAGAGGAGAATCGTCTCGTCGTTCATGCGGCGCCAGACCTTGAGTACCCGCTCCCGGCCGGTGGGCACCCACATCCAGATGCGGCGCTACAGCTCGTCATCCATTCCGCCGGGGGGTACAGGACGCACCGGGGGCACCGGGGGCACCCGTGGCACTCGTGGCACTGGCGGCACGGGCACCACCACGGGCGGCATCCAGCGTTCACGCGGCCATTCGACCGCCGGCACCCAGGGCCACCGCACGCCGCCCAGTCCCGCCACGCCATCCTCGCAAGGCCCCGGCCTGCTGCGCATCGCGGTCGACGCCCTCGTCAACGCGGTCTCGGCCCTGCTCGGGCAGACCGGCACGGCCTCGCCGCCCTTGCCGACCGTCGCCCCCGAGCGCGCCAAAGAGGTCTACGCCTATCTGGGCGACCACAGCTTCAAACGCCCCTCGGCGCAACCCTTCCAGGGCGATGCCCAGGCGGCGGTCCGCTTCCACCAGCAACGCGCCAGCGAGACCGCGACCAGCCTCGGCGTGCCCAAGAGCGTGGCCGACCAGATGCCGCCGGAGGCGGATCTGGCCATGTGGATGTACCAGCAGGCGCAGACCGATGGCGGCAGCGTGGACGACAACCACGTGCCGCCCCCGTTCAACGGTCGCGATTTCAACCAGGCGCTACGCGGCGACGCGCCGCTCAGGACGGGAGAATCCCGCCCCCCGCGCGACACCCACGATGCCCGCGACATATCCCGCGAGAAACTGATCGCCGGGCTGGAACTGCGGGTGCTGACGCCCCCCACGCCGTCGGGCGAGCCCAAGGTGTATGCCCGCACCCTGGCCACCAACGACCACAACACCGAGTTGCTCAGGCGCCTGAACGCGGGCGAAGCGGTCACCGATGCCGGCGTCATCTCGGTCACCACCAAGCTGGACGCCGCGTCCCCCGCCATGTACCTGGTCTCCGTCGACAACGCCTTCGTCGACCCGCATGGTCCGGACGCCAATGACCTGGCGCGCGCGGAAGCCGAGCACATGGCGGTCGGGCAGGTACTGGTCAAGATCGGCGAGCACAATGGCGTGCCGATCGTGGCGGCCCACGCGGACATGGCGGTCCATGCCAATGCGCTGGCCGACATCGCCCGTCACTTCACCTTCCAGGAAGGCACGCTGGAAACCGCCGTCCAGACCCAGACCCGCACCGAACGCGCCGACGCCGCCCGCACGCGCATCGCCGAACATCCCGACGAACTGCTGGCGCTGGCTCGCGGCAAGCTGACGGCCTAGCGCCGCTCGCCCCGTCCTGCGCCCTGCCCGCCCGGCGTCAACGGCGGTCCGCCAGGGGCGGGCCGCCGATCTCCGCCCGGCTGGCCCACAGCAGGTCGTACAGCGCCTGCGCCGCCAGCGGCAGGCTGCGGCCCTGGCGCCACACCAGATACAGCGGCCGCAGCAGCGCCTTGCCCGCCAGCGGCACGATGCGCAGGTCCGTGCCGCCGAAGTGGAACAGCGTCATCGCCGGCACCACCGCCACGCCCAGGCCGGCGCGCACCAGCCCGGTGACCGTGGCCAGGTGCTCGACCTCGAACACCGGCGGCGGCGCGTCGGCGCCGAAGGCCGCGTCCAGATGCTTGCGCACGCTGCTGTTGCGCGCCAACTGGATCACCGCGTAACGCGCCACGTCGCGCAGGCGCACCCGCGCCTGCGCAGCCAGCGGATGATCGGCGCGGCACACCAGGAAATAGCGATCGGCGTGCAGGAACTCGCTGTCCAGGTCGCTCATGTCCGGGCGTCGCGAAGCCACCGCGAAGTCCACCTGGCCGTCGCGCACCATGTCCAGGCACGGGTCGAGCAAGGCGTCGCGCAGGTCCACCGCGATGCCCGGATGCTGCTCGCGGAACCTCGCCAGCAGCGGCGGCAGCCAACCCGCCGCCAGCGACGGCAGCGCGGCCAGCGCCACCCGGCCGCGACGGCGGGCGGCGTGATCGCGCAGGTCTTCCATCACCAGGTCCATATCGGCCAGCAGGCGGCGCGCCGACGCGTCCAGCACGCGCCCTTCGGCCGTCAGCTCCACATTGCGGGTGTTGCGGTCGAACAGCCGCAGGCCGGCGCTGTCTTCCAGTTGCCGGATCAACGCGCTGAAGGCCGGCTGCGTCAGATGGCAGCGCTGGGCGGCGCGGGTGAAGTGCCTTTCTTCGGCCAGGGCCACGAAAGCGCGCAATTGCCGGGCGGATAGATTCATGGCTTTTTTGGATTAATTGATCCGATATTTCTATTTTACGGATGATCGGACGCTGCCTATAGTGGGCTCCGGCTTCCCTCACGCGACTTTTATGCCTTCCTCTCCCCTGCTCATCGGTTGCGCCTCCGGCTTCTCCGGCGATCGCAGCGACGGCGCCGCCGCCGTGGTGCGTACGCTGGCTGCCCGGGGCGGCGGCACGCTGATCTTCGAAACGCTGGCCGAGCGCACCCTGGCGCTGGCGCAACTGGCGCGCAATGCCGACCCGCGCCGCGGCTACGAGCCGCTGCTGGACGAACTGGTGGCGCCGGTGCTGGCCGACTGCCTGCGCCACGGCATCGCCATCGTCAGCAACTTTGGCGCCGCCAACCCGGTGGGCGCGGCGCGCCGCATTGCCGAACTGGCGGCGCGGCAGGGCCTGCCGGCGCCGCGCATCGCCGTGATCCATGGCGACGCGCTGGACACACCGGCACAGCGCGACCTGCTGCGGCAACGCCTGGGCGCGGCGCTCGACGGGGTCGAGGTGGTCAGCGCCACCGCGTACCTGGGCGCCAGCGAGATCGCGCAGGCGCTGGCAGCCGGCGCGCAGATCGTGGTCGCCGGCCGCGTCGCCGATCCGTCGCTGACGCTGGGCCCGGCGCTGGCCCATTTCGGCTGGGACGCGCAAGACTGGCCGCGCCTGGGCCGCGCCACCATGGCCGGCCACATGCTCGAATGCGGCCTGCAGGTCACCGGCGGCTATTTCTGCGTGCCCGGCCTGAAGGAAGTGCCAGACGTGCATGCCGCCGGCTTTCCCATCGCCGAGATCGACGCCGACGGCGAGTTCGTCATCGGCAAGGCCGCCGACACTGGCGGCGCGGTGAACGCCCGCACGGTCAAGGAACAGTTGCTGTACGAAGTGCACGACCCGGCCCGCTACCTGACGCCCGACGTGACCGCCGACCTCAGCCAGGCGCGGGTCGAGGAACTGGGCCCCGACCGCGTCGCCGTGCGTGGCATCACCGGCCACGCGCGCCCCGCGGAACTGAAGGTCAACGTCTGCCACCACGGCGGCTGGCTGGCCGAGGCCGAGATTTCCTACGCCGGCGTGCAGGCCGAGGCGCGCGCCCGGCTCGCCGCCGACATCGTGCGCCAACGCATCGGCTCGGCGCTGCGCCTGCGCGCCGACCTCATCGGCGCCATCAGCATCCTGGACAACGACGCCGGCGCCTTGCGGCAGGGCCAGGCGGCCGGACATGCCCGCGATGTGCGCCTGCGGATCGCCGGCGAGCACACCGATCGCGCCATCGCCGAACGCGTGCTGCGCGAAGTCACCGCGCTCTACACCTGCGGCCCGGCCGGCGGCGGCGGCGTGCGCACGGCGCTGCGCCCGCGCCTGAACATGGTGTCCTGCACCATCCCCCGCGATGCCGTGCCCAGCGGCTGGCGCTTCCTGGACGAGATCCCGCAATGAACACCCCGTCGATGACCGTCCCCCTGTACCGCCTGGCGCACAGCCGCTCCGGCGACAAAGGCGACACCTCCAACCTCAGCCTGATCGCCTGGGACCCCGAATGCTATGAAGTGCTGGCCGCGCAGATCACCGAAGCGCGCGTGGCCGCCTGGTTCGCCTATCGCCAGCCGGCCCGCGTCACCCGCTACCTGCTGCCGACCCTGCACGCCATGAACTTCGTGCTCGAAGGCGTGCTGGACGGCGGGGTCAACGACGCGCTCAACCTGGACGCGCACGGCAAGAGCCTGTCTTTCCGCCTGCTGGACATGACGGTGCCGGTCAGCGCCACGCTGGCCGCCCGCCTGCCCGACATTCCGGAGGACCGCCCCGCCCCCGCCTGAGCCCGCCGCACCACCACGACAACAACACACACAACACACGACAGGAGACACATCATGCGCTTTACCCTCAAGGGCCGGCTGGCCCTGCTGCTGGCCGCCATGCCGCTGACCGCCCTGGCCCAGGGCGCCGCCGCCAACGGCTTTCCGACCAAGCCCATCACCTTCATCGTGCCGTTCGCCGCCGGCAGCGCCACCGACCAGATCGGCCGCGCCATCGGCCAGGGCGTCACCGAACAGACCGGCCAGGCCGTGGTGATCGAGAACAAGCCCGGCGCCAGCGCCATGATCGGCGCCGCCGCCGCCGCCCGCGCCGCGCCCGACGGCTACACGGTGCTCATCACCACCAACACCACCCACGCCGCCAACGAACACCTGTACAAGACGCTGACCTACCAGCCGGTCAAGGACTACGCGCCGATCTCGCTGCTCGGCAAGGGCGGCCAGATCATGGTGGTCAACCCCAATTCGACCGCCAAGTCGGTCGGCGACTTCCTGGCGCAGGCGCGCCAGTCGCCCGGCAAGCTGAGCTTCGGCAGCGGCAGCTCCAGCAGCCGCATCGCCGGGGAACTGCTGCAGCAGATGGCCGGGGTGCAGTTGCTGCACGTGCCCTACAAGAGCAACCCGCTGGCCGTCACCGACCTGCTCGGCGGCCAGATCGACATGATGATCACCGACACCGCCACCGGCCTGCCCCAGGTCAAGTCGGGCAAGCTGCGGGCCCTGGGCGTGACCGGCCAGGCACGCTCGCCGCTGGCGCCGGACGTGCCCACCATCGCCGAATCCGGCGTGCCGGGCTACGAGATGGGCTACTGGTTCGCGGCCTATGCGCCGGCCGGCACCCCGCCCGACGTCGTCAAGCGCCTGAACGAACTGCTGGTCAAGGCCACGCAGAGCGCGCCGGCCAAGCAGTTCTACGCCCAGACAGGCACCGACCCGGCCAGCTCCACGCCGGACGAGCTGGCGCAGTTCCAGCAGGCCGAGTCGAAGAAGTGGGGCGACATCATCAAGAAGGCCGGCATCCAGCCGGAATGACCGTCCCGGGCGGCTGCGCGCCGCCCTGCTGGCGCCTTTCCCGCAGAAACAAAAAGCCCCGTCGCAGATGCGACGGGGCTTTTTGCTGGAGCGGATGAAGCGCGACTTATTTGTCGACGAAGGCGCGCTCGACCACGTAGTCGCCCGGCTGGCCCACGCCCGGCGACACCACGAAACCACGCTTGTCCAGCATGGCGCTGATGTCGGCCAGCATGTGCGGGCTGCCGCAGATCATGGCGCGATCGGTTTCGGGGTTGATCTGGGGAATGCCGATGTCTTCGCACAGCTTGCCGCTTTCCATCAGCTCGGTGATGCGGCCCTGGTTGCGGAACGGCTCGCGCGTGACGGTGGGGTAATAGACCAGCTTTTCGCGCACCACGTCGCCGAAGAACTCGTTGTTGGGCAGTTCGTTCTCGATGAAGTCGGCGTAGGCCAGCTCGCTGACCCAGCGCACGCCATGCACCAGGATGACCTTGTCGAAGCGCTCGTAGACGTCGGGGTCCTTGATGATGCTCATGAAAGGCGCCAGGCCGGTGCCGGTGCCGAACAGGAACAGGTGCTTGCCCGGCTTGAGGTCGTCGACCACCAGCGTGCCGACCGGCTTGCGGCTGACCAGGATGGTGTCGCCTTCCTTCAGGTGCTGCAGGCGCGAGGTCAGCGGACCGTTCTGCACCTTGATGCTGAGGAATTCGAGGTTCTCTTCGTAATTGGCGCTGGCGATGCTGTACGCCCGCAGCAGCGGCTTGCCTTCGACTTCCAGGCCGATCATGACGAAGTGGCCGTTGTGGAACCGCAGGGCCGCGTCACGCGTGGTGGTGAAGGAGAACAGGGTGTCGTTCCAGTGGTGCACGCTCAGCACGCGCTCGGTATTGAAAGCAGCCATGTCGTATCTAGTAAGGGCGGGACCAGGGGTCGACGGGAAACCGCGACGGCCTCGGCTCGTTCCGCGAGGGTTCGCCATGGCGCACAAAAGACGCGCCCGGCATTAGGGTTGTCCCTATTCTACAGGGACTTGATGATAATTGCTCTCATTATTCCGTAATACCCTTATGCCGTATTGATGGGGATCAAGGGTCTTATGCGCAGTCTTACATTGAGTTGAATACGATAAAACTTCCTGTTATCGTCCCGCTCTGACTTGATAATCATTTTCGTTAGCAGACCGCTTTGCCGGAGTCCCTATGTCCAAGCGTCCCCCAATGACCACCCTGCTGCGCGCCCTGGCCCTGGCCGGCGCCGCCGCCTTCGCCGTCCCGGCCCACGCGGCCGAGGAAGTCAGCCTCTACACCACCCGGGAACCGAAGCTGATCCAGCCGCTGCTGGACGCCTTCACCAAGGAAAGCGGCATCAAGGTCAACACCGTGTTCGTCAAGGACGGCCTGCTCGAGCGCGTCAAGGCCGAAGGCGCCAAGTCGCCCGCCGACGTGCTCATGACGGTCGACATCGGCAACCTGCTCGACCTGGTGGACGGCGGCGTGACGCAGTCGATCAAGTCGCAGACGCTGGAATCGGTCATCCCCGCTAACCTGCGCGGCGCCGATGGCAAATGGTACGCCCTGTCGCTGCGCGACCGCGTGCTGTACGTCGAAAAGGACCTGAAGCTGGAATCCTTCCGCTACGAAGACCTGGCCGACCCGAAATGGAAGGGCAAGGTCTGCATCCGCTCGGGCCAGCACCCCTACAACACCGCCATGGTCGCCTCCATGATCGCCCATGACGGCGCCGAGGCCACCGAGAAGTGGCTGCGCGGCGTCAAGGCCAACCTGGCCCGCAAGGCCGCCGGCGGCGACCGCGACGTGGCCCGCGACATCCTGGGCGGCATCTGCGACATCGGCCTGGCCAATGCCTACTACGTCGGCCACATGAAGAACGCCGAGCCCGGCACCGACGCCCGCAAGTGGGGCGACGCCATCAAGGTGGTCCGCCCGACCTTTGCCAACGAAAAGAGCGGTGGCACCCACGTGAACGTCAGCGGCGCGGCCGTGGCGGCCCACGCGCCCAACAAGGCCAACGCCATCAAGCTGCTGGACTTCCTGGTGTCCGAGCCGGCGCAGGCCCTGTACGCGCAGGCCAACTACGAGTACCCGGTGCGCAAGGGCGTCAAGCTCGACCCGGTCATCGCCAGCTTCGGCGAACTGAAGGTCGATCCCCTGCCCCTGACCGAGATCGCCAAGTACCGCAAGCAAGCCAGCGAGCTGGTGGACAAGGTCGGTTTCGACAACTAAACGCGGCAAGGCGGCGCCCCCTGGCGCCGTCTCGCGGCTCTCAGGCCTGCCCTTGCTCGCCCGGAAAACTCCCAAGACGCGCGACGGCAGGCCTTGACGCTACTACAGGCGCCGCCCGCGCAGCGCCTTCCCCGCAGTAACTCTTGTGAAGCATGCATACAGATTCCCTGCCCCGGCCACTGCGTTTGCGCTGGACTGAACGCGGCGCCGGCTGGCTGGCCGGCGCCGCCCTGATCGGCCTGGCGGTGCTGGCGCCGGTGCTGACCCTGGTCTGGTGGGCGCTGGGCGGCGATCTGTCGCACTGGCGCCACCTGGCCACCTACGTGTTGCCGCAGGCGCTGGCCAACACCGCCGCGCTGCTGGCTGGCGTCGGCGTGCTGGTGACCCTGCTGGGCACCGGCTCGGCCTGGCTGGTGACGGCTTACGAATTCCCCTCGCGGCGCACCTTGACCTGGGCGTTGCTGCTGCCGCTGGCGGTGCCGACCTACATCATCGCCTTCGCCTATCTCGACCTGCTGCACCCGATCGGCCCGATCCAGAGCGCCATCCGCGCGCTGCTGGGCTACGACAGCCCGCGCCAGTTCCGGCTGCCGGACCTGCGCTCGATACAGGGCGCGATCTTCGTGCTGGGCTTCGTGCTGTATCCCTATGTCTACCTGAGCACCCGCGTCATGTTCATGACGCAGGCGGCCAGCCTGCTGGAAGCGGCGCGCACGCTGGGCGCGGGCCGCTATGGCGTGTTCTTCCGGGTGGCGCTGCCGCTGGCCCGTCCGGCCATCGTGGTGGGCGTCAGCCTGGCGTTGCTGGAAACCCTGAACGACATCGGCGCGTCCGAATTCCTGGGCGTGCAGACGCTGACCGTCTCCGTCTACACCACCTGGGTCACGCGCTCGGACCTGGCCGGCGCGGCGCAGATCGCGCTGACCATGCTGGCCATCGTGATCGGCCTGATCCTGCTCGAACGCCATGGCCGCAAGCGCCAGCGCTACGCCAACACGCAACGCATGCGGCCGATGCAGCCGCGGCGACTGCGCGGCGCGGCCGCCGTGCTGGCGGCGGTGCTGGGCTGGATTCCCGTGATCATCGGCTTCGTGGCGCCGGCGCTGTACCTGGTGGTCGAGACCTACAAGCGCCTGCACCTGGTGGGCGGCGTTTCCAACCAACTGCTAAACGGCTTGGGCAACACGCTGATCGTGGCGTTCAGCGCCACCATTGTGACGCTGCTCTGCGGCCTGATCGTGGCCTGGGCCGGCCGCACGCTGCGCGAAAGCGCCGGCTTCAATCCGGGCCGCGCCTGCGCCCGCGTCGCCAGCCTGGGCTACGCCGTGCCCGGCACCGTCCTGGCCATCGGCCTGCTCACGCCCTTCGTCTGGATCGACACCGCCGTGGCCAAGGTCTTTGGCGGCGGCGGCCTGTTCCTGATGGGGTCGATGGCGGCGCTGGTGTGCGCCTATGCCATCCGCTTCCTGGCCATCTCCACCGGCGCGCTCGAAGCCGGCCTGGCCCGCATTCCGCCGTCGCTGGAACAAGCCTCGCGGCTGCTGGGAGAAAGCTCGGCAGGCACCTTGCGCCGCGTCCACCTGCCGCTGCTGCGGCCGGCGCTGGCGGCCAGCGCGCTGCTGGTGTTCGTGGACGCCATGAAGGAATTGCCGGCCACGCTGCTGCTGCGGCCCATGAATTTTGACACGCTCGCCACCTGGCTCTACGCCGAAGCGGCCCGCGGCACCTACGAGGAAGGCGCGGTCGCCGCGCTGGCGATCGTGCTGGCCGGCCTGCTGCCCGTCATCCTGCTGGCCCGCACCAATCTGAAAATGGGACATTGAACATCGTGCCCGATCTGCTTGAACTCGATCACATCTCGCTGGCCTACGACACCCCCAAGGGCCTGCGGCCCGTGGTGCAGGACCTGACGCTGGGCCTGCCGGCCGGCCACATCGGCTGCCTGCTGGGCGAATCCGGCTGCGGCAAGACCACGGTGCTGCGCGCCATCGCCGGCTTCGAGCCGGTGCGCGCCGGACGCATCCTGCTCGATGGCGCGGTCATCTCCTCGCCCTCCGAGCAGGTCGCGCCGGAAAAGCGCCGCGTCGGCATGATGTTCCAGGACTACGCCTTGTTCCCGCACCTGTCGGTGGCGCAGAACGTGGCCTTCGGCCTGCGCCGCCTGGAGCGCGCCGAACGCGCCTGCCGCGTCGAGGAAATGCTGGCGCTGGTCGGCCTGGCGCATGCCGCCAACAGCTATCCGCACGAGATCTCCGGCGGGCAGCAGCAGCGCGTGGCGCTGGCGCGGGCCCTGGCGCCCTCGCCCGACCTGCTGCTGCTGGACGAGCCGTTCTCGAATCTGGATGTCGACACCCGCGAGCGCCTAGCCTTCGAGGTGCGCGAGATCCTGAAGACCACGGGCCACACCGCCATCCTGGTGACCCACAACCAGGCCGAGGCCTTCGCCATCGCCGACCGCATCGGCGTCATGGCATCCGGGCGCATCGCCCAGTGGGACACGCCCTACAACCTGCACCACCACCCGACCGACGACTTCGTGCGCGACTTCATCCGCCGCGAAGCGCTGGTGGAGCAACGCGAGCAGGTCTTCGCGCGCGGGCGCTGATCCACGGGCCGCGCCCGGGCACGGGCGCGGCACGCGACGAACCGGCGATTGCGGCGGGTCCGGCCGGCGGCGCGGCCCGCGCCCACGACGGCCGATCAGTCGGCCGACAGTTTCACTTTCTGCGACAGCGCCTTGAACGACTCGTACTGGCTGCGGGTCAGGCGCTCCACCTCCGCCGGCGTCGAGCCATACGGCATGAAACCGGCCTGCTCCAGCTTGTCCTTGACGTCCGGCATCGCCAGCGCGGCCTGGAAGGCTTCGCTCAACGCGTTGGTGATTTCCGTCGGCATCCTGGCCGGGCCATAGACGGCGAACCACGGATCCACCACCGCCCCGCCATAGCCCAGCTCGGCCAGCGTCGGCACGTCCGGCAAGGCAGGCGCGCGCTTGCTGCCGGTAACCGCCAGCGCGTGGACCTTGCCCGACTTGATGTGCGGCAGCGAGGCCGGCAGGTTATCGAACAGGATCGGCAGATGGCCGCCCAGCAGGTCGTTCAGCGCCTGCGCGCTGCCCTTGTAGGGAATGTGCTGCATGCCGGCGCCGGTGAGCTGGTCGAACATGACGCCGGCCAGGTGCATCGAGGTGCCGGTGCCCGGGGTGCCGAAAGCCGTGCCGGGATGCTGCTTGGCGTAGGCCACCAGGTCCTTGACGCTGTCGGCCTTGAGCGACGGGCCGGTCTCCAGCACCACCGAGGACGCGCCCAGCATGCTGATGCCGGTGAAGTCTTTGGTCGGATCGAACGGCATCGACGGATAGACGAAGGGGTTCAGCGCATTGGTGGAGATGGCGCCGAAGCCGATGGTGTAGCCGTCCGGTGCGGCCTTGGCCACGGCGTCCATGCCGATGTTGCCGCCGGCGCCCGGACGGTTCTCGACGATGACCGGCTGGCCCAGTTTCTCGGCCACTTTCGCGCCGGCGGTGCGCGCCACCAGGTCGGTGGTGCCGCCGGCGGTGTACGGCACGATGAACACGATGGGCTTGGCCGGATAGCCGGCGGCCAGCGCGGCATTGGCGCCATGGATCAGCGCCAGCGCGGCCAGGCCGCGCAGCGCGTTCAGGGTAAAGCGTTGCATGATGTCTCCATCCCGATTGTTATCACGTTAGGGATGCGCATCATACTGTGTGGCGCAATTCAGACGCCATGACGAACGAAATCGCGGTTCTTCGCACGTGCGCGGATCAATCCGCCGCGATCGGTGATACAGTGCGCACTTCCCGGCAAGCGGCGCCCTGATTGCGCCGCGGCTTCGCCAGCCCCGAGGCGCCGCGCCCGATGCGCCGCCCTACCCCCACACACCGTACTGCACGGGAGGAAAGCACCATGCAACAACGGACTTCCCCCATCGCAGGCCGCGTCTAGCGCGTTCGAATTTCCTTGCCGCATCTTCGCGGCAGACCATTCGCATTGCCCAGGCCCGGACCTGCCTGACAGGGTCTCTCATTCGTATCGCAATGAGAGCGGCCCTCCTCATGACCTGATCTGGAATTTCCATGGGCAATTGCATTCAAGCACTGTCCGAGCGCGTCACATTGATCGCCTCGGACGACACCTGGATCGAAGGCAACGCGATCCAACAACTCCATACCACCGCCAGGCTCGCCGGCATGCGCCACGTCGCGGGCATGCCGGACCTGCATCCCGGACGCGGCTATCCAGTGGGCGCCGCGTTCTTCTCGCTCGGCCGCCTGTATCCGGCCTTGATCGGCGGCGACATCGGCTGCGGCATGGCGCTCTGGTCGACGCATCTCGAAAGCCGCAAAGTCGCGCCCGACAAGCTCGACAAGCGGCTGCGCAACATCGACGAGCCGCTGGACGACTCGTGGCAGGCGCTCGTGTCGGCACTGGCGCCCGCCGGCGTCGGCCATCGGCAGGCGCTGGGCACCATCGGCGGCGGCAACCACTTCGCCGAGCTGCAGTGCATCGACGAAATCCACGATGCGCAGGCATTGGCGGCCTTGCGCATCGACGAGAAAAAGCTGCTGCTGCTGGTGCACAGCGGTTCGCGGGGCCTGGGTCGCTCGATCCTGGAGGAACACGTCCGTCGCCATGGCCATGACGGCCTCGAGCAGGACAGCGCCGCATGCCGGGATTACCTGGCGCAACACGACGACGCCTTGCGATTCGCGCAGGCCAATCGCCACCTCATTGCGCGCCGCATGCTGGCACGCTGGGGCGTGGATGGCGAACAGGTGCTGGACGTCGACCACAACCTGGTAACCCCCGCCGTCATCGCCGGAGAAGCGGGCTGGCTGCACCGCAAGGGCGCGACCCCGTCCGACGGCGGGCCGGTCATCATCCCCGGTTCGCGCGGCGACTTCAGCTATCTGGTGGCGCCGATCGCCAGCGAGGCCAGCCTGTTCTCGCTGGCGCACGGCGCGGGCCGCAAGTGGATGCGCAGCGAGTGCAAGGACCGGCTGTTCAAGCGCTACAGTCCCGCGCAACTGAGCAAGACCCGGTTGGGCAGCCATGTCATCTGCCAGGACAAGCAACTGATCTATGAGGAAGCGCCGGAGGCGTACAAACCCGTGGACAGCATCATCGCCAGCCTGCAACAGGCGGGCCTGCTGACGGTGCTGGCCAGGCTGCGCCCGGTGTTGACCTACAAGACCCGGGGGGAGTGCTGCTGATGATGCTGCTACAGTTATCCGCGGCCCAGGGCCCCGATGAGTGCTGCCTGGCGGTCGCCAAGGCCCTTGCCTACCTGTTGCGCGAGGCCGAGGCGCGCGGCGTTGGCATCGATATCCTCGAACAGGAGACCGGCGCCCGAGCCGGCACCTATCGCTCGGTGCTGCTGGCCCTCGACGGCCCTGGCGCGGCCGGCCTGGCCGCGTGCTGGGAGGGATCGATCCAGTGGATCTGCCCCAGCCCCTATCGCCCTGGCCACCTGCGCAAGAACTGGTTCATCGGCGCGTTGCGTTGCGACCCGCCGGCCATCCGCCAGGACACGGAAATACGCTTCGAAACGACGCGCGCATCCGGGCCGGGCGGCCAGCACGTCAACAAGACGGAATCCGCGGTGCGCGCGACGCACGTGGCGACGGGCATCAGCGTGAAGGTGCAGTCCGAGCGCAGCCAGCATGCCAACAAGCGCATCGCCGCGCTGCTGATCGCGCATCGGCTGGCCCAACATGAGCAGGCCGCGCATGCCACGGAGCGGGCCCGGCGGCGCCAATTCCACCACGAGGTGGCACGGGGTGGTCCCGCGCGCGTGTTCAAGGGCGAGGCGTTCGAGTTGTTGAAAGCAGGATAGACGGCGAACCGGCCGGAGCCGCCAGGCGCATGCCGCCCGGCGCTCCGATCGGGCGCGTCAAGCCCGCGGCGGCGGCAGCGGAATGAACTCGGTCTCGTCGCCCGGCACGGTCTGGCCGAAGCGGTTGCGCTGCCAGTCTTCCTTGGCCTGCTCGATGCGGTCCTTGCTGCTAGAGACGAAATTCCACCAGAGGAAGCGCGGGCCTTCCAGCGGCTCGCCACCGAGCACCGCGAAACGCGCGTCGGTACAGGCGCGGATCTGCACCGGACGGCCGGGCGCGAACACGATCAGGCGGCCGCTCTCGAACACCTGCCCGTCCACCTCGACCGAGCCGATCGCCAGGTAGGCGGCGCGCTCTTCGTGTTCCGCGGGCAGCACGGTGACGGCGCCGGCGCGCAACTGCATGTCGCCATAGAACAGCGGCGAGTGGGTCTTGACGGCCGAGGTCTTGCCGAACAGCGAGCCGGCCACGACCTGCGCGCGCACCCCCTCGCCCTCGACCACCGGCTGGGCGTCCAGGCCATAGTGGGTGAAACCGGGATCGGTTTCCTCGTGGGCCTTGGGCAGGCCGACCCAGATCTGCAGGCCGGCCAGGCGCTGCGCGGCCTGGCGGCTTTCGGGCGAGGAGCGTTCGGAGTGCACGATGCCGCGGCCGGCCGTCATCCAGTTCACCTCGCCGGGCAGGATGGTCTGGGTATTGCCGGCGCCGTCGCGATGCACCATCGAGCCTTCGTACAGATAGGTGACGGTGGACAGGCCGATGTGCGGATGCGGGCGCACGTCGATGCCCGAGCCGGCCGTGAATTCAACCGGGCCCATGTGGTCCAGGAAGACGAACGGGCCGACGGTGCGGCGCTGCGCCGAGGGCAGCGCGCGCCGGACTTCGAAGCCGCCCAGGTCGCTGCTGCGCGGCACCACCACGGTTTCGATCTGGCTGTCGCCGGCTTGGGACAAAGTGGACATGGGAATACTCCTGTAGGTTGGCCGTCTCGGGGCCATGTTAAGGCCGGGCGGATCGGCGATCCACCCGGCTGCCGGCCTCAAGCCAGATCGAACACCAGCACTTCGGCGTTGTCGCCGCCGGACAGCGCCACCCGCGTTTCATCGCTGATGGCGACCGCGTCGCCGGCCGCCAGCGCCACGCCGTTGACCGTCAGGCTGCCGCGGGCCACGTGAACCCAGGCGCGGCGGCCGGGGGCCAGTTCCAGCGTGGCCGACTCGTCGCCGTCGAACAGGCCGGCATAGAGCCGCACGTCCTGATGGATCGTCATCGAGCCGTCGACGCCGTCGCCCGACACCAGGGCTTGCAGACGGCCGCGCTTTTGCGCGTCGGTGAAGGCCTTTTCCTCATACTCCGGCGCGATACCGGTGACGTTCGGCTCGATCCAGATCTGCAGCATGTGCGTTTCCTTGTCGGCGCGCGGGTTGAACTCGGAGTGCATCACGCCGCGGCCGGCGCTCATCCGCTGCACGTTGCCGGGCTGGATGGTGGAGCCGCTGCCCATGCTGTCCTTGTGCGCAATGGCGCCGTCCAGCACGTAGGTGATGATCTCCATGTCGCGATGGCCGTGGGTGCCGAAGCCGCGGCCGGCGGCGATGCGGTCGTCGTTGATCACGCGCAGCGCGCCGAAGCCCATGTGGGCGGGATCGTAGTAGTTGGCGAACGAGAAGGTGTGGAACGAATCGAGCCAGCCGTGGTTGGCGTGACCGCGTTCGGCGCTACGGCGGATGGTAAGCATGGTGACTCCTATTTCAAATATGTGAATGGTTTCGCTTGGGCCGGCGCCTGACTTTTTTCGCTTGGCGCTGGCTGCTCGACCGGCATGAGTGACATTGTGCGCGTACTCGCGCGCCGATTTGACGCTATGATTTGAAGAAACCATTCAATTTTTTTGAACGATATTGCCCGGAGCTTCCCCATGCAGCCGATCACCCCCGAATTGCTCGTCCTGGTGGATGCGATCGCGCGCCACGGCAGCTTTGCCAAGGCGGCGCGCGAGCTGGACAAGGTGCCCTCCGCCGTGACCTACGCCATCCGCAAGCTGGAGGACGGGCTGGACGTGCTGCTGTTCGACCGCTCCGGGCACCGGGCGCTGCTGACGCCGGCCGGCGAGGCGCTGCTCAAGGACGGCCGCCACGTGCTGCAGTCGCTCGACGACCTGGCCTGCCGGGTCAAGCGCATCGCCACCGGCTGGGAGGTGGAGCTGCGCATCGCGGTAAGCGCGGTGCTGCCCTGGCGGCCGCTATACGACCTGGTCGAGGAATTCCAGGCGCTGGGCAGCGCGACGACCCTGCGCTTTTCGACCGAGGTGCTGAGCGGCAACTGGGATGCGTTGACCTCGAACCGCGCCGACCTCGTGATCGGCGCGGGAGCGGCCGGCGAGCCGACCGGCCCCTACCGCTCACAGACGATGGGACAGGCGCAATTCGGCTTCTGCGTGGCGGCGCATCACCCGCTCGCATCGCTGCCGCAGCCGCTGAGCCGCGCCGACATCACGCGCTACTGCGCGGTGGTGGTGGCCGATACCTCGCGCAACCTGCCGCCGCAGTCGCGCGGCATCCTGGCAGAGCAGCCGACGCTGGTGATGCCCACGATGCAGGCCAAGATCGAGGCCCAAATTCGCGGGTTGGGATGCGGCTACCTGCCGTTGACGCTGGCCGCGCCCTACCTGGCGCAGGGCGTGCTGGTGGTCTGCGATACCGATGAGGGGATGTCGCTGACCGAGCATGTGGCGTATGCGTGGCGGGCGGAGGCGCCCGGCGAGGCGTTGAAGTGGTGGCTGCAGAAGTTGAAGTCGCCGCGCCTTTGCGAGGGCCTGCTTGGCATGGCCTGAGCGCGTCATTTTCCTCTGAAGGACGCCCCGCGGGCGGCGCAGCGGCCGCCCCGGGGTCCGGGCCAACGCGGCCTACTCGTCCTCGATGCCCAGCTCGCGCAGCTTGCGCGTGATGGTGTTGCGGCCGATGCCCAGTCTTGAGGCGGCTTCCACGCGGCGGCCGCGACTGGCGTCCAGGGCGCTTTGGAGCAGGATCTTCTCGAACTGGCGCGTCAGCGTCGCCATGACGGCGGGTTCGCCGCGCTCGAGGCGGTACTGCGCGTCGCGCAGCAGGGAGTCCTGCCAGTTGCGGGGCGTGGCTTCGTCGGCCGCGGCGGGCGCGGAGTGCTGGACCACGGTGCCGATGGCGGCAACGCCGGCGCTGGCGGGCGGTCGCGGCGATACGGAGCCGGCGGCCGGCGCGTGTTCCATCGCGCGGATTTCGGGCGGCAGGTCGGCGCGTTCGACGGTCTGGCCAGGGGCCATGACGGTAAGCCAGTGGCAGAAGTTCTCCAACTGGCGCACGTTGCCCGGAAAGTCGAACTTGGTCAGGACTGCCAGCGCTTCCGGAGTCAGCCGCTTGACCGGCACGCCAAGGGCGCGCGCGCTGGCGGTGAGGAAGTGGTTGGCGAGCGCGGGGATGTCCTCGACCCGTTCGCGCAGCGGGGGCAGGCGCAGGCGGATGACGTTCAGGCGGTGGAACAGGTCTTCGCGGAACAGGCCCTGCTCGACCCGCTGCTCCAGCGGCTGGTGGGTGGCGGCGACGATGCGCACGTCGACCCGCACCGGCTGGGCGCCGCCGACGCGGTAGAAGCTGCCTTCGGCCAGCACGCGCAGCAGGCGGGTCTGCAATTCGATCGGCATGTCGCCGATTTCATCGAGGAACAGCGTGCCGCCATGGGCTTCCTCGAAGCGGCCGCGGCGCAGCGTGTTGGCGCCGGTGAAAGCGCCGCGTTCGTGGCCGAACAGTTCGGCTTCCAGCAGATCGCGCGGGATGGCGGCGGCGTTCAGCGCCACGAACGGGCCGCCGGCGCGCATGCCATGGCCGTGCAGCGCGCGCGCCACCAGTTCCTTGCCGGTGCCGGACTCGCCAGTGATCAGCACGGTGACCTTGGACTGCGCCAGCCGGCCGATGGCGCGGAACACTTCCTGCATGGCGGTGGACGACGACTGCGTCATCATCCAGCGTTCGTTGTTCTGCGCCTCGCCCTGCCCTTCGGGACTCTCGGGCTGGGCCGATTCCTGCATGGCGCGCTGGATCAGCGCCACCGCTTCGTTCACGTCGAAGGGCTTGGCCAGGTAGTCGAAGGCGCCGCCCTGGAAGGCCGACACGGTGCTGTCCAGGTCGGCAAAGGCGGTCATGACGATGACGGGCAGGCCAGGATGGCGTTCCTTGAGCTGGCGCAGCAGTTCGAGGCCGTTGCCGCCGGGCATGCGGATATCGGAAACCAGGGCGACGGGCGTCTCGTGCGCCAGCGCGTCGAGCACGTCGGCGGCCTGGGAGAAACTACGGGTGGGGACACCGGCGCGGGCCAGGGCCTTTTCGAGGACCCAGCGGATGGCCTGGTCGTCGTCGACGATCCATACGGGTTTCATCAGAGTGCGGGCTCCATCGGTAGGACCAGGCGAAACTCGGTGCGCCCGGGTCGGGATTCAAATTCGATGATGCCTCCGTGCTGCTGCACGAAATCCTGGGCCAGGCTCAGGCCCAGGCCGGTCCCGCCGGCGCGGGCGGTGACCAGGGGATGGAAAATGCGGTCGCGTATATGGTCCGGCACGCCGGGACCGTTATCGATGATGGACAGCTCCAGCGCCAGGCGGTGCTGGCGATGCGCCAGCATGACCTGGCGCGCCACGCGGGTGCGCAGCGTGACGACGCCAGGTTCGAGTCCGGGCGTCTGCGGCCGCGCGACCAGTTCCTGCGCCGCGTTGCGGGCCACGTTCAGCACCGCCTGCATCAGGCGGGCGGCGTCGCCCTTCAGGTCGGGCATGGACGCGTCGTAGTCGCGCACCAGCGTGACGTCGTTGCGGAATTCGGCCTGGATCAGGGCGCAGACGCGCTCGCAGATCTCGTGGATGTTCACCGGCCGCGCGTTCAGCGGCACGCGTTGCGGGCCGCTCAGGCGGTCCACCAGCGCCTGCAGGCGGTCGGCTTCGGAAATGATGACCTGGGTGTACTCGGCCAGCGCCGCGCTCGGCAGCTCGGCTTCCAGCAGTTGCGCGGCGCCGCGCAAGCCGCCCAGGGGATTCTTGACTTCGTGCGCGAGGTTGCGCAGCAGTTCGCGGTGCGCTTCGATCTCGTCGACCAGGCGATGGTTGCGATCGGCCAGCACGCGCTGCTCGATCTCGCGGGTCTCGATCAGCACCGGCCAGGCCTGGCCGCTCAAGCCGACCGTGGTCACCGCCACTTCCACCGATTCGGCGGCGCGGCGCAATGAGGCCAGTTGCCTGACGTCGGCATACCTGCCGGCCGCGGCGCGGTCGATGGACGATTGGATGTTTTCCGGATTGTCGAACAGCGTGGCGGCGGAGTGGCCGCAGAGCTGCTTGCGGGAACGGCCGAACAGATCCTCGGCGGCCGCATTGGCGTATTCGATATGCCCGCGTGCGTTGACCAGGAAAACGGACGTGGCAAGCAGATCGAGAGCTTCTACATTCATTTTCAACGTACCCGAATGACTACAAGGGGGAAATCGGCACACCGGTCCGGTGGCGCTTGCGTGCGCCGCCCTGCCCGCCGGCGCGAGGGCCGGCGGGACAGGCTGTCGGTCGGCGACCTGGCGGTGCGCGTGGTGTCGGCCCTGGTTTCTGCCTACATCATCGCGCTCCCCCAGCCACAACCCCTGGAAATCAGAGGCTGTAGTACATGTCGAATTCGACCGGGTGCGTGGTCATGCGCAGGCGGTTCACATCGGCCATCTTCAGGTCGATGTAGGCGTTGAGCATGTCGTTGCTGAACACGCCGCCGCGGGTCAGGAACTCGCGGTCGTTGTCCAGCGCTTCCAGCGCCTGCTCCAGCGAGGAGCACACGGTCGGGATCTTGGCGTCTTCTTCCGGCGGCAGGTCGTACAGATTCTTGTCGGCCGGATCGCCGGGGTGAATCTTGTTCTGCACGCCGTCCAGGCCGGCCATCATCAGGGCCGAGAAGGCCAGGTACGGGTTGGCCAGGGGGTCCGGGAAGCGCGCTTCGACGCGCCGGCCCTTCGGGTTGCCCACGTACGGGATGCGGATCGAGGCCGAACGGTTGCGGGCCGAGTAGGCCAGCTTGACCGGGGCTTCGTAGTGCGGGACCAGGCGCTTGTACGAGTTGGTGCCCGGGTTGGTGATGGCGTTCAGGGCGCGGGCGTGCTTGATGATGCCGCCGATGTAGTACAGCGCGAATTCCGACAGGCCGGCATAGCCGTTGCCCGCGAACAGGTTCTGGCCGTCCTTCCAGATCGACTGGTGCACGTGCATGCCGGAACCGTTGTCGCCGACGACGGGCTTGGGCATGAAGGTGGCGGTCTTGCCGTAGGCATGGGCCACGTTGTGCACGATGTACTTGACGATCTGGGTCCAGTCGGCACGTTGCACCAGGGTGCTGAACTTGGTGCCGATTTCCAGTTGGCCGGCGCCGGCCACTTCATGGTGGTGCACTTCGACCGGCACGCCCATCTGTTCCATCAGCAGGCACATTTCCGAACGCATGTCCTGGAACGAATCGACCGGGGGAACGGGGAAGTAGCCGCCCTTGACCGCGGGACGGTGGCCGGTGTTGCCGCCTTCGAATTCCAGGCCGGTGGACCAGGAGGCCTCTTCCGACTTGATCTTGACGAAGGTGCCCGACATGTCGGTGTTCCAGGTCACGCCGTCGAACACGAAGAATTCGGGTTCCGGACCGAAGTAGGCGGTGTCGCCCAGGCCCGAGGCCTTCAGGTAGGCTTCGGCGCGCTTGGCCAGCGAACGCGGGTCGCGGTCATAGCCCTTCAGGTCCGACGGTTCGACCACGTCGCACGACAGGATCAGGGTCGGCTCTTCGCGGAACGGATCCAGGTTGGCGGTCGACAGGTCGGGGATGAGCAGCATGTCGGAGGCTTCGATGCCCTTCCAGCCCGGGATCGACGAACCGTCGAAAGCCTGCCCGCTTTCCAGCTTGTCTTCATCGATAGCGGAAGTGGGCACCGACACGTGGTGCTCGCGGCCAACCGTATCGGTAAAGCGGAAATCCACGAATTTGACTTCGTTGTCGGCGATCTGTTTCAGGACGTCTTTCGGGCTTGCCATGTCATCTCCATTAGATAAAAGGGTCGAGGGCTGTGCCGCTCGACTGGCATAAAAGAGGGAAGCAATAAGCGTGCCAGGTCCCACCCCCGGGATTGCCCGGGGAGGCCTGTGAGGTCATGGGGCAATGTAGCACCATTTTGGTGCAAATGATGGGGCATTATTGCCCCATCATGGTGCTTTATTGCTACAGGAACATTTCCTGCAGGTCGTTCAGGAAGCGCCAGCCCAGGGGCGTGGCCCGCAGGCGGGTGGGATCGGCGTCCAGCAGGCCCTTGGCGGACGCTGCCTCCAATTGGTGCGCGATCGCGGCCAGCGACAGGCCGGTGCGCTCGTTGAACAGCGTGGCCGCGACGCCGTCCTTCAGACGCAGGGCGTTCAGCATGAACTCGAAGGGCAGCTCGTCGGGGCCGACCTGGCGGCTCTCCGCCAGGTGGCTGCCGTCGCCGGCGGCGGCCGCGCGCATCCAGGACTCCGGGCTGCGCAGGCGCGCCTCGCGCACGATGCGGTCATGGAACGACAGTTTGCCGTGGGCGCCCGGCCCCAGGCCGAGGTAGTCGCCGAACTCCCAATAGTTCAGGTTGTGGCGGCAGCGCGCCCCGGGCCGGGCATAGGCCGAAACCTCGTAGCGCGCCAGGCCGGCCGCGGCCAGCTCGGCCTCGACCGCGTCCTGCATGGCGGCGCTGGCGTCGTCGTCCGGCAGGTCCTCGGGCGGGAACTTGGCGAAGACGGTGTTGGGCTCCATCGTCAGGTGATAGAGCGACAGGTGCTCGGTGCCGAAGCCGATGGCCTGGCGCAGGTCGGCCACGCAGGCGTCCAGGGTCTGGCCCGGCAGCGCGAACATCATGTCCAGGTTGACGCGCGGCGCGGCGCGCTGGGCCATCTCGATGGCGGCGCGGGCCTGGGCCGCGTCGTGGATGCGGCCCAGCTTCTTCAACTGGGCGTCGTCGAAGCTCTGGATGCCCAGCGAGAAACGGGTCACGCCGCTGGCGGCGTAGTCGCGGAAACGGCCGGCCTCGGCGGTGCCGGGATTGGCCTCCATGGTGATTTCCGCATCGGGCCACATGTTCAGACAGGCGCGCAGCATGGCCAGCAATTCGTCCAGGCCGGCGGCCGACAGCAGGCTGGGCGTGCCGCCGCCGATGAACACCGAAACCACCTGGCGCCCCCAGATCGACGGCAGCGCCTGCTCCAGGTCGCTGCGCAGCGCGTCCAGGTAGGCGCGTTCGGGAATCTCGCCGCCGGGCGCGGCGTGCGAATTGAAATCACAGTACGGGCACTTGCGCACGCACCACGGCACGTGCACATAGACCGACAACGGCGGCAGGCTGGTCAGGGTGGCGCCGGCCGGGGTGACCAGGCGCGAGCGGGCCGCGCCCATTTCGGAGCGGATGGGGATGGTGATGGACATTCGTGTTCCTGGCGGCGGCGCACACGCGCGCCGGGGTCAAGCCTGGTTCAGCTTGCTCAGCAGTTCGCGCAGCGCGCGGGCGCGATGGCTGATGCGGTTCTTTTCCTCGGGATCGAGCGCGGCGGCCGTCAGGCCCTGGTCGGGCAGGTAGAAGTGCGGATCGTAGCCGAAGCCGTTCTCGCCTTCCGGCTGGTCGATGATTTCGCCCTGCCACAGGCCTTCGCCGATCAGCGGGCGCGGGTCGTTTTCACCGCGCACCAGCGCCAGCACCGCCACATAACAGGCGCTGCGGTCGGTCGCCGACGCCAGCTTGTCGACCAGCAGCGCGTTGTTGGCCTGGTCGGATTTCTCGCCGCCATGCATCTTGGCGTAGCGCGCCGAATACACGCCCGGAGCGCCGTCCAGCGCGGCCACGCACAGGCCGGAATCATCGGCCAGCGCCGGCAGCCCGGTCAGGCGGCTGGCATGGCGAGCCTTGGTCAGCGCGTTCTCGACAAAGGTGACGTGGGGCTCCTCGGCCTCGGGCACGCCCAGGTCGCCCTGGGGCACCAGCTCGATGCCGAGCGGGGCGAACAAGGCGGAGAACTCACGCAGCTTGCCCGGGTTGTTGGATGCCAGCACGACGCGGCGCAGGGAATCGGGAATCTTGGGGGAAGTCATGGCCAAATTGTATAGGGCGCGGTCACCGGCCCGGGCGGCATGTTACGTGTAAGCGCAACAACACAGACATATTTCGTCGTCAATATGGGCAATCTTGTCACTGATCGTATCTGAACGCCCCGGCGATGAACCCACTTCACGCTTTGCCACGGCCGGTTGCGGCCAGCGCGCCCACCCATTCCGCCGGCGCCGCTGCGCCAGCCCCCGTCAGCCTGGCCGGCATCCTGCGCGAACGGCTGCTGCGCCCCCGCTTCCAGCCGGTGATCGACCTCTCGCACAGCCGCATCTATGGTCATGAAAGCCTGATCCGCGGCCCGGTCGACACCACACTGCACTTTCCCGACGCCCTGTTCGCCGAGGCCCGCCGCCAGGGCCTGCATCCGCAACTGGAGCTGGCCAGCTTCCGGGCCGGCGCCCAGGGCTTCGACCAGACCGCGGCCGCCGGCAAGCTGTTCCTGAACCTGTCGGGTTCGGCGCTGATCCACTACTGGACGCTGTGGGGCGACGAAATGCCGCTGCGCCTGCTCAAGGATTGCACGCTGGCGCCGTCCAACATCATCGTCGAACTGACCGAGCAGGATCCCCTGTCCGAGCACATGTCGACGCTGGGCAACGCCTTTGCCTGCCTGCGCGAATACGGCATGCGCATCGCCCTGGACGACTATGGCGTGGGCAATTCCAACCTGCAGTTGTGGGCCGAGATGCAGCCCGATCTGGTCAAGATCGACCGCTACTTCTTCAACGGCATCGGCCATGACGATCGCAAGCAGAACATGGTGCGCGCCATCCTCAAGGTGGCGCAGTACCTGGGCACGGCCATCGTGGCCGAGGGCATCGAGACCGCCGAGGACTTGGCGGTGGTGCGCGACCTGGAGATCCGCTACGCCCAGGGCTGGCTGCTGGGACGCCCCGACGAAGCCCTGCTGACCGAACTGACCCCGCCGCTGCGCGACTCGCTGCGGGTGCGGGCGCCCGCCCCACTGTCGCAGCGTTCGACCGGCGGCACCGCCGCCAGCCTGCGGGTCGAGGCCCCGGCCGCGCTGCTGCACAAGCACACCAACGACGACGTGCACCGCCTGTTCATCGAGCACAAGAGCCTGCACGCCGTGGCGGTGGTCGACGGCGACAACCGGCCGGTGGGCATCATCAACCGCCGCGACTTCTCCGAACACTACGCGCAGCGCTACACCCGCGAACTGTTCGGACGCGACGCCTGCTCGACCTTCATGAACGGCGAACCGGTGCTGGTGGACCTGGACGTGTCGATCGACCAGTTGAGCCACGTGCTGATCTCGGAAGACCAGCGCTACCTGATGGACGGCCTCATCATCACCCGCGACGGCCGCTACGACGGCCTGGCCACCGGCGAGACGCTGGTGCGCTCGGTGACGGAGATGCGCATCGAGGCCGCGCGCTACGCCAACCCGTTGACCTCGCTGCCGGGCAACATTCCCATCAGCCGGCACATCGCCACGCTGCTGGAGGACGCCGCCGATTTCACCATCTGCTACGGCGACCTGAACAACTTCAAGCCGTTCAACGACGTCTACGGTTACTGGCGCGGCGACGACATGATCCTGCTGACCGCCGACATCATCAAGCGCCACTGCGATCCGCTGCGCGATTTCGTCGGCCACGTCGGCGGCGACGACTTCGTGGTGCTGCTGCGCAGCGCCGACTGGAACGAGCGCATCCAGCGCGTCATCGCCGAGTTCAACGAGCGCGCCATCGACCTGTACGACGACGAGGGCCGCCGCAACGGCGGCATCGAGGCCGAGGACCGTTACGGCGTGCCGCGCTTTTTCCCGTTCGTGACGCTGGGGGTCGGCGCGCTCACCGTCACCCCTTCCCTATGCGAGCGCATCCGCCCGGAGGACATCGCGTCGGCCGCTGCCCATGTCAAGCACAAGGTCAAGCATGGGAACCTGTCGCTGGTGACCGAGCGCTACAACGGCGGCGCCCTGCCGCAGCTCGTGCGCTGAAGCCTGCCCGGCGGCCTCCTGCGTCGCCTGGTCGATCTGGAATACCGACACCGCGCGCCGCAGGCCCTGGGCCTGCTGTTCCAGCGCGGCGGCCGCGGCGGCGGTCTGTTCGACCATTGCCGCATTCTCCTGGGTCGAGCGTTCGATATCCGCCACGGCGTCATTGACCGAGGCGATGCCCGCGGCCTGCTCGGCCGTGGCGCTGGAGATTTCCGCCACGATCTGGGTCACGCGGTCGACCGAGGCCAGCATGTCGCGCATGGTGTCGCCGGCCAGGTTGACCTGGCGCACGCCGGCCTCGACGCGCGCGGCCGAATCCTCGATCAAGCCCTTGATTTCCCTGGCCGCCTGGGCGCTGCGCTGGGCCAGTGAGCGCACTTCTCCCGCCACCACCGCGAAGCCCTTGCCCTGCTCGCCGGCGCGGGCGGCTTCCACCGCCGCGTTCAACGCCAGGATGTTAGTCTGGAAGGCGATGCTGTCCACCACCCCGACGATCTCGCCGATGCGGCGCGCGCTGTCGGCAATGCCCTGCATGCTGGTCACCACCTCCTGCACCGCCTGGCCGCCGCGCTGGGCCAGTTGGGTCGCGCTGAGCGCCTGGCGGCTGGCCAGATCGGCGTTGCCTGCGGTCATCTGCACTGTATGGGCCAGTTGCGTCATGTTGGCCGCGGCCTCCTGCAGCGAACCGGCCTGGCGCGCGGTGCGGTCCGACATGTCGGCGCCGCCGGCCGCGATCTCGCCCGAGCCCGTATGGATCTCCTCGACACCATGGCGCACCGACGCCACCGCCGCCGACAGGCCGGTCTGCATGCGGCGCATGGCCGAATACAGCACGCCAATCTCGTTGTCGCCATGGACGGCGATGTGGCCGGTCAGGTCGCCGTCGGCGATGCGGTCGAAATGCGCGCCGGCCTCGTTCAGCGGTCGCAGGATGCGGCGGCGAAAGCCCAGCCGGATCAACACCGCCAGCACCAGCACGAAGCCCAGCACCACCGCGGCCACCACGGTCACGCGCTGCATGGTCTGGCTGGCCCCGGCCACCGCGGCCTGGCCCTGCTGGCGCGCATAGGCCTGGTAGGCGTCGGCCTGCTTCACGTAGGCCGAGCCAGATGCCGGCAACACCTTGTCGACCAATCGATTCACCTCGATGCCGTTCCAGCCCTTGATGGCCTTGAACATGGGCGCCAGCGTCTGGTCGGCAAAAGCGGCATAGGCCGCCAGCGCCTGGTCGAACAGCGGCGCGCCCTGGGCGCTGGTGTCGGGATTGGCTCGCAGCCGCGCCAGGCTGGCAGCGGCCTGCCTGAGCAGCGCATCGGCATGGTTCAGCGACTGGTCGCGGGCTTCCTCCAGCCCGCCCTCCATGGCCGTCTTGGCGTCGGTCAGCGCGGCGCGCGCCTGGAACAGGCTGCTGGTCATGTCCGACAGGTCGCTGGCGCGCTCGATACTGCCCCGCCCCAGCGCCTCGATGTCGGCGCGGTTTTCGCGCAGCACGAAGATCCCGGCCGCCGCGGCCAGCGCGAACAGCACCACAAACACTGCCAGAATGGCGGAAACCGCCGTCGTCACCCTGAGATTTTTCCGCATATCCATCCGTCTGTTGCATCGCCACACAGGCGCATCGGCGCGATTATGGGGATGCAGTTTGGCAATTTCTTGACACAACCCGGCCCCCCGCATGACGAACGGCCGTCACACAAATGCGCTTTTGCGAACAGGAACCCGGTATTAATGAATTGTGAATTGGCAGGCGCGGCGCCTTGCGGCACATTCGATCCTGTCCCGAATTCCATTTCACTGTCGACATCGCAGCCCACCCCATGCCTCACGCCTCCCACGCCTACCAGGACATCCGCGAAGCCGTCCGCGACCTGTGCGCCCAATTCCCCGCCGAATACTTCCGCAAGGTCGATGAAGAACGCGGCTACCCCGACGCCTTCGTGCGCGCGCTCACCGAAGCCGGCTGGCTGGCCGCGCTGATTCCCCAGGAATACGGCGGCTCGGGCCTGGGCCTGACCGAGGCCTCGGTCATCATGGAAGAGATCAACCGCAGCGGCGGCAACTCGGGCGCCTGCCACGGCCAGATGTACAACATGGGCACCCTGCTGCGGCACGGTTCCGAGGCGCAGAAGCGCGAATACCTGCCGCGCATCGCCGCCGGCGAGCTGCGCCTGCAGTCGATGGGCGTGACCGAGCCCACCACCGGCACCGACACCACCAAGATCAAGACCACCGCCGTGCGCCGCGGCGACCGCTACGTCATCAACGGCCAGAAGGTCTGGATCTCGCGGGTGCAGCATTCCGACCTGATGATCCTGCTGGCCCGCACCACGCCGCTGGATCAGGTCACGCGCAAGTCCGAGGGCATGTCGATCTTCCTGGTGGACCTGCACGAGGCGGTCAAGCACGGCATGTCGATCCGCCCGATCCCCAACATGGTCAACCACGAGACCAACGAGCTGTTCTTCGACAACCTGGAGATCCCGGCCGACAACCTGATCGGCGAGGAAGGCAAGGGTTTCAAGTACATCCTGGACGGCCTGAACGCCGAGCGCACCCTGATCGCCGCCGAGTGCATCGGCGACGGCTACTGGTTCGTCGACAAGGTCACCGCCTACGCCAAGGAACGCATGGTGTTCGGTCGCCCCATCGGCCAGAACCAGGGCGTGCAGTTCCCCATCGCCCGCGCCCACATCAACGTCGAGGCCGCCAGCCTGATGCGCTACGAGGCCTGCCGCCTGTTCGACGCGCACGAACCCTGCGGCGCGCAGGCCAACATGGCCAAGCTGCTGGCCGCCGACGCCTCCTGGGAGGCCGCCAACGCCTGCCTGCAGTTCCACGGCGGCTTCGGCTTCGCCACCGAATACGACGTCGAGCGCAAGTTCCGCGAGACCCGTCTCTATCAGGTCGCGCCGATCTCGACCAACCTGATCCTCTCCTACGTCGCCGAACACATCCTGGGCCTGCCGCGCTCCTTCTGACCATGACCCCCGACACCTCCCACCCCAGCGCCACCCTCGCCGCCTTCGCCGCCAACCTGCGCTTCGAGGACATCCCCGCCCCGGTGCTGCGCCGCGCCGAAGACCTGTTGCTGGACTGCCTGGCTTCGATCCTGGCGGGCGCCGCGTCGCGCCCGGTGCTGGCCATCGACCGCTACGCCGCCGCCATGGGGCCGGCGGACGGCCCCAGCGAGATCCTGATCAACCGGCGCCGCACCTCGCCGGTGTTCGCCGCCATGGTCAACGCCGCCGCCGCCCACGTGGTCGAGCAGGACGACGTGCACAACGGGTCGGTGTTCCACCCCGCGGCCGTGGTGTTCCCGCCGGTGCTGGCGGTGGCCCAGGCGCTGGGCCGCAGCGGCCGCGACCTGCTGGTGGCGGCCGTGGCCGGCTACGAAGTCGGCATCCGCGTCGGCGAATTCCTGGGCCGCTCGCACTACAAGATCTTCCACACCACCGGCACCGCCGGCACGCTGGCCGCCGCCGCGGCCACCGGCCGCCTGCTGGGCCTGTCGCCCGCGGCCATGCTGGACGCCTTCGGCTCGGCCGGCACGCAAGCGGCGGGCCTGTGGGAGTTCCTGCGCGACGCCGCCGATTCCAAACAACTGCATACCGCCCGCGCCGCCGCCAACGGCATCGCCGCGGCCTACCTGGCGCAGGAAGGCTTCACCGGCGCGCGCCACATCCTCGAAGGGCCGCAGGGCATGGCCGCCGGCATGTCGAGCGACGCCGACCCGGCCCGCCTGACCGACCGCCTTGGCACGCGCTGGGCGCTGGCCGAAACCTCGTTCAAGTTCCATGCATCGTGCCGCCACACCCATCCGGCGGCGGACGCCCTGCAACAGGTGCTGCGCGAACACAAGCTGGCCGAAAGCGATATCGCGCGCGTGGTGGCGCACGTGCACCAGGGCGCCATCGACGTGCTGGGGCCGGTGGTCGATCCGCGCACGGTGCACCAGTCCAAGTTCTCGATGGGCACGGTGCTGGGCCTGATCGCGCGCCAGGGTCGCGCCGGCCTGCCGGAATTCGACGCCGCGCTGGACGATCCGGCGGTGGCCGACTTCCGCGGCCGGGTCACGATGGAACTGGATCCGGAAGTCGACGGCGCCTATCCGCAGCGCTGGATCGGCAAGGTCACGGTGCATACCCGTGACGGCCGCGTGCTGCACGGCCGCGTCGACGAACCCAAGGGCGATCCCGGCAACACCCTGTCGCGCGACGAGATCGAAACCAAGACGCTGAGTTTGGGCCGCTATGCCGACGCCGCCACCGAGGCCGAGCTGCGCGGCCTGATCAAAGCGATCTGGGACCTGGAGCGGGCCGGCAAGGTGGGCGCCCTGCTGCCCTGAGGCCCGCGCCGGCCGCTTACGCCAGCGCCGCCCGCTGCGCCCGCACCAGGCCGGCGATGCCGCTCTCGGCCAGGCCCAGCATCGCGTCCAGTTCGGCGCGCGTGAAGGTCGCGCCCTCGCCCGTGCCCTGCACTTCCACGAAGGCGCCGCTGCCCGTCATGATGACGTTGACGTCGGCGTCGCAGGCCGAGTCTTCCTCATAGTCCAGGTCCAGCACCGGGCGGCCCTGCACCAACCCGACCGACACCGCCGCCACCGCGTCGCGGATCGGGTTCACGGCCAGGTCGCCGCGTTGCATCAGCAGCGCCACCGCGTCGGACGCGGCCACCCAGGCGCCGGTGATGCTGGCGCAGCGGGTGCCGCCGTCGGCCTGCAGCACGTCGCAATCCAGGTGCAGCGTGCGCTCGCCCAGCGCCCGCATGTCGAACACGGCGCGCAGGCTGCGGCCGATCAGGCGCTGGATCTCCTGGGTGCGGCCGCTCTGCTTGCCACGCGCGGCCTCGCGGTCGCCGCGGGTATGGGTGGCGCGCGGCAGCATACCGTACTCGGCCGTGACCCAGCCCTCGCCTTTGCCCTTGAGGAATGGCGGCACCTTTTCCAGCACGCTGGCCGTGCACAGCACGTGGGTGTTGCCGGCCTTCACCAGTACCGACCCTTCGGCGTAGCGCGTGAAACCGCGCTCCAGGCTGAACGGCCGCAGTTCGTCGACGGCGCGGCCCGACGGGCGGGCAATGGCGGTGGCAGAGGTCATGGCAAGGCTCCAATCAGATTCGGTTGGCGGCATTGTACGGGCTGCCGGTCGCTGCCCCGCCCGGGTTTGGAGTATCCTGCCGCGATACACGGGTTGCATATACCCGCCCGCGTCCGCGCACGACGGACAGGCGGAACCGGCGCGGCCCGATCCAAAACAAGCAACAGGATATCGACACCATGATTCGCAGCATGACCGCCTTCGGCAACGCCCGGGCAGACCTGGAACAAGGCACGCTGGCGCTGGAACTGCGCAGCGTCAACAGCCGCTTCCTCGACCTCTATTTCCGCCTGCCCGACGAGCTGCGCCACGTCGAGACGCCGCTGCGCGAACTGCTGACGGCGCAACTGGGGCGCGGCAAGGTCGAGATCCGCGTGTCCTACACCCGCAACGTCAGCGCCGACCTGTCCAGGCTGGACCCCGCCTGGCTCGAAACGCTGGCCGAACAACTGCAGGCCGCGCGCCGCGTCCTGCCCGACATCGCCGCCCCGCGACTGGTCGAGCTGTTCAACTGGCCCGGCCAGCGCGCCAACGACGCGCTCGACCCGCAGGTCTGGGGCGCCGCCTGCATGCAGGCCGCCCAGGAAGCGCTCAAGCAGTTGCAGGAAGGCCGCGCGCGCGAAGGCGAACGCTTGGCCGGCATGATGCGCGACTGTGCAGACGGCGTGGCCGCCATCGTCGAACTGGTGCAGAACCACCTGCCGCAGTTGCTCGCCGACCACCGCGACAAGCTCGCCGCCAAGCTGCGTGAAAGCGTGGAAACGGCTTTCCCCGGCGGTTTCACCCATATCTCGGGCGCCGAATTGTCCGAGCGGCTGTCGCAGGAAGCCAACCTGTTCGCGCTGCGCATCGACGTCGCCGAGGAACTGTCGCGCCTGCGCTCGCACGTGGCGGAGCTGCGCCACCTGCTGACCGACGGCGGCGGCAAGGCCGAAGGCAAGAAAAACGCCGGCAGCGCCGGCAAGCGCCTGGACTTCCTGTTCCAGGAAATGAACCGCGAAGCCAATACGCTGGGTTCCAAGGCCGGCAGCATGGAAGTCACCCGCGCCGCCATGGACCTGAAGCTGCTGATCGAGCAGATGCGGGAACAGGCGCAGAACATCGAGTGAGGTGCAAACGCCGAGGCCGCCGCATTACCTAGCGGCCTTGGCCGGATGCAATAGGGCCGCGGAGTTCCGCGGCCTTTCTTCATCGCCCGCCAGTGCCCGGCGCAGGCGCCGTCTCCGGCCCGACCGTGGCGGGCTCGCCGCGCAGGGCCGAATCCAGGTAGGCGCTGCGCGCCCGGGCGTCCGGGAAGGTCATGTCCTTGTAGCTGACGAAGCGCGAGCCCTTGGCCAGGCGGTAGCCCAGCCAGATCAGCAGGAACAGCGGAATGCCGATGTAGGTGGCCGCGACGCCGCCCCAGTCGATGCGGTGTTCCAGGAAGGCCTGGTAGTTCTGGCCCAGCGTGATGATGAGACAGAGCACGAAGGCGAAGATCGGGCCGAACGGGAAGAACGGCGACACATAGGGCAGATCGGCCAGGTTGCGGCCCTGCTTGACGTAGCCACGGCGGAACCGGTAATGGCTGATGGCAATGCCCAGCCAGGCGATGAAGCCGGTCATGCCCGAGGTGTTCAGCAGCCAGATGTAGACCGCCTTGGGGCTGAAGATGAACGAGAAGAAGCACAGCGCCGCCACCACGGTGGTGGCCAGCAGCGCCCACAGCGGCACGCCGTTGCGCGCCACCCGGCCGAAAATACGCGGCGCCTTGCCGTCACGCGCCAGGCTGTAGAGCATGCGGGTGGCCGCGTACATGCCGGAATTGCCGGCCGACAGCACCGAGGTCAGCACCACCGCGTTCATGATCGAGGCCGCCGCCAGCAGCCCGGCGCGTTCGAAGATCAGCGCGAACGGACTGACGCTGACGTCGGTGACGTCATTGCGCAGCAAGTGCGGATCGGTATAGGGAATCAGCAGACCGATCACCAGGATCGCCATCACGTAGAACAGCAGGATGCGCCAGAACACCTGGCGCACGGCGCGCGGCAGGTTGCGCGCGGGGTCCTTGGATTCGCCGGCGGCGATGCCGATGAGTTCGGTGCCCTGGAACGAAAAGCCCACTACCATGGCCACCCCGATCAGGGCGGCGAAACCGCCGGCGAACGGCGCGTCGCCCACGGTCCAGTTGGCCACCCCGCCATCCTCGCCGCCGCGGATGATGCCCAGCAGCATCATCACGCCCATGGCGACAAACGCCAGCACGGCGATCACCTTGATCAGCGCGAACCAGAATTCGGCCTCGCCGAAGCCGCGCGCCGACAGCGCATTCAACCCGAAAGTGATGGCAAGGAACAGCGCGCTCCAGTACACGCCCGGCACGTCGGGAAACCAGTACGCCATCACCAGTTGCGCGGCCACCAGGTCCACCGCCACCGTGACGGCCCAGTTGTACCAGTAGTTCCAGCCCAGCGCGAAGCCGAAGCCATCTTCGACATAGCGCGCGCCGTAGGTCGAGAACGACCCGGACACCGGCATCGCGGCGGCCAGCTCGCCCAGGCTTGTCATGAGGAAATAGACCATCACGCCGATCAACACATAACCCAGCAGCGCCCCGCCCGGACCGGCCTGGGCGATGGTGGCGCCGGAGGCCACGAACAGCCCCGTCCCGATGGAGCCGCCCACCGCGATCATCGTCAGGTGGCGCGCCGACAGGGCGCGGCGCAATTCGGACGGTTCTGCCGCCCCCTTCTTGCCGCCGTCGCGGTGCTGGTCGTGTTCCGTCAATGCCAAAGTCGTGTTCCTTCAGAGCAAAAAAGCCCCCGCGGATTGTGCCCCCGGGCGCCGTGGGATTTCCACGCAACGCGCGAGCATAGCGCAACTGCCCCCGGTCGTCGAAACGGCCGGGGGCAGGCGTGGATCCGTCCCCGCGCGGGGGATATTCACGCAGGGGCTATTGAAACGCCGTTTCCATGAAGGTGCGCAGCTTGCGCGAATGCAGCCGCTCGGGCGGCATGTCGCGCAGGCGTTCGAGCGCCCGGATTCCGATTTCCAGGTGCTGATTGACCTGGCGGCGGTAGAACGCGCTGGCCATGCCCGGCAATTTCAATTCGCCATGCAGCGGCTTGTCCGACACGCACAGCAGCGTGCCGTACGGCACGCGGAAGCGGAAGCCGTTGGCGGCGATGGTGGCGGACTCCATGTCCAGCGCGATGGCGCGCGACTGCGCGAAACGCTCGACCAGCTCGACGTGGTCCCGCAGTTCCCAGTTGCGGTTGTCGATGGTGGCCACGGTGCCGGTGCGCATGATGCGCTTGAGGTCCCAGCCGGACAGTCCGGCGACCTCTTCGACCGCCTGCTCCAGCGCCACCTGCACCTCGGCCAGGGCCGGCACCGGCACCCAGGTGGGCAGGTCGTCGTCCAGCACGTGGTCCTCGCGCACGTAACCGTGGGCCAGCACGTAGTCGCCCAGCCGCTGCGAATCGCGCAGGCCGGCGCAGTGGCCCAGCATCAGCCAGGCGTGCGGACGCAGCACCGCGATGTGGTCGGTGATGGTCTTGGCATTGGACGGCCCCACGCCGATGTTCACCAGTGTGATGCCCGAATGGTCGCCGCGCACCAGGTGATAGGCCGGCATCTGCGGCAGGCGCTGCGCCTGGCCGTCGTCGGCCGGGCCGGATTCGCCGCGCCGCGTGATGCGGTTGCCCGGCTCCACCAGCATCTCGTAGTCTTCGTTGCCGCTGGCCATCAGCGCGCGGGCGCGGGCGCAGAACTCGTCGACGTAGAACTGGTAGTTGGTGAACAGCACGAAATTCTGGAAATGCGCCGGCGCCGTGGCGGTGTAGTGCTGCAGCCGGTGCAGGGAATAGTCCACCCGTTGCGCCGTGAAGGGCGCCAGCGGCTTGGGCTCGCCCTCCTTGCCGCGCCACGAACCGTTGACGATGGCGTCGTCGGTCACCGCCAGGTCGGGCACGTCGAACAGGTCGCGCAGCGGGCGCTTGAGCGCCTCGAGATGCTCGCCTTCGACATACGCGCCCTCGGGGAAAGCGAAGTGCAGCGGGATGGGCGAATCGGATTCGCCAACCTCGACCGCCACGCGGTGGTTCTGCAGCAGTTGGCCCACCTGTTCGATCAGATAGTCGCGAAACAGCGCCGGCTGGGTGATGGTGGTCTGGTAGATGCCGGGTTCGGCCACGTGGCCGTACGACAGGCGGGTATCGATGGGATCGTAGGTTTCCACCAGGATACGGATGGCCGGGTAATAGGCCCGGGCCCGCTCGCGGCCATTGGACGAGCCTTTCAGGACTTCGCGGAACGCCGCCCGCAGGAATGCCGTGTTGCGGGCGTAGATCTCCGCCAGCCGGTCGACCGCCGCCACCGCGTCTTGGTAGGGCTCGAAAGGAATGGCCTCGGGCCGGTTCATCGAGGACAAAGGGTGTACTGCGTTCATCATGCGCTGGACTCCGCTTTCTTATGGTCTTGTTTTCAGCGGCCGCTGTCGGCGATCAAACCGGCAAGGGCCGATGGCACCGATTATGCCCGACCCAATCGCTCGATGAAGTGCCATATTGGCCCGCCTGACCAGACGCCATCTGACGCCCGATCTCCGGCGCCAGGGTCGTCATTGCGATAGAAACAATATATCATTCCGTTTTTCCATTTTTACGCCCTGCCCATGCCGCCGGCCACCGGCTTTCGCCCCCGCCCGACTCAGCGCCTTGCCCGATGGGCGACGCTGGCGTGGCTGTGCGCCTGCCTGCTGCTGGCGCCGCTGGGCGGAGTGCGGCACGCGCTGGCGCACCTGTATGACGCACCCGAGTCCAGCCAGGACGCCGCGCATACCCCCGACAAGCTCGGCCACTGCGATCTCTGCCATATCTGGGATCTGCTGGACGCAACGCTGCCAGCCTCGTTTCCCGTCATCAACGGCAGTCCGCCCCGGCTGACGCCGCCGCCGCCCACCCCGCGCGGCGCCACGCTCGTCACCAGTCCCTGGTTCCAATCGCGCGCCCCGCCCGCCGCGGCCTGATCCCCTCGCGCCCGATTCCAACCGCCGCCGTCCATCGGCCGGCACCCAGGACTGCCACCATGTCTATTGCTTCTTCCTTTGCGGGGACGCGCTCGTCCCTGCGCGCCTTCACCCTCAGCCCGCTCGCCCTCGCCTGCCTGCTGGCCCTGCCGCAGGCCGCCCGCGCCCAGGCCGCCGCCGACGCCACCACGCTGTCGCCCGTCATCATCACCGCCAATCCGCTGGGCAGCGAAGCGCTCGCCTCGCCGTCGACGGTGGTGCAAGGCACCGGCCTCGACCTGCGGCGCGCCTCGAACCTGGGCGAAACCCTCAACGGGCTGCCCGGCGTCTCCACCACCACCTACGGCCCGATGGTGGGCCGCCCCATCATCCGCGGCATGGACGGCGACCGCATCCGCCTGCTCAACAACGGCGTCGGCTCGCTCGACGCCTCGTCCCTGTCGTTCGACCACGCGGTGCCGCAGGACCCGCTGTCCACCAACCGCGTCGAGATCCTGCGCGGCCCAGCCGCCCTGCTCTATGGCGGCAGCGCCATCGGCGGCGTGGTCAACACCATCGACAACCGCATTCCCACCGAACCCATCGACGGCATCCACGGCGACGTTGCCGGCAGCTACGGCGGCGCCAACAACGACCGCAACGGCGCAATCCAGCTCGAAGGCGGCGACGGCAACTTCGCCATCCACGCCGACGCCTTCAGCCGCAAGACCGGCGACCTGCGCATTCCCGGCTACGCCCGCACCTCGCAGCAACGCGCGATCGACGGCCCCGACCGGGACCAGCCGCGCGGCACCCTGCCCAACAGCGACGGCCAGGCCAGCGGCGGCGCGCTCGGCATGTCCTGGACCGGCGACCGCGGCTACGCCGGCCTGTCCTACAGCGGCTACGACTCGAACTACGGCTCGGTGGCCGAGCCGGACGTGCGCATCAGGATGCGCCAGGAACGCTTCGGCTTCGCCAGCGAGCTGCGCGACCTGGAAGGCCTGTTCACCAGCGTCAAGATGAACTTCGCCTACACCGATTACCAGCACAAGGAAATCGAGGACGGCGAGACGGGCACCATCTTCAAGAACCGCGGCTACGAGGCCCGCATCGAGGCCCGCCACGCCGACATCGGACCGCTACGCGGCGTGGTCGGCCTGCAACTGGGCCAGACGCGCTTCTCGGCGCTGGGCGACGAAGCGCTGGTGCCCACCACTGACACCGATTCCGCCGCGCTGTTCGCGCTGGAGGAATGGAAGATCAACGAGCGCCTGACGCTGAGCGCCGGCGCGCGCGCCGACCACACCCGCCTGACGCCGGGCGGCGGCGGCAACGAACGCTTCGATGGCTCCAACCGCCGCACCTTCACCGCCGGCAGCTTCTCGCTGGGCGGCATCTACAAGCTGGACAGCGCCTGGTCGGTGGCCGCCAACACCGCCTACACCGAGCGCGCGCCCACCTTCTACGAGCTGTACGCCAACGGCCCGCACGCCGCCACCGGCCAATACCTGCTGGGCGACCAGAACCTGGCCAAGGAACGCGCCTGGTCCGGCGACCTGTCGCTGCGCTACAAGAAGGACGCCGACAGCGCCAGCGTCGGCGTGTTCTACAGCCGCTTCTCCAACTACCTGGCCGAAATGAACACCGGCCGTTTCCGCAACGATGACGGCGACCTGGTCGCGGCCGGCGATGACGGCGCCCTGCCCGAGGCCCGCTACCAGGGCGTGTCCGCGCGCCTGTACGGCGTGGAAGCGGAAAGCAGCACGCGCGTGCTGCAATCGGGCGGCCACAAGCTGGACCTGGGCCTGTCGGGCGACTACACCGTGGCCCGCAACAGCGACACCGGCCGCTCGCTGCCGCGCATTCCGCCGCTGCGCCTGCGGGTGGGGTTGGACTACGGCTACGGCCCCTACAGCGCCGGCCTGAGCGTGTCCAAGGCCTTCGCCCAGCACAGCCGCCCGGACAACGACACGGCCACCGCCGGCTACTACAGCCTGGACGCCACCGCCGGCTACCGCTTCAAAGTCGCCGCGGTGCAATGGCAGGCATACGTGCGCGGCATCAACCTGACCAACCAGGACATCCGCTACGCCACCTCGGTGCTGCGCGACGTCGCTCCCGAAGGCGGGCGCGCCGTGATGGTCGGCCTGCGCGGCAGTTTCTAACCGCCAGGCGCGGCGCCCGTTACCTTTTCCCCACCGCCGCAGGTAACGGGCGCCCCGCCAGAATGCTGCATTGCACTACAAATGTAATGAAACTTTATTCCATTACAATGCGAAGGCAGTTTGCGAGGCTCAAGCCTCCCCTGCGCCCTTTTCCGCCGGCTTGTCTGACCCGACAAAGCCATGCCGCCCACTCCGATTCCTGAAGTGACGTAATGACGCCGCCTACGCGAAAAGCACGATCCGCCCTGTTCCGCCTGCCCGCATTCCTGTCCGCTCCCCTGCTGGCCCTGATGTTCTTCTGGTTACCCGGCGCCGCCCAGGCGTCCATCCCCTCCGAACAAGCCCGCGCCACCCTGTCCGGCCTGAGCCTGGCGCAGGAACCCACCGTGCCCACCCTGCGCGAACGCGTGGTGCAAGCCGGCCTGGCCGCCATCGGCACGCCCTACAGTTGGGGCGGCGACGACGCCGCCGAAGGCTTCGACTGCAGCGGCCTGGTGCTGTACGTGTTTCGCGAGATCGCCGGCCTGGAGCTGCCGCGCACCGCGCGCCAACAGCGCACCCAGGGCGACACGGTGTCCAACAAGAAGCAGCTCAAGCCCGGCGACCTGGTGTTCTTCGCCACCCGCGGGCGCGGCATCACCTCGCACGTGGGCATCTACATCGGCCAGGACAAATTCGTGCACGCCCCGCGCCGAGGCGCCAAGGTGCGCGTGGACGAGATGAAGAATCCGTATTGGTCCAAGCGCTATCTCGGCGCGCGCAGCTACATCGATACGGCCAAGGGCCAGATGCTGGCGCAGAAGTAGATAAGCCGCCGCGCTGTGTGCTGTGCTGGCGTCAGAACGAGCCAGCCCAATTCTGAAAGCTGACGCTCGCGGAGGGGCTGAGGCATGAGGCCGACTCCCGGAAAATTGGGGCGTTTGTGCCTGGTGTGAAACCCCTTACCGCCCGCCGACGGCCCTTTCACGTCATTGCTGTACTGCCCAAAGTCGGCAAAAGCCGTAGTCCCGCTTTATTTCCGGAGCAATGGCATCAGTTTTGGTGTGATCAGCTCTACTTCGTCAGTGCTCATCGGGTCGTAGGAGACAACGATATAGGCACCGCCCTCCAGCACATCAGCGCGGGCGACCTGGCCTTTGACGGCATTCACAACCTGCTCGGGGGTGAGGCCAAAATAGTTATTGCACTGTTCGCTGGCCCAGTAGTTGACCTGCCAGATATTGGAGCAAGTGGTCTCCGGCGAGCGGTCGCTTGCCATGAAGGTCTCGTAAGCCTCCTGACTCATTGAACGTAACGCTTCCCCAAATCGAACAAGCGTATCTAAGTCCTCCACTGTGACCCGAAAAGCGCCGAAGGTTCGCACATAGAAAGGAACTACCTCGTCGAATATATAGTGAAGGTTCTGTCCTTTCCTGGCTGCATTGAATTCGACAAAAAGGTGATCATGAAGGTAGTAAATATAGTCTGCATTTGGATCACGATTTCGGTTGCAGAGACCGATTTCAAGCCTTTTTGCACCACCCCGAAGGCGATAGTTAACTCCGTATGCTGTATTACCTGGTTTTCCGCCTTTTAGCGGCAATACATCAATACCACCGAGTCCCCACGGCTGGTCAAGTTCAGCCAACGCAGTGCAGAGGCCAGAGTAGAGAACCTTCACGTCCTCATTAAAGTTCATCTTGCGTAATACTCGAATGACGTTATAGCTCACTTACGTTTCCCTCTGGTTCGGACAGTAATTCGGTTAGAATACTTTGACTTTGAGTCGACACCAAAATTCAAATCTAGCTTCCTTTGCGCGTGGTTCGCCTTGGTACCAGTCGGCAAGTGCCACTCAGCATAAACGCCATTTTGATTTAGTGCAGATTGCTGCCGCGTTACGTCCTGAAGAGCCTTTGACCCTTCATACATTGAGTGAGTATTGTTCTTGCTGTCCAGAGGTATCAAGGTATTGCCTTGAATTTTATAGCCGTCGAAACGGACAATATTGAAACCTTTACCACGCGCTGAAGGTCCTGTCACGTCATTGTTGTACCGCAGAGTGAATACCAATCTCTGGCGGCTGTTCACATCACTCATCGCGCCCGGGGTTTGTGCATCATACTTGCCCGATGGTGTCGATATACCGGACGAAACTCGTTGATCCCCTCCCTGTGTAGTGAAAATCGCCCCAGTACCTGGTGGCAGCTTCTTGGCATCCTCGTAGGTATAAACGGGATATGAGTTGCCATTGACTTCGACGAAGGCGAAAGGTTTAACCGAAGACTTCGGGTCGTATCCGGGCCGCCGCGGGCGCCGATGCGCACATCGCCGCCCGCGGCCACGGCTGAACCGGCGGCCGTATCGGTAATGGCGGTGGATTTGCTGTCGCTTTTACTGGCGCCAACGGTGATGGCGCGCGCCATCGCTCAAGGCCTTTCTTGCCGCGGCGGTGAAAAATGCCGCGGTGGCAGGCGATCCCCCAGCGATTGCGGTGGCCACACGTCCGACGCCCAAGTTGGCCACGATCCGCCGTTTGGCTTAGGGGGTGGTGGACCGCACTTCTCTAACTTGTAGCACTGGGGAACGTACTGGTAGCCCTTCTTCTGCATGCAGCGTTTAAGCTCATCGCTGAATGCCATTGACTCTTTCAGATACTGTTCAAAAGTGAGCTTGTACTCATTCTTGACGGAGAAATCTCCGTTTCCCTTTCCGCCGCATTCCTTCCAATCCTGCCAACGGGTTTCCTCTGTTTGGCCATTGAGCGGCCAATACCACTCCATCGGGAGGACCTTGTGCCCGACCCAGGCGCTCAACACAGGATCGCAAAGGGTTTGCGACTCGGTGATGCTGCACAAATACCCCCCTTTTGTTGATATAGAAGCAGCCAGTCACCGACAGCAAAAAAGCGGAGACAAAAAATAGCCTTATCGTCGTTTTCATCGCTTCATCCTCAACAAAATGTCCAGCGCTTTCCATGCCTGGGGCGGCAGTGCTTCCGATAACGCAAAAGGAGTAGCGGGCAGGAGCGCAATGCCGGTCCAGGTGTCGTACATACCTTTCTGAAAAGGCGTCAGGCCACGCCAGGCATTGCCCTGCTCGTCGTAAAAGCCGCTCACAGTGCCGCCGATCAAGTCGCGAGCCACCACTGGCCTCGTGCGCCAGATCAAGGACTCGCCCAGGCAAATACGGAAAACCGAGAAGCGTTCCAGGCCTGCCCTGGGTTGCCGCCAGTGGGGCCGGACATGTCCTTGCCTTCACCGCATGACGGATATGCGCGCTTCAATTCGCTATCGCATTCTCCGACGAAGGTGTAGTTTTTTGCCTCCATGCAGAGTCGGATGCGATTGAATAATGCCATCGACTCTCTCCAATACTCCTCATGGGTTCGTGTTTTCTCGTCAATATCATACGATCCATCTTTCGCACCGCCGCACTCTTTCCAATCCTTCAATCGGGTCTTATCAGTTTGGCCCGTGAATAATCCATAATCTTCCACGCGGAGATTCGCTTTATATATATCCCAGTGCGCATTGTCGGCGCAGGCATTCGGCCCTTGTATGGGGCAGCAGCCAGCCGCCAACAGAGAAAAAAATAGAGGCAAGAATAATCTCATCATCGCTTTTATCGCTTCGATATCAGAAAATAAATATGCAGGGCAACACAGACAAGGTGACTGGAAGCATGTCAAAAAAGGGCTTTTCCCCGAAGCGCATTATCAAGGCGCCCCGCAAGACGGAAATGTGCGTCTGAATTTGCTATCGCATTTTCTGATGTACTGATAATTCTTCTTAAGCATGCACCGTTCCATGCTGAGAAACCTTGAATCGTCGTCGGTGTTAGCCCACCCATCCGGGCTTCCACCGCAACTAACCCAATCTCGTGATCGTGATTCGCTATCCGGCCCCACCCAGTAGTCACGAAGAGGAGTGGGATGCATTAATTCTCTATACGTATTTGGGTAGCAAGAATTCTGCGACGTGGTAATGCCACATAACCGCCCCTGTTTGGTGATGTAGCAGCCAGTCACCGACAGCAGAAGAACAGAGAAAAAAAATAGCCTTGCCGTCGTTTTCATCGCTTCATCCTCAACAAAATGTCCAGCGCTTTCCACGCTTGGGGCGGCAGCGCTTCCGATAACGCAAAGGGAGTAGCGGGCAGGAGCGCAATGCCGGTCCAGGTTTCGTACATACCTTTCTGCAAGGCTGTCAGACCGCGCCTGGCGTTGCCCTGTTCGTCGTAAAAGCCACTCAGGGTGCCTCCTATAAAGTCATGTGAGCCGCCATAAGCCTCGTGCGCGAGATCGAGAATTCCCCCAGATGAATACGGAAAACCGAAAAACGCTCCAGGTCCGCCCTGGTTTCCGCCAGTGGGGCCGGGCATCCCCTTGCCTGGATCGGTTTCGAGAAATTCGGCCATCGTCGTTTCTGCGGCTTTTCTATCAAACCGGACGAGCCCATTTCCATCCAACTCAAGTTTCGGAATACCGTTTTCATCCAGGATCTCCTTGCCTTGGAAATCCTTTTCTTTCTTGCACCGTTGATTTACTGGTCCACACAAAATATCCAACACCACCCGCGTCCCCGCTGTCTTAAACCCATCGCCCCGAATACCCGCGCTTTCCCCGCCCTTGTTATCCAGCGTCGTCTCGCCATCGGTAATCCCCGCGAACTTCTCCGAGTCCGCGATCGTGTACCGCCGCATGCGGTCGGCCGCTTCCGACAAACCCGCTTGCAGCGCCGCCACGCCAGCCGAGCCGCCCAGTGCACCCACCGCCACGTTCAGCAACCGCTCCTGCGTGTTGATCTCGTTGATCTGCGCCTGCAGCGCCTCGATCTTTTCAGGGTCTTCCGTGGCCTTGATCTGCTGGCGCAGTTCCGCGCGTTTCTGTTCCGCGTGGCGCTCGATGGCGGCGCCGGCCTGCTGGCCGAACGCCGCGATGATTTCCGCTTCGGCCTGCACTTGCCGACGCAGCTTGTCGGCGTCCCATTTCTTCGTCAGGCCCCCAGCGCCGTCGCCCGCCCGCACGCGTCGATCCAGCATGGCCAGCACCTGATCGGCGGTCTTGCCGGTGCGTTCCCACTGGGCGTTCATGTCGGTGATGGTCACGGCCGCGCCGCTGATGCCGCTGTGCGTCACGCTGCTTTCACTGCCCTTGCGCACGCTCATGCCAGGCGCGCCGGCGCTGACGCTGTTGCCGAAGTTCCGCGCCGACCAGGCGTCACCTTTGCCCGCGACATTGCTGGCCGCAGCCTCACCTGCCTTGCTGGCGCCGCCTTCTTCCTTGCCTGCGCTGCCTTCTTTCTTCGCTGCGGACGCCTTGTCATCGCCGGCAACACTGAAGCCTCCCGACAGGCTCACCCCTGTCGCCTTGTACCGGCTGCGGTTCTCGATGTCGCTAACGCTCAGGCTGCCTGTCATCACGGTATTCACTCCCCGCTCCACCGCCACTTCGGACGAGGCGATGGCCGCGCCCTTGAGGTCGGTGTTGCCCTGGACGCGCACCGTGAAGCCGTCGTCGCCCGCGTCAAGGCGCGACTGCTCGACGACGCTGGCGAAATCGCCATCCACCTTGTTGCTGGCGTAACTGCCGCTGGCGGCGAACCCCACCCCCGCCGTCACGCTGCCGCCGATCTGGGTGTCGCTGCTCTTGAATCTACTGGTGTCCTGCAGACTCTCGATGCTGAGGTTGCCGCCTACGTCGACCATCACCTGCCTGCCGCTGGCGACCGCGCCGCGCAGGCGGGTGTCGCCGCCGGACTCCAGGGCCAGGCGTTCGCCGGCAGTGACGTGGCTGTTGGTCCAGGTCACGTCCCTGCCCTCGCCCCGGCCCCTGGCCCCGCTGGCGTTGGCGGTCACGCCGAAGGCCAGGCCGTTTTGGCCCACGGATATCGCCACGCCGACTCCCGCGCTGACGCTGCTGCTCTTGCGGTCGGTTTCGAAGGTGTTCCTGGCCGCCAGCAGATTGATATCGCCATCGGCCTTGAGCACCGCGTCGCCGCCCGCGCGGATGTCGCTGCCGCGCACGGTCAGGTTGGAATCCGGGCCGCCGCTGGCGTCGATGCGCACATCGCCGCCAGCGGCCACGGCTGAACCGGCGGCCGTATCCGTGGTGGCGGTGGATTTGCTGTCGCTTTTACTGGCGCCAACGGTGATCGAGATATTGACGCCGCCGGCCGACTGCGGGTCGGCCTGGACGGCATCGTAGGCATTCTTGGCCGCCAGCCCCGTGGCCGCGCCTGCCAGCACCTGCATACGTCCGTCAGTCGTCTGGCCGGCAGCGCGCTTCATCTGCCCGGCGGTCTCAATGGCCGACAACACCGGCGCAGAAATCGCCACGGTCAGGCCGGACTGGCGGAACTTGCTCTGTTCCACGCGCTTGCCGGTTTCCCGCGCGTCGACGATATCGACCTTCTTGGCCTGGATATCGATGCCGCCCTTGGGCGCCAGCACATGGCTGCCGGTCTGCTGGTAGTGGCCGCCCGCCACCAGGGTCACGTCGCCGGCCGTGGAACCCGCGGTTGACGCCGCTGCGTGGGTACTGGCGTCCCGGCGGTCGCCGCTTTGCATCTGGCTGCCGATCGTGAAGGCGAGCCCCCCGTTGTAAAGGAAGCCGCTTTTCCGGTTTTCCTTGAAGTGGCTTTCCTGGCTGGTTTCGGTGGCGGCCAGCAGGGTCAGGTTGTTGTTGGCCACGATGGCCGTGCCGGCATCGGAGACGACGTTGCTGCCGGTCAGGTTGACGTTCTCGCCCCGGATGGCGACGGTGTTGCCGCTGAAGGTGCTGGATAGCGCCGTGGTCTCTTCCAGGCTGTCGCGGGTCGTCTTCGTGCTGGAGCCCAGCAGGCTCCTGGACGAATGGCGACGGCCTTCGGCCCAGTTGCGGTTCGCTTTACCTGCCAGGATATTCACCTCGCCCCGCGCAACGGCAACCAGGGCTCCCTGCTCGCTGGTGACAGCGCCCGCGGTGCTACTCAGATCGCGGCCAGCCTGCAGGCGCACGTCGCCGGCCGTGGTGATGGTGCTGCCGACATCCTGCTCGTAACCCTGCCTGAGATAGTTGCTGGCATTGCGTACGTTGTTATCCTGCTCGGCAATCGTGACGGTGCCCAGCGTCAGGTCCCGGCCGGCGGCCATGGCGGTCTGACCATCCTTGCCGCGGTTGCCGACCCGGGCCGCGATCAGCTTGGCGTCACGCCCCGCCGAGGCCAGCAGGAGGCCATTCGGGTTGGTGACGTAGAGACCGGCCACGCGATCCAGGCTGGTCCGGCTGAAGTCGCTGCGTCCGGCCCGCGTGGCGCCGCCGCGAGTGGTGCTGACCACGTTGAGGTCGCGTCCGGCACCGAGCCGCAGCGTCGAACCGACATCCAGCGTGCCGCCGATATTGTCGATGTCGGCGCGGGCGCTGAGCGCCACGGCATCGCCGGTGATGCGGCCGCCGAGAATGCGCAGGTTCTCGCCGCTGAGACTGACCACCGCGCGTCCCGCAATGGCGCCGGAACTAACGAGATCGCCTTTCAGGTTGAGATCGATGGAGTTGGCGGCCAGCAGGCTACCGTTGCCGTCAATGTCGCCAGGCCGTACGCGGACGTAGACCTGCGGCGCCAGGGCGCGCGTGATACTGCCATCGGCCAGCGTCACGTCGCGTTCTACCAGCCAGACGATATCGCTGGTGAGCTGGGCCATCTGCCTGGCGCTCAGCGCCACGCCAGGACGCAGATTCCATTCTTTCGCATAGGTGACGCCTGCGTCCAACAATGCCTGGAACTGCGCCTCGTCGCTGGCGTAGCCGCCGAGGAATCGGCGGCCAGTCAACTGGCCTATCTGGTCGCGGACCAGTTGCTGTTCGTAGAAGCCATCGCCCAGTCGCTTGTGCACGAGGGCCGGGTCATGGCCGAGCTGCGACAGCATGTAGTCGGAACTGAGCCAGTTGCGGTGGTCGGTGAAACGCGGATCGGTCTCGACCAGGTAACCCCTGGCGTTCGGGGCAACACGAAACAGGCTGTTGGCGGGCGCCGCCGTGTCCAGCCGCGCGGTAGCGGGACCGCTACCGCCGGCGGCATGTGTTCCTCTGTCGATTCCCGGCCCCTCGATGCGGGCTGCTTGCGCCCGGGGGGCCGTTATCGTCGCTGGGTCGGCATTGACGGCGGCACGGACGCCGCCGCCCACAATGGGGCCGACGCGATGGTCCTGGCGGTCGGTGACCGCGAAGCCGCTGCCTGCGCCCGCGGCGTTCTGCACAATGCGGGAAACACCGAGCTCGATGGTGGTCGCCAGGTCGACCGGCGCGTAGGCGATCTTGCCGTCCCACTTGCGCTTGTGGTGGCGTTTGAAACCGCCGTGCCATTTCGAGTAGGTGTACTGGCTGGTTCCGACCCGGTTGATCGTGTGCTCGCCCAGGGCGGCCACGTTGTCGATCCGGTCCAGATCGCCGTGCAGGGCGCCGCCGGCCATGATCCGGCTCTTGTCGTTGACGAGCTGGTCGCCGCGCAGGGTCATGTTGCCGCCGGCGCGGATGAGCGCCGGCGCGCTCTCCATCACCTGCGTTTCATACTCGGTCTGCGCTATGTCGTATTGGGTCCAGTCGTGGATCTTCGCGCCGGTTTCCCTGTGCCGATAACGTCCGGCCCTGCTCCAGCTTTCCCAGCGGTATTCGCCGGCATCGTGTTTTTCAGGATCGCCTTCAGGCTGGATGTACAGGTGCCGGGTCGGGCCGCTGATCCTTGCCAGTTCGGTGCGGAAGTGCAGGTTGCCATTGAACAGCCCAGCGCTATCCAGGGTCAGCCCGCCCAGCGACTCGATGGTGGCGCTGTCGTTGCGGACGAGGTCGGCGCGCGCGGCCGCATGGCCGTTGACGTCCAGCGTACCGCCGATGTTCAGCGCATCGCCACCGCCGCCCGCGCTGAAAATCAACGCCTGCTCGCGGTTGGTGATGAAGCGGGCGCCGATATCCAGGCGCTGACGCGCCGCGATGACGGCGGCGGCGCCCGCTTCTTCGCGATTGACGACGGTAGCCGCCTGGATGGCAAGCTGGTCGCCATAGAGCCGGCCGCTGCCGGCGTTATCGAGAGTGCCGGCTTCGATATGGGTCTGGTTGCCGTCGACAAGTCCCCGGTTGGTCAGGCTGTGTTGCGCGGCGACGGTGGCGCGTACGCCGTTCATCTTGCCGGTGACGCTGTTGATGACGTCCGCGCCGCGCACGTCGAGGTCACCGGCCTGCAACACGCCGTGGTTGATCAACAGGCCAGCGGTGCTGATGCGGGCGTGGCCATTGGCGGTGATTTCCCGGAGGTGGGTGAAGTCCTGCCGCAGGCTCAGGCGCAGATCCCCCCTGGACAACAGGTTGCCGTCACCGTCCAGGCTGTCGGCGGCGACGTTGAGCAATTTGCCGGCGATCAGCGTGCCGCTCGGATTCAGCACACGACTGACGGCCACATCGATGCTGCCGCCCGAAGCGATGTGACCGCGCGCGTTGTCGAGCTGGCCTGCGGCGTGCGCGCCACGGATGACGATGCGGCTGTCGGCGGCGACGATGCCGGCAGTGTTGTCGGTGCGACCGGCCGCCAGCATGACGCTGTCGGCCTGCAAGCCGAGCGGCTGGCTGTCTTTCGCGCTTTGCGTGTCGCGGTTGAGGATCTGCGAGGCGCCAAGGGTCAGGCCATGGCCCGCGACCATCAGGCCGGCGTCGTTGTTTGCCTGGCCGCGCAGGAATGCCTTCAGGTCATTGCCTGCCTGGACCCGGCCCCTGGCGTTGTCGATCGACGTCGCGCCGATATCGACGTCCGCGCGGCCGCCCAGCAGCCCGCCTGTGTTGTCAATGTCGCTGACCCGGGCGATGAGATCCTTTCCGCTGTGCACGACGCCGTCGCGATTGGTCAGATTGCCGCTGTTCAGTGCCAGCGTGGCGAGGCTGAGAATGCCGCCCGTGTCGCCGGCATCGGCATTGATCAATGCCTGACCGTGCGTATCCACGCGCATTCCCTGCCGGGACTGCAGGAGGCCGCCGGCATTGTTCAGCGCGCCGCTGTCGATGTCGAGCAGGCCGCCGGTGGCGGCGATGGTCCCGCGGGCATTGTCGAGCGCCGCCAGTCGTGTATCGACTGCGACGCTGGCGCCCAGCACCATGCCCCCGGCATTGCCGAATCCACCGTTGGCCAGAATGACGTTGCCCGCCCCCCGCAGCGCGCCGCCAGCGTTCCCGGTATGCCCGCGCGTAGCCACGCTCAGGTCGCCGTCGGTGGAAACGATCAGGCCGCCATCGCGGTTGTCCAGCACCGAGGCGATGGCGGTCATGTCACCGCCGGCCACAAGCAGGCCCCCGTCGCTGTTGTCCAGGCGCCCGTTGATCCTGATACCGGTATCGGACCTGCTGTCGTTCCGAAAAGTCCCGGCGCGGTTGGAGAAGTCCTGCGCGCTGACGGACACGGGGCCGTGCACTTGCATCAGCCCGGCGTCGTTGCTGAGCAGGCTCGCGGCAATGCGCGCGCCGGCGGCAACCCGGATTTCACCCTGGCGATTGCTGAAATCGCCACCGCTCACTTCGAGCTGAAGCGCGCCCAGATGCCCGCCGTCATTGTCAAGGCCGCCGCTTGCGGTCAGGTCGATATGCCCGCCGGCCAGGATGCGGCCGCCGTTGTTGTCAAGCATGCCGGCGATCTTGAGCGCGCCATTGGGCATCGAGGCAAGCTCGGCGTCCGGCTGGGCGCCATTGCCGTCCGCACCCTCCGCACCCGCTTGCGGCGCCTGCTCATTGCCCGAAGACGCGCCCGACCGCGGCGCCGCGAGACCGATACGGCCGCCATCCCGGTTACTGAGGCGGTCCGCATGAATCGCCAGGTTCAATGGACCGGTCTGCCCGATAACCCCTTCGCGGTTGGTCAGGGACTGCGCAGTGACGCCGATGCGCCTGGCGCTGAGCGTTCCGCCGCGATTGTCGATATCCTCGGGAGTGTCGAGCGCCAGTTCGCGGCCCGCGCTGAGCGTTCCGGCATTGGCAAGGCCGCCACTCGCGTCTATGCGCGTGTCGCTGCTGGCCTGCATCGTGCCGAGGTTTTCCAGGCGTCCGTCGGCGGTGACCAACAGTTGGCCAGCCTGAGCGCCCATCGTACCGGCGTTGCGCACCCCGACGCCATGCTCGGTTCCCACCAGGACGATCTTCTGGCTGTACATGCCGCCGAGCGCGCCGACATCCAGCGCAAAAGCTGGCGCATCGCCACTGGCGGCGATCTTGCGCACCTCCGCCTGGTCGGCGCTGACATCATTGCCTCCGGTGGCGATCCGGAGCTGCCGCGCCCAGATCCCGGCGTTGGCTTCCACGGAGCGGGCGATCAGATCCGTGTAGTTCGCCGTGCTGGCATCCATGCCCTGGCCCGTAACGCGGATCGCGCCGCCCTGCACCCGATAGCGTTCCAGCGCTCCGCCGTTGATGACGGGCCGGCCGGTGGTGATGGTGGCCCGCTCCGCGTTGATGAAGCCGCAGCCATCGCAGGAAATGCCCGCCGGGTTGGCGATGACAAGCTGCGCCCGATCGCCCGCGACCTCGACATAGCCATTGAGCCGGCTCGGGTCGCTGGAGTTGACTTCATTGAGAATGACCCGGGCCGTACCGCGCGCCAGCCAAGGATTGCCCTGGACCCAGCCGCCAAGCTGTGTTTGCGCGTTGGTGCGGGAATTGTTGAGAATGACGCCCGGCTGCCCGACATCGAACTGGCGATAGGCATTGCGTGAAACACCGGCTGCGCTCGGGGTCTGGATATTCACCAGCGGGACGCCGCTGGCCGCTTCCAATACCGTCGGTCGCTGATTGCCGGGGGCGCCGGGGTCGGCCACGACCTGCGCGTTCGCCAAGGGCACGATGACCACCAGGCCGAACGCGGATGCCACGGCAAAGCCCAACGGCCTGAGCGTGGCAAGGAAACGGCTGCCGGCGGCGCTTGCCTCCCCGCCCTGGCCTGGGCCGTCACGCCGGGCAAGCTCCGTGACGGCCTGGAACAGGCCCAGCGCCCGATTGAAAACGATGCGGTGAAGGTTCCTGTTCATGCCATCGATACCGTTGCCTGCGCGCGATCCATGCGGCGTCAGCAGGACCAGTTGAGGCTGAAGCCGGTCGTCAGCGACCCGCTGCGAAAGCCCGCGGGCCTGGAGAGCGGGGTGCCGACAAACACATCCCACCAGAATCCCGCGGCGCCGCCACGCAGACCGATGACCGCGCCTGCCAGGCTGCGTCCCTGCAACCAGCGCGTGGACGGGCCCGACACATGGCCGTAGTCGGCCCCGAAATAGAGTTCCTGTGCGGCGCCCAGTTGCAGACCGATTTCGTTGCGCCAGACCCAGCCACGCTCGCCCATGAGCGTCAGTTCGCCGTCAAAGCCGCGTACCGTGTAACGACCGCCGATCGAGAAGCGGTCCGGCGGCGCCAGCGGCGTGCGCGCCCATTGCGCGCGCCAGTTGCCGGAGTAACGGGCACGCTGCGATCCCGGCCGGAACGGGACCACCAGTTGCACGTCGGCGGTGAGGACCTTCATCCGCGAAGTGCCTTCCCCGAAGTCTTCCTCGGGCGCGGCCATCGCGTTGAAGGCGCCCGTGCCGCGCCGCCAGGCCAGACCCGCATCGAGCGTGCTTTCGTGCAGGAATTCGCGGTGGGTCAGCCCCAGTTCCCAACCGCCGGTGCGACGCCGTTGAACCCCGATTTCCGTGTCGTCGATGAAGTTGTTGGACCTGCGCATCCAGCCGCGTCCGTAGAACGAGGTCTTGCGGCTGGCATCCCGGTACACCACGCGCGACAGGCGCACTTCGGCGTTGTTGCTGGTGCCGCTGTAGAGGTAGTTCTGGCGGTATCCGGCAACGGTCTGGTGGTACCTGTAGCCGCTGAGGGTGGCGCTGATTGTCCAGTAGCCCCAGGGCGCGCCGTAATGCGTGGTGTATCCCCGGGAGCCCTTGCCGCTGGCGTTGAAGACGTCTTGACTGACGTTGACGTAGAACAGATCGTTCAACGAGAGTGGGGAATCGAGCGAAAGCGTGGCCGAACCCTGCAGCTTGCCGGTCGCCCTGCTGCCGGCGTCGTCCAGCGATAGGCTCAAGCGCACCGGAGGCAAACGCTGTCGCCAGAGGATCACCAAATCGCTGTCGCCGGGGCGCGCATCGTCAGCTTCAGCAGGCGTGATTTGCAGGTCGGCCGCTACGGTGGGGACGCGTCGGAAATTTTCCAGCGCCTGTTCGATATCGCGCAGATTGAGCAGGTCGCCGCGCCTGGCCGGCACGGCATTCAAGGCAGTGGCCCGGGGCGACGTACCGGGCGCGAATCGGATGGCGCGGACGCGGCCGGGCACGACGGTGAGCGTCAGCGTGCCGCCCTTCAGATCCTGGGGCGCGGCGAGAATGCGGGTGGTGACGAACCCCCGCGCGACGACGGCATTCTGCACGCGCGCCATGACCACGCTGATGCCCTCGGCGCCAAGGCAGCGCCCCGTGGCGGCGTCGTTCTCGGGGTCGGCGGCGCGCAAGGACCAGAGAAAGCGCTGCGCGTCCTCGCCATCAAGACGGATACGGTCAATCGGAAAGCATGGCGTCTCGTCCCGAGGCAACAGGTCCGGCGACGGCGCGCGCGCCGACCGCGCCCGTACATTCGGCGCCGTTTCCTGCTGTTTGCGCAACATCCTTTCGCGCTCCTGCTGGCGCAGCAGTTCCTGCGCGGCGCCAGCCTGCGTCTGTGCGGACGCCGATACCATGAACAGCAGCAGGCTGAACGAGATCCATACGCGCTGCGGCAACCACCCGACCATCCTCCCTCCCTATGTATCCGAGCCCGGTCATGCTTCGGCATTGGATGGCGGCAAGGCGGATATTGGGATGCGGCGAGCTGGTTTGTCGGACCAGGCGTTGGCCACCGCTCACGTTCTCGGATCACATAACCTATTGACGAGGAATGGCGACAGCGCCTCGCGTGATGCCCGGCAAGAAAAAACGGCAACCAAAGAAAAAAGCGCCCGAGGGCGCTTTTGTCATGGCCGGCGGAAACCCGGTCAGCCGCGGCCGACGAACGGCATGTTGGTCGCCATGATCGTCATGAACTGCACGTTGGCGTCCAGCGGCAGGCGGGCCATGGCGGCAACGGCCTGCGCGACGTGGGCGACGTCCATGCGCGGCTCGACCTTGGTGCTGCCGTCGGCCTGCAGGATGCCGGCGGCCATGCGCTCGGTCATGTCGGTGGCGGCGTTGCCGATGTCGATCTGGCCGCAGGCGATGTGGTACGGCCGGCAGTCCAGCGAAATCGACTTGGTCAGGCCGGTCACCGCGTGCTTGGTGGCGGTGTAGGCGATCGAGAACGGACGCGGCGCGTGCGCCGAGATCGAACCATTATTGATGATGCGGCCGCCCTGCGGCGTCTGCGCCTTCATGACCCGGATCGCCGCCTGCGCGCACAGGAACATGCCGGTCAGGTTGGTATCGACCACCTCGCGCCAGAGCGCCACCGGCAATTCCTCGATCGGCATGGCGGGCGCGCCGCGGCCGGCGTTGTTGAACAGCACGTCCAGACGGCCGTACTCGCGCTGGGTCGTGTCGAACAGTTCGCGCACCGCCTGCTCGTCCGACACATCGGTCGGCACCACCAGCGCCCGCACCCCGTCTTCGCCCGCCGCCGTGCGCGTGGCTTCGAGCGGTTCGCGCCGGCGGCCGGCCAGCACCACGCGATAGCCCTGCGCCAGGAACTCCAGCGCCACCGCCCGGCCGATGCCGGTGCCGGCGCCGGTGACCAGCGCGACGCGGGGAGGTTCGATCTCGTTCGTGTGCATCGCAAGCTCCTTGTTATCTGTCGGCGAAATGCTACCCGAATCATTCCGGCGATGCTGCAAGCGAACGTTCCATCGTTCTCGCCCGGCCGACCCTGGCTGCCCTCATCGGCAAGACGCCCGCTTCACGCCTTGCGCGCCAGGCGGGTGGCGTGCGCCAGGCGCGCCCCCGCGGCTGAAAACAACGGCCTCGAAAGCGCTATCGAACAACGCCCCTCGCCCATCGCCGCGCGGTCGAACGCCCTCGCCCGCCCCGGCTGACCTGGCGCAACATGCCATCAAGACTTTGCGCTGTCACAAATTTACATATAATTTTGGGAAATTAACTTATTACCAAAATTCCAATAAACCCCGGAGATACCCATGGCGTTACAGCCCTACCTCCCCCGCTGGGCGGGCGTGCTGGCCCTTGGCGCCAGCGGCCTGGCCGCCCTGCCTGCCGCGGCGCTCGCCGCCCCGGACGGCCGCCAGATCAGCACCCAGGGCGCCAACGGCGCGCCCGCCTGTATGACCTGTCACGGCGCCCAGGGGGAAGGCAACCCCGCCGCCGGCTTCCCGCGTCTGGCCGGCATGGGCGCCGCCTACCTGGCCGAGCAGCTCGAGGCGATGGCCAATGGCTCGCGCGTCAGTCCGGTGATGGCGGCCACCGCCAAGGCGCTGGATCCGGCGCAGCGCCAGGCCGTGGCCCAGTACTACGCCGGCCTGCCGGCGCCGCTGAACATCGATCGGCTGGCCGCCACCGCGCGGCAATTGGCCAAGCCGGACGATACCGGCGCCTGGCTCGCCACGCGCGGCGCCTGGGACAGGAACATCCCCGCCTGCAACCAGTGCCACGGCCCGGGGGGCATTGGCGTCGGCGCCAACTTCCCCAGCCTGGCCGGCCAGCCCGCGGCCTACATCGCCGGCCAGTTGCGCGCCTGGCGCCAGGGCCAGCGTCCGCCCGGCCCGCTGGGCCTGATGCCGGCCGTGGCCACCCGCCTGACCGACGCCGAGATCGACGCGGTGTCGGGTTACTACGCCGGCCTGCCCAAGGCCGCCGACCTGCTTGCCACGCAAGCGAACGCCGCCGGGGGAGCCAAGCAATGACCTCGATCCGCAACCGAATCGCCCGCCTGCTGCTCGCCGCCGCGGGAACCGGCGCGCTGCTGTCGACCACGGCGGCCTTCGCCGCCGACGCGCGCCCCGAATTCACGCCGCCCAGCGCCGCGTCGCTGCCCGACAGCGAATTCGGCAAGATCGTGCGCCAGGGCGAACAGATATTCCTGCACACGCCGCAGAATGCCGGCAAGTTCGTCGGCAACGACCTGAACTGCGCCAGTTGCCACCTGGACGCCGGCCGCCGGCCCGATTCCGCGCCGATGTGGGCGGCCTACGTGCTGTATCCCGCCTACCGCGCCAAGAACGGCCACGTCAACACGCTGGCCGAGCGCCTGCAGGGCTGTTTCCGCTTTAGCATGAACGGCAAGCCGCCAGCGGCCGACGATCCGGTGCTGACCGCCTTGCAGACCTACATGTTCTGGCTCGCCAGCAAGGCGCCCACCGGCGTGGCGCTCAAGGGCCAGGGCTACCTCAAGCTGCCCAAGCCCGCGCAGAAAGCCGACTACGTGCGCGGCGGCGAGGTCTACGCCCAGTACTGCGCCGTCTGCCACGGCGCAGAAGGCAAGGGACAGAAGAACGGCGAGCACTGGGTCTTCCCGGCGCTGTGGGGGCCGGATTCCTTCAACTGGGGCGCCGGCATGCACCAGATCGGCAACGCCGCCGGCTTCATCAAGGCCAATATGCCGCTGGGCCAGGCCGGGATGCTCAGCGACCAGGAGGCCTGGGACGTGGCGTACTTCATGAATGCGCATGAACGGCCGCAGGACCCGCGCTACACCGAATCGGTCGCCAAGACCCGCGCCAAGTACCACGACTCGGACGATTCGCTGTACGGCATCGAGGTCAACGGCCATCTGCTCGGCAGCGATTCGCCCGCCCCCGGCGGCAAGCTGACGCAGGCGGCAGCCCGCTGACGACGCGGCGCGGCGGGTTTTCCCCCTGCCGCGCCGTGCGATTTGCTATCCTTCGGGTCTCGGCATCACACGCTCGTCACATTCATGCACGCCACCTCCGGCAATGTTTTCATGGTCGTCGCCCCCAGCGGCGCCGGCAAATCCAGCCTGGTCAAGGCCTTGCTGCAGCAAGACCCGTCCATCCTCCTGTCCGTCTCCTGCACCACGCGTGCCCCCCGCCCCGGCGAGGAAGACGGCCGCGAATACCGCTTCATCGGCATCGACGAATTCAAGCAGTTGCGCGACGAGCAGCGCCTGCTGGAATGGGCCGAGGTGCATGGCAATTTCTACGGCACGCCGCGTGACCGCATCGACGAAGCCACCCGCGAGGGCCGCGACGTGCTGCTGGAGATCGACTGGCAGGGCGCGCGCCAGGTGCGCCAGCGTTTTCCCGGCGCGATCGGCATCTTCGTGCTGCCGCCGTCCATCGAGGAACTCGAAAGCCGGCTGAAGGCGCGTGGCCAGGATGCGCCGCAGGTGATCGCGCGCCGGCTGATGGCCGCGGGCGGCGAAATCGCGCACGCGCCTGAATGCGAATATGTTATTATTAATCAAGAATTTAGCGTAGCCTTGTCGGAACTGACTCAAATCGTCAGCGCCGCGCGGCTGCGTTTTTCGTCTCAGGCCGTCCGCCACGCCGAGCTGTTCGCGCAGTTGGGCATCCCGGCGGCGCACTGAAACGAATCCGCATTCTCCCTATCCACCATCAGCACCAGGTGTCCTAATGGCTCGCATTACCGTCGAAGACTGTCTGAATCAGATCCCCAACCGTTTCAAGCTCACGCTGGCCGCGACCTACCGCGCCCGCGAGCTGGCGCAAGGCCATGCCCCGCGCCTGGACAGCAAAGACAAGCCCACCGTCACGGCCCTGCGCGAAATCGCGGGCGGCCTCACCGGCGCGGAAATGCTGCGTAAAGTTCCCACCTGATATTTTCCGGGGGGCGGCAAGCATGGCTTTTCCCGGGCTGAAGTACGCTTCATCAGGTCTGCTTGCCGCGCTACGTGCCGGCTCCCGTCTCGGGCGCCGCACGGGCAAGAAAGACAAGAATTCCCCCACGCCAGCCTCCGTCGCCGCGCAAGAAGCGGCGGACGCGACCGCCTCGCCGGTCGCCTCGCTGGCGCCGCTGACCGAAATCATCGGCAGCTATCTCGACAAGAAAGATGTAGAACGCGTGCGCGAAGCCTATCGCTTCGCCGACCAGGCGCACCTGGGCCAGTTCCGCGCCAGCGGTTCGCCCTACATCTCGCACCCCATCGCTGTCACGGAAATCTGCGCGGGCTGGAAGCTCGACGCGAACGCGTTGTCCGCCGCCCTGCTGCACGACGTGATGGAAGACCAGGGCATCGCCAAGCACGAGCTGGCCGAGAAATTCGGCCCTGAAGTCGCCGAGCTGGTCGATGGCCTGTCCAAGCTGGACCGCCTGGACTTCGCCACCAAGGCCGAGCAGCAGGCCGAGAGCTTCCGCAAGATGCTGCTGGCGATGGCGCGCGACGTGCGCGTCATCCTCATCAAGCTGGCCGACCGCCTGCACAACATGCGCACGCTGGACGCGGTCAACCCCGAAAAGCGCCGCCGCATCGCCCGCGAAACGCTGGACATCTACGCGCCCATCGCCCACCGGCTGGGCCTGAATCTGCTGTTCCGCGAACTGCAGGACCTGTGCTTCGCGGCCATGTACCCGAATCGCTACCAGGTGCTGTACAAGGCCGTGCTGGCCGCGCGCGGCAACCGCCGCGAGGTGATCGGCAAGATCGCCGACTCGGTGCGCGCCGCGCTGCCGGCCGCCGGCATCGAGGCCGAGGTCACCGGCCGCGAGAAGACGCTGTTCGGCATCTACCGCAAGATGGTCGACCAGAAGAAGTCGTTCTCGGACGTGCTGGACATCTACGGTTTCCGCGTCATCGTCCACACGCTGCCCGAGTGCTACCTGGCGCTGGGCACGCTGCACCAGTTGTACCGGCCGGTGCCCGGCAAGTTCAAGGACTACATCGCGATCCCCAAGGTCAACGGCTACCAGTCGCTGCACACGACGCTGGTGGGCCCCTACGGCACGCCGGTGGAATTCCAGTTCCGCACCCGCGACATGCATCACGTGGCCGAGGAAGGCGTGGCCTCGCACTGGCTGTACAAGGGCGCCGACCTGACGCTCAACGACCTGCAGAAACGCACCCACCAGTGGCTGCAATCGCTGCTGGACATCCAGAGCCAGACCGGCGATTCGGGCGAATTCCTCGAACACGTCAAGGTCGACCTGTTCCCGGACGCCGTCTACGTCTTCACCCCGCGCGGCAAGATCATCTCGCTGCCGCGTGGCGCGACGCCGGTGGACTTCGCCTACGCCATCCATACCGACATCGGCAACCAGGCGGTGGCGGCCAAGGTCAACGGCGAGTTCGTGCCGCTGCGCACGGAACTGAACAGCGGCGACACGGTGGAGATCGTCACCTCCCCCGCTTCGCGCCCGAACGCGCAATGGCTCAACTACGTGCGCACCGGCCGAGCCCGCTCGGAAATCCGCCACTACCTGCGCACCGTCAAGTACGAGGAATCGGTCGCCTTCGGCGAACGCCTGCTGGGCCAGGCCCTGCAGGAGCTGCACATGCCGCTGCCGGCCACCGACGATCCGGCCTGGCAGAAGCTGGCGCGCAGCACCGGCGCCAGCTCGCGCGAGGAAATCCTGGCCGACATTGGCCTGGGCAAGCGCCTGGCGGCCGTGGTGGCGCGCCGCTTCGCGCCCGAGCACCAACTGGTGGCCACCACCGCCGCCGCGGTGGACGAGCTGACCTCGGCCCGCAGCGCCCCGATCCTGATCCAGGGCAACGAAGGCCAGGCGGTGCAACTGGCGCCGTGCTGCGGGCCGCTGCCCGGCGACCCGATCATCGCCGGCATGCGCATGGGCCACGGCCTGGTGGTGCATACCGCCGACTGCCCGGTGGCCATGCGCCAGCGCCTGCGCGAACCGGAACGCTGGATCAACGTCGCGTGGGACGCCCACACCGCCAAGCACCTGGCCACGCGCCTGGACATCGTCACCCGCAACGAGCGCGGCGTGCTGGGCCGGCTGGCCGCGGAAGTCACGGCGGCCGACGCCAACATCATGCATGTGACGATGCACGATGACGCGGTCTCGACGGTGTCGCTGCACCTGACCATCCAGGTCGACAGCCGCAAGCACCTGGCGCAGGTGATCCGCGCGATCCGCCATGTGCCGCAAGTGCAGAAGATCGTGCGCGTGAAGGGCTGAGGGGAAGGCCCCACCCCCGAAGCGCTGCGCGCTTCCCCCTCAAGGGGGCATGTCTACGGACCGGCGGAGCCGGATCCGTGACATCCCGCTTGGGGGCGCTCTCATTGCGGCCTTTGAAGCGTGGAGCGATCCGTGCTCAGGCCACGTGTTGCAGGAAGTCCTTCAGGCGCTGGCTGGGCGGATTGTCCAGCAGCTCGGCCGGCGGCCCGTCATGGGCGATCTTGCCGGCGTCGATGAAGATCAGGCGGCTGCCGACCTTGCGCGCGAACTCCATTTCGTGCGTGACCACCACCATGGTCATGCCCTCCTCGGCCAGATCGCGCATCACCTTCAGCACCTCGTGGCGCAGTTCCGGGTCGAGCGCCGAGGTCGGCTCGTCGAACAGCATCAGCTTGGGCTTGATAGCCAGCGCGCGGGCGATCGCCACGCGCTGCTGCTGGCCGCCGGACAGCTCGGACGGATAGTGGTTCATGCGCTCGCCCAGTCCAACCTTGCGCAGCAGCTGCTCGGCCAGTTCGCGCGCCTCGTCGCGGCCCTGGCCGCGCGTGTGGATCGGCCCGAACATGACGTTCTGCAGCGCGGTCATCTGCGGGAACAGATTGAACTGCTGGAACACCATGCCGGCCTCGCGCCGGATCTCGCGCACCTGGGCGGCGCCGCCATGCACGCTCAGGCCGTCGACCAGCAGGTCGCCGCCGTTGATCGTTTCGAGCACGTTGATGCAGCGCAGGAAGGTGGACTTGCCGGAACCGGACGGCCCCACCACCACGACCACCTCGCCCGCGTCGATATTGAGCGAGATACCGTTCAGGACCGTGGACTCGCCGAACGTCTTGGTGACGTCATGAAATTCAACCATGCTCATAGTATGCGCATCCTCTTTTCCACCAGGTGCAGGATCAGCGCCATCGTGCCCGTCAGGATCAGGTAGACGATGGCGATGGCCGACCAGATCTCGACCGCGCGGAAGTTGCTGGCCATGATCTCCTGGCCCTGGCGGGTCAGTTCCGCAACGCCGATCACGATGAACAGCGACGAATCCTTCAGGCTGATGATGCACTGGTTGCCCAGCGGCGGAATCATGCGGCGGAACGCCACCGGCCCGATGATGTGGAACAGGATCTTGTGAAACGGCAGGCCCATCGCCTGCCCGGCTTCCTTCAGGCCCTTGTGCACGGACAGCAGCGAGCCGCGCACGATCTCGGAGATATAGGCGCCCGAGTTGATGATGAGCGTGACGATGGCGGCCCACTCGGCGTCCACCCGGATGTTCGCCAGCAGCGGCAAGGCGAAATAAATGAACATCACCTGCACCACGATCGGCGTGCCGCGGATCACCGCGACGTACACCTGGGCGATGCCCGACAGGATCGGATGCCCGTAGGCCCGGGTCACGCCGGAGAGCGCGCCCAGCAGGAACCCGCCGAACAGGCCCCAGAAGGTGATCTTGATGGTCATCTGCGTGCCAACCCACAGGTTGGGCAGCGCATCCATCACTACATTCCAGTCAAAATCCACGAATTACCCCTCAATGGCGCGCCTCGCGCGCCGCATCATGGCGGAACGCCCGGCGACGCACGCGACTCGGGGCCGCCCCGTCCCGGGCCCGGCGCCGCCGGAGCGAAGCGCCGGGGCCCCAGACTGCCGGGCGGCCCCGAAATGCAACATCAATCCGGCGGAAAAGCTCAGGGCTTCTTGCCGAACCACTTCTCGTAGATGGCGTCGTACTGGCCGTTGGACTTGAGCGTGGCCAGGGCCTTGTTGACCTGCGGCACCAGTTCGCTGCCCTTGGGGAAGGCGATGCCGTAGAAGTCGCCGCTCTTGACCGAGCCGACCACCTTGACGCGGCCCTTGCCGGCCGTGTTGGCGTAGTACTGGACGTTGGGCGTGTCGTGCACGGCGGCATCGACCCGGCCGGTGGCCAGTTCCAGGTAGGCGTTGTCGATGTTGGGGAACAGCTTGAGCTTGGCGTCCGGCACCTGGGCCTTCAGGAAGTCCACCGTGGCCGTGCCGGTCTTGACCGCGACGGTCTTGCCGGCCAGCGACTTGGCGTCCTTGATGTCGGTGTTCTTTTCGCCGACCAGGATGGCCAGGCCGCTTTCGTAGTAGGGATCGGAGAAGTCGATCACCTTCTTGCGGTCGTCTCGGATGGTGATGCCGGCCAGCGCGACGTCGATGTTCTTGGTCTGCAGGCCGGGGATGATGCCGTTGAAGTCCATCGGCTGCAGCTTGTACTTGACGTTCAGCTCCTTGGCGATGGCGGCCCACAGGTCGACGTCGAAGCCGGTGTAGGTGTTGCCCTGCTTGAACTCGAACGGCACGAACGCGGTATCGGTGGCCACCACCAATTCCTTGCCTTGGGCGTAGGCGCCGGAGGCGGCGCCGAACATGGCCATGGACAGGCCGACCAAGGCGGCGGCGACTTTACGTTTAATCATGAAACTCTCCTCTTGGGGCTGATAGCGCCCGGGGTTGCAGTTGGAACATGATGCGCGGGCCACGCCGGGATCGCCGGAGCAACTTACGGCGCATGTTAACGCATCCGTCCCCACCGCAGAGAGCTTAGAAAAATTACAATCCGCATGACACCCCGGAGAATCCCCATGCCCTACAAGTATGTACGCATCGCCGGCAACCGGCGCCAGGTCGGCGTGGCCCTCGGCAAACTGGCCCGCCCGCTGATGGCGACCTACCTGGACCAGAGCGCCACCTGGAAGGCGCTGCGCCCCTGGCGCGGCCATCCGTACCTGGACGAACTGGGCGAACAGGCCCGGCGCGCCCTGCCCGCCGTGTGGGACGAACTGGAGGGGCTGGCCGAGGGGCTGGGGATGCCGCTGGCGGACGTATTGCTGTGGAACTGCCGGGGCGACCTGCTGCACAGCAGCGGCAGCGGCGACGGCTGCACCTCGGTGGCGCTGAAGGCGGCCGATGGCACCCGCTGGATCGGCCACAACGAGGACGGCGATCCGTTCCTGTACGGCCGCTGCCATCTGGTCGACGTGGCGCTGGACGACGCGCCGGGCTATCTGAGCTTCTATTACCCGGGATCCCTGCCCGGCCATACCTTCGGGGCCAATCGCGCCGGTCTGGTGCAGACCATCAACAACCTGCGCACGCGCCTGCGCCAGCGCGGCCTGCCGCGCATGCTGCTGGCGCGCGCGGTGCTCGACTGCGCCACGCTGGACGAGGCCGTGGCGCTGCTGCGCGACGCGCCGCGCGCGGGGGGCTTTCACCATACGCTGGGGTCGGCGGCCGACGCCCGCATCTTCAGCGTCGAGGCGACGCCGGGCGCCGCGTCAGCGCAGGAGATCGGCACCCGGTATGGCCACGCCAACCACATGGTGCATCAGGCCAGCCGGGGGCAATCGCAGATCATCACCGACTCGTCGCGCGAGCGCCAGCGCCGCATCGAGGGCATCGTCGACACCTGGTCCCCCGCCACCATTGGCGCCGACCTGCTGACGGCGCTGCATGACACCGAGGGCGAACTGCCGATCCTGCGCACCGATCCCAAGGATCCGGACGGCGAAAACACGCTCGCCACCGCGATCTTCGAGATCGGCGATGGCGAGGTGACGCTGCGGGTCTATGACCGCAAGGCCAAGGCGGACATTGTGCTGGATGTGATGAACGATCCGGAGTGACGGGGCGCGAATCGTCTCGTGCGGACGGCCCAGCATTCACATTGATCGAAACACCCGCACATCGATTAGGACTCGAACCATACGCGCCACCGAAAATCTCGGATCAATCGCCAACTGAAAATGGGGCGCCGCTGCATAGAATGAGACTCAATTTCTTGAGAGTCTCATGCGCGACAAGATACTCAACTACTTGCGTTCGATACCGTGGCACGATCCGGGAACGGTCGCCTTCATGATTGACCTGGTTCAAATCGTGGCGATCGTGATCGTTCTCATCCTTGTGGCGCTCGCGGCAATTCGAAATTGGCTTTTCGCCTGAGAAGCAAATCCCATGGCCCCAACGCAAATGGGGCGACCCGTGATGACCATCCCGGATCGCCCCGCCGTCATCCCACCGACTCAGCGGGCGCCGTAGCCCCCGCCTCCCGGCGTTTCCACCACGAACACGTCGCCCGGATGCAGTTGGGCGCTATCCTGCGGACCGAGTTCCTCGACCGTGCCGTCCAGCCTTTCGACATAGTTCCGGCCCATCGCGCCCGGCTCGCCACCGGCCAGGCCGAACGGCGCATAGCGGCGGTTGTTGGACAGGATCGCGGCGGTCATGTCTTCCAGGAAGCGGATGCGGCGCACGCCGCCGTTGCCGCCCGGATAGCGCCCCGCCCCGCCCGAACCGTGGCGGATCTCGTACGACTCCAGCCGCACCGGGAAGCGGAACTCCAGCACTTCGGGGTCGGTGAGGCGCGAGTTGGTCATGTGCGCCTGCACCACCGAAGTGCCCGGGAAGCCTTCGTCGTGGGGACCGGCGGCATCGATGCGCACGGGACCGGCGCCGGTGCCGCCCGAGATGGTCTCGTAGTACTGGTGACGCGCGTTGCCGAAGGTGAAGTTGTTCATGGTGCCCTGGCTGGCGGCCAGCACGCCGAGCGCGCCGTACAGCGCGTTGACGATGCACATGGACGTTTCGACGTTGCCCGCCACCACCGAGGCCGGCGGGTTCGGGCGCAGCATCGAGCCTTCCGGCAGGATGATCGACAGCGGCACCAGGCAGCCGTCGTTCAGCGGGATGTCGTCGTTGACCAGGGTGCGGAACACGTACAGCACCGCGGCCACGGCGATGGCGCCCGGGGCGTTGAAGTTGTTGTCCAGTTGGTCCGAGGTGCCGGTGAAGTCGACCACGGCGCTGCGCGCCTGGTTGTCCACCCGCACCGCGACGCGGATGACCGCGCCGTTGTCCAGCGGATACTCGTAGCTGCCGTCCTTGAGCACCGAGATCACGCGGCGCACCGCCTCTTCGGCGTTGTCCTGCACGTGGCCCATGTAGGCCCGCACGACATCCAGGCCGAAGTGATCGCACATGCGCAGCAGTTCCTGCACGCCCTTTTCGTTGGCGGCGATCTGCGCGTGCATGTCGGCGATGTTCTGGTCCGGATTGCGCGCCGGCCAGCGGCCCGAGCCGAGGATGTCGCGCGCGGCCTGTTCACGGAACTCGCCGCCCTTGACCAACTGGAAGTTGGTGAACAGCACGCCTTCGTCTTCGACCGTCTTCGAATCCGGCGGCATCGAGCCCGGGGTGGTGCCGCCGATGTCGGCGTGGTGGCCGCGCGAGCCGACGTAGAACAGGATCTCGCTGCCCTTGCGGTCGAACACCGGCGTGATCACCGTGACGTCCGGCAGGTGGGTGCCGCCGTGGTACGGGTCGTTGACCACGTAGGCGTCGCCCGGCTGCATGCGGCCGGCGTTGGCGTTCATCACGGTGCGCACCGACTCGCCCATGGAGCCCAGGTGCACCGGCATGTGCGGCGCGTTGGCGATCAGGCGGGCCTGGGCGTCGAAGATGGCGCAGGAGAAGTCCAGGCGTTCCTTGATGTTGACCGAGTACGCCGTGTTCTGCAGGCGGTAGCCCATCTGCTCGGCGATCGACATGAACAGATTGTTGAACACCTCCAGCATCACCGGGTCGGCCTGGGTGCCGACAGCGCGGCGCTCGGGGCGGGCCTCGACGCGGCGGATCACGAAGTGGTCCTGTTGCGTCAGCTCGGCCTGCCAGCCGGGCTCGACCACGGTGGTCTGGTTCGGCTCGGAGATGATGGCGGGGCCCGCCACCACGTCGCCGCCTGCCATGTCTTCACGCACGTACAACGGCGTGTCGCGCCAGGCGCCGCCGCTGTACATGCGCACGGTGCGGCGCGGCGCCAGCGCGCCGTCGCGGCTGCGCGAGGCGGGCGTCTCGGTGACGCGCTCGCCGCCGCCGGTGGCTTCCACCGAGATGGTCTCCACCACCAGTTCGCGGTTGGGCATGAGGAAGGAATAGCGCTGGCGATAGGCCGCCTCGAAGTCCTTGCGGGCCTGGTCCAGGTCCGAATACGGCACTTCGAGCGCGGTGTCGGTGCCGCGGTACTTCAGGTGCAGGCGGCGCTGCACCTGGATGTCGCTGTCGGCCACATGCTGGCGGCGCAGTTCGCCCACGGCCTGCTCGGCCAGCGCGTCCAGTTCGCCTTGCAGCTCGGCCATCAGCGCGGCGTCGAGCGTTTTTTCGACGGTCTTCTGGCGCATGTCGGTCTGGTCGGCCAGGCCCATGCCGTAGGCCGACAGCACGCCGCCCAACGGGTGCGCGAACACGGTGGTCATGCCGAGCGCGTCGGCCACCAGGCAGGCGTGCTGGCCGCCGGCGCCGCCGAACACGGTCAGCGCATATTCGGTGACGTCGTGGCCGCGCTGCACCGAGATGCGCTTGATGGCTTCGGCCATGTTGCCGACGGCGATTTCCAGGAAGCCTTCGGCCAGTTGTTCCGGCGTCATGTCGCGGCCGGTGGCGGCGCGGACCTCGTCGGCCATGGCCTGGAAGCGCTGCACGACGGCGTCGCGGTCCAGTGGCTCGTTGGCGTCGGGGCCGAAGACCTTGGGGAAGAAATCGGGCTGGATCTTGCCGAGCAGCACGTTGCAGTCGGTCACGGCCAGCGGGCCGCCGCGGCGGTAACAGGCGGGGCCGGGGTTGGCGCCCGCCGAATCCGGGCCGACGCGCAGGCGCGCGCCGTCGAAATGCAGGATCGAGCCGCCGCCGGCCGCGACCGTGTGGATGCTCATCATCGGTGCGCGCATGCGCACGCCGGCCACCAGGGTCTCGAATTCGCGTTCGAATTCGCCGGCGTAGTGCGACACGTCGGTGGAGGTGCCGCCCATGTCGAAGCCGATGATCTTGTCAAAACCCGCTTGTTCGCTGGTGCGCACCATGCCGACGATGCCGCCGGCCGGGCCGGACAGGATGGCGTCCTTGCCGCGGAAGCGGTGCGCGTCGGTCAGGCCGCCGCTCGATTGCATGAACATCAGGCGGATGCCAGGCAGCTCGCTGGCCACCTGGTCGACGTAGCGCTTGAGGATGGGCGACAGGTAGGCATCGACCACCGTGGTATCGCCGCGCGAGACGTACTTGATCAGCGGGCTGACCTCGTGCGAGGCCGATACCTGGGTGAAACCGATCTCGCGCGCGATGCGGGCGGCGCGCTGCTCGTGGCCGGTGGCGTGCCAGGCGTGCATGAAGACGATGGCGACGGTGCGGATGCCGCTGTCGTACGCCGCCTGCATGTCGCGGCGCAGCGCCGCTTCGTCCAGGTCGCGGATCACTTCGCCATCGGCGGCGACGCGCTCGTCAGCCTCGACCACGGCCTCGTAGAGCATTTCCGGCAGCAGCACGTTGCGGTCGAACAGGCGCGGGCGGTTCTGGTAGGCGATGCGCAGGCCGTCGCGGAACCCGCGGGTGGTGACCAGCAGCGTGCGTTCGCCCTTGCGTTCGAGCAGCGCGTTGGTGGCGACCGTGGTGCCCATCTTGACGCATTCGACCTGCTCGGCCGGCACCGGCTGGCCGGGCGCGATGCCCAGCAGCTTGCGGATGCCCGCCACCGCCGCGTCGCGGTACTGCTCGGGGTTCTCCGACAGCATCTTCGCGGTGGTGGTGGTGCCGTCGGGGCGGCGCGCCACGATGTCGGTGAAGGTGCCCCCACGATCAATCCAGAATTGCCACTTCATATTCATCCTCGGGTACAAGAAGCCGCCACGGCGCTGCCGGCCGCGGCGTGCGGGTGGTGGTACGGGAAGGATCCCGCGTATCGGTTACAGGGAGGTCGCGGCGCGCGCGGCCTGGTCGTACAGGCCGGACAGGGCGCGCAGCGTGTGCGCCAACTGGCGGCTGAATTCCAGGCCGCCCCCGCCCGGCGCGTCGAGGCCGGCGGTGAGGCATTGCTCGCGGATTTCGCCGTAGCGCTTGATGATCGCCGCGCCCTCGGGCGTGACGCTGTAGAACACTTCCTTGCTGGCGCGATCGCCCTTGACCACGCCCAGGCGGTCGAGCTTTTTCAGCGCGTAATTGACGATGTGCGTGTCTTCGACATTGAGCGTGAAGCAAATGTCGGCCAGCTTCTTGGGACGCTGGCGGTGGAACACGTGGTGGAACACCATGACATCGGTGGGCGTCAGGTCAGGCAGGCCCGCCGCCGCCATGCAGCGCACGGTCCAGCGGTCAAAGGCGTGGCTGGCGATCATCAGGCCGAATTCGACTTCGGACAGATCGGGCGCGCTGCCCCCGGCCAGGTGGGCCGACGAGGCGATCAACGTGGAGGTCATAACGGCCGCGCAACGAGTTTATCTGCGCGAAATACTAATAATTTATCTATATTTCATCAATAAAAAATAAATCAGGGACATAAAAAAAACCCTCGTTTCGAGGGAATACCCCTAGCTCCTGGCCCCCGCTGACAGAACCGTCCGGCCGCGCCAGGGCGTTCGCGGCAGACGCCCGCCGCGGCGCCTGCCCTCAACAAAAGACTACGGCGCGTCCCAGCCCGCCGGCAGATTCGCGCGGATCAGCGACCCCGCGATGGAGATGCGCGCCGCGATCTCGGGCATCGGATCGCCCGGGCCGAACCAGCGCGCATCGGCGATCTCGTCTTCCTGCACGCGGATGTCGCCGGACACGTACTCGGCCGTATAGGCCACCATCAGCGAATGCGGAAACGGCCACGACTGGCTGCCGAAGTACTTGAGGTTGCCGACCTTCAGGCCGACCTCTTCCAGCACCTCGCGGTGCACCGTCTGTTCGATGCTCTCGCCCGGCTCGACGAAGCCGGCCAGCGCCGTGTAGCGCCCGGCGGCATTGGCGGTGTGGCGCGCCAGCAGGATGCTGTCGCCCTTGCGGATCAGCACCATCATGGCCGGCGAGATGCGCGGATAGGCCGAGAAGCCGCAGGCCGGGCAGCGCTGGCAGAACTCGCCGCTGACACGCGTGGTAGGCGTGCCGCAGGCGCCGCAGAAACGATGGGTGCGGGCCCATTCCGCGATCTGGTAGGCGCGCCCGGCAAGCGCCATGCGTTCCTCGTCCAGCACCCCGAACAGCGACCGCAGCTTCTTGAACGCGTAGCCGTGCGGCGCTTCGATGCCCGGCTCGACATGCGCGGCGCGGGCCGGCGATTCCGGCGCGGCCCAGACCGGCTGCAAGGCATCGGCGCCAAGTCCTGCCCGCACACAGGCGTCCAGGTCCGGCAACACGCTGGTGGCTTCCTCGACCAGCAACTCGTCACGACGAAAAACGAAATTCACACGACCCTCTGCGGCACGACTGCGATGACGAGATCTTAGAAGAAAAAAGCCCCGCCGCAAGACTTCGTCCGGCCCGTGGGCACACTATTTCAATCTTCAAGCAATCCGCGCGCGCCAGCCTAGGAATTACCCGTAAACGCGCATTTACAGGCACTTTGTGACCAATTGGCAACATAGAATGGCACGGCTTTTAAGCTACGCGTCATACGACGCCGCGCGCTCTTTTCGCAATGCCTACCGGGCCACGACGTCCCGCACTCCTCATTCGCAAAGAAGGACCATCATGTTCAAGAAGCTCTCGCTGTTGACCGGCAGCCTCATCGTGGCGTTCAGCGCCGGCGCCCAGGCCCAGACCAAGTGGGACCTGCCCAGCGCCTATCCCGCCAGCAACTTCCACGTCGAAAACCTGACGACCTTCATCAAGGACGTGGACACGCTGTCCGAAGGCAAGCTCAAGATCACGCTGCACAACAACGCCTCGCTGTACAAGGCGCCCGAAATCAAGCGCGCCGTGCAAGGCAACCAGGCCCAGATCGGCGAGATCCTGCTGACCAACTTCGCCAACGAAGACCCGATCTACGAACTGGACGGCCTGCCCTTCCTGGCCACCGGCTACGACGCCTCGTTCAAGCTCTACCAGGCGCAGAAGCCGTTCCTGGAAAAGAAGCTGAACTCGCAAGGCATGACGCTGCTGTACGCGGTGGCCTGGCCGCCCCAGGGCATCTTCGCCAACAAGAACATCAAGCAGATCAACGACATGAAGGGCCTGAAGTGGCGCGCCTACAGCCCGGTGACGGCCAAGATCGCCGAGCTGGTCGGCGCCCAGCCGGTGACGGTGCAGCAGGCCGAACTGTCGCAGGCCCTGGCCACCGGCGTGATCGACTCGTACATGTCGTCGGCCTCCACCGGCTACGACACCAAGACCTACGAGTACATCAAGAAGTTCTACGACACCCAGGCCTGGCTGCCCAAGAACGCCGTGATCGTCAACAAGAAGGCGTTCGACGCGCTCGATCCGGCGACGCAGGAAGCCTTGAAAAAGGCCGGCGCGCAGGCCGAGGAACGCGGCTGGAAGCTGTCGCAGGAAAAGAACAAGTGGTACCAGGAAGAACTGGCCAAGAACGGCATGGAAACCATCAAGCCGACCGTCGAGCTCAAGGAAGGCCTGTCGGTGATCGGCAAGCGCATGCTGGATGACTGGCTCAAGAAGGCCGGCGCCGACGGCCAGGCCATGATCGACGCCTACCGGAAGCAGTGATACGACCATGCGCCGCTTTCTGGATGGACTTTACGGCGCGGCCGGCCTGCTGGCCGGCCTGTGCACGATCGGTGTATTGGTGGCGGTGCTGGCCGCGATCGTCGCGCGCCAGCTCGGCCTGAACATTCCCGGCACCGACGCCTATGCCGGGTATTTCATGGCCGCCGCGGGCTTCCTGGCGCTGGCCAGCACCTTCAAGCATGGCGAGCACATCCGCGTGACGCTGGTGCTGAACGCGCTGTCCCCGGCCGGCAGCCGCCGCCTGGATATCTTCGCGCTGGGCATCGGCTGCCTGATGGCCGCCGCCTTCGCCTTCTTCAGCGTCAAGCTTACCTACGACTCCTGGCAGTTCAACGACATCTCCACGTCCAACGACGCCACGCCGCTGTGGATTCCGCAGTTGAGCATGGCCGTGGGCACGGTCCTGTTCCTGGTCGCCCTGCTCGATGAGCTGGTTCGCCGTTCACGCGGCCTGGCCGCCGCCACCTCGCAGCAAACCCATGAATGAACTTCTCGTCATTACCCTGCTGGTCGTCTCGATCTTCGCGTTCCTGGGATGCGGCGTCTGGGTCGGCCTGACACTGGCGGGCACCGCCTGGATCGGCATGGAGATCTTCTCCAGCCGTCCCGCCGGCGATGCCATGGCCGTCACCATCTGGGGCGCCTCGTCGAGCTGGACGCTGACCGCCCTGCCCCTGTTCCTGTGGATGGGTGAAATCCTGTTCCGCACGCGCCTGTCGGAAGACCTGTTCAAGGGCCTGGCCCCCTGGCTCAACCGGCTGCCCGGGCGCCTGCTGCACACCAACGTGATCGGCTGCGCCATCTTCGCGGCGGTGTCGGGCTCGTCGGCCGCCACCTGCGCCACGGTCGGCAAGATGACCATCCCCGAGCTGACGCGCCGCGGCTACCCCGAATCGAAGATCCTGGGCACGCTGTCGGGCGCCGGCACGCTGGGGCTGCTGATCCCGCCGTCGATCATCATGATCGTCTACGGGGTGGCGGCGGACGTGTCGATCGCCAAGCTGTTCATCGCTGGCATCGTGCCGGGCATCCTGCTGGCGCTGCTGTTCATGGGCTACATCGCCTGGTGGGCGATCCGCAACCCGGACGAAGTGCCGGCCGCCGATCCCGGCCTGACGTTCATGCAAAAGCTGTCGCGTTCGCGCCACCTGATTCCGGTGATGCTGCTGATCGGCGCGGTGCTGGGCTCGATCTACACCGGCCTGGCCACGGCCACGGAAGCGGCGGCGGTGGGCGTGGTCGGGGCGTTGATCCTGTCGGGACTGCAAGGCTCGCTGAACCGTTCCACCTTCATGCAGTCGCTGCTGGGCGCCACCCGGCTGTACTGCATGATCGCGCTGATCCTGGCCGGCGCGCAGTTCCTGACGCTGGCAATGGGCTACATCGGCCTGCCGCGGGCGCTGGCCGAATGGATCGGCGGGCTGGGCCTGTCGCAGTTCTGGCTGATCATGGCGCTGATGGTGTTCTTCATCATCCTGGGCTGCTTCCTGGACGGCATTTCCATCGTGGTGCTGACGATGGGCGTGCTACTGCCGACCGTGCAGGCGGCCGGCATCGACCTGATCTGGTTCGGCATCTTCATCGTTTTCGTTGTGGAAATGGCACAGATCACGCCGCCGGTGGGCTTCAACCTGTTCGTGCTGTCGGGCATGAGCGGGCGCGAACTGCCCTACATCGCGCGCGCCTCGCTGCCGATGTTCTTCCTGATGATCCTGGCGGTGCTGCTACTGTACATGGTGCCCGGCATCGCCACGTGGCTGCCGCTGCATATGACGCTATGAGCCCGTAGCGCCCCCCAGAAACCCCGTTCTCGCAACGGGGTTTTTTTTGGAACAATCGCCTGATTGTTTCAACCATCGCCTTTTTTGTAATTCTGTAAACCCAGGGAAAACGCGAAAAAGATAAACGCACTACACAAGCCGTAACTTTTTTAGAATCCCCGTGGCGTTCCAGTGCGCACCAAGATGGCGCACAAACGCAACCAGGGCCAACGCTCCGGACCCGCGCCAACCCCTGGCGTCGGTGCAGCGGCCCCGCTCCGGGCGAACCGCCAGGCGCATCCCGTCGAGTCAAAAGCCCGACGTACGCAAAGAACAGAAACATTAGGAGAAGCCTTCGTGAAACGCATCACCCTCTCGCTCGCCGCAGCCGGTCTCGGCCTGGCCGCCGGCGCCGCTTCCGCGGAAACCAGCGTCACCCTGTACGGTATCGCCGACGTCAGCATCCGCTACGTCAACACCAGCGACGGCGCCACCGGCCAGGACGGCAGCCGCATCTCCATGGCCAACGGCGCCATCTCCAACAGCCGTTGGGGCCTGCGCGGCTCGGAAGACCTGGGCGACGGCAACCGCGCCTTCTTCCGCCTGGAGCAAGGCTTCAACGTGCAGAACGGCAAGGCCTCCGACACCAGCAAGACCTTCAACCGCCTGGCCTACGTCGGCCTGGATGGCGGCAAGATCGGCGCGCTGACCCTGGGCCTGCAGAACACGGTGATCCAGGACCTGATGGCCGACTACTTCGACCCGCTGACGGTCGGTAACTACAACGAAAACTCGTGGCTGCCCGCCGCCATGGGCCGCGTGCGCAACAACAACTCGTTCCGCTACTCGAACACGCTGGGCGACCTGAACGTGATCGCGCAGTGGGCCAACGGCGACAAGTGGTCTGACCGCAAGGCCGGTCAGCAGATGGGTGTGAGCCTGCGCTACACCGTCGGTCAACTGGGTCTGGGCGCCGCGTACCAGAACACCTACGAAGGCAACGATTCCGACCTGCGCCAGCGCGTCTGGAACTTCAGCGCCTCGTACCAGTTCGAAAGCGCCAAGATCTTCGCGGGCTACTTCAACGGCCGCGACCAGACCGGCTGGGTCAACGCCGTCATGGGTGGCACCACCACCGCCCAGCTCGACCGCAAGGACAACGGCTACTTCGCCGGCGTGACCTGGCAGGCCACCCCGCGCTGGGCCATCACCGGCGCCGCCTACTACGACCAGAGCAAGAACGTGGTCGAGGACGGCGACAAGGGCAAGCGCTACGCCCTGGTGGCCGTGGCCGAGTACTCGCTGTCCAAGCGCACCCAGGTGTACGGCACCGTGGACTACAACAAGGTCCGCGACGCCGCCACCGGCGAAATCGCCGGCCGCACCAGCCAGGTCGGCGCCGGCGTGGGCATCCGCCACATCTTCTGAGTCCTTCGAGACTGTCGGCCCGCCCCCGGCCGCCTATCAAGAAAAAGCCCGTCGCCTCGCGCGACGGGCTTTTTTTCGCCTGGCGGAAAGCGGCCGACGGGCTACATCCCGAGATACGCCTTGCGCACCTCGTCCGACGCCGCCAGCTCGGCGGCATCACCCGACAGCGCAATGCGCGCGCTCTGCATCACATAGGCGCGCGACGCCACTTCCAGCGCCTGCGTCATGTTCTGCTCGACCAGCAGCACCGACAGGCCATCGTCGCGGTTCAGCGCGGCCAGGGCGTCGAACACCTGCTCCACCAGCAGCGGCGACAGGCCCAGGCTGGGCTCGTCGATCAGCAGCAGCCGCGGCCCGCTCATCAGGGCGCGGCCGATCGCCAGCATCTGCCGCTCGCCGCCGGACATGGTGCCCGCGAGCTGTTCACGGCGCTCCTTGAGCCGCGGGAACAGCGTGTAGACCTTGTCCAGCCGCTCCTGGTAGATGCGCTCGTCGCGCACGGTGTACGCCCCCAGCCGCAGGTTCTGCTCGACCGGCTGGCGCGCGAACACCCGCGCGCCTTCCGGAATCATGGCGATACCCTGCTTGACCAACTGGTCCGGCGGCGTTCCCGTGATGTCGCGCCCTTCGAAGACGACCCGGCCTTCCCTGGGCTTGACCGAGCCGATGATGGCCAGCAGCGTGCTGGACTTGCCGGCGCCGTTGGCGCCAAGCAGCGCGGCGATTTCGCCTTGCCGCACTTCCAGCGACACGTCGCGCACGGCCTGCACGCCGCCGTAGGCCACGCTCAGGTTGTCGACCTTCAACATCGCATCAGGCACGGTGCTTCCTCCCCAGATAAGCCTCGATCACGGCGGGATGGCGCACGATGTCCTGGGGCGCCCCTTCCGCGATCATCTGGCCAAAATTCAACACCAGCACCCGTTGCGCCAGCCGCATCACCACCTCCAGCACGTGCTCGACGATGATCAGCGTGACCCCGGCGGCATGGATGCCGCGCAGGATCTCGGCCAGCGCGATGGCCTCGGCCGGATTGAGGCCGCCGGCCACTTCGTCCAGCAGCAGCATGCGCGGCTCGGTCGCCAGCGCACGCGCCAGCTCGACCCGCTTCTGCCCTGCCACGTTCAACTCGGCCGCCAGCGTATCGGCGCGGTCGGCCAGGCCCACCAGCTCCAGCACCCGCGCCGACGCGCGACGCGCGTCGGGCAGGCGCGGATGGCGCAGCAGCGCGCCGACCATGGCGTTCTCCAACACCGTCATCTGGCCGAAGCTGCGCGGGATCTGGTAGGTGCGCACCAGGCCCATGGCCGCGACCTGCTCCGGCCGCCGGCCGATCATGGACTCGCCGGCGAACGCCACCGTGCCCGAGGTCGGCTCGTGATGGCCGACCAGGCCGTTGAACAGCGTGCTCTTGCCCGCGCCGTTGGGACCGATGATGGCGACGATCTCACCCGCCTCTACCGACAGCGAGATGTCCTTGTTGGCGACCAGGCCGCCGAAGCGCTTGGTCAGGTTCTTAACGTCGAGCAGAGCCACGGCGCCTCCTCAATGTCACCAGACCGCCTGGCAGGAACAGGGTGACGAGCAGGATCGCCAACCCGAAAATCAGCAGGTCCAGGCCCAGGCCCGAACTGCCCCACAGCACCCGCGTGCCTTCCGACAGCGGCAGCAGCACCGCGGCGCCCAGCCACGGACCGACCAGCGTGCCGACGCCGCCCAGGATGGCCACCAGCACCACCTGCACCGACATCGTCAGGCTGAACATCGACTCAGGATCGATGAAGCCCACGTACATGGCGAAGAAGCCGCCCCACACCCCGGTCATGCCGGCGGACAGCACGAACGCCAGCATCTTGTAGCGGTCCGCCGGCACGCCCAGGCTGCGCGAGGCCGCTTCGTCGCCATTGATGGCGCGCCAATAGAAGCCGGTCTTGGAATGCACCAGGAAGTACGTGGCGCAGAACGTCAGGAACGCCAGCCCCACCGCGATCCAGTAGTACGGCACCTTGCTGCGGAACAGCAGCATCCAGGCGGCGTCGCCGATCGGCGCCTCCAGCCCGACCGCGCCGCCGGCCCAGTCCCAGTTGATCATCAGCAGCAGCCCGATCTGCAGCAGCGCGATGGTGGCCATGGCGAAATAGTGGCCGGACAGGCGCAGCGTCGGCCCGCCCACCAGCCAGGCCAGCGCCGCGCTGATCAGGCCGCCCAGCGGAATGCCGAGCAATGGTGTCAGCTTCAGATGATGCAGCAGCAACAGCGTGGTGTAGCCGCCCACGCCCACGAACACCGCGTGGCCGAAGGAAATGCGCCCAAGAAAGCCGCCCACCAGGTTCCAGCACGCGCCGAGCGCGCCGAACATGATGGCCAGCAGCAGCACCTGCAGGGTGAACGAGTCGGTCACCACCAGCGGCACCAGCGCCAGCAGCACCGCCGCCGCCAGGGCCACGGCCACCGGCCATTTCGGCACGCCCGAGGCCGCGCCGTCCTTTTTCTGTGTCGTCGTCATGTCACCACCGCCCGAACAGGCCGCGCGGCCGATACCAGAGAACCAGGATGAAGAGGATGAAGACGCTGACCGTCTTCAGCGCCGGCGCCACGAAGTAGCCCGTCATTGCCTCGATGATCCCGATCAGGATGCCCGCGATGAAGGCGCCCGGCAGCGAGCCGAAGCCGCCCATGCAGACCGCCACGAAAGCCAGCAGGCCGAATACCGTGCCCACCGATGGGAACACGTAGAAGAACGTGGTCAGCAGCGCGCCGGCCAGGCCGACGGCGGCGCTGCCCAGCATCCAGACCTGGGCGTTGACGCGGTCGGGCGAAATGCCGACCAGCGCCGCCACCTGGCGGTCTTCGGCCACCGCCTGCAGCGCATGGCCCCAGCGCGTGCGGTACACCAGCACGAACAGCGCGACCACCATCACCAGCGCGATCAGTCCGGTCACCACCTGCGGACGGCCCAGCGAGATGCCCGCCACGGTGACGCTGCCGGACACCAGGGTGTCGGGCAGGCTGCGGTAGTCGGGGCTGAAGGCGATGAACGCCAGTTGCCGCAGCACCAGGCCCAGGCCGAAGGTGGCCAGGATCACCGCCATGGCGGGACCTTTCTGCAGGCGCTTGATGATCAGCGCATAAGTGAGGAAACCAACGAAGGCCAGCACGATGGCGACCAGAGGGGCCGACAGCGTGGGGTCGATATGACCCAGGGTATAGAGCCAATAGGCGGCATACATGCCGAGCATCAGGAATTCGCCATGGGCGAAGTTGATGACGTCGGTGATGCCCCAGATCAGCGCCAGCCCCACAGCCACCGCGGCATAGATCAGGCCGTTGAACAGGCCTGCCGAGAGAGCTTCAAACATGGAGTGCTCCTGTGGCGGGCCCCCGCGGCCCGCCACGGCTGATGATTACTTCCAGGAGAACGGCAGCGTGGGCAGCGTCTTGTCGGTGCGGTACTTTTCCGGCCAGACCGTCTGGTAGGACGAGCCCTTCAGTTCCAGGATCAGTCCCGAACCCTTGGTGTTCTGGCCCTTGTCGTCGAACTTCACGCCGGCCCAGGGCATGGCCACTTGCGCCTCGCCCAGGTCGGTGGCCGCCAGCGCCTTGCGGATCGCTTCCGGATCGGTGGAACCGGCGCGGTTGATGGCATCGGCCAGCACCAGCACGCCCTGCATCGAACGGGCGTTGTTGCCGTTCAGGTCCTTGCCGGTCTTGGCCTTGTACATGTCGTTGATCTTCTTCAGGCCGGCCTTGGCGGCGGCGACGTCGTTGCCCCACACGTCGCGCGTCAGCACGCCCTGCACCTGCGGGCCCACTTCCTGCACGAAGCGCGAATCGATGAAGCCGGCGTCGTTGGCCAGCAGCACCGGCGGCGCGTACTTGCTTTCGCGCATGGTGCGCACGAACAGCATGGCGTCCGAGGTGTAGCTGGCGAAGATCGCCACGTCGGGCTTGGCGGCGGCCAGCTTCTGCACCTCGGCCGTCACCGAGGCCGAACCGGCGCTGTAGGCGATGTTGGCCACCACCTGGCGCTTGTACTGCTTGGCGAACTTCTCGACCGCCTTGTAGGTGTTGACGCCAAAGTCGGTATTCTCGTAGACCACCGCGATCTTGGCGGTCGGCGTGCCCTTCACGCCGTCCAGGAACTGCATCATGTTCTCGACGAAGGTGTCGTCGTTGGGCGAGGTGCGGAAGAACCACTTGTAGCCGCGCTCGGTCAGGTCCGGGCTGCTGGACTCGCCATTCAGGTAGGGAATGCCGCGCTGCTCGGCGATGCGGCTGGCGGTCTTGGTGACGGCCGACTGGTAGGCGCCGGTCAGGGCCACCACCTTTTCCTGATCGATCAGCCGCTGCGCGTCGGCCAGGCCCACTTCGGGCTTGCCCTGCGAATCGCCGAACACGACCTCGATCTTGGCGCCGCCCAGCGCCGGCAGGCCGGCGCCCGCGGCCAGCGGGATCCCTTCCAGTTCGGGATGCGGATTATTGACGATGTCCACGGCCAGTTCGACCGCGGCCTTGATCTCGGCGCCGGTGGACGCCAGCGCGCCGGACAGGGGATAGATCGCGCCGATCTTCACGGTCTTGACCTGGGCCTGCGTCGGCGCGGCGGCCAACAGCGCCAGACTCGCGGCGACACCCGCAATGAGCTTCATCTTCATTACCTGACTCCTGGAGAAATTCCACTGTGAAAGCAATGCAAAACGCGGGGCGCATGGCCCCGGGCCCGGGAAATCCGGGCCTGCGGCGACCCGCCACCCGTGCGCAGTCCGACGGGTGGTGGATCTTGAACTCTTGTCGCCTTTTCCCCTTGTCCTGTCATGGATCTTTCTGGAGGCAAAACCAAAGCTGCTGACGCGTCCGACCATGGACGCTTTGTAATGGGTACTGCTAGTGCGCGAAGACTGTGATTTCTAGCGGTTTTCCGCTGACGGTTGACTGAGAATCGGAGCGCGGCCTACAGGATCGCCATGCGGCTGTTGACCAGGTCGGTGACCAGCATATGCCCGGGCGCGTGGGTGATGCAGAAATCGGGGCGCACGGCGGCCACCACCGATTGCGGCGTCACGCCGCAGGCCCAGAACACCGGCAGCTCGCCGGCGCGGATCTCCACCGCGTCACCATAATCCGGTCGGTCGATATCGGCAATCCCGATCAATGCGGGGTCGCCGATATGCACGGGGGCGCCGTGCACCGAGGGAAAACGCGAGGTCACCTGGATGGCGCGGATGGCGTCGGCGGCCTTCAGGGGCCGCATCGACACCACCAGCGGGCCGCCGAAGACGCCGGCGGCATGGGTCGGGATATTGGTGCGGTACATCGGCACATTGCAGCCCTGCTCGATGTGGCGCACCGGCAGGCCGTTGTCCAGCATCGCTTCCTCGAACGAGAACGAGCAGCCGATCAGGAACGACACCAGGTCATCGCGCCACAGGTCGCGCACGTCGGTCGGCTCGGCCACCAGCTCGCCGTTCCGCCACACGCGATAGCGCGGGATGTCGGTGCGGATGTCGATGTCCTGGCCCAGTTCGGGCAGGGAGGGATCGCCCGGCTCGGACATGGCCAGCAATGGGCACGGCTTGGGATTGCGTTGGCAGAAATGCAGGAAATCCGCCGCCAGCGCGCGCGGCAGGATCGCCAGGTTGGCCTGCACGTGCCCCGGCGCCAGGTTGGCCGTGGGACCGCTCAGTTTGCCGCTGCGGGCGTCGAGCCTTGCGCGACGCGCCAGTTCCACGCTGTTGCGGGCCGCCGAATCCAATGCCATGTCCATTCCCCTGAAGCCAGTGTTGGTATGGCGCCATTGCACCGGAACTCGGGCCCGGCGTCTAATCACATGTTGCGATAGACCCCGATCAGAATTCCTTATCAGGGTTTTGCCGGATGGCGCAGCGCTTCTTCACGCGCAATGTGCTGGGCGGCCTCGGCCACGGTGCGCGGCACCTGGCTGTCGGGGCCCTGCATCCAGCAGGCGGTGTAGTGCAGCGGCGGCAACGCCGGCGCCTTGACCTCCAGCACCCGCAGCTCGCCCTGGGTCAGCTCCTTGCGCAGGATCACCGGGGCGATCACGGCGGTGCCGATGCCGTCGAGCGCCATGCGCACGATCACGCTCAGCGCCGAACTGCCATACATGCGCGGCGCGTCCACGCCGGCCTGCTGCAGCAATTGCCGCACCGCGCGGTGCGGATCGGTGGTGGACGAATAGGTGATGACCGGCCACTCCCCCAGCCGCTTCAGGCTGATGGGCTGGCGTCCCACCTTCAGCTTGGGGCTGGCGACCCAACTGAGCGGGTAATTGCACAGGTACAGGTTTTCGATGCGCGGCTCTTCCATCGGCCCCAGCAGGAACGCCAGGTCGATCTGGCGCGAGGCCAGTTGGGTCTTGAGCACGGTAGTGGTGTCCACCTGGATCTCGACCATCAGCGCCGGGTAGGCGTCGTGCAGGTATTCCATCAGCGTCGGCAGCCAGGTATGCACGATGGTCTCGGACACGCCCAGCCGCAGGGTGCCGGTCATAACGCTCTTGGCCCGCGCCGCTTCCTGCATGTCGCGGCGCAGTTGCAGCATGCGCTCGGCGTGTGACAGCAGTTCCTGGCCCTTGCCGGTCAGCTTGATGCCGCGCACGTCGCGGTCGAACAGGCGGATGCCCAGGTCGGATTCCAGCGACGCGATGCGCTGGGAAATCGCCGGTTGAGTGGCATTGAGCTTTTCGGCCGCGGCGCGAAAGCCGCCCAGCGTGGCCACCCAGAAAAACGTCTCGATATTGCGCAGATCTATCATGGCGCCCGTATCCTGCCCCGTTGCGCGGCATGTCCAGCCTGGATGTTAGCGTCTGGGGGACGGTTCCGATATGGCGGAAAACACCGCCCTGCCCGCCCGCGCGGCCGCCATCCCCGCCCGACAGCCGTCCCCGCGAAGCAAGGCCCGACAGCGGGCGGCCCGGGGCCGAGAGCGGGCGCGGCCCCGGTCCGGGTTCAACCCGCGAGCAGTTCCTCGACCGCCAGGCCAATGGCCAGGATGCGGCGGTCGGCGCCGTTGCTGCCGGCGATCATCAGGCCGACCGGCGCGCTGCCGTCGGCGTGGCAAGGCAGCGACAGCGCGCAGCCGTCGAGGAAGTTGATCAGCGTGGGATTGCGCAGGATCAGGCCGTTGGCGGCGTAATAGGCTTCATCCGAGGCCGTCAGGTCGGCCACGGCCGGCGCCACGATCGGCGTGGTCGGCAGGATCAGCGCATCGTAGCCGGCGATGCGGCGGTCGACCGCGGCGACCCAGGCTTCGCGCGCGTCCAGCAGGTCCAGGTAGTCGGCGGCGCTCATGTCCTTGCCGCGCATGATGCGCGACACCACGCGCGGATCGTAACGCTTGCCGGCGCGGGCGATCAGGTCGCGATGCCAGGCCCAGGCCTCGGCGGCGGTGAAGCCGCCCTTGGCGTTGATGCCGGCCAGCTCGGCGAATTCCGGGATGGCAACCTCGTCGACCAGCGCGCCAGCCTCTGCCAACCGCGCCACGGTGCGCGCGAAGGTGTCGGACACGTGCTTGTCCATGGCATCCAGCGCCAGCGTCTGGGGCACCGCCAGGCGCAGGCCGCGCAGCGGCAGCGCCTCGGGCACCGGCCCGCCCTCGCCCGACAGGATGGCGTCGAGTTCGGCGCAGCAGCGCACGCTGGCGGCGATGGGGCCGATGGAATCCAGGTTGGCCGACAGCGGCAGCACGCCTTCCATCGACACGCGCCAGGCGCTGGGCTTGAAGCCGGTCAGGCCGCACAGGGCGGCGGGAATGCGCACCGAGCCGCCGGTGTCCGAACCGATGGCGGCCACCGCCATGCCGTCTGCCACCGACACCGCCGCGCCCGACGAGGAGCCGCCGGGAATGCGGCCCGTGGCGCGGTCCCAGGGGTTCAGCGGCGTGCCGTAATGGGGGTTGATGCCCAGGCCCGAATAGGCGAATTCGGTCATGTTGGTGCGGCCGATGATGACCGCGCCGGCGGCGATCAGGCGCTGCACCACTTCGGCGTTGGCGTCGGCCGCCGGTTCGCCCTCGCGCGCCACCGAGCCGGCCATGGTGGTCTCGCCCTCGATGTCGAACAGGTCCTTGATGCTGATCGGCAGGCCCTCGATGGCCGAGCGCACGATGCCGGCGGCGCGCAGCGTGTCCGAGGCGCGGGCCTGGGCCAGCGCCGCCTCGGCATACAGGCGGGTGAAGGCGCGGGCGCCCTCGCCGGCCGGATCGTTGGCGCGAGCCAGGGCGGCCTCGGTCAGTTCAACGGAAGTGGTGCGGCCGTCGTTCAGGGCGGCGGTCAGGTCATTCAGGGTCGAAAGCATACGGTTCCAGGGGGCCGCGGGGCGGCATGAAAAGTGTTGGACCGGCGCGCCCCGCAGGGGCGCGTCATGGCAATCAGGGCGCCTGCCGGGCGTCAGGCCACCACCGGCAGGATCTCGACATGATAACGGTGGCGCAGGCTGCGTTGGCGGCGCGGATCGAACAGTTCCATGGTGAATTCGGCCGACGGGCGGATGCCGCCGATGGCGCCGACGGTGCCGCAGGTCATGCCGGCGCCTTCGGGCAGCGTGGCGCCGCCGCCGGTGTAGCCGGCGATCAGGTCCTGCGGCGTGCGCAGCGAGGCCAGCGGGCCTTCCTGGTACAGCACCTCGGCGCCGTTCTCGACGATGTACGAACGGATTACCAGTTCGTCCCAGTATTCGGCCACGTCGGCCAGGCGCCACGCCGAGGTCGCCACCGGCTTGACGCAGACCTGCTTGGACATGGCCACACTGACCGTCTCCAGCTTGCGGTCGGTGTGGTCCGAGGCAATGCTCACGTACATTTCGCCGTCGGCCGCGAACACGAAGGTCTCGACCTCGCCGGACGAATCGCCGCCCACCGCCTGCACCCGTTCGGCCTGGGTCAACTGGTTGTCGGCGATGCGGTAGTACAGCGGCACGCTGGTGGGACGCGGCACGCCGATGGCGGCCAGTTCCTCGATGTGGTGCTCGATGGCGGCGAGGTCGCGCCCGGCCCAGCCGGCCACGATGAGGGTATTGAAGTCCACCTCGACCTGGCGGGGGGAATCGGCTTCGATCTGGAATACGGCTTTCATGAAAAGTCCTGCGGAGGTAAACGGGGAAGAATGGGCACGGCCGCGCGGCCGTGCCCGAAGGGATACCGGGGCTAGCCGAACACGCGCGGCAGCCACAGGGCCAGGTCGGGCCACCACGCCAGCAACGCCAGCATCACGAACATGGCCAGCACGAACGGCAGGCTGCCGGTGATCACGGCGCTCATCGAGCCGCTCTTGCGCAGGCTCTGCACCACGAACAGGTTCAGCCCCACCGGCGGCGTGATCAGCGCGGCCTCGACCAGGATGATGATGATGATGCCCAGCCAGATCGGGTCGTAGCCCAGCGCGATCATGATGGGCGCGACGATGGGGATGGTCGTGATCATCATCGACAGGGTCTCCATGAAGCAGCCCAGCACCAGGTAGAACACGATCACGATCAGCAGCATCCAGCCCGGCGACAGGCCCAGCCCGGTGATGGACTGGGTCAGCGCGTCGGTCAGGCCGGTGGCGGACATGACGAAGTTCAGGAAGCTGGCAGCCACCACGATCAGCATGATCATGGCGGTCGAGCGCATGGTGCCTTCCATCGCCTCGCGCAGCATGGTCCAGGTCAGGCGGCGGAACCAGGCGGCCAGGATCAGCGCGCCCAGCACGCCCAGCGCGGCGGCCTCGGTGGGCGTGGCCAGGCCGGCGTAGATCGAGCCCACCACCAGCAGGAAGATGCCCATCGGCGGCGCCAGATGCACCAGGCTGGCGAAGCGCTGGCCCCAGGTGGCCTGGATCTTCTTGCCGCCCCAGGACGGCTTGACCACGCAGGCGATCATCACCGTCAGCATGAACAGCGCCGCCATGGCGAAGCCCGGGATGATGCCGGCCAGGTACAGCTTCGGCACGGACGAATTGGTCAGCACGCCATAGATCACCAGGTTGATCGACGGCGGGATCAGGATGCCGAGCGTGCCACCCGCGGCCAGGCTGCCCAGGAACAGCGGCTCGTTGTAGCCATACTTGCGGATCTGCGGAATCGCCACGGTGCCGACCGTCGCGGCGGTGGCGACGCTGGAGCCGGAGGTGGCCGAGAACAGCGTCGAGGCGCCGATGTTGGCGTGCATCAGGCCGCCCGGCAGCCACGACAGCCACAGGCTCATGGCGCCGTACATGCGTTCGGCGAAGCCGGCCCGCAGCAGCACCTCGCCCAGCATGATGAACAGCGGAATGGCGACCAGCAGGAATTCGTTGTTGGTGCTCCAGGATATCTCGCCGATCGCGCGCGACAGCGGCAGCATCGAGAACATCGGGTCCAGGATCAGGCCCAGCACCCCCAGGGCCGCGCCCACGGGGATCGACAGGCCGATCAGGACCAGCAACAGAGTCAGGGCGGTGGCGATCATGCGGCGGCTCCCTTGACCATGCGCTCGCCGGCGGCGGCTTCCTCGTCGGCTTCTTCCTGCGCGGAACGCACGCCGCAGATTTCCTTGACCAGTTCGATGTCGCCGGTCACCAGGGCGGCCGAGGCGCGCGCCAGCATCAGGGCGACGGTAATGCACATCCAGGCCAAGCCCAGCAGCCACAGGCCTTGGGGAATCCACAACGGCGTAGCCAGCGGCGTGTTGGCGGCGGACTTCTGCGCCCACGACATCTGCACCACTTCATAGGCGTAATAGGTCAGGAACACCATGAAGACCGCCAGCGCCACCATGGAAACCCAATCGAGCACGGCCGACACGCGCACCGGCAGCTTCTGGTAGAGCACGTCCACCCGCACGTTGGCGCGCTGCAGCGTGGCAAAGGCCAGCGCCCAGGAGGTGCTGATGGCGAAGGCGTAGCTGGACAGTTCGTCGGCGCCGCCGGTGTTGAAGCCCAGAAACTTGCGGGCCAGCACGTCGAAGGAAATGAGCAGCACGCTGGCGATGGTCAGCGCGCCGCCCGCCCACACCGCGACGCGCGAGAAGGTCTCGGCGCGACGCAGCAGCCCGCCCAGCAGGCGGAAGTGTTCGGTTCGGGTCATGGGAAAAACCTCTGCGGCCGGATACGGCCTCGATGATGAATCGCAGGCGCGCCGCCGCTGCAACGGCGGACGGCGCGCGGTCTCGCTTACTTGCTGGCGGTCACGCCCAGCGTCTTGCCGACGGTGGCGTTGAAGTCCTTGACGCACTGCGCCGAGCAACGCGCGGCCCACTTGGGCAGCACGGCTTCCTGCGTCACCTTCTTGAGCAGTTCGCGGTCGGCGTCCGAAGGCTGCACCAGCACCATCTTGCCCTTGACCGGGAACGGGCACGCGGCCGCGCCGGTGTTGCAGTCATAGCCTTCCTGGGTCTGGCGCGCCGCGGCATCCCAGATGTTGTCGACCAGCGTCTTGACGTTGGCCTGCAGGAAGGTGCGCACGTTGGGATCGAGCTTGTCCCAGGCCTTCTGGTTGACGGCGTGGATCTGCTGGTTCCAGTTGATCGGCAGCGCCACCAGGTGGGTCGACACTTCGTACCACTTGGCCGAGTAGCCCGACAGCGAGCCGGTGATGGCGCAATCGACCACCTTGTTCTGCAGCGCCGGCACCACTTCGCCGAACGCCATGGTGACGCTGGAGCCGCCCAGCGCTTCCACGAATTCGGCGGTGGTGCGGCTGCTGGTGCGGACCTTCTTGCCCTTGATGTCGGCCAGGCCCTTGATCTCGGCGTTGCAGAACAGCACCTGCGCCGGATAGGTGGAGATGCCCAGCAGCTTGACGTTGCTGCCTTCGCCATAGAGGCGCGCGTAGACCGGCTCGAAGGCGTTGGTCACCTCGCGCGCCGTCTTCACGTCCGGCGCCAGGCCGGCCAGGTCGATGGCTTCGTTGATCGGGTTGTCGCTGGCGAAGTACGACAGCGTGGCGGTGCCGAACTCGACCACGCCGGTCGACATCAGGCGCAGCAGTTCCGGGCCCTTCAGGCCCATTTCATTGAAGCCCTTGATGTCCGCGGTGACCTGGCCCTTGGACGCTTCCGGAATGGTCTTGGTCCAGAACGGCTTTTCGTAATCGTTGTAGGCGGTCAGGTTGGACAGGCCGCCGACCACCTTCAAATGGGTCTTGGGCAGGTCTTGCGCCTGGGCGGCGCCGGCCAACAGGCTGGCGGCGACGGCGGCGAGAGCGAGCGACTTCTTCATGGAACAAACTCCTGGCTGGCGGGATGGTCTGGCGCGCGCGGGTCCCCGTTACCTTGAGCGCGCGGGTAGAAATCGGAACGTCAGAGGAGCAAAGTTTTTCCCCCGCGCCTGTGCTTCCAGGCGATCTTCTTGATATGCCGCCATTGCAGCGTCAGGGGCGCCGAGCGTCCAATCGTATGTTGCGATGTGGGGGTATAAATATTTCTTGGGTCTCGCCGGCGGGCCGCCCGGCGCCGGCCGCAGAGCCAGCAACCATGCGGCCTGGCGCGGAATCGGGGGGTCGGACGCGGGCGCGCCGCGAGCGCTTCGCATGACCGCCCGCGCGCGCGGCGCTGGGGAAAACACCTAGGCGCGCGCGCCCCGGCGGATCATGATGCGTGCCGTTGCCGGTGCGGCCCGGGGTCCGTGCGCGGCTTGCTTTCGCGCGGACAGGCCTTAGGACGACGCCACACCGTCGCCCGCCTGCGCGGCCACTTTTTGCGCCATCTGCGCGATCAGCCGCGCCGCGTGGCTGTCCGGCCCCTGCACCCAGGTGGCCGTGAAACTCAATTCGGGCAGCGGGTCGGCATCGACCCGCAGGATGCGCAGTTCGCCTCGCGCCAGTTCCTTGCCCAGGAACACCGGCGCGATCACGCTGGTGCCGATGCAGTCCTGCGTCATCCGCACCACCATCGACATCGAGGCGCTGCCGTACATGCGCGGCGACGCCACGCCGGCGCGCGTCAGCATGTCGCGCACCACACGATATGGCGCGCTATTGGACGGATAGGTGACGATGGGCAGGCGGCCAATGCGTTCCAGCGTCAAGGGTTCGGGGCCCAGTTCCAGCAGCGGACTGGCGACCCAGGCCAGCGGATAGGTGCACAGCGGCAGGTTCTCGACCCGCGCCTCCAGCACCGGCCCCATGAGGAAAGCCAGGTCGATCTGGCGCGACATCAGGTGCGAGCGCAGCACGTGGGTGGTGTCCACCTCGATCTCCAGCACCAGCGCCGGATACGCGGCGTGCACCAGCTCGATCAGCGTCGGCAGCCAGGTCTGCACGATGGTCTCGGCCACGCCGATGCGCACCGTGCCCGTCATGACGTTCTGCTCGCGCGCGGCCTCGAACATGTCGCGCCGCACTTGCAGCATGCGCTCGGCGTGCGACAGCAGTTCATGGCCCTTGGCGGTCAGCTTGACGCCGCGGGCGTCGCGCTCGAACAGGCGCACGCCCAGATCGGCCTCGAGCGAGGCGATGCGTTGCGATACCGCCGGCTGCGTGGTGTTGAGCTTGTCGGACGCGGCACGGAAGCTGCCCAGCGTGGCGACCCAAAAGAATGTTTCTATATTGCGTAGTTCGATCATGAACCTTTCCCCTTGCCGCGATGAGCGTATCATGTCAGCCGCCCCGTGGCCCCTCCACGGCCCCATCGCGCACAAGGAGCCTGTCCATGTCCCCGGCCGATACCGGTCGCCCGCGTCCCGCCCCCAGCGGCCCGCTCGTCGGGATCCTGTTGCTGGTGCTGTCGATGTGGACGCTGTCCTGCCTGGACGCCAGCGGCAAATGGGTCATGAACGCGGGGGTGCCGCTGCTGGTGCTGTCGTGGTTCCGCTACGCCGTGCACCTGCTGCTGGTGCTGGCCCTGGTGCTGCCCACGCGCGGCATGGGCATCCTGCGCAGCAAAAAGCCGCGCGAACAGCTCCTGCGCGGCGGCTCGATGTTCCTGGCCACGCTGATGTTCTTCACCACGCTCAGCTACATTCCCCAGGCCGAAGCCACCGCCATCAACTTCCTGGCGCCCTTGCTGGTGCTGTCGCTGGCGCCGTGGATCCTGAAGGAGCCGGCGCGCATGTCGCGCTTCGTGGCCGCGGGCATCGCCTTCATCGGCGTCATCATCGTCATCCGCCCGGGCGGCGGCCTGCATCCGGTCGGCACCATTTTCGGGCTGCTGACGGCCTGTTGCTTCGCGGCCCAGTTCATCGCCACGCGCCGCGTCGCGGGCGACGATCCGTTCACCTCGCTGATCTGGAGCGGCGCGGTCGGCACCGGCTGCCTGACGCTGGCCCTGCCCTTCATCCTGCCGCCCGCCCTGCCGGTGCTGCAGGCGCTGACGCCGCTGGACTGGACGCTGCTGATCTCCACCGGGGTCACCGGCGGCCTGGGTCACCTGTTCCAGATCGCCGCCTATCGCCGCGCGCCGGCCTCGACCCTGGCGCCCTTCATCTACCTGCAGATCATCAGCGCCACCACGGTCGGCTGGCTGGTGTGGGACCACTTTCCGGATCCCCTGACCTGGCTCGGCATCGCCATCATCTGCGCCAGCGGCATCGGCATCGGCCTGGTGGAGTGGCGCCGCAGCCGCGTCCAGGCGGCCGCGCCGGCCAGCGCCAGCGCGCGCTGACACACCCCGGGCGGCCGGCGGCCGCCCCGCCTCCCGTACAATGCCCGGCGCCGCCCGCCTGCGCGGGCCGTCTTCCCCGCATTTCCAGAACGAGGGCTCCATGATCATCAAACCCCGCGTGCGCGGCTTCATCTGCGTGACCACCCATCCCGCCGGCTGCGAAGCCAACGTCAAGAACCAGATCGACTATGTCCGCGCCCAGGGCCCGATCAGCGGTGGCCCCAAGCGCGTCCTGGTGATCGGCGCCTCCACCGGCTACGGCCTGGCGGCCCGCATCAGCGCCGCCTTCGCCTGTGGCGCCCAGACGCTGGGCGTGTTCTTCGAGCGCCCCGGCGAGGCCGCCAAGGCCGGCACCCCGGGCTGGTACAACAGCGCCGCCTTCGACAAGTTCGCCAGCGCCGAGGGCCTGTACGCCAGGAGCATCAACGGCGACGCCTTCTCCGACGCCATCAAGGTCCAGACCATCGCCGCCATCAGGCAGGACCTGGGCCAGGTCGACCAGGTGATCTACAGCCTGGCCGCGCCGCGCCGCACCCATCCGGTCAGCGGCACGGTGTTCAACTCGACCCTCAAGCCGGTCGGCCAGGCGGTCACGCTGCGCGGCCTGGATACCGACAAGGAGGTCATCAAGGAATCGGTGCTGGAACCGGCCACCCAGGAAGAGATCGACGCCACGGTGGCGGTCATGGGCGGCGAGGACTGGCAGATGTGGATCGACGCCCTGCTTGAGGCCGACGTGCTGGCCGAGGGCGCCACCACCACCGCCTTCACCTACCTGGGCGAGAAGATCACCCACGACATCTACTGGAACGGCTCGATCGGCGCCGCCAAGAAAGACCTGGACCAGAAGGTGCTGGACATCCGCGCCAAGCTGGCCGCGCGCGGCGGCGACGCCCGCGTCTCGGTGCTGAAGGCGGTTGTGACCCAGGCCAGTTCGGCCATTCCGATGATGCCGCTGTACCTGTCGCTGCTGTTCAAGGTCATGAAGGAAAAAGGCACGCACGAGGGCTGCATCGAGCAGGTCTACGGCCTGTACCGCGACAGCCTGTGCGGCGCGGCGCCGATCCTGGACGACGAAGGCCGGCTGCGCGCGGACTACCTGGAACTGGACCCCGCCGTGCAGGCGCAGGTGCAGGCGCTGTGGCACCAGGTGACCGAGTCCAACCTGTATGAACTGACCGATTTCGCCGGCTACAAGCGCGATTTCCTGCGCCTGTTCGGGTTCGAGATCGATGGGGTCGATTACAACGCCGATGTCGACCCGGATGTGAAGATCCCCGGCCTGATCATCGCCTGAGGCGGGTTCGGGTCCGCCGGGGGCCGCGTTCGCGCCTCGCTCGCGCCTCTTTCACGCCCCCTCGCGCCTCGTTCGCGCCGCGGTGGCGGCCCGTCAGCGCCGCGCCTGCGCCTTGCCGGCGCTGAACAGCCGCAACAACTGGTCCAGCCCGCCCTGGTCGATCGCCACCCTGGCCTCGCGCCGCACCGCCGGCTTGGCGTGATACGCCACCGACAGCCCGGCGGTGCGCAGCATCGGCAGGTCGTTGGCGCCGTCGCCCACCGCGATGGCGCGCTCCGGTCCGACCCCCAGCGCCGCGCACACCTCCAGCAACTTGCGGCGCTTTTCCTCGCCGTCGCACAGGTCGCCCCACGCTTGCGGCAGCAGCCGCCCAGTCAGGCGGCCATCGACGATCTCCAGCACGTTGGCGCGCACGTCGTCCAGCCCCAGGCGCACGCGCAGCCGGTCGGTGAAGCAGGTGAAGCCGCCCGTCACCAGCAGGCAGAACAGGCCGGCGGCCTTGCAAGCCGCGATCAGCGTTTCCACGCCCGGGTTGAGCGCCAGGCGGTGTTCATACACCTCGTCCAGCGCCGCCGCCGGCATGCCGGCCAGCAGCGCCACGCGCTGCCGCAGGCTCTGCTTGTAGTCGACGATCTCTCCCTGCATCGCCGCCTCGGTCAGCGCGGCCACCTCGGCCTTTTTCCCCATCAGGTCGGCCATCTCATCCAGGGTCTCGATGGCGATCAGCGTCGAATCCATGTCGAAGGCGATGACCTTGTAGTCCGACAGTGTCAGCGGCGGCTCGATACCGCGCCAATGCAGGCCGGCGTCGCTCTGGAAATCTTGCATGGGCAATCCTTCTATTGCTCGGGTGGCGGATGACCGGCCTCGCGGCCCAGCCAGTCGATGAAATGGCGCGCCGCGGCCGCGGCCGGCGCGTCCGGGCGGAACAGCGCATGCACGCCGGCGTTGGGCAGGCGTGGCTGCAGGAACAGCGGCCGCAGCCGGTCGGCGCGCAGGTCGTCCTGCAGCAGGCACCACGGCGCCAGGGCAATGCCCAGGTCGTTCATGGCGGCCTGCATGCACAGGAATTGATGGTCGAACACCGGCCCGGGCAGTTGCGCCGGCACGTCCACCCTGGCCAGCGCGAACCAGCGCGGCCAGTGGTCCATGCCGCCCGCGACCTTCAGCAAGGGGTGCCCCAGACAGTCGGCCGGCGTGGCCAGGCGGTTGCGCTCGATGAAACGCGGCGACGCCACCGGCACGTGGAAGTCGTCCAGGCAGTGCACGCAGCTCATTTCGGCGTGCGCCACGAAGCCATGGCGGATCAGCACGTCGCCGCCGGCCTCGTCGCCGCGATCCAGGAACGAGCGCCCCTGCGTGGTCAGCTGCACGTCGATGCCCGGATGCAGCGCCTGGAACGCCGACAGCCGGGGAATCAGCCATTTCATGGTCAGCGACGGCGTGGCGCTGACGCGCAGCACGCCGCCATGGCCGGGCGAGCGCAGCTTGGCGGTGGCTGCCGCGATGCGCTCCAGGCTGGCCTGGACCTCGGGAAAATACGCCTGCGCGCACGGCAGCAGCGTGACGCCGCGGGCCTCGCGCGCGAACAGCGGCTGGCCGACGTAGTCTTCCAGGATGCGGATCTGCTGGCTGACCGCGCTATGCGTGATGCTCAGTTCGTCGGCCGCCGCCGTGAAACTGCGCAGGCGCGCCGCGGCCTCGAATACCCGCAAAGCTTTCAGCGGCGGCAGGCTCGGGCCCGCCATCTCAGGCGCCGTCCGCCCGTGCGCGCCCCTGGCGCAAGGCTTTGCTGCTAATACCCACGATTTCCCTTGTCGTCTGTTTTTTGCCGGCGCCGCGCGAGGCCGCGCCGTGGCTATGAGCCGCATTCTAGGGGATTGCGGCGCCGCCGACCTCTTAGAAAAACTAACGCCAGCCCTTAAAAAACACCGCTGGTGGCAGCGCGGCCGGGTTCCTATGATGCGTCCAATCCCAGGCAGGAACCTTTCATGGCATCGATCACCGTAGACGGCATCATCAAGACATTCGGCGGCCAGCAGGTGCTGCGCGACCTGTCGCTGCACATTCCCGACGGCGGGTTCTACACGCTGCTGGGTCCCAGCGGCTGCGGCAAGACCACCCTGCTGCGCTGCATTGCCGGCTTCTACGCGCCCGACGGCGGCCGCCTGCTGTTCGACCAGGACGACGTCACGCACGTGTCGGCGCACCGCCGCGACATCGGCATGGTGTTCCAGGACTACGCGCTCTTTCCCGACAAGACCGCCTTCGACAACGTCGCCTACGGCCTGCGCGCCCGCGGCGTGGCCCGCGCCGAGATCAAGCGCCGCGTCGACGAGGCGCTAGACAAGGTCGGCCTGGCGGCGCTGGCCGACCGCTACCCGGCGCAAATGAGCGGCGGCCAGCGCCAGCGCGTGGCGCTGGCGCGCGCCCTGGTGATCCGGCCGCGCGTGTTGCTGATGGACGAGCCGCTGTCGAACCTGGACGCCAAGATGCGCCTGCAGATGCGCGACGTCATCCTCGACCTGGTGCGCGAGGCCGGCATCACCACCGTGTTCGTCACCCATGACCAGGAAGAAGCCCTGGCCATGTCCGACCGCATCGCCATCATGGACCACGGCCGCATCGCCCAACTGGGCACGCCCGAGGAACTGTACGGCACGCCGGTCAACGCCTATGTGGCCGACTTCATCGGTTCGGCCAACGTGATCCCGGTGCCGGCGCGCGGCGGGCTGCCCGGCGCGCCGGCCGGCCACGTGCGCTACGAGCTGTGCGGCCTGGGTTTCGACGGCACGCTCGGCAGCGACACGCTGGCCGAACGCGCGGTGCTGATCGCCCGCCCCGAGGAACTGGCCCTGATGGCGCCGGCGCCCTACGTGCCCAACACGCTGCCCGGCAAGGTGCTGCGGCGCCAGTACCTGGGCTTCAAGACCGCCTACCGCATCGCGCTGCAGGACGGCTCGGAGATCCGCGTGGAACTGCACGCGGGCAACATGGTGGCGCAGTTCCAGCCCGGCGAGGCCGTGCAGGTGCTGATTCCCGCCGACAGCCGCGTCGTCAACGCCTGAGGACCGCCACGCCATGAAAATCAAATGGTGGCCCTGGGGCATCCTGACGGCAATCAGCCTGGCGCTGCTGCTGTTCTTCGTGCTGTATCCGCTGGCGGTGCTGTTCAGCAACAGCGTCACCGGCCAGGACGGCGGTTTCTCGCTGGAGGGGTTCCGCGCCCTGCTGGCCGACTCGCAATACCTGGAGGCCTTCGGCAACACGCTGGTGCTGGGGCTGGTGGTGACCGCCTGCACCATCCTGGTGGGCGTGCCGTTCGCCTACATGGTGGCGCGCTACGACTTCCCGCTCAAGAACCTGGTGGCGATCCTGCCGGTGCTGACCATCGTCATTCCCGAGATCATCGTCGGCCAGTCGTGGCTGCTGGTGCTGGGCAACAACGGCATCCTGACCAACCTGCTGGGTGACGCGGGCATCTCGCTGCCGTCGTTCTACGGCTGGACCGGCATGGTGTTCTCGATGACACTGGTCTACTACACCTACATCTACCTGGGCGTGCTGGCCGCGTTGCGCGGCTTCGACGGCCAGTTGGAGGAAGCCGGCCTGAGCCTGGGCACGCCGCCGCTGCTGACCCAACTGCGGGTGCTGGTGCCGGTGCTGCTGCCGGCGGTCCTGGTGAACGCGCTGGTGGTGTTCACGCTGGTGGTGGGCAACTTCGCGCTGGCGATGCTGCTGGGCAGCCGCGTGCCGCTGCTGTCGGTGATGACCTACAACACCTTCGTCAGCGAAATGGGCGGCAGCCCGACGCTGCAGAGCGCCATGTCGGTGGTGTCGATCGCCATCGTCGCCATCGTGCTGTTCGTGCAGAAGCGCGTGGTCGAGCGCAAGGTCTACACCATGACCCAGGGCCGCGCGCCGGCGGCGCGGCGGGTGCGTTCATGGCAGGCCATCCTGTACACCGGCGGCGTCGGCCTGGTGATCCTGCTGTCGCTGCTGCCGCTGATCGTGGTGTTCATCGCCGCCTTCACCAAGACCAGCGGGCCGGTGATGCACTGGGGCTCGTGGTCGCTGGCCAGCATGCAGCGCGCCCTGCACGGCGCGCCCGAGCCGATCCTGAATTCGCTCAAGTTCGCCTCGCTGGCCACGGTGACGGGCGTGGCCTTCGCGGTGCTGGTGAGTTATCTCACCATCAAGAAGCGCAGCGCCTTCACCCAGGTGCTGGACTACATCGTGGTGCTGCCGCTGACCATCTCCGGCACGGTGCTGGGCATCGCGCTGGTGCAGACCTTCAACACCGGCTGGCTGGTGCTGGCCGGCACCTCCGGCATCATGGTGCTGTGCTACGCGGTGCGGCGCCTGCCCTTCGCGGTGCGCAACGCCTCGTCGGTGCTGTTCAACATACCCGACTCGATCGAGGAAGCCTCGATCAGCCTGGGCGTATCGCCGCTGATGACCTTCTTCAAGGTGATCCTGCCGGCCATGAAGGCCTCCATCATCTCGGCCGCCATCCTGATGTGGCTGACCACGATTTCCGAGCTGTCGGCCTCGATCGTGGCCTACAGCGGCGGACTGGAGACCATGCCGATCGCCATCTTCCGCCAGGTCGACGGCGGCCGCCTGGGCATGGCCTCGGCCTACGGCGCGGCGCTGGTCACGGTGATCGTGCTGCCCATCATCGTGTCGGTCAAGGCATTCCGCATCAAGCTGTTCTCCGGCAAATAACCCGCATCCACAAAGGCTAACCATGCACCTCAAACACTTCCTGCAAACCGGCCTGCTGGCCGCCACCCTGGCCGCGGGCGCCGCGCAGGCGCAGAACGTGGTCCTGTACTCGTCCAACAACACCGAGACCATCGAGACCGCGCTCGACGCCGTCAAGAAGAAGTCGCCCAAGCTGAACGTGCAGCCGGTCACCGGCGGCACCGGCACCATGATGAAGCGCATCGAGGCCGAGGCCCAGAACCCGCGCGGCGACCTGTTCTGGAGCGGCGGCTTCGGCACGCTGGGCGCCTACCGCCAGCACCTGCAGCCCTACCGTCCGGCCGACATCGACAAGATCCCGGCCGAGTTCCGCGGCCCGGACGACCTGTGGGTCGGCACCAACGTGCACATCATGGTGCTGATGGTCAACGAGCGCCAGTTGAAAGGCCTGGCGGCGCCGGCCACCTGGTCCGACCTGATGCAGCCGCAATGGAAAGGCAAGTTCGCCATCACCGATCCGTCCAAGAGCGGCACCGCCTACATGCTGGTCTACGGCCTGTATAAGCAGTTCGGCCAGGAAGGCCTGGACAAGATCGCCGCCAACGCCGTGGTCACGGCCTCGTCCGGCACCACCTACAAGGGCGTGGCGGCCGGCGAGTACGCGGTCGGCATGACGCTGGAATACGCCGCCCAGGAATACGTGGCCGGCGGCCAGAAGGAGATCAAGCTGGTCTACCCGACCGAGGGCAGCTACCTGGCGCCGGAAGGCATGTTCATCATCAAGGGCGCCAAGAACCTGGAGGCCGCCAAGGCGCTGTACGACGGCCTGCTCAGCAAGGAGGCGCAGGAAGCGCAACTGGTGAAGAACTTCCGCCGCCCGACCCGCAGCGACATCGCGGTGGCCAGCCTGACCACCCTGCCCGACTTCAACAGCATCAAGATCTTCCCGGTGAGCCAGGACGCGGCCGCCAAGGAGTACGAAACCGTCGTCGCCGCCTGGAACCAGGCGGTGGCCAAGGCCAAGTAAGGTCCGCGCCAGAGGTTTGCGCCAAGCAAGAACGCCACCTTCGGGTGGCGTTTTCGTTTCAGGCTTGCGCCGCTGGCGCGGGCCGCAGCGGCCGGTCGCGTCCCGCCTACGCGGCCATGCGTCCCGCCGCCAGCACCACCTGCCGGCCGCAACGCGCCGCCAGTTGGGGATCGTGCGTCACCAGCACCAGCGTAGTGCCGTGCTCGCGGTGCAGGTCGAACATCAGGTCGATGACGGTGACGCCGGTGGCGGCGTCCAGGCTGCCCGTGGGTTCATCGGCGAACAGCAGGTCGGGCTGCACCACGAAGGCGCGCGCCAGCGACACGCGCTGTTGCTCGCCGCCGGACAGGGTGCGCGGATAATGATGCAGGCGCGCCCCCAGCCCGACGCGCTCGAGCATGGCCTGGGCCGCCTCGCGCGCCGGCTGGCCCGCCAGTTCCAGCGGCAGCATGACGTTTTCCAGCGCGGTCAGGTTCGGCAGCAACTGGAATGACTGGAACACGAACCCCACGTGATTGGCCCGCAGGCGCGCGCGGCCGTCCTCGTCCAGGGCGAACAGATCCTGCCCGGCCAGGCGCACGCTGCCCGCGCTGGGAACATCCAGCCCGGCCAGCAGTCCCAACAGGGTGGACTTGCCCGACCCGGAGCTGCCGGTGATGGCCACGGCGCTGCCCGCCGCCACCGTAAAATCGATGTCTTCCAGGATAGACAGCGTCCCGCCGGCATCGGCCACCCGCTTGCCCAGCCCTTTCACCTCGATCGAATTCTTGCTATCCATGCGCCTGATTCCCCTGATTCGCCGTTCACTACTGATATCCACGCTGGCCACGGCCACCCTGATGGCGCCCGCCCACGCTCAGACCGCCCCGGCAGCCCAGGGTTCCGCGCAACGCACCGTGCTGGTGGTGGGCGACAGCCTGGCCGCCGAGTACGGCATCAAGCGCGGCACCGGCTGGGTGCCGCTGCTGTCCGCGCGGCTTTCCGAACAATACCCGAAGTACAAGGTGGTCAACGCCAGCATCAGCGGCGACACCACCAGCGGCGGCGTCGCCCGCCTGCCGGCGCTGCTGCGCCAGCACGAGCCGGCGGTGGTGGTGCTGGAGCTGGGCTCGAACGACGCCCTGCGCGGGCTGCCGCTGAACATGACGGAGCAGAACCTGCGCGCCATGGCGCAGGCGGCGCGTAAAGCCGAGGCCGAGGTGGTCATCGTCGGCATGCAGATCCCGCCCAACTACGGCCGCGACTACACCCAGCGCTTCGCCCAGGTGTTTCCCACCGTCGCCAAAGACGAAAACGCCCGGCTCGTGCCCTTCCTGATGGAAGGTATCGCAACGAACCGGGCGATGTTCCAGGCCGACGGCATCCATCCCAACGAGGACGCCCAGCCCCAACTGCTGGACAATGTGTGGCCGGCGCTGCGGCCCTTGCTGCAATGACGCGGGCCTGAGCGGCCCGCGACCTGCCGCGCGGCCGATCAGCCCGCCGCCTGCTGCGAGGCGTCGCCGCCGCGGATGGCGTCGGCGGCCGCCGGCAGCACCTGCACCTTGTATTCCTCGCGCAGCATGCGCACCAGCGCTTCGCTCTCGGCCTGGCCCCAGGCGCCCGCCAGTTGCTGCGCCAGGCGTTCCTTGTCTGCGGCCTCGACCGTGCCGGCCTCGACCTTCTCCAGGCGCACCAGCGTGTAATCGGCGCCCGACTGCACGCCGGTATAGGCCGGCAGCTTGGCGGCCGGCAGGCGCATCACGGCGTCCAGCACCGAGCGCGGCAGGTTCTTGGGATCCTGGCGCGACACCACCAGCGGACCGCCGAAGCCTTCCGGCGCGGCGGCCGGGTTGGCCTGGTCGGCCGCCAGCGCGGCTTCGCCGGCCTTCTTGGCGGCTTCGGCCGAACGCTCGTCCAGCAGCTTGGCGCGGATCGAATCGCTGACCTTCTCCAGCGCCGGCACGTGGGCCGGTTCCACGGCGGCCACGCGCACCGCCAACATGGTGTCCGGCGACAGCTCGATCACGCCGGAGTTCTGCTTTTCACGCAGCACGTCGGGCGAGAACAGCACCTGGCGCACGCGCGGGTTGTCCAGCAACGCCGCGTCCGGGCTGTCCACGGCGGAGCCCGGGCCGGCTTGGTCGGCGGGCAGCAGGCCTTCGCGCGTCACGCCCGAGGCGGTGCGCAGCTTCAGGCCGACCGCGTCGGCGGCCGGCTGCAGGCTGTCGCGCTGGTCATAGACCTGCTTGTTCAGTTGGCTGGCCATTTCCGAGAAACGCACGGCGGCCAGTTGCTTGCGCACTTCGGCGGTGATCTGGCTCTTGACCTCGGCCAGCGGCTTGATCGAGGCCGGCTGGATCTCGGTGACCTTGATGACGTGGAAGCCCGACGGGCTTTCGACCACGCCCGACACCTGGTCCTTGGACTGGCTGAAGATCGCCTTTTCCAGCGGGCCGGACAGCATGCCCGGCGCCAGCCAGCCCAGGTCGCCGCCATTGGCGGCCGAACCGGCGTCCTGCGAATTCTTGCGGGCCAGCTCGGCGAATTGCGCCGGGTCGGCGGCGGCCTGCGTGGCCAGAGCCTCGGCCTTGGCGCGGGCGGCCTTGCGCGCATCGTCCGAGGCGCCGGCCGGCACTTCGATCATGATGTGGCTGGCGCGGCGGCGCTCGGGCTGGCCGAAGCGGTTCTTGTTCTGCTCGTAGTACGAGGCCAGGTCCTCGTCCTTGACCTGCACACCCTCGGTGGCGGCGGCTTCGTTCAGCACCAGGTACTGCACCTGGACCTGCTCGGGAATCTGCAATTGCTGCTTGTTGGCGTCGTACCAGGCCTGGATGTCGGCCGGGGTGACCGTCACTTGCGAGCGGAAATCGGCGGCGGCGAAGCGGCGCAGTTGCACCGTGCGCTGCTGCGTCAGGGCGGTTTCGAGCGACGCCACCACTTCCGAAGGCGCGCTGGCCGACTGGCCGACCGGCTCGAGCACGCGGGCCACGGCCAGATCGCGGCGCAGGCCGGCTTCGAACGACGTCGGCGACATGCCCTGGGCCGCCAGCACCTGGCGGTAGCGCTCGGGCGAGAAGCGGCCGTTGTCCTGCACTTCCGGGATCGCGGCAATGGTATTGCGCAGCGTTTCGTCAGACACCGAGAAGCGGTTGTCCACGGCCACGTTCGCCAGCAAGCGCTGGTTGATGAGCTGGTTCAGCAGCGCTTCGCGCAGTTGCGGCGTGTCGATCACGGCCGGGTCGAACTGCGCGCCCAGGCGCTGCCGATATTGTTCAAGCTGGTTGCGGTGCGCCTGGTCGAACTCCGAGCGGGAAATGGGCTGGCCGGCGACCGTCGCCAGTTCCGGCTCCTTGCGCATGAAGCTCTCATAGCCCTGAATCCCGACGAGGAAGAAGGAAGGCACAATCAGAAGCAGCAGGATGAACTGCATCCAGCGCCGGTGGCTGCGAATAAATTCGAACATGGAATCCCTGTTGCCGCACTCGGGAGGAGACTTCCGCCCGGGCCGCACGAAAACGCATAAAAAAAGGCGAATCTCATTCGCCCTATTCCCATACCGGTCAAACCGGGTCAGCGGGCGGATTTTAGCATTTCTCATTCGTCCCGCAGCGTCTGCTTACATCGACCCGCCCGGCGCCCCCGCGCGCTCGACGACGAGGCTTGCCACCCCCACGGAAGCCGGCCCGGGTCAACCCGGGAAACCCCGGTTTTCGCCTTCCGTCCCCCCCTCGTATCGTGACCTTCGGGCCGCCACGCCACGCCCGCCGTCTTCCTTCCTTTCTCACAGAGGTGACTTTCCATGCCGTTCCCGCTCTCACGTCCGCTCGTCCTGCGTGCCGCGCTCGCCCTGGGCTTCCTGGGGAGCGCCTCCTTCGCCGTGCTGGCCGCGCCCGTCGCCGCCGTGCATGAAGCCGCCGAGCAGCAGAAACAAGGCATGCTCGACACCATGCGCGACCTGGTCAACATCGAATCGGGCAGCAGGGACGTGGAAGGCGTCGAACGCATCGCCGCCCTCATCGGCGAACGCTTGAAGGCGCTGGGCGGCACCGTCGAGATCCTCCAGCCCACCGACATCTTCCGCCTGGACGACACGCCGGAGCGCGTCGGCCCCATGGTGCACGCCGAATTCAAGGGCGGCGGCCAGAAAAAGATCATGCTGATCGCGCACATGGACACCGTCTACCGCAACGGCATGCTCAAGGACCAGCCCTTCCGCATCGACGGCGACCGCGCCTATGGCCTGGGCATCGCCGATGACAAGCACGGCGTCGCCATCATCCTGCACACCGTGGCCCTGCTGCAAAAACTGGACTTCAAGGATTACGGCACCCTGACCGTGCTGATCAACGGCGACGAGGAAATCAGCTCGCCAGGCGCCCGCGCCACCATCACCCGCCTGGGCGCCGACCAGGACGCCGTCTTCTCCTTCGAAGGCGGCGGCGCCGAGGGCCGCCTGACCCTGGCCACCAGCGGCATCGGCGCCGCGTACCTGACCGTGCAGGGCAAGACCTCGCACGCCGGCGCCCGTCCCGAGGGCGGCGTCAACGCCCTGACCGAGCTGTCCCACCAGATCCTGCAACTGAAAGACCTGTCCAAGCCCGAGGAAGGCCTGAAACTGAACTGGACCGTGGCCCAGGCCGGCACCAACCGCAATGTCATCCCCGGCCAGGCGACCGCCCAGGCCGACGCCCGCGCCCTCAAGGTCGCCGACTTCGACGCCCTCGAACGCACCTTGCAGGAACGCATCCAGAAGAAACTGCTGCCCGAGGCCAAGGTCAGCGTCAAATTCGAAGTGCGCCGCCCGCCGCTGGAAGCCACCCCTGCCTCGCGCGCCCTCGCCAACCACGGCGTCGCCATCTACCAGGAACTCGGCCTGCCCATGAAAGTCATCGACCGCGCCAGCGGCGGCGGCACCGACGCCGCCTTCGCCGCCCTCAAGGCCCGCGGCCCCGTCATCGAAGGCATGGGCCTGAGCGGCTTCGGCGCCCACTCCAACGACGCCGAATACATCCAGATCCCCTCCATCGTCCCCCGCCTCTACCTGGCCGCCCGCATGATCATGGACGTCTCCCAGGACAAGGCCCCGATGAAATAAGCGCCGGGCGCCTCCGGCGGCGCAACCCGACGAAGGCCGCCCCTGCCCCCAAGCAACAGGCTCCCCGCCCGCAAATCCCACCTCCCGCCCCAGGATGCGCCCGCGCGAGCAGCCACCACGTATGTCCGACAAGGCCGCGCAGGGCGGCCTTGTCGGACGGGCGCCAGCAAATCCTTCAAGCGCCGCCATCCTTCCCACGAAGCCCAAGCACACCGCCCACCCCAGCGACGCCCCGAACTTTCCCCACCGCGAGCGGCTGCGGGGCCGTGGCGCGGGGCCGGGGCGTGTAGAGGCGCGCGCGGCGGAATCCGAAGGAGCCGCAGGCGACGAGGATGAGCACGCGCTGTCCGGCGCGAACGCGCCGGACAAGCCTCGTAGCCCCGGCCCCGCGCCACGGCCCCGCAGCCGCGCCAAAAGAACCGAACCCGCGACACAGGCACGAAGCAAGAACCCGCCCCCGCACGACAGGAAAGGAACCCCCAGAACAGAGTATCCTTCCACCCTGTCCCAAAGAACCCCAAAAGCATCAAAGAAATGACCGCATCCCTCCCCACCTGGCCCTATTCCCGCCACATCGCCCACCGCGGCGGCGGCCGCCTGGCCCCGGAGAACACCCTCGCCGCCATGCGCGTCGGCGCCGAACACGGCTTCACCATGTTCGAATACGACGTCAAGCTCAGCCGCGACAACGTCCTCGTCCTGATGCATGACGACGACGTCGACCGCACCTCCAACGGCCACGGTCCCGCCGCCGCCAAGACCTTCAGCGAACTGGCGCAACTGGACTTCGGGAGCTGGCACTCCGCCGCCTACGCCGGCGAACCCCTGCCCACCTTCGCCGCCGTGGCCCGCTACACCGTCGCCAACGGCATCGCCAGCAACGTCGAGATCAAGCCCTGCCCCGGCCGCGAAGCCGAAACTGGCGCCGCCGTCGCCCTGGCCGCCCGTGAACTCTGGAAAGGCGCCGCCGTGGCCCCGCTGCTGTCCTCCTTCGCCGAGGAAGCCCTGCAGGCCGCCAAGGACGCCGCGCCCGAACTGCCGCGCGCCCTGCTGGTCGAGAAGGTGCCCGCCGACTGGCTCGACCGCCTGGTCAAATACGACTGTGTCGCCCTGAACATCAACCAGAAGGACGCCACGCGCGAACTGATCGACGCCGTGCACGCCGCCGGCTACCGCATCGCCGCCTGGACCGTCAACGACCCCGAGCGCGCCCGCCTGCTGCTGGATTGGGGCATCGACGGCATCTTCACCGACGAACTGGCCGCCATCCGGCCGGCCGCCTGAGGCCCCCGCCCCGTGTTCAGCTATCGCCACGCCTTCCACGCCGGCAACCATGCCGACGTGCTCAAGCACGCCATCCTGGTTCACACCCTGGACTACTTCAACCGCAAGGACGCGCCCTACTGGGTCATCGACACCCACGCCGGCGCCGGCCTCTACAGCCTGGACAGCGACTGGGCTGCCAAGACCTCGGAGTTCGCCGACGGCATCGGCCGCCTGTGGGAACGCGACGACCTGCCGCCCCTGCTGGCCGACTACGTCGCCCGCATCCGCGCCTTCAACACCAACGGCCGCCTCAAGCGCTACCCCGGCTCGCCCTGGCTGACGCTGGACGCGCTGCGTCCGTCCGACCGCCTGCGGCTGTTCGAAATGCACCCGACCGAGATCGACACCCTGGTCGGCAACCTCGAACACATGGACCGCACCGCGCAGCGCCAGACCACCATCTACGGCGACGACGGCTTCGAAGGCGTCAAGGCCCTGCTGCCGCCGCCGACGCGCCGCGGCATGGTGCTGATCGACCCGTCCTACGAGGACAAGAACGACTACCGCCGCACGCTGATCACCGTCAAGGAATGCGTCAAGCGCTTCGCCACCGGCACCATCGCCGTCTGGTACCCGCTGGTGCAGCGGCGCGAGGCCAGCGAAATGGCGCGCCACTTCGAGAACCTCAAGGTCAAGAGCTGGTTGCACGCCACGTTGACGGTCAAGAAGGCCACCATCGACGGCTACGGCCTGCACGGCAGCGGCATGTTCCTGATCAACCCGCCGTGGACGCTGCACGACGCCCTCAAGCAGGCCATGCCCTACCTGGCGCGCGAACTCGGCCAGGACGAGCGCGCCGGCTTCACGCTGCAGTACCGCGAGAATCCGTTCCCCGTGCCGAAGAAGCAGTCGGACGACTGATTGCCGCCCGGCAGCGCATGAAAAAACCGGCCCCGCGTTGCACAACGCGGGGCCGGTTTTTTCATGCAGGGCGCGCGCGGCCCGCTCAGGATTCGCCGACCACCGTCAGGCGCCAGATTTCCAGCCCGCGCACCAGGATCTCGCCCGCCTCCGCGATATGCGCCTCGAGCAGCCGGCAGGCCCGCTCGACCTCGCCATGGCGCACGGCGTCCAGCAGCTCCAGGTGCTCGCGCTGCGAGCCCGGATCCCATGCGACGCACGACGCCGTCACATGCATGTAGCGCGTGCGCGATTCATGCAGCATGTCGATCGTCGCCAATAGCCGCGGCATCGCGCACGGCCGGTACAGCGCCTCGTGGAAGGCGCGGTTGGCCGCCTCCCAGTCGCGCATGTCGCGCGCCTGGTCGCCCGCGTCGATCGCGGCCTGCGCCCGCGCCAGGTCGCCGGCGCTCATCGCCGCCATCGCATGGCGCAGCGCCAGCGATTCGAGCGCGCCGCGCATCCGCGTGATCTCCACGATCGACGCCTCGTCCAGCGAACTGACCCGCACGCCCTTGCGCGGCTCGCTCACCAGCAGTCCGCGCGCCTCCACACGGCGGAACGCCTCGCGCACCGGCACATGGCTGGCGCCGAACTCCGCCGCCAGCGCGTCCTGACCCACCCGCTCGCCGGGCCGCAACTGGCCTGTGATGATGCGCTCGACCAGCGCGCGCGCGATGCGTCCAGGCAAGGTGTCGTCGTCGTCGCGGGAGGCGCCGTGGGCCAGGGTCATGCCGCCTCCCGCGCCTGCCAAAGCGGGCCGCAGGCGGATTGCGTGGCGGCGGCCAGACTGCCGTCCGCGACCCGGGCGCGCAATAGCGCGATGTCGTCATGGACCCAGCGGTCATCGCCAAGCATTGGCGGCACCACCGCCCGCACCGCGGACCAGGCCGCGGCCGTGCCCGCGCCGAGCGGATAGGCGGCCAGATCGGGCTCGGCCAGATCCAGCGCCTGCGCGGCCAGCAGCAGCTCGACAGCCACCACCGCCTGGCTGTTCTGGACCACGGTGCGCGTGCGGCGCGCCGCGAAACACGAGTTGCTGATGTGGTCCTCGGTATTGCCCTTGGCGGGCAGGCTGGTGGCGCTGGCCGGGCCGCACAGGCCCATGTTTTCCAGCACCAGCCCCGTACCCATGCTCTGTGCCACCGAAAAGCCGGTATTGATGCCGGGGCGCTGCGCGATCAGGTTGGCCGGCAGGCCGAAATTGCAGGCCGGGTCGACCAACCGCGCGCTGCGGCGGTCGCAGATCGCCGACAGGTCGGTCACCGCCAGCGCCAGCAGATCCATGGCCTGGGCGATGTATTGCCCATGGAAGTGGCCGCCCGAGACGATGGCGTAGCCCGCGTCTTCCGGGAAGATCAGCGGATTGTCGGTGGCGCTGTTCATTTCGGTCGCGAGGATGCCGTCGACGTAGTCCAGCGCGTCCAGCACCGGTCCGTAGACCTGCGGCACGCAGCGCAGCGAATAGACGTCCTGAATGCGCGGGGCCAGCGGCGGCGCGTGCGGCGTGCCCGCCTGCGCCGGATCCAGGCCGGGCGTCCCGCGCAGGCGCACCTGTCGGGCCGGCTCGGTGCAGCGCCGGCTGCCCGCCACCAACTGGCGAATCGCCGCGGCCACCCGCCGCTGGCCGCGATGCGGACGCGCCAGCATGACGCGGTCCTCGAAACACGACAGTTCGCCGCGCAGCGCCTCCAGCGTCATGGCCATCGACAACGTCGCGCCGCCCAGCAGCTCGCGCGCGTCGTGCGCGGCCAGCACCGCGTAGGCGAGCGAGGCCGTCGCGCCGTTGATCAGCGCGGTCGCGTCCTTGGCCTGCACGTCCATCGTGGCGGCCATGCCGGCCTGTTCGAAGGCGCGCGCGGCCGGCATCACCTCGTTCCGGTAGGTGACGCGCGATTGCGGCAAGCCCATCAGGGCGCCGCTCATCAGGGCCAGGGGCGCCAGGTCGCCGCTGGCGCCGACGCTGCCCTTGGACGGCACCACCGGCGTGATGCCGTGGTTCAGCATGGCGATGAGCCGGTCGATGATCGCGACCCGCACGCCGGAATGATTGCTGGCGAAGGCGTTCACGCGCAACGCCATCATGGCCCGCACCACCTCGTCCGGCATCGGCTCGCCCGTGCCCGCCGAATGCGAACGCACCAGACTGGCCTGGAATGTGGCGATCTCCGCCGGCGCGATGCGCTGGCTCTTGAGCGCCCCCACGCCGGTATTGAAGGCGTACATCAGCGGCGCGGCGTCGTTGAGCCAGTGCGATTCGATGTAGCCGCGCGTGGCGTCCAGCGCCTGGCGGGCGGCGTCGGCCAGGGCGACGGTGGCGCCGCCGCGCGCGATGGCAACGACGTCCTCGGCGTGCAAGTGCGCGCCGTCCAGCGAAATGACGGGAATGTTCATGGGCAGGGGCCTGGTCAATTTTTATAGATTATCTATAAAATTTCCTGACGTGACAAGAAATCCACGGTCCGTGCGAGGCCCCCTCTCTTCCCCGGCCCCCAGCCCCCGGCCCCCAGCGCCAGTCACGCCAGTCACGCCAACTGCGCCTGCCCGGACGGCCGCTCAAGACGAAGAAGAGGCTGCCCCGCGGGGCAGCCTCTTCCATGCATGGCTCGCTCTCAGGCGGCCGCGCCTTCCGCTTCCACCTGGCGCAGCGCCTCCTGCGCCCGCGCCAGCTTGGCGGCCGCGTCGCGCAGCGCGGTGCGCAGGCCTTCCTCGATGACCGGATGGTAGAACGGCATTTCCAGCATGCGCGCCACGGTCAGCTCCTGTTGCACGGCCCAGGCCAGCAGATGACCGATGTGCTCGGCGCTGGGGCCGACCATTTCCGCGCCCAGGAAACGGCCGGTGGCGATATCGGCGTACACGTGCAGCAGGCCGCGGTTCTTCAGCATCACCCGCGAACGACCCTGGTCGCCGAAATCGACCTCGCCCGTCACGAAGGTGCCCGGCGTCAGGCGGGCATGGCCCTGCCCGGCCAACGCGATCTGCGGATCCGAGAACACCACCGCCAGCGGCGCGCGGCGCAGGCCCTGGCGCACTTCCGGATAACGCGCCGCGTTCTCGCCGGCGATGCGGCCTTCGTCGGCCGCCTCGTGCAGCAGCGGCGCGTCGGCGTTGGCGTCGCCGGCGATGAAGATCGCCGAATCGCCCGCCTGCATGGTGTCGCGGTCGAACAACGGCACCCCTTGCGCGTTCAACTGCAGCGAGGTGTTCTCCAGGCCCAGGCCGTCCACATTGGGGCGGCGGCCGGTGGCCACCAGCGCGTAGTCGAAGCGTTCAGTGCGTTCGGTGTTGTCCAGCGCCACGTAGCGCACCTCGACCTCGTCGCCGACGCGCTGGGTTTCCAGCACGCGCGCATCCGGGTCCAGGTAGAACTCCTGCTGGAATATCTTGCGGGCGCTGTGGCGCACCTGCGGGTCGCTGATGCCGCCCAGGCTGCCGCTGACGCCGAACACGCGCACCTCGACGCCCAGCCGTGCCAGCGCCTGGCCCAGTTCCAACCCGATCACGCCGGGGCCGAACACCGCCACGCGGCGCGGCAGGTCATCCCAGGCGAACACATCGTCGTTGAGCACCAGGCGGTCGCCCAGCCCCCGGAACGGCGGCGGCACCGACGGCCGCGAGCCGGTCGCGATCACCACACGGGACGCATGGATCTCGGTGTGGTCGTCGACCCGCAGCACCGTGTCCGATTCGAAGCGGGCGTAGCCGCGGATCTTGTCTTCGGCCGGGATGTTCTCCACGCCCTCCAGCACGAAGCCGACGAAACGGTCGCGCTCGCGCTTGACGCGGTCCATCACCTCTTCGCCGTTGACCGTGACCTCGCCCTCGACGTGCACGCCGAACGGCGCGGTGTGCGCGGCGTGATACGCGGCCTCGGCGGCGGCAATCAGCAGCTTGGAAGGCATGCAGCCGACGCGGGCGCAGGTGGTGCCATAAGGACCGCCTTCGATCAGCAGCGCGCGCTTGCCCGCGGCCTTTGCGGCGCGGTAGGCGGCCAGGCCGGCGGTGCCGGCGCCGAGGACGGCGATATCGGTATGCAGAGTCTTCATGAGTGGGATCCCCCGGTGTAGCGTGCAGCAAACGTTGTCAAAGGCGGATTCCGCCTTGTTGCGCACCCTCAGGGACGAACGCCGTCCCGCGGCGCCCGCCGGGGCCGCGCGAAGATGCGGAAAAAGGGAAACCGGCGCGCCGGACCGCTCCTCGCGGGAGCGGCCGCGGCACGGGAAAGGGAGAGCGTCCCCTTCCCGCCAGCATCAGGCGAAGTGCGCCTTCAGGTCGTCCAGGCCGCCGATCAGCGAACCGTTGATGAACACCTGCGGAGCGGTGCCCTTGCCGGACACGGCGCCGATCACGCGGCCGCGCACCTTGTTCTCCAGCGGGATCTCGATCGGGGCATAGCCCTTGTCTTCGAGCAGCGCCTTGGCTTCCACGCAGAACGGGCAGCCGGGCTTGGAGAACACCACCACCTGGTCGGGCTTCTTGGCCGTCGGGGCGAAGTGAGCCAGCATGGTGTCGGCGTCCGACACTTCAAACGGGTCGCCTTCCTTCTCGGGCTCGATGAACATCTTCTGCACCACGCCGTCCTTGACGAGCATGGAGTAGCGCCAGCTGCGCTTGCCGAAGCCCAGGTCGCTCTTGTCGACCAGCATGCCCATGCCGGCGGTGAATTCACCGTTGCCGTCGGGCAGCAGTGTGATGTTGGACGATTCCTGGTCCTTGGCCCATTCGTTCATGACGAAGGTGTCGTTGACCGACACGCAGACGATGCTGTCGACGCCGGCGGCGGCGAAGGCCGGAGCCAGTTCGTTGTAGCGCGGCAGGTGGGTCGACGAGCAGGTCGGCGTGAAAGCGCCGGGAAGCGAAAAGACCACGACCGTCTTATTCTTGAACAGGTCGTCGGTCGTGACCTTTTTCCAGGTGTTGCCCTCGCGGACGGGGAACGTTACGTTGGGAACACGTTGGCCTTCACGGTTTTGCAGCATGCAATCTCTCCTTGGGGTAGCGGGGTCTTGTTCAACCACCATGGAAAGAATGATAAACGTCAGCTATCAATTATTCAAATTTAATTAATTTAATTGATTGATAGCTTAAAACAATAATCAAATAGCCGCCGTCAGGTTTTTTCTATCATACGCCCGACGGCAGCCGGCCGTCACACGTCACACGCGCTGCGGCTCGTAGCCGGCATCGCGGATCGCGGCCTCGACCTTATCAGCCTGGTCGGTGCCCGTGACGGTGACGCGATGCGCGGGCAGGTCCACCGCCACGCTGGCGCCCGGCGCCGCCGCCGTCACCGCGCCGGTGATGGTCTTGACGCAATGGCCGCAGGTCATGTCGGGGACTTGGAATTCGATGCTCATGGTGTTCTCCATAGGAATCAGGGGGGATTGCCGCACCGCTTCCGGTGCCAGCTCAACCCCAGCTTAGACCTTCCCATTATAGGAAGGTCAAGCGTAGAATAGTCCTTGACCTTCCCATCATGGGAAGGATGAAACTGGGGTCTTCCTACCTCAACCGAGACAGCCATGAGCGTTGCCAACCCTTCCGTCGAGCTTGAACTTGCCATCGAAGGCATGACCTGCGCGTCCTGCGTGAAGCGCGTGGAAAAGGCCCTGACCCGCGTGCCGGGCGTCGCCCAGGCCCAGGTCAACCTGGCCACCGAACGCGCCCTGGTGGCCTATGATCCGGCCGCGGCCCAGCCCGATGCCCTGGTCGCGGCCGTGGTCAAGATGGGCTACGAGGCCCGTCCGATCGCCGCCCAGGACGACCACGCCGAACGCCAGTCCGAAGCGCGCGACGCCGAGGCGCGGCGCCTGCAGCGCGCCTTCATCGCCGCCCTGGCGCTGACGCTGCCGGTGTTCGCGCTGGAAATGGGCTCGCACCTGATCCCCGCCATGCACCACTGGGTGCTGGCGAACATCGGCCAGCAAAATAGCTGGCTGCTTCAGTTCGTGTTGACCACGGCGGTGCTGGCCTGGCCCGGCCGCCACTTCTTCAGCAAGGGGCTGGCGGCCTTGTGGCGCCGCGCGCCCGAGATGAACTCGCTGGTCGCGCTGGGCGCCGGCGCGGCCTGGGGGTATTCGGTCGTCGCCACCTTCGCCCCCGCCTGGCTGCCGGAGAGCGCCCGCAACGTCTATTACGAAGCCGCCGCCGTCATCGTCACGCTGATCCTGCTGGGCCGCACGCTGGAAGCGCGCGCCAAGGGCAAGACCGGCGCCGCCATCAAGCGCCTGATCGGGCTGCAGCCGCGCACCGCGCGCGTCATGCGCGACGGCCAGCCGCGAGACATCGCCATCGAGCAGGTGCGCAAGGGCGACATCGTGGTGGTGCGCCCTGGCGAAAAGATCCCGCTGGACGGCGAGATCATCGAGGGCAGCTCGTACGTCGATGAATCAATGCTGACCGGCGAACCGGTGCCCGTGGAAAAGCAGCCGGGCATGCAGGCGACCGGCGGCACGCTCAATACATCCGGCAGCTTCACGCTGCGCGTCACCCACACCGGCGCCGACACCATGCTGGCCCGCATCATCCGCATGGTCGAGGCCGCCCAGGGCGCGCGCCTGCCGATCCAGGCGCTGGTGGACCAGGTCACCGCCTGGTTCGTGCCGGCCGTCATGGGCATGGCGCTGCTGACCTTCCTGGCCTGGTTCTTCCTCGGCCCCACGCCGGCGCTGTCGCATGCGCTGGTCAACGCAGTGGCGGTGCTGATCATCGCCTGCCCCTGCGCCATGGGCCTGGCCACGCCGACCTCGATCATGGTCGGCACCGGCCGCGCCGCCGAAATGGGCGTGCTGTTCCGCCAGGGCGACGCCCTGCAGACGCTGCGCGACGTGCAGGTGGTGGCCTTCGACAAGACCGGCACCCTGACGCTGGGCAAGCCCACCCTGACCGAACTTGCGCCGGCCGCCGGCTTCGCCGACCGCGACGTGCTGCAATGGGTCGCCTCGGTGCAGGCGCGCTCCGAACATCCGATCGCGCTGGCCATCGTGGCGGCCGCCGCCGAACGCCAGATCGACCTGTTGCCGGCGGAAGGCTTCGCCGCCATCACCGGCGCCGGGGTCGAAGCCAGCGTGGCCGGCAAGCGCGTGCTGGCCGGCGCCGACCGCCTGATGGCCGAGCGCGGCATCGACGTCAGCGCCTTCGGCCAGCGCGCCGAACAATGGGGCGACGAGGGCAAGACGCCGATCTACGTCGCCATCGACGGCCAGGCGGCCGCCATGATGGCCGTGACCGACCCGGTCAAGCCGTCGGCCGTGGACGCCATCGCCGCGCTGCACGCACAGGGCCTGAAGACCGCCATGATCACCGGCGACAACCGCCATACGGCGCAGGCCGTGGCGCGCCAGTTGGGCATCGACGAAGTGCGCGCCGAGGTGCTGCCCGACGGCAAGGTCGAGGCCATCGCCGCGCTGCGCGCCGGCGGCCGCAAGCTGGCCTTCGTCGGCGACGGCATCAACGACGCGCCGGCGCTGGCCGCGGCCGACACCGGCATCGCCATCGGCACCGGCACCGACGTCGCCATCGAGGCCGCATCCGTAGTGCTGATGGCCGACGATCTGCACGGCGTGCCCAACGCCATCGCGCTGAGCCGCGCCACGCTGGCCAACATCCGCCAGAACCTGTTCTGGGCCTTCGCCTATAACGCCGCGCTAATCCCGCTGGCGGCCGGCGCGCTGTACCCGGCCTACGGCCTGTCGCTGTCGCCGATCTTCGCGGCCGGCGCCATGGCGCTGTCCAGCGTCTTCGTGCTGGGCAACGCGCTGCGCCTGAAGACATTCCGCCCCCCGCGCGCCGCGCACTGACGCGCCGTTCTTCCAGGAGACCGCATATGAACATCGGACAAGCCGCGCAGGAATCCGGCATCTCGGCCAAGATGATCCGCTACTACGAGAGCATCGGCCTGATCGGCCCGGCGCTGCGCAAGGACTCGGGCTATCGGGTCTACAGCGAGCACGACCTGCACACGCTGCGCTTCGTGCGGCGCGCGCGCGACCTGGGTTTCTCGGTGGAACAGATGAACGAGCTGCTGGCGTTGTGGCGCGACCGCAGCCGCGCCAGCGCCGACGTCAAGCGCATCGCGCTCGAACACGTGGCCGAACTGGAACGCAAGGCCTGCGCGCTGCGCGACATGGCCGCCACGCTCAAGCACCTGGCGCACAACTGCCACGGGGATGATCGACCCGACTGCCCCATCCTGGAAAACCTGGGACGCTCCCAGTAAGAAAAAAGGGCAAGCCAACCGGCTTGCCCTTCTTGCATGCGGCCCGGCCGACGCCGGGGCGGGTCACGCCTGGCTTTGCGCCGGCGTCTCGCCCTCGGCCGCGACGCGGGCGTGGTAGGCCTCGGTGGCCGCCTGCTTGGACGCGGCCTTCTCGGCGGCCGCGGCGGCCTTTTCCGCTTCCGCGGCGGCCGCATCGGCCGCCTGCTGCAAGGCGCGCTGGCGGGCGCGCTCCTGCACTTCGCGCACGCCCTCGGCATCCAGCGATTCGAACACCGCGATCGACTCCACGTGCCCGGTGTGCGGGAACATGTTGATGACGCCGGCGCTCTTGAGCAGGTAGCCGCCCTCGTGCACCATGATGGCGGCGTCGCGCGCCAGCGTGGCGGGATTACAGGACACGTAGACGATGCGACGCGGGCGCTCCTCGGCCTTCAGTTGCGACAGCGCCTGCGCCACGGCCTGCGCGCCTTCGCGCGGCGGATCGATCAGCATGCGGTCGAAGAAGCCCAGGCCGCGCAGCCATTCGACGTCCACCTCGAACAGGTTGAGGGTGGCGAAACTGGTGCGCTCGCCCAGCCCGTGGCGCGCGGCGGCCTCATGGGCGCGGTCGGTCAGCGCCTTGCTGCCCTCCACGCCCACGGCCTCGCGGCCCTGGGTGGCCAGCGGCAGCGTGAAGTTGCCCAGGCCACAGAACAGGTCGGCGACGCGGTCCGTCGGCTGCACTTCCAGCAGCGTGAGCGCGCGCGACACCATGGAACGGTTGATGGCGTGATTGACCTGGGTGAAGTCGGTCGGCCGGTACGGCATGCGCAGGCCGAATTCGGGCATGGTGTAGGTCAGCGCGTCGCGATGCTCGGGCACCAGCGGATGCACCGTGTCCGGGCCCTTAGGCTGCAGCCACCATTGCACGTTGTGCTTGTCGGCGAAGGCGCGCAGCACGGCGATGTCGTTGTCGGTCAGCGGCAGCAGGTGGCGCAGCACCAGCGCGGTCACGCCGTCGCCCAGCGACACTTCCACCTGCGGCAGGCGGTCGGGCGCGGACATCGACGCGATCATGGCGCGCAGCGGCATCAGCAGGTCGCTGACGTGGCGCGGCAGCACATGGCATTCGCGCATGTCGGCCACGTAGCTGCTCTTGCGCTCGTGAAAGCCCACCAGCACCCCGCCCTTCTTGGGCACCACGCGCACCGACAGGCGGGCGCGGTAGCGGTAGCCCCAGGTCGGGCCATGCAGCGGCGCCAGGATGCGGGCCGGACGCAGCTTGCCGACGTGCCAGAAGGTGTCTTCGAGCGAACGCTGCTTGATCGCCACCTGCGTGGACGGTTCGAGATGCTGCATGGCACAGCCGCCACAGACGCCGAAATGCGGGCAGCGCGGCGCCACGCGCTGCGACGAGGGGCGCATCACCTGGTCGACCCGCGCGATTTCATAGGACGGTTTGCGGCGCACGGTGGTCGCCGTGACCCGCTCGCCGGGCAAGGCGCCTTCCACGAACACGACCTTGCCATCGCGGCGGGCGATGCCCCGGGCTTCCAGGTCCAGGGATTCGATACTCAAAACGTCAGACATCTCACGCAGTCCAGAAAATTCACGCAACCCGGCATTGTAAGAGGATTCGGCAGCGCCCCGCCCGCGCCCGAAAAAAAGGGGGACTTGCCGGAGACGGCCCGCCGGGCAGTCTCCATCAAGCCCCCCAAAAGCCGGCGCCGGTCAGGGCGCCGCCACGGATGGGAATCAGAACGAACGCGACACCGAGAACACGGCGCCCAGGCGGCCCGACGGATGGCCGTACTTGGTCGGCAGCCAGTTGTCCTTGGTGGCGCCGACGGCGGCCAGGCCCAGCACCCAGCCCTTCAGGTCCTTGGTCACGCCGAGCTTGTAGTCGACGTAATGGCCGATGGAGTCGCCGTCCATGTTGACCTGGTTCTTGAGCTTCTGGTAACCCAGATGGCCCACCAGTCCCCAGCCGTCGCCCAGGTCGAAGTTGGCGGTGCCGTCCAGGTACCAGGTGCCCTTGCTGTCGGGCGTGCTGAAGAAGTCGCTGGGCGTGTAGGAATACTTGAGGGTGTAGTTGGCGTAGGTCGCGGCCAGGTACAGGTCGGTGTTGTTGTAATTGCCGCCCTTGGGCGAGCTGGAGCCGGGATAGTAGTAGTGCAGCACGCCGGCGTCGAGCGTGAAGCCGCCGCCCACGTCGCCCTTCCAGCCGCCGTAGAAGTCCATTTCCAGGTTGCCGTCGGTGAAGACGAAACTGGATACGTTGGAGTTCCAGTTGCCCAGGTAGAAACCGGAGCTGTGGGTCAGATCGATGCCGAGTTGGGCCGCGGGCCGGAAATCGGTCTGCGAGTAGCCGCGGAAGCGATAGTCGCTCGCGATGGTGGCATTGCCGCTGAGCGAGAAACCGCCGCCCAGGTCGGTGGGTTCGGCCTGGGCCGTTGCGATGAAACAAGCGGCGAGCACAACGGGCAAGGCTAGCAACGTCTTCTTCATGGTGCGATGTCCTGATCGGATTTGACGAGGAGGAAGGCCGAAGGCGCATCCATCGGGCCGGTCCTGCAACGGCGGATGCCGGCTCCTTCCCCATCAAGCAAGGTCCGTGCCAGGTTTCAATTGCATCTCAACGGGCTGGCGCCGCGCTGAACGGGCATGCTGGTCGCACCAGGACGGTGCATCACGCCGCGCATGCAGGCGGCGGCGCATCAAAATGGGGCTGGCGCCCCGTGATGGCGCCGGGCACGAAAAAAACCCCGGCCCGCACAAAAGCGGGTCGGGGTCGCGCGGCGCCGCCCGGAGCGCCTCAGTTGGCGGCCGGAGCGGGCGGCGGCGGCACGGCGCCCGGCGCGCTGCCCGGGCCCTTGCCGTGGCGCCCTTCCATGCGCGCGTGGCGCTCCTGCATCTTGGCCTGGCGGTCCTTGAGCATCTGGGTCACCTGGGTGCGCTGGGCGTCGTTCAGGCTGTCCCACACGGCCAGCCATTGATCGCGGACCTGCTTGGCCTGCGTGCCGAACTGGTCGCGCGACTTGTCGGATTGCTCCAGCAATGCGCGCGGATCGAGCTTGCCGCTGTCCAGTTGCGCCTTGAGCAGATCGTGGCGCTGGCCACCGGAAGCGCGCATGGCTTCATGCAGGCTGCGCTGGCCGTCCTGCGCGGTCTTGACCAGGGCCTGCTGCTTGTCGTCCAGTTTGAGCTGATCGAGCTGCGCCTTGGACACGGGGCCCAGGCCCGGGATCCACAGGCCGTCGCGCATGCCCTTGTGGAAGCCGCCATCACGGGGGCCTTGATGCATCGCGGCGGGACCACCGTCGGCGGGCGCCGCCGCCATGACGGGACCGGCCAGCAAGCCGCCGGTGGCGGCGACCATGGCCAGGGCAGCCAGGTTGGAGCGGAGTGCGAATCGGGACATGTAGGTCTCCTGAAAGTGAAGAAAGCGAGGCCATTGTGCGATCCGCCCGGTTTCATCCAGGTTTCGTCCCCGCAAGCTATGTTTCAGTCGATTGCGCCTGCGCCAGGCGTGAAAACGGGGCCCGGCGGGCCCCGTCTGTCGAGCATGCCGCGCCAACCGCGCGCGCCGCTCAACTGGCGTCCCAGGCCGCCATGTACTCCTTCCAGTGCGGCGCATCGCTGGCCGTCAGCGTGTCGCGCACCAGCGCGATCTCGGCCTCGTAGGCCGTGCGGTCGAGTTCGCCGCGCAGGAAGCGGAAGCGGCAATACACCAGCCAGGTGTTGACCACGTCCGTTTCGCAATAAGCGCGGACCTCGTCGGCACGGCCCTGGCTCCAGGCCTCCCAGACCTTGCTGCCATCCATGCCGAGCTTGCCCGGAAAGCCGCACAGCTTGGCCAGTTCGTCCAGCGGCGCGTTGGCGCGGCCGTTGTACTTGGCCAGCAGGTCCATCAGGTCGGTGTGGCGCGAGTGATAACGCGAGATGTAGTTGTTGAACTTGAAATCGCGGTCTTCCTCGCCCATGTCCCAGTAGCGCGGCGCGGGCACGCCCTGGATCAGGCTGCGGTAGTGCAGCACCGGCAGGTCGAAGCCCGAGCCGTTCCAGCTAACCAGCTTGGGCGTGTAGCGCTCGATGGTCTTGAAAAAGCCGGCCAGCAGAGCGGCTTCGGGATCGTCGGGCTGGCCCAGCGTCTTGACGCGAAAGCCCTGGTCGTCGCGGAACACGCAGCCCACCACCGCCACCTTGTGCAGGTGCAGCGGCAGAAAGTCGTGGCCCACGGCCTCGCGGCGCGCGGTGAGCGCGCGCTCGACCACTTCGGCATCGGGCACGTCGGCGCTCCAGCCGTTGAGCTTGCGCAGGCCTTCCGCGTCGGGAATGGTCTCGAGGTCGAATACCAGGGTGGGCGTCATTTGGCGGGCAGGTACTGCATCGGATCCACGGGCGTGCCCTGGCGGCGGATCTCGAAGTGCAGGCGCGGCGAGGTGGTGTCGCTCTGGCCGATCTCGGCGATCTTGGCGCCGCGCTTGACGTCCTGGCCGGTCTTCACGAGCAGCGTGCGGTTGTGCGCATACGCCGTGATGAAGCCGTTCTGGTGGTTCACGATGATCAGGTTGCCCAGGCCGCGCACGCCGTTGCCGCTGTACATGACCTTGCCATCCGCGGCGGCGGTGACCGGGTCGCCCAGCGCGCCGGCGATATCGATGCCCTTGCTGTTGTTGTTGAAGCCCTGCATGATCTGCCCGCTCGCCGGCCAGGCCCAGTTGATCACGCCGGCATCGGCCGCGCGCGTGGCGGGCTTGGTCTCGGCCGGAGTCGGGGTGGGCGGAGGCAGCGACGCCGTGGCGGTGGCCGAGGTGTCGTTGGGCTGGTCCAGCGGACGCGGTTGCGGCTTGCTGCTGGCAATCGGCGCCGGTTGCGCGCCGCCGCCCGACGAACCGGACATCTTCAGCACCTGCCCGACCGAAATCTGGTTGGGATCGGTGAGGTTGTTCCAGCGCTTGATGTTCTCGACGTCGACATTGTTGGCGCGCGCGATCTTGTAGAGCGTGTCGCCCGGCTTCACGACATAACTGCCGCCCGGCTGGGCGGCGGCGGACGGCTGGCCGCCGGCCAGGTCGACGACCGGGGCGCGCGTGCCTTTGGATGCGCAGCCGGCCAGGATGGCCAGGCTGAGGACGCCAGCCACGAAAAGCGGGCGGCGCAGGCGGGTCATGGACACGCCGAGGGTCATATCGGTCAGTTGCAACTGCCCGTTGAGCATACGTTTCTCCTGTTTGCTCAAGATTGTATTCCGGCACGCAGCGGCACAAAGCGCACGGCCTCTAATTCGGTTCGTTTCCAGCTGGCCGCGCCCGTGCGTTCGATCAGCACCAGGCGCTGGTTCGAGCCCCCTTCGGGGGCGATCAGGCGTCCACCCGGCGCCAGTTGCTGGAGCAGCGCTTGCGGGATGGTCAGGCCGGCGGCAGCCACAACGATAGCATCGAACGGCGCCACGCCGGGCAGGCCCAGCATGCCGTCGCCGTAGATCAAGCGGATTCGCGTGGTCAGCCGCAAGGCGCGCAGATGCTCGCGCGCCAGCTCATAGAGACCGCGAATGCGCTCGATGGAATGGACCTCGCGCACGAACTGCGCCAGCACCGCGGCCTGGTAGCCGCAACCCGCGCCGACTTCGAGCACGCGGGTCGGCGCGCGGTCTTCGCAGACGGCCGCGATCATGCGCGCCACCACCCAGGGTTGCGAGATGGTCTGAGAATGGCCGATGGGCAGCGCCGCATCCTCGTAGGCCCGACTGGCCAGCGCCTCGTCGACGAACAAGTGGCGCGGCACCACGGCCATGGCGTTGAGCACGCGCTCATCGCTGACGCCCTGCCCGCGCAGGCGCTGCACCATGGCCTGGCGCAGGCGATCGGAATTGAGCCCCAGATTGCCGCCGGCCGTCGGCGTCGGCGCCTTGGCCTGGCTTTGCAGCGTGGCGGCCGAAACGCGGGTGTTGCTGTTGGCCGGCGTAACGCCGGGGCTGAGCCGTCCGGAGTCGTAGCGGACGGGACTGGGCCGACCGGGCACGGCCTGGGAGACGTCCGGCTGGCTTATGCGTCGGCGCATAGCGGCTCCGCCCAGGTCCGGATTTCGTCGAGCTGCCCGTGCTGGGTCAGGTCCAGCCGCAGCGGCGTGACCGACACCCTGCCCTGCGCCACCGCGTGGAAGTCGGTGCCCGGCGTAGCATCGGCGGCCTGCCCCACCGGCCCGATCCAGTAGACCGTGTCGCCGTAGGGGGTGGTTGTGCGCACCACCGGCTGCGACGGATGGCGCTTGCCCAGGCGGGTGACCTGGAAGCCATGCATGTCGTCGAAGCGGCGGCTGGGAATGTTGACGTTCAGCAGCACCGGCGCGGCCAGTGGCTGCGCCAGGTGGCGCTCGACCACCAGGCGCGCGGCGCGGGCGGCGGAGTCGATGTGTTCCCACCCCTTTTCGGCCAGCGAGAAGGCGATGGCCGGGATGCCGAACAGGTAGCCCTCGCTGGCGGCGGCCACGGTGCCCGAATAGAGCGTGTCGTCGCCCATGTTGGCGCCGTTGTTGATGCCGGACACCACCAGGTCGGGACGCGCGTCCATCAGCCCGGTCAGGGCGACGTGGACGCAATCGGACGGCGTGCCATTGACGGCGATGAAGCCGTTGGAGGCGGTGCGCACCGACAGCGGGCGGTTCAGCGTCAGGGAATTGGACGCGCCGCTGTGGTTGGTCTCGGGCGCGACGACGGTCAGATCGCCCAGGCCTTCCAGCGCCTTGACCAGCGCTTCGAGGCCAGGGGCCGAATAACCATCATCGTTCGAAACCAGAATTCGCATTGTGCATCCGAAAGAAAATAAAACGCGGGTGGACCGGCTGGATTGTACCGTCCGCGGAAGGCGCCGGCATGTCCGGCGCCAGCCGTCTCCGATCGTCCGCTCGCTAACCCGTAGGCGGGTCGGCCGGCGACCGGGGTAGAATCCGCAGCCATCGAGACAATTGCAAGATAACAACGGACTTCCTTACAACATGGCGATCACCGAACCGTCCCTGGCGTTTACCGCGGCCCTCATCCTGCTGGCCTACCTGATCGGCTCCGTGCCGTTCGCCGTGGTGGTCAGCAAACTCATGGGACTGCAGGACCCCCGCAGCTACGGCTCCAAGAACCCCGGCGCCACCAACGTGCTGCGCACCGGCAACAAGACCGCCGCCGCGCTGACGCTGCTGGGCGACGCCGCCAAGGGCTGGTTCGCCGTCTGGCTGGCGGCCAGGCTGGCCCCTGGCATCGCCCCCGGCCCCCTGGCTGCGGTGGCCGTGGCGGCCTTCCTGGGCCATCTGTATCCCATCTTCCTGGGCTTCAAGGGCGGCAAGGGCGTGGCCACCGCGCTCGGCGTGCTGGTGGCCATCCAGCCGTGGCTGGCGGTCGCCACCGCGGCCACCTGGCTGATCATCGCGGTGTTCTTCCGCTACTCGTCGCTGGCCTCGCTGGTGGCGGCGTTCTTCGCCCCGGTCTATTACGTGTTCGGCTCCGGCCTGGCGTGGTACGCCCAGCCGGCCATGGGCATCGCCCTGGCCATCATTGGCGTGCTGCTGTTCTACCGCCACCGCGCCAACATCGCGCGCCTGGTGCAAGGCACCGAAAGCCGCATCGGCGGCGGCAAGAAGAAGTGATCCGCGGGCCGGCGCGGGCGCCGCGCGCGCAATGAAAAAGGGGGCCTCGGCCCCCTTTTTCATTGCCCGTCCCGGTCAGGCGATATCGGCCAGGTCCCAGCGCGGCCGCACGGTGAAGCCGTGCGCGTCCGGGTCCAGCGTCACCAGCCCCGCCTTGACCCGCTCGGCCGCGGCGAAGGCGATCATGGCGCCGTTGTCGGTGCACAACGACAGCGGCGGAAAATAAGCCTGGGCCTTCAGGGGCTTGAGCGCGGCGGCCAGCCTGGCGCGCAGCAACTGGTTGGCCCCCACCCCGCCGGCCACCACCAGCCGGCGCAGGCCGGTCTGCTTGAGCGCGCGGATCGACTTGGCGGCCAGCACCTCGACGATCGCGGCCTGGGTCGCCGCGGCCAGGTCGGCACGGGTCTGTTCGTCCAGCCCGCCGTCCTGCTCGGCGGCCTTGACCCGGGTCAGTACGGCGGTCTTCAGGCCGCTGAAGCTGAAATCCAGGTCGCCGCTGTGCAGCATGGGACGCGGCAGGTCGAAACGCGCGGCATCGCCCTGCTCCGCCAGCCGCGCCAGCGCGGGGCCGCCCGGGTAGCCCAGCCCCATCAGCTTGGCGGACTTGTCGAAGGCTTCGCCGGCGGCGTCGTCCAGGGTTTCGCCCAGCAATTCGTAGCGCCCCACCCCGTCCACCCGCATCAATTGCGTGTGGCCGCCGGACACCAGCAGCGCCACGAACGGAAAGTCGGGCCGGGGATCGGCCAGCATCGGCGACAGCAGGTGGCCTTCCAGGTGATGAATGGCAATGGCGGGCAGATGGCGCGACCAGGCGAACGACTGCGCCACGCTGGCGCCCACCAGCAGCGCGCCGGCCAGACCGGGCCCGGCCGTATACGCCACCGCCCCGATGTCCGACATTTCCAGGCCCGCCTCCTGCAGCACCTGGTGCGTCAGCGGCACCACGCGCCGGATATGGTCGCGCGAGGCGAGTTCGGGCACCACGCCCCCGTATTCCTGGTGCATGGCGATCTGGGTGTGCAGCGCGTGCGCGAGCAGGCCGCGTTCCGTACAGACGGCTGCGACGCCCGTTTCGTCGCAGGAGCTTTCAAAGCCGAGAATAATCATGGCGGCAGAGTTTACAACTGATGCGAAAATACGCCCGTTTACAAAATGACCGAGGGCGGCCAAGCCCCCTTCCGACAAACCGAGCCTGCAAGCACCCTGGGGATAAGAATGCTGGAGAAGCTATTCAACCTGCGTGAACACGGCACGACCGCGAGAACCGAGATCGTGGCCGGCCTGACGACATTCCTGACGATGTCGTACATCATCTTCGTGAACCCGGACATCCTGTCGTCCACCGGCATGGACCGCAACGCCGTGTTCGTCGCCACCTGCCTGGCCGCCGCGCTGGGCTCGCTGGTGATGGCGCTGATCGCCAACTGGCCGATCGGCATGGCGCCGGGCATGGGGCTGAACGCCTTCTTCGCCTTCACCGTGGTCAAGACCATGGGCTACACCTGGGAGCAGGCGCTGGGCGCCGTGTTCATCTCGGGCGTGATCTTCCTGATCCTGACCATCTCGGGCATCCGCGTCTGGCTGGTCAAGGGCATCCCGCATTCGCTGCGCAGCGCCATCGCCGCCGGTATCGGCCTGTTCCTGGCCATTATCGCGCTGTCCAGCGCCGGCATCGTGGTGGCGCATCCGGCCACCAAGGTGACGCTGGGCGACCTGACCACTCCGGGACCGCTGTTTGCCATCCTGGGCTTTTTCATCATCGCCTCGCTGGACGCGCTGCGCGTGCGCGGCGCCATCCTGATCGGCATCCTGGTGGTCACGGTGCTGTCGATGGCGCTGGGCTACAACGAATTCAAGGGCGTGTTCGCGGCGCCGCCGAGCCTGGCGCCGACGCTGTTCAAGATGGACATCCTGGGCGCGCTGCACACCGGCTTCGTGCACGTCATCCTGGTGTTCGTGCTTGTCGAAGTGTTCGACGCCACCGGCACGCTGGTGGGCGTGGCCAAGCGCGCCGGCCTGATGCCGGAGGGGCGTCCCAACCGCCTGGGCCGCGCGCTGTTCGCCGACAGCACCGCCATCGTCGCCGGCTCGATGCTGGGCACCAGCAGCACCACCGCCTACGTCGAAAGCGCCTCGGGCGTGCAGGCCGGCGGCCGCACCGGCCTGACCGCGCTGGTGGTGGCCCTGCTGTTCCTGGCCGCGCTGTTCATCTCGCCGCTGGCCGGCGCCGTGCCCGCCTACGCCACCGCGCCCGCCCTGATCTATGTGGCCGGCCTGATGATGCGCGAACTGATCGACATCGACTGGAACGACGTCTGCGAAGCCACCCCGGCCGCGTTGACGGCGCTGGTGATGCCGTTCACCTACTCCATCGCCAACGGCATCGCCTTCGGCTTCATCAGCTACGTGGTGCTCAAGACCGCTACCGGCCGCGTGCGCGACGTGCATCCGGCCACCTGGCTGGTGGCGATCCTGTTCGTCATCCGCTACGCGTTCTTCCCGGAATAACGCCGGCAAGGCATGCATGCAAAACCGCCGCGCTTCCGGTCCGGAAGGCGGCGGTTTTTTCATTGCCGGCGCTCGTGCCAGCCATCAGGCCGTGGCTGTCCAGACCGCCAGCTCATAACCGTCCAGGTCGGTGAAGTGGAAGCGGCGGCCGCCGGGGAAATCGAAGGCCTCGCGGCTGATGCGGCCGCCCGCCGCCGTTACGCGGCGCTGCGCGTCGCCCAGGTCGTCGGCGTACAGGATCACCAGCGGCCCGCCCGGGCGCACCGGCTCGCCGGTGGTGAGGCCGCCCTTCAGCCGGCCATCGGTGAATTCCGTGTAGGTTGGCCCGTAGTCGGTGAACGACCAGCCGAAGGCCTCGCCGTAGAAGCGCTTGCTGCGCGCGATGTCCGCGACGTTGAATTCGATGTTGTCGATCTGGTGGTTGTTGCCGGTGGCGCCCATGCGTGTCTCCCGCGGATATTGAAGAAAACCGCATCATCCCCGATTCGCGGGGCCATGTCTTGGGGCGGGCGTGGGGCCATGGGAACAATGCTTGCGGAGTCGAAATGACCACCATACCGGCACCACCGCCAGGGTGCCGGGCCGTCCGGCGAATCGTCGTCATTGAGCCCGGCTATCAACCCGCCGGCCCGCATGGTTGCTGGCGGGAGCGGTTGAATTCGCCGATACACTCCCCATGTATATAAGACCATGGAGCCGACCTTGTCCCACCCCCACCCGCATTCCTGTCCCCGCCGCCACCGCGAGCCCCGCGTATGAGCACCCTCGCCCGCATCCCCTTCTCGGTGCTGGACCTGGCGCCGATCGTGCAAGGCCGCGACGCCGCCGACGCCTTCCGCAACAGCGTGGCGGTGGCGCAGCATGTCGAGCGCCTGGGCTACAAGCGCTTCTGGCTGGCCGAGCACCACAACATCAACGGCGTGGCCAGCAGCGCCACGGCGGTGCTGATCGGCCACATCGCCGGGCACACCTCGACCCTGCGCGTCGGCTCGGGCGGCGTGATGCTGCCGAACCATGCGCCGCTGATCATCGCCGAGCAGTTCGGTACGCTGGAAACCCTGTACCCCGGCCGCATCGACCTGGGCCTGGGCCGCGCGCCCGGCAGCGATGGCGCCACCCAGCACGCGCTGCGCCGCGGCCCGCGCAGCGGCCTCGAATTCCCGGCGCTGGTCGAGGAGCTGCGCGGGTTTCTCGCGCCCTCGCGTCCCGGCCAGCCGGTGCGCGCGATTCCCGGCGAAGGCCTGGACATCCCCATCTGGCTGCTGGGTTCGAGCGATTTCAGCGCGCGGCTGGCGGCCGAACTGGGCCTGCCGTTCTCCTTCGCCGGCCACTTCTCGCCGGAAGGCATGGCGGCCATGCGCCTGTACCGTCACCTGTTCAAGCCGTCCGAGACCCTGTCCCGCCCCTACGCCATGATCGGCGTGCCGGTCGTGGCCGCCCCCACCGATGAAGAGGCGCAGCGCCTGTCCACCACGCAGCAGCTCAAGTTCCTGTCGCTGGTGCGCGGCAACCGCCTGCAACTGCAGCCGCCGGTCGACAGCATGGACGGGCTGTGGAACGAATGGGAGCGCGAGGCGGTCAATCAAAGACTGGGCGCCGCGATCGTTGGCGGCCCCGAGACCGTCAAGCGCCGCCTGGAGGCCCTGGTGGCCGAGACGGAAGCCGACGAAGTCATGATCGTGTCGGATTTTTACGATATTGCCGACCGCCTGCGTTCCTTCGAGATCGTTGCGGCCCTCAAACAGGGCGAAGGCGTGCCCACGACAACCGCGGCCTGAGGCCGGCGGCCGCGCGCCGCCAGCCTTGCCCAGCCGCAGACTGCGCTCACCATGGCGCCAACCATTGCGACCCGGCCGGTCCCCGCTCTACTATGGACTGGCAATACCGCGTCGCCACCTCCGGTGCGAGCCTGACCGCCCCCGCGCCGCCGATACCGACACTTTGCGCCGCGCCCGCGGCAAGGATCCAAAATGAGTATTGTTGAACTCACCAAAGACAGCTTCCAGGAAGCCATCACGCCGGACGGCACCCTGATCGTGGACTTCTGGGCGCCCTGGTGTGGCCCCTGCCGCGGCTTCGCGCCGGTTTTCGAGCAGGCCGCCAACGAGCATCCCGACGTCACCTTTGCCAAGGTCAACACCGACGTCGAACAGGAACTGGCCGGCGCGCTGGGCATCCGCTCGATCCCCACGCTGATGGTGTTCCGCGAAAAAGTGCTGCTGTTCTCGCAGCCGGGCGCCCTGTCGGGCGGCCAGCTCAACGAGCTGCTTGCCAAGATCAAGGAAGTGGACATGGAAAAGGTCCACCAGGAAATCGCGGCCGCCCAGGACAGCCAGGACGCGTGATGGACAAGGGCCCTGCGGGGCCCTTGTGCGTTTTACGCCAGTTGTTCCCAGGCCGACCGGCCGCGCGTGATGTTGGCCGCCGTCATCTCCAGGTCGGCCACGGCGCCGCGCGGCACCTGGAAGCGCAACGCCACGCCGTCGGCGCCGAAATCCTCCTGCACGATCACCGCGCCGGCCTGCGCCAGCCGCGACTTCAAGAGCGGCAGCTCGGCGAAGCCGCAGGCGCACGCCACCGTGGCCAGGTCCACGATCTCGGCGCGCGGGCCGTTGCGCAGGCAGTTGGCGGCGCAACCGCCGTAGGCCCGCACCAGTCCGCCGGCGCCCAGCTTGACGCCGCCGAACCAGCGCACCACCAGCACCGCCACGCGGTCCATCCCCTGCCCTTCGATCGCCTGCAGGATCGGGCGTCCGGCCGTGCCGCCGGGCTCGCCATCGTCATTGAAGCGGTATTCCTGGCCGATGCGGTAGGCCCAGCAATTGTGGGTGGCCTCAGGGTCGCTGTGCGCGGCGAAGAACGCCATGGCCTCGTCGATGCTGGACACGGGCGCGGCGTGCGCGACGAAGCGGCTTTTCTTGATGTCTTCCTCGTGCGAGCAGACGGCGGTCAAGGTGGTGGTCATAGCCCGGCATTGTAAGGGCGCGACCCACGCCGCGCTGGCACGGCCAGGGCGGACGGATCCGGCGCGCGGGCCTCAGCCGTGGCAGTCGGCGACTTCCTGGTCCAGGTAGACGTCGAAGGCCACGTCGCGCGCCCACTTGGCGGGCAGGGCCTTCCAGGCGCCGGCCCGCGCCCATTCGCGCATCCGCGCATCGAGCCAGGCCTGCGTGGCCGTGTCGGCCGCCGGCAGCAGCCACACGCGCTCCTGGCTGGCCCCCTCGGCGCCGAGCGTGGCCGAGAACTTCTTCCATTCGGGGAAACGCATCAGCGGCTCCCACGCCGCGTCATCGATCAGGCCGATGTCGCAACTGCCCTCGCGCACCGCCACCAGTGCGTCCGACGGCACGCGGTAGGTGCGCACCACCGCGCCCCAACTGCGGGCCAGCGCCTGCGCGCCGACGGCGGCTTCGGCCATGCAGACGCTGCGGCCGCGGGCATCGCTGCCCTGGCGCATGCGGGTATCGCTGCGGATCACGGCCTTGGGACGCGCGGCGTAACCGGTGGCCACCGCCGCCAGATCGCCGGGCAGCGCCTGGGCCGGCGACACGCGATCGGCCAGCACCACGTCGACTTCCCCCGCGGCCAGCAGCCGGGCCGCGTCGGCCGCCGCCACCTGCCGCAGGCTGAACGGCAAGCCCAGGTCCTGGGCCAGCTTCTCGGCCATGGCGACATCCAGGCCTTCGGGCGTGCGGATCTTGGCGCCGGCCGCCGGCGCGGGCGCCAGGTACGGCACGCCCACCACCAGTTCGCCACGCTGGCGCGCGGCCGCCAGGCCGTCGGGCGGCGCCGCGCCGCTGGTGGCGGACAGCAAGGCCAACAGGCAGGCCACGAAACGCAGACCGCGCCGCATCATGGGTCTCACACGTACTGGTAGCGCAGCAGCCGGTGCTTGAGGTTCTCGAGCACGAACTGGTCGATCAGCGCGGCCAGCACCGCGATGACCAGAATGTTGGTCATGACGCCGGTCATGTCGGCGATTTCGCCCGAATAGGCCAGCGAGCGGCCCAGGCCCTTGCCGAAGCCGATCAGCATCTCGGCCGATATCAGCGCGCGCCACGCGTTGCCGAACGCCAGTTGGGCGCCGGTGATCAGCTCGGGCATGACGGCCGGCAGGTACACGCGCTTGACCAGGCCCCAGGGCGTGGCGCCCATGACGCGGGCGGCCGACACGTGCACGCGCTGCACCGACTCGGTGGCGTTCATCACGCTCAGGGCAGCCGGGAAGAACGCCGACAGCGCCACCACCACGATGATCGGCGTGCTGCCGAAACCCATCACGATCAGGAACAGCGGCACCCAGGCGATCGACGGGATCGACTGCAGGATGACGATGGCGCTGCGCAGCACTTCGCGAAAGAAGAACAGCACCGCCGCCACCAGGCCGAAACCGATGCCCGCCGCCAGCGCCAGGCCGTAGCCCGCGCCCAGCCGGCCCAGCGTGCCCATCAGGCTCTGGTGGAACGATTGCTTGCCGAGGTCTTCGAACAGGCGTTCGAGCACCGCCGGCACGCCCGGCATCAGGAAATCGGGCAAGGCGAACGCCGCCGCCTGCCACAGCGCCAGGATGAACAGGACGCCCAGCACGCCCGCCAGATGCTTGCGGGCGCCGGTCACACGGGTCGATGCGCTCAAAGCTTGCGAGCCTCTTGCCAGGACAGGTCGACGATGCTGGAGACGTCATACGGCTTGCCGTCGCGCGTCTTGAGCGAGCCCTGGGCCTGCAGGATGTCGGCGATCTCCTGCATGCGCTTGGTGTCCTTCTCGGTCAGCTTGGGCGTGAACACCTGCGTGCTGATGGCCTCGGCGATCACCGTCTCGCGCGGCAGCTCGCCACGGGTCAGCGTCTTGAGCGTCGGCTCGGCAATGAAGTAGGAGGCGATCAGCTTGGAGGCCTGCGCCGGCTCCTTCTGCAGCAACGCGATGGCCTGGTTCTGCGCGTCCAATGCCTTCCAGACGTCGTCCTTGCGCTTGGCCAGCGTCTCGCCCGAGGTGATCACCACCATGCACGGGAACGGCCAGGCCTGGCCCACTTCGTAGATCTGCTTGACCGGCGCCACCAGTTGCGCGATGCGGTCGTAGGGTTCGAACAGGAAGGCCGCGTCGACGCGCTTGCCCACCAGCGACTGCACCGCCACCGCCGGGCTCACGCCCATCACGTTGACGTCGTCCGCGCCCAGGTTGCCCTGCTTGAGCACCACGCCCTTGAGCACCACGTCGGCAGTGCTGCCTTCGGCCTGCGAGGCCAGCGTCTTGCCCTTCAGGCCGGCGATGTCCTTGATGCCCGAATCGTCGCGCACGATCAGCGAGTGGTAGCCCTGCTGCGCGCCGCCCACCACTTTCAGGTCCGCGCCCTTGGAGGCCCAGGCCACGGCGTTGGTGAAGCCCAGCACGCCGATGTCCAACTGGCCGCCGACGATGGCCTTGATCAGGTCGGTGCCCGACTTGAACTCGATCAGCTCGGAATCCAGGCCGGCCTTCTTGTAGTAGCCGCCCTCCTGCGCCACGATGGCCTGCGCGTCGTCCATCACACGCAGGTAGCCGACGCGGAATTTCTCGGCGGCCATGGCGGGCGCCGCGGCCAGGAGCGCCGTGGCCAGCGGCAGGGACAGCCATTGCTTGAATTTCATGGGAAAGGCTCCAGGGAATCGAGGATGGCCGACGCCTGCTGGCGCCGCCCGTGAACCGGAAAATCGAAGGAGATCAGGCGGCCAACGCCAGATCGGAATGCGCCGCCGCGCCGTCGACCGCGATGCCCAGCAGGCGCAGGATCTCGCGCTTCTCGGCGGCCAGGTCGGACAGGTCGTGGCTCTTGGCGCGGTGCGCCAGGTTGAATTCGCGCAGCACGCGCGCCGGACGCGGGCTGAACACCACGATGCGGTCGGCCAGGAACAGCGCCTCATCGACGTCGTGGGTCACCAGCAGCACGGTGGGTTTTTCCTGCGCGATCAACTGGCGCAGCACGTCCTGCAGCGCCAGGCGCGTCAGCGCGTCGAGCGCGCCGAAGGGTTCGTCCATCAGCATGGTCTGCGGCTGCGCGATGAAGGCGCGGGCCAATGCCGCGCGCTGGCGCATGCCGCCGGACACCTGGTGCGGGTAATAGTGCTCGAAGCCGGCCAGGCTGACACGCGCCAGCCATTCGCGCGCCGCCTCGCGGGCGCGCTTCTTCGGGGTCTTCTGGAATTCCAGCGCCAGCGCCACGTTGTCTTCCAGCGTCAGCCACGGATACAGCGCATGTTCCTGGAACACCAGCGTGCGGCTGGGATGCGGGCCGGTCACGGCCTTGCCGTCGGCCAGCACCTGCCCTTGCGTGGGCTTTTCCAGACCGGCCGCCAGGTGCAGCAGGGTCGACTTGCCGCAGCCCGACGGGCCGACCAGCGCGACCAGCTCGCCGGTCTTGAATTCGCTGGTGAAGCCGTCGACGACCGGCAGGTCGCCGAAGTGCTTGTGGACGTGGTCGAAAGTCAGGTTCATGGAACGAATCGTGGCGCGCGTGGGGAACGGGCCTAATCTAACAATTCGTTATATGAATCCAAACGATCAATATCGCATGTTCTTAAGACTTTTGGTTATGAACAAAGTACCTCAGGCCGCCGCCTGCGCGCGGCTGGCGTGGCGCTGCAGTCCGAATGCGATCAGGAAGCCGAGCAGCACCGCCACCGCCGCCGACAGGAAGATCGCCGGATAGCCGAAACCGCCGGAGATATAACCCGCCACCGGACCGGTCGCGCCCAGCGCCAGGTCCAGGAAGGCCGAATAGGCCCCCAATGCCGCGCCGCGGCTGCCGGCCGGCACGCGCGCCACGGCCTCGACGCCGATGGCCGGGAACACCAGCGCGAAGCCGCAGCCGGTCAGGGCCGCGCCCACCAGCGCGGCGCCGGGATTGGGCGCCAGCCACAGCAGCGCCAGGCCCGCCGCTTCCACCAGGAACGACACCTGCGCCACCTTGAAGCCGCCAAAGCGCGTGATGGTGCCGGCGAACAGCAGGCGCACCCCGATAAAGGCGCAGCCGAACGCGCTGAGCGCGTGCGCCGCGCCCTCCCACGAGAAGCTGGCGTAGTACAGCGCCACGAAGGCGGCCAGCGTGCCGAAGCCGACCGAGCCCAGCCCCAGCGCCATGCCGTGCGGGAACACCCGCAGCACCACGCTCTTGAAGGCCATGCGATGCCCGCCGACGATGGCCACCGCGGCCCGCGCCAGCGCCAGCCCCAGGCCGGCCAGGCCCAGCAGCAGCACCGCGCCGCCCAGCGCGCCCATGCTCCATTCGGTTTCCAGGTAGACGCCCAGCGGCGCGCCCAGCGCCAGCCCGCCGTAGGTGCAGATGCCGTTCCAGGAGATCACCCGCGCCGTGTGCAGCGGACCGACCCGGGCAATCGCCCAGGTGGCCGAACCGGTGCCGACCCAGCTTTCGCCAAAGCCCAGCGCCAGCCGGCTGACGATGATGGCGCCCAGGCTGAGCCAGGCGCTGCGTTCAAAGGCATAGGCCAGCAGCAGGAACACGCCGCTGGCGGCGCAGGCCGCCATGCCGATGACCACGGTCTGCTTGGGCCCGACCGTGTCGGCCATGCGGCCGGCGTGCGAGCGGCTCAGCAGCGTCGCCAGGTACTGCACGCTGATGGCCAGCCCCGCCAGCACCGAGCCGTAGCCGAGCTGGCCATGCACGTAGCCAGGCAACACCGCCAGCGGCAGGCCGATGGCGAGATAACAGATGAAGGTGAAAAAGGCGATCGCGACGATGCGCGCGGTCAAGGCGACCGTCCCGATGGGCTGGCCATCGGGCGTGGTATGCGGTGTGGGAGACATGTCGAACGGGGTGGAGCCTGGCGCAACGGGCCAGGGTTTACCCAGATGATAGCCCAGCAGGATTGCGGCAGGCTGAACGGACGCCAGCCCGCCGCATGGGCGCGGGGCTCAAGGCCCCGGGTGTCAGGCTTCGATGCCGCGCGAGGACAGGTAGTCTTCGTAGCCGCCGCGGTAGTCGACGATCTCGCCCGAGGGCAGGATTTCGATCACGCGGGTGGCCAGGCCCGACACGAATTCGCGGTCGTGCGAGACGAAGAACAGCGTGCCTTCGTACTTTTCCAGCGCGAACTGCAGCGATTCGATCGATTCCATGTCCAGGTGGTTGGTCGGCTCGTCGAGCAGCATGACGTTGTGACGGCCCAGCATCAGGCGGCCGAAGGTCATGCGGTTCTTTTCGCCGCCGGACAGCACCTTGGGCGCCTTGGGCAGGTCGTCCGCCGAGAACAGCAGGCGGCCCAGCACCGAACGGATCGACTGGTCGTCGTCGCCCGGCTGGCGATGCTCGCCCATCCAGTCGAGCAGGTTGATATCGGTCTGCAGAAACTGATCCGACACGTCCTGGGCCATGTAGCCGAGGTCCGCGTTATCCGACCACTTGACCGTGCCGGCGTCGGGCGCCAGGTCCGTGGCCAAGAGACGCAGCAAGGTGGTCTTGCCGACGCCGTTGGCGCCGATGATGGCGATCTTCTCGCCGGCGTCGACCATGGCCGAGAAGTTGCGGATCACGGGCGCGTCGTAGGACTTGGACAGATTCTCGACCGTGACCGCCAGCCGGTGCATGACCTTGTTCTGCTCGAAGCGGATGTACGGGTTCTGGCGCGACGACGGCTTGACCACGACCTGCTCGGCCTTGATGCGGTCGATCTGCTTCAGGCGCGAGGTGGCCTGGCGCGACTTGGACTTGTTGGCGGCGAAGCGGCGCACGAAGTCCTGCAGTTCGGCCACGCGTTCCTTGGCCTTGGCGTTGTTGGCCACCAGGCGCTCGCGCGCCTGCGTCGAGGCCAGCATGTAGTCGTCGTAGTTGCCCGGGTAGATGCGGATCTCGCCATAGTCCAGGTCGGCCATGTGGGTGCAGACCTGGTTCAGGAAGTGGCGGTCGTGGCTGATGATGATCATCGTGCTCTGGTAGCTGTTGAGCACGTTTTCCAGCCAGCGGATAGTGTTGATGTCCAGGTTGTTGGTCGGTTCGTCCAGCAGCAGCACGTCCGGGTTCGAGAACAGCGCCTGCGCCAGCAGCACGCGCAGCTTCCAGCCCGGCGCCACTTCGCGCATCGGCAGGTTGTGCTGGTCCACGGCGATTTCCAGGCCCAGCAGCAGCTCGCCGGCGCGGGCTTCGGCGGTGTAGCCGTCATATTCGGCGAACTTGGCCTCCAGGTCGGCCGCGCGCATGTAGTCGTCTTCCGACGCTTCCGGATTGGCGTAGATCGCGTCGCGCTCGGACATCGCGGCCCACATCTCGGTGTGGCCCATCATCACCACGTCCAGCACGCGCAGGTCCTCGAAAGCGAACTGGTCCTGGCGCAGCTTGCCCAGGCGCACGCCCGGCTCCAGCGAGACGTTGCCGGCCGACGACTCCAGGTCGCCGCCGATGATCTTCATGAACGTCGACTTGCCGGACCCGTTGGCCCCGATCAGCCCGTAGCGGTTGCCTTCCCCGAACTTGACGCTGACGTTCTCGAAAAGGGGCTTGGGACCGAACTGGATGGTGAGATTGGCGGTGGATATCACAGTGTTTTAGCAGCGGGAGAATGGATGTGGCGCCAGGATGGCGCGACAACGCCGGCATGCGGCGAAACCTGATAGTGTACCAAGCCCGGATGGCAAACCGCCCGGCGCGGGCCGGGCGGTCGGAAAAACCAGGCGGGCCGGGGCCTCAATGGTGGTGTTCGTCCAGCACCAGGTGGGCCAGGCCCTTTTCGGTGGCGATGCCGACCTTCTGGCCGATCGGCAGCGTCGCCTTGGTGGCCACGTGGCCGTACGGCAGGCCGGTCACCACCGGCACCTTGACCGTCTTGCGCAGCCAGGCCACCACTTCGTGCAGGTCGTAGCCCTTGTCGTGCGGCGCCAGCTTGTAGTCCGAGAAGCGGCCCAGCACGATGGCCTTCTGCCTGCCCAGGATGCCCGCCTGCCACAACTGGATCAGCATGCGCTCGATGCGGTACGGATGCTCGGCCACGTCTTCCAGGAACAGGATGCCGCCGCGCACCTTGGGCATGTAGGGGGTGCCCACCAGCGAGGTCAACATCGCCAGGTTGCCGCCCCACAGGATGCCGCGGCAATCGACCGGGTCGGCGTCCTGGGTCTCGAAGCTGAGGATTTCCAGCTCGCCGCGCATCACTTCGCCGAACAGCGCTTCGGTCAGGTCGTCGACCTTCTTGCCGCCGAAGTCGTAGATGGCGGTGGCGCCGGTGTAGCTGACCGCGCCGGTCTGCGCCAGCAGCGCCAGGTTGAACGCGGTGAAGTCGCTCATGCCGACGAAGCGCTTGCCGCTGTCGGCCATGGCCTTCCAGTCGATCGCGTGCAGCAGCCGGCCCATGCCATAGCCGCCGCGCGTCACCATGACGATCGGCAGTTTCTGCTTGGCGGCGCGCGTCAGGCTGGCCAGGCGCTGCGCGTCGGTGCCGGCAAAGCGCTGATGCTCGGCCAGCGCGGTGCGGTCCAGCGCGGTCTTGAAGCCCTGCGCGGCCAGGCGCTCGCGCGCCACTTCGACGGTCTGCGGGTCGCGCACCGCCGACGACGGCGAGATCAGGTAGATGCCGCGGGCGTCCGGGAAGCCGTGGACGTGGCCCGGCTCGTGGTCGTGGCTGTGATCGTGGCCGCAGGCCTCGTCGCATTCGTGGTCGTGATCGTGGCTGGCGTGGTCATGCGCCGGGGCGGCGGCCGCCTTGGCGGCGCGCGCCTTGGCGCCTCGGGTGTTGCTCATGCGATGGATTCCTTGGCGCGGCGTTCGCGGAAGAACCGGCGCAGCAGCTCGCCGCAGGGTTCCGCCAGCACGCCGCCGGTGACTGAAGTGTGATGATTGAGTTTGGGCACCGAGCCCACGTCCAGCACGCTGCCGCAGGCGCCGGTCTTGGGGTCGTAGGCGCCGAACACCACCCGCGCCAGGCGCGCGTGCAGCATGGCGCCGATGCACATGACGCAGGGCTCCAGCGTGACGTACACGGTGATGCCCGGCAGGCGGTAGTTTTCGAGCGCGCGCGCGGCGCCGCGCAAGGCGACGATCTCGGCGTGCGCGGTGGGGTCGTGGTCGATGATGGTGCGGTTGTAGCCGCGCCCCAGGATGTCGCCCTGGGCCGAGACCACCAGCGCGCCCACCGGCACCTCGCCGATGTCATAGGCCGCCTGCGCCTGTTCCAGCGCCAGCGTCATGAACTCGGCATCCTGCGCGGTCCAGGGCGGCACGGCCGCCATGGCGATCGGCTCAACCACGGTACACCCGCGATTTGAGCGCGATGCGGCCGGCCAGGCTGGTCACGGCCTCTTCCAGCCACTGGTAGAGCTCGGCGTTCTCGTCGTAGCGCGCCTGGTTCAGGTTCGACACCCGGCCTTCCTCGATGAAGCCCCAGGCGCGGCTGCGCTTGTCGCGGTGCTTCGGATCCCAGACGCCGAAGGCGTAGCCGCCGGCGCGCCGGATCAGCGAGAAGCACGGGATGTCGGTGTAGCCGTCGCCGACGAACACCATCTGGTCGAACGGCACCCGCAGGCGGTCCTCGGGCACCTTGCGGTTGACCTCGAACGGCTTGTTGCGGAAATCGCGGCCGATGATGCCCTTCTGGATGTGGAACAGGTAGCGCGTCTTGTCGGTGAAGCTGACGATGCGGCGCGGAAACTCGATGCCGCCGTCGGCGCCGTAGGTGAATTCGGAGGCCCAGATCTCGGTGAACTCGTGCGCGATGGGCGTGGAGCGCACCACGTCGCCGATGCCGCTGGAGATCAGGTAGAACTCGAGCTGCACCTGCGGCTGCGCCGCCCGCACCGCGGCGCGCAGGCGCTGGAACAGCGTGGCCACGCCGTCGTGCAGTTCGAGGCGCGCGCCCCAGTCGCGCAGCCGCTGCTGCGTGATGAGGCCGTGCTTGCCCTCGCGCGAGAGCTGGATCATCTGGTAGAGATAGGCCGGGACCGGGTCCCAGTCCTGGTGGGACAGCAGCGGATCGACCTGGTCTTTCCAGAAGGACGCCGTGTCCACCCCGATGCTGTCCAGGAAACCGGACGTGCTGTCCGAGGCCAGCGTGTCGTCGAAGTCGAAAATCAGGGCGATGACGTCGGACATGGATATGCGTGAGTAAGGGCGACAGCCGCCATTTTGCCTGATTGTGGCGGCGGCTGGGCCCCGTGGCCGCGGGGAAAGGACGCGCCGCGCCCTCCCCTGGCCCGCCCAGCGTCGTTACTGGCGCATCGGCGCGGGCGGCGGCGGCGCCATGCCCGGAGCCGGCGCCATGCCGGGCGCGGTGGCCGGCGGCGGAGGCGGCGGCACCGTGCCGGCGGTGCCGGCCGGCACCTGGATCACGGTTTCACGCAGCACGCCGCCACCCTGGACGCTGCCGCGCACCTGGGTCGGCGAGGTCATCTGCGTGATGCAGTCCTGGCGCGAATCGGCGGGCAGGCGGTTGCAGCGATCCAGCATGTTCTGCTGGTGCTGGTCGGTGGTGCCATCGCTCAGTTGCTTGCGCATGGCTTCCTGGCGGGCGGCGCCAGCCTCGCGCATGCAGGCGGAGCGCTCCTGTCCGGTGCTGCCGTTCTTGCAAGCCGCCACATCCTGTTCGTATTGCGCCTGGATGCCGGCGCGGCCGATCGGGTCGGCCGCCTGCGCCGCTCCGGCGGCCAGCATCAGGCCAGCCGCGCAAAGGGATGCCGCAAGGCGTTTGGTGTGCATGGGACGTACATTCATGGCCAGCTCCTTGGAGAAAGAGGATTGAACCCGAACGGCGCGGGCCTGGCTGGGCCGGCACCGTCTGCTTGATACAACTATCCCACGATGGCACGACGGGGACATGTCCAGCAACGTGCAATCGTAAGCTGAAGTTTCCGCTGCTGCGGCGCAATATTCCTTGCGCCGGCGCAATTCGTCCCTAAAAAGCGCCGATACGTCCCCGTGTATCCGGCGCCGCCCTGCCCGCTACCTCGCGTCCAGATCGGCGTCGGCCTTGGTCAAACGGTTACGGTAAACCGCCGCGCGCATCAGCAGCATCGCTGTCACCGGCGACGACACGATCAGCAGCAGCGTGATGATCACCTCATGGAACACGGGCCGCGACGATAGCGCCGAGAACACCAGGATCGACGCCGCCAGCACGCAGCCGCAACCCAGCGTGTTGCCCAGCGTCGGCGCATGGATGCGGGCGTAGAAGGTCCGAAAGCGCAGCAGGCCGGCCGAGCCGGTCAGGGCCAGCAGGCCGCCCAGCACCAGCAGCACGCTGGCCGGGATGCTGGCCCACAGGGGCAGGTTCTCGATCATGGCTCGATCACCTCGCCGCGCAGCAGGAAGCGGGCCATGGCTGTCGAGCCCACGAATCCGAAAAGCGCGATCAGCAGCGCGATATCGAAGTAGACCGATGTGCCCGAGCGGATGCCGAACACCAGCATGGTCAGCATGCCGTTGATGTAGAGCGTGTCCAGCGCCAGCACGCGATCCTGCGCGGTGGGGCCGCGCAGCAGGCGGATGGCGGCAAACACCATGCCCAGCGCGAAGCACACCAGGGCAAAGGACGCCGCCCAGTAAAGTATGGCGTTCATTCGAAGATCTCCATCAAGGGGCGTTCGTAGCGATCCTGCACCAGGCGCACCCAGTCTTCCTCGTTCTGCAGGTCGAGCACGTGCAGCTTGAGGCGGTGGTCGTCGCCCAGTTCGACCCAGACAGTGCCGGGCGTGTAGGTGACGATGCAGGCCAGCATCGCCAGGCCGTGCGGATCGCGCATGGTCAGCGGAATCTTGATGAACCCGGGCGAGAAATCATTGCGCCGCGGATTCAGGATCAGCCTGGCCACCGCGATGTTGGACTTGATGATGTCCACGGTCACGTGCAGGAACAGCGGAATCGCCTTCCACAGGCGCCGCGGCCGCGCCTTCAGCGGCCGCAGGCGCGAAGCGGCCCAGGTGAACCACAGGGCCAACGCCACGCCCAGCGCAATCTGGCCGGCCGACAGGCTCTCATTGAGCACCAGCCACAGGACGAACAGGAACACCGGCAGGAAGAGGAAATACAGGCGGCGCATCAGTTTCCTCCCAGCGTGGCGCGCACCGTCTGCGCGGACATGACGGCATCGATATAACTCTTGGGCTGGTCCAGCGAACGCGCGGCGTCGTCCAGGTAGGCCGACACCGGGCCCGCGCCCGCCGCCAGGCCCACGCACAGCAGCAGCAGAACCGCCACCGGCCCCGCTTCGATCAGCCGCAGGCGCGGCGTGCTGCGGTCGTCGCTGGCCCAGAACACGCGGATGCCGGTGCGGCCCAGGCCGATCAGGCCCGCCAGGCCGGACACCAGCACGGCCGCCACCAGGATCCAGGCGTCCATCGGCGGCGCCGATTCGTTGGCCGCTGAAACCGCCGCCGACAACAGCGAAAACTTGGCCACGAAGCCCGACAGCGGCGGCAACCCGGTCACCAGCAAGGCGCAACAGATGAAGGCCAGGCCAAGAAAGGCCATGGCCGCCGGAATGGCGACGCCGACCACGTCATCCGAACGATTCACCGAGGTCGGGTCGTCCAGATCGAAAGCGTCCAGCGTCACCGCCAGCACGTTGGCGCCGAAGCTGCGGGTGCGTTCGATGAGCTCGGCCAGCATGAAGAACGCGCCCGTGGTCAGCACCGAACTGATTAGGTAGAACAGCGCTGGGCCGGTCAGCGTCACGCCGGGCATGCCCAGCGCCGTCAGCAGCGTGCCGGCCGAGACGATGACGCAATAGCCCACCATCTTCTCGAGCTGCTGCGTGGCCAGCAGGCCCAGGCCGCCGAACAGCAGCGTGGCCAGGCCGGCCGCGAACATCCAGTCCAGGCTGAACGCCGCGGGCGCGCCGCTCGGCAGCAGCAGCGAACCGATGCGCAGCAGCGCGTAGATGCCGACCTTGGTCATGATCGAGAACATGGCGGCGATCGGCGCGCCGGCCGAGCCATAGCCCTTGACCAGCCAGAAGTTCAGCGGCCAGGCGCCCGCCTTCACCAGGAAGGCCACGCCCAGGATGGCGGCGCCGGCCTCGAACAGCATGCGGTCCGAACCGGTCAGGTCGCCGGCGCGCAGCGCCAGGTCGGCCATGTTGAGCGTGCCGCTCACGCCGTAGATCAGCGCGATGCTGATCAGCAGCAGGAACGAGGCCACCAGGTTGACCGCGATGTACTGCAGGCCGGCGCTGACGCGCGCCACGCCCGAGCCGTGCAGCAGCAGGCCGTAGGAAGCGGCCAGCAGCACCTCGAAGAACACGAACAGGTTGAACAGGTCGCCGGTCAGGAAAGCCCCGTTCAGGCCCATCAGCAGGAACTGGAACAGGGAATGGAAATGCACCCCGGCCCGGTCCCAGCGGGCCAGCGCGTAGGTCAGCGAGGCCAGGCCCAGTACCGCGGTCAGGGTCAGCATGACCGCCGCCAGGCGGTCCACCACCAGCACGATGCCGAACGGCGCGGGCCAGTCGCCCACCAGGTAGACGCCGACCCCATGCGGCCAGACGTCCGGCACGGCGCCGCCGGCGACCGCGAGCAAGGCGATGGCCGCGGCAAGTTGGGCCAGGGTCGACAGCATGGCGATGGCGCCGCGCGTGTAGCGGCGGGTGTCGCCCAGCAGCAGCATCGCGGCGCCGGCCAGCAGCGGCGTGACGATGGGCAGGACGGGAAGGTGTTGCAGCCAGAAACTCAAGATTGGGACTCCCGTCCATCGACGTGGTCGGTGCCCGTCAAGCCGCGCGAAGCCAGCAGCACCACCAGGAACAGCGCGGTGGTGGCGAAGCCGATCACGATGGCCGTCAGCACCAGGGCCTGTGGCAGCGGATCGGCATACCAGGAAGGATCATGGGCCATGGCCGGATCCACCACCGGCGGCCGGCCCGAGGTCAGGCGGCCCATGCCGAAGATGAACAGGTTGACCGCATACGAGACCAGCGACAGGCCCATGATGAACTGGAAGGTGCGCGGCCGCAGCAGCAGCCAGACCCCCGAGCCCGCCAGGACGCCGATCGCGACGGCATAAATCAATTCCATCAGGCTTCCCCCGTTTGTGCGGCGGCCGCCTGGCTTTCGGCGGCTGCCTTGCGTTGTGCGCGCAGCGATTGGTGGGCCAGCGCCACCAGCACCAGCACGGTGGATCCGACCACCAGCATGTAGACGCCCAGGTCGAACAGCAGCACGCTGGACAGGTGCACGTGTCCCACCAGCGGCAAGGCGATGTCCCAGGCCAGCGCGGCCAGGAACGGCTTGTAGGCGAGCCAGGCCGACACCGCCGCCGTGCCCGCGAACAGCAGGCCGATGCCGATCCAGTTCTGCGGGTTCAGGCGGCTGCGCGATTCGACCCAGTAGACGCCGCCCACCATGTACTGCAGGATCACCGCGGTGGCGAAGATCAGCCCGCCGACGAAACCGCCGCCGGGCTGGTTGTGGCCGCGCAGCAGGAAATACACCGAGATCAGCGCCGCCGTCGGCAGCAGCAGCCGCACCAGCACAGTCGGCACCATCATCGGGCCGGTCGGCACGATCGTCTTGATGTCCGGCGTGGCCGGCACCGGGCCGTCCTGGTCGATCTGCTGGCGCGGCAGGTCGGCGCTTTCGGCGGCCGGGCGGAAGCGGCGCAGCAGCGCGTACACCGTCAGCGCCACGATGCCCAACACCGTGATTTCGCCAAAGGTATCGAAGCCGCGGAAGTCCACCAGGATCACGTTGACCACGTTGGTGCCGCCGCCGTCAGGCAGCGCGCGGTCGACGAAATATGACGAGATCGTGTCGGTCTGCGGCCGCACCAGCACCGCGTACGCCAGCGCCGCCATGCCGGTGCCGGCGGCGGTCGCCATCAGCAGGTCGCGCAGGCGGCGGCCGCGGGCGCGCAGGGTCGCCCCCAGCCCCTCGTCCTCGTCCTGCTCGATGCGGCGGGGCAGCCAGCGCAGGCCGAGAAGCAGCAGCACCAGCGTCACCACCTCGACCGACAACTGCGTCAGCGCCAGGTCGGGCGCCGAGAACCAGACGAACGTGAGACAGGTCACCAGGCCGGCGCCGCCGGCCAGCGCCAGCGACGCCAGGCGGTGATACTTGGCCTGGTAGGCCGCGGCCACCGCGCAGACGCAACCCACCAGCCACAGCAGGGCGAAGGCCGGATCGACCTCGGCCGCGCGGCCGGTGCCCTCGAGCCAGCCGCCGGCGCGCAGCGGCAGCCAGGCCACGAACAAGGTGCCCAGCACGATCAGCAGCATCTGCACCTGCAGGCGTGACGACGCGAGCCAGCGCAGCAGCCAGGCGGCGGCCACGCTGGAGCCGTCCAGCAACGCCTCGAACGAACGGCGGCCGTCCAGGCGGTAGATGAATGGCACCCGGCCCGGATTGGCGCGCTGGTGCGCGCGCAGCGCCAGGTAGAGGATCACGCCAGCGGTCATGGCCACGAAGCTCATCACCAGCGGCAGGTTGACGCCGTGCCACACGGCCAGGCTGTATTCGGGCATGTCGGCGCCCAGGATGCTCTGCGCGGCGGTGGCCAGGAACGGGCCGAGCGTCAGGCCCGGCAGGATGCCCACCACCAGGCACATCAGCACCAGCAGGCCGCTGGGCAGCAGCATCCAGCCGGGCGGCTCGTGCGGCGCGCGCGGCAGGTCGGTCGCCGGCGGGCCGAAGAACACCTGCAGGATGAAGCGCAGCGAATAGGCCACGCTGAAGGCGCCCGCCACCGTGGCCGCCAGGGGCAGGCCCACTTTCGTGATCATGTCGCCGCTGACGAAGGTGGTCTCGGCGAAGAACATTTCCTTGGAGATGAAGCCGTTGAGCAGCGGCACCCCGGCCATCGAGGCCGCCGCCACCATGGCCAGCGTGGCCGTGATCGGCATGGCCTTGTACAGTCCGGACAGCCGGCTCAGGTCGCGCGTGCCGGTCTCGTGGTCGACAATGCCCGCCGCCATGAACAGCGAGGCCTTGAAGGTGGCGTGGTTGACCATGTGGAACACCGCCGCCACCAGCGCCAGCGAGCTGTTCAGCCCCAGCAGCAAGGTGATCAGACCGAGGTGGCTGATGGTCGAGTACGCCAGCACCCCTTTCATGTCCTGCTGGAAGATGGCCGCATAGCCGCCCAGCACCAGCGTGATCAGCCCGGCGCCGCCGATGATCCAGAACCATTCGTCGGTGCCGGACAGCACCGGCCAGAAGCGCGCCAGCAGGAACACGCCGGCCTTCACCATGGTCGCCGAGTGCAGATAGGCCGACACCGGCGTGGGCGCGGCCATGGCGTTGGGCAGCCAGAAATGGAACGGAAACTGGGCGCTCTTGGTCAGCGCGCCCAGCGCCACCAGCACCAGCACGGCGGGATACCACGGGTCGGCGCGCACCAGGTCGCCGGCGGCCAGCACACGGTCCATGTCATAGCTGCCGACGATGTGGCCCAGGATCAGCACCCCGGCCAGCAGGCACAGCCCGCCGGCGCCGGTCACCGTCAGCGCCATGCGGGCGCCGCGGCGGGCATCCAGGCGGTGATGCCAGTACGCAATCAGCATGAACGAGGCCAGGCTGGTCATTTCCCAGAACATGACCAACTGGATCAGGTTGCCCGACAGCACCACGCCCAGCATGGCGGCCATGAAGGCCTGGAAGAAGGAGAAGAAGCGCGGCACCGGGTCTTCCGGCGACATGTAGTAGCGCGCGTACAGCACCACCAGCGCGCCCATGCCGGAGACGATCAGGGCGAACAGCCAGGCGTAGCCGTCCATGCGCAGGGTGAACTGCAGGCCCAGGGCGGGCGCCCAGGGAATGTCGACGCGGACCACGCCGCCGCCGGCGACCTGCGGATAGAGACTGGCGACCAGAACCGCGCAGGCCAGGGCGATGATGCCCGCCAACCAGGCCTCGGCATTGCGGGCGTTGGAAGGCAGCAGCGCGGCGCACAGGCTGCCGGCGAACGGCAGAGCGAGGATCAGTATCAGCGACATGGCGTTCCGAGAATGTCCGGGCCCCCTCCCGCCAGCGCAGCAGCGAGAGACGAAACAGACCGGGGATTGAAAAACGGACGGAACCCTGGCCCGGTGCGTCGCTGCACTACACGTTGCCCCGCGGGGACGTCAACCTACGCCATTGAACGGCGCGGACAGAAACAAACGCAATAGTTTTCTTGCAAGACCGGCCAAGAATCTCATCCGAAAAATATCAGATTCTTGTAAGTTATGCAGAGATTTATGCGCGTACCGGGGGGATGACGACATGATCGCTGCGCAATCATTACGCATCGATGACTGGCCCCGATTTCGTTCAAGTTCTTGTCAGCATACGATTTTTTGCGCCATCGTCGCACTTCTGGCGGGCTTCTTCCGGGGTAAAAATACCCACACGCGATGCAGGGGGAATACGGATTGACCGGTTCCCCGTAACTGTGTGGAATGGCGCCCACGAAGCGTCGGCCAGGCCAGCATCCGAGCCCGGCGCGCTTCGCCGACGCCGGCCATCGTAGCCGGCCGGCTCGGATTCAATAATATGGAGAAGACTCTTGACCGTGCTGTCCCAAGCCAAGGCCGTCCTGGCCACCGCCCTCGCCGGCCTCTGTCTCAGCGGCGCCGCGCAAGCCGCTGACGCCTACCCGAACAAACCCATCCGCCTGATCGTGCCGTTCGCGGCCGGCGGCACCACCGATATCGTCGCCCGCGTGGTGGCCGAAGGCCTGGGCCGCGAACTCGGCCAGGCGGTGGTGGTGGAGAACCGCGGCGGCGGCGGCGGCTCGATCGGCGCCGACGCGCTGGTCCGCTCCGCCCCGGACGGCTATACCCTGGGCGTGGCCACTGTCAGCACCATGGCCACCAATCCGGCCACCAACCCCAAGAACCCGTACAACCCGCTCAAGGACTTCGCGCCCATCACCAATATGGTGAACGTGCCCAATGTGCTGACGGTGAACCCGGCGGTGCCGGCCAAGAACCTGGCCGAGTTCATCGCCCTGCTCAAGGCCAACCCCGGCAAGTACAGCTACGCCTCGTCCGGCGCCGGCGGCATCGGCCACCTGGACGGCGAACTGTTCAAGTCGCTGACCAAGACCGACATGGTGCACGTGCCGTACCGCGGCTCGGGTCCGGCGCTCAACGACGTGATCGCCGGCCAGGTCAACGCCCAGTTCGACAACCTGCCCTCGTCCATGCCGCACATCCAGGCCGGCAAGCTGCGCGCCCTGGCCGTGGCCGCGCCCAAGCGCCTGCCCGCCCTGCCGGACGTGCCGACCTTCTCGGAAGGCGGCCTGCCGGAAATGGACAACATGGCCTGGTACGGCCTGGTCGCGCCCGCCGGCACGCCCCAGGCGGTGATCGACCGCATCCACGACGCCACCGTCAAGGCGCTGAAGGATCCGAAGATCATCCAGCGCCTGGCCGACGGCGGCTCGCTGGTCGACGGCAACACGCCGGCCGAATACGCCGCGCAGATCAAGCGTGAACTGGAGCTGCGCCAGCGCATCGCCAAGGAGCGCAACATCCAGTCGACGAACTGAGGCTTGTCACGCGGCATCGCCGCGTGACCCGGGCGGCCAGTCCGTCTGCCCGCCGCCACGCCGTGCCGGCGGGCCCTTTCCGAGGCCGCCGGCGCAATGCGCGCCCTGCGCGGCGCCAGATTCGGACCGTCCCACGCCACATCGGCGATCGCCGGGCAGATGACGCGCCCGCGCTCTGCTACCATTTCGCCCGTGCGAATCGATTTCTCCCATCCTTCCGACACCGCTTGCGTGCTTTGCGCCCTGCGCTCGACCCTGTTGAGCTCGCAGGAAGTCGCCGCGCGTTCCGCCTACGCGCGTTCCAAGCCCGGCTAATCGCCGGCATCCCCCTTCCCGCTTTCCGTCACCGGCCCGCCGCCGGCCGCCTGCACGCCCGTACCCTTGTCGCGCGCGTCGCGGTTCGAGGCCGGCCGGCGCGACCGCCCTGCCGCATGGCCGGGCGGTCTTGCCACGTTTTCCGTCCGCGCGCCGACTGTGACCGGCGGGCGGCGCCACGCCTTGATTGCCACCGAACGCCATGCAACTCACCAAGAAATTCGTCAAAGCCAAGAACCCCTGCGCGGGCGGCTACAAATGGTTCCTGCGCGACCACAACGGACAGGGGGACTATCAGGCGGTCCTCGATGCCCTGGTGGCCGACGGGCGCGTCGGTGACGCCTGCTGGCTGCTGGACCAGTTCGGGCCGACCGACGCGGTGTTGAAGCTGGACACGCTCGACGCCCACGCCATCGTCTTCGCCGGCACGCTGGAAGTGCGCATGGGCATCAACGTCGACAGCGTGGTGCGGGCCGGACGCAGCATCATCACCGGCGGCGGCATCCGCGCCGGGGAATCGATCGTGGCCGGCGAAAACATCACGGCCGGCGCCAACATCGCCAGCGCCGGCGACCTGCGCGCGGGCGGCGACGTGTCCGCCGAATGGGGCATCGAGGTCGCCACCGCCTTCGACTGCCGCGGCAACCTGCGCGCCAAGTGGGACATCTGCGCCGGCCAGGACCTGGCCGTGACCGGCCACTTGCGGGCCGGGCAGGACGTGCAGGTGCAAGGCGCCCTCAAATGCGGCCAGGGCATCAAGGCCGGCGGCGGCGTCCAGGCCGCCAAGGACATCGATGCCGCCTGCGGCATCCAGGCCGGCGCCAGCATCGCCTGCGGCGGCCACCTGGCCGCGGGCTGGGGACTGATCGCGGGCGAAGACATCCGCGCCGACGGCTCGATCCGCGCCGGCGAAGGCGTGCAGGCCGACGGCCGGATCGAGGCGGGCGACGGCCATGGCGTCTATGCCGGCCTGAACGTGCGCCTGGACGCCTGGGCGGTCTGCGCCCGGGTCCAGGCGCGCGAACGCCCGGCGCAACTGGTCAGCGGCCACTGGGCCGGCCAGGAAGAAGCCGCGCACGCGTAGCGCGGACGAAGCGGCAGGACGGCCACGTCCCGGAGCGCGCCCTCGCCCCGCCCGCGCGCGCGCGATGCGCCCCCGAGGTGTGCGCCGCGCGGCGAACATCCCGCGACGCGGCGGCAAACCGCGATCAGCCCCCCGAGCGCGCCGCCGGCGTGCGCAACACCAGCATCAGCCCCAGCAGGATCCCGGCCATGCCGCCCAGGCTCAGCAGCGACAGGCGGTTGCCCAGCACCAGGTAATCCAGCGCCGCGGTGCCGGCCGGCACCAGGTAGAACAGGCTGGTGACGTTGACCAGGTTGCCGGACTGGATCATGCGGTAGAACAGCAGCGTCGCGCCGACGGAGATCACCAGTCCCATCCACAGCAGCGGCAGCACGAATCCCGGGCTCCAATCCACGTGCAGCGGCTGGAACGGCGCGAACAGCAGGCACAGCGCCAGGCTGGCCACGTACTGCAGCGGCATCACGTCCGTCGGCGCCTGGCGCACGCGCTTTTGCAGGATGGAGCCGGCGGTCATGCTGAGCAGCGCCGCGAACGCGAAGGCCATGCCGGCGAGCGAGAAACGCGCCATGCCGATGCTCTGGAACATCACCATGCCCAATCCGCACAGGGCCAGCAGCAGCCCCGCCAGCCGCAGCGGCGGAAAGCGGCGCTCGAGCAGCGCCAGGGTCAGGATGGGTTGCGCCCCCAGCAGCGTGGCCAGCACGCCGGGCGTGATGCCGTGGTCCAGCGCCAGCAGATAGCAGATGGAATAGCTGCCGATCAGCAGCAGCCCGGTCAGCGCGACGATGCCGCGCGTGCCGGGCGCCGGCAGCCAGCGCCGGCGCCCAACGCAGAGCGCCAGCAGGACGACCAGCGCCAGGACGAAGCGCCACAGCAGGAAACCGAAGGCCGAGGCGTGCGCCAGGCCCCATTTGGCGAAGATCGCGCCGCCGCTCCACAGCAGCACGAACAAGGAAGTGGAGCCGTAGGCGGCCCACGCATTGCGATTGAAAGACATGAAGATTTCTACCTGTCGGGTATGGAACAGGCTCCCGCGGCGTGCACGCGTCTTGCGGCGCGCGAACGGATCAGGCGTGGACGCGCGGCGGGCGGGCGCGAACGCAAACGCGTCGGCGCATCAGCGCGGCGGATCCAGGCGATAAGGCGGGAGCGGGAAGTGTGCGGCGGTCAGCCGACGACGGCGGCCACGGGCGGATAGGCGCCCGCGACACCGACGACGACATCGCACGGCGGCGAAGCCAACGGCGGCGATACGACCGTCGAGACGACAGGAGAAACAACGGGAGGCGACACGCCCTGCCGCCGGCTTGCGCGCAGGCCGGCGCCGGCTGCGCGGGCAGCGAAGGCGGATTCGGCGGAAGGCGTGAAGTCGGGCATGTGAAGCGCGTCGGGTTCGGTGATGAACCCGTGTAGGCTACCGGCGCCGCGCGCCAGCGTCAAGTTGCGGGGCGCCCGCACGCAGTCGGCGACGCGCTTGACCACACCGGTCCGCACGTGCGGGGGCAGTTTGCACGTGCGGACGCGGCTCGCACCACCGCCAAGGCGTCAGGCGCCGATGCGGCGCTGCTCGACGCCCAGGTCGCGCCAGGCCTCGCCGTGGCAGGTGAACATCAGGATCTGGTGGCGCGTGGCGGCATCGAACAGCGCACGCTTCATCAGGTCGCGCCGCTCGTCGTCGGTGTGCACCAGCGCATCGTCCAGCAACAGCAGCGTCGGCCGTCCGGCCTCGCGCAGCAGGTCGGCGTAGGCGAAGCGCGCCAGGATGCCCAATTGCTCGCGCGTACCGAAGCTGAGCGCATCCAGCGGGTCCTCGCCGCCCGCGCGTTGCAGGGCCGCGGGCAACAGCGCCTCGTCCAGCCGCAGCGCGGACTCGGGAAACAGCAGCGCCAGGTAGTGGCCCAGGCGCCGCGCCAGCGGCGCCTGCAGGCGCTGGGTGGCGGCGTCGCGCTTGCCGGCCAGCAGGGTGGACAGCAATTCGAGCGCCTGGGCGCGGCGCTGGAATTCGTCGCGGCGGCGCTGCAGGCGTTCGCAGGCGGCCTCGGCTTCGGACAGGCGTTCGCCCAGGCCCTGCGCGCCGGCCTGCTCCAGCTTGCCCAGCAACTGCTGGATCTCGCTGTGGCGCTTGTGCTGGGCGTCGCGTTCGATGGCGGCGGACTTTTCGTAGCGCTGCGCGTCCTGCTCCAGCAGTTCCGGACGCAGCGCCTCCAGCGCGGCCTGCGCCTGACGCAGGCGCTGTTCGAGCAGGTCGTGGCCGCTGCGGGCCTCGGCCAGCCGGCCGGCGCGGGCCTGGCGCTGCGCCGCGCGTTCGGGCGATTGCAGGTCGGCGCCACGCGCGGCGGCCTGGGTTTCAAGCAACTGGGCGCGGGCGCTGTCGGCATCCAGGGCGCGCTGCGCGGCCGCCAGGGCCTGCT
>NZ_CADIJW010000002.1 GCF_902859745.1 Achromobacter dolens | reverse complement strand
AGTCGTTCAGCCAGACGCTGGTGTGCCAGGCCGCGCCCGGCTTTGCCGCCGCGCTGCAGGCGGCCGGCGCGCCGCTCAAGCAGGCCTGCCCCGCCAAGCCGGGCGCCGCCAAGGCCCTGGGCAAAGCGGCCGCGCGCGTCGCCGGCCATTACTACCTGCGCGGCATGCGCGAAGTCGGCAGCGAGCTGCTGCTGTCGCCCGATGGCCGTTTCGATTACCTGATGAGCTACGGCGCCGTGGACATCCAGGCCAGCGGCACCTGGCGCCTGGAAGGTAGGCAGGTGCGCCTGGACACGCCGCCGATCCAGCCGTTCTCGGCGATCGCGAAGGTCGGCGCGGACTCGCGGCCCGCCGAGGGCGACGAGCTCACGGTGCGCGTGTATTACGAAGGCCGGCCGGTCAAGGTCGATGTGGCGATGTCGTCGGCCAGCGCCGATTACGCCGGCACGCCGAAGCAGTCCGAAGGCGCCGATGGCGTCAGCGCGCCGATCGCGCCGGGTGAGCTCAAGGCCCTGGCGGTGTTCGTGCCGCTGCCTTCCGGCGCGCGCTGGCACAGCGTGGATGTGAGCAAGTCCGATATCGCATCGCGGGCGCTGCGCATCGACCTGGAACTGCCGGAATCGGCTAGTCGCACACCGTTGCACATGACATTGGCGTTGCGCGAAGACGGCGCGCTGGTGGCCGCGCAAGGCGGGCGCGAACTGCGCTATGAGAAAGAGTAGCGTTTACGCGCGCAAGGCATAAACACATGCCCGTTAACCCCGCGCCGCCGCGGGGTTAACGCGGTATCCTCGCAGAGTTGCCGATACAATTGAACGGCTTGATCGTGCACTCAACAGAAGGAACCGACACATGGCACATACTCTTCCCCCCCTGCCTTACGAACTGGACGCGCTGGCTCCGCACATCTCGAAAGAGACGCTGGAGTACCACTACGGCAAGCACCACCAGACCTACGTCACGAACCTGAACAACCTGATCCCGGGCACCGAGTTCGAGAACCTGTCGCTGGAAGACATCGTCAAGAAGTCCTCGGGTGGCATCTTCAACAACGCCGCGCAGATCTGGAACCACACCTTCTACTGGAACAGCCTGGCTCCCAAGGCCGGCGGCGCGCCGAGCGGCAAGCTGGCCGACGCCATCAATGCCAAGTGGGGCAGCTTCGACGCCTTCAAGGAAGCCTTCAACAAGTCGGCTGCCGGCAACTTCGGTTCGGGCTGGACCTGGCTGGTCAAGAAGGCCGACGGTTCCGTCGACATCGTCAACACCAGCAACGCCGCCACCCCGCTGACCACGGCCGACAAGCCGCTGCTGACCTGTGATGTCTGGGAACACGCGTACTACATCGACTACCGCAATGCCCGTCCCAAGTACCTGGAAAACTTCTGGGCCCTGGTGAACTGGGACTTCGCCGCCAAGAATTTCGCCTGATTCCGCTGCGCGCCCGGCGCGCACCGCAGGGCCAAGGCCCCTCGCATCGCGAGGGGCCTTTTTGTTTTCGGCGCGCCCCGGGAGCCGACCGAAATTCTAGATTACGGGGTCAAATTTTGTATTTTGTCGAATTCATTTTGTAGAAAATGAGAATAAATCTCCCTCTCTTTACGAATAAAGCGAGGCGAAGGTCCCGCTATCGTTGAAAGCAGTCTGCGGCCGAGCCATGGGGCCAACGATCGCGGCATGCCCGCCACAACACCGTGGCGTTTGACGGGAAGGGAAGCATGTTGCGGTTTTTTTCGGGGTTGCATATCGGCGCGCGCATCGGCGTGCGACTGTCGGGCGCGTTCCTGCTGGTAGCGTTGCTGGGGGGCTGCATCGGCGCGTTCGGGGTGTGGGGGCTCTCCCGCATCAACGACATGAACGACCAGATCGCCGAGGTCGAATTCCGAGGGCTGTCCGACATCAAGGAAGCCAACATCAGCCTGATCGCCGCCGGCCGTGCGCGCAAGAGCTTCCTGGGCGCCACCACCGAGGAAGAAAGGCAGGCGCTGCGCGCCGAGTTCGACCGCGATGTCGCAAACCTGGAGCGCCTGCGCGCCAAGGCGGCGCAGAGCTTCGTCCGCGAGGACGGCAAGCGCCTGCTGGCGCAATTCGTCGAAGCCGAAGAGCTCTGGAAGCGCGAGGCCATCGAGTTCTTCGAGGCCGCCCAAGGGCTGCCGCTGGCCCAGACCGATGCCGCCATCGTCAACATCACCAAACGCGCCGCCGCCTCGTCCGGCAAGGCCGAGGCGCTGATCATCGAATTGGTCCAGGCCAAGGAGCAGGCGGCCGACCGCGCGGTGCGCGAAGTCACCGACCTGTACTCCGGCACCCGCCTCATCATGATCGGCCTGTCGCTGGCCGGCGTGGTCCTGGGCCTGCTGCTGGGCTGGCTGGTGACGCGCGGCATCACCCGGCCGCTTGGGCGGGCGGTGGAGGCCGCGCGCCGGGTCGCCAATGGCGACCTGAGCGGGGATATCCAGGTCACCTCGCGCGACGAGACGGGGGACCTGATGGCCGCGCTCAAGGCCATGAACGAAAACCTGTCGCGCATCGTGCGCGATGTGCGAGACGGCTGCGAAAGCATCGCCTCCGCTTCCTCGCAGATCGCGCAGGGCAATGCCGACCTGTCGCAGCGCACCGAGGAACAGGCGGCATCGCTGGAGCAGACCGCGGCCTCGATGGAACAGCTCACCAGCACCGTGCAGCAGAACGCCAGCAACGCCGGCGAGGCCGAAAAGCTGGTCACCCAGGCTTCGACCGTGGCGGCGCGCGGCGGCGAGGTGGTCGACGTCGTGGTGCAGACCATGAGCGCGATCTCCGAAAGCTCGCGGCGCATCTCCGATATCACCAGCGTGATCGACGGCATCGCGTTCCAGACCAACATCCTGGCGCTGAACGCCGCGGTCGAGGCCGCGCGCGCCGGCGAGCAGGGCCGTGGCTTCGCGGTGGTGGCCGGCGAGGTCCGCACCCTGGCGCAACGCTCCGCGGTCGCGGCCAAGGAGATCAAGGCGCTGATCGACGAATCCGTCCATCGCGTCGAAGGCGGCACGCGTCAGGCCGACGAGGCCGGTAACACCATGCGCGAGGTGGTCGACAGCGTGCGCCAGGCCGCGATCCTGGTCCACGAGATCGCCAGCGCCTCCGCCGAGCAATCCACCGGCATCGGCCAGGTCAACCAGGCCGTGGCGCAGATGGACACCGTGACCCAGCAGAACGCCGCGTTGGTGGAACAGGCCGCGGCCGCGGCCGGCAGCATGCAGGATCAGGCTGGCCGCCTGGCGCAGCAGGTGCGACGCTTCAAGATCGATGCCGGTCCCGTGTCGATGGATGCCGAACCCCGGGCCCGGCTGATCCAGGCCGGCCGCGCCACGCCGCATCCGGCGGCGGAGGCGCGCCAGCAACCGGTCGTGGCGCGCCCGGCCCTCATCAAGCACGACGCGGACGAGGACGACTGGTCGTCGTTCTGAATGGCACGCCTGTGGGCTGGCAGTCAGGCGGCAATGGTATGGTTTAGCCACTTCTGGTTTTGCCACTCCTTGCCGCCCGGCCCCGCCCATGTTCCTGCCCACTCCGCTGCGCCGTATCGCCACCGGTTCCCGCCACCTGTTGCGCCGCAAGTTGCGACAGACCAACCGCCTGTCGCGCAAGAGCCTGCAGATGGCCCTGTTGCTGGGAGGCGCGGCGCTGGTTGCCCTGGTGTCGCTGGGGTTTGCCTACCTGGCCGACCTCGCGCTGGAATGGAACCGCGAATGGGTCGGGCATGCCGGCTGGCTGGCGCTGCTGGTGTTGCCGTGCGCACTGGCCGTCCTGCGTTGGGCCACGCTGCGGTTCGCGCCCAATGCCGCGGGCAGCGGCATTCCCCAGGTGATCGGCGCGCTGTCGCTGCCGCCCGGCCCGGGACAGCGCAGCCTCGTGTCGCTGGCGCAGGCGTTGTGGAAGATTCCGCTGGCGTTCTTCGGCATGCTGGCCGGCGCCTCGATCGGCCGCGAAGGGCCGTCGGTGCAGGTCGGCGCCGCGGTGATGCTGGCATGGGGCGATTTCTGGAAGCGTCGCGGGCTGCAACTGCGCGGCTTCCATGCCAACGAGCTGATCGCCGCGGGCGCGGCCGGCGGCCTGGCCGCGGCCTTCAATGCACCCTTGGCGGGCGTCATCTTCGCCATCGAGGAACTGGGTCGCGGCACCGTGCTGCGCTGGCAGCGGCTGGTGCTCATCGGCGTATTGGCGGCCGGTTTCCTGGTGGTGGCGGTGCAGGGCAACAATCCCTATTTCGGCACCTTTGGCGGCGCGGTCCTTACGCATGGCATGCTGTGGTGGGTACTGATCTGCGCCGCGCTCAACGGCGCGCTGGGCGGTCTCTTCGCGCGCCTGCTGGGCAAGGGGGCGGCCGGCATGGCGCCCGCGGCCTGGCGGGCCTGGATCCGCGTCCATCCCATCTGGACCGCCTTCGCCATGGGCGTGGTGCTGGCGCTGATCGGCCTGGCCACGGCCGGCAGCGTCTACGGCACCGGCTACGGCGCAGCCGCCGACCTGCTGTCGGGCGAGACGCAGAACGCCTTGCCCGCCGGTTTCGGCCTGGCCAAGCTGGCCGCCACCGTGGCTTCGTACTGGGCCGGCATTCCCGGCGGCATCTTCACGCCCGCCCTGACCACCGGCGCCGGCATCGGCCATCACATCTGGCAATTGGCGGGCGAGGGCGTGGACCAGCGCGTGCTGGTCCTGGTGTCGATGGCCGCGTTCCTGGCCGCGGCCACCCAGGCGCCGTTGACGGCCAGCGTGGTGGTCATGGAAATGACGGGCAGCCAGCCCATGCTGTTCTGGCTGCTGGTCGGCTCGCTGCTGGCCTCGGGCGTGTCGCGCCAGTTCTGCCCGCAGCCGTTCTACCATCTGGCCGCCGGCCGCTTTCGCCGCCAGGCCATCCTCGAGGCCGGGCGCGCCGCGCGGGCGAGCGCGCCGACACCTTGAGGGCAGGCCGGCATGTGTACGGTGAGTGAACAGTAGCTGGACACCGTCCGTTCTGCGGACATCCTCGGGATGCACCATCTTGGCGCGAAACCGCTGCGTTAAGATCGTGCGCATTCGATTCCTCCACTTCAATCCGAGCATCTCATGACCGTGCATGCCTATATCTGTGACGCGATTCGCACCCCCTTCGGCCGCTACGGCGGCGCACTGGCCCCGGTGCGTCCCGACGACCTCGCGGCCGTAGCCATCAAGGCGCTGGTGGCGCGCAATCCTGGCGTGCGCTGGGAAGAAATCGACGATGCCATCCTGGGCTGCGCCAACCAGGCCGGCGAAGACAACCGCAACGTCGCCCGCATGGCCACGTTGCTGGCCGGCCTGCCGGTCGAAGTTCCCGGCGCCACGGTCAACCGTCTGTGCGGTTCGGGCCTGGACGCCATCGGCAGCGCCGCGCGCGCCATCCGCGCCGGCGAAGCCGGCCTGATGCTGGCCGGCGGCGTCGAAAGCATGAGCCGAGCGCCGTTCGTCATGGGCAAGGCCGATAGCGCCTTCTCGCGCAACGCCGCGATCTATGACACCACCATCGGCTGGCGCTTCATCAACAAGTTGATGAAGGCCCAGTACGGCGTCGACTCGATGCCGGAAACCGCCGAAAACGTCGCCGACGATTTCAAGATCAACCGCGAAGACCAGGACCTGTTCGCGCTGGCCAGCCAGCAGAAGACCGCCCGCGCCCAGAAGGAAGGGTTCTTCGACGCCGAGATCGTGCCGGTCTCGATCGCGCAGAAGAAGGGCGATCCTATCGTCGTGTCCAAGGACGAGCATCCGCGCGAGACCAGCCTCGAGGCGCTGGCCAAGCTCAAGGGTGTGGTCCGCGAAGGCGGCACCGTGACCGCCGGCAATGCTTCGGGCGTCAACGACGGCGCTGCCGCGCTGCTGCTGGCCGACGAAAAAGGCGCCGCGCGCCACGGCCTGACGCCGCGCGCCCGCGTGGTCGGCATGGCCACCGCCGGTGTCGCGCCGCGCATCATGGGCATCGGCCCGGCGCCCGCCACCCGCAAGGTGCTGGCCCAGACCGGCCTGACGCTGGACCAGATGGATGTGATCGAGCTGAATGAAGCCTTCGCCGCCCAGGGCCTGGCCGTGTTGCGCCAGCTTGGCATCGCCGACAACGACCCGCGCGTCAACCCCAACGGCGGCGCCATTGCCCTGGGCCACCCGCTGGGCGCCAGCGGCGCGCGTCTTGCCACCACCGCGATCAATCAGTTGCACCGCACCGGCGGCCGCTATGCGCTGTGCACCATGTGCATCGGCGTGGGCCAGGGCATCGCCTTGATCATCGAGCGTGTCTGATTCCGCTACGGCCCCGGGCGACCGGGGCCGTGCCCGCCGCCGCGCGGTGGCGGCACGGCCAAACGAAAAGGGAGCCCACGGGCTCCCTTGTTGCGTGCGCAGGACCGCGGCTGGCTCAGGGCAGTCCGTCGATCTTCCTGCCGGCCTTCATGCCGTGGCTTTCGTACCAACCCTGCGCCATTTCGAGTGCGTAGCGCACCGGTTTCTTGGAGCAGTGGGTGTCGTCTGTCTGGGGCGCCATGTCTTCGATGTTGACGATCGTGCCGTCGTCGGCGATAAAAGCGATCGACAGCGGCAGCAGGGTGTTGCGCATCCAGAAGCACTGCACGTCGGGCTGCTCGAAGACGAAGAGCATGCCGTCATTGCCGGCCAGTTCCTTGCGGAACATGAGGCCGTCGCGGCGGCTGGCTTCCGTGTTGGCGACTTCTGCGCGGATAATATGGATGCCGGCGGCCAGTTGCGCGATCGGCAGCGTCGGTTGCGGGCCGGTCGCCGTCTGGGCCCCGGCCGCCAGGGGCAACGCCAGGGTGGCGGCGCCGAGCAGCGCGGCTACCGCCGCGCGCGCTGCCGATTTAATGAACGCTGTTTTGAGCAACGCACCACCAACATGAAACAAAGCAGCATTCTTCAGCATGACCAAACGCGGTAATCGCAGTAATAAGAAAATAACAAGGCGGGGCCCGAAAGCCCCGCCTGATAATGGCGCAACCTTACCGTTGCGCTGTAAAGAGTAACTCAGGCAGCGGTGATATTGAGCGCCTGTTTGCCTTTGGGCCCCTGGATAATCTCGAAAGCCACTTTCTGGCCTTCTTTCAGGGTTTTAAAACCATTCATCTGGATGGACGAGAAGTGGGCGAACAGATCTTCACCGCCGTCGTCGGGCGTAATGAAGCCGAAACCCTTTGCATCGTTGAACCATTTGACGGTACCCGTCGATTTGGGATTGTCCCCTTGGACGGCGGTTGCGGTCGTATCAGACATGCGGACTGCCTCATTGAATCGTATGTTGACAGAAGGGCATCGCGGCCTAGACCCCTGTCCCCCCTCCGGCCTCCTGGCAGGTTTTCGGTGAATTGAAAACCCCAGAATGCGTGGATAATGCGCCGCTTTTCTTTGCGGAGTCAAGTATGGAAACTACGCATTTCTACGTGTAATTTTGCGTAAGTTACATGCAAGCCGTCCCCTGATTAAATAGAATAGCCGCCCTATGAGTTCTACCTTGGATACCCAGCATGATTTGGCCGTCGAGAAGGCGCCGGCGCGCGTCGCGCCGCCTCCGATGTACCAGGTGCTGTTGTTGAATGACGACTACACCCCGATGGAGTTTGTCGTGAAGGTGCTGCAGAAGTTCTTCAACAAGAACCACGAAGAAGCCACGCGCATCATGCTTCAGGTGCATCACGAAGGCCGTGGGGTTTGCGGCGTCTACCCGCGCGACCTGGCCGCCACCCGGATTGCCCAGGTGGCCCAGTATGCGCGGGCGCGCCAGCATCCATTGCAGTGCGTGATGGAACCGGTCTGAACTCGCAAGAACAGCGCCGCCACCACAGGCGGCGTTCTGCTGTACAGGGTTGCAAAGCAGGAACCGCGCACCGAGAAGCGCGCGGCACTATCAGGTCGGCAGCTCCGCCGCAAAGGAGCATCGCATTCGAGTAGGCGGGGAGGTTTGCCGTGAGTGGAAAGAACAGCAAGACCTGGCTGGCGGTAGCCGGCGCGATCGTGGTGGCCGGCGCCATAGGCGTGGGTTGGTGGATGGGCAAGGGCGGCCAACCGTCCGCGCCGGCGACGCCGCAGACGGTTACGCCGGCGGCAGCCACGACCGCGCCCGCCGCGACGGGTGGCGCCGCCAAGCCGGAGGCCTTGCCGGCCACGGCCACGGTCGGCACCGCTGACGCGTTCGCGGTCCTCAATTGCCAGCCGCGCCAGTACAACGACTCGCTGGCGCTGGCGGTCACTTTCACACAGCCGGTCGAAGCCAAGGCCGATCTGACCAAGTTCCTGCAGGTCACCGACACCGGCGCCGCCTCGGGCAAACCCGACCAGGACACCGAGCGCAGCGCCAACGGCCAGCAGCCGAGCTCCGTCCAGCCTGGCGACGCCGCGCCCAAGGGCAAGATCGTCCAGGGCAACTGGGTGGTCGGCTCCAATCCGCGCATGGTGTATTTCCCCTTCGTCCAGCCGCAACGCACGTATTCCGTCGCGGTGCGCGCGGGCCTGCCGGGCGCTGGCGACAAGGTCGCCCTGGCCGGCGCCTCGCATTGCGACGTGGTGACCGATGCCATGCCGCCTTCGTTCTATTTCGCCAGCCGCGGCGTGGTGCTGCCGGCCGGCCAGAACGGCGGCCTGCCGGTGGCGACGGTCAACATGCCCGAGGTCGACGTGCAATTCCTGCGTGTCGCGCCCGAGCGCGTGCCGGAACTGTTCGAGTCGGTGCTGGGCATCGGCCGCAACACCTCCGCGTCGGACGATGATGAATCCGGCGGCTACGACGACGAAGACGGCTGGCGCTACTCGGGCAACCGCAGCCTGAAGGGTTCGGTCAGCAACTGGGACCTGGACCGCCTGAACACCCTGACGACCAGTGTCTACCAGGGCCGCTTCCTGACGGACGACAAGCCGAACCGCCGTCACGTCACCTTCCTGCCGGTCGAAGGCATCAAGGAACTGCAGGAACCCGGCATCTACGTCGCGGTGATGAGCCAGCCCGGCCGTTTCCGCTACGAATACCAGGTCACCTACTTCTATGTCAGCGACATCGGCCTGCACGCGCGCCGCTACAGCGACCGCATCGAGGCCTACTCGGTGTCGCTCAAGAGCGGTCAGGCGATCTCGGGCGCGCTGTTCGAACTGGTGGATGGCGCCGGCAAGACGCTGGCCAAGGCCCAGGCCGATGGCCAGGGCCACGTGCGCTTTGACGGCAGCTTCACCAACGCCCGCGTGATCCGGGCCTCGCGTGACAAGGAAATGACCGTGCTGGCGCTGGCCGAGCCCGCGCTGGACCTGTCCGAATTCGATACCGGCGGCCATATTTCCCGCCCCAACAGCCTGTTTGTCTATGCCGGCCGCAACCTGTACCGCCCCGGCGAGACCTTCCACGTATCCGTGCTGCCGCGCGACCTCGACGGCCGCGTCATGCCGCCCGCGCCGCTGACCGCCACGCTCAAGCGCCCTGACGGCCGCGTGGTCTCGACCAACCTGTGGCAGCCCGCCAAGGACCTGCAGGGTTATGTCGAGCGCGCCATCGACCTGCCGCCCGATGCCCAGACCGGCGCCTGGATGCTGGAACTGCGCGTCGACCCCGCGTCGCGCGCGCCGGATGCTTCCTGGAAGTTCCAGGTCGAGGAATTCCTGCCCGAACGCATGAAGATGGCGCTCACGTCCGACCAGGATGTGTTGGCGCCGAACGACACCCTGACCGTCGACGTGCAGGGCGACTATCTGTATGGCGCGCCCGCCGCCGGCAACCGCCTGCTGTCCAGCTTCCAGGTCAAGCGCGACCGCTATGCGCTGCCGCAGCAATGGCCCGGGTTCATCTTCGGCGACGTGGACGACGATTCGCGCCGCCATTTCGAGGAATTGCCGGAGGCCGCGCTGGATTCGACCGGCGCCGCGCAACTGGAAATCGAACCGCGCACCGAAGGCACCCATTCGCCTATGAAGGTGCGGGTCTCGGCCAGCCTGCTGGAATCGGGCGGCCGCCCGGTGGTGCGCTCGATCGAGCGCAGCGTCTGGCCCGCCGACAAGCTGATCGCCGTGCGTCCGCAGTTCGACAGCGACGTCGCGCGCGAAGGCGCGCCGGCCTCGTTCGAAGTGCTGCGCGTGGACGCCCAGGGCAAGATCGCGCCGCTGGCGCAGGCCCAGATGCGCCTGTATCGTGAGGAACGCCAGTACTACTGGCGCTTTGACGACCAGCGCGGCTGGAACAGCGGCTACACCGAAACCGAGGAACTGCTCGATTCGCGCGAGATCGCGCTGAAGGACCGCAGCCAGTTCACGGTGCCCGTCAAATGGGGCCGTTACCGCCTGGAAATCGCCGATCCCGAGACCGGCGAAACCCTGCGCTACCGCTTCTATGCGGGCTGGGACGCCCAGGACGCCGACGCCATGGGCAACCGCCCCGACCGCGTGCAGATGAAGCTGGAAGGCGTGCCGGCCAAGCCGGGCGACAGCGTCAAGCTGACCCTGACGCCGCCGCACGACGGCCAGGCCCTGATCACCGTCGAGGGCGACCGCATGCTGTGGTCGACCTGGGTGGCCGTGAAGGCGACTGGCACGCAAGTGGAAATCCCGATCGACAAGAGCTGGAAGCGCCATGACCTGTACGTGGCCGCGGCGGTGTTCCGTCCCGGCAGCGAGGGTGACCGCGTGACCCCCGCGCGCGCGCTGGGCCTGACCTTCCTGCCGATCGCCAGCGCCGACCGCAAGCTCGACGTCAAGCTGACGGCCGCGGCCAAGACCGAACCCGAAACCAAGACCACGGTCCGCGTGAAGGTCGATGGCGCCCAGGGCAAGCAGGCCGTGGTGACGCTGTCGGCGGTCGACGTCGGCATCCTCAACATCAACCAGTACCGCACGCCCGATCCGCTCGACTTCTTCTTCGGCAAGCATCGCTACGCGGCCGAACTGCTGGACATGTACGGCAAGCTGATCGAGAAGATGGACGGCACCAAGGGCAAGCTGAAATGGGGCGGCGACGCCGCCATGCGCGGCGACAGCAAGAGCCTGCCCAAGAAGGTCAAGCTGGTCGATTTGTTCTCGGGACCGGTCAAGCTCAACGACAAGGGCGAGGCCGACATCCCGCTGAATCTGCCCGACTTCAACGGCACGCTGCGTCTGATGGCCGTCGCGTTCACCGCGGACAACTACGGCAGCACCGACACCGAAATGGTGGTGGCGGCGCCGATCGTGGCCGAGCTGAACACGCCGCGCTTCATCACCCCGGGCGACCAGGCAGCCATCGCGCTGGACGTGACCAACCTTAGCGGCGCCGACCAGAAGGTGACGGTCAAGCTGGAAGCGCTGGATCCGGTCGGCATCGTCGACGGCACCCGCACCGTGACCCTCAAGGACAAGCAACGCACCACGCTGCGCTTTACCGCCACCACCACGGGCTCCTACGGCCTGGGCCTGATGCGCCTGACCGTGGACGGGCAGGGCGGCGCCAAGCCGATCCACATCGTGCGTGAATCGGTGCTGCAGGTGCAGCCGGCCTACGCGGCCGAGCGCCAGGTGCGCCGCCTGCGCCTGAACCCGGGCGAGTCCAACACGCCGCAGGCATCGTGGGTGGCGTCGTACTACCCCGACTCGACCACGGTCAGCATGACGGTCTCGAATCGTCCGCCGATCAACGTCAACCGCGTGGTCGAAGGGCTGCTCAACTACCCCTACGGCTGCACCGAGCAGACCATCAGCGCGACGCTGCCGTGGGTCCTGATCGACGAGGAAGCGGCCAAGCAGTTCGGCCTCAAGCCGCGCACCCAGGCCGAGCGTGAAGCCAAGGTCGCGGGCGCCATCGGCCGCCTGTCGGGCATGCGCAACGCCGTGGGCTCCTACAACCTGTGGAGCAGCTCGTCCTCGCGCGACGTGTGGCTGACGGCCTACGCCGTGGGCTTCCTGCAGGACGCGCGCGACAAGGGCTTTACCATTCCCGAGGCCTCGCTGGATCGTTCGCGCCAGTGGCTGTTGGAACAGGTGCAGCAGAGCAGTGGTTCGTTCGGCACCTGGTCGACCAATCTGAAGCGCGACTTCGAGTCCGGTCGCCTGGACAGCGGCGGCCAGAGCGTGCTGCGCGAAGACCACCGCCGGTTTGCCGGCCTGGCTACGGCCGCCCTGGCGCTGGCGCGCGACAAGAAGGCGCCGTTGTCGACGGTGCGCCAGTTGTTCGACAACTACCAGGACCGCGCGCGTTCGCCGCTGCCCCTGATCCAGTTGGCCGCCGCGTTCAAGCTGATGGGCGACGAAGGGCGCATGAAGAGCGCGCTCGATCTGGCCATGACGCGCGAGTACGGCATCACCCGCCGCGCCAACAGCTACTACGATGACTGGCTCGGCGATTACGGCAGCGCCGTGCGCGACTACGCGCTGGCGTATGCGCTGGCCAACCAGTACGAGCTGCGCCATGACCGCGTCGAGAACCTGATGACGCAACTGGCCGCGCGCCTGGGCAACCGTTCGTACCTGTCGACCCAGGAACAGATGGCCCTGTTGCTGGCCGCGCGCGCCGCGGGCGGCGACAAGTCGACGCCGTGGCAGGCCGCGCTGACGGTCAATGGCGTGCGCAAGGAGCTGGAAGGCGGCAGGTCCGACCGCACCGTGTCGCTGAGCGCGGCCGAGCTGGCCGGCACGCAGTTGCTCAACACCGGCAGCCAGTCGATCTTCGTCGAGTACGACATCCAGGGCAGCCCGACCACGGTGCCGGCGCCGCGCAACGACGTGATTCAGCTCAAGCGCGGTTGGTACCGTCCCGACGGCAAGCCGTGGGATGGCGGCACGCTGCAGACCGGCGACATGCTGGTGGTATGGGTCCAGGCCAGCGCCAACCAGAACATTCCGGACGGCCTGCTGGTGGATCGCGTGCCGGCCGGCTTCGAGGTCGAGAACCTGAACCTGTCGCAAAGCCCCGAGATGCAGGACTGGAGCATCGGCGGGCGCCGCGTGGCCGACGCAATGGCCGACCCCAACATCAAGCACCGCGAATTCCGCGATGACCGGTATGTTGCGGCGGTCTCGCTGGGTCGCGGCAAGGTGGACGTGTTCTACCTGGTGCGGGTCGTGACGCCGGGCCGCTACGCGGTGCCGTCGACCGTGGCCGAAGACATGTACCGGCCCGAGATCCGTGGCGTAGGCGAGCAATGGAGCACGGTCGAAATCCGCGATCGCAGCGCCAAGCAGCGTCCTTGAACACCGCCGCCACCCCGCCGGCGGGCGCCTCGCGCGCCCGCCGCTGGCGGCGGCGCGGACTCTTCGCGGCCAGCGTGCTACTCGCGCTGGCCGCGTTGTTATTCGTGTTCGACCGCCTCTATCCCCTGCCTCCCATCGATTCCGGCGGCGCGGCCGTGGTGGTCGCCGCGGACGGCACGCCGCTGCGCAACTATCCCAGCCGCGACGGCATCTGGCGCTACCCGGTCAAGCCTGACCAGGTCTCGCCGCACTACCTCGATACGCTGCTGACCTACGAGGACCGCTGGTTCTACTGGCACCCCGGCGTCAACCCGGTGTCGCTGGCGCGCGCTGGCTGGCAATGGGCCACCAACCGCCGCATCGTCTCGGGCGGTTCGACCCTGACGATGCAGGTGGCGCGCCTGATCGACCCGCAACTGGCTGGCAAGCCGTCGCGCTCGATGAGCGCCAAGCTGCGCCAGGCGTGGCGCGCGGTGCAGTTGGAAATGCACTACAGCAAGGACGAGATCCTGTCGCTGTACCTGACCCACGCGCCCATGGGCGGCATCGTCGAAGGCGTCGAAATGGGCTCGCGCCTGTGGCTGGGCAAGCCGGCGCGCGATCTCAGCCCGGCCGAGGCCGCCATGCTGACCGCCTTGCCGCAGGCCCCGTCGCGGCTGCGGCCGGACCGCCATCCCCAGGCCGCGCAGACCGCGCGCGACAAGGTGCTGGACCGCATGGTGGAACTGGGCCGCTGGACCCCGGCCGAGGTGGCCGACGCCAAGATCGAGCAGGTGGTGGCGCCGCCGTTGCGCGCCCGCTGGCTGGCGCCGTTGGCTGCCCAGCGGCTGTTACAGGAGGCCGGCCGTCCCGCAGCCGGTTCGCGCCGCCCCGGCGCCCGCCCGCCGCTGCTGACCTCGACCCTGGATGCGGACATGCAGGCCGCGGTCGAGCGCATGCTGCTGGATCGGGTCGACAACCTGCCGCCCAAGGTCTCGATGGCGGTGCTGGTGATGGACAACGACACGCTGGAAGTCAAGGCCTACGCCGGCTCGGCCGACTTTTCCGATGATTCCCGATACGCCCACGTGGATATGGTGCGCGGCGTGCGTTCGCCCGGCTCGACCCTCAAGCCATTCCTGTATGCGCAGGCGCTGGACGACGGCCTGATCCACTCGGAAAGCCTGCTGATCGACGCGCCGTTGTCGTTCGGCGGCTACGCGCCGGGCAATTTTCAGGCGTCGTTCTCGGGGCCGGTCAGTGTGGCGCAGGCGCTGCAACGCTCGCTCAACGTGCCGGCCGTGGACCTGCTGGACCGCGTCGGGCCCACCCGTTTCGCCTCGGTTATGCTGACGGGCGGGGTCTGGTTACGTTTGCCGGCCGGCGCCGAGCCCAATCTGAGCTTGATTTTGGGCGGGGGCGGCACCACATTGGAAGAACTGGTGGGCGCTTATCGGGCCCTGGCCCGTGGCGGCATCTCCGGGCGTCCGCGCCTGCGGCCGGAGCAGCCGCGGGTCGAGTCCCGTATGATGAGTGCTGGCGCGGCCTGGATTGTCCGCGACATCCTGGAGGGCGGCGGCCACCCGGACCGGCCGTTTTACCAATCGGGCAGCCCGGCGAAGCAACTGGCCTGGAAAACCGGGACGAGTTTCGGATTCCGGGACGCCTGGGCCGTCGGGGTGACCGACAGTTGGACGATCGGGGTATGGGTGGGCCGTCCCGACGGCACGCCGAATCCCGGGTTTTTCGGGGCGAATGTGGCGGCGCCGCTACTGCAGGATATCGTGGCGGCGTTGCCGGAAGGCGCCCAGCACGTGCGCGTGCGGCCTGCCTCGGTGCAGGCGGTCGTGACGTGTTGGCCGCTGGGTTACCGGCTCGGCAGCGTGCCGTCGGGGGAATGCCCCGAGCAGCGCGCGGCGTGGGCCTTGAACGACACGGTGCCGCCGTCGTTCGCCGGCTATGCCGATGCCACGCAGGGGCCGTTGCGCCTGGGGGGCGTGGCCACCGGATCGGTGTTGCGGCCGGTGCCTGGCAGTGCGCAGGTGGCGGTGGATGTGGATGTGCAGGGCGCCGAAGGCGAAGTTTGGTGGATGCTCGATGGTCGCGTGGTGGGTCATGCCGCGTCGGGTCGTCCGTTTAATCTGGTGCTGACGCGGGACGGACGGTATACGCTTACCGTCATGGACGCGCAAGGCCGTCATGACAGCGTGGTTTTTGAAATCGCTGGCGTTACGCCCTGATCGGCATAGAATATGAATCGTGTATTTGCCCGCTTCGATGCGTTACGGAGGAAGCGTGATTTCCCAAGAGCTTGAAGTCAGCCTGCATATGGCTTTTGTCGAGGCCCGTTCGGCCCGGCACGAATTTATTACCGTCGAGCACCTGTTGCTCGCGCTGCTCGATAACGCTTCGGCCGTTGAAGTGTTGCGCGCCTGCGCCGCCAACCTGGATGACCTGCGCCGCAACCTGCGTCAGTTCGTTTCGGAAAACACGCCGGTGATCCCCAGCGGCGCGGAAGTCGACACCCAGCCCACGCTGGGTTTCCAGCGCGTCATCCAGCGCGCGATCATGCACGTGTCCGCGGGCGGCACCGGCAAGAAGCCGGTCACCGGCGCGAACGTGCTCGTGGCCATTTTCGGCGAAAAGGATTCGCACGCCGTGTACTACCTGCAACAGCAGGGCGTCACGCGGCTGGACGTGGTGAATTTCCTGTCGCATGGCATTACCAAACAGCCACAGGTGGAGTCCGCCGCCGTGCAGAAAGAGCAGCAAACCAATGGTGAAGAACAGGGCGAATCGCGCCAGTCGCCGCTGGACCAGTATGCGACCGACCTGAACGCCGCGGCGTTGGCCGGCCGCATCGATCCGCTGATCGGGCGCGAGCACGAAGTCGAACGCGTGATCCAGGTGTTGTGCCGCCGCCGCAAGAACAACCCGCTGCTGGTCGGCGAGGCAGGCGTGGGCAAGACCGCGATCGCCGAGGGCCTGGCCTGGCGCATCACGCGCGGCGAGGTCCCCGAGATCCTGCAGGCGGCCCAAGTGTTCGCGCTGGACATGGGCGCGCTGCTGGCGGGCACCAAGTACCGCGGCGATTTCGAGCAACGCCTGAAGGGCGTGCTCAAGCAGATCCGCGGCAATCCCGACGCGATCCTGTTCATCGACGAAATCCACACGCTGATCGGCGCCGGGTCGGCGTCGGGCGGCACGCTGGACGCGTCCAACCTGCTCAAGCCGGCCCTGTCCTCGGGTCAGCTCAAGTGCATCGGTGCCACCACGTATACGGAATACCGCGGGGTTTTCGAGAAAGACCACGCGCTGTCGCGCCGCTTCCAGAAGATCGACGTGGCCGAGCCCAGCGTCGAGCAGACCGTGCAGATCCTGCGCGGCCTGAAGAGCCGCTTCGAGGAACACCACAACGTGCGCTACTCGGCCGCGGCGCTGTCGGCCGCCGCCGAGCTGTCGGCGCGTTTCATCAACGACCGCCATCTGCCGGACAAGGCCATCGACGTGATCGACGAGGCCGGCGCCGCCCAGCGTCTGCTGCCGCGTTCGCGCCAGAAGAAGGTGATCGGCAAGGTCGACATCGAGAACATCGTTTCCAAGATCGCGCGCATTCCGCCGCAGTCCGTCTCCAACGACGACCGCAGCAAGCTTGCCACGCTCGACCGCGACCTCAAGACCGTGGTGTTCGGCCAGGACAACGCCATCGAGGCGTTGTCGGCCGCCATCAAGATGGCGCGCTCGGGCCTGGGCAAGCCGGAAAAGCCGATCGGCGCCTTCCTGTTCTCCGGCCCCACCGGCGTCGGCAAGACCGAAGTCGCGCGCCAGTTGGCGTTCACGCTGGGCGTGGAGCTGCTGCGCTTCGACATGTCCGAGTACATGGAACGCCACGCCGTCTCGCGCCTGATCGGCGCGCCGCCGGGATACGTCGGTTTCGACCAGGGCGGTCTCTTGACCGAGGCCATCACCAAGCAGCCGCATTGCGTGCTGCTGCTCGATGAAATCGAAAAGGCCCATCCGGACGTCTTCAACATCCTGCTGCAGGTCATGGACCATGGCACGCTGACGGACAACAACGGCCGCAAGGCGGACTTCCGCAACGTCATCCTCATCATGACGACCAACGCGGGCGCCGAGACCTTGAACCGTCCGTCCATCGGCTTCGCCAATTCGCGCGTGGTGGGCGACGAAATGGCGGAAATCCGCCGCATGTTCACGCCCGAGTTCCGCAACCGGCTGGATGCGATCATCCCGTTCGCGCCGCTGGACCGCGAGATCATCCTGCGCGTGGTCGACAAGTTCCTGATGCAGCTCGAAGACCAACTGCACGAGCGCCGCGTCGAAGCCGTGTTCACCACGGCCCTGCGCGAGCACCTGGCCAAGGAAGGCTTCGACCCGCTGATGGGCGCGCGGCCGATGCAGCGCCTGATCCAGGACACCATCCGGCGCGCGCTGGCCGACGAGCTGCTGTTCGGCAAGCTCGTCGATGGCGGCACCGTCACCGTGGACCTGGACGAGGCCGGCAAGGTCACGCTGGACTTCGACGACCACGGCAAGCCGCCGTCGGCCGCGCCCGACAAGCAGGAAGTCGAGCTCGTCGAATAGGCCCATGAGTAGCGCGGAGAGCCAGCCGCTGATCGAGTGCGAGCACTGCGCAAGCATCTATCGCCGACATCCGCTCGAACCTGGCGAGACCGCCAATTGCGCCCGCTGCGGCACCATTCTATGGCGCTACAGCGGGCTTACTTTGTCCAATTGGCTGGCGCTCGCGATCGCCGCGCTGATCGTCTTCGGCGTGGCCAACGCCTATCCGGTCGCGTCGATGTCGGTGCAGGGCATGGTGCAGCAGGCTTCGCTGCTGGATGCCATCGACATCACCTGGCGCCAGGGACATTACGTGGTGGCGGTCATGACCGGGCTGGCGGGTTTCGTGCTGCCGCTGTTCCAGTTGATCGTGCTGCTGTGGGTGCTGGGGCCCCTGTCGCGCGGCGTCGAGCCGGCGGAATTTCGCGGCGCGATGCGCCTGTTGGGTCTTCTGCGGCCGTGGTGCATGGTGCCGGTTTTCCTGCTGGGGGTGCTGGTCGCCGTGGTGAAGCTGGCGGGCATGGCCGCGGTGGCGCCCGGCGTCGGCCTGTTCGCCTTTGGCGTCCTGACCATTTTCCTGACCATGCTGGGCCGGCTGACCCCGCATGTGTTGTGGCGCTACGCCGAATCCGGCGGCGTGGTGCCCGTGCATGTGCCCGAGGCAGGGCCCGACGCGGTGCTGACGGGCTGTCATGTGTGTGGCCAGGTTCAGGCGGTGCCGCGCGCCGACGACCCCGAAGCGGAGCACCACTGCGTGCGCTGTCACGCGGTGGTGCACTACCGCAAGCCCGACCACCTGGCCCGCACCTGGGCGCTGTTGCTGGCTGCGATGGTGTTCTATATTCCCGCCAATGTCTTGCCGGTGATGAAGGTCAGTTCGGTGCTGGGCGACAGCGCCCACACCATCCTGGGCGGCGTCGTGGAACTGTGGAACATGGGCTCCTGGGACATCGCGCTGATCGTCTTCATCGCCAGTGTGGCGGTGCCCTTGACCAAGTTGCTGGCGCTGATCCTGCTGCTGCTGACCGAGCAATGGCGCAGCACCACCAACCTGCGTCCGCGCACCCGCCTGTACCAGATGGTCGAGTTCATCGGCCAATGGTCGATGCTGGATGTCTTTGTCGTGATCCTGCTGGCAGCCCTGGCCGATTTCCAGGGCCTGATGGAAATCAGTGCCGGCGCGGGGGCCGCTGCGTTCGGCGTGGTCGTCATCCTGACCATGCTGGCCGCCATGAGTTTCGACCTGCGCCGCAGTTGGGACCTCGAGGATGTGAGTGAGTTGGACGAAGCCGCGCCGGCCGGTGGCGGGCGCGGGGCGTCCGCAGCCGGCGCGCAAGCGGGCTGATGCCGGCATGATCGCGGTGGACGGAAACCTCCCCGCGCGCCGTTCAAAGAAGAAAAGGAAATACCAATGTCCGACCAAGCACCTGGATCTGGTGAAGAGAAGTATGCGTCGCCCACGATCTCGCGCAAGCGCAAGAGCCGGATTTCATGGATCTGGCTCGTGCCGGTCGTTGCGGCGTTGATGGGCCTGTCGCTGGTGGTGCGGACCTGGATGCAGGCCGGCCCTGATCTGTCGATCGAGTTCAATACGGCCGAGGGGCTGGAGGTCGGCAAGACCCAGTTGCGCTACAAGGACGTGAACGTCGGCACCGTCAAGTCGATCGGTTTCAACGCCGATCGCAGCAAGGTGGTGGTGCAGGCCGAGCTGTCCAGGGAAGTCGCCGACCTGGCGCGCGAGGGCACCAACTTCTGGGTGGTGCGCCCGCGCCTGGACGTCAGCGGCGTGTCCGGCCTGGGCACCTTGTTGTCCGGCGCCTACATCGGCGTGGACGCGGTCGAGGGCAAGGACTCGTCCAAGAAGGCGACCAAACTGCATTTCGTCGGCCTGGAGACGCCGCCGGCCGTGACGCACGACCGCGCCGGCAAGCGCTTCAAGCTGAAGGCCGCGGACCTGGGGTCGCTGGATATCGGGTCGCCGGTGTATTTCCGCCGCATCAACGTCGGCCGCGTGATCGGTTACGCACTGGACAAGACCGGCAATGCCGTCAACGTCGAAGTATTCGTCGACGCGCCCAACGACAAGTTCGTGACCAACGGCACCCGCTTCTGGAACGCCAGCGGCGTGGATTTCAGCGTCAACGCCGAGGGCCTGAAGGTGCGGACCCAGTCGCTGGTGTCGATGGCCGTGGGCGGCGTGGCATTCGAGCCGGTCTACAGCGCGCGTGACGCCAACACCCCGGCGGCGGCCGATTCGCACTTCGAGCTATACGCCACCGAGGCGGCCGCCAAGGCCAACCCCGACGGCGAAGCCTTCCCGATCCGCATGCGCTTCGATCAGTCGATCCGCGGCCTGGCGGTGGGCGCGGCGATCGACTTCTCGGGCATCACGCTGGGCAACGTCACGCAGATCAACATGGACTTCGATCCCGTCAGCAAGCGCTTCTTCGCGCTGGTGGATGCGACGCTGTATCCGGAACGCCTGGGCCGCGTGTACGACGAAGTGCGCGAGCACGCCATCAAGGACGGCGACGAGGCCGGCGGGCGCCTGCTGGGCATCATGGTCAAGCACGGCCTGCGCGCCCAGTTGCGCACCGCCAACCTGTTGACCGGCCAGTTGTACGTGGTGCTGGACGAGTTCCCCAACGTCAAGCCGGTGGAATTCAAGATGACCACGCCGGCGATGATCCCGACCGTGCCGGGCCAGCTCGATCAGTTGCAGCAGCAGGTCAGCAATATCGTCGCCAAGATCGACAAGATTCCGTTCGACAAGATCGGCGAGGACCTGCGCACCACGCTGGCCAGCACGTCCAAGCTGATGAACCGCCTGGACAAGCAGGTGGCGCCCGAGGCGCAAGGCGTGCTCAAGCAGGCGCGCGAGTCCATGGCCAGCCTCAACGCCCTGGTGGCGTCGGATTCGTCGTTGCCGGTCAATGCCGAGAAGGCCATGCAGGAACTGAGCCGCGCCGCCCGCTCGCTGCGCGCGTTGGCGGACTTCCTGCAGTCCAACCCCGAAGCGCTGTTGCGCGGCCGCGGCCAGGACCCGATTCCGGGCGCCGGCCCCGTCAGGAACTGAACCCATGACCCGACTCGATTTCCGTCCCTTCCCGACCTCCCGCCCCGGCCCGTTTGCGCGCGGCCTGGCGCTGTTGGCGCTGCCGCTGCTGCTGGCCGCCTGCGCCTCGTCGCCGCCCGTGCACTACTACACGCTGCAAGGGCCGGCGCCCCAGCCCCCGGCCGTGCCGCGCGCCGCCGCGCCGTTCCTGCTGGAAGTGCAGGGCGTCAATGTGGCGGCCCAGGCCGACCAGCCTCAATTGATGGTCCGCACCGGCGACGGCAGCGTGGCGGCGATGTATTCCGAGCGCTGGAGTTCGCCCTTGGGGGACGAGATTCGCGGTGCGCTGTCCGACGCGCTCAAGCACGACCTGGGCGCGCTGGACGTGCAGGTGGTCAAGCCCGCGCCCACCGCGCCGGTCTGGCGGGTGCAGACCGACGTGCAGCGGTTCGACCTGGTGTCCGGCAGCATGGCGCAACTGGACGCCACCTGGCGGGTGCGGCCGGTCAATCTCAAGGGTAACGGCCTGCTGTGCCGCAGCGTCGTCACCGAAACCGTGTCGGAGGCCGGCATCCCCGCGCTGGTCGCCGCGCAGCAGCGCGCGGTGGCGGCGCTGGCGGGCGCCATGGCGTCCGCCATCCGCGGGCAGACGCCCGACAGCAGCGGCGCGGTGCGGATGCTGGGCTGCTCGCCGCTGCCCGATGCCGACAAGCCATAAAAAGGGACGGGCAGGGTGCCAAAACCTGCCGCGATCTCAATCGGTTAACCCTAGGGTTAACCTTAATACAAACCCGGTTGCAACCTGACTAGCATACGGTCCTACCGATGCCGGGCCCCCTTGCGGGTCCGGTGTGACCTTTGCCATGCGACAGGAAGCAATCTCTTATGGCCAGCACCACCCTCGGCGTCAAGGTCGATGACGCGCTACGCGATCGCCTGAAGGCCGCCGCGCACAAACTCAACTGCACGCCACACTGGCTGCACAAGCAGGCGATCCTTGCCTACCTGGACAAGATCGAGCGCGGCCACCTGCCCGCCGAGATGTCCCATCTGGGCGGGGAAGAGGGAGGCGATGACGAGGGGGGCGAACACCAGGCCGCCGCCACGCCGCCGTTCTACGAATTCGGCCAGGACGTGCAGCCGCAATCGGTGCTGCGCGCGGCCATTACCGCCGCCTACCGCCGCCCCGAGCCGGAATGCGTGCCGCTGCTGCTGGGCCAGGCGCGCATGCCGAACCTGGAAAAAGTGCATGCGATGGCCACTGACCTAGTCAAGAAGCTGCGCGGCAAGCGCACCGGCGGCGGGGTCGAAGGCCTGATCCAGGAATTCTCGCTGTCGAGCCAGGAAGGCGTGGCGCTGATGTGCCTGGCCGAGGCGCTGCTGCGCATTCCCGACCGCGCCACGCGCGACGCGCTGATCCGCGACAAGGTCGCGCGCGGCGACTGGAAGTCGCACATGGGCGGCTCGCAGTCGCTGTTCGTCAATGCCGCCACCTGGGGCCTGATGATCACCGGCAAGCTGGTGGCCGTGAGCAGCGAGCAGTCGCTGTCCAAGGCGCTGACGCGCCTGATCGGCAAGGGCGGCGAACCGCTGGTGCGCAAGGGCGTGAACATCGCCATGCGCATGATGGGCGAGCAGTTCGTGTCGGGCCAGACCATTTCCGAAGCGCTGGCCAACAACCGCAAGATGGAAAGCCGCGGCTTCCGCTATTCATACGACATGCTGGGCGAAGCGGCCACCACGGCCGAGGACGCCGACCGCTATTACGCCTCGTACGAACAGGCCATCCACGCCATCGGCAAGGCCGCCGCCGGCCGCGGCATCTACGAAGGCCCCGGCATCTCCATCAAGCTTTCGGCGCTGCATCCGCGCTATTCGCGCGCCCAGCGCGAACGCGTCATGGCCGAGCTGCTGCCGCGCGTGAAGGCGCTGACCATCCTGGCGCGCAGCTACGACATCGGCCTGAACATCGATGCCGAGGAAGCCGACCGCCTGGAGATCTCGCTGGATCTGCTGGAGGCGCTGTGCTTCACGCCCGAGCTGGAGGGCTGGAACGGCATCGGCTTCGTCATCCAGGCCTACCAGAAGCGCGCGCCGTTCGTGATCGACTACGTCATCGACCTGGCCCGCCGCAGCCGTCATCGCGTGATGGTGCGTCTGGTCAAGGGCGCCTACTGGGACAGCGAGATCAAGCGCGCCCAGGTCGACGGCCTGGAGGGCTATCCGGTCTACACCCGCAAGGTCTACACCGACGTGGCCTACCTGGCCTGCGCCCGCAAGCTGCTGGGCGCGCCGGAAGCCGTGTATCCGCAGTTCGCCACCCACAACGCCTACACGCTGTCGGCGATCTACCAACTGGCCGGCCAGAACTACTACCCCGGCCAGTATGAATTCCAGTGCCTGCATGGCATGGGCGAGCCGCTGTACGACGAAGTGGTCGGACCGCTGGCGCAGGGCAAGCTGAACCGCCCCTGCCGCATCTACGCGCCGGTCGGCACGCACGAAACGCTGCTGGCCTACCTGGTGCGCCGCCTGCTGGAAAACGGCGCCAACACCTCGTTCGTCAACCTGATCGGCGACGAGAGCATCCCGGTCGAGACGCTGGTGGCCGATCCGGTCGAGGCCGCCTCGCGCATCGTGCCGTTGGGCGCGCCGCACGAGAAGATCCCGCTGCCGCGCGAACTCTACGGCAATCCGCAGCAGGGCGCGCGCGCCAACTCCGCCGGCCTGGATCTGAGCAACGAACACCGCCTGGGCTCGCTCTCGGCCGCGCTGCTGACCAGCGCCGCCACGCCCTGGCGCGCCGCGCCCATGCTGGGCGAGGGCGATGGCGCCTGGGACACGGCGCGGGCCATCGAGGTGCGCAACCCCGCCAACCTGCACGACGTGGTTGGCCACGTCATCGAAGCCAATGGCGAGGAAGCCGAGGCCGCCCTGCGCGCCGCCGCCAATGCCGCGCCCATCTGGCAGTCGACCCCGGTGGCCGAGCGCGCGCAATGCCTGCGCCGCGCCGCGCAAATGCTGGAAGAGCAGATGCAGACCCTGCTGGGCCTGATCGTGCGCGAGGCCGGCAAGTCGCTGCCCAACGCCATCGCCGAGGTGCGCGAAGCGGTGGACTTCCTGCGCTACTACGCCGACCAGGCCGACCGCGAATTCAGCAACGACACCCATCGTCCGCTCGGGACGGTGCTGTGCATCAGCCCCTGGAATTTCCCGCTGGCCATTTTCACCGGCCAGGTCGCGGCCGCGCTGGCGGCCGGCAATACCGTGCTGGCCAAGCCCGCCGAGCAGACGCCGCTGATCGCGGCGCAGGCGGTGGCGATCCTGCGCGCCGCCGGCGTGCCGCCGGGCGCCGTGCAACTGCTGCCGGGCCGCGGCGAAACCGTGGGCGCGCAACTGGTGGCCAGCCCCGGCGTGCGCGGCGTGATGTTCACCGGCTCGACCGACGTGGCGCGCATCATCGCGCGCACGCTGGCCGACCGCCTGGACGACGACGGCCACACCATCCCGCTGATCGCCGAGACCGGCGGCCAGAACGCCATGGTGGTCGACTCGTCGGCGCTGGCCGAGCAGGTGGTGTTCGATGTGCTCAGCTCCGCATTCGATTCGGCCGGCCAGCGCTGTTCCGCGCTGCGCGTGCTGTGCGTGCAGGAAGACAATGCCGATCACGTCCTGACCATGCTGCGCGGCGCCATGCGCGAGCTCAGCGTGGGCAATCCCGACCGCCTGTCGGTCGACGTCGGACCGGTCATCGATACGGAGGCGCGCAACAATATCCAGCGCCACATCGATGCGATGCGCACGGCGGGCCACCGCGTGGACCAGGTGGAGTTGAATGGCGAATGCCGCCACGGCACGTTCGTGGCGCCCACCATCATCGAGATCGACCACATCAGCGAACTGACCCGCGAGGTGTTCGGTCCGGTGCTGCACGTGGTGCGCTACGCCCGCGACGAGCTGGACGGGCTGCTGGACGCCATCAACGGCACCGGCTATGGCCTGACCTTCGGCGTGCATACCCGCATCGACGAGACCATCGCCCACGTGACCGGCCAGGTCCACGCCGGCAACGTCTACGTCAATCGCAACATCGTCGGCGCGGTGGTCGGCGTGCAGCCGTTCGGCGGCGAGTGCCTGTCGGGCACCGGTCCCAAGGCTGGCGGCCCGCTATATATGTACCGCCTGCTGGGCACGCGCCCCGAGGGGTTGCCGCCGGCGCTGGACGCGGCCGCGCCGTTGCCGCAGCGCATTGCATTGCCGGGTCCCACTGGCGAGACCAACACTTATATGGTCGAGCCGCGCGGCGCGGTCTATTGTGTGGCGGCCACGGAGGCCGGCGCGCGTGCCCAATGGGCGGCGGCGCGTCTGACCGGCAATCACGCGTGGTTCGCCGATACGCCGGCGGCGCAGGCGCTGCTGGCGGGATTGGACGCCGAGCAGCAGGGGCAGGCGGGCATTCTGGCCGATGCCGAGGTCGACCACGCCGATTACCATGCGGTGCTGTTCGAAGGCGATGGCGACACGCTGCGCACGCTGAACCAGCGCATCGCGCAACGCCCCGGCGCCATCCTGGCGGTGCATGGATTGACCTCGGATGCCCTGGCGGCCGGCGCCTCGTATGTGCCCGAGCGCCTGCTGACGGAGCGTTCCATCAGCGTCAATACGGCGGCGGCCGGCGGCAACGCCAGCCTCATGACCATCGGTTGAACGTGACCGAGGGGTAACCCTTGGGAAACCAAGGGTTATCTCCAATATCTAGCGAGGTTGCACTGGAAGCAAAATCCGGTCGCACCTGAAGTTCGATTGTGGCAACCCGGCAATCGCACTCAAATAGATCACCTGGCCCAAAAGCCCAGGTATAACAAAGCCACATCCGACATACCGGAGGATTCCCATGAAGTTTCGCACCACTTTGAAGCTTGTCGCCGCCAGCATCGCCGCCGTCGGCATGGCCGCCGCCGCGCAGGCCGCCGACGTCAAGTTCGGCTTTGCCGCGCCCCTGACCGGTCCCCAGTCGCACTACGGCGAGGACATGCAAAACGGCCTGAACCTGGCCCTGGAAGAAGCCAACAAGAAGGGCATCAAGGTCGACGGCCAGCCCGCCAAGTTCGTGCTGGTGTCGCGCGATGACCAGGCCGATCCGCGCGTCGGCGTGCAGGTGGCGCAGCAACTGGTCGACGAGAACGTGGTCGGCATCCTGGGCCACTTCAATTCGGGCACCACGATCCCCGCCTCGCGCGTCTACCACGAAGCCGGCCTGCCGCAGATCGCCATGGCCACGTCGCCCGAGTACACCAAGCAGGGCTACGAAACCACCTTCCGCATGATGACCAGCGACACCCAGCAGGGCGCCGCGGTCGGCAAGTTCATGGTGCAGAGCCTGAAGGCCAAGAAGGTCGCCATCATCGATGACCGCACCGCCTACGGCCAGGGCCTGGCCGACGAGGTCGAGAAGGCCGTCAAGGCCGCCGGCGGCCAGGTGGTGCGCCGCGAGTACACGACCGACAAGGCCAACGACTTCACGGCCATCCTGACCAACATCAAGGGCTCGGCGCCCGACGCCATCTTCTACGGCGGCCTGGACGCGCAGTCCGGCCCGATGAAGCGCCAGTTGGCCACGTTGGGCCTGAAGTCGCCGCTGGTTTCGGGCGAAATGACCCGCAGCGACACCTTCATCAAGCTGGCCGGCGACGCCGCCGACGGCACTTTCGCCTCGCTGGCCGGCGTGCCGCTGGACAAGATGGCCGCGGGCAAGGACTTCGAAAAGCGCTACCAAGAGCGCTTCAAGAAGGCCCCCGGCGTCTACGCGCCCTACGCCTATGACGGCGCCTGGAACATGATCGCGGCGATCGAAGCGGCCGGCTCGGCCAAGCCCGAGAAGTACCTGCCGGAACTGGCCAAGCTGAACCGCAAGGGCGCGACCAGCGAGCACATCGCCTACGACAAGAACGGCGACCTGAAGGAAATCTCCGTCACCATCTACGAAGTCAAGAACGGCAAGTGGGAGATGGTTGAAACGATGGTCAGCCAGGCCAACTAAGGCCGCCTGACCCGGCCAGGACGCGGCGCCGCCGTGCCTGGCCATCCTGATTGACCCCGCGCGCGCCGCCCGGCGCGGCGGCGATTTGCGCGAAGGCGGCCCCCGGGCCGCGCCGCATCCGATCCTCGCGCGATTTTTCCAGGCTTATTTCCACGGCCCCTATGGATATCTTCATTCAACAACTGATTAACGGCGTCACGCTCGGCAGCGTGTACGCCCTGGTCGCCCTTGGCTACACCATGGTGTACGGCATCATCGGGCTGATCAACTTCGCGCATGGCGACGTCGTCATGATCGGCGCGATGGCGGCCACCACGATCGCCATCTCGCTGGTCGGCGGCGACCCGTCCGCTTCCGCCTTCATGGTGCTGGGCCTGGGCCTGCTGGTGTCCGTGCCGCTGTGCATGGCCGTGGGCTGGACCGCCGAGCGCGTGGCCTACCGGCCGCTGCGCCGCGCGCCGCGCCTGGCCGCCCTGATCACCGCCATCGGCGTGTCCATCATCCTGCAGAACGTGGCGATGATGGGTTGGGGCCGCAACTACCTGAACTTCCCGCAGGTGCTGTCGCCGCGGGTGTTCGAGATCTTCGGCGCGCGCATGAGCACGCTGCAGATCGCCATCGTCGCGATCGCCGCGCTCATCATGGGCGGATTGCTGGCCGTGGTGCACAAGACGCGCCTGGGCACCGCCATGCGCGCCACCGCGCAGAACCGCGAAGTGGCCGGCCTGATGGGCGTGAACATCAACACCGTGATCTCGGCGGCGTTCCTGATCGGCTCGGCGCTGGCCGCGGTGGCCGGCATGATGGTGGCCACCTACTACGGCGTGTCGCAGTACACGATGGGCTTCATGCTGGGCCTGAAGGCCTTCACGGCCGCGGTGCTGGGCGGCATCGGCAACCTGGTCGGCGCCATGGCGGGCGGCCTGCTGCTGGGCATCATCGAATCACTGGGCGCCGGCTACATCGGCGACCTGACCGGCGGCTTCCTGGGCAGCCACTACCAGGACGTGTTCGCGTTCTTCGTGCTGGTGCTGGTGCTGATTTTCCGTCCGTCCGGCCTGCTGGGCGAGCGTGTGGGGGACCGCGCATGAGCACCACCCTGAAACACAGCGGGCTGTCGACCCGCAACCTGATCGGCATCGCGCTGATCGGCATCGTGCTGGCGGTGCTGCCGTTCGTGATCGGCATGGCCGGCCAGAGCTGGGTCCGCATCCTGAACTTCGCGCTGCTGTACGTGATGCTGTCGCTGGGCCTGAACATCGTGGTGGGCTTTGCCGGCCTGCTGGACCTGGGCTACATCGCGTTCTACGCGGTGGGCGCCTACACCTGGGCGCTGCTGGCCTCGCCGCACTTCGGGCTGCACCTGCCGTTCTGGGCGATCCTGCCGATCGCGCTGGCGGTGGCGTGCCTGTTCGGGGTGCTGCTGGGGGCGCCGACGCTCAAGTTGCGCGGCGATTACCTGGCCATCGTGACGCTGGGCTTCGGCGAGATCATCCGCATCTTCCTGAACAACCTGAACGCGCCGGTCAACATCACCAACGGCCCGCAGGGCATCAACCGCATCGATACTTTCAAGGTGGGCGAGTTCGCCTTTGGCCGCACCGAGAGCCTGCTGGGCATCCGCGTGACCGGGCCGGAGAAGTACTACTACCTGCTGCTGGCGCTGACGCTGATCATCATCCTGGTGTGCGTGCGCCTGCAGAACTCGCGCATCGGCCGCGCCTGGGAAGCGATCCGTGAAGACGAGATCGCCGCCAAGGCGATGGGCATCAACACCCGTAACATCAAGCTGCTGGCCTTCGCCATGGGCGCCTCGTTCGGCGGCGTGGCGGGCGCGCTGTTCGCGTCGATGCAGGGTTTCGTCAGCCCCGAGAGCTTCTCGCTGATGGAATCCATTTCCATCCTGTGCATGGTGGTGCTGGGCGGCATGGGCCACATCCCGGGCGTGATCCTGGGCGCGCTGATCCTGGCCGCGTTGCCGGAATTCCTGCGCGCCGTGGTCGAGCCGGTGCAGCAGATGGTGTTCGGCGCCGTGGTGCTGGATCCCGAGGGCATCCGCATGCTGCTGTTCGGCCTGGCGATGGTGTGCGTGATGCTGTTCCGTCCCGCCGGCCTGTGGCCGTCCGCCGTGCGCAAGCGCGAGCTGGCCACCAAGACGCAGGGAGGCGCGGCATGAGCAAACTGCTGCAAGCCCAGGGACTGGGCAAACGCTTCGGCGGCCTGCAGGCCTTGTCGGATGTCAGCTTCGACATCGAGCAGGGCGAGATCTACGGCCTGATCGGCCCCAACGGCGCCGGCAAGACCACGCTGTTCAACGTGCTTACGGGCCTCTACATCCCGGAAGACGGTAGCTGCACCTTCAACGGCGCCTCGATGTCGGGCAAGAAACCGCACGAGGTGGCGCACGCGGGCCTGGCGCGCACCTTCCAGAACATCCGCCTGTTCGCCAACCTGAGCGCGATCGAGAACGTCATGATCGGCCGCCACATGCGCACCCGCGCCGGCGTGCTGGGCGCGGTGTTCCGTACCCGCGGCACGCGTGCCGAGGAAGCCGCCATCGAGGCCCGCGCCCAGGAGCTGCTGGACTACGTCGGCATCGGCCACCGCGCCAACGACGTGGCGCGTTCGCTGCCCTACGGCGACCAGCGCCGCCTGGAAATCGCGCGCGCCTTGGCCACCGATCCCAAGCTGCTGGCGCTGGACGAGCCGGCCGCCGGCATGAACGCCTCGGAAACCGTGGTGCTGCGCAAGCTGATCGAGAAGATCCGCGACGACGGCGTCACGGTGCTGCTGATCGAGCACGACATGAAGCTGGTCATGGGCCTGTGCGATCGCGTGCTGGTGCTGGAATACGGCAAGGTGCTGGCCATGGGCAAACCCGCCCAGGTGCAGCGCGACCCCAAGGTCATTGAAGCGTATCTGGGCGCGGGCGCCGCCCAGGATCCGCTGATTCATCAGGAGCGCCCGGCATGACGACGGCAAGCAAACCCCTACTGGAACTGCGCGGCCTGCAGGTCGCCTACGGCGGCATCCGCGCGGTGCGTGGCATCGACCTGCGCGTGGACGAAGGCGAACTGGTGTGCCTGATCGGCGCCAACGGCGCCGGCAAGAGCACGACCCTGCGCGCCATCTGCGGCCTGGTGCCGCTGGCCGGCGGCGAAGTGGTCTACGGCGGCCAGTCCATCGGCGGCCAGAAGTCGCACGAGCTGGTGCGCCAGGGCCTGGTGATGGTGCCCGAGGGCCGCGGCATCTTCGGCCAGCTCACCATCGAGGAAAACCTGGCGATGGGCGCCTACATCCGGCGCGACGCCGCGCAGGTGCGGCAGGACACCGACCGCGTGTTCACGCTGTTCCCGCGCCTGGCCGAGCGCCGCAAGCAGGCGGCCGGCACGCTGTCGGGCGGCGAGCAACAGATGGTGGCGATGGGCCGCGCGATGATCGCGCGGCCGAAGCTGCTGTTGCTGGACGAACCCTCGATGGGACTGGCGCCGCTGATGGTCGAGAAGGTCTTCGAAGTGGTGCGCACCATCGCCAGCGAAGGCGTCACGATCCTGCTGATCGAGCAGAACGCCCGCCTGGCGCTGGAGAACAGCCACCGCGGCTACGTGATGGAATCCGGCGAGATCACGCTGTCCGGTCCCGCCGCCGACATGCTCCACGATCCCAAGGTGCGCGCGGCATACCTGGGGGAAGTGGAAGAGGCGTAGGCCTGTCCCTCTGCCGCATAAAAGAGCCCGGCCATGCCGGGCTTTTTTTATGCGCGTCGGACTCAGCCGGCCTGGCGCTTGAGGAAGCCCTCGATCAGGGCGGCGAAGGCGGGCGGGCACTCCTGCATCGGGTAATGGCCGCAATGCGCAATGACGTGCAGCGTCGCGTTGGGATGCCAGGCCAGGAAGCTGCCTTGCATCGCTTGCGCGTCGATTCCCGGGTCCCGATCGCCGACCACGACCAGGAACGGTGTCTCGATTCCACGCACGGCGTCGACGAAGTCCGCCGTCACCAGCATGTCGAGGTACTTGCGCCGGCAGGCGGGTGCCACGGTCGCGCGGTTGTGGCGGACCTTGGCGTCGGCCCAGCCGTCGGACAGGCTGCTGGAGACATGCCGGAACAGCCGGCGCAAGGCGTCGTCGTCCTCGGTCGTGCTGGCGAAGAACGCCAGGGCCTCCGGCCCCAGGGGGTTGCCGGCGGCGGAGACGGGGCACACCGCGATGGCGCTGGCGATGCGTGACGGCGCGTCCGCCGCCAGGCGTTGCGTGATCATGCCGGTCATCGAGTGGCCGATGATGTGGAACCGCCGCCAGCCGAGCCGGTCGGTGAGCGCGAGGCAGTCGGCGGCGATTTCCTCGACCGTGCAGGCGCCGGTGAGCGCGATGGACTGGCCGTAGCCGCGCAGGTCGGCGAACACGTAGGTGAAGGCCTGGCCGTCGAGCCAGGGCATGACGGCATCGTAGCTGCCATGGTCGCCGAGCCAGTCGTGCAGGACCAGCACGGGGATCGGGCCGTGGCCCAGGCGCGCGTAGCCGAGACCGGCCGGCGAGCCGGGATGGATTTCAAGGGACGTCTTCATTCCAGGTTTCCTTGTGTGAGGGGAACGAAAACGAAACGCCCTCCCGGCGGACCGGGAGGGCGTTTTCAAAGTGCAGCCATCCTATCAAATCGCCGGCGCCAGCGTCAACGGGGCGGCGTCGCCGCCGGCGCGCTGGCGGGAAGGCCGGCTCAGGCAGGCTGCGGCACGACCCGCTCGCGCCCGATCAGCAGGGCGATGACGGCGGCGATCAGGCCGGTGGCGCCGGCTGCGACGAAGGCCATCAGGTAGCTGCCTTGCGACTCGCGCACCACGCCCGCCATCCAGGCCGCGCTGGCCGCGCCCAACTGGTGGCCGGCGACGATCCAGCCGAACACGATGGGCGCCTCGCGGTCGCCGAACGCCTCCGTGGCCAGGCGCAGCGTGGGCGGCACCGTGGCGATCCAGTCCAGGCCGAAGAACACGGCGAAGATCGCCAGGCTGTAGAACGAAAAATCGGAATAGGGCAGGTACATCAAGGCCAGGCCGCGCAATCCGTAATAGACGAACAGCAGCTTGCGCGGATCGTAGCGATCGGTCAGCCAGCCCGAAGCGGTGGTGCCGAACAGGTCGAAGATGCCCATGATCGCCAACAGGCCGGCCGCCTGCACTTCGGGCATGCCATGGTCGCCGCAGAGCGCGATCAGGTGGGTGCCGACCAGGCCGTTGGTGGTGAAACCGCAGATGAAGAAGGTGGCGAACAGGAACCAGAAAGTGCGGGTCCTGGCGGCGCGTCCCAGGGCGCCGAAAGTGGCGGCGATCATGCCGGTGCGCGGCGCGGTGGGCGCGGGCGGCGCATGTGGGTCACTGCCGAACGGCGTCAGGCCGACGCTGGCGGGGCGGTCCGGCACCAGCCACCAGGCCAGCGGCACCAGGGCGGCGGCGGCGCCGGCCACGGTCCACACCACCCGGGTCCAGTCGCCCGACGACGCCAGCGCCGCGAGAATGGGCAGGAAGATCAGCGTGCCAGTGGCGGTGCTGGCCGTCAGCAGCCCCATCATCAGGCCGCGGTGCTTGCTGAACCAGCGGTTGACTACGGTGGCGCCCATCACCACCGCGACCGCGCCCGACCCCACGCCGGAGAACACGCCCCAGGTCAGCAGCAGATGCCAGGGTTGCGTCATGTAGGCGCTGGCGGCGGTGGACAGCGACATCACCGCCAGCGCGCCGATCAGCACGCGGCGCAGGCCGAAGCGTTCCATCGCGGCCGCGGCGAACGGCCCCACGAGGCCGTAGAGGAAAATGCCCACCGCGGCGGAGAACGACGTGATGCCGCGGCTCCAGCCGAAGCTTTCCTCCAGAGGCACCAGCAGCACGCCGGGGGACGCGCGCAGCCCGGCCGAGACCAGGAGCGCCAGGAAGATCACGGCGACGACGACAAAAGCATACTTCTGTCCCGTGCGGCGGAAGGGGAAGGGCGGTTGGGCTATACTCATGTTACTGACCGGTACGTATTTGGGTTTGCGAATAGTACGTACCGGTCAGTAACACCGTCAAGCGATATTTTCTTGATGGTCCTGTTCTTGGCGCGGCTGGCAGTGACGGCCGCAAGGAGGCGCTCGCATGGCCAATAAACCTACGGCGGACGGCAAGCCCGCCGAATCCACCGCCAAACCCCTGCTGGCGGCCGACCGCATCCGCCGGACGGCCCGCGAAATGTTCTACCGCGATGGCATCCGCGCGGTGGGGGTGGACGCCATCGTCCACCAGGCCGGCGTGACCAAGCCCAGCCTGTATCGCAGCTTTTCGTCCAAGGACGAGTTGGCGGCGGCCTACCTGCGCGACTACGACGCGGAATTCTGGGGGCGTTTCAACGTCGCCTGCGACGCCCATCCGGGTGATCCGCGGGCGCAGTTGCGCGCCTATCTGTCCGGCCTGAGTGTGCGGGCGGTTCAATGCGGCTACCGGGGCTGCGGCCTGACCAATGCGGCGGTCGAGTATCCGGAGGCCGGCCATCCGGCGCGTGAGGTCGCGGTCGCGCACAAGCTGGAACTGCGGCGGCGCCTGACCGCGATGGCCCGCGAGATGGGCGCGCCGGATCCGGTCGCCTTGGGGGACGGGCTGTTGTTGCTGATCGAAGGGGCCTTCGTCTCCAGCCAGTTGTTTGGCGAGGGCGGACCGGCGGGCCGGGTAGCGCAGATCGCGGACCAGCTCATCGAAGCCCATCTGGGCAGCCCGTAAAGCGGTTATTGCGCCGCACAATATCGGTGCCGGATGTGGTGCATCATGCACCGTTGTGGTGGTGTTTGTACTTATTTCGCAACGCCAAAAATAATGCTAGGCATTTTTATTGCAACGCAGCATGCACGGGTCTAAGATGGACTCGTGCTGGTCCCCCATCGCGCTTTCTCAAGGAGAGAATCATGAGCGATACCGCGTTGAAAAATGCCCGCATGTCGGATGCGCTGGAGCGGTCCCTGATCCGCGAGGCCATCAAGGCGGAAACCCTGTCCGGCCCGTTCTCGCGCATGGGCTGGCGTCGGTTGAAGCTGCGCCTGCGCCGGTTCGGCGGCGCCGTCGGCGAGGTGCTGCACGACATGGACGCCGGCCGCCGCCAGCATCCTGTGATTTCCGCCCATCGTTGAACCGCGGATCCGCGCCAGAAAAAACGCCAGCGATCGCTGGCGTTTTTCATGGGAGCGCCGTGGTGGGTGTCACAGCGCCATGTCCACCAGCAGGTAGCCGTCCAGCAGGATGATGCCAACGGTGGCGACCACGGCTGCCCAGGCCCAGGCGCCGCGCAGGACGTGGCGGCCCATTACCTGCTTGCGGCAGGCCAATACCACCAGCGGCCCCAGCGCGAACGGCAGGGCCAGGCTCAGGATGACCTGGCTCAGCACCAGCAACTGGTCTGGGTCCTGGCCGCCGGTGAAGGCCAGCAGGGCGGCGGCCACGGTGCCGGCGATCAGCCGCGTGGCCAGCGCGCGGCGGCGATCGGACCAGCCGCTGTTGATCTGGAAGCCTTGCGACAGCATGCGGCCGGCCAGCACGCCGGTGATGGTGGAGCTTTGGCCCGCCGCGTACAGCGCGATCGCGAACACGATGGCCGCGCCGATGCCGAAGGTCTGGCCGATCACGGCATGGGCGTCGTCCAGGCTGGAGACGATGATGCCGGAGCCGGACAACGAGGCCGCGGCGACGATCATGATGGCCGAATTGATCAACATGGCCACGCCCAGCGACACCACGGTGTCGTTGCGCGCCACGCGCATGGCCAGGTCGCGGGCGTCGGCCGGCAGCACGCGGGCGCGCTGCGCCAGCGACCCGGAATGCAGGTAGAGGTTATGCGGCATCAACGTCGCGCCCAGGATGCCCAGCGCGATCAGGAAGCCTTGCGGGTCGCGCAGCGCGCGGCCGGTCTGCGTCATGCCATGGGCCACGTCGGTCCAGGCCGGGTTGGCCTTGAACAGCAGGAACACGAACGAGGCTGCCACGATCGACAGCAGCACGGCGATGACGCGCTCGTGGCGGTCGGCGTTGCCGCGCGTCAGGGCCAGCACGGCGAAGGTGCCGACGCCGGTGACCGCGACGCCGCCCAGCAGCGGCAGGTTGAACAGCAGGCGCAGCGCGATGGCGCCGCCGATGAGTTCGGCCAGCGCGGTGGCCAGGATGGCGGCCTCGCCGGCCAGCCAGGCGGCCTTGGCGGTGCGCGGGGACAGGTGGCGGGCGGTGAGGGTGGCCAGGTCTTCGCCGGTGGCCAGTGCCAGGCGCGACACCAGCACCTGGAAGCCCAGCGCCAGGATGGCCGAGGCGATCACCACCAGCAGCAGGCCGTAGCCGAAGCCGCTGCCCCCGGCGATGTCCGTGGCCCAGTTGCCCGGGTCGATATAGCCCACCGCCACCAGGATGCCGGAGCCGACCACCCGGCGCAGGTTGGCCGAGACCTGGGCGTCCTGAGGGTACGCTGCCTTACCGCCTGAAATCGCGTAGATGAATCGGGTCATGTTTGTTCCTGAGAATGGTTCTCATTTTCCATATCTCCGGCATGACCGTCAAATTGATTTTCAGCAAGCCCCGGATAGGGCGGGCCAATGGCGTCGCCCCATCCGGGCCTGCCGCGGCCGGTCAGGACTTGAGCTTGGCGTCCATGGTGATCTTGGCGTTGAGCACCTTGGAGACCGGGCAGCCCTTTTCGGCCTTGCGCGCGGCCTCGTCGAAGGCTTCGGCGCTGGCGCCCGGAATCACGGCCTCCACGGTCAGGTGCACGGCCGTGATGGCGAAGCCGCCGTCGACCTTGTCCAGCGTGACCTCGGCCTGCGTGTCCAGCTTTTGCGGGGCCAGGCCGGCCTCGCTCAGGATGTTGGACAGCGCCATGGTGAAGCAGCCCGCGTGGGCAGCGCCCAGCAGTTCCTCGGGATTGGTGCCCGGGGTGTCGCCGAAGCGCGTGTTGAAGCCATAGGGCTGGTTCTTGAGCGCGCCGCTCTGCGTGGAAATCGTACCCTTGCCCGTCTTCAGATCGCCCGACCAGGCGGCGGTTGCGGTTTTCTTCATGCGTGACTCCTGTTGAAGGAACGCGCCCGAAACGGACGCGTCCGGTTGGGGGAGCGCGCGGCCGGCCCGATGGCGGCGCGCGTTGCCGGAAGGGGCATGGACCATGATACGGCGGGCGCGGCGGGGCGTCGCCTGTCGGCCGCCCGCATCCGGCAAGCCGATGTAACCGCCGCTTGCGGCGCCTTGCCAGCGCCGCGCGGCGCCGTCACACTTCGCCCCTGGCTCAACCCGAACAGGCATTGGATACAGATGGTAGTGATCGACACCGAACAAACCCGCCGCGCATTGTCGTTCGACGCGGCGATTCCGGCCTTGCGCGAGGCGTTCCGCCAGGGCGCCCATGTGCCCGCGCGCCATGTCCACGCGATCGAATCGGGCGGCGCGCACGGGACCACGCTGATCATGCCGGCCTGGAACGAGCAGGGTTACTTCGGCGTCAAGGTCATCAACATCTTTCCCGAGAACACGCGCCAGTCGCTGCCGGGCCTGCACGCCACCTACAACCTGTACAGCGCCCGCACCGGCGTGCCGCTGGCGCAGGTGGACGGCGACCTGGTGACGGTGTTCCGCACCGCCGGCGCGGCGGCGCTGGGCGCGTCCTACCTGGCGCGCGAGGATGCGCGGGTGCTGACCATCGTCGGCTCGGGGCGCATCGCCGGGCTGGTGGCGCAGGCCATGCGCACGGTGCGGCCGATCGACAAGGTATGGGTCTGGAACGTGCGGCCGGCCGGCGCCGAGGCGCTGGCGACGGCGCTGCGCGAGCAGGGCTTCGACGCCAGCAGCACCCTCGATCTGGAGCAGGCCGTGCGCCAGGCCGACATCGTCAGTTGCGCGACGCTGTCGACCGTGCCGCTGGTGCGGGGCGACTGGCTGCGCCCGGGCGCCCACCTGGACCTGATCGGCAGCTTCAAGCCCGACATGATCGAGACCGACACGGCCTGCTTCGACGGCGCCACGGTCTACGTGGATACCGACGAGGCGCCGACCAAGGCCGGCGACCTGCTGGCCGCGTTCGAGGCCGGCGTGCTGGCGCGCGAGGACATCCGCGGCAACCTCACCGACCTGGTACGCGGCCAGGCGCCGGGCCGCACCCGGGCGGATGAAGTGACCGTGTTCAAGGCGGTCGGCAGCGCGCTGGAGGACCTGACGCTGGCCGCGCTGGTCTACGAGGCCTGCGGCGGTCAGGCAAAATAGCGCCATCCGCTGTTTTTTCATCCTGCGAGCTGTCGTCATGTCCCGCTTCTTCGTCCGCTACGCCTGCGCTGTCGCGCTGGCCGTTCCCGCCCTGTCCGTCCATGCCGAGATCGTGATCGGCGTGGATGTCTCCACCACCGGCCCGGCCGCGGCGATCGGCATCCAGACCAACAACGCCATTCGCCTGTGGCCCAATACGCTGGGCGGCGAGCCGGCGCGCTACGTGGTGCTGGACGACGGCACGGACGTCAGCCGCGCGGTCAAGAACCTGCGCAAGCTGACCTCGGAAGACAAGGTCGACGCCATCGTCGGCCCCAACACCACCGCCGCCGCCCTGGCCGGGCTGGACGTGCTGGCCGAGACCGGCACGCCGATGATCGCGCTGGCGGCTTCCAGCGTGATCGTCGAGCCGCTGTCCGATCCCAAGCGCGCCTGGGCCTTCAAGATGCCGCAGAACGATTCGCTGATGGCGACCGTGCTGGTCGAGGACATGAAGAAGAAGGGCTTCAAGAACGTGGCCTTCATCGGCTTCGCCGATTCCTACGGCGACAGTTGGTGGAAGGAATTCTCCGCGGCCGCCGGCAATGACATCAAGATCGTGGCGCAGGAACGCTTCCAGCGCACCGACGCGTCGGTGGTGGGCCAGGTGCTCAAGGTGATCGCCGCCAAGCCGGACGCGGTGCTGGTGGCCGGCGCCGGCACGCCCTCGGCGCTGCCGCAGAAGACGCTGCTCGAGCGTGGCTACACCGGCACCATCTATCAGACCCACGGCATCGGCACGCTGGAATTCCTGCAGGTCGGCGGGCGCGACGTCGAAGGCACGCTGTTCCCCACCGGCCCCGGCGTGGTGGCGCGCGAGCTGCCGGATTCGAACCCTGTGAAGAAGGTGGCGGTGGAATTCGCCGACAAGTACGAGCGCCAGTATGGGGCCAACACCCTGACGCAGTTCGCCGGCGACGCCTATGGCGCCTGGATGCTGCTCGATTCCGCGGTGGCGCGCGCCCTCAAGACCGGCGCCAAGCCAGGCACCCCCGAATTCCGCATCGCCCTGCGCGACGCGCTGGAGAACACCCGCGACCTGATCGTGCCCAACGGCGTGCTGAACATCTCCAAGGACAACCACCAGGGCTTCGACGAGCGCGCCCGCGTGATGGGCGTGGTGCGCAATGGCAAGTTCTCCTACGCGGACGCGGCGGGGAAAAAATAGGGACGACATAGTCCCGTACGGTTCGTAACGAGTGCTCACCCGCCATAGGGCGGGACGGGGAAAAGCAGGCTTCGGCCTGCTTTTTTTCGTCCATATCATTAGAGGTGAAATGATTTAATGTCGTATCATTTTTAGCGAAGCCATGTACCTAGAAATAAATTCGGGAGAAATAAGACCATGATCGTCCAACGCACCCGCCGCGTCCTGCTGGCCCTGAGCCTGGGCCTGCTGGCCGCCTGCTCCGACTCCGGCTCGGACAAGCCCGCACAGGGGGCCAGCGCGCCCGCCGCTGGCGGCGACACGCTGGCGGCCGCCAAGGCCGCCGGCAAGATCCGCATCGGCTACGCCAACGAGGCGCCGTTCGCCTTCATGGACAGCAAGGAAGCCAAGGTCACCGGTGAATCGGTGGAAATCGCGCGGGTGGTGCTCAAGCGCATGGGCATCAACGAGGTCGAAGGCGTGCTGACCGAGTTCGGCTCGCTGATCCCGGGCCTGCAGGCCAAGCGATTCGACATCATCGCGGCGGGCATGTACGTGACGCCCGAGCGCTGCGGCCAGGTGGCGTTCTCGAACCCGACCTATGGCGTGGGCCAGGCGTTCCTGGTCAAGCAGGGCAACCCGAAGAACCTGCACAGCTACGAGGACGTGGTCAAGAACCCGGACGCCAGGCTGGGCGTGGTGGTGGGCGCCATCGAAGCCGAATACGCCTCCAAGGTGAAAGTGCCGGCCGGCCAGATCGTGGTGTTCCCGGATGCCGTGAGCGCGCTGTCCGGCGTGCAGGCCGGCCGCGCCGACGCCTACGCGGCCACGGCGTTGACGGTCAACGACCTGATGGGCAAGACCAACGACGGCAGCGGCCTGGAAAAAGCCGAACCATTCACCGATCCGGTGATCGACGGCAAGGGCGTGCGCGGCTATGGCGCCTATGCTTTCCGCACCGACGACAAGGCCTTTGCCGACGCCTTCAATGCCGAGCTGGCCAAGTTCATCGGCACCGAGGAACACAAGAAACTGGTGGCGCCGTTCGGCTTCACGCCCGAGGAACTGCCCAAGGACGTCACGGCCGCCAAGCTCTGCGCCGCGAACTAGGGGGCGCCGATGCAGCTCATATCCGAACATATCGCCGAGCTGGTACCGCCGCTGCTGGAGGGCCTGGCGGTGACGCTGGAAATCATGGCGGGCGCCGTCGTGCTGGCGGTGCCGCTGGCGCTGGCGGCCGGGGTGGGGCGCCTGTCGACCGTGCGCCCCGTGCGCTGGCTGGCGTCGATCTACGTCGAGGTGTTCCGCGGCACGTCGGCGCTGGTGCAACTGTTCTGGTTCTATTTCGTGCTGCCGCTGTTTGGCGTGCAACTGCCGGCCATGCTGGTGGGCATCGTGGTGCTGGCGCTCAATGCCGGCGCCTATGGCGCCGAGGTGGTGCGCGGCGCGATCCGCGCGGTGCCGCCGGGCCAGCGCGAGGCCGGCGTGGCGCTGAACCTGACGCCTGGCCAGATCATGCGCCGCATCGTGGTGCCGCAGGCCATTCCGGCCATGCTGCCGCCGGCCGGCAACCTGCTGATCGAACTGCTCAAGAACACCGCGCTGGTGTCGCTCATCACCATCACCGACCTGACCTTCCGCGGCCAACTGCTGCGCAGCGAAACCCTGCGCACCACCGAGATCTTCACGCTCATGCTGCTGCTGTACTTCGCGGTGGCGCTGCTCATCACCGCCGGCGTGCGCCTGCTTGAACGGAGGGTCCGCGTCCGATGAAACCGATATTCGACTGGTCCTTCGCGCTGGAGATCCTGCCCACGCTGGGTTCGGCGCTGGTCATCACCATCCAGGCCACGGTGCTGGGCATGCTGGTGGCCGTGACGCTTGGCCTTGCGCTGGCGCTGCTGCGGCGTTCGCGCCTGGCGCTGCTGTCCTTGCCCACGGCGTTCGTGATCGAGTTCGTGCGCAGCACGCCGCTGCTGGTGCAGATGTATTTCCTGTTCTACGTGCTGCCCCTGACCGGGGTGCAGATGTCGCCCCTGGCGACCGGCATCGTGGCGCTCGGGCTGCACTACGCCACCTATTGCGCCGAGGTCTACCGCGCCGGCATCGAGGCGGTGCCGCGCGGCCAACTGGAAGCGGCGCGGGCGCTGAACATGTCGCCGTGGCGCACGGCCGTGGGCGTGGTGCTGCCGCAGGCGATCCCGCCGGTGGTGCCGGCGCTGGGCAACTACCTGGTGGCCATGTTCAAGGACACGCCGCTGCTGTCGGCGATCACGGTGGTCGAGCTGCTGCAGCAGAGCAAGATGATCGGCTCCACCACCTTCCGCTACACCGAGCCCCTGACGCTGGTCGGCGTGCTGTTCCTGGCGTTGAGCCTGATCGCGGCCTGGGGCGTGCGCGGCCTGGAGGCCCGCCTGCAACGATATGGAGGAAAGCGATGAGTTCCAGCATCACCATCAAGAACCTGCACAAGCGCTATGGCGAGCTGGAGGTGCTCAAAGGCATCAACCTGGAGATTCCGGCGGGCCAGACGGTGGCCGTGATAGGGCCGTCCGGCTCCGGCAAATCGACCCTGCTGCGCGTACTGATGACCCTGGACCAGCCCAGCAGCGGCGAGATCGAGATCGACGGCGAGCCGATGTGGACCGACGCCGAGGGCCGCCCGGCCGGCCCCAATTCCGAGCACCTGCGCAAGGTGCGCGGCAAGATCGGCATGGTGTTCCAGCACTTCAACCTGTTCCCGCACATGACCGCGCTGGGCAACGCCATGGAGGCGCCGGTGCACGTGCTGGGGCTGTCGCGCGACCAGGCCCGCGAGCGCGCGGTGGAATACCTGGAGATGGTGGGGCTGGGCGACAAGCTCGACGTCTACCCGGCGCAGTTGTCGGGCGGCCAGAAGCAACGCGTCGGCATCGCCCGCGCGCTGGCGATGTGCCCGGAGATCATGCTGTTCGACGAGGTCACCTCGGCGCTCGACCCGGAGCTGGTGGGCGGCATCCTGCAGATCCTGCGCGACCTGTCGGCGCGCAAGAGCATGACCATGATCATCGTCACCCACCAGATGAAGTTCGCCGAGCGCAGCTCGGACCGCACGCTGTTCTTCGACCAGGGCAACATCGTCGAGGACGCCGAATCGCAGACGCTGTTCAGCGATCCGAAGGAGGCGCGCACCCGGCAATTTCTGGACAGCGTGATCGAGGGGCAATAAGTCGCGGTAATAAGCGGCGGGCCTAAAGGACGGGCCTAAAGGGCGGGCCTCGTCCCACCCTAAATCCCCACGCGGGCGTCGGGATTGGCCGCGCGGGCGGATGCCGGCGCTATGCTGTGCATCCGCGTCCATCGCCCGGAGCCTTACGCATGAGTCATCTTTTCAGTCCCACGTCAGTCGGCAATGTCGAACTGGCCAACCGCATCGTCATCGCGCCCATGTGCGAGTACTCGGCCGACGAGGGCCGCGCCACCGATTGGCACATGATCCACCTGGGCCACCTGGCCCTGTCGGGTGCGGCGCTGCTGTTCACCGAAGCCACCGCGGTCGAGGCCGACGGCCGCATCTCCCCGGGCGATCTGGGCCTCTGGTCCGACGAGACCGAGGCCGCGCTGGGCCGCGTGGTGCAGGCGGTGCGCCGCTATTCGCCCATCAAGCTCGGCATCCAGCTTGGTCACGCCGGCCGCAAGGCGTCGAGCCATGCGCCCTGGGAGGGCGGCCAACTGGTGCCGCCGGAGCAGGGCGGCTGGCAGGGCTGGGCGCCGTCGGCGCTGCCGCACAATGCCTCCGAGCCGGCGCCGCGCGCGCTTGACGCCGCCGGCCTGGCGCGCGTGCGCGATGCCTTCGTCGACAGCGCCCGCCGCGCCATCCGCCTGGGCTTCGATGCCATCGAGCTGCACGCGGCCCACGGCTATCTGCTGCATCAGTTCCTGTCGCCGCTGGCCAACCAGCGCGACGACGAATACGGCGGCTCGCTGGAGAACCGCATGCGCTTTCCGCTGGAAGTGTTCCGCGCGGTGCGCGCGGTGACGCCGTCGTCGGTGGCGCTGGGCGTGCGGGTGTCGGCCACCGACTGGGTCGAGGGCGGCTGGGACCCGGCGCAGACCGAGGCGTTCGCGCTGCGGCTCAAGGAATTGGGCTGTGAGTTCATCGACGTCTCCAGCGGCGGCGTGTCGCCGCTGCAAAAGATCCCGGTCGGGCCGAACTACCAGGTGCCGTTCGCCGACGCCCTCAAGCGCGCGGTCGGCCTGCCCACCATCACGGTGGGCCTGATCACCGAGGCGCAACAGGCCGAGGACATCCTGGCGCAAGGCCAGGCCGACATGGTGGCGCTGGCGCGTGGCATGCTGTACGACCCGCGCTGGCCCTGGCATGCCGCCGCGCAACTGGGCGGGCAGGTCGCCGCGCCGCGCCAGTACTGGCGGTCGCAGCCGCGCGAGCTGAAGGAACTGTTCGGCGAGACGCGCTTCGGCCAGCGCTAGCGCGCGACCGTCGTCCAAAGAAAAACGCCGCGTGACGCGGCGTTTTTCATGGGCGGACGGTGCGCGCTTACAGGCGCGAATACGCCGCTTCCAGTTCGCGATGCAGGATGTCCGCGAAGTCGGCGCGGGCGGCGTCGTGCTGCGACAGCAGGCGCGCCAGCACCACGTTGTCCTCTTCGCCGTTCCAGATCTTGATGTAGGTGCCTTCCTTGTAGCCATGCTGCTGGCGGAAGATGTTCAGCACGTTCTTGGAAACGTACTGGGTGTAGGCATCGTTCCAGCTCATCTCGCAGGCGCTCATGCTCTGCTCGAGCAGCTTGAAGCTGGCGCGGCCGCACACCGCCAGGCCGCCGATCAGTTCCAGCAGTTCGGGCACGTTCAGGCTGGCCAGCGCGTAGCTCTTGCCGTCCAGCGTGATCGAGGCGGGGCCGGCCAGGTCGGCCACCAGCGCGGCGGCGGCGGCGTTGACGTCGCCCTTGGCCTGCACGATGGTGTGCGACAGGTAGAAATGCAGGATGTCGACCAGTTCCATCTGCACCTGCGGCAGGTCGATGGTCTGCTTCTTCCACCACTTCCAGCCGTAATGCTCCAGGGCCTCGGCCGATTCGACGAAGGCGGCGCGCAGGAAGCGGGCGCCGCCGTTGATCCAGTCCGGATTGATCATGCTGTTCAGGTCGCCTTGCAGCTTCAGCATCGTGGCCGCCTGGGCCTGGTTCAATCCGACAACGTTATTCACTTTCACTCCGGTATTCGTGGGGTCTGTTCGACAGCGGCGGAAATGTTAGCACCATTGCCGCCGCGGCCGCGCCCTCTCACGCATCCTTGCGGTACGACGAGGTCTTGAGCGGCGGCAGCTTTTCCAGCGGCCGCTTGCGCGGGTCGCGGGCGCCGCTGGCGGCCTTGAACAGCATCAGCGCGAAGAAGCCCAGGAACACCGCCGGCATGAAATCGTCCAGGTCGAAGCGCGGCGCGTGCAGCGCCTTGAAGGCGACGTTGACCGCGGCCCAGCCGGCCACCGCGCCGGCGATGGTCAGGAAAATGCCCTGCTTGCGCTGGCGCGCGCGCTTGGCCAGCGACACCGCCTCGGCGTCCGTCTGGCCGGGCGCGACGGTGGGCGGCACGCTGTCGGCGCGACGCGATTGCAGCGGCGGCGGGGCTGTCTTGCCCCAGGTCAGGTCGTTCAGGGAACCCTGGTCCGGGGCGGGGGAGGGCGTCGGCGCCGGCATGGCGGCCTGGCGCTTGGTCTCGGCCTTGCTCGGCACCCGTCCAGGCGTGGCGCCACCGGCGCGCGAAAGATTTTCGATGTAGCGCGCGAAGTCGCCGTTCTTTGGCTCCATGTCGATAGCCATGCTGTTCTCCGCTAATTGCCGCGACGGATCCGCGCCGGCTGCCGGCGCTTGCGCATCATCGCGACCAGAAGTCCGCATCCTAGCAGCACCGAGAAACCCGCGCCGATCATCATGGCGATCTGCTGGGCGTTTTCCGCGGCGCCCAGGCTGCGCGCGGTGATGTAGCCCGGCGCCAGCATCAGCGGCATCCACAGGATGGCCGAAAGCACATTGGCCATCTGGAAACGGCCATGCGCCATGCCCATGACGCCGGCCACCGTCGGGATGGTCGAGCGGATCGGTCCCAGGAAGCGGCCGATCAGCACCGAGGCGAAGCCATAGCGGTAGAAGAACAGCCGGGCGCGGGCGACGGCGGTGCGCTGCTGCTTGAGCGGCCAGCGCCGCAGCACGCTGGGACCCGCCCAGCGGCCCAGCCCGTAGGACAGCGCGTCGCCGACGATGGCGCCAGCGACGCCCCAGGCCATGATGCTCCATGGATCCAGCGTGCCGGCCCCGATCAGGCCGCCCGTCAGCAGCATCAGCGCGGTCGCGGGAATGAACAGGCCCAGCAGCACCATCGATTCTCCCAGCGTGAGCAGGAAGGTGATGGGGCCGGCCCAGGCCTGGTTGGTCTCGATCAGCACGCCGATCTTGTCGATGTATTGGTCCATGAGGCAAAAGTTGAAAATTAGCTGAACGCAATCGGGTATCTTAACGCCTGCATTGTGGGCGCCGCGTGAAAGCGGCGTCCACCGAAGGCTATCGTCGGAGTTCTATGGATTCGGTTACACAAGCCGTGCTGGGCGCGGGCATACAGGGGGCGCTGCTGGGGCGCGTGCAGGGACGGCGAGCGCTGATCTACGGCGCGGCGCTGGCCACGGTGCCGGATCTGGACGTGTTGATGCGTTACCCGGACCCGGTGTCACTGATGACCTATCACCGGGGCTTCTCGCATTCGATCTTCGTGCTGACGGGTCTGGCGCTGCTCCTGGCCTGCCTGATACGCCGATACTGGCCACAGGCACCCTACAGCGGCAGGCGATTGTTCCTGACACTGTGGTTGGTATTGGTGACGCATCCACTGCTGGACGCCTTCACCGTCTACGGCACGCAGTTGTTCTGGCCGCTGGCGTCGATTCCGGAAAGCTGGTCGGCGATTTTCATCATCGATCCGGTCTACACCGTGCCGCTGTTGCTGGCGGCGGTCTACGCGATCATCGCGGGCATGACGCGCAACGCCCGGCGACTGCTGGCGGGGGCGCTGATCTTCAGCACGGCCTACCTGGCGTTCGGCCTGGCGGGCCGCATCGCCGCCGAGCAGCGGGTGCGCGATGCGATGCAGGCGCGAGGCATCGTCGTCACCGAGCTGCGGGCCGTTCCCATGCCGCTCAACACGCTGCTGTGGCGCGTTATCGCCAAGACGCCCGATGGCCATTACTACGAGGCCGTCAGCAGTTGGTTCGACCGCGAGCCGCCGGAATGGCTGCGCCAGCCGCTTCACCCGGATCTGGGCCAGGCGCTGGCGGGCGTGCCGCTGCATGAGCGACTGCGCTGGTTCACCGATGACTGGCTGCGCTATGACGCGCTGGGCGATGCGCTGGTGGTGACTGATTTGCGCATGGGCATGGCCGGTCACTACAACTTCCGCTTCAAGATGGCGGAGCGCGCGCCGGATGGCACCTGGCGGCCGGTGACGCCGTCCAGTTGGCCGGGCGAGCGGGGCGGCTGGGCCGAGCTCAAGCTGCTGCTGGCCCGCGTCCTGCATGCCCAGCCGCCGCTGCCGCTGGCGCAGTGGGCGGAGAGCGCCACGCGATGAGCCGGTCCGCATTGGCTCGCCACACCGCCTGATATGACCCGCCGCGATCCGGCGGGTTTTTCATGTTCCGGCGCTGCCCCGGCACGGGCCCCGTATTGACCGGCGGTCCGACCCTGCATTATTCTTGTTCGATATTAAGGAACAGTAGTTCCGTTTTATGGAACATCGATGAGTATTCTCGACGGCGTCCAACGCGTGCTTGCGCTTTATGCGGAGGGCGCTGCGGAGCTCAGCTTCACCGACGTGGCGCAGCGGTTATCCATGCCCAAGAGCACGGCATCGCGCCTGCTCAACCAGATGCAGCACTACGGCATGCTCGACCAGGACGCGGCCTCGCGCCGTTATCGTCCCGGCCTGCTGCTATCGCAGGCGGTGCGCGCCGGCCTGGCCGCTACCCCGCTGGATGACGCCTGCCGCAAGGTGCTGGCGCGCCTGTCGGCGGACAGCGGCCTGACCGCCTACCTGTCCACCTTGAACCAGCGCGAAACCGTGGTGCTGCAGCGCCTGAACGGCTCGCACCCGGTGCAGGTGCTGTCGCCGCCCGGCTCGCGTCGCGCCGCTTCGGGCACGGCCATGGGGCGGGCGCTGCTGTCGCGCCTGAGCCAGGCCGAGTTCGACGCGCTCTACGGCGCCGACCCCACGCAGTCGCTGCCGATGGAAGGCAAGGATTGTCCGGCCACCGTCGGCGAACTGGCGCAGCGCGTGGCGCAGACCCGCGCCGACCATTACGGGGTTGCCATCGACCAGGCGATGCCCGGCATCGGCGCCGTGGCGGCGGCGGTGCGCGATCCGTCCAGCGGTGAATTGCGCGGCCTGTGCCTGTCCTTCGTGTCGTTCCAGGTCGATGCCGCCCGCGTCGCCGCGTTGCGCGACGCCCTGACACAGCAGGTCGCCGCGTTGGGGCGCGAACTGAACGACCCCTACTGGCTGGACTGATCCCTGTTACCGATTCCCGCTATCTGGCCGCCCGCATGCGGCGCTCCGAGCCAACGACTCCACGGAACTTTGCACATGAACCTTCTGCTCCTCAGCAATTCCAGCAGCGACGCCGGCTACCTGGTGCACGCCTTGCCCGACATCCGCGAACTGATCGCCACGCTGCCAGCCGGCGCGCCGGCGGTGTTCGTGCCGTACGCAGGCGTCACCCGCAACTGGGACGACTACACCGCGATGGTGGTGACGGCGCTGGCCGACACCGGCCTGGACATCGAGCCGCTGCACCGCGCCGCCGATCCGGTGGCCGCACTGGAAAGGGCCGCGGTCATCATCGTCGGCGGCGGCAACACCTTCAATCTGCTTGGCGAGCTGCGCCGCCGGGGCCTGTTGAGCGTGGTGGCGCGCCGCGTGCGCGAAGGCGCCGCCTACCTGGGCTGGAGCGCCGGCTCCAACCTGGCCTGCCCCAGCATCTGCACCACCAACGACATGCCGATCACCGATCCCGCGGGCTTCGACGCGCTCGGCCTGCTGTCCTTCCAGATCAATCCGCACTACACCAACGCCCATCCTCCCGGCCACCGCGGCGAGACCCGCGCACAGCGCCTGGCTGAGTTCTGCACGCTGAACCCGACGATGCCGGTGCTGGGCCTGCCCGAAGGCGCCGCGCTGCGCGTGCGCGGCGCCGCCATCACGCTGGTCGGTCCGCACGATGCGCCGCTGTTCCTGGGCGGCAACGAGCCGCGCGTGTTCCAGCCCGGGGTGGTGGAGATCCCGGCATGAAACAGGTCATCGACACTATCGAGCTGCTGTCCTCGGCGCATGTCACGGGCGAAGCGGTGGCGCAGGTCCTGCGCGAGGCGGGCCATTGCGAAGTCGAAGTCACTCGGCTCGAGCGCGACGGCCTGGCCACCGACTTTCTCTCCATTGTCATCCCGGGTTCCGACGCCAACGCGCCGCAACTGGGCATCGTCGGCCGCCTGGGCGGCATCGGCGCGCGTCCGGCCGTCACCGGCCTGGTGTCCGACAGCGATGGCGCCGTGGTCGCCGTGGCCACCGCGCTCAAGCTGATGGCCATGGCGCGCCAGGGCGACGTGCTGCCCGGCACCGTGCGCATCCGCACCCACATCTGCCCGCGCGCCGGCACCCGTCCGCACCACCCGGTGCCGATGATGCGCTCGCCGTTCCCGATGCGCGAGATGATGTCGCACGAAGTCGATCCGCGCATGGACGCGATCCTGTCGGTCGACACCACCCGCGGCAACCGCCTGGTGAACCAGCGCGGCGTGGCCCTCACGCCGGTGGCCAAGCAGGGTTACCTGCTGCGCATTCCCGAAACCATGCTGGACGTGATCGGCTGGGTCAGCGGCCAGTTGCCCCTGACGCTGCCGTTGACCACACAGGACATCACGCCCTACGAGAACGGCCTGTGGCACGTCAATTCGCTGATGCAGCCGGCCATCGTCACCGACGCGCCGGTAGTGGGCGTGGCGCTGACCGCGCAGACCGCCGTGCCGGGCTGCGCCACCGGCGTCACCAACGCGGTCGACGCCGACGTCGCCATGCGCTTCTGCATCGAGATCGCCAAGCTGTTCGGGCAGGGCGCGCTGACTTTCTTTGACGACGCCGAATGGCGCGCGCTGCAGGCCCGCTACGGCTCGATGGCGCACCTGCAGACCACCGGCCGGGAACCCGGGGGCGCGCAATGAGCGCGCCCAAGCCGCGTCGCGTGGCGTTCTTCACCATCGGCCAGTCGCCGCGCAGCGACGTGGTGCCCGAGATGGCTCCCTTGCTGGGCGAGCACGTGCGCGTCGACGAATTCGGCGCGCTCGACGGCTTGGACGCCGCGGCGCTGGCCGCGCTGGCGCCGCGTCCGGGCGAATACCGCTTCGCCACGCGCATGCGCGACGGCAGCCAGATCGAACTGGACGCGGCCGCCGCCGAGGCCCGCCTGGCGCAGGTGATGCGTCAGGTCGACGCTGCCGGCTACGACCTGCTGGTGCCGTTGTGCACGGGCACCGCGATCGCGCCGATGCGCACGCTGGTGGTCGAGCCGCAGCAGGTGGTGGACCACCTGGTCGCGGGCCTGTCGCAGCACGGTCGCCATGTCGGGCTGGTGGTGCCGCTGGAAGCCCAGGTCGATGCGTTCCACATGGCCGTGCCGCTGGAATGCCCGGCGACGGTGGTGCATGCCTCGCCCTACGAAACGGACGCGGCGCGCGCGGCCGCCAATTTCACGCAGGCCGGCCGCGCATTGGCTGACTGCGATTTCATCGTCATGCATTGCATGGGCTACGCCGAACGCATGCGCCAGGCGGTGGCGCAGGCATCGGGTCGCCCGGTGCTGCTGTCGAATCGTGTTGTGGCGCAGATGCTTGCGCAAATTCTGGAATAAGGGATCCTCTTCATGTTCAGCCGTAGTTTGCAACGCGCCGTGGGCGCACTGTTCGTCGTCGGCGCCATGTCGGCCGCGCCGGTCCTGGCCGCGGACGCCTGGAAACCGACCAAGCCGGTGCGCCTCCTGGTCGGTTTCGCGCCCGGCGGTTCCGCCGACACGCTGGCGCGCCTGCTGGCCGAGCCGCTGTCGCAGCGCCTGGGCCAGACGGTGGTGGTAGAGAACCTGGCGGGCGCCGGCGGCAACATCATGGCGTACCGCCTGTCGCAATCGCAGCCCGACGGCTACACCATCGGCATCGCGGCGGCCGGCTCCATGGCCATCACCCATGTGCTCAACGCCAAGGGCACCAGCTACAAGCCGACCGACTTCACGCCCATTACGCTGGCGGCGGTGCAGCCCAACGTGGTCATCGTCAACAAGGACGTGCCGGCCAACAACCTGGCCGAACTGAAGGACTACTTCCAGAAGACGCCGACCGCCACCTACGGCACCGCCGGCGTGGGCATCTCCAACCACCTGATCGCCGAGACCATGCTGTACAAGCTGGGCGTGAAGGTGCCCCACGCGGCCTACCGTGGCGCCGCGCCGGTCATCACCGACCTGCTGGGCGGCCATATCGCGATGACGATGGACAACATCTCCACCGCCGCGCCGCTGGCGCTGCAGGGCAAGGTCAAGGCCATCGGCGTGGCCTCGCTCAAGCGCTCGCCGCAACTGCCCGACGTGCCCACGCTGGACGAGCAGGGCCTGAAGGGCTTCGACATGCCGACCTGGCAGGGCGTGTTCGCGCCGGCCGGGCTGCCGGCCGACGTGCTGGCAGCCTACTACGCGGCGCTGCAGGACGTGCTCAAGCAGCCCGCCGTGAAGGAGAAGATGGCCGGCCTGGGTTCGGAACCGGTCACCGGCATGACGCCCGAGCAGTTCGGCCGGTTCCTGGAGAACGACCGCAAGCAGTGGGCCGACATCGTGCGCGCCGCCAACATCAGCCTGGAGCAATAAGCAGGCTGTCGCGTCTGCCGTTGCCAGCAGGCGCGGCGCGCGCCGCAAACAAAAACGCCAGACTCGCGTCTGGCGTTTTTGTTGGGTCTCGCGGACGGGCGGGATCAGTCCGGCAGCCGCGCCGCGATCTCGGCGATCAGGCGGCGCGCGGCGTCCAGCTTGTCGGCGGCCGGCAGCGGGTGCGCGCCCTGCGCGTCGAACAGCACCAGTTCGGTGGTGTCGGCGTCCATCACCTTGTGCGCCAGGTTGCCCACCAGCAGCGGAATGCCCTTGCGCTGGCGCTTGGCCTCGGCGTGCTCGGCCAGCTTTTCGGTCTCTGCCGCAAAACCCACGCACCACGGCCCGTCCTTCAGTTTGGCCACTTCGGCCAGGATGTCGGGGTTGGGCTCGAACTCCATCTGCGGCGCGCCGCCGCCTTCGCTGGTCTTCTTCAGCTTCTGGTTGCTGACGTTCTTGACGCGCCAGTCGGCCACGGCGGCCACGGCGATGAAGATGTCGGCGTCGGCGGCGCTGGCCATCACGGCGTCGTGCATCTGGCGCGCCGTCATCACCGACAGGGCGGTGACGCCGCGCGGCACGGGCAGGGCGGTGGCGCCGGTGATCAGCGTGACGCGGGCGCCGGCTTCGCGCGCGGCCCGGGCCAGGGCGTAGCCGGTCTTGCCCGACGAGCGGTTGCTCAGCACGCGCACCGGATCGACCGGCTCGGAGGTGGGGCCGGCGGTCAGCAGCACGTGACGGCCGGCCAGCAGCTTGGGCTGGAAGAAGGCGATCAGGTCGGCGAGGATTTCATGGGCTTCGAGCATGCGCCCGTCGCCGGTCTCGCCACAGGCCTGTTCGCCGGCGGCCGGGCCCAGGATGCTGATGCCGTCGGCGCGCAGTTGCGCCACGTTGCGCTGGGTCGCCGGGTTGGCCCACATCTCGCGGTTCATGGCGGGCGCGACGAGCAGCGGGCAGGCGCGCGCCACGCACAGCGTCGACAGCAGGTCGTCGGCCATGCCGTGAGCCAGCTTGGCCATGAAGTCGGTGCTGGCCGGCGCGATCAGCACGGCGTCGGCGCCGCGCGTCAGGTCGATGTGCGCCATGTTGTTGGGCACCCGCGGGTCCCAGGCATCGACGAACACCGGACGGCCGGACAGGGCCTGCATGGTCACCGGCGTGATGAAGTGCGTGGCCGCCTCGGTCATCACTACGTCGACGACGGCGCCTTGTTCGGTCATGCGCCGCACCAGCTCGGCGATTTTGTAGCAGGCGATGCCACCGGTCAGGCCGAGGACGATGCGTTTGCGGGCGAGGTCGAGCATGGGCGTCGGACGGCGTTTGGATGCCGTCGAATCAGGGAACGGACAGTGATTTTATTCCGCATTGCCGCATCGCGCCGTTCGCCATGCGTGCAGGGGGGCTCAAACAGGAAAAAACCCGGCCAGGGGCCGGGTTTCGAAGGGGGGCGGGGGAGGGCGTCAGGCGCGCGGCTTGCGGGCCCGCAGCAGCTCGTCCAGCACCAGCAGTACCGCGCCGCAGGTGATCCCCACGTCCGCCACATTGAAGGCGGGGTAGTACCAGTCGCGCCAATAGAACAGCAGGAAGTCCACCACGTGGCCATACACCACGCGGTCGATCACGTTGCCGATGGCGCCGCCCAGGATCATCGCCAGCGCCAGGCAGAAGCGCGGCTGGCCGCGGGTGCGGCGCAGGATCACGGTGATGACCACGGCGGCGACGAGGCCCAGCGCCGTGAACAGCCAGCGCTGCCAGCCTTCCTCGGATGCCAGGAAGCTGAATGCCGCGCCGCGGTTATACAGCAGCGTGAAGTCGAAGAACGGCAGCAGGTTCAGGCGCTCGCCATACTGGTATGAGGTGTTGAAGTACACCTTGGTCAGCTGGTCCAGCACGACGATGGCCAGCGCGATGCCCAGCCAGCGGCCCACCCTTGCGGGGGGCGCGCCGGCGGATGCCCCGGTGGCCGTGCCTTGAGGGCCGGCCATGCTCAGGCCTTGTCGCGGGCTTCGCCCGAGCCGAACAGGTTGGACACGCAGCGGCCGCAGATCTCGGGGTGATCCGGATCCTGGCCCACGTCCAGGCGCCAGTGCCAGCAGCGCTCGCACTTCTTGTGCTTGGACGGCGTGACCTCGATGCGCGTCTCGCCTTCGCCTGCGTGCACGGCGGCGCGCGAGACGATCAGCACGAAGCGCAGGTCGTCGCCCAGGCTGGCCAGCAATTGCTGGTCTTCGCCGCTGGCGTACAGGTCGACCTCGGCCTGCAGCGACGAACCGATGTCGCCGGCCGTGCGCACCTCTTCCAGCTTGCGCTGGACCTCGGCGCGGATGGCGCGCAGGCGCGTCCACTTGGCCGACAGGGCCTCGGCGTCCGCGAACGGCGGCAGCGCGTGGTAGACCTCGGTGAAGATGGTGACGCGGGCGGCGTCGGCCTGGTGCTTCAGGGCCGAGCCGACCAGTTCCTTCCAGGCCTCTTCGGCCGTGAAAGACAGGATCGGCGCCATCAGCTTGAGCAGCGTCTGGGTGATGTCCAGCAGCGCGGTCTGGGCCGAGCGGCGGGCCACGCTGTCCACCTTCGAGGTGTACAGGCGGTCTTTCAGGATATCCAGGTAGAACGCGCCCAGGTCTTCCGAGCAGAACGTCTGCAGGCGCGAAACCGCCGGGTGGAAGTCGTAGCGTTCGTAGTGGCCCTGCACCTCGGCCTGCATCTGCGCCGTCATGGCCAGTGCATAGCGGTCGATCTCGAACAGCTCGCCGTAGGGCACGGACTGCGACACGGCGTCGAAGTCGGCCAGGTTGGCCAGCAGGAAGCGCAGCGTGTTGCGGATGCGGCGGTAGCCTTCGACCACGCGCTTGAGGATCTCGTCAGAGATCGACAGCTCGCCCGAGTAGTCGGTGGAGGCGACCCACAGGCGCAGGATCTCGGCGCCCAGCGAATCGGACACCTTTTGCGGCGCGATCACGTTGCCGACCGACTTGCTCATCTTGCGGCCCTGGCCGTCCACCACGAAGCCGTGCGTCAGCAGGGCCTTGTAGGGCGGCTGGCCATACAGCATGCAGCCAGTCAGCAGCGACGAATGGAACCAGCCGCGGTGCTGGTCGGAGCCTTCCAGGTAGAGGTCGGCGGGCCAACCCAGTTCGGCGCCATGCGAGCCGGCGAAATCGCCGTCCTTGCCGCCCAGCACGGTGGCGTGGGTGCTGCCCGAGTCGAACCACACGTCCAGCGTGTCGCGGTTCTTTTCGTATTGATCGGCTTCGTCGCCCAGCAGCTCGCGCGGGTCCAGCGTTTGCCAGGCCTCGATGCCGCCTTGCTCGACGCGTTGCGCGACCTGTTCCAGCAATTCGGAGGTGCGCGGATGCAGCGCGCCGGTTTCCTTGTGCACGAAGAAGGCCATCGGCGTGCCCCACTGGCGCTGGCGCGACAGGGTCCAGTCCGGACGGTTGGCGATCATGGCGTGCAGGCGGGCGCGGCCCCAGGCCGGGTAGAAGGCGGTGGCGTCGATGCCGGCCAGCGCCGATTCGCGCAGGGTCGGGCCGCCGTCCTTGGGCTTGATGTCCATGCCGGCGAACCATTGGCTGGTGGCGCGGTAGATGATGGGCGTCTTGTGGCGCCAGCAGTGCATGTAGCTGTGCTTGTGCTTTTCGACGTGCATCAGCGCGCCGGCTTCCTTCAGGGCCTCGACGATCTTGGGGTTGGCGTCCCAGATCGACAGGCCGCCGAACAGCGCCAGGCTGTCGACGTACTTGCCGTCGCCCATGACCGGGCTGATGAAGTCGGTGTCCTTCATGCCGTGCTCCTTGCACGAGATGAAGTCCTCGATACCGTAGGCGGGGGCCGAGTGCACCACGCCAGTGCCGGAGTCAGCCGTGACGTACTCGCCCAGGTAGACCGGGGCCTTGCGGTCGTAGGCGGCTTCGAACTGCGCCAGAGGATGGCGGAACTCGATGCCCGACAGCGCCGCGCCCGGGGCGGTGGCGATGACTTCGCCTTCCAGGTTCCAACCCTTCAGGCAGGCCTCGACCCGGTCGCGCGCGATCAGCAGCAGCGGGCCGAACTTGGGGGCGGGCGACACGCGCACCAGCGCGTATTCGATTTCGGGATGCAGGTTCAGCGCCTGGTTGGACGGGATGGTCCAGGGCGTGGTGGTCCAGATGACGATGGCGCCGTCGTCGACCTTGTCCAGGCCGAAGGCCTTGGCCAGCTTGTCGTGCTCGGCGAACGGGAAGGCCACGTCCACCGCCGGGTCGACGCGGTCGGCGTATTCGACCTCGGCCTCGGCCAGCGCCGAGCCACAGTCGAAACACCAGTTCACGGGCTTGAGGCCGCGGAACACGTAGCCCTTGTCCAGGATGCGGCCCAGGGCGCGGATCTCGTCGGCTTCATTGCTGAAGTTCATCGTCATGTAGGGACGATCCCACTCGCCCAGCACGCCCAGGCGCTTGAAGTCCTTGCGCTGGCGGTCGATCTGCTCGAGCGCGTAGGCGCGGGCCTTGGACTGCACCTCGGCCACCGGCAGGTGCTTGCCGTATTTCTTCTCGATCTGGATCTCGATCGGCATGCCGTGGCAATCCCAGCCCGGCACGTAGTGCGCGTCGTAGCCGGCCATGTTGCGGCTCTTGACGATGATGTCCTTCAGGATCTTGTTGACCGCGTGGCCGATGTGGATGTCGCCGTTGGCGTAGGGCGGGCCGTCGTGCAGCACGAAGCGCGGACGGCCGCGGCTGGCGGCGCGGATCGCCTGGTAGACGTGGTTTTCCTCCCACTGCGCAATCCAGGCGGGCTCGCGTTTGGCGAGGTCGCCCCGCATGGGGAAGGGGGTATCGGGCAGGTTGAGGGTCTTTTTATAGTCCATGAACGGCAAAATAGGCGCGCGCGTTTCGCGCGTCTTCGGCGATGGCGGCAGTCAGGGAAGGGAGATCAGGAAATTTTTCTTCGTCCCGCAGCTTTTGCAGGAATTCGACACGCACGAGTTTACCGTATGCGTTGACGGTCTCGTCGAGCAGGTGCGCTTCCAGCAGCACGCGGCCGCGGTCCTCGACGGTCGGGCGCACGCCAAGGCTGGCCACTGCCGGCAGGGCGCGCTCGGCCAGGCCATACACCTGTACCACGTAGATGCCGGAGCGGGCCGCGCAGCGCTCGGCCACCCGCAGGTTCATGGTCGGATAGCCCAGGGTGCGACCCAGCTTCTGGCCGTGGATCACGTGACCGCTGATATGGAAGGGGTGGCCCAGCAGGTGGCGGGCCCGGTCCAGGTCGCCCACGGCCAGGGCGGTGCGCACTTCCGAGCTGGAAATGCGGTGGCCGTGGCGGTCGGTGACGTCGGCCAGGGTCTGTACCTCGAAGCCATGGCGCAGGCCGGCTTCGCGCAGCAGGTCGATGTCGCCGCTGCGCTTGTGGCCGAAGCGGAAGTCCTCGCCCACCAGCAGCCACTTGGTATCCATCCCCCGCACCAGCAGGTTCTCGATGAAGGCGTTGGCCGACATTTCGGCCAGGCGGGCGTTGAAGCGCTCGACCACGACCTGGGATACGCCATAGCGGGCCAGCGCCGCCAGCTTGTCGCGCAGCCCGGAAATGCGGGTGGGCGCCAGCTCGGGACGCTGGTTCAGCGTGGCGAAGTACTCGCGCGGGTGCGGCTCGAAGGTCATCACGGCGGGCGTCAGGCCGCGGTCGCGCGCGACCTGGCAGACGCGCGCCAGCATGGCCTGGTGTCCTCGGTGGACGCCGTCGAAATTGCCGATGGTCAGCGCGCTGGGAGCGCGCTGGGCGGGCGGCGGAAGGGATCGGTGGATGCGCAGCGGTGGTTTCACGAGCGAGAGTTTACAATTTTGGATTACGGGATTGTTCGTCATCCCCAATTTGGATCGCTCATCTTGCCGGAAACTTCTACACCACCGCGCCGCATCGTCATCCTGATCTCGGGACGAGGCAGCAACATGCAGGCGCTGGTCCAGGCCTGTCGCCAACAGGGCTGGCCCGCCACGATCGCCGCCGTGATCGCCAGTCGGCCGGACGCCGCCGGCCTGGAATGGGCCGCGGCCCAGGGCATCGCCACGGCGGCGCTGTACCACAAGGACTATGCCAGCCGCGAAGCGTTCGACGCCGCGCTGGCCACGGAAATCGACCTGCACGCGCCGGACTACGTCATCCTGGCCGGCTTCATGCGGGTGCTGACCCCCGGCTTCGTCAATCGCTATAGCGGCCGCCTGGTCAACATCCATCCGTCGCTGCTGCCGGCGTTCCCGGGGCTGCACACGCACGCCCAGGCGCTGGCCACCGGGGTGCGGGTGCATGGCTGCACCGTGCATTTCGTGACGCCGGTGCTGGACCATGGCCCCATCATTGCCCAGGGCTGCGTGCCGGTCCTGGCTGGCGACACGCCCGAAATGCTGGCCGAACGCGTGCTGGAAGTCGAGCACCAGGCTTTTCCGACCGCCGTGCGCTGGCTCGCCGAAGGCCGGGTTACCCTGACGAATGACCACCGGGTGGACGTGCAGGGAGATCCCGACCGCCTGTTCACCTGGTCCGCGGCGGCCTGAGCCGACGCCAGCCGCGCAGCCGGGCCGCCGACGGCCCTGAATCGCATTTATCGGGCGGCATGTGTCCGCCCCACTGGAATACACCATGAGCAAACCCCAATCCCCGCGTTCCCGCCCGGCAGCCGCCGGAGAGCGTGACGGCCGGTCCTTCTTCTCGCGCCCCAAGGGCGAGGCCCGCGTCGCCCAGGAACGCGCGCCGCGCCCCGAGCGCGCCGCCGGCGGCCGCGAAGGCCGTTCGGACGAGCGCCGCGACAGCCGTCCGACCCCACGTCCGTCCTATGACGCGCCACGCGGCGAAGGCCGCGGCGAACGCGGTTCCTTCGGCGGCGACCGGCGCGAAGGCTCGGGCCGCCCGACGCCGCGCCCTTCCTATGACGCGCCGCGTGGCGAGCGTGGCTCGTACGGCTCGGAGCGCCGTGAGGGCCAAGGCCATGGCGGTGAACGGGGTTCCTTCGGTTCGGACCGCCGCGAAGGCTACGGCCGTCCGGATTCGCGCCCGTCCTACGGCGCTTCGCGCGGCGAAGGCCGTGGCGGCGAGCGCGGCTCCTTCGGTTCGGACCGCCGCGAAGGCCAGGGTCGACCGGATTCGCGTCCCTCCCATGGCGCTTCGCGCGGCGAAGGCCGCGGCGGCGAGCGCGGCTCCTTCGGTTCGGATCGCCGTGAAGCCTTCGGTCGTCCGGATTCGCGCCCGTCCTACGACGCTCCGCGCGGCGAAGGCCGTGGCGGCGAGCGTGGTTTCCCCGGTTCCGACCGCCGCGAAGGCCAGGGCCGGCGTGACGCCGCCCCGCAAAAGCCGCAATTCAACCGGCCGCGCCTGTCGTATGCCGCCAGCCGTATCGACCAGGTGCAGCGCGTGCTGGGCGAGATCCTGCAATGGACCTACCCGGCAGACGCCGCCTTGTCGCACTGGCTGCGTGGCCATCCCGGCCTGGGCGCGCGCGACCGTTCGGAAGTGGCCGAAGCCGTCTACGACGTGCTGCGCCACCTGCGCCGCTACCGCCAGTTCGGCGAAAGCGGCGTCGGGCCGGCTTCGCGCCGCCTGGCCATCCTGGGCCTGGCCGCCACCCTCGGCACGGAAGCGCTGCGTGAAGGCCTGGACGCGGCCGAGGCGGAATGGCTGCAACGCGTGCTGCAGATCGACCTGGCGACGCTGCCGCGCGCCGTGCGCGGCAGCATCCCTGACTGGCTCGACGAGCGCCTGGGCGCCATGGAAAGCCCCGAAACCCTGATCGAGGCCCTCAACCGCCAGGCCAGCCTGGACCTGCGGGTCAACCCGCTCAAGGTCGAGCGTGACGCCATGCTGGCGGAACTGCAGCAGAGCGCCGGCCGCTACGAACCCGTGGCAATGCCGTACTCGCCCTGGGGCATCCGCATGGAAGGCCGTCCGGCCATCAATCGCTGGCCGCAGTTCGAGAACGGCAGTATCGAGGTGCAGGACGAAGGCAGCCAGTTGCTGGCCCTGCTGGTGGCGCCGCGCCGCGGCGAAATGATCATCGATTTCTGCGCCGGCGCCGGCGGCAAGACCCTGCTGCTGGGCGCGCTGATGCGCTCGACCGGCCGCCTCTACGCCTTTGACGTCTCGGCCGCCCGCCTGGCGCGAGCCAAGCCGCGCTTTGCACGCAGCGGCCTGTCGAACGTGGTGCCGGTGGCGATCGACAGCGAGAACGACGCCCGCGTCAAGCGCCTGGCCGGCAAGGCCCAGCGCGTGCTGGTCGACGCGCCCTGCAGCGGCATCGGCACCTTGCGCCGCAACCCCGACCTGAAGTGGCGCCAGCACCCCGAGTCGCTGGCTGAACTGGGGCAACTGCAGGAACGCATCCTCAATAGCGCCGCGCGCTGCGTGGCGCCCGGCGGCCGCCTGGTGTACGCCACCTGCAGCCTGCTGGCCGAGGAAAACGAAGTGCAGGCCGACCGCTTCCTGGCCAGCCATCCGGATTTCGAGCGGGTGGACGCGGCCGAGATCCTGGCTGCCCGTTGCGACAACCTGAAGCTGGAGGGGCCCTACGTCCAACTGCGTCCGGACCTGCATGGCACCGACGGCTTCTTCGCCGCCGTGTTCGAGCGCCGCAAGAAGGCTGTCACCGCAGCGGAAGGCGAAGCCGAGGCGCAGTCGGACGCCGAAGCGCCGCACGAAGAGGGTGTCGGCACTGCCGAGGCGCCCGTCGCCCAGGAGGCCCTGGAACCGGTGGCCGCGGAAGCGTCCAGCGAGGCGGATCAGGCCAGGCCGGCTTCCTGAGCGGCGGCTGGCCCCGCGCTGGCTCAGGGAGCCGGCGCGATGCCCAGCGTCGCGCTGTACCGGCGCGTTCCGATGGTCTTATTCTGGTATTTCACTTCCCAAGCCAGCGAATCCGACCCGGGTTGGTTGGCCTGGTAGACCAGTTGCGCCACCGGCACTGTCTTGTACGCGCAACGTCCCGAGTCGCCGGACTGGCCGCGCGTCTGGACGATGCTGGCGACCCCCAGGCGCGGTTGCAGCGTGATGGTGACGCGGGGCGCGCGCAGCGCCAGGCAGTCCGAGCCACGGATCTCGTAATAGGACGCCAGCACGGTAACGTCCCCAATTTTCAGCGACTGGGCATGCGTGGGCGCCGCGGCGGCCAGACCGGCCGCGGTCAGGAGGGCAATAAAATAGGGACAGATTTTTTCGCGGAACATCGTGAGGCGGAAGAGACGGTGATAGCGGACCGAAGTGTGCGCCAGACCCGTGGCGCCCGCAAGACAGCGCGTGCCAGCCTGACAGGAACTTTAATCGCGACGCGTAGCCAAAACGAAGTGTCCGACGTGGGCGCGTCCCGGCCCGGGATGCGTCGTCATCGTCGCCAAGGGTCGCGCCGACTCGGTCGCGCGCCTGGCGTAGTGTGGTCAAAAGCAGGGCTTAGTCCTTGATTTCCCTCAAAAACTATTTTGAAACTCCATTGTCATAACGCGGCAAAGGTAAGCTAAACTTCAGGCACTCTTCAAGCGAGGCTCATTACAGCTTTATGGATTACATCCTCTCCTTCATTGCCGGCGGTCTGACCCAAGCCACTTGGTGGCAGATCGTCGTTTTCACCCTGGTCATGACGCACATCACCATTGTGTCCGTCACCGTCTTCCTGCACCGCAGCCAGGCGCACCGGGGCCTGGACCTGCATCCGGCCGTCATGCACTTCTTCCGCTTCTGGCTCTGGATGACGACCGGCATGGTCACCAAGGAATGGGTTGCCATCCACCGCAAGCACCACGCCAAGTGCGAAAAGGAAGGCGATCCCCATTCGCCCATCCTGTTCGGCATCTGGAAGGTGCTGTTCCGCGGCGCCGAGCTCTACCGCGAAGAATCCAACAACAAGGAAACCATGGCCAAGTTCGGCCACGGCACGCCTGACGACTGGCTCGAACGCAACGTCTACAGCAAGCACAGCCTGTGGGGCGTGCTGACCATGCTCGCCATCGACATCGCCCTGTTCGGCGCGATCGGCGTCACGGTGTGGGCGGTGCAGATGGCCTGGATCCCCTTCTGGGCGGCTGGCGTCGTCAACGGCATCGGCCACTACTGGGGCTACCGCAACTACAACAGCCCGGACACCAGCACCAACGTGTTCCCCTGGGGCATCGTGATCGGCGGCGAAGAGCTGCACAACAACCACCACGCCCACGGCACGTCGGCCAAGTTTTCGGCCAAGTGGTACGAGTTCGACATTGGCTGGTGCTACATCAACATCCTGAAGTTCCTGGGCCTGGCCAAGATCAAGAAGGTCGCGCCCAAGCTCAAGCTGGATGATTCCAAGACCGGCATCGACCTGCGCACGCTGCAGGGCGTGATCACGCACCGCTACGAAGTCATGGCCCGCTACGCGGACGTGATCAAGAGCGCCGCCCGCGAGGAACTCGCCAAGCTGAAGGCCTCGCGCCAGGACGGCAACGCCGATTGCGGCTGGACCAAGCTGCACAAGGTGCGCCGCGCCATCCACCGCAACGAGGACATCCTCCAGCCGGAACAGCTCGAAGCCGTGGACAAGGCCATCGCCCAGAACAAGTCGCTGTCGACGCTGGTGCAGATGCGCCGCGAACTCGGCCGTATCTGGGAAAGCTCCAGCGCCAGCAGCGAACAGCTCCTCCATGACCTGCAGGCCTGGTGCCAGCGCGCCCAGCAAAGCGGCATCGCCGGGCTCGAGCAATTCGCTCAACGTCTGCGCCGCTACGCGGCATGATGCTAGAGAAGCTCAATCCTGAACAACGCGCCGCAGTAACGTTAGAACCGCAGCACGCCCTGGTCCTGGCCGGGGCGGGCAGCGGCAAGACCCGGGTGCTCACCACCCGCATGGCCTGGCTGATTCAAACCGGCCAGGCCTCGCCTTTTGGGCTGCTGGCCGTCACGTTCACCAACAAGGCCGCCCGCGAGATGCTGGCGCGCATGTCGGCCATCCTGCCGATCGATACGCGCGGCCTCTGGATCGGCACCTTCCACGGCCTGTGCAACCGCATGCTGCGCGCGCATCATCGCGACGCCGGCCTGCCGCAGACCTTCCAGATCCTCGACGTCACCGACCAGCTCGCCGCCATCAAGCGGCTGATGAAGGCCAATGGCGTCGACGACGAGAAATATCCGCCGCGCGACGTGCAGCGCTTCATCAACGGCGCCAAGGAAGAGGGCCTGCGCCCCGCCGACGTCGAAGCCTATGACGCGCACCGCCGTCGCCTGATCGAGATCTACCAGCTCTACGAAGCCCAGTGCCAGCGCGAAGGCGTGGTCGACTTCGCCGAGCTGCTGCTGCGCGCCTACGAACTGCTGTCGCGCAACGCGCCGGTGCGCGAGCACTACCAGCGCCGTTTCCGCCACATCCTGGTCGACGAGTTCCAGGACACCAACACGCTGCAGTACAAGTGGCTGCGGCTGCTGGCCGGCGGCGGCGCGGCGATCTTCGCCGTGGGCGACGACGACCAGTCGATCTACGCGTTCCGCGGCGCCAATGTCGGCAACATGTCCGACTTCGAGCGCGACTACGCCCGCGGCACCGTCATCCGCCTGGAGCAGAATTACCGCTCGTACGGCCACATCCTGGATTCGGCCAACGCGCTCATCGGCCACAACAGCGGCCGCCTGGGCAAGAACCTCTGGACCGACCAGGGTGAAGGCGAACCGGTGCGCGTCATCGAACAGCCCTCGGACGGCATGGAAGCGCAATGGATCGTCGACGAGATCCGTTCGCTGATCCACGAAGGCAGCCTGCGCCGCGAGATCGCCGTGCTCTACCGCAGCAACGCGCAGTCGCGCGTGATCGAACACGCCATCTTCTCGGCCGGCATTCCCTACAAGGTCTACGGCGGCCTGCGCTTCTTCGAGCGCCAGGAAATCAAGCACGCGCTCGCCTACCTGCGCCTGATGGCCAACCCGCACGACGACACGTCGTGGATGCGGGTGGTGAATTTCCCCACGCGCGGAATCGGCGCGCGCACGCTGGAACAACTGGCCGACGCGGCGCGCGCGCATGATTCCAGCCTGTACTCGGCGGTGGCGCTGGTGGCCGGCAAGGGCGGCTCCAACCTGGCCCAGTTCGCCCAGTTGATCCATCGTCTCACAGAGGAAACGCGCGACCTGCCGCTGCCAGAAATGGTCGAGCACATGCTCGAGGCCAGCGGCCTGAACGCGCACTACAAGGCCGAGCGCGAAGGCGCCGAGCGCCTCGAAAACCTGAACGAACTGATCACCGCCGCGGCGGTGTTCGCGTCCGAGGAAAACTACGACGGCATGCCCGCCGGCGTGGTGCCCGACCAGGACACCTCCAGCACGCTGATGCCCGGCGTGGTCGATGCGGCGCCGGTGGTGTCCGACGGCCTGACGCCGCTGGCGGCCTTCCTGTCGCATGCCGCGCTCGAAGCCGGCGACAACCAGGCGCAACAGGGCCAGGACGCCGTGCAGCTCATGACCGTGCACGCGGCCAAGGGCCTGGAGTTCGACGCCGTCTTCATCACCGGCCTGGAGGAAGGCCTGTTCCCGCACGAGAACAGCATCCTGGAACAGTCCGGCCTGGAAGAAGAGCGCCGCCTCATGTACGTGGCGATCACCCGCGCGCGCCAGCGCTTGTACATCAGCCTGGCGCAAAGCCGCATGCTGCATGGCCAGACGCGCTACGCCATGCGGTCGCGCTTTCTCGACGAAATCCCCGAGCAGCACCTGAAGTGGCTGTCGCCCAAGGCCGGCCTGACGCCGTCGCTGAGCGCCGGCGGCTGGAACGGCAACCGCGGCGACGCCTTCGGCCGCAAGCCCACCAACACCATTGCGCCGCGTCAACCGCGCGGCACGGCCTCCGGCGTCACGGTGGGCGACAAGCAGTATCGTGTGGGACAGGGCGTGCACCACGCGCGCTTCGGCGACGGCACCATCGTCAGCCTGAGCGGCGCGGGGCAGGACGCGCAGGCGGAAATCCATTTCCGCGATGTCGGTTCCAAGACGCTGGCTCTCGGCATCGCCAAGCTGGATATCGTTCAAGGTTGATAGACATGGCCAATCAAGACTCCCCGAAAGCCGAACTGGCATCGCTGCGCGCCGAAGTCGACGAGATCGACCAGCAGATCATCCTGCTGCTGGGCGTGCGTTTTCGCTGCACGGACATGATCGGCGAGCTCAAGCAAGCCAACGACATGGACCTGGTGGACCCGGTGCGCGAAGACCAGCAGGTCCAGCGCATCCGGCGCCTGGCCGAAGAGGCCGGCGTGCCCCCGGCCCTGGCCGAAACCATCCTGCGCGAAGTGATCGACACGGTGGTCGATCACCACACCCGGTTGCGCGAGCGTCCCTACTCGTGATGCGTGGGGGTGGCCGGCGGCCTGCTTGGCCGCCGTCACCATGCGCAACGGCAGTTCCATGGCCGCGGCTCCAGCCGCGGCCATTCTTTTTTCCGCGGCGCGGGGTCGGCGGCGTCCGCTACAACGTTTTCAGGAACGCCAGCAGGGCGTCGATCTCGGCCGGGCTCAGGTCGAGCGGCTTGATGTGTTCCGACTTGCGCGGCGCATACGGGTCCGGGGGATCGGCCGGCGGCGTCTCTCGGCCGATGCCGGCGTTGTACATCCGCAGCAGCCCCCGCAGATCCGGGAACAGGCCGTTGTGCATCCACGGGCCGGCCTGCGCCACGTTGCGCAGGCTCGGCGTGCGGAACTTGCCCAGGTCGGCGGGGTCGCGCGTGGCTTCATAGCGCCCCAGGTCCTGGTTGCGGCGGCCGTAGAACGACAGGCCGATGTTGTGGAACTGATGGTCGGTGAGCAAGGGGCCATTGTGGCAGTTCATGCAGCGCGCCTGCGTGCGGAACAGGTGCAGGCCCAGTAGCTCGGTGTCGTCCAGCGCATCAACGCGGCCAGCGAGGAAGTCGTCGAAGCGGGTCTTCCCCGGGCGCAGCGAGGCCACGTAGGCGGCCAGTGCGCGCGCCAGGCGATCGGCGTCGATGGCGGATGCCGTGGTCGATGCCCCAGGCGCTTGAGCTGTCGGTATCATTGCCGCCGATGCCGATGCCGATGCCGATGCCGATGCCGATGCCGATGCCGTTGAGCCAGCCGCTGATGAAGCCGGCGCAACTGTTGATGAAGCCGATGCAGTCGCTGGAGAAGACGCCGCCGTCGCGCCGCCGAACGCGTCCAGGAAGCGCGCGGGATACATGTCGGTCTCCCGCAGCCGCGCCACTGCCCCGGCGGCGTCATGGTTCATTTCCCGCGGGTCGTGCAGCGGCCCCATCACCTGCTCCTTGAGGCTGGACGCGCGCCCGTCCCAGAACAGCCGGGGCGCGAACGGCGCGGCATACAGCGGCGTGGAGCGACGCCGGCCCATCAGCTTGTCCTCGCCCACCGCGAGCGGCAGACCGTCCGTGAAGGCGCGCTGCGGTTGGTGGCAGGAGGCACAGGAGATTTGGCCCTTGCGCGACAGGCGGGTATCGAAGAACAGCATCTGACCCAGCGCCACGATTGCCGGCCGCGCCACGTCGGCGGCCAGTTCGGCCTGGCCGGAATTCGCGGCGGTCCATTGCAGCGGCGGGTCGGCGACGGGCGGGACCGGCGCCCATTCATGCCATTGCACGCCGACGTCGATGGTGGGCGCGGGCCAACCGGCCGGGGGTCCGGAATAGCGCGCGCGCAGGCAGGCGATGTTCCAGCCCGCCGGGTCGTGGCAAGCGGCGGCGCTGGGCGCGATGCCGGATGGCGTGGCGGCGCGCTGCTGGCCAGAAGCGGTGGACGGGGTGGCGAGCACGAGGGCCAGCGGAATGGCATGCAGGAAGGCGGCCAGGGCGTTCTGCCGGAGCCGGGATTTGCCACGCAGGGGCATCGATACGTTCCGTGTCGCGTTGGTGTCAGGCGTAGGACGCTGCGACGATTGCAATACCTCAGCACGCAATCGATGAATAATTTATATGGATATCGATTTTTTGATTGGCGCATGAGGGCCGATGACCCGTGCCAGGCGCCTTTTGATTGGCGCCGCGTCGTGGCTGGCTTTGCCTTGCCGGTCCCTCATTCGCCAAGAAGGCGGAATGCCCCGGCGGGATCCCGCTCGACGATGCCGCGCCGTTCCGCTCGCGACAGCAGGGGTTCCAGGATGTAGTCGATATACGCCACGCCGTTCGGGCCGATCTTGATGCATCCCGCGCTGTCACCCGCCACCGGATAGCCGGTGTAAGCCTCGGCGTCGAGCACGAGCGCGCCGGGGCGGGGGGCGGGATGGGTGGCGGTCAGCAACCGGGTATCGTCGGTGACATGCTTGCGATAGAGATCGCGCGCGGTGTCCTTGAACAAGACCGGTCCGCCCCGCCCGCCGTGGTGCATGACGAAGACGAATTCCCCCAGCGGCATGTCGTCGGGGATATGGCGATTGGTGGCGGGACTGTGGTACCAGGCCGCGTAGGTCGCCAGGTCGGTGTAGAAAGCGGCGATCTGGCTGCCCGGGGCGTCCTTTTCGCCCACGGCTTGATGATGCGCGTACCAGGCCTCGTCCGTGTACTGGAACAGGCCCGATGCGCTTGAGCTGGCGTCGGGGCACCGCGGCGAGGCGCCGAACGCCGATTCGATGTAGGCAATGTCCGCCGCGATCTGGATGGTCGGGGGGCTGAAGCCGCGCTGCCGGCCGTGTTCCGCGATGGCGGCTTTGATTTCGGTCTGGGATCGGCTCAATGCCATGCAAATAGCTCCTGCGTGACGGCGCGACTGGCGTCCCGATGGAGAACCCGCGCCGTGGCCGGGATGGCCACGGCGCATGTTAGGGACGAAGGCCGCGGCGCTCCATGCCGCATCGTCTGATTTGTCGGTCAGAAGCGATAGCCGACCTGCAACCAGAGCTCGCGTCCGGATTGATAGGTGGTGTTGTCGGCCGCCAGGTTGGGATTGCTTGCGACAATCGCGGGCATGCGGTTGAGCAGGTTCAGGATTTCCACCGTCAGTTCCAGGCGCGGCAGGAAGGTGGGCTGCCAGGTGAGCTGCGTGTCCCAGGTCCAGTAGGAGGGCAGGTCGCCCGACTTGTAGCTATCCAGCCGGTATGGTGCGGGACCCTTGCCGATATACATGACGCCGTCGCGCTTGCTGCGCCAGTTCAGCATGTTGCTCCAGGCCAGCCCGGCTTTGGGGCAGGCGCCGGTGAGCGCGAGCGTGGCGACCTGGGGCTGGTGGAAACTCCTGGGCGGCAGGTCGATGACTCGGATCTCCGAGCCGTTGTAAATCACACGCTCTTCAGGGCCGCGCGCGTCGCCGCCATACCCCGTGACCAGATCTGCGTTGGTCTTGCGTTTCTGCCAACTCCAGGATGCCTGCATGGTCCAGCGCGTGGGGCCGGCATGCCAGGGTGCCAGCGTGCGCAACGTCAGGCTGACGGCGTCAGTGGTGGAGCCGCCGCCGTTGCGGTATTTGAAGCCCGTACTGATCTTGCCGGCTTTGATCCATTGCTGCCGGCCGATGCGGCGGACATAGCTCAGCAGGCCTTCCAGTCCTGCCATGCGCTGGCGCAGCGACAGGGCCCACTCGTCGTCATGCGGCATGCGCAGGCCGCTGTAGTCGACGGAGAAATCCTGCTCTTCGGCGGGTACCGGCTCGCCCTTGATGTTCGTCACGCGTTTCAACAGCCGCAGGCGTCCGGCCTCGAGCGCGGTTTCCAGGACCGGACCGCCGTAGTAGCGCGACCAGCCGCCGCTCAGCAAGGTGTCGCCCGAACCGAACACGTCCCAATCCAGGCGCGTGCGCGGCGCCACGTTGTTGCTGCGGAACAGGCTCTCGCGGTCATAACGCAGCCCTGCATTCAGCGCCAGGCGCCGCCACTCGATGCGGTCGGAAAAGTACAGCGCGGCCGTGCGCGAACGAGCGCGCACGGTGCCCGGCTGCCACAGCGACAAGTTGGTATCGGCATAGGCGTCGACGCTGCGGTAGGTGCGCGTGTAGGCGGTCGACAGTTGCGGGCGCTTGAAGGCGGCGTCGACCTGTTGCACGTCGATCCCCGCGTAGATGTTGTGCGTGAATGTACGGGTGCTCAGCGGATCGAGATCGATACGGCTCTTGAGCACCAAAGTGTCCTGCTGCTTCTGCTCGCGGCCGAAACCGCCCTTGAAGTACGACGGCAACCCATAGGGGCGCGTCGTAACCCATTCGCGGCTCATCGAGCGGCGGTTGCTCATGGCGTGGTCCCAGCCGGCTTGCAGCGTCAGGCGCCCCCCGCCGAGGCGGTGTTCCAGGTTGCCGCTGACGCCATATGCGCCATGATTATTGGCCCAATGCGTGTCGCGGAACAGGTTGCTGGCCAGCGTTTCTCCGCGGTCACTGTATTTGAGCGTCAGGTCGGCCACCGTGTCGGCGCTGGCACGCACGCTGAACTTACCCAGGAAATTATCGACGCGATCGCCATAGGTGTTGGGCGTGCGCAGGGGCTTGTCCTTGTCGTCCACGCGCATGATCCAGCGTTCGATCCTGGACTGCCGGCGCGACATCGCCAGCACCAGGCCTGCCCTGTCGTTGACGGCGATATCGGCCACGGCCGAATAGAAGCGCTTTTTCCATCGCGGCGTGAAGCCGGGTTCTCCCTCGGCCCACTTGCTCTCCTGGCCGGGCGAGACGCGCTGCTGGGTCATGTTGGATGTATTCCAGCGGTAATCTAACTTCAGGTGGCTCTCGCCGGAAAAGCGTCGCAGCCGCGCATCGACGACGCCGCCGTTGAAACGTCCGTACTCGACCGGGATGAAACTGTCGCGCACCTGCACGGTTTGCAGCAGGAGGGTGTCGATGAAGTACGACTGCGGATTGCTGGGCACGTTGCCCCCCGCCTGGGCCAGCCGCTTGTTGGCCGGGTCGACGCGATTGGTGGCGTCGATACCATCGATCTGGAACAGGTTCTGGTAGGGGCTGGCGCCGTAGAACGAAATGTCCTCGACATCAAGCGAGCCGCGATTTTGAGAGCCCGCCGCGCCTGGGTTGGTACGCACCGCGGGGTGATTCGCCACCAGCGTGCTGAGGTCGCGGTTGGACGATGGCGTGGCGGCGATCTCTTGCTGGTCGTAGAAACGCTCGCCGACTTGATCGCCATAGACGCGAACGGGCTCCAGCCGCGAAGTGCTGGCTGGGGCCGACTTGTCGACATAGATGATGTAGCGGTTCGCGCCGTCCGCGCGCAGCGCCAGGCCCGAGCCTTCCAGCATCCGGTCGAGCGCCAGCCGGGCTGGAAACCGGCCCCGCACGACCGGCGACATCTTGTTCGCCACCGCCTCGGGCGGGAACGAGATTTCGAGCCCGGATTGGCGTCCCAGTTCGACCAGCGCGTCGCCCAGCGGCAGGGAGGGGATGCAGAGGCGGATGGTGTCGGTAAGCGGTTGGGCCGTCACGGGAGCGGCGAGGGCCAGCAAGGCGCAGAAAAGAAGCGCGGATGTGCGTGTGGGGGGAAAATGGCGTGGCATGAGGCGTCCCGGGTTCCGTGGATGTCGGCAGTGGGACGCCGCAAGCCAGCCAGGACCTCAGCGGCGTAGCAACGATCGGTCGGTCATATTGTCCGATTTCGTCAGAAGCGATAGCCGACCTGCAACCAGAGCTCGCGTCCGGATTGATAGGTGCGATGGTCCGCCGTGAGTTTGGGTCTATTGCCCGTGACCGCAGGCATGCGATTGAGCAGGTTCAGAACTTCGATGGTCATTTCCAGGTTGCGTGCGAACGTGGGCTGCCATTTCAACCTGGTGTCCCAGGTCCAGTAGGATGGCAACTTCTCCGATGTGTAGCTGTTGAGAAATTCCGGAGCCGGACCTTTGCCTGTATAGAAAATCGCGTCGCGCGCACTGCGCCAGTTGAATTGGTTGCTCCAAGTGAGGCCCGCGCCCGGGTAGGCTCCGGTCAGGGTCAAGGTGGCGACTTGCGGTTGGAAGAACGAATTGGTTGGCAGGTCGAAGGCGCGAATCCGCGCGTCGTTATATAGCACCTGTTCATCAGGATCCCCCGCGTGGTCGTTATAGCCCTTGGCCAACTCGGTGTTGGCGCGGCGCCGCTGCCAGCCCCAGGTGGCGCGCATGGTCCAGCGGGTCCTTCCCAGGGCAATCGGATGAAGCGTACGCACGGTCATGTTGATGCCGTCGGTCGTGGAATGACCATCACTGTTGTATCGGGAGGTGTTGGCGTTGACGTTGACGTTTGTCCACTGGTCCCGCCCGTTGCGATGTACATAGTTCAGCGCGCCCTCCAGACCCGCCACTCGTTGGCGCAGCGATATCGCCCATTCGTCGTCATACGGCGTGCGTAACCCCTTGTATTCCACCGTATACGGCTTGCGGCCATCCGCGATCGGGTTTCCATTCTTGTCCGTCTCGTGCAGTTTCAGGCGCGCGCGCTCCGCCTCCATGGCGATGCCCAGTATCTGTGCGCCGTAGTAGCGCGACCATCCCATGCTCAGCACGGTGTCGTCCGTTCCGAACATGTCCCAATCCAGGCGCGTGCGGGGCGCCAGATTGTCGTTGCCAAGAAAGCTGTCGCGGTCGTAGCGCAGCCCGGCATCCAGGGCCAGTCGTTGCCATTCGATGCGGTCCGACAGATACAGGCTGGCAGTGTGATGCTTTACCGCGGCCGTCCCGGGAAGGTAGTGGGTTCTATTGCTGTCTTGGACAGTGCCATCGGCGAACTGGCTGCGGCGGTACGCATAGGCATCCTGAAATCGCTTGAATCGAGCGTGGGTCTGCCGCAGCTCTGAACCCGCGTAGACGGTGTGGGCAAACATGCCGGTGCGTAGCGGATCCAGGTCAACGCGGCCCTTGAGAACGCCGGTGTCCTGCAACGTCTGCTCCTTGCCAAAGCCCACCACCGCGTACTGGACCTTTTTGATCGGCGGAGTGAAATAGGAAACAAACTCTTCACGAACCGATTGCCGGTGGCTGGTGGCGCGATCCCAGCCCGCTTGCAGAGAAAAGCGTCCGCCCTGGAATCGATGTTCCAGATTGCCGTCGACGCCCCGTCCGCTGTGATAATTGTCCCAGGTGGTGTCGCGGAAATAGGCGTCGGCCAGGGCCTGGCGATACTCGCTGTATTTCAGCGTCAGGTCGGCGACGGTGTCCGGGGCGGGACGCACACTGAATTTGCCCAGAAGGTTATCGATCTGGCTGCGGTAGGTTCCCTCGCGCAACTCCGGTTGACCCTTGTCGTCAACGCCCATGGCTGCCCGCGTGATGTCGGATTGGCGACGAGACAATGCCAATACCATGCCGGCCTTTTCGCTGAATGCGACATCGCCCAGCGCCGAATAGAAGTTCTTCTTCCACTTGGGTGAGTAGTCGAAGTGGCCCTGTGACCACTTTTGTTCATCGCCATGCGCCGTGCGCTGTCGGGTCATGTTGGAGCTGTTCCAACGGTAGTCCAGCTTCAGATGGTTCTGCCCGGAGAACCGGCGCAATTTTGCATCCACCACGCCGCCAGTGAAGTGACCGTATTCCACAGGCACGAAGCTGTCATGCACTTGCACCGATTCCAGCAGACTGGTGTCGACGAAGTAGGACTGCGAATTGCTGGGCACGTTGTTGACGACCAGGTTCGGATTCTTGCTAGCCGGGTCTACGCGGTTGGTGGCGTCCATGCCATCGATCTGGAACAGATTCTGGTAGGGGCTGGCGCCATGGAATGAAATCTCCTCGACGTCCAGCGATCCCCGATTCTTCGAACCCGCCGCGCCGGGGTCGGTGCGGACTGCCGGATGCGTCGCCACCAACGTGCTCAGGTCCCGGTTGGACGACGGCGTTTCCGCGATCTCCTCGCGGCTATAGAGGCGCCCGCCAATCTGCTCGCCGTAGACGCGTACCGGCTCAAGCCGCGATGCCGAGAACGGATTGGCCTTGTCCTCGAAGACGATATAGCGTCCCGGCCCGTCGGCGCGCAGCGCCAGGCCGGAGCCTGCCAGCAACTGGTTCAGCGCCGCCAGCGCCGACGTTTCTCCCCGCAGGGCGGACGAGGCCTTATTGGCCACGGCGGCCGGCGGGAACGAGATCTGCAGGCCGGACAGGCGACCCAGTTCCAGCAAGGCGTCGCCCAGCGGTTGCGCTGGAATGTCATAGTCGAAGGTGCGGTTGGGCGACTGGGCCAGGGCGGGGGCGGCCATGGCCAGCGTGGCGCAGAAGATCGCGGCCGACGCGTTGGCGCGGAAACGGCCGTTGAATGAGAGAGGCATGCGAGCGTCCTATGGCTGATTGGAAACCAGCCATAGGACGCGGCGGTCGACGGGGAACCTCAGCGTCAAACCGGCCGGTAAGCCATGTGACGCGTCGAAGTCAGACCGGATGAATGCTTGCGCCCCGTGTCAGGCCCGCTTCAGAACCGATATCCCACCTGCAGCCACAGTTCGCGTCCCGACTGGAACGTGCTGCGGTTGGCCTTCAGGTTGGGATTGCTGGCCGTGACCGCCGGCATGCGGTTCAGCAGGTTCAGCACTTCGACCGTGAATTCCAGGTTGCGCGCGAAGGTCGGCTGCCACGCCAGCTTGGTGTCCCAGGTCCAGTACGATGGCAGCTCGCCGGATTCGTAGCGGTCGAGGTATTGCGGGCGCGGGCCGACGCCAACGTAGATGGTGGCGTCGCGCTTGCTGCGCCAGTTCAGCTTGTTGCTCCAGGTCAGGCCGGCGCGCGGGTAGGCGCCGATCAGCGTGAGCGTAGCGACCTGGGGCTGGTAGAAGGTGCTGGGCGGCAGGTCGATGGCGCGGATCTCCGAGCCGTTGTAGATCACCCGGTCATCCGGATCGCGGGCATCGGCGGTATAGCCCGTGACCAGGTCGCCGTTGGTCTTGCGCTTCTGCCAGCTCCACGATGCCTGCATGTTCCAGCGCGTCGGCCCCAGGCGCCAGGGCTCCAGCGTGCGCAGCGTCAGGCTGACGCCGTCGGTGGTGGAGAAGCCGTCGTTGTTGTAGGTGTAGCCGGTGGCCTGCGTGCCGCTCTTGGTCCATTGGTCGCGGCCGTTGCGATGCACGTAGCTCAGCAAGCCCTCGATGCCTGCCATGCGCTGGCGCAGCGACACCGCCCATTCATCGTCATACGGCATGCGCAGGCCGCGGTAATCCACAAAGTACTCCTTGCCGCCATCGGCCACGGGCCTGCCCTTGCTGTCGAGCACCTGGCGGCGCAGGCGGCTGCGCTCGGCCTCCAGCGCCGTCTCCAGCACCTCGCCGCCGTAGTAACGCGACCAGCCCGCGCTCAGCAGCGTGTCGCCCGATCCCAGCACGTCCCATTCCAGGCGGGTACGCGGCGACACGTTGGCGTTGCCCAGGAAGGTCTCGCGGTCGTAGCGCAACCCGGCGTCCAGCGCCAGCCGTTGCCACTCGATGCGGTCGGACAGGTACACGCTGGCCATGTTGTATTTCACGTTGACCGTGCCGGGCAGGTAGTGGACCTTGCTGAAGTCCTGGTAGGTGCCCTTGTTGTTGTAGGCGCGGCGGAACGAATACGAATCCTGGAAGCGCTTGAAGCCGGCGTCGACCTGTTGCAGATCGGCGCCCGCGTACAGGCTGTGGGTGAAGATGCCGGTGCGCACCGGATCCAGGTCGACGCGGCCCTTGAGGGTCCAGGTGTCCTGCCGCGTCTGCTCCTTGCCGAAGCCGCCCGCGGTGTATTGCGGCAGTCGGTAGGGTTGATAGGTCACCAGTTCATCGCCGACCGACTGGCGATCGCTGGTGGCGTGGTCCCAGCCGGCCTGCAGCGAGACGCGGCCGCCCTGGAACAGGTGGTCCAGGTTGCCGCTCAGGCCGTAGGCGCCGTGGTTGTTGTCCCAGTGCGTGTCGCGGAACAGGTAGCTCGACAAGGTCTCGCTGCGGTCGCTGTATTTGAGCGTCAGGTCAGCGGTGGTGTCGGCGCTGGCGCGCACGCTGAACTTGCCCAGGAAGTTGTCGACGCGGTCGCGGTAGGTGTCCTGGCCTTGCTGCGGCTGGCCCTTGTCGTCCACGCCCATGTTCCAGCGTGTGATGTCGGATTCCCGGCGCGACATGGCCAGCACCACGCCGGATTTGTCGTTGAAGGCGAAATCGCCCACGGCCGAGTAGAAGCGCTTCTTCCATTCAGGGGAATAGCCCGGCTGGCCCTGTGCCCAGCTGTTCTCCTCGCCCTCGGACACCTGCTGCCGCGTCATCTTCGAGGTGTTCCAGCGGTAGTCGAATGTAAAGTGGTTCTCGCCGGAAAAGCGGCGCAGCCGCGCATCCACCACGCCACCGGTGAAGCGGCCGTATTCGACCGGCACGAAGGTGTCGTACACCCGCACGGCTTCCAGCAGGCTGGTGTCGACGAAGTACGACTGCGGATTGCTGGGCACGTTGCCGACCTGCAGGTTGAGGTTCTTGCTGGCCGGGTCGACGCGGTTGGTGGCGTCGATGCCGTCGATCTGGAACAGGTTCTGGTAGGGGCTGGCGCCGTGAAAGGAGATGTCCTCGACGTTGAGCGAGCCGCGGTTCTGTGAGCCGGCCGCGCCCGGATTCGTGCGCACCGCCGGGTGGTTTGCCACCAGCGTGCTCAGGTCGCGGTTGGAGGAAGGCGTTTCGGCGATCTCCTGCTGGCCATAGGTGCGTTCGCCGGCCTGTTCGCCGTAGACACGCACCGGCTCCAGCCGCGAGGTGGAGAAGGGATGTGCCTTGTCGACGAAGACGATATAGCGGCCCGGACCTTCGGCGCGCAGCGCCAGTCCGGAACCGGCCAGCAGGCGGTCCAGCGCGAGCAGGGCGGAATACTCGCCTTGCAGCGCGGGCGACATCTTGCCGGCCACGGCGGCTGGCGGGAACGAGATCTCCAAGCCCGATTGGCGGCCGAGCGCGAGCAGGGCGTCGCCCAGCGGCTGCGACGGGAGGTCATACGCGATGGTGCGCGCGGGCGGCTGGGCGATGACGGGCGCGGCAATGGCCAGCATGACGCAAAGGAGGGCGGCCGAGGCGCCGGGCCGGCGTTTGCGGTCAAGAGGGAAAGGCATGAAAACGTCCTACGCTGCTGTTGATGTCAGCCGTAGGACGCGGCGTAGGACGCAACCCCTCATTGCAGAATTGATGAATAATTTATATTGATTCTTATTTAACGATTGGCATTGATCGAAACGGGCAGGGGGGCGTGATCAGCGCAGGATCAACAGGCCCGGCAGGTCGGTGATGCGCACCTTGGTCTGCGCCAGCAGCAGGTCGAGCGCCCGCTTGGGGTCGGCGACGCCGGCCGTGCCCGACACTCGGGTGTCGCGCGCCAGCTCGCCCAGCACCAGGATGTGCTTGCCCGTGTAGCGCGCCAACTGCGCGGCCGCCTCGGGCAATGCGGTGTTGTTGAAGGCCAGCATTCCCTGGCTCCAGGCGGGCGCGGTTTCATGCGGCGCCGCATCCTGGACCATGCCTTCAGCCGAAACCGCGATGCGTTGCCCGGCGTCCAGCGTTTGCGGTTGCCGGTCCGCACAGGCCAGGCATTGCACCGCCACCTGGTGCGTGTAGACGGTGACGCGCGTCGCGTCGCGGTCGCGCGCGACCGCGTAGCGGGTGCCCAGGGCCGTGGCGCTGGCGTCCGCCGTCACCACGCTGAAGGCCGGGCCTGCGGTGCCGCGCGGCGCGGCCTCGAACAGCGCCTGGCCGGCCAGCAGGCGCACCTCGCGCCTGTCGGGGCCGAAGTCCACGGCGATCGCCGAATGCGCGTCCAGGATGGCGCGCGAGCCATCGGGCAGGGCGACGCGCAGCGGCTGCGTGTCGCTTGCGTAGTCGGCGCCAGGCTGGAAGTCGCGCAGCGCGTACGCGGTCGTGCCGGTGGCGGCGACGAGTGCCAGCGCCAGCGCCGTATGGCGCTTGCGCGGCGGGCGGGCAGCCAATTTTCCGCGGTCGATCTCGCCCATGCGGCGCCACACCCGCGCCAGCCTGTCGTAGGCGGCGGCATGGCGGGGATCGGCGTGGTACCAGGCGTCGAACTCGGCCTGCGCCTGTGCATCGAGCGGCTGGCCGCTGTGGCGGATCACCCAGCGCGAGGCCTGCTCGTCCGCGGTGGCGGAATTGCCCGGGGTGCTGGCCTTGCTCATGCCGACAGCGCCTGGTCGCAGGCCAGCAGGATGCGCATCATGTGTTTCTCGACCGCGCTCACCGAAATCGCGAAACGCTCGGCGATGGCGCGGTAGGTCAGTCCTTCGTGGCGATGCAGGACAAAGACGTCGAGGCTGCGGCGCGGCTGGCGCAGCAGGGCGGTTTCGAGCCGCCGCAGAAGTTGGTTGGCCGAAGCCACTTCCAGCGTGTCGGCCTCGAAGGCGGGCGGCTGCGTGGCGGCATAGTCGGCCACCACGTTCAGTTCGCGGCCCCGGCGGCGGTGCCAGTCGGTGGCGATGTTGGCCGCCACGCGGAAGACATAGGCGCGGTGGTTGTCCGGCAGGGTCTTGTCCTGGAACTCGGCCAGCTTGATCCAGGTGTCCTGGGCGCAGTCCTGGGCCACGTCGCGCGAGCCAGTGCGCATGGCCAGAAAGCCCAGCACTTCGCGGTAGTGCCGCAGAAATACATCGGTAAGCGAAGACATGTCGCTGACGCCTCGCGCCAGATAGAGTCAGATTCGCGTCGAATTATAAATGATAATTATTATTGTTATTGGATGTTGCGCCCCGAGGGAAAGGGCGGACGGCCCATGCCGTCCGCCCGCGGCTCAGGCTTCGCCCTGTTCGATTTCTTCGAGCGAGCCCTGCAATTCCAGCCACTGTTCCTCCAGCGTCTCCATGCGCTTGCCGTGTTCGCCATGTTCGGCCATGACTTTCTGGCGCTCGGCGCGACGCGCATCGGAATACAGGTCCGGGTCGGCGATGACGCCGTCCAGCGCCTGCAGCTTGGCCCGCAGTTTCTCCATCTCGGCCTCGACCTTGGCGAGCTTGGCTTCCAGTGGCTTGCGCAGCGCCGACAGGCGTTGGCGCTGCTCGGCCTCGGCGCGGCGTTGCGCCTTGCGGTCGACCACGGCCTCGCCGTTCTCGGCGTTCTCGCGGGCGGCCTCGGCGCGTTCGCCGGCGTTGCGGGCCGCCAGCCAGTCGCGGTAGTCCTCCAGGTCGCCGTCGAATTCGCGCACGGCGCCGTCGGCCACGATCCAGAAGCTGTCCACGGTGGTGCGCAGCAGATGGCGATCATGCGAGACCAGCAGCATGCTGCCGCCGAACTCGGCCAGCGCGGCGGCCAGGGCCTCGCGCGTCTCGACGTCCAGGTGGTTGCTGGGCTCGTCCAGCAGCAGCAGGTTGGGCTTCTGCCAGACGATCAGCGACAGGGCCAGGCGGGCCTTTTCGCCGCCCGACATAGGCCCGACCTTGCTGTTGACCGTGTCGCCCGAGAAGCCGAAGCCGCCCAGGTAGTTGCGCAATTCCTGCTCGCGCGTTTCCGGCGACAGCCGCGCCAGGTGGGCCAGCGGCGTGCTGTCCACGTCCAGCATGTCGAGCTGGTGCTGGTGGAAATAGCCGATGGCCAGCCCGCGCGAGGCGCGGCGTTCGCCGGCCTGCACCGGCAGTTCCTCGGCCAGGGTCTTGATCAGCGTGCTCTTGCCGGCGCCGTTGGCGCCCAGCACGCCGACGCGGCTGCCGGCGCGCACCATCAGCGTCACGTCGCGCAGGATCGGCACTTCGTTGCCGGCCGCGTCGGTGTAGCCGGCCGACAGGTGTTCCAGCGTCAGCAGCGGATCGGGCACCTGGTCGGGCGAGGGGATGCGGATGTCGATGCCGGCCTCGGCGTGCAGCGGCGCCAACACCTGCATGCGCGCCAGGGCTTTGACCCGGCTCTGGGCCTGCTTGGCCTTGGAGGCCTTGGCCTTGAAGCGGTCGATGAAGCCCTGCAGGCGCGCGGCTTCGCGCGTCTGGCGTTCGTAGGCGATGTTGGTCTGGCGCAGGCGCTCGGCGCGCTGCGTCAGGAAGTCGCCGTAGCCGCCGCGGTAGCGCACCAGCTTGGCGTGATCGAAATGCAGGATGGACTTGGCCACCGCGTCCAGGAACTCGGTGTCGTGGGAGATCAGCATGACGGTGCCGGGATAGGCGGCCAGCCATTTCTCCAGCCACAGCATGGCGTCCAGGTCCAGGTGGTTGGTGGGCTCGTCCAGCAGCAACAGTTCGGACGGCGCCATCAGCGCGCGCGCCAGCGCCAGGCGCATGCGCCAGCCGCCGGAGAAGCTTGCCACCGGCTGGGTCCATTCGGCCGGCTTGAAGCCCAGGCCGGCCAGCAACTGCTCGGCGCGCGAGGCCGCGCTCCAGGCGCCGGCCTCGACCAGCGCCGCTTCGACCTCGGCGATCTGCGTGCCCTGGTCGTCGGTCAGCTCGGCGCGGCGTGCCTGCAGGGCGCGCAGCGGCGTGTCGCCGTCGATGACGAATTCACGCGCGGGGCGGTCGTCGGCATGCAGTTCCTGTTCGACGCTGGCGATGCGCCAGCCGGCCGGCAGCGCCAGGTTGCCGGCGTCCAGGTCCAGCGCGCCGGTCAGCAGCGCGAACAGCGACGACTTGCCGGCGCCGTTCTTGCCGACGATGCCGACGCGTTCGCCCGGGTGCACCACGAATTCGGCGTCGTCCAGCAGCACCTTGGTGCCGCGACGCAGGGTCAATCCAGAGGCGCGGATCACGTCGTCAACTGCTCGCGGGTCAGCAGCAGCAACTGGTCGGACGCTGCTTCCGTATCCAGCCACACCGGCGACAGCTCAGGGAAGGCGGCTTCGAAGAAATCGCGCTCGTGGCCGATCTCCAGCACCAGCACGCCGTTCTCCGACAGGTAGCGCGGGGCCGCCTGCAGGATGCGGCGCACCAGGTCCATGCCGTCGGCGCCGCCGGCCAGGGCCAGGTGCGGCTCGTGGCGGTATTCCTGCGGCAGCACGTCCATCGAGCCGCTGTTGACGTAGGGCGGGTTGCAGACGATGACGTCGTACTGGCGTTCGGGCAGGCTGTCGAACAGATCGCTCTGGTGCAGCGCGAGGCGATCGCCCAGGCCGTAGTCATCGACGTTGCGGCGGGCGACTTCCAGCGCGTCTGGCGACACGTCGACGGCGTCCACCTGAGCGTAGGGGAAGGCCAGGGCCGACAGGATCGCCAGGCAGCCCGAGCCGGTGCACATGTCCAGCACGCTGTCGACGGCCTGTGCGTCCTGCACCCAGGGCGACAGGCCTTCGTCCAGCAGCTCCGCGATGGGCGAGCGCGGCACGATGACGCGCGCGTCCACGTAGAAGCGATGCCCGCGCAGCCAGGCCTCGTTGGTGAGATACGCGGCCGGCACGCGCTCGGTGACGCGGCGGTCGATCAGCTCCAGCACGCGGTTGCGCTCCTCGCTGAGCACGCGGGCGTCCAGGAAGGGCTCCAGCGTGTCCAGCGGCAGGTGCAGCGCGTGCAGGACCAGATAGACCGTCTCGTCCCAGGCGTTGTCGCTGCCGTGTCCCAGCGCCACCTGGGCGGCGTTCAGGCGCGATACGCCGTAGCGGATCAGGTCGCGCAGGGTCAGCAGTTCTTGGCGGGCGGATTGATACATGAGAGGCTTTTTAAGCGGCGGGCAGGAGGTTTTCCAGCGTGCGCCGATAGATGTTTTTCAGCGGGTCCAGCGAGGCCAGCTCGATACGCTCGTTGACCTTGTGGATCGTGGCGTTGCAGGGGCCGAACTCGATGACTTGCGGGCAGATCTTGGCGATGAAGCGGCCATCGGACGTGCCGCCGGTGGTCGACAGCTCGGCCGTCACGCCGGTCTCGGCCTGGATGGCCTGCACCAGCGCATCGGTCAGCGAACCGCGCGGGGTCAGGAAAGGCTCGCCGCCCAGCTCCCAGTCCAGCGTGTATTCCAGGCCATGGCGGTCCAGCACTTCGTGCACCCGCGCCTTCAGGCCTTCCGGCGTGCTGGCGGTGGAGAAGCGGAAGTTGAACAGCGCCACCGCCTCGCCCGGCACCACGTTGGTGGCGCCCGTGCCCGAGTTCAGGTTCGAGACCTGGAACGTGGTCGGCGGGAAGTACTCGTTGCCCTGATCCCACTCGATCGCGACGATCTCGGCCAGCGCCGGCGCCAACTGGTGCACAGGGTTGCGCGCCAGGTGCGGATAGGCCACGTGGCCCTGGACGCCCTTGACCGTCAACGTGCCCGACAGTGAGCCGCGGCGGCCGTTCTTGCAGGTGTCGCCGAGCACGTCGCCCGAGGTGGGTTCGCCGACGATGCAGTAGTCCATCTGCTCGCCGCGCGCCTTGAGCGCGTCACAGACGATGGCGGTGCCGTCGATCGACGGGCCTTCCTCGTCCGAAGTGATCAACAGGGCGATCGAGCCGCCGTGCCGCGGGTTGGCCGCCACGAATTCCTCGGCTGCCACCACGAAGGCCGCGATCGAGCTTTTCATGTCGGCGGCGCCGCGGCCGTACAGGTAGCCGTCGCGCTCGGTGGGCACGAACGGATCGCTTTCCCACTTCTCGCGCGGGCCCGGGGGCACCACGTCGGTGTGGCCGGCGAAGACCACCAGCGGCGCGGTGTTGCCACGGCGCGCCCACAGGTTGGTGACGCCGCCCTGGGCGATGGTTTCGCAGGTGAAGCCGAGCGGCGCCAGGCGCGCGGCCAGCGTCGCCTGGCAATCGGCGTCCGCCGGGGTGACCGACGGACGGGCGATCAGGTCCTTGACCAGATCCAGAACAACCGAGGGAGGTTGGCCCTCCTGCCGCTGCGCGGCTGCCTCCCCAAGGGAGGGTGCACGCCCTTCGGGCGGCCGTGCGGTCGTGCGCATTACGCCCTCAGCAGATCGTTGATGCTGGTCTTGGCGCGGGTCTGCGCGTCGACACGCTTGACGATGACGGCGCAGGCCAGGCTGTGCGAGCCGTCGGCCGAGGGCAGCGAACCCGGCACCACCACCGAACCCGACGGCACGCGGCCGTAGGTGACCTTGCCCGTGGCGCGGTCATAGATCTTGGTGCTTTGCGACAGGTACACGCCCATGGCCAGCACCGAGTTCTCTTCGACGATCACGCCTTCCACGACTTCCGAGCGGGCGCCGATGAAGCAGTTGTCTTCGATGATGGTGGGGTTGGCCTGCAGCGGCTCGAGCACGCCGCCGATACCGACGCCGCCGGACAGGTGGACGTTCTTGCCAATCTGGGCGCACGAGCCGACGGTGGCCCAGGTGTCGACCATGGTGCCTTCATCGACGTAGGCGCCGATGTTGACGTACGAGGGCATCAGCACCACGTTGCGGCCGATGAAGGCGCCGCGGCGGGCGACGGCGGGCGGCACCACGCGGTAGCCGCCTTGCTTGAAGGCGTTGTCGCCGTATTCGGAGAACTTGAGCGGCACCTTGTCGTAGAACTGCAGCGGGGCCTGGCCCATGATGGCGTTGTCGTACAGTCGGAACGACAGCAGCACGGCCTTCTTGATCCACTGGTGCACGACCCAGTCGTCGTTGATTTTCTCGGCCACGCGCAGGCGGCCCAGGTCCAGCCCGTCGATCGTGTGTTCGACGGCTTCGCGCACTTCGGCGCTGGCGTCGGAGGGCGACAGGTTGGCCCGGTCGTCCCAGGCTTTTTCGATGGTGGTCTGGAGGTCGAGAGTCATAGCGGCTCAGCTTTTCAAAAAAGGTTGATCAAACGGAAGTATGTACGAAATGGGCGATGCGTTCGGCCGCCTGCACGCAATCGGCCAACGGCGCCACCAGGGCCAGGCGGATGCGCCCCTGCCCGGGATTCACGCCGTGCGCTTCGCGCGCCAGGAAACTGCCCGGCAGCACGGTAACACCGGTACGGCCGTAAAGGTCACGCGCGAACGCGGTATCCGAACCCGGGGTGGCTGCCCACAGGTAGAACGAGGCCTGCGGACGCTGCACGTCCAGCACGTTCTGCAGGATCGGCAGCACCGCCTCGAATTTCTCGCGGTACAGGCGGCGGTTGTCCTTGACGTGGGCCTCGTCGGTCCAGGCGGCGATGCTGGCCGCCGACACCAGCGGGCTCATGGCGCTGCCATGATACGTGCGGTAGCGCAGGAAGCGGCCGATCAACGCGGCGTCGCCCGCCACGAAACCCGAACGCAGGCCCGGCACGTTGGAGCGCTTGGACAGGCTGGAGAAGGCCACCAGGTTGCGGTAGTCGTTGCGGCCCAGGCGGCGCGCCGCCTGCAGGCCGCCCAGCGGCGGATTGCCTTCGTCCAGATAGATTTCGGAGTAGCACTCGTCGGAGGCGATCACGAAGCCGTGGCGGTCGGACAGCGCGAACAGGTCTTCCCATTCGTCCAGCGTCATGACGTTGCCGGCCGGGTTGCCGGGCGAGCAGACGAACACCATGCGGGTCTTTTTCCAGACCTCGTCCGGCACCTGGTTCCAGTCGCAGGCGAAATTGCGCAGCGCGTCGGCGTTGACGTAATAGGGCGTGGCGCCGGCCAGCAGCGTGGCGCCCTCGTAGATCTGGTAGAACGGGTTGGGGCAGATCACCACCGACCCAGCCGCCGGATCGATCACGGTCTGGGTGAAGGCGAACAGCGCCTCGCGCGAGCCGAGCGCCGGCAGTACCTGGGTCTCGGCGTCCGGCGCCGGGATGCTGTAGCGCTGTGCCAGCCAGTTGGCGATGGCCTGGCGCAGCGCGGGATCGCCCTTGGTCGACGGGTACACCGACAGTCCGCCAAGGTTGTCGCGAATGGCCTGCGCAACGCGTTCCGGCGCGGCGTGTTTGGGCTCGCCGATCGACAGGTTGATGGGCGTCAGGCCGTCCGGTTGCGCAGTGGCCGAGGCCAGCAGGGCGCGCAGTTTTTCGAACGGGTAGGGGTGCAGGGCATCGAGGCGCGGATTCATGACGCAAGATTTTAACAAGCAAGCTACAATAGCGGGCTTGGCCTATTGCGAAGGTGGCGAAATTGGTAGACGCACCAGGTTTAGGTCCTGACGCCGTAACAGGTGTAGGGGTTCGAGTCCCCTCCTTCGCACCAACCCTATTCGGATCGTGACCGGCGCCCCGCCGTCACTGTCCCACGACTCCGAGCCATGACCCCGAGACATGTTTGTGTCTCGGGGTTTTTTCATTTTTCTCCCTTTGGAATGTCCTTATTAATCAAATGGTTTATAACCCAATGATTGATAATCAAATGGTGGATCAATCCTGATCGAAGCCTCGGCCCGGGCGCCGGGCTCACTAGCCTGTAGCGCGCGCCTGTACCGCATTTGTCTCGCTTGTTATAAAGAGGCCTGAAGCTTTTCTTGTCGAGCGAGGGTAAATTGTTGTCGATTCAATCACTTGGCCGCGGCGCATTAATGGTGTTGCTCGCCGGCCTCGCATCGGGCTGTTCTTCCTCCTCTCCCCTGAATGTCTGGTCGGCGCCGGCGTCGTCATCCGGCCCCGACTCGTCGCGCGTCAGTCTCGAATGCCGGGTGAGCCGCAGCAGTTGCCTGTATGACGGCAAGTACGAAGCGGGCGAGCGCGATTACGCCGAGGACGAGGCCAAGCGCCTGAACCGCGCCGAATTGGACCGGCTGCGCCGCGCCGCCGGCAATTGATCGAACAGTAACGGCCGCCTGACCGCGGGCCGTTTTGTTGGCGGAATCGCTCGCGATGGAATACGGCAAGGCCTTTTTTGACCTGCAACTGCGCTTTGCGCAGGCGGCGCTCGCCCTGGCGGGAATTTCCCTTGAGCGCGCCGTGATGGACTACACCAATGTCTATATCCGGTTTGGACTGGGTCGCGACTTCGATGCCCGTCATGCGGCCTGGCGGGAATACGCCGACGGGCTCGTGGCTGCGCCGGACATTGGCGACTGGACGTATCGACATTACCTGCGGCTGGGCGCGGACCGGCCGGGCGTGGACACGTCCGGCGCCGTTTCTGGCTGTTTTTCCTACGTCATGCAGGATGCCGCCACCGTGCGGCTGCATTTCCGCAATGCCGAGCCGGCGCCGGCATCGCCGCTGAGCGGCAGCCGCCTGCCGCTGAGAATCGACGAATTGCGGTCACTGTTTCATGCCATCCGGCGGGATCGGCCAGCAGCCAGGAGGGTGGCGGGAACGTCATGGCTGTACAACCTGCCGGCCTACCGGCGCTGTTTCCCGGCGGATTATGTCGGCAGCCTGCGCCTTGCGGGTGATCGCTTTCGCAACGTGTCGCTCTGGGGACAGTTCCTGCGTCGCGATGGCGCGTTGAGAGCGCAAGCCGTGCGGGAGTTCGAGGCGGGCTGGGCGCGAGCGGGCGATGTCCGCGATCTGGCGGCATGCTTTCCGCTGCGGGCGCTGGCGGCCGAGGCGCCGATCGCGGCGTTCTATCGGCACTACGGCATAGCGCAGGGCTGAACCGGCGGCCCCTCGCTGTCCGCCCGCGGCCCCGCGGCCGCCTAGCGCGTCGCGGCCTGCAGCCGGATGCGGAACGTCGCCCGCGGATCGTTGAACGCGCTGGCGCTGTCGGCGCCGATATCGATGCGTGCAGTGCCGGCGTTGGCGTACGACCTGTTCGAAAAGTGCTTCACCACGTCGCGCCCGGAGACGATGTCGGCCAGGTAGATGGCAGGGCTGAAGTCGACCTGCCCGTGGCGCAGATCGGCGGTCACGGCCACCAGCGCCCAACGACATACCCCTTTGCCGTAATAGTCCTCGTCGCGGAATCGGTCGAGGAGGATTTCGGCGCGATAGCCGCCATCGGCGGCGGGCTCGAATGAGACGGGCGCGCGTTGCTCCGGCACCACCGTGGCGCCGGTGACGGCGGTCAGCGGCACGCAGTCCGGGTTCTCGACCCGGTAGTCGGCATGACCGTCAATGCGTTCGAAGGGGCCCGGCGCGTCCTCGACGCGCACGCTCAGGTCCACGCGCTGGCGCGCTTGCGGATCGGGGTGCGCAACGACGTTCGCGGCCAGCGCGCAGGCCGAAGCGGACACGGCCGCAAACACCGGCAGGGCAATCGAAACGAGGCGGCGCGTCATGACGTTCAGCGGGCCGGTTTGGCGGGGGCCAGCGTGTCGTACTGGTCGATCTGGCCGACGTCCACCCAGCCGGCCGCGCAGTCGCCCTGGTAGTCGTCATCCTTGGTGCGTTCGCAGGCCTGGCCGCGCTTGGCCCGCTTCCATTGCACCGGCAGGTCGGCGTCCTTGCACAGCGCGTTGCCACGGCATTCGGGCACGCTGGCGGTGGGCACGGCGATCACGTAGTGGCGCTGTTCCTCGCCCTTGCGCACCATGGCCGGAATGCAGACGAACTGGCGGTCCATGACGTGAGCCACCGGTTTGCCCTGGCCGTCGACGCGGTCATTCAGGTCAACGCCGCCGTCGCCGGCGATCGAGCCGAAGGCGGCGCCTTCGCCGCAGTCGCCCAGGTACATCACGGTGTAGCCGTCGGCGCTGCATTGCGCGCTGTTGCCGCCGTCGGCGTGACACTCGATCCGCGAGGCGGGCGTCATGGCGGCCAGCTTGGCCTGCGCGTCGGCGACCGAGGTGACAGGGGCGGCCTGGGCAGCTCCAGCGCAGAGGCTGGCGGCCAGGGTGGCGAACAGGCGGGACAGGGAGATCGTCATGGATGCTTCCATAGGGTGATGGGGAAAACAGCGGGCGGCGGCGCTCACGCGGTGGCGGCAAGGGTGGTTTGCTGCCTGCCGTAGAACACCCGCGCGCAGACCGCGCCGCTTATCAGGCCGGGCACGCCTCCCAGGAACACTGGAAAGCTCATTTCGGGCAGGGTGTATTCGCGCACCGCGAAGCCGAGCAGGAAGGTGAAGGCGTAGAGGCCGCCCAGCAGCCCCGGCCAGCAATACGAGCGCCATGACGGGGTGGCGGGGCGGCAGGCGCCCGCCACCAGGCCGCACAGCAGCGCGGGCACGCCGCCGTACAGGTACGACCAGGGCACCAGGAAGATCGACGTGAACAGCGCCTCGACGCTTATCGAGGAGATGGCCACGAACAGCGCGAAGACCAGGGTGCCAACCGGGGGCCCCAGTGCGGCGAACAGGGCGGCGCCGGCGGCGGCCGAGCGGGCAATGTCGCCGCGCGTTTTGCCGGCGGGCCGGCGCGCGAGGCGCCACGTCAGCGCGCCCAGCGACATGGCGGCCAGTACACACACGGATAACAGCAGCACAGCGTGGCTTCTCAGACGTCGGTGGGTTTGTTGGGAAACAGGTTCAGGGAAAGGATCGCGTCGGGATACGTCGCGAGCAGCATGCCGGACAAATGGCCATGCAGCGCGCCGAACAGCGGCCAGGTCAGCGGCTCGCTGCCGGGCAGCAGGTCCAGCAGCATCAGTTGGCCGGTGCGCACGGTGCCGACGAAGTAGGCGCGTTCGTCATGCTGGCCGGTGGGCGTGGCCCGGTAGATCTTCGTGGCGCGGCCGCTGTCGTCCTTGCGCCAACTGTTACCGCTGGTCGTGGTTCGGACGCTGAGGGGGGCGATGTCTGCCTGGATGGTCTCCCAAAGGGTGCGGGCGTTGGCGGCGTATACGACGATGGTCATGGTGGGCGTTGTCCTATTCGAAAAATGGGTAACGCGAGGCCAAGCACGGCAAAGTTACCAACGCCGCCGCGCCGCGGCAAGCGCCGCCGCGTTCCGCCGCATCGTCAGTCGCCCGCCAGTTCCCGCAGTTCGGCGGCGCGGCTGATATTGAGCAGCATCGGGCAGTATTCATACATGGGCGAACCGACGTGCGCCCCGGCCAGGGCGCAATGGCCGTTGCGGTAGGCCAGCCAGGCTTTCTGCGTCTGTTCCAACTTGGCGGCGTCTTCCGGGAAATCGCTGGCCAGGCGCGCCTGGATCCGGGCGTAGAGCGTGTTGATCTCCCGCTTGGCCGCCGCCGAGACGCCTTCGGCGCAGGCGCCCACGGTGCCGTTGTTGGTGACGCCTGCGTCGCGCAGGCAGCGGTCGTACTGGCCCATGTAGTCCGGCGTGGAGGCGCCCAGGACCAGGGCGGGAGACAGCATCAGGGAGAGGGCGAAGGCGTGTCGGATCATGACGGCGTGGATGGGAAACAGGGAAGGGGCGCGCGGCATGGCCGCGCAGGCGAAGCATACCGCCCGCCGCCGCCGTTCGTCCTAGCCGTGTTGCAGCATGGCGGGGGGCGTCATCGTCAAGTACTGTCAAGAACCAGCAGGAATTTTCATTGCTTTGAAGTCGCAATTCCCGGTGCGGGCTACCGTCGGGTTTTCTGTTGCGGAGGCAAGTCATGTATCCCTTATCGAAACGCTGCGGCGCGGAATTCTTCGGCACTTTCTGGCTGGTGCTCGGCGGCTGCGGCGCGGCGGTGCTGGCCGCCGGGTTTCCGCAGTTGGGCATCGGTTTCGCCGGCGTGGCGCTGGCGTTCGGCCTGACGGTGCTGACCATGGCGTTCGCGGTCGGCCATATCTCCGGCGGGCACTTCAATCCCGCCGTCACGGTCGGGCTGGTGGCCGGCGGCCGCTTCCCGGCGCGCGAGATCCTGCCGTACGTGCTGGCGCAGGTGCTGGGCGCCATCGCCGCGGCGGCGGTGCTGGCGGTGATCGCCGATGGCAAGCTGGGCTTCGACCTCAAGGGCAGTCACTTCGCCGCCAACGGCTACGGCGCCTATTCGCCCGGCAAGTATTCGATGGCGGCCGCGCTGGTCACCGAAGTCGTGATGACGGCGGGGTTCCTGTTCGTGATTCTGGGCGCCACCGCCAAGCGGGCGCCTGCCGGTTTCGCCGCCATCCCCATTGGCCTGGCGTTGACGCTGATCCACCTGGTCAGCATTCCCGTCACCAATACGTCGGTGAATCCGGCGCGTTCCACCGGCCCGGCATTGTTCGTGGGCGGCTGGGCGCTGGAGCAACTGTGGCTGTTCTGGGCAGCGCCGATCGCCGGCGCGATCATCGGGGCGCTGGCCTACCGGCTGGTGAGCGAGCCAGCCTCGCAGGCGTAAGGAGCGGGGCGCGCCGACCCGGGTCAGTCCATCGCCTGCAACCCGGCCAACTGCGCATCGCTGGGAAACCCGCGGGTGCGGTAGCGCACCGGATAGAGGTTCTCGCGCTCGAGCAGCGGGGCCAGCATGGCCACCGCCTGCGTCCAGGCGACCACCCGGACTTCGCCGATCTCGTCGGTCGCGTCCGGGCGCACCAGTGCCAGACGGTCGACCTCGGGCAGCGAGGTGTCCACGCCGCGGGTCCAGGTGGCCAGCGAGAACGAGGCGTCGGCGTCGCCGTCCTGCACGAACAGGTTGTAGGTGGCGACAAACACGTCGACGCCCTGTTCCTCGTAAAGATGGTCCAGCGCCTCTTTCTGGGCGTCGTAGTCGCCCTTGGCCAGCGTGCGCGCCAAGTGGGCCTGGCGCTGCAGCAATTCGTCGTGCGGCGGCCGGTAGCGTTCGACGCCGGCCTCGCCATAGCGGTACATACAGGGCGAGACGGGCCGGCCGTGCGGGATGACCTGCTGGCACAGCTCGGCCATCCTCATCAGGCCTTCGGTGTCGTTGTCGCCGCTGACCAGCAGCAGGTCGCGGGTCGGCATCATGAAGACCGGCCGGCCGCGCACCGGGACGCGCTCCAGCATGTCGGGCAGCAGCACGCGGCTGATGTCATAGCCGTCTTCCCAGCCGCCGCCGTAGACGCCCGGCGCCACCTCCACGAAGTTGTCGGCCGAGTCGCGCAGATTGTCGATGGCGATGGCCAGCGCTTCGTCGAACGTGATGCCCCAGGAGGCTTCGGGCCCGTTGGTGAGGGTGGCGATGGATTCCGGCCGGTCCAGCGCCAGCAGCACCACGCAGTCGTCGCCGAAGGGGCGCACGGCGGGCTGGAACGCCGCGTCGTTGCCGTCGTTGCGCAGGTGGTGCATGCGCACGGCCTCGACGGCGCTGCGGCCACGGATGACGGGACGCAGCAGCGCGCGCGCTTCGGCCAGCGAGTGCGGCATGGCCTGGCCGCTGCTGAGCAGGGTGGAGACATAGCCCTGCAAGGCGCCCTGGCGTTGTCCGCCGCGGGCATCGCAATAGGCGTGGTAGGCGTTGTGCAGGTTGAAGTAGGCGCTGTCACCGTGCAGCAGGCGGAACTCGTCGGCCTTGTAGGTGAGCTCGCCGGTGTAGCCCCGTTGCCGGACGGCGGCGATGAACAGCGTGGCGAACTGATCTTGCGTGGGCTTGCGCCGGAACAGCGAGTCTAGGAATCCCATGCTTGTCTCACCTGGTGGGGGCGTCGCTATGCCGGTCTGGGGTGTAATCGCGGTTGGCCGAGCTTGAACCAGGCCCGGGTGATGTGCTGGCCGCGCACTTCGTAGATCGCGACCACGTCGATCTCGCCGGGGCCGTCGGCGAAGTTGCGGGTGACGATCTCCTGGTCCACCACGATGTCGCCATTGACGATCCGGTTGACCAGCCTGCCGTGCAGGTCGGGTTCCTGGAAGCGCTCGAGGTGGCGCGCGCGGATTTCGGCGCGGCCGCTGGCCAGCAGCGTGTCGGGAAAGGCGTAATACTGGCAGTCCTCTGCCCAGGCCGGCATGAACGCCTCGATATCGCGGGCGTTGTAGGCGTCCAGTTGCCGCTGCACCACGTCGGCGGGGCGGGCGGGGGACGCGTCGCGTGCCGCGGCCTGCTGGCGGATGCGCGCTTCGGTGTCGGCGTCGAGCAGCCGGCGGATCTCCCGGAACAGGGGCAGGGCGTCGGTGTGCTTGCGGCCGTAGTCCAGGTTGAACGCATAGTCGAAGTCCGGGGCATTGGCGCCCTGGTTATGTTGCAGCAGCGTCTCCAGCTTGTCCATCGCCTTCACCGCGCGGGCCTCGGGCGAGCCGGCCTTGTCGTAGTCGTCCCACAGGGCCAGCAGCCGTGCGCGCGCCGGGGCGTCCAGCGCAGCGGCCAGTTGCAGCAGGTCGAGCCGTTCCTGGGCGCCCTTGTCGGCGCCCGTCGCCTGCTGCGTCGCCGGGATGTCGCCATGGATGGCCTCGCCCAGGTCGTGCACTACGCACAGCCGCAGGATGCGGGCGAAATCCAGGTCCGCCAGGCCGTCTTCGAGCATCATCGCCATCAGGCACAGGCGCCAGGTGTGCTCGGCCGTGCTTTCCTGGCGTCCGCCCGAACTGCGGGCGCTGCGCAGGACGTCTTTCAGCTTTTCGGCTTGCCGCAGGAACTCGAGCCGGCCCTGTAGTGTGTCGGTGTCCATGAATCAGGTTGTCGTAAGTCTGTTCTCAATACGCTCGCGCGTATCGCTTCCCGCCAACGAGTGTATCTTGTGACCGCCGCGATGACGCCATCCGCGCCCGCCGGCCCGGAGCAACCGGCCTCGGCCGGCCGCGGCGGGCGGGTCCGGGTCGGGCTGGTTGTACATTACGCACTATCACCCGCTACATCTTTACAGGATCGCTCTCCCATGACCGCCCCGGAAGTCGTCATCTCGCCCGCCATCACCTGCGCCAATGACCAGCCCTTCGTGCTGTTCGGCGGAATCAACGTGCTGGAATCCAAGGATCTCGCGTTGCGCGCCTGCGAGGAATACCAGCGTGTGACCACCAGACTCGGCATTCCCTACGTGTTCAAGGCGTCGTTCGACAAGGCCAACCGCTCGTCGATCCATTCCTACCGCGGCCCAGGCCTGGAAGAGGGCATGAAGATCTTCGAGGCGGTCAAGCAGAACTTCGGCGTGCCTGTGATCACCGACGTGCACGAACCCTGGCAGGCGGCTCCCGTGGCCGAAGTGGCCGACATCCTGCAATTGCCGGCGTTCCTGGCGCGCCAGACCGACCTGGTGGTGGCGCTGGCCAAGACCGGCCGCGTCGTCAACATTAAGAAGCCGCAGTTCCTGAGCCCCACCCAGGTGCTCAACATCGTCGAGAAATTCACCGAGGCGGGCAACCAGCAGATCATCCTGTGCGACCGCGGCACCAGCTTCGGCTACGACAACCTGGTGGTGGACATGCTGGGCTTCGGCGTCATGAAGAAGGTGTCCGGCAACCGGCCGGTGATCTTCGACGTCACCCACGCGCTGCAGCAGCGCTCGGCACTGGATACGGCCTCGGGCGGTCGCCGCGAGCAGGTCGCGGAACTGGCGCGGGCGGGCATGGGCGTGGGGCTGGCGGGTCTGTTCCTGGAGGCCCATCCGGACCCCAGGAATGCCAAGTGCGATGGCCCCAGCGCCTTGCCGCTGGACAAGCTGGAGCCGTTCCTGACCCAGCTCAAGCAGTTGGACGATCTGGTGAAATCCTTTGCGCCCATCGATATCGAACCCTGATGCCGCCTGTCACCGCGGATCAGTGAAGTTGTTATACGATCCGGGCCACCAACTTTCGGGAGGCCTGGATGTCGTTTTACGCAATCGTCGCCGTTCGTAAAGAAGCCGTCAGCGGTCACGTCGCCTACGTGCGCTGGGGCCTGGCCGAGCGCGGCGTGCCCGGTTGGGTCAGCGACCCCGTGACGGCGGCGGTCTCCGAGGTCATCGAGGCCATCAAGGCCGGCATCGAGGTCGAGACGGTGATCAGCGTCGACGGCCTCTCCGTGGCCTCGCGCCCGGTGCGGATGCTGACCGACGACGACGGGCGCGAGCACCTGGCGTCAGTGCCGATGCCAAGTTCCACCCTGCATACCATCTTCGATTTGCCGGAATTCTAGGGACGGCATGCCCGTACCGGTCCGACCGGTAGTTTTTTCACCCCCGAAGCGCCGATCCCGCGCCCCGCGCCGCGGGCATGGCGCTTGCTGCCGCCCCTGTCGTCATACCGCCGCGAGCCGCGCGGCCGCGGCGGGGCTTCAGGGGAACCAGCATGATGGACCACAGCGAAATGATGGCCCGCATGATCAGCAAGCCTGTCGCGTCCGGCAGGCCCGAAGGTTGGGATGGCATCCTGTCCGCCTATGCCGACTGCCTGATGCGGGTGCAGGGCCAATTGACGGACGACGACATGCAACGCTTTCTGGAAGTGGGCGCGCGGGTGTTCCGCAGTTGTTGCCAGGAGGACGCCCGGCAGCGCTGGACCGCCGAGCAATTGGCGGCCTACCACCGCAAACCGCGGGTTGGCGACTGACGAAGGCGGGCGCGCTCTGGCGCGCTAGAGGCACTGGCGCAGCGCGAACTTGCGGCCGAAGGCGCGTATCACGTCGCCGTCGATCGAGGCGGCAACGTCCCAGTGGTCGCCGCGCGTGATCAGCATCGATTGCGACGACAGCGCATGACGCAGCGCGAACATCCAGAACGCCGCTTCCGAGCCGACTGGCGCGAGGTCATGCGGCCCGATGCGCAGTCGCGCCGGCCGGGGCGTGGCGCCCAACGACCAGCGCAACGCGACGCCCAGGAAGGCGAAGCGAGCCATCACCGATGACGGTTGCACGCAAAGCACTCGGATCTTGGGTTGCATGGTCACTGGACCTCCACGAGGGTGACCCAGCGTAGCAAAGAAGATTTCATCCTTCCATACTGCATTTGGATTACCAGCGGATTGCGTCCGGGGCGGCGGGCATCAGTCCGCGGGCAGGCGGGTAAAGAGATTGGTGACGATCATCTGATCGGGACGCTTGGTGCCCGGCGTCGCCGGCGGCATCAGCTTGTCCATTTCCTTGCGGTCCTGCACGCGGGTGAGCGTCAGGTGGTCGCCCTGGATCTTCACGTAGCGGATGGAAGCCTCGCCGATCTCGTATTCGCTGGTGGATTGCTCCAGCGTCTGCTCGATGCGCTTGGCGTCGAGCCAGCGATAGGTGCCGCTGGAAAGCGCGCCTGGCCCCTGCATCGACCAGGTGCCGTCGCTGCGGAATTCGGCCACGCCGGCGCCGCCGGAAGGCTGGGGCGGCAGCGCCTGACCGTCGACGGTGCGCAACATGGTCTGGTGCCGCCATTTGCCGACAAGGGCCTGCGCGGCGGCTTGCTGCGTCGGCGGTTGGGCGGGCGCCGCGGCGGGCAATAGCACGGTGCCGCCGAGCAGGGCGGCCAGGGCGTATAGGCGCAGGAGCTTCATTTTGGTGGGGCGAGGGATCCGGGTTGCGGGGGCGGGGGCCGGTCTCCAGGGGCGGCCCATCAAACGCGTTGTTGCATTATGCGCGACGACGGCGTTTGCGGCGAGTGCCGATCCCGCTCGTCGGGGGGACGCGCTCAGGTCCGGCGCAGGCCCGCGAGCAGCAGATCCAGCGCCTGAAGCGCCTGCGCCAGCCGCCCCTGACTGTCGTCTCCGGCGATCCAGAGGGCGCTGTCGGCCAGCCCGCCATGCAGCATCCGCGCCAGCGCGTCGGGCTCGGCCGGGCCGATGACGCCTTGCGTCATCAGGGCCTGCAGCAGCGCGCCCAGCGACGCGGTGCACTGTTCCTGCGCGGCGGCGCCGCCATGGCCCAGCACCGCGCGCGCGTCCTGCAGCACGATCCGGCGGATTTCGGGCTCGGCCGCCATCGCCAGATAGGCCCGGCAGCGTTCGCGCAGGGCGGTCCAGGCATCGGGAGCGCCGCGTGCAATGGCCTGCAGGCGCGCCTCCATCTCGCGGTCGATCTGCGCCGCGACCGCCGCCAGCAAGCCCTGCTTGTCACCGAAATGGTGATACAACGCTCCTCGGGTCAACCCCGCGGCGGCGGTCAGGTCGTCCATCGACGTGCCCGCATAGCCGGCGCGGCGGAACGACTCGCGTGCCGTCGCCAGCAGTTTTCCGCGGGTTTCTTCGATCATCTCGGCGCGCGATCGCGACATGGCTGTCTCCAGTGGCATACGAGCCGTATGTTAATTGACATACGTAATGTATGTGAATACCATCTTGCATACGCTACGTATGTCAATCTGTCCGGCGTCGCTGCCGCCGGCTGCAACATCCCCAGAGGTACCGGGTGTCGAATCCCTATCGCGAATTGTTCCAGGCGCCCGGCGCCGCCGGTTTTGTCGCCGCCTGCGCCGTGGCGCGGTTGGCCCTGCCCATGATCGGCATCGGCATCATCACCATGCTGTCGCAGGTGCGCGGCGCCTACACCCTGGCCGGCGCGGTGGCCGCCACCTTCGCTTTGGCGACCGCGTTGCTGGCGCCGCGAATTTCGCGCTTGGTGGACCGGCACGGCCAGGGTCGCATCCTGCCGCTGGCCGCCGGCGCCAGCGTGGCCGGCCTGGCGGGCCTGGCCGCCTGCGTGCGCTGGCAGGCGCCCGACTGGACGCTGTTCGTGTTCGCCGCGCTGGCGGGCAGCCTGCCAAGCATGCCCGCCATGGCGCGGGCCCGCTGGACCGAGATCTACCGCGACCGGCCGCAGTTGCGCACCGCCTATGCCCTCGAGTCGGTATTCGACGAACTGAGCTTCATCATCGGCCCGCCGCTGGCCGTCGGGCTGTGCGTGATCCTGTTTCCCGAGGCCGGCCCGCTCGGCGCGGCCCTGCTGCTGGGGCTGGGCGTGACCGCCTTCGTGCTGCAACGGGCCACGGCGCCGGTGGTGCAGCCGCGCGAGGCGGGCCGCGAGTCGTCGGTGCTGGGCGTGCCGCTGATGCGCCAGCTAACCGCCATGATGGCCGCCATGGGCGTCATCGTCGGCACTATCGATGTCATGAGCGTGGCCTTCGCCCGCCAGCAGGGAATGCCCGCCGGCGCGAGCCTGGTGCTGTCGGCCTACGCACTGGGGTCCTGCGTCGCCGGGCTGGCGTTCGGCGTGCTGAAATTCCGGGTGCCCCTGGCGCGCATGTTGGCGATTGCCGCCAGCGTGACCGCCCTCACCACCTTGCCGCTGCTGTGGGTGGGTGATCTGCTGACGCTGTCGCTGGGCGTGCTGCTGGCGGGCCTGTCGTTCGCGCCGACCATGATCATCGCCATGGCGATGGTGGAGGCCAGCGTGCCGGGTCGCCGCCTCACCGAAGGCCTGACCTGGCTGGTGACGGGCCTGGGGGCGGGCGTGGCGGCGGGCGCCGCGCTGGCGGGGTGGATCGTCGACCGTCATGGCGTGGGCGCGGGATTCTGGACCGCGGCGGGCGCGGGGGCGGTGGTGCTGCTGGTCGCGGTTTACGCGGCGCGCGGCGCCCGGCCTGCCGCCGCCGTGGCCTGAGCGCGGCCGGGGCGGCCACCCCGGATGTATAGAATGCCGGCAACGCCGCGCCGCGGGGCGAGGCGTCTACAAGGAGAACCAATATGTCCCGAACCGTCGTCAATCCCGACACCGTCTTCAATACCGTGCAATACGGCTTCAGCCAGGCTGTCATCGTCACGGGCCAGCGCCGCATGCTGTTGTCCGGCCAGGTCGGCGTCGATGCCCGGGAGCGCACTGTCGGCCCTGGCCTGCGCGAGCAGACCGACGCGGCGCTGGACAACATCGGCCGTGTGCTGGCCGCGGCGGGCGGCACGCTGGCGCAGGTCATCATGCTGCGTATCTACATCTGCGAAACGGCGCGCGAGGATCAGGAGGTGATCGCGCAGGCGCTGCGCGACCGCTTCCCGGTCGATCCGCCGCCGTCGTCCTGGATCATCGTCAGCGGCCTGTCGCTGCCCGAGTGGCTGGTCGAGATCGAGGCCGAGGCCATGCTGGACTGATCCGTCCGGCGCGCGCCTCAGGCAGGCGTCTTGTCTCGCCACGGCGTGGCCGCGAAGGCCTGGCGCAGGTGGGCGAGAAAGCCCGCGGTGCGGGCCGGCAGCTCCTGGCGCGATTTCACCAGCGCCACCACGTTGGCCTCGGGCAGAGTCCAGCCCGGCAGCAGCGGCACCAGCGCGCGCGTTTTCACATGCTCGGCCACGTCCCACTCCGAGCGGGCCACGATGCCGTGGCCGGCCAGGGCCCAGGCCACGGCGGCGGCGCCGGCGTTGCTGGATAGCACCGGCGCGATGCGCACGCCCACCGCTGGCCCGCGCCCGCGCTTGAAGCGCCACAGGGTCACGTCCTCTTCGTTCTCGCGCAAGGCGATGCAGTCGTGTTCGCGCAGGTCTTCGGGCTTGGCGGGCGCGCCGTGGCGCGCCAGGTAGGCGGGCGAGGCGCACAGGATGCGCCGGTTGGGCGCCAGCGGATAGGCCACCAGGGTCGAATCGCGCAGCTCGCCGATATGGATCATCACGTCCCAGTCGTCGCTGGCCAGGCGGGGAGGCCCGTCCGACAGGATAAGGCTGGCGGTCACGTTCTCGCTTTCCTTGCGAAACCCGGCCACCAGTCCGGCGACGTAGCGCTGGCCGAAGCCCAGCGGCGCCACCACGCGCAGGTGGCCGGCCACTACGCCCCGCCGGCCCGCCAGTTCATCGGCCAGGTCGTTCAATTCGCCGCAGATCTGGCCGGCTCGCAGCGCCAGCAGCCGGCCCTCGTCGGTCAGCGCGGTGCCGCGTCCCGAGCGATTGACCAATCGCACGCCCAGGCGCTTTTCCAGCGCGTGCAGGCGTTGTGTCACGGCGGGCGGCGTCACGTCCAGGGCGCGCGCCGCCTGCGCCAGCGAGCTGGTGGCCGCCAGGCTCAGGAAGAAACGCAGGTCATCGGTCGTGATCATTCAGAATCACCTTAATGATTGATTAAGAGATGATTAAACACGCAAGCCGCGCGGCGCGCCATACTGCGGGCATGCGGTCGCGCCCCGGGGCGGCGCCCGTGTCGGTTTCCCTTTTTCCGCCCCTTCCTGTTTCGTCGCTACCGCCATGACCACTGCCTCTGCCACCCTCGATACGCTGGAAACGCCCTGCCTGCTGCTGGACGAAACCCGCATGACGCGCAATATCGATCGCCTGAACGCCCTGATGGCCGGCCACGGCGTGCAATTGCGTCCCCATCTGAAAACACCCAAGTCGATCGAGGTGGCACGCCGCGTCATGGCGCGGCCCGAGGGGCCGGCGGCGGTCTCGACGCTGCAGGAGGCCGAACAGTTCGCCGCCGCTGGCGTGACCGACCTGCTGTACGCGGTGGGCGTGGCGCCGGCCAAGCTCGGCCGCGTGCTGGCCCTGCGCCGCCAGGGTGTCGACCTGACTGTCGTGGTCGACAGTATTGACGCCGCCCAAGCGCTGGCGGCGCGCGTGCGGCAAGAGGGCGCCGCCATCCCCGCATTGATCGAGATTGATTGCGACGGCCACCGCGCCGGGGTGCAGCCGGGTCACACCGACCAGTTGCTGGCGATTGCGCGGACTCTGCATGCCGCCGACAGCCTGCGCGGCGTCATGACCCACGCGGGTGAATCCTACGGTTGCCGCAGCGTGCAGGCCATCGCCGACATGGCGGAGCAGGAGCGCGCGGCCGCGGTCGGTTGCGCCCAGGCCATCCGCGCGGCGGGCCTGCCGTGTCCGGTGGTCAGCGTGGGGTCTACGCCCACCGCGCATTTCGCCCGCAACCTCGACGGCGTGACGGAGGTGCGCGCCGGCGTGTACGTGTTCTTCGACCTCGTCATGGCTGGCCTCGGCGTCTGCGACGTGGACGACATCGCCGCCACCGTGCTGACCACGGTGATCGGCCACCAGCCCGACAAGGGCTGGATCCTGGTGGACGCGGGCTGGATGGCCATGTCGCGCGATCGCGGCACTGCCAGGCAGCCAGTGGACCAGTTGTACGGGCTGGTTTGCGATGTCGACGGCAAGGTCTATCCCGACCTGCTGCTGGCCGAGACCAACCAGGAGCAGGGCATCATCAAGCTGCGCGCGGGCAGCGACGCCGCCTTGCCGGAACTGCCGCTAGGCACCAAACTGCGGATCGTGCCGAACCACGCCTGCGCCACCTGCGCCCAGCACGACGCCTATGAGGTCGTGCGCGAGGGCGACCGCCGGGTCGTGGCGCAATGGCAGCGCTTTCGCGGCTGGTAAGTCGGCTGCCCGCAAAAGGACTCGAGATGGACCTGATCCACACCCCCCACGCCACGCCACCGGCGGGCCATTATTCGCAGGCCGTGCGCGCCAACGGCTTCGTGTTCGTCTCCGGGCAACTGGGGTTCCTGCCCGCCGCCAGTCCGGGCGAACGGCCGCAACTGGCGCAGGGCGTCGCGGCGCAGACCGAGGCCGCGCTTCGCAGCGTCGCCGCCATCCTGCAGGCCGCCGGCGCGTCGATGGGTTCGGTGGTCAACGTCACCGTCTACATTCCCGACGTCGGTCTCTGGAACGAAGTGAACAGCGTCTACGAACGCAGCTTCGGCGACCACAAACCGGCCCGCGCGATCGTGCCCACGCGCGAATTGCACTATGGCGCGCTGGTGGAAATCAGCGCTGTCGCCGTCGTTCCCCAGGGTTGAACAAGACCCCGGCGACAGCCCTGTCCGTATGCCGGCCGCCCCCCTCGGGGACGGATTGGACGCCCGCCCACCTATAATGCGGGCGCCGCAACATCCCAGGGGAGTCCGTCCGCATGCAGTACGAATACCTGTTCTGGTCCATGGCCGCCATGGTGGCGGTGGCATTGGTGGGCGGGGCGCTCTGCGGCCGCCTGCATTCCCCCGGGCGGACGCTGGCCGGCGTGGCCGTGCTGGCCGCGGCGGTCTGCGCGGGCGTGGTGGTGTTGTCGCGGTCGGCCGGTTTCGGCGACCAGGCGGCGATGCTGGCGATCGCCGCGTTCATGTTCAGCCTGGTGATCGGCGCCGCCGCCGCGCTGCTGACGCGGCGTATCCTGCGGCGCCGTTGAGCGCTCATTCTTCGTCGTCGAAGTCCTCGTCTTCTTCGTCTTCCTCGTCCTGCTCCAGGGCGTCGTAGCCCTTCCAGGTGATGCGCCAGCGCGTGTCGCCGGCGGTCGCCGTCGTTTCGCTGATCTGCTTGACCAGGCCGGCGTCGGCCAGCAGGTCCAGGTGGTGCGCAATCAGTTGCAGGCCTTGCTCCTGCGCGTGGGGCGCCAGGGCAGCCTCCTTGATGTCGTGGGTGCTCAGGTTGGGGCCCGCCGCGTCGCGCAGGGCTCCCAGGATCGTGACGACCAGATCGAAATCGCGTTGCATGATGTCCGCCGTATGGGTTGGGGTGGAACAGCCCACAATAGCAGAGTTCCGTGGCGGCGACGCGACAGCCGGCCGGGTCGGTTACAGTGCGGGATTACCGATCACAGACAGGCTGTATCAATGAAGAAACCCGCCGAGCGCGATTGCCTCGCCCTGGTCCCTGGCTACACCGGCCAAGCCGCCAAGCTGTTCCTGACGCGCACCGAGGAGGGCGCCATCGTCGGCGTCACCGTGTTCGATCTGCTGGGGCACGTCAAGCAACAGGGCGATGCCCAGGCCGCCGCCGACTGGGTGGCCAACTGGCTCGCGCAAGAAGCCGACAACCGCAAGGCGCGCCGCACGCAACTGCAAGCCCAGATGTTCCTGTGCAAGCTGGTCGGCGACGAGAAGGCCGCGTTCCTGGACGCCCAGAAGCCGCTGCTGGCCGCGCTGGCCGCGGCCGGGGTGCGTAGCCGCAACGTGGCGGCCACGTCCGGCGCCGCCCGCCGCTCGCTGGGACCGGCTGTCAGGAAGCCTTAGCGTAAGGCTGTTATAGTCGCGCCTGGACGTGCACGCATCCGTGCGGGCGCGTCCAAGCGGGCCTGGCCCGCAAGTCAAGGAAGAGTGATCATGGAAATACTGAGTCGGCATGTTGCCGACGTGGCGGGCGGCGTTGAGCTGCACACAACGCTGGATGGCGAGAGCATCAGCGTCTATGTCGTGACCGATGTGGACGATCTCAATGCGATTGCCGACATCGTGCCCCCCGAAAAAGTCGAAGCCGGCGCGGACATACACGCCGCCAGTGTCGACAATGTTGATAATGCGCAAGAACAAATCGACCAAGTCCTGGAAAATATGAATCCCGGCGACGTGGCGGTTTTCCTTTGCTCGGGCCCCGACGCTTTCGGCGCGGCGCTCGATCTGTTGGGTTTACCTATCGAAGAGTAAGCCTGACGGCAAACCAAAGTGCCCGTCCAAACGGCGTATGCATCCGGGTACGCTCTTTGCCGGCATTTATATAAGCCTTGATTGTTTTTTTATGATGCGTGGGTGTTTACACCTATGCAGGGCTTCTTTTTTCCTATGAAAACGTGCAAATTCTGTTCGCAGTTTCTCTTTGTTGCATTATTGGCACGTATTTTTTAGGATTATGTTGACTTGTGAGGGGAACATAACGATAGTGTCGGCACACGATCACAAGCGTTGCGATTTTCGTTCAGTGCCGTGCCTTTTCCGGCTCAGCGTTATTGTTCTACTGTCCCCTCCTTGATTGATTCGTGACCTCCGGGCATTTGCCCATTATCTCTAGGAAATACAGTATGGAAACCGGCGTCGTTAAGTGGTTCAATTCGGAAAAAGGCTATGGCTTCATCACCCCGGAAGCGGGTGGTAAGGACCTGTTCGCTCACTTCTCCGAAATTCAGGGCTCGGGCTTCAAGTCTCTGGAAGAGAACCAGCGCGTCAGCTTTGTGACGGCCAATGGCCCCAAGGGCCCGCAAGCCACGAAGATCCAGGTCCTGTAAGGTTCTGGCTTTTCGGAAAAGCCCCTTCGGGGGCTTTTTTGCGTTTGGGCTCCCCGCGCTATCCTTGCCCGTGTCTCCCGCCGCACAGCCTGGCCGGACCCGCCATCGACAGAGGACGATCTCCATGACCCACCCTGGCCAAGCCCCCGCATCCCTGACGCCGCAGGACGTCGTCGCGTTCTGGCGCGACGCCGGGCCGCGGCAATGGTTCACCAAGGACGCGGCCTTCGACGAGCGCTTTCGCCAGCATTGCGGCGCCGCCCACATGGCCGCCGCCGCGCGCCAGTTGGATGCCTGGCTGGATGAGCCGGACGGCGCGCTGGCCCTGATGATCCTGCTGGACCAGTACCCCCGCAACGCCTACCGCGGCACGGCTCACATGTTCGCCACCGATCCGCTGGCGCTGCTGTTCGCCGAACGCGCCATCGCCGCCGGCCACGACCTTGCCGTCGATCCGGCGCTGCGCCAGTTCTTCTACATGCCCTTCGAGCACGCCGAGACCGTGGCCGCACAGAACCGGGCGGTTGCATTGATGGAGCCGCTGGGCGCCGACGCGGTGCGCTGGGCCGTCCTGCACCGCGACATCATCAAGCGCTTCGGCCGCTTTCCCCATCGCAACGCCGCGCTGGGCCGGCAGACCACGCAGCCCGAGCAGGAGTTCCTGGACACCGGCGGCTTCTCCGGCTGAGCCCCGGCGGCATGGCCGTTCGACGCGAGCGTATCTGCTTGTATCGGTGCATGGCGAGTTGAAAGATCCGGGGCCTCGGCTCGGGTGGTGGCGCGGCGCGGGCATGGCGATCACCGCATATTTGACGTTTTTCCGGGTTCGCCAATACACTGGGTTCAGCGAGATTTTCAAGAGACGCGGTCTGCGTTTAACTTGTCGCGGTCAGTGGTGCTGCGGTTGCTTTCCTCTCCCATCCTTGATCATCTGGCGCCCCGCGAGCAATCGCTTCTTTAGGTTCGAGGAAATTCCATGGCAACCGGCATCGTCAAGTGGTTCAACGCCGAAAAAGGGTATGGCTTCATCATGCCCGACGACGGCAGCAAGGATCTGTTCGCCCACTACTCGGAAATCCGCAGCGAAGGCTACAAGTCGCTGCAGGAAAACCAGCGCGTCACGTTCGAGGTCGGTACCGGCCCCAAGGGTCCCAGCGCCAAGAACATCAAGGTGGCGGCCTGAGTACAGGTCCACGGCGGGCCGGATACGGCCCGCCGTAATAAAAAAGCCCCGACACGCCAGTGCCGGGGCTTTTCTTTTCCCGCGCGGCGCGGGGGGCGTTCAGTGCTTCGCGTGCGATGGCGTGGACAGCCTGTCGACCAGGGCGATGCCCAGCGCCGACAGAATGAACAGCGCGTGAATGATGGTCTGCCACATCACGCCCGCTTCCGAGAAGCGCGCGTTGGGCGTGCCCAGCGTGCCGGCCTCGATGAAGGTGCGCAGCAGGTGGATCGACGAGATGCCGATGATGGCCATGGCCAGCTTGACCTTGAGGACGCTGGCGTTGACGTGGCTGAGCCATTCCGGCTGGTCCGGATGCCCCTGCAGCCGCAGGCGCGACACGAAGGTCTCGTAGCCGCCGACGATCACCATCACCAGCAGGTTGGAGATCATGACCACGTCGATCAGTCCCAGCACCAGCAGCATGATTTCCATTTCGCCGAAGCTGGTGGCGTGCGTCAGCAGATGCCAGAGTTCCTTCAGGAACAGCATCACGTAGACGCCCTGGGCGACGATCAGTCCCAGATAGAGCGGCAGTTGCAGCCAGCGCGAACTGAAAATCAGGCTGGGCAGCAAGCCAAGACGGGGTGGGGTGTTGGGGGTCATGATGGGTGCGAGCCGTTATAGGGATACGGAAAAAGTGCGGCGGCAATTCTAACAACGCCGCGCTCTCCCGGGATTTGTTTTTGATGACGAATTTATGGCGAAGCAGGAGGTACTTACCACGGTAAGAAGTCTTTCGCCCGCCTTTTGTGTAAGAGAAATTCGCATTTGCGAAACTCTGTGGCGAAACGGTTTGAGCGCTTTTGGCGTATATAGAATTGCCGCCTCACTCGAACAGAGTCAGTCAAGAGGAGTTTTTTCCATGAAGATCCGCTACACCGTTGCCGCGCTGGCCGTTGCCCTTGCCCCTTATTCCGCGTCGCATGCCCTCGATATCGGGGGCCTGGTGGGCGCCGGCAGCAAGGTGGTGCAGGCCGCCACCCTCAGCGATGCCGAAATCAAGACCTTGTCGGACAAGGCTTGCGCGCAGAGCGACTCCCAGGAAAAGATCGCCGCCCCGGGCAGCAAGTACGACGTGCGCCTGCAGAAGATCGCCAAGCAACTGGGCGGCACCGTCAACGGCCAGAAGGCCAACTACAAGGTCTACATCACCAAGGACGTCAACGCCTGGGCCATGGCCAACGGCTGCATCCGCGTCTACAGCGGCTTGATGGACATGATGACCGACGACGAAGTGCTGGGCGTCGTGGGCCATGAAATCGGCCACGTGGCGCTGGGCCACAGCAAGAAGGCCATGCAGACCGCCTACACGGTCTCAGCCGCGCGCGACGCCGCCGGCGCCGCCGGTGGCGCCACGGTCGCCGCCCTGAACTCCTCGCAGTTGGGCGACCTGACCGAGAAGTTCATCAACGCGCAGTTCTCGCAATCGCAGGAAAGCGCCGCCGACGACTACTCGTTCGACCAGTTGCAGGCCAAGAAGCTGAACACCCGCGGCCTGGTGACGGCGTTCCAGAAGCTGGCCGAGCTGGACGGCGGCAAGAGCGATATGATGAGCTCGCACCCGTCTTCGGCCAAGCGCGCGCAGCACATCGAAGATCGCATCGCCAAGGCCAAATAAAGCGCCCTGGCGGGCAATTTGCCGCCCTTTCCGGGTGGAAAACGGGGCGCGAGCATCCGGGCTTGTCCGGGTGCTCGCGCCCCTTTGCGTCAGGGGTCCGGAAGTTTCCGGTAAAATGCCGCGTTTATCCGCCCGTCATCCCATATCTTTCGGAAAATAGGTCTTTTAATGCAGCCTGTGGTTGAAACCCTCTCCGGCCTCGAGCGCCGTGTTGATCTGGCCGTCTCGGTGGCCGACGTCGAAAAGGAAGTCCAGGCGCAGTTGAAGCGCGTGGCCCGTACCGCCAAGGTCCCTGGCTTTCGTCCCGGCAAGGCGCCGCTCGCCATGCTCGAGCGCAGCCATGGCCCCGGCATCCGCTACGACGTGATCAACAGCCAGGTCGGCCGCGCATTCGAACAAGCCGTCGACGGCGCCAAGCTGCGCGTCGCTGGCGCCCCGAACCTGGAACCCAAGACGGAAGGCGTCGGCGAAGACACGCTGGCCTTCACCGCCACGTTCGAGGTCTACCCCGAAGTCGCCGTGCCGGACCTGTCGGCCCTGGCCGTGACCCGCTATGAAACCGCCGTCACCGACGCCGAAGTGCAGCAGACCCTGGACGTCCTGCGCAAGCAGCGCGCCACGTTCGAAGCCCGCGAAGGCCGCGCCTCGCAAGACGGCGACCGCGTCACGCTGGACTTCGCCGGCACCATCGACGGCGTGCCGTTCGAAGGCGGCAAGGCCGAAGACTTCCCGTTCGTGCTCGGCCAAGGCCGCATGCTGCCGGAATTCGAAGAAGCCGCCCGCGGCCTGAAGGCTGGCGAAAGCAAGGTCTTCCCGCTCAAGTTCCCCGATGACTACCAAGGCAAGGAAGTCGCCGGCAAGACCGCCGAATTCACCATCACCGTCAAGGAAGTGGCCGAAGGCGTGCTGCCCGAACTGAATGCCGAATTCGCCAAGTCGCTCGGCCAGGCCGAAGGCGACATCGAAAAGCTCAAGGCCGACATCCGCAGCAACATCGAACGCGAAGTCAAGGTTCGCGCGCAAGGCCGCACCAAGTCCAGCGTGATGGACGCCTTGGTCGAAGCCGGCAAGTTCGACGTGCCGAAGGCGCTGGTCGACAACGACGTGCAAAGCCGCATTGCCGCCGCTCGCGAAGAGCTCAAGCAGCGTGGCGTGCCCAACGCCGAGTCCGTGCCGATCCCGGCCGAAGCGTTCTCCACCGAATCCGAGCGCCGCGTGCGCCTGGGCCTGCTGGTGTCCGAACTGGTCAAGCAAGCCCAGCTTCAGGCCAAGCCGGAACAGGTCCGCGCCCGCATCGAAGAGTTCGCGGAAAACTACGAACAACCCGCCCAGGTTGTCAGCTATTACCTGGCCGACCGCCAGCGTCGTGCTGAAATCGAGGCTATCGTGCTCGAAGACAACGTCGTCGCGCATGTTCTGGAAAAGGCCAAGGTCACCGACGAAAAGGTGCCTTTTGATCAGTTGATGGGGATGGCGTAACACTATGCAGAGATTCACCGATTTCTATGCGGCAATGAATGGCGGGTCGTCGGTGACCCCCACCGGCCTGGGCTACATTCCCATGGTGATCGAGCAGTCGGGGCGCGGCGAACGCGCCTACGACATCTATTCGCGTCTGCTCCGCGAGCGGCTCATCTTCCTGGTGGGCCCGGTCAACGACGCGACGGCCAACCTGGTCGTGGCGCAGTTGCTGTTCCTGGAATCGGAGAATCCTGACAAGGACATTTCCCTGTACATCAACTCGCCCGGCGGGTCGGTGTACGCGGGCATGGCCATCTACGACACCATGCAGTTCATCAAGCCGGACGTGTCGACCCTGTGCACGGGCCTGGCGGCCAGCATGGGCGCCTTCCTGCTGGCGGCTGGCAAGAAGGGCAAGCGCTTCACCCTGCCCAACTCGCGCATCATGATCCACCAGCCCTCGGGCGGCGCCCAGGGGCAGGCCTCCGACATCCAGATCCAGGCTCGCGAGATCCTGGACCTGCGCGAGCGTCTCAACCGCATCCTGGCCGACAACACCGGCCAGTCGATCGACCGCATCGCCCTGGACACGGAACGTGACAACTTCATGTCCGCCGAAGATGCGGTATCGTATGGACTGGTGGACAAGGTGATGACCTCCCGTTCGGAAGGCTGACTTCCCGGTTGAGTCCAATCCGCTGCCGCCATGTTTGAGTAAGCGCAGGCGCCGGGCCCTTTACCCGGTCCGGCGCTTCTTTACCTGAGATACGACTACATATGCCTGAAAAAAAGGGATCGGCAGACGCAAAAGTGCTGCATTGCTCGTTTTGCAATAAAAGCCAGCACGAAGTCCGCAAGCTGATCGCGGGTCCGTCGGTATTCATCTGCGATGAATGCATAGACTTGTGCAACGACATCATCCGCGAGGAAGCGCAGGCTACCGCGCGCGCGGCGATTCGTTCCGAACTGCCCACTCCGGCTGAAATCAAGACGTTCCTGGACCAGTACGTGATCGGGCAGACCTCGCCCAAGCGCATGCTGGCGGTGGCCGTCTACAACCACTACAAGCGCATCCGCCACGGCGAGATCAAGGGCGACGAAGTCGAGCTGTCCAAGAGCAACATCATGCTGATCGGCCCCACCGGGTCGGGCAAGACGCTGCTGGCGCAGACCCTCGCGCGCATGCTGAACGTGCCGTTCGTCATGGCAGACGCCACCACGCTGACCGAAGCCGGTTACGTCGGTGAAGACGTCGAGAACATCATTCAGAAGTTGCTGCAGAACTGCAACTACGAAGTCGAGAAGGCGCAGCGCGCCATCATCTACATCGATGAAATCGACAAGATCTCCCGTAAGTCCGACAACCCGTCCATCACCCGCGACGTGTCGGGCGAGGGCGTGCAGCAGGCCCTGCTCAAGCTCATCGAAGGCACCGTGGCCTCGGTGCCGCCGCAGGGCGGGCGCAAGCACCCCAACCAGGACTTCGTCCAGGTCGACACGACCAACATCCTGTTCATCGTCGGCGGCGCCTTCGACGGGCTGGAAAAGGTCATCCGCGACCGCACGGAAAAGTCCGGTATCGGCTTCTCCGCCTCCGTGCGCGCCAAGTCCGAGCGCGGCGTGGGCGAGCTGTTCTCCGAAGTCGAACCCGAAGACTTGATCAAATTCGGCCTGATCCCTGAACTGGTCGGCCGCCTGCCGGTGGTCGCCACGCTGGACGAGCTCGACGAGGCTGCCCTGGTGCAGATCCTCACCGAGCCCAAGAACGCCCTGCTCAAGCAATTCCAGAAGCTGTTCGCCATGGAAGGCGCCGAGCTGGACGTGCGTCCCGCCGCCCTCAAGGCCATCGCCCGCAAGGCGCTCAAGCGCAAGACCGGCGCCCGTGGCCTGCGTTCCATCATCGAGCAGGCCCTGCTCGACACCATGTATGACCTGCCGTCGCAAGGCAACGTCAAGCGCGTGGTGCTCGACGAAGGCGCGATCGAAGGCGAGGGCAAGCCCTTGCTGATCTATGCCGACGAAGAGGGGACGACCGAAAAGCCCGAGCGCGGGGAAGTCCGCGACGCCGCGGCCTGACGGATATTTCAAGAAAACCCGTTTCCGTAACGGGTTTTTTTGTCTCAGGGCCCCGATTGAACGCACACTCCCTGGGTGTGTGCAATAAAACTGGATACCGGCCGCCGTTTTTTTGCGGTTTTGTTTATCCGGCCGCCGGGATCTTGAATTTTCGGCTATTGTTCCCATAACAGACGTAACTGACGGGGCTGTCCGGGTATACCCGGTCATCCTGTCCCCGATACGCCGAGTCATACCGAGGAACCTCCTATGTCTGCCAGCCAGACCCTGCCTTCCGACCCGATCGACCTCCCCCTGCTGCCACTGCGCGACGTCGTGGTGTTCCCGCACATGGTCATCCCGCTGTTCGTCGGCCGTCCGCGCTCTATCCGCGCGCTCGAGGTTGCGATGGAAGCGGGCAAGAGCATCATGCTGGTGGCCCAAAAGTCCGCCGGCAAGGATGATCCCACCCCTGAAGACGTCTACGAGATCGGCTGCGTCGCCGGCATCCTGCAGATGCTCAAGCTGCCCGACGGCACCGTCAAGGTGCTGGTCGAAGGCACCCAGCGCGCCCGCATCAACAGCATCGAAGACGCCGACTCGCACTTCACCTGCCAGGTCACCCCGATCGAGCCGGACGCCGTCCAGGGCTCCGAGACCGAGGCCCTGCGCCGTGCGATCGTCGCCCAGTTCGAGCAATACGTAAAACTCAACAAGAAGATCCCCCCGGAGATCCTGACCTCGCTCGCCGGCATCGATGACGCCGGCCGCCTGGCCGACACGATCGCCGCGCATCTTCCGCTGAAACTCGAGCAGAAGCAGAAGATGCTCGAGATCGTCGGCACCTCCGAGCGCCTCGAAGGCCTGCTCACGCAGTTGGAAACCGAAATCGACATCCTCCAGGTCGAAAAGCGGATCCGCGGCCGCGTGAAGAAGCAGATGGAAAAGAGCCAGCGCGACTACTACCTGAATGAGCAGGTCAAGGCCATTCAGAAGGAGTTGGGCGAGGGCGAAGAGGGCGCCGACATCGAGGAGCTCGAAAAGAAGATCATCGCCGCGCACATGCCCAAGGAGGCGCGCAAGAAGGCCGATGCCGAGCTCAAGAAGCTCAAGCTCATGTCGCCCATGTCGGCCGAAGCCACCGTGGTGCGCAACTACATCGATACGCTCATCAACCTCCCCTGGAGGAAGAAGAGCAAGATCAACAACTCCATCGCCAACGCCGAAACGGTGCTCGACAACGACCACTACGGCCTGGAGAAGGTGAAGGAACGCATCCTCGAATACCTCGCCGTGCAACAGCGCGTGGACAAGGTCAAGGCGCCGATCCTGTGCCTGGTCGGTCCTCCCGGGGTCGGCAAGACCTCGCTGGGCCAGTCCATCGCCAAGGCCACGAACCGCAAGTTCGTGCGCATGGCCCTGGGCGGCGTGCGCGACGAGGCCGAGATCCGTGGCCACCGCCGTACGTACATCGGCTCGATGCCCGGCAAGATCGTCCAGAACATGTCGAAGGTCGGCGTGCGCAATCCCCTGTTCCTGCTCGATGAAATCGACAAGCTGGGCATGGATTTCCGCGGCGATCCCTCGTCGGCGCTGCTCGAAGTGCTGGACCCGGAACAGAACCACACGTTCCAGGACCACTACATCGAAGTGGACTTCGACCTGTCGGACGTCATGTTCGTGGCCACCAGCAACACGCTGAACATTCCGCCGGCCCTGCTGGACCGGATGGAAGTGATCCGCCTGTCGGGCTACACCGAGGAAGAAAAGATCCACATCGCCCGCGACCATCTGCTGCCAAAGCTGATGAAGAACAACGGCGTCAAGGATACCGAGCTGACCGTCGATGACAGCGCGCTGCGCGACATCGTGCGCTACTACACCCGCGAAGCCGGCGTGCGCGCGCTCGAACGCGAAGTGGGCAAGATCTGCCGCAAGGTGATCAAGCAGTTGCTGACCCAGAGCGACCGCGCCAAGGCCGAAGGCAAGACCTTCGAACTCAAGCCGGTCAACGTCACGGGCGAGAACCTCAGCGACTACCTCGGCGTGCGCCGCTACACCTTCGGCATGGCCGAAAAGGAAAACCAGATCGGTCAGGTGACCGGCCTGGCCTGGACGGAAGTCGGTGGCGACCTGCTCACGATCGAAGTGGCGGACATGCCTGGCAAGGGCGTGATCCAACGCACCGGTTCGCTGGGCGACGTGATGAAGGAATCGGTCGAGGCGGCCCGCACGGTGGTGCGCTCGCGGGCGCGTCGCCTGGGCTTTGCCGACAGCGTGTTCGAGAAGCACGACATGCACGTGCACGTGCCGGAAGGCGCGACGCCCAAGGACGGTCCGTCCGCCGGTATCGCGATCACCACGGCCATGGTGTCGGCCCTGTCGCGCATCCCGGTGCGCGCCGACGTCGCCATGACCGGCGAGATCACGCTGCGTGGCGAAGTCCTGCCGATCGGCGGCCTGAAGGAAAAGCTGCTGGCCGCCCATCGCGGTGGTATCAAGACGGTCTTGATCCCGGAAGAAAACGTCAAGGATTTGGCGGAGATCCCGGACAACGTCAAGAACCATCTCGAGATCGTGCCGGTCCGCTGGATCGACAAGGTGCTGGAACTGGCCCTGGAACGCCTGCCGGAGCCGCTGGCTGAAGACGAAGCGGTCAAGGAGCCGCTGGTCGCCAAGCCGGCCGAGCCGGGTTCGACGGATCCGGTGCTCAAGCACTGATGCCTGGCCCGAGGCGCCCCGCGAGGGGTGCTCGCAAAAAGAAACCCCGCGCAAGCGGGGTTTCTTTTTTGGCGCGTCCGTGGCGCCGGATCGGAAGCAGTGGGTCAGTGCAGCGTGTGCGGGCGGATCAACCCGACCGCGATGCCTTCCAGCGCGAATTCCTGGTCGGCCTCGACCACGATGACGCTGAAGTCCGGATTCTCGGGCAGCAGTTCGATGCGGCCGTTCTGGCGTTGCAGGCGCTTGACGGTGACGTCGTCGCCGAGCCGCGCCACCACGATCTGGCCATTGCGAGCTTCCGAAGCCTTCTTGACGGCCAGCAGGTCGCCTTCGAGGATGCCGGCGTCGCGCATGCTCATGCCGCGCACCTTGAGCAGGTAATCGGGCGTCTGCGCGAACAGGCTGGTATCGACGCCGATCTCGCGCTCGACATGTTCCGCGGCCAGGATCGGGCTGCCTGCCGCCACGCGCCCCACCAGCGGCAGCAGTAGCTGCGCCAGGCCGGGCAGGGGCAAGGGCGCCTGCGACGGTGTCGGCGAGTTGTCCTTCAGGCGGATGCCGCGGGAGGCGCCGGCGGTGAGCTCGATGGCGCCCTTGCGGGCCAGGGCCTTCAGATGGTCTTCGGCCGCATTGGGCGAGCGGAAACCCAGGGCCTGGGCGATCTCGGCGCGGGTGGGCGGAAAGCCGGTACGCGCGACGGTCTGCCGGATGAGGTCCAGGATTTGCTGTTGACGATCAGTGAGTTTGCTGGCCATGGCGGTGATCCGTTTGTGAGTCGGACTGTACATATATACAGCGGCATTCTGGGGGACATAACGCAAAAATGCAAGCGTTGATCCAACGCGGTTTTGTGACAGGCAATAAAAACGGGACCCGCAGGTCCCGCTTGGAGGTGCCGCTGTCGGCGCGTCTTACAGTACCGCGGCGATGCCCTTGGCCACCTGGTCGATGTTGCCGCTGTTGAGCGCGGCAACGCAGATGCGGCCGCTGGAGACGGCGTAGACGCCGTGCTCTTCGCGCAGGCGGTCGACCTGGGCCGAGGTCAGGCCCGAGTACGAGAACATGCCGCGCTGCTGCAGCACGAAGCTGAAGTCCTGCTTGCCGCCGTGTTCCTTGATCTTCTCGACCAACTGCTTGCGCATCAGGCGGATGCGGTCGCGCATGGCGCCGAGTTCCTCTTCCCACATGGCGAACAGCTCGGGCGAGTTCAGCACGGTGGAGACGATCGTGCCGCCGTGGGTGGGCGGATTGGAGTAATTGGTGCGGATGACGCGCTTGAGCTGGCTCAGCACGCGGGTGGCTTCGTCCTTGCTGCCGGCCACCACCGTCAGGGCGCCGACGCGCTCGCCGTACAGCGAGAACGACTTCGAGAACGACGAGCTGATGAACATGGTCAGGTCGAGGTCGGCGAACAGGCGCACGACCGCGGCGTCTTCACGCAGGCCTTCGCCGAAGCCCTGGTAGGCGATGTCCAGGAACGGCACCAGCTTGTTTTCCTTGACGACCGCGGCGATCTGCTTCCATTGGTCGAAGGTCGGGTCGACGCCGGTGGGGTTGTGGCAGCAGGCGTGCAGCACGACCACGGTGTTGGCCGGCGCGGCCTTCAGGGCGGCCAGCATGCCGTCGAAGTTCAGGCCGCGGGTGGCGGCATCGTAGTAGGCGTAGGTGCCGACTTCGAAACCGGCGCGTTCGAACAGCGCGCGGTGGTTTTCCCAGCTCGGATCGCTGATCAGGACCTTGGAGGTCGGCAGCAACTGGCGCAGGAAGTCGGCGCCGATCTTGAGCGCGCCGGTGCCGCCCAGGGCCTGGGTGGTCAGGACGCGGCCGGCAGCGGCCAGCGGGGAATCCTTGCCGATCAGCAGGGCTTGCGCGCCCTGGTTGTAGCCGGCGATGCCTTCGATCGGCAGGTAGCCGCGGGCGGCGGCGGCCTCGATGCGGGCGATTTCCGCCTTGCGCACGGCGCCCAGCAGGGGAATGCGACCCTGGTCGTCGTAGTACACGCCCACGCCCAGATTGACTTTACCGGGGCGGGTGTCCGCGTTGTATTGTTCGTTCAGACCAAGAATGGGGTCGCGCGGCGCGAGTTCGACGGAATCGAAAAGGGTGCTCATGGGACTCTGCTGAGGGTGAGTGGACGCAGTCGGAAGTGCTGTGGATAATGGGGGGTTTACCCTGGGAACAGTCTAGCATGCCTAAGAGCGCAATAGACCCGAGCGCGGCGGGTGCCGCAGCCGTTGGCTCCGTCACTGACGGGGCGGCCGATGTGGCCCCTGGCGCTGTCGCGGCGGCCCCTGGCCCGGGGTACGTCGATTACCCCGGCAGCCCGTTCCACCTCTACCAACCCTATCCGCCCGCCGGCGACCAGCCGGGCGCCATCGAAGGATTGGTCCAGGGCGTGCAGGACGGCCTGATGTACCAGACCCTGCTGGGCGTGACCGGCTCGGGCAAGACCTACACCATGGCCAACGTCATCGCCCAGTTGGGGCGGCCGGCGCTGGTGCTGGCGCCCAACAAGACGCTGGCCGCGCAGTTGTACGCGGAAATGCGCGAGTTCTTTCCCAAGAACGCGGTGGAGTACTTCGTCTCGTACTACGACTACTACCAGCCCGAGGCCTATGTGCCGACGCGCGACCTGTTCATCGAAAAGGACTCGTCGATCAACGAGCACATCGAGCAGATGCGCCTGTCGGCCACCAAGAGCCTGCTGGAACGGCGCGACACCATCATCGTTGGCACCGTGTCGTGCATCTACGGTATCGGCAACCCCGGCGACTACCACGCGATGGTGCTGATCCTGCGCGCCGGCGACCAGATCTCGCGGCGCGAGATCCTGGCGCGGCTGGTGGCCATGCAGTACACCCGCAACGACGCCGAATTCACGCGCGGCGTGTTCCGCGTGCGCGGCGAGACCATCGACATCTTCCCGGCGGAAAGCGCCGAGCTGGCGCTGCGGCTGACACTGTTCGACGACGAAATCGAAAGCCTCGAGCTGTTCGATCCGCTGACCGGCCGCATCCGCCAGAAGCTGCCGCGCTTCACCGTCTACCCCGGCTCGCACTACGTCACGCCGCGGGATACGGTGCTGCGCGCCATCGAGACTATCAAGGAGGAGTTGCGCGAACGCACCAAGCGCTTCGTCGACGACGGCCACCTGGTCGAGGCCCAGCGGCTTGAGCAACGCACCCGCTTCGACCTGGAAATGCTGCAGGAACTGGGTTTCTGCAAGGGCATCGAGAACTACTCGCGCCACTTGTCCGGCGCCGCGCCGGGGGAGCCGCCGCCCACGCTGATCGACTATCTGCCCGCCGATGCGCTGATGTTCATCGACGAGAGCCACGTCACCATCGGCCAGCTCAGCGCCATGTACCGGGGTGACCGCTCGCGCAAGGAAACCCTGGTGCAGTATGGCTTCCGGCTGCCGTCGGCGCTGGACAACCGGCCGCTCAAGCTCGAGGAATTCGAGGCGCGCATGCGCCAGTGCGTGTTCGTGTCGGCCACGCCCGCGGCGTACGAAAAGGAGCACGCCGACAACGTGGTCGAGCAGGTGGTGCGTCCCACCGGCCTGGTCGATCCGATCGTCGAGGTGTTGCCGGCGCGCACCCAGGTCGATGACCTGCTGGGACAGATCAAGGCGCGCACCAGCCAGGGAGAGCGGGTGCTGGTCACCACGCTGACCAAGCGCATGGCCGAGGACCTGACCGACTTCCTGACCGAGCACGGGGTGCGGGTGCGTTACCTGCACTCGGACATCGATACGGTCGAGCGCGTGGAAATCATCCGCGACCTGCGCCTGGGCACGTTCGACGTGCTGGTGGGCATCAACCTGCTGCGAGAGGGGCTGGACATTCCGGAAGTGTCGCTGGTTGCCATCCTGGATGCGGACAAGGAAGGCTTCCTGCGTTCCGAGCGCAGCCTGATCCAGACGATCGGACGCGCCGCGCGCAACCTGAACGGCCATGCCATCCTGTACGCCGACCGCATCACCGATTCGATGCAGCGCGCCATGGAGGAAACCAGCCGTCGCCGCGCCAAGCAGTTGCAGTTCAATGCCGATCACGGCATCACCGCGCGCGGCGTGCAGAAGGCCGTGCGCGAGCTGATCGACGGCATCGTCGCCCCGGTGCAGCACGACGCGCTGGAAGCCGCGGTTCCGGCTGAGCTGCTCAAGGACGAAAAGGCCCTGGCCCGCGAGATCAAGCGCCTGGAAAAGCTGATGATGGACCATGCGCGCAATCTGGAGTTCGAGCAGGCCGCGGCCGCCCGGGATGCGCTGACGGCGCTCAAGCAGCGCGTGCTGCTGGATGGCGCGGTATGAGGTAAATCGGTATCTAAATGTGTCTCTGCGCTGACAGTGTGCTGAATATTGGGAAAAGTCATCATGTTGTCAGCGGGCGTCCGAAATTTGCGCAAGGGATCCGTCCCAGGCCCTCCGGAAAGCCTCAAATATAGTTGTTAACTATATGATTTATAATGATTATTTAAGGCGGTGGCCCAGCGTGTAACGGATGGCGAAAACGCAAAAAAAGCTTGCCTTATCTCGGGTTTTCCCGCACACTTACTCCCATGATGACCAAGGTACTTTTCGTTTGCATGGGCAATATCTGTCGCTCGCCGAGCGCAGAGGGCGTGTTTCGCCATTTGGTGAACGACGCGGGTTTGGGCGATGTGGTTCGCATCGACTCCGCGGGCACGCACGCGTTTCACATCGGCGAGGCGCCTGATGCCCGGGCGCAGGCCGCAGCGCGCAAGCGCGGCTACGAGATCACGCACTGCGAGGCCCGCCAGGTCACCGCGGAAGACTTCCGCGACTTCGACCTCATCCTCGCCATGGATTGGGACAACCTGTCCGCCATGCAGCAGCAGTGCCCCAAGGCGTACCAGCACAAGCTGATGCTGTTGATGCGTTTCGCCAACGAGTTCGAAGAGGCGACCGTGCCCGATCCGTGCTACGGCGGCGCCGACGGTTTTGGCAAGGTGCTGGACTACCTCGAAGACGCCTGTCAGGGCGTGCTTGAACTGGTCCGTAAGCGCGCTACCCAATACCAGGCGGCTTGAGCCTCCTGTGCGCCGGGGCGTCCTGTGGGGCGCCTGGCGATTGGCAGTGAAAAAACCGCGCGACAGCGCGGTTTTTTCTAGCCGGGAGCCATACCAAATTACTCGGGAATTTGCTATACTTGAGCCAATTACTCGGGTATTGACCGTCGGATTCGCCGGCGGCCATTGCCGAATCACAGGGAATTCACCATGCGGCTAACTACCAAAGGGCGTTTCGCCGTGACTGCCATGATCGATCTGGCTATGCGGCAGCATAGCGGCCCGGTCACTCTTGCGGCCATCAGCCAGCGTCAGAATATTTCGCTTTCCTATCTGGAACAGCTGTTCGGGAAACTGCGCCGCCACGAACTCGTGGACAGCGTGCGGGGCCCGGGCGGCGGTTACTCGCTTGCCCGCCTGGCGCGCAACGTGACCGTGGCCGACATCATCTTCGCCGTCGATGAGCCGCTGGACGCCACTAGCTGCGGCGGCAAGCGGGACTGTACGAGCGGCAACGACGGCAAGCCTGGCAAGTGCATGACGCATGAGCTCTGGGCCACGCTGAATCGCAAGATGGTCGATTACCTGGATTCGGTGTCGCTGCAGGATCTGGTCGATCAGCAGCGTGTGCGCCAATTGCAGGAAGCCAACAATCAAGCGCAGGCCTGCGCGGTGCGCGTGAATCGGGTGGGAGGCGCCAATAACGCCGCCAACGCCCCGACCACCACCGTCGCGGCCAATGCCACCGTATAAGCAGTAGGAGTTGTAGAGATGACCACCCGCCCGATCTATCTGGATTACTCGGCCACGACCCCCGTCGACCCGCGCGTCGTCGAAAAAATGATCCCGTGGCTGTACGAGAGCTTCGGCAATCCCGCGTCGCGCAGTCACTCGTTCGGCTGGGAAGCCGAGGAGGCCGTCGAACGCGCCCGCGAGGAAGTCGCCAAGCTGGTGAACGCGGATCCGCGTGAAATCGTCTGGACCTCCGGCGCCACCGAGTCGGATAACCTTGCCATCAAGGGCGCCGCCAACTTCTATGCCGAGCGCGGCAAGCACATCATCACCATCAAGACCGAGCACAAGGCCGTGCTCGACACCTGTCGTGAACTGGAGCGCCAGGGCTTCGAGGTGACCTACCTGGACGTCAAGGACAACGGCCTGATCGACCTGGATGTCTTCAAGGCGGCGCTGCGTCCCGACACCGTGCTGGTGTCGGTGATGATGGTGAACAACGAAATCGGCGTCATCCAGGACATCGAAACCCTGGGCGAGATCTGCCGCGAGAAGGGCATCATCTTCCACGTCGACGCCGCGCAGGCCACCGGCAAGGTCGAGATCGACCTGCAGAAGCTGAAGGTCGACCTGATGTCGTTCTCGGCGCACAAGACTTACGGCCCCAAGGGCATCGGCGCGCTGTACGTGCGCCGCAAGCCGCGCGTGCGCATCGAGGCGCAGATGCACGGTGGCGGCCACGAACGCGGTTTCCGTTCGGGCACGCTGGCCACGCACCAGATCGTCGGCATGGGCGAGGCCTTCCGCCTGGCCCGCGAGGAAATGGGCACCGAGAACGAGCGCATCCGCATGCTGCGTGATCGCCTCTGGGCCGGCCTGTCGCAGATCGAAGAGGTCTACCTCAACGGCGACATGGACCAGCGCGTGCCGCACAACCTGAACGTCAGCTTCAACTATGTCGAAGGCGAGTCCCTGATCATGGCGATCAAGGAACTGGCCGTCTCGAGCGGCTCGGCCTGCACCTCGGCCAGCCTGGAACCTTCCTACGTGCTGCGCGCCCTGGGCCGCAACGACGAGCTGGCGCACAGCTCGATCCGCTTCACGCTGGGCCGTTTCACCACCGAGCAGGAAGTGGACTACACCATCGAACTGCTCAAGAGCCGCGTCGGCAAGCTGCGCGATATGTCGCCGCTGTGGGAAATGGCCAAGGAAGGCATCGATCTGAATACCGTGCAATGGGCCGCGCACTGAGCGCCCGCGCCAAAGAATACGTGGAGAACTAACATGTCTTACAGCACCAAAGTCCTGGATCACTACGAAAACCCGCGCAACGTCGGTTCGTTCGACAAGTCGGACGACTCGGTGGGCACCGGCATGGTCGGCGCCCCTGCCTGTGGCGACGTCATGAAGCTGCAGATCAAGGTGAACGAAGCCGGCGTCATCGAGGACGCGCGCTTCAAGACCTACGGCTGTGGCTCGGCCATCGCCTCCAGCTCGCTCGTGACCGAATGGGTCAAGGGCAAGACGCTGGACGAAGCGATGAACATCCGCAACACGCAGATCGCCGAAGAACTGGCCCTGCCGCCCGTGAAGGTGCACTGCTCGATCCTGGCCGAAGACGCGATCAAGGCCGCCGTGCAGAACTACAAGGAAAAGCATTCGGTGCCCGCCGAAGCTGTTGCGAGCTGAACATGTCCGTTACCCTGACCCAACAGGCTGCCACCCACATCGGCCGCTACTTGCAAAAGCGCGGCAAGGGGATCGGCTTGCGCCTCGGCGTTAGGACGACGGGTTGTTCCGGCATGGCCTACAAGCTGGAGTATGTGGACGACGCGGCGCCCGAAGACCAGGTGTTCGAAAGCTTCGGCGTGAAGGTGTTCGTCGATCCCAAGAGCCTGGCCTACCTGGACGGCACCGAGCTGGACTACGCCCGCGAAGGCCTGAACGAAGGTTTCAAGTTCCGCAACCCCAACGAGAAGGCGACCTGCGGCTGCGGCGAGTCGTTCACGGTGTAAGTCTTGGCTGGAGACGATCACTTCAGCCTGTTCGGCTTGCCGGCACGCTTCGACCTGGACGCCCAGGCGCTGGAATCGGCGTGGCGCACCGTCGCCGCGCAGGTGCATCCCGACCGCTTTGCCACCGCCAGCCCCGCGGAACGCCGCGTGGCCATGCAGTGGGCGGCGCGCGCCAATGAGGCCTACCGCCAGTTGCGCGATCCGCTGTTGCGGGCGCGCTATCTGTGCGAGCAGGCCGGCGTGGATCTGCAGACCGAGAGCAACACGTCGATGGACACGGCTTTCCTGATGCAGCAGATGACCTGGCGCGAAATGATGGACGACGCGCGCAATGACGCCGGCGTGCTGGCCGAGCTGCGGACCGAGCTGGAGGATGCCCGGCAGCAGATGCGCGCCGCGTTGACGCGCCTGCTGGACGAACAGCGCGACTACGCCGCGGCGGGTCTCAAGGTGCGGGAATGGATGTTCGTGGAGAAGCTGGCGCAGGAGCTGGCCCAGGCCCATCCCGATTCCTAGTCCCCAGGATGGCCCGGCCGCGGGGCGCCCGGACTTCGCCGCCTACTGAGTAGAAAAAACAATCATGGCCTTATTGCAGATTTCCGAGCCCGGCGAATCGCCCGCGCCGCACCAGCGCAAGCTGGCGGTGGGGATCGACCTGGGCACCACCAATTCCCTGGTTGCCGCCGTGCGCAGCAGCGTCGCCGAGGTCCTGCCTGATGCGCAGGGGCACGTGCTGCTGCCGTCGGCGGTGCGCTATTTCCCCGGCGGCAAGGTCACCACGGGGCGCGAACCGCTGGCGCAGCAAGCCGAAGACCCGTTGAACACGGTGGTGTCGGTCAAGCGTTTCATGGGCCGTTCGCTGGAAGAGGCGCGCGCCACGCGCGCGCCGTACGAATTCGTGGACGCGCCCGGCATGGTGCGCATCCGCACCGCGCAGGGCGACTTGAGCCCGGTGGAAGTGTCGGCGCAGATCCTGGCGGTGCTGCGCCAGCGCGCCGAGGACGTGCTGGGCGACGACCTGGTGGGCGCCGTCATCACGGTGCCGGCGTATTTCGACGACGCCCAGCGACAGGCGACCCGCGACGCGGCGCGCCTGGCCGGCCTGAACGTGCTGCGCCTGTTGAACGAGCCGACCGCCGCGGCGATCGCCTACGGCCTGGATAACGCCGCCGAAGGCGTGTATGCCGTCTATGACCTGGGCGGCGGCACGTTCGATATTTCCATCCTGCGGTTGACGCAGGGCGTGTTCGAAGTGATCTCGACCGGTGGCGATACCGCGCTGGGCGGCGATGATTTCGACTCGCTCATCGTTGACCACGTGGTGGCGGCCGCGGGCGCCAAGGATCTGACGCACGCCGACCGGCGCGGCCTGTTGATGGCGGCGCGCGCCGCGCGCGAGGCGTTGTCGGACGCGCAGGATGCCAATCTGAATCTGACGCTGGCCAATGGCCAGGTCATCGATCACACGCTGACCCGCACGCAGTTCGAGGCGCTGGCGCAGCCGCTGGTGCAGCGCACGCTGGAGAGCGCGCGCCGGGCGCTGCGCGACGCCGCGCTGAAACCCGCCGACGTGCGCGGTGTGGTGATGGTGGGTGGCGCCACGCGCATGCCGGTGGTGCGCGCCGCCGTGGGCGAGATGTTCGGCACCGAGCCGCTGACCGATCTGGACCCGGACCAGGTGGTGGCGCTGGGCGCCGCGCTGCAGGCCAATCTGCTGGCCGGCAACCGCGCCCCGGGCGAGGACTGGCTGCTGCTGGACGTGACGCCGCTGTCGCTGGGCCTCGAAACCATGGGCGGCCTGGTTGAGCGCGTGATTCCGCGCAACAGCACCATTCCGGTGGCGCGCGCGCAGGAATTCACGACGTTCAAGGATGGCCAGACGGCCATGAGCATCCACGTGCTGCAGGGCGAGCGCGACCTGGTGTCGGATTGCCGGTCGCTCGCGCGTTTCGAACTGCGCGGCATTCCGCCGATGGTGGCGGGCGCCGCGCGCATCCGCGTGACGTTCCAGGTGGATGCCGACGGACTGCTGAGCGTGACCGCGCGCGAGCAGAGCACGGGCGTGGAGGCGGCGGTGTCGGTCAAGCCTTCGTATGGGCTGAGCGACGATGAGGTCGCGCGCATGCTGGCCGACAGCGTGGCGCAGGCCGACAACGATGCCCGCGCCCGCATGCTGCGCGAGCAGCAGGTGGAAGCGCGTCAGTTGGTCGAATCGGTGCAGGCCGCGCTGGCGGTCGACGGCGACCTGCTGAATGCCGAGGAACGCCAACGGGTCGATGAATGCCTGCAGGCAGCCGGTCGCGCCCAGGAGGCGCAGGATGTGGACGCGGTGAAGTCCGCGGTCGAGGCCTTGTCGGCCGCGACCGATGAATTCGCCGCGCGCCGCATGGACCGCAGCATCCGCGCCGCGCTGGCTGGCCGCAAACTTGACGAAATCGCCTGATAAGACGCTATGCCGAAACTGACCGTATTGCCTCATCCCGACTACTGCCCCGAGGGCGCCGTGATCGAGGACGCGCCCAAGGGCGTGTCGATCTGCCGCATCCTGCTGGACAATCACATCGACATCGAGCATGCCTGCGAACTGTCGTGCGCGTGTACGACCTGTCACGTGGTGGTCAAGCAGGGTTATTCGTCGCTGGAAGACGCGACCGATGACGAAGAGGACCTGCTGGACAAGGCCTGGGGCCTGACGCCGACCTCGCGCCTGTCTTGCCAGGCGCGGGTCGAGGATGCCGATCTGACGATCGAGATTCCCAAGTACACCATCAACCACGCGAAAGAGGGCCATTGATGAAGTGGACCGATACCTACCAGATTGCCGAGGCGCTGGCGGACGCCCATCCGGACGTCGACCCCAAGACGCTGCGTTTCACGCAGTTGCGCGAATGGGTGCTGGCCTTGCCCGGTTTCAATGACGACCCGGAACGCAGCGGCGAGAAGATCCTGGAGGCCATCCAGATGGCCTGGATCGACGAGGCCGACTGATCCTCCAGCGAAACGCTCCTTCGGGAGCGTTTTTGCATTGGGGGCGCGGGCGGCGGGGTATCATCAAGACTCTTTCGTTGTCCTTGCCATCCGAGTCTACCGATGCCCGCTGCCCAATTGCGCTTTGGCCTGGCCGCCAACCGACTGCACCATGAATCGCCCGACGCCGCCTTGTTCACCTGGCTGCGGGCCTGTTCGTCCACCATCCGCGAACTGGGCGTGCAGTTGCATACCGTGGGGCGCACCCACGATGCCATCGTGCGCGAGGGCATGCTGCAAGGCTATTCCGGCCTGATCCGCTATCCGTATGGCCGCGAAGGCGGGTTGATGAAGCTGGTGGCGCGCGTCACCGAAGGGCGCGATGGGCAGGAGCCGTTCGATGGCGCGATCTACCTGATCGATCCGGTGGACCCGTCGTCGATCTTTCCGGAGGCGCTGGCGCTCAAGCGCCAGTGCATCACGCATGGCCGGCCGTTCATCTCGACGCTGGCCGGCGCCATCGAGTGGATGGAGGTCGAACGTGTGCATGCGGGCCTGGCGCCGGACATGGCGGCGTCGCGGCTGTTCAACTACACCGGCCAGACGCTGGCGCTGATCGCGCACGATGCGCTCAAGGACGAGATGGTGGCGTTCGCGGCCGAGCACTTCGACGTGCTGTCGCAGTTTGCGCGACGCGTGGCGACCGGCACCACCGGTGGCCGCCTGAACGAACTGGCGTGGTCGCGCGGCTGGCCCAAAGACAAGCCGTGGGTGCACCGCTACCTGAGCGGTCCGCTGGGCGGCGATGCGCAGATCGCGGAACTGGTGCTGGAGCACCAGTGCCAGCGGGTCATCTTCTTCGAGGATCCCCATGTGGCGCGCCAGCATGAGGCGGACATCCAGTTGCTGGAACGCGCGGTGCGCGTGGTGACGGAGTCGGCCACGTGCGCGACCTCGCCGTCGGTGGCGCGGCGCTGGGCCAAGGCGGTGGAATTGCGCGCCGGGCGCGCTTGAGCCGCCAGCGTGCCGTCGGGGCGCCCTTTGGGGCGCCTTTTTTATTGTCGTTTTCCCTGATGGGGCGGAGCGCTTGGGGGGCGCTGCCCGCGGGCGGTCTGTTGTAAACAGGGGAAGTCTTTCTTTTCGTAGGGAAAAGGAACCATTTCAATAACGAGAAACATTAACATCTGGCTCTTCAAAATTCATCAAGGGGAGCCACGTCGATGTTTGATCCTGCCATGTCCCGCCGCGCCAGCCTGGCGGCGGCGTTGAGCCTGCTGCCGGCCGCGCTGGTCGCGCAGTCCGCGCCCGTCGAACCGACCACGTTGCCGTCGGTCAAGGTGGAAGGCAGCGCCGAGACGGCGACCAGCCCGGTGCTGGGCTACGCGGCCACGCGTTCGGCCACGGCCACCAAGACGGATACGCCGCTGAACGAGACGGCGCAGTCGATCACCGTGGTGCCGCGCGACCAGATCGTGGACCAGGGCGCCACCAGCCTGCAGGAGGCGCTCGGCTATGCGGCGGGGGTACGTTCCGATGCGTATGGGCTGGATTCGCGCAGCGACAGCGTGCGGGTGCGCGGGACCGACGTCGACGTCTATCTGGACGGCATGCGCCAGGCGTTCGATTATTACACCAGCACGACCCGCCCCGATCCGTATATGCTGGAACGCATCGAGGTGCTGCGCGGGCCGGCGGCCATGACGTATGGCCAGGGCAGCACGGGCGGCCTGATCAACATGGTCAGCAAGCGCCCGTTGGCCGAGGCGCAGCGCGAGGTCGGCGTGCAGGTGGGCAACCATGGGCGCAAGCAGGCGCAGATCGACCTGACGGGGCCCGTCACCGAGGATGGCCAATGGCTGTACCGCCTGGTGGCGTTGCAGCGCGATGCCGATACCCAGGTGCACCATGTGCCGGACGACCGCACGCTGGTGGCGCCGTCGCTGACCTGGCGACCGAGCGCGGCGACGTCGTTGACGCTGCAGGCGCTGTACCAGAAGGACAAGTCGGGTTCGACCGCGCAGTTCATGCCGTGGTCGGGCATGCGCACGCCGAATCCGAACGGCATGATTCCGACCTATCGCTTCATCGGCGAACCGGACCACGACCGCTACGATTCCGAGCGCCGCAGCTTCGGCTGGCTGTTCGAGCACCAGTTCAACGACAAGTGGTCGTTCAGCCAGGGATTCCGCCACGCCAACAACAAGGTGACGTACTTCACGCACTACGCGGATGCATTTTCGGTGCCCGGCGGCTGGGCGGATGATCCGATCAACCAGCGCATCATCGGCCGCTATGCCGATGACACCATCACCAAGGTGCGCATGGACACGCTGGACCAGCACCTGACGGGCGAGGTGAGCACCGGCGCGGTGACGCACAAGCTGCTGCTGGGGCTGGACTGGTCGCGCTATCGCCGCGACCGCGAGAGCGGCAGCGGCAAGGACACGATCGATGCCTATGATCCGGTGTACGGCAATGGCTATATCCCCGAGCTGACCGGTGAGCCAAGGTTCAACCAGCGCCAGACGGGCATCTACCTGCAGGACCAGATGAAGATCGGTCAGCACTGGATCGTGACGGCGGGCCTGCGGCATGACCGCGCGCGCAGCCAGCTTGAGGGTGGGGAGGCGGACAAGGCTCAGGCCACCACCAAGCGCTTCGGCCTGATGTATGCCGCCAGCAATGGCTGGTCGCCGTACATCAGCTACAGCGAGTCGTTCACGCCGGTGGCCGGCACTACGCGCAACACGCCCGACGGCGCGGTGCCCGAGCTGTACAAGCCGCTGCGCGGCAAGCAGTGGGAGGCGGGCGTCAAGTACCAGTCCGCCGACGGCGGCCACCTGGCCACGGCGTCGGTGTACGACCTGCGCGAGAAAAACCGCCTGGTGCCGGATCCGACGGCGGCGTTGAACAACGTCCAGACCGGCAAGACGCGCACGCGCGGCCTGGAGCTGGAATGGCGCGGCCAGGTGACGTCGTCGTTCGACGTGATCGCGCACTACAACTACATCGACCTGGATCCGAAGCTGGAGGGCATTCCGCGCCACCAGGCCGCGGCGTGGGGGCGTTACCGTTTCGCGCTCGACAACCTGGACGGACGCTTCACGGTGGGCGCGGGCACGCGCTGGATGGCGTCGTTCCGCGATGGCGACGGGCCCAAGCTGGCGCCGGTGTGGCTGGTGGACGCCATGATGGCGTACGAGACCAGTCACTGGCGCTACGCCTTGAACGTCAACAACCTGACCGACAAGACCTATCTGGCGACGTGCCTGTCGCGCGGCGATTGCTGGTACGGCGCGCGCCGCAGCGCGATCGCCAGCGTCACCTACAAGTTCTGACGCGGGCGCCGCGCTCGCGCTTTACCGGCCCTGGAAGCGGGGCGCGCGTTTTTCGCGGAAGGCGCGCACGCCTTCGGCGAAGTCCTCGCGCCGCGCGGTGTCCAGGAAGCAGGCGGTCTCTTCGGCCAGTTGCGTTTCCAGCGGGGCGTGCGCGGCGTTGCGCAGCAGGCGCTTGGCGCCGGCGATGCCGTGCGGCGCGTGGCTGGCGAGCTGACTGGCATAGGCCTGCGCCTGTTGCGCGAGCAGGCCGGTGTCGGCGACGCGGTTGAGCAGGCCCCAGCCCAATGCATCGGCGGCGCTGAAGGCGTCGTGGCGCAGCAGCAGGTCGAGCGCGCGGCGCGGGCCGAGCAGGCGGTTCAGGCCATGCGTCATGCCGGCATCGGGCGTGGCGCCGAGCTTCAGGTAGGCCGTCATGAAGCGCGTGTCGGCATCGGCGATGGCGAGGTCGCAGGCCAGCGTCAGCGACAGGCCGGCGCCGGCCGCAACGCCGTGTATCTGCGCCAGCCACAGCTTGTCCATGCGCGCGACGTGCGCGACGAAATCGTTGAGGGGCGTGAACAGGTCGAGCAGTTTGCCGCGCACCGCGTTGACGTCGCCCTCGAACAGCGTGATGTCGCCGCCGGCGCAAAAGGCCTTGCCGGCGCCGCGCAGCAGCACGACGCGGATGTCGGCGCGCGTATCGAGCCATTGGGCGGCGCGCTGCAGGTCCAGCGCCATGGCGACGTCGATGGCGTTGAGCGTGGCGGGCTGGTTCAGCGTGAGCGTGGCGATGCCGTCGCCGGCTTCCAACAGCAGGGTGGGAAAGACCGGAAGGGGTGGGTTCATGGCTTGTCTCCGTTATCGGGTAAATACCAACTTTCGATCCAAAAACCACGATGCTATGTTCGGAACCAAGCGCTTGCTCGGTCGCCGTCCGCCACGCAAGCGTAACGCATAGAACGATTTTCCGGCGCTGTACAGCGTAGGTAAAGACAGGTTCGCCGCATCGCCTGCCTCGGGGCTACGCTGATTCACCGCCAATAGAAAAACAGCTTCGCGACCAAAGCGAGGAGACAAAGGTGGATCAATCCGATAGCCCTCCCTTGCTGGAGGTGGATGGGGTCACGTTGGCGTTCGGCGGGGTCAAGGCGCTCACGGGCGTGGGCTTTCGCGTCGCGCCGGGATCCATCACCACGGTCATCGGCCCCAATGGCGCGGGCAAGACCTCGCTGTTCAACACCATCTCGGGGTTCTACCGGCCGGCCGCGGGCACCATCCGCTTCCTGGACCGCGACATCACGCGCGTGGCGGCGCCCGAGCGCGCCCGCCTGGGGCTGGCGCGCAGCTTCCAGAACATCGCGCTGTTCCGCGGCATGACGGTGCTGGACAACATCAAACTGGGGCGCCACGCCCACCTGCGCACCAATGTGCTCGATGCGTTGCTATACCTGGGCCGGGCGCGGCGCGAGGAGATGGCGCTGCGCGCCGATATCGAAGAACGCATCATCGACTTCCTGGAGATCGACCACATCCGCCATGCGCCGGTGGCGGCGCTGTCGTACGGGCTGCGCAAGCGGGTGGAGCTGGCGCGGGCGCTGGCGATGCAGCCCAGGGTGCTGATGCTGGACGAGCCGGTGGCCGGCATGAACCGCGAGGAGACCGACGACATGGCGCGCTTCATCCTCGATGCGCGCGCCGAGTGGGGCGTGACGGTGCTGATGGTGGAGCACGACATGGGCATGGTGATGGACCTGTCGGACCACGTGGTGGTGCTGAACTTCGGCCAGGTGATCGCCGATGGCACGCCGGCGGCGGTGCAGGCCGATCCCGAGGTCATCAAGGCCTATCTGGGCGCGGGCGACGTCGGCGACCTGCGCCGGCGGCTGCGCGAGGCGGCCTGATGGACGGCCTGTTCTTCCTGGAGGTGACGCTGGCGGGGCTGGGCAGCGGCGGCCTGTACGCGCTGGCGGCGCTGGCGTTCGTGATCGTCTACAAGGCGACGCGGGTGGTGAACATCGCCATCGGCGAATTCCTGATGATGGGCGCCTACGTGTTCTATGCCCTCGCCGCCGGCATGGCCTGGCCGGTGTGGGCGGCGATCGCCGGGGCGGTGGCGCTGTCGGCCGTGCTGGGCGCGCTGGTGGAACGCTTGACGATCCGGCCGATGCTGGGCGAGTCGCCGATCTCGGTGTTCATGATCACCGTGGGACTGGCGTCGATCCTGGTGGGCGTGGTGGAACTGATCTGGACCGCGGACCAGCGCCGCCTGCCGGAGTTCATGCCGCGCGCGCCGGTGATGGTGGGCGAGGCGTTTGTCGCGCCCAAGGTGTTCTACGGCTTCTGGGTGGCGCTGGCGCTGGTGCTGCTGGTGCTGGCGGTGTTCCGCTACTGGCGCGGCGGGGTGGCGTTGCGCGCCACGGCGTCGGACCAGGGGGCGGCGTATGCGATGGGCATCAACGTGCCGCAGGTGTTTTCGCTGTCGTGGGCGGCGGCGGGCGCGATCGCGGCGGTGTCGGGGGTGATCGTGGGGGCGATCGGCGGCATCTCGTCGTCGATGGGCGTCTTCGGTCTGTCGGTGCTGGTGGTGGTGATCGTGGGCGGGCTGGACAGCGTGGCCGGGGCGCTGGTGGGGGGCATCTTCATCGGGCTGCTGGAGGCCTGGGCCGGCGCCTACCTGGGCGGCGAATACAAACTGCTGGCGACCTTCGTGGTGCTGGTGGCGGTGCTGATGATGCGGCCCTACGGGCTGTTCGGCACGCGCGAAATCGAGAGGCTGTAGCCATGCGCATCGCGACCGCGAAAGAGACCTACCAGGCCGACGAGGCGCTGTTCGACACAACAACCCAGCGGCTGTGGCTGGCGTTGCTGGCGGCGTCGCTGGCGCTGTTCCCGTTCGTGGCCGACGCCTACTGGCTGTACCTGGCGTGCCTGGTGGCGATCAACGTGGCCAGCGCCACGGGGTTGAACATCCTGACCGGCTACACCGGGCTGGTGAGCCTGGGGCAGGCCGCCTTCATGGGGCTGGGCGCGTATACGGTGGCGGTGATGGAACTGCGGCTGGGCACGCCGGTGTTGCTCAACCTGCTGGGCGCCGGCGTGGTGGCGATGCTGGGCGGGCTGCTGGTGGGGATTCCGTCGCTGCGGGTCAAGGGGCTGTACCTGGCGATCTCGACCATCGCGGCGTCTTTCATCGCGCACTTCGTGTTCGCGAATTGGGCCTTCACGGGCGGCACGGGCGGGTTGCAGGTGCCGCCGGCGCGGCTGCTGGGGATCGATCTGGACACGTCGTTCAAGATCTATTGGCTGATCGTGCCGTTGACGGCGCTGATGGTGCTGGGCGCGGCCAACCTGTTCCGCACGCGCATCGGCCGCGCGTTCATCGCGATCCGCGACCGCGACATTTCCGCCGAGGTGCTGGGCATCCATCTGCTGCGCTACAAGCTGCTGTCGTTCGGGCTGTCGTCGTTCTATGCGGGCGTGGCGGGCGGCCTGTGGGCGTATTTCTTCCGCGTGGTCACGCCGGAGAGCTTTCCGCTGATCATGTCGATCTTCTTCCTGGCCGCGATCATCGTGGGCGGCATGGGGTCGATCCTGGGATCGATCCTGGGCGCCGTGTTCATGACCATGGTGCCCGAATTGCTCAAGCTGGTGGTGGGCTGGCTGCCGGTGGGGGGCGATGCCCTGCGGCTGATCTCGCCGGTGCGCACCATTGTGTTCGGCCTGCTGATCGTGGGCTTTCTGATCTTCGAGCCGCACGGGCTCGCGGAAATCTGGCGCCGCGTGCGCCGCTACTTCCATCTGTGGCCATTCCGCACCTAGACGGCGGCCGCGTATTCCCAAGAGAACCAGGAGACGAAACCATGAAGCGCATCCGGATAGGCAGCGGTTTATCGAAGTTGCTGGCCCCCTTGGGCGTGGCATTGGCGTTGGCCGCGGCGCCGGCGGCCCAGGCCGAGGAGGACCTGGTGCTGGGCGGCTCGATCCCGCTGAGCGGGGTGTTCGCGTTCGCCGGGCAGGGCATCCATGCCGGCATCACCGACTACGTCAAGATCGTCAACGACCAGGGCGGCATCAAGGGCCGCAAGCTGCGCTACGTGCCGGAGGACACCGCCTACAAGGTGGATGCTTCGGTGGCGGCCTTCAAGAAGATCACCAGCCAGAACAAGGTCAATTTCTACTATGGCGATTCGACCGGGTTCTCCAAGACCATCAATGCCGAGCTGAACCGTTCGGGCAACATCCTGATGACGGGCGCGTCGTTCGCCACCGAGCTGAATGACCCGGCCAAGTATCCGGCGCAGTTCATGCTGGGGCCGGACTACACGGAGATGTTCGGCATCCTGCTGCGCTACATCGCCAAGGAGAAGCCGGGCGCCAAGGTGGCGTTCGTGTATTCGGACACGGAGTTCGGCCGCGACCCGATCGCCAGCTCGCGCGCGGTGGCGCAGAAGCTGGGGCTGACGGTGGCCACCGAGATCATGACGCCGCCGGGCAGCGTCGACGTGTCGACCGAAGTCATCAAGCTGCGCCGCGCCGATCCGGACTTCACCATTTTCCACGGCTACGTGCTGGCGCCGATTCCCGAGTTCGTCGGGCAGGGCAAGCGCATGGGACTGAAGACGCGCTACATGGGCACGTTCTGGACCATGGACAACTCCACCGTGATGCAGATGGGCGAGGATGCCGAGGGCTTCATGGGCGTGATGCCGTACCGCTATTACTACGACGAGACGGCCGACGCGCCGATGCTCAAGAAGATCCGCGAGATGCGGCCGCAATACCAGAGCACCGGCTACATGCAGGGCTTCCTGGCGGCGATGCTGTTCACCGAGGTGGCCAAGCGCACGCTGGAGGCGGGCAAGGAGCTGACCAGCGCCAACATGAAGGCGGCGCTGGAGGGCATCAAGGACTTCGACACCGGCGGGCTGATCGGCGTGCCGATCAGCATCAAGGGCAATTCGATTCCGGTGGGCCGGATCTATCGCGCCGATACCAAGCAGAAGCAGATGGTGCCGGCTTCCGACTGGATCGTGCTGCAGTGAGGCGCCCGTGAATCCCGGACACGCTGCGTCGCCGCCGACGGTGCTGGACATCAACAACATCGAGGTGGTCTACAACAAGGCGGTGCAGGTGCTGCGCGGCCTGTCGCTGTCGGTGCCGGCCGGCGCCATCGTGGCCCTGCTGGGCAGCAACGGCGCCGGCAAGTCGACCACGCTGAAGGCGGTGTCGCGCCTGCTCGACCTGGAGGACGGCGAGCTGGCGCGCGGGCGCATCCTGTTCGACGGCGGCGACACCGCCGGCGCGCGGCCGCAGAACCTGGTGCGCGCCGGACTGGCGCACGTGATGGAAGGGCGCCGCGTGTTCGAGGACCTGTCGGTCGAGGAGAACCTGGTGGCGGCGACCTACGCGCTGAGCGGCAGGCCTGGCGCCAAGGCCGACTTCGATCTGGTGTATGGCTATTTCCCGCGCCTGTACGAGCGTCGCCGCGGACTGGCGGGCTATCTGTCGGGCGGCGAGCAGCAGATGCTGGCGATCGGGCGGGCGCTGATCGCGCAGCCCAAGCTGATGCTGCTGGACGAGCCGTCGCTGGGCTTGTCGCCGATGCTGGTGGAAACCATTTTTTCCATCATCGCCCGCATCAATCGCGAACAGGGGGTGTCGATGTTGCTGGTCGAGCAGAACGCGTCCGTGGCGCTGGCGGTGGCGCACTACGGCTACATCATGGAGACGGGCAAGGTGGTGATCGACGGCACGGCCGAGAAGCTCGCGGCCGATCCCGACGTGCGCGAGTTCTACCTGGGCGTGGGCGGCGCGGGCGAGGCGCGCGGCTTTCGCGACATCAAGCACTACAAGCGCCGCAAGCGCTGGCTGTCATGAACGGGCCGATCGACCCTGGCTCGGCCGGAGAGGCCTGGCCGGCGCTGACCCTGCCGCAGATGCTGCGCGAACAGGCGCGGCGCCAGCCGGATGGCATCGCGGTGCGGCAGAAGGACTTTGGCATCTGGCAGCCGGTGTCGTGGTCGCAGTATTGGCGCCGCGCCTGCCGCGTGGGGTTGGGGCTGCGGGCCGCCGGACTGTCGCGCGGCGGCCGGGTCGCGATCGTGGCGGACAATCGCCTGGAATGGCTGTTGGCGCAACTGGGCGCGGGCGCGGTCGGCGGCGTGGCGGTGGGTGTTTATGCGACCAGCCCGGCCGAGGAAATGGGCTATGTGCTGGAGCATGCCGACGTCGAACTGGTGGTGTGCGAGGACCAGGAGCAGACCGACAAGGTGCTGCAGGTGGCGCACCGGCTGCCGCTGTTGCGGCGCATCGTGGTGATGGAGACCAAGGGGCTGCGTTCCTACGCGCCGGCCGAACGCGCGCGCATCATCGCATTCGCCGAGCTGGAGGCCGACGGCCAGCGGCTGGAGACGGAAGGGTTGCAGGCGTTGAATGAGTTGCTGGACACGCAGGGGCTGGATGACCTGGGCCTGATGATCTACACCTCGGGTTCGACCGGCAAGCCCAAGGGCGCGATGCTCAGTTACCGCAACATGCGCGGCGTGGCCCCCGGCATTGCCGAGCGGCTGGGCATGGATGCGCGCAGCGTGCATCTGTCGTACCTGCCGCTGTGCCACGTGGCCGAGCAGATGCTGTCGACCTTCGTGCCGATCTACCTGGGCGCGCAGGTCAATTTCGGTGAATCGATTCGCACCGTGCAGGAGGATCTGCGCGAAGTGGCGCCGACCCTATTCCTGGGCGTGCCGCGCATCTGGGAGAAGCTGCACGCGTCGATCTCGATCAAGATGCAGGAGGCCGGGCGCCTGCAACGCTGGCTGTATCGGCGGGCCATGGCGGCCTGCGCGCCGTTCGCGGAAAAGTCGGCGCGCCAGCGCAATGCGGGCGAACGGCTGACCTACGCCTTGTGGTACTGGCTGGTGTTGCGGGCCCTGCAGAACTTCATCGGCCTGCGGCGCGTGCGGGTGGCGATGACGGGGGCGGCGCCGATCGCGCCCGAGGTGGTGCGCTACTTCCGCAATGTCGGCGTGCCGCTGGTGGAGGTGTATGGCCTGACCGAGTCGACCGGCATGATCTTCGGCCAGCATCCGGACCGCGTGAAGGGGGGCACGGTGGGCGAGCCGATCCTGGGCGTCGAATGGCGCCTGGGCGAGGCGGGTGAATTGCAGGTGCGTGGCGAGATGGTGTTCGCGGGCTACTACAAGAACGACGCCGCCACCGCCGACACGGTGCGCGACGGCTGGCTGCACACGGGCGACGTGGCCGCGGTGCGGGACGGCCAACTGCGCATCGTCGATCGCCTGAAGGACATCATGATCACGGCGGGCGGCAAGAATCTGACGCCATCCGAGATCGAGAATGCGGTCAAGAGCAGTCCGTACGTGAAGGAATGCGTGATCGTCGCGGACGGCCGGCGCTACGTGGCGGCGCTGATCCAGCTTGAGTTCGAGACGGTCGGCAAGTGGGCGGAATCGCAGCGCATCGCCTTCACCCATTTCCGCTCGCTGGCCGAATGCGGGCAGGTGCGCGAGCTGGTGGCGGGCGAGGTGGCGCGCGCCAATGCGGGGTTGGCGCCCGTGGCGCAGATCAAGCGCTTCCATCTGCTGACCAAGGAACTGGACCATGACGATGGCGAGGTGACGGCGACCATGAAGGTGCGGCGCGCCAGCATCTATCGCAGCTATGCGGATGAGATCGAACGGCTGTACGCCGAGGAGACGCCGGCATGAACGAAGCGGTGATCGTGGAAGCGGTGCGCACGCCGTTTGGGCGGCGCGGCGGCTGGTGGGCCGATACCCGGCCCGATGACTTGCTGGCCATTGCCATCCAGGGCGTGCTGGCCCGCGCCGGCCTGCCGGCGGATCAGGTGGACGACGTGTTGGCGGGCTGCGTCAGCCAGGCGGGCGAGCAGGGCGCCAACATCGGCCGCCTGGCCGCGCTGCTGGCGGGCCTGCCGGACACGGTGCCGGGCGTGGCGTTGAACCGCATGTGCGGATCGAGCCAGCAGGCGGTGCATTTCGGGGCGCAGGCGATTGTCGCGGGCGATATGCGCTACGTGGTGGCCGGTGGCGTCGAGAGCATGAGCCGCGTGCCGATGTTCCTGGACGTGACGCTGGGACAGCGCGAGTTCCGCGGCTTTGAGTCGCTCAACCCCGGACTGTTGCGGCGCTATCCGCTGATTCACCAGATCGAGAGCGCCGAGCGCATCGCCGAGCAATGGCAGTTGAGCCGCGAAGAACTGGACGCCTGGTCGATGCAAAGCCATGCCCGCGCCTGGCAGGCGGCCAGCGCGGGGCGCCATGCCGAACTGTTGCCGGCCCCGGCTGGCGCGCCGACGCGCGACGAAGGCATCCGCGAGCACGCCGACCCCGCCAAGATGGCGGCGTTGGCGCCGGCCATGCGCGCGCCCGGCCTGGGCAAGGTGACGGCGGCGCAGGCCAGCCAACTGGCCGATGGCGCCGCGGCGGTGCTGCTGGCCGATCGCGCCGTGGCGCTGGCCGACGGGCTGCGGCCGCAGGCGCGGTTCCGCGCGCGGGTGGCGATCGGCTCGGATCCTGTGTTGCAACTGACCGGTGTCATCCCCGCGACCGAACGCGCCCTGGCGCACGCCGGCCTGCAACTGGCGGATATCGATTGGATCGAGATCAACGAGGCTTTCGCCAGCGTCGTGCTGGCCTGGCTGAAAACGCTGGGCGCCGATCCGTCGAAGGTCAATCCGTGGGGCGGCGCCATCGCCCACGGCCATCCGCTGGGCGCGACCGGCGCGGCGTTGATGGCCAAGATGCTGGCGGGGCTGCGCGCCACCGATGGCCGCTTCGGCCTTCAGGTCATGTGCATCGGACACGGCATGGCGACAGCGACGATCATCGAACGCCTATGAATCGGATCGGCAGGCAAGGGTCGGGCGCGATGCCGGCCGGGCATGAGGACGGCGCGGAATCGCTGCGTCGCGCCGAAGTGATCCTGACCGCGGCCCGCCTGTTTCGCAAGCACGGCTACGAGCGCACCACGGTGCGCGAGCTCGCGCGCGCCGTGGGACTGCAGTCCGGCAGCCTGTTCCACCATTTCCGCAGCAAGGAGGAAATCCTGGTGGCGGTGATGAACAACGGCATTCAGGAAGTGCTGGATGCCGGCCGCCAGGCCCTGGCGTTGTACCCGGCGCCAGCCGACCGGCTGGCGGCGCTGTTCCGCGTGCACATGTGGAGCATGTTGCACGGCGCCGGCGGCGACGCGATGAATGCGCTGGTCTACGAGTGGCGCAGCCTGTCGGCGCCCAGCCAGGCCAGCGTCAAGGTGCTGAGCGACCGTTACGAGGCGATGTGGCAGGACGCAGTGGCGGCGGCGGTGGCCGCCGGCCTGCTGCGCGGCGATGCGCGCGTGATCAAGCGTTGCGTGCTGGGCGCGATGAATCTGACGGTGCAGTGGTACAAGCCCGAGGGCCGGCTGCGCCCCGCCGCGTTCATCGATGAGATGCTGCGGGCCAGCCTGCCGACGTTGCCGGAGGGGGCGGGGCGCTGGCCGGTGGGCTGAATAGGGGTCGGTTTGCAGGCCGGCGGGGTGTGCAATGAATGTGAACATATTTGTTCATTTGTTAAAAACTCATAATTAATGTTAAAAGCCTGTTTCTCTTAGAAACATAATCCGGATCAATCCGGGAGGGATAGAGGAACATGCTGCGAGTCTTAACGGCTTCGGGCCTGGCTTTGCTTTTGGCGGGCTGTGCTGCGACGCATCAAAGCAAGGTGGGCCAGAGCACGGCGGATGCCAGCCAGGGACGGCTGCAGGACGCCATCATCAAGGTGGATGGGCAGTTGCAGGGCGGCAAGGCCCATGACGTGCTGCTCAACCTGGAAAAGGGCGAGTTGCTGCGCATCGCCTCGAATTACGGCGACAGTATGGCCGCCTTCGAGATTGCCGACAGCGCGGTCAAGCAGTGGGAAGAGCAGGCGCGCGGCCTTGTGACCGAAGCGGCAAGCCAGGTCGGGGCGACCCTGCTGGGCGACGGCACTCGAGACTACGAAGTGCAGGACTACGAGAAAGTCATGCTGACCACGGTCATGGCGTTGAACCGCCTGTCGCAGGGAGACCTGGACACCGCCCGCATCGACATCAAGCGCACGCACGAGCGCGAAGCCATCATCGCCGAGTTCCGCGCCAAGCAGACCGAGGAGGCCGAGGCCAAGGCCAAGGAGAAGGGCGCCCAGGTCAAGACGGCCGAACTCCAGGGCTACCCGACCGAGACCCTCAACGACCCCGAGGTGCTGGGGTTGAAGAACGGCTACCAGAACGCCCTGAGCCATTACCTGTCGGGCTTCGTCTACGAGGCGCTGAACGAACCCAGCCTGGCGGCGCCGGGCTATCGCCAGGCGATCCAGCTCCGTCCGGGCAGCACCGTGCTGGAAGCGGGCCTGGAGGGACTGGATCAACGTCGCGGCCAGCAGCGCAAGAATGGCGCGACCGATGTGCTGTTCGTGATCGAGTCGGGCAACGCTCCGGCGCGGGAATCGAAGAAGTTCATGCTGCCGGTGCCGACGCCGCAGGGGCTGATCACGGTGGGCATGTCGTATCCCGTGATCAACGCCGTGTCCGATGCGCCCAGCGTGGAGCGGATAGCCGTGGGCGACACGATGCTGGATACCGGCCTGGTCGCCGATTTCAACGTCATGGCCCGCCGCGCCTTGAAGGACGATCTGCCGGGCATGCAGGCGCGCGCGACGGTGCGCATGATCGTGAAGGCCGGCGCGCAAGTGGTCCTGTACAAGGAAGGCGGCATGCTGGCAGGCCTGCTTGGCAGTGTCGCGGCGGCCGTGACCGAACCGCCGGCCGATGATCGCATGTGGCGCACGCTGCCCGGGCGCGTCTATGTGGCGCGCACGTTCCTGCCGCCGGGCGACTACAACGTTTCGCTGCCGGGCGTGCCCGGCGCGGCGCAGAAGATCTCCGTCGGCGGGCGCCACATGATCGTGCCGTTGCGCACGTTCGCGTCCGTGACCTATTTTGGCGAACCTGGTCGCTTCGGCGACTTGGCCGCGCCCCAACCCGAGGACAAGCGCGGAACCGGCAAACGCCGTCCGGCGCCCAAGTCCGCCTCCTTGAACTGAACGCGCCTCGCGCGTAGCGGAATATTCCTATGAAGCAGTTAGCCCAATGCGCGGCCGCGCTGGCGCTGGGCCTGGCCCTGGCGGGCCAGGCCATGGCGCAGGCCAATCCCGCGCCGCCCTATGCGGCCTCGCCCGGCATCGCCGCCAAGCTCATGGTGCGCGATTCGGTGCGCGATCTGCGTGTCGAAAGCCTGCGGTCGCAGCGTCGCAACGATGTGATGGTGGTGCAGGCCGAGATCGTCAACACCAGCGGCCTGAACTCGCGCCTGTACTACCGCTTCCGCTGGTTCGACGCCGACGGCATGCAGGTCGGCGACGACGAGGCCTGGAAGCCGCTGACGTTCCTGAACCGGCAGAGCCTCATGGTCAAGGGCGTGGCCTATGGCCCGCAGGCGACCGATTTCCGAATCGAGATGAGCGCCGAGTCGCCCTGATGGTCGCCCGGCTCACCTGATTTCCAGAAGAGTTTCCACGGAGTTTGTATGCGTTCCAATCTGTTCCCCCGCCTGATGACCGGCATGGCCGTATCGTCGGTGCTCCTGCTGGCCGGTTGCCAGACGACGCAACCCAAGGTCGATTCGTCCTCCGGCGTCAGCTACGGCGATGCCAAGGCGGTCGAGACGGTGAGCAACGAGTTCGGTTCGACCGATCTGCAGATGATCGCCGAGAAGATGACGGGCTCGCTGCTGGAAAGCCCGGTGTTCAGCGGCCGGCCCACGGTGACGTTGGCGCCGGTGCGCAACAAGACCAGCGAATACATCGACACCAAGTCGATCATGAACACCATCCAGACCCAGCTGGTCAAGAGCGGCAAGGTGCGTTTCACGCGCAGCATGGACGAGATGCAGTCCGGCGTGGAGGAGTTGCAGCGCCAGAACCAGAGCGGACTGTACAAGAACCAGGGCAAGGCCAAGATGGGCAACATGGTCGGCGCCAAGTACGCGCTGGAAGGGGAGATCTCATCCATCGTCAAGCAGGCCAGCGGCGTCAAGGACGTCTACTACAAGATGACGCTCAAGCTGTACGACGTGCAGGAAGGCACCATCGAGTGGCAGGAAGAGAAGGAAATCCGCAAGACCACGCGCCGTTGATTCAATCACCCATTCGAGGCATTCCGATGCTGAAAACCTATCGTTTGATGGCCGCGCTGGCGCTGTGCGTGGCGGCGCTGCCGGCCGCCCGCGCCGCCGAGCCCAAGATCGCGGTGACCGACCTGGCCTATGAAGAGCGGGTCCGAGAGTATTTCCGCGTGGTGTCCGCGTCCAGCAGGAGCAGCGTCAACGCCAGCGCCAGTGTGCAGGATGGCCCGCGCTCGTATTCCGAGCGTGGCCGCATAAACGCCCGCTCGGAAAGCAGCTATCACGAGGAAGAGGGCACGTACTCGTACATCGAGTACGGCGAGCTGCGCAAGTACACCGCAGACCTGAAGGGCGCCATGCTCAAGGGCGGTGGCGTCAGGTTGGTGCAGGGCAAGGCCTACCAGGGCAAGCCGACAGAAAAACTCTTTGACATCGTGGCGCGGATCCGGCAGGGCCAATTCGCCGGCGCCGACTACGTGCTGTTCGGCACGGTCAGCGATGTCCAATTCAACCAGAACGCCATGTCGTTTGGCGGTTCGGCCACTTCCGCCACGCTGGGCCTGGATATCGCCGTGGACTTCAGCCTCATCAACACGCGGACCTACGAGGTCAAGGCGGCGTTCACGGCGCTGGGCTCGGGACAGGACGTGAAAGTGGTGTCGAGGCCGGGCGATCGGGCCACGTTCAGCCGGCCAAAGGTAATCGCCGATGCGTCCAAGAGCCTGGCGGAAGCGGCCTATGGCGAGCTGATGAGCCAGTTCGGCCTGCCAGGGCGGCACCTGCAGGGGACGGCCGGCGCCAACCCGCCGCCGCCGGCCTCGCGCAACGAGCCGGTGGTGAACTACTGATCGGCACGGGCGGCGGCGGCGCCCCTGGCCGCGTCAGGTCGGATCCGGCCAGTAGTGGCTGTCCGGCAGCGCGCGCGCGCCGAATATCGCCTGGCCGACGCGCACCAGGGTGGCGCCTTCCTCGATGGCGATCTCGAAGTCGCCGGACATGCCCATCGACAATTCGTCCAGGCAGATGCCGGCGGGCGCCTCCTGGCGCAGACGGTCGCGCAGGCCGCGCAGCAGCACGAAGCACTGGCGCACGCGCTCGGCCTCGCTGGAGAACAGCGCCAGCGTCATGAAGCCGCGCACGCGCAGCGCGGAGTAGGCCGGCAGCGCCTGGAGGAAGGCCGCCACGTCGTCGGGCGCCAGGCCATACTTGCTGGGCTCGCCGGAGGTGTTGACCTGCACGAATACGTCCAGCGCGCGGCCCTCGGCCTGCAGGCGCCGGTCCAGCGCCTCGGCCAGCCGCAGGCTGTCGAGCGCCTGGAATTCGGTCGCGAACTGCGCGACCAGCTTGGCCTTGTTGGTCTGCAGGTGGCCAATGACCGACCAGCGCAGATCGGCCAGGTCGGCGGTGTTCTGCCATTTGCGGTGCGCTTCCTGCACCTTGTTCTCGCCCAGCAGGCGGCAGCCGGCGGCGTAGGCCAGCCGGATGCGGGATTCATCCATGGTCTTGCTGACCGGCAGCAATTGCACGCTGGCCGGATCGCGCCCGACGCGATCGCAGGCGGCCGCCATGCGGGCGCGGATCGTCGCCAGGTTGTGCTGGAAATCCTCGACGCTGAGGGCCTGCGGATAGCGGCCATGCTGGTCGTGCCGGGTCTGGGTGTCGCCGTCGGCTGGCGTGGCCGCGGCGCTGTCGGGGCAAGTCGTCATCATTTCACCAGTTGCTTGTGCGCGGAGTCGGAACGCGTCGATGCAGTGTAACGGGCCGCGCGCCGCGGCAGGCGCCCATTGAGCAGGGCGTGCGCCAGCAGGCCGATCACAAGGCCCCAGAAGGCGCCGCCGATGCCGAACAGCTTGATGTTGGCGGCGGCTGCCAGGAAGGTGATGAGCGAGGCCTCGCGCGATTTGGCGTCGGCCAGCGCGCTGGCCAGGCTGCCGCCGATGGTGCCCAGCAGGGCCAGGCCCGCCAGTGTCGTGATGAAGGTCGCGGGCAGTGCCATGAACACGGCGGCCAGCGTCACGCCGAAGATGCCGACCAGGATGTAGAAGACGCCCGCGGCGATGCCGGCGATCCAGCGCTTGGACGGGTCGTCGTGCGCTTCGCGGCCGGTGCAGATGGCGGCGGTGATGGCGGCCAGGTTGAAGGCGTGCGAGCCGAACGGCGCCATCAGCAGGGAGCCCAGGCCGGTGAGGGTGACGATGGGATTGGCGCTGGTCTTGAAGCCGTCGTTGCGCAGCACCAGCATGCCGGGCATGTACTGGCCCGTCAGCGTGATGAGGAACAGCGGCAGCGCCACGCTCAACAGTCCATTGAGCGAAAACTCGGGCGCCGTGAAGACGGGGGCGGCGAACTCCAGCCGCAGCCCCGACAGGTCGACCCGGTCCTGCGCCAGTAGCAGCGCCAGGCCGGACACCAGGATACCGACCACGGCGTAGCGCGCGGTGTAGCGCTTGAGCGCGACGTAGGCCAGGATCAGCCAGCCCACCAGCAGCGGGTCCAGGCTCATGCCGCCGAAGGCGCCGATGCCGAAGGGCAGCAGGATGCCGGCCAGCAGGCCGGCGGCGACGCCCGGAGGAATCAGGCGGATGGCCTTGTCGAAACAGCCGGACAGCCCGAGCAGGACGAAGGCGGCGGCCGAGACCAGGTAGGCGCCGATGGCCTCGGCATACGGCGTGGTCGCCAGGGCCGTGACCAGGAAGGCGGCGGCGGGCGTGGACCAGGCGGTGATGACCGGTTCGCGGCTGAGCCAGCTCAGCACGATGCCGGTGATGCCCACGCCGATCGACACCGACCAGACCCAGGAGGCCGTGAGCGCCGGACTGAGGCCGGCGACCTTGGCGGCCTGGAACACCAGGATGAAGGTGCCGCCGTAGTTGACGATGACCGAGATCAGGCCGGCGACGATGGGGTGGACGAGGTCGCGCGGGAACAGGGAAGAGGCGCTAGGCGATGACATGGGGGCGGTGGGAAGCGGGAAAGGTTGAATGGCAGACCACTTTGTAGCGCGGCATTGGACTGTCAAGGCAGTACACTTTGGCAATGCGTGCCAGACCACTTTTTCGCTGCGACGACTTCTGCCTCGCCTGGAATGGCAGGCTGCCAGTAACCCTTTCATCGCCCGCGGGCAGACCCCATGAGCAAGACCTTCGCGCTTGAGACGCTGAAAATCCGTATGGGCGACGCCGACCTGGCGCCGCTCGACCTGCACTTGCGCATCCAGCGCGCCTTGCGCGCGCTGGTGCTGGACGGCGACCTGGATCCCGGCGTGAAGCTGCCCGCCACCCGCGCGCTGGCGCAGTTGCTGGGGGTGGCCCGCGACACGGTCGAGAATGCCTACGTGCAGTTGCAGCGCGACGGTTTCATCGCGCGGCGCAAGGGCTCGGGCAGCTATGTGTCCGAGACCATCGGCACCGAACTGCGCGGTTCGGCGCGGCGCCGCGCCCCGCAGCGCGAACGCCGGGCGACGGCGCAACCGGCCGCGCCCGCGGCCGGCCTGAGCCGGCGCGGCCGCGCGATCTTCGACAGCGGCGGCGTGACCGACCAGCAGACGATCCAGGCGTTCGCCACCGGGCTGCCCGAGACCCGCACCTTCCCGACGGAGGTGTGGGAGCGTTTGCAGCGGCAGGTGATGAAGGACCATCGCGGCCATGTGCTGCTGCACGGCGATCCCCAGGGCGCCGAGCCCTTGCGCCGCGCGATCGCGACTTATCTGAACCTGGAGCGCGGCGCCCGGATCCGTGCCGAGCAGATCGTGGTGCTCAGCAGCACGCGGCAGGCGCTGTTCCTGTGCGCGCAGTTGCTGGCGGATGCCGGCAAGCCGATCCTGCTGGAGAACCCGGGCTACTTCGGCGCCCGCAAGGCGTTCGAGTTCGCCGAGGCCAGGGTGGTGCCGATCGACGTCGATGCGCACGGGATCCGCACCGACCTGCTGCGGGCCGACCGCAGCGGCGCCAGTTGCGTCTATGTGACGCCGTCGCACCAGTATCCGACCGGGGCGACGCTGTCGCTGGAGCGGCGGTTCGACCTGATCCGCTGGGCGGCCGAAAACGGCAAGTGGATCATCGAGGATGATTACGACAGCGAATTCCACTACGACGGCCTGCCGACCGCGTGCGTACAAGGCCTGGATCGGCACGGCCGCACGATCTACCTGGGCACCTTCAGCAAGACGCTCTATCCGGGGTTGCGGATGGGCTACATGGCGCTGCCGGACGAGCTGGTCGGCGCCTTCAGCCGCGCGCGCAGCATCGTCGACGGCCATACGCCGCAGGTCCTGCAACTGACGCTGGCGCGCTTCATGGCCGATGGCCATTACAACGCCCACGTGCGCGCCATGCGCAAGCTGTACGCGGCGCGGCGCGAGGCCATGCTGGACGCGGTCGGAAAGCATCTGGCGGGCGTGGCGCGCGCGCTGCGTCCCGAAGGCGGACTGCAGGTGCCGTGCCTGCTGGAGCCCGGATGGTCCGAGGCCGATACCATCCGCCGAGCCGCGCAGGCGGGGCTGGTGCTGCCGGGCCTGGCGCGGTTGTATGCGGATACGCCCGCGCTGCAAGGTTGGCTGCTGGGCTATGCCTCGCTCAGCGCGCATGAGATCGACCTGGCCATGCGGCGCCTGGCGGTCGCGATAAGGAAGAAGGGGTAGGGTGGGCCTGGCGCCGTGGAGGGCGGTCGCTTGTGGACGGCCCGAGGCGCGGGATTAGCCCTTGCGCTTGAGGAAGGCGCCGACCCCGCAGGCCACGGCGATCGCCAGCAGGGCGCCGGCGATGGTCAGGAGGAAATCGGCTTCGCCATGGTAGCCGCCGCCGGTCACGCCGCCGGCAACGCTGCCCATCCAGATCACCGCGGTGACCAGCGTGCCGGTCAGGGCCAGCGCCGTGGCCAGGCACAGCGCGATGAACAGCGGCGTGCGCCGCGCGGGCGCGGGGCCCGTGGCGTAACCGCCGCGGCCGCGGCGGGGTTGCATCACCATGAAGAACAGCGCCGCAACCACCGCCGCCAGCATCAGGATCTTGACGATCATGATGCCGCCCGCGTCTTAGTCTTCACGGCGCAGGTGCGGGAAGAGGATGACGTCGCGGATGCTGGGGCTGTCGGTCAGCAGCATGACCAGGCGGTCGATGCCGATGCCGCAGCCGCCCGTCGGGGGCATGCCGTATTCCAGCGCGCGGATGTAGTCGGCGTCGTAGTACATCGCTTCCTCGTCGCCGGCATCCTTGGCCTCGACCTGCGAGCGGAAACGCTCGGCCTGGTCTTCGGGGTCGTTCAGCTCGGAGAAGCCGTTGGCGATCTCGCGGCCGGTCATGAACAGCTCGAAGCGCTCGGTGATGCCCTCGCGGGTGTCGGAGGCGCGCGCCAGCGGCGACACTTCGACCGGGTAGTCGATGATGTAGGTCGGGTTCCACAGCTTGGCTTCAGCCGTTTCCTCGAACAGCGCCAGCTGCAGCGCGCCCAGGCCGGCGCGCGACAGCACCGGACCGTCGGCGTCGGCGCCCAGCTTCTTGAGCTCGGCGCGCACGAAGGCCGCGTCGTCCAGTTGCGCCTGGGTGTAGCCCGGGGCGTACTTGAGGATGGCTTCGCAGATGGTCAGGCGGTCGAACGGCTTGGACAGATCCAGCTCGCGTTCCTGGTAGGTCAGCACGGCGCTGCCGGTGGCCGAGATGGCGGCCTGGCGGATCAGTTCCTCGGTGAAGTCCATCAGCCAGCGGTAGTCCGCGAAGGCCGCGTAGAACTCCATCATCGTGAATTCCGGATTGTGGCGCGGGCTCACGCCTTCATTGCGGAAGTTGCGGTTGACCTCGAACACGCGTTCGAAGCCGCCGACGATGAGGCGCTTGAGGTAGAGCTCGGGCGCGATGCGCAGGAACATTTCCATGTCCAGCGCGTTGTGGTGCGTGACGAAGGGCTTGGCCGCCGCGCCGCCCGGGATCGGGTGCAGCATGGGCGTTTCGACTTCGAGGAAGCCGGCGTTCAGCATGAACTGGCGGATGCTGCCCACGGCCTTGCTGCGCGCCTCGAAGGTGCGGCGCGTGGCGTCGGTCATGATGAGGTCGACGTAGCGCTGGCGGTAGCGCAGCTCCTGGTCGGCCACGCCGTGGAACTTGTCCGGCAGCGGGCGCAGCGACTTGGACAACAGGCGCGCCGTGGCGGCGTGCACCGACAGTTCGCCCTTGTTGGTCTTGAAGACCGACCCTTCGACCGCGATGATGTCGCCGATGTCCCATTGCTTGAACGCGGCGTAGCTGTCTTCGCCCAGCGTGCCGCGGTCCAGGTAGATCTGGATGCGGCCGGTGCTGTCCTGCAGCGTGGCGAAGCTGGCCTTGCCCATGACGCGCTTGAGCATCATGCGACCGGCGACCTTGACGGTGACGGGCGCGGCGGCCAGGGCTTCCTGCGTCTGGTCGTCGTACTTGTCGTGCAGGGCCGCGGCGCGGGCGTCGGGGACGAAATCGTTGGGATACGCGACCCCGGTTTCGCGCAGTTTGGCCAGCTTGGCGCGCCGTTCGGCGATCAAGCGGTTTTCATCCTGGGCGGTTGCCGGAGCGGTCGTGTGGTCGGTCATGGTCGGGGGATCAGTCGTAATTGCGGATGTCGTCGATTTCGGTGGCGCCGAAATCGTCGCGATCCAGGTAGGCGAGGATGCGGGAAGCCACGTTGGCGGGCGAAGACAGCTTGCCGGTGGCGTGGAAGTCCTGGAACTTGGCCAGCGCCGGGAAGCTCTTGGGATCGCTGGAACGGATGGCGGCCTGCATGTCGGTGTCGACGATGCCGGGGGCCAGCGAGACGACGCGCGCGCCGTTCTCGCCCTGTTCCTGCTTGACCACGCGCGAGTACATGTCGAGCGCGGCCTTGGTGGCGCAGTACACGCCCCAGCCGGCGTTGGGGTTGCGGCCGGCGCCGGAGGAGATGTTGAGCACGCGGCGGTCGGCCTTGAGGTCTTCGACCGCGGCCAGGAAGCGCGCGGTCAGCAGCATCACGGCCGTCACGTTCAGATTGAAGGCGGCGGCGATGGCCGGGCCGTCGATCAGCGCGTCGGTGCCGGACACGGGGTGCACGGTGCCGGCGTTGTTGATCAGCAGGTAACGACGGGCGTCGCGCGGCAGCGCGTCGCAGATGCGGCGCGCGGCCGCTTCGGCCGCGGCCAGGTCCGAGAGGTCCACGGACACCTGTTCAAGCTGCGCGTCCTGCGAGCGGGCGTAGGCGGCCAGCTCGGGGTCTTCGCGGCGCGCCAGGGTGATCAGGCGGGTGCCCGGTTTGGCCAGGCCGCGCGCCATGGCGGCGCCGATGCCGCGCGAAGCGCCGGTGAGAATTGCGATGGTGTCGGACATGCGTGAACCCTCGGGGGACGGTGGACGGAAGTATCGCGGAACTTACACGCCTTGCTTGAGGCTGGCCTGAATGAAGGGATCCAGGTCGCCGTCCAGCACTTTCTGCGTGTTGGAGATTTCGACGTTGGTGCGCAGGTCCTTGATGCGGCTCTGGTCCAGCACGTACGAGCGGATCTGGTGGCCCCAACCCACGTCGGTCTTGGAGTCTTCCAGCTTCTGCTGCTCGGCCATGCGGTTGCGCATTTCCAGTTCGTACAGCTTGGACTTGAGCATCTGCATCGCTTCGGCGCGGTTGCGGTGCTGCGAGCGGTCGTTCTGGCACTGCACCACGATGCCGGTCGGGATGTGCGTCAGGCGCACGGCCGAGTCGGTCTTGTTGATGTGCTGGCCGCCCGCGCCCGAGGCGCGGTAGGTGTCCACGCGCAGGTCGGCCGGGTTCACTTCGACTTCGAAGGAATCGTCGACCTCGGGGTAGACGAAGACGCTGGCGAACGAGGTGTGGCGGCCGCCCGAGGAGTCGAACGGGCTCTTGCGCACCAGGCGGTGCACGCCGGTCTCGGTGCGCAGGTAGCCGAAGGCGTATTCGCCCTCGAGCTTGATGGTGGCGGACTTGATGCCGGCGACTTCGCCCTCGGATTCTTCCAGCACTTCGGCCTTGAAGCCCTTGCGCTCGGCGTACTTGAGGTACTGGCGCAGCAGCATCGAGGCCCAGTCCTGCGCTTCCGTGCCGCCCGCGCCGGCCTGGATGTCCAGGAAGCAGTTCAGGGGATCGGCCGGGTTGGAGAACATGCGGCGGAATTCGAGGCTTTCCAGCTTTTCCTGGAAGCCGTTGGCGTCCAGCTCGATGGATTCGAGGGTGGCGTCGTCGTTGTCGGCGGCGGCCAGCTCGAACAGCTCGTTGGCGTCGGCCAGGCCCGTGCCCAGGCCGGTGAGCGTTTCCACCACGTCTTCGAGGGCTTTCTTTTCACGGCCCAGGTCCTGGGCGTGCTTGGGGTCGTTCCAGACCGCCGGGTCTTCGAGCTCGGCGTTTACGACTTGCAGGCGTTCGGCTTTGGCATCGTAGTCAAAGATACCTCCGTAGAGCCTGTTCGCGCTCCGCGTAGTCGGCGAGGCGGGCTGCGAGCTGGTTCTGACGTTCGGCTTCCATGATGATTCCTGATGACTTTTGTGCGAAACCGGGCATTTTACCGTGTAAGCCGCCGTCCCGTCGGGTCCGCTCGCATGCAGGGGGACGGATCGGGCGAAAAAAGGTTTCGCCGAGGTTCCGCCCGATTCTGTCGGATCGTTCTAGGGGTTTGCGCGCAGAGGGCATAGTTGTTCAGTTTTTTGTCAACTACCGGGTTCTAGGCTTGGTCTGCCGGCCCATATGTCCCCGCTGGGGACGCGGGACCGGACAAGCTGCCGGTCCATGACCGGCCTATCCCGTCAGAGGAGGAGACATTGATGGAACACACTATGGCCCCCGGGGTCTCGCCGGCGATCCCGGCGGCTGAGGAGGACCGGATCTATCGCAAAGTGGGGTGGCGGCTGGTGCCGCTGTTGGTCGTCTGCTACGTCGTGGCCTACCTGGACCGCGTCAACGTAGGCTTCGCCAAGCTGCAGATGCTGCAGGAACTCCAGTTCAGCGAGACGGTGTACGGGTTGGGCGCGGGGATATTCTTCATCGGCTATTTCCTGTTCGAGATCCCCAGCAACATCATTCTCCACAAAGTCGGCGCGCGGGTCTGGATCGCGCGCATCATGATCACCTGGGGCATCATCTCGGCCTGCATGATGTTCGTGACCAGCGTGCACATGTTCTATTTCCTGCGCTTCCTGCTGGGCGCGGCCGAGGCGGGTTTCTTTCCGGGCATCATCCTCTATCTGACCTACTGGTATCCGGCCGCCCGGCGCGGGCGCATCACCACCTTCTTCATGACCGCGGTGCCGATGTCCGGCCTGATCGGCGGCCCGATCTCGGGCTGGATCATGAATACGTTCCACGGCGACCATGGCCTGTCGGGCTGGCAATGGCTGTTCCTGCTGGAGGGCATCCCGTCAGTGATCATCGGCGTGCTGGTGCTGATCTACCTGGATGACCGTATCAACAAGGCCAAGTGGCTGACCGCGAACGAGAAGGCGGTGCTGATCCGCAACATCGCGGCCGAGGAGCAGCACAAGGAAGACCCGCCGATCCGCGCCGCGCTGGCGCATCCGCGGGTTTGGGCCATGGCGCTGATCTACTTCTCCTTCGTGATGGGCCTGTACGGCGTGGGGTTCTGGATGCCGACGCTGATCAAGAGCACCGGCGTGCAGAGCCCGCTGGCGATCGGGCTGTTGACGGCCGTGCCGAACCTGTTCGCGGTGATCGGCATGATCCTGATCGCGCGCAACTCCGACCGCAATCGCGAGCGCCGCTGGCACGTGGCGATTCCGGCGCTGTTCGGCGCGCTGGGGCTGCTGTTCTCGGCGATCTGGAGCGGCAACACGGTGCTGGCCATCCTGGCGCTGACGGTGGCCAACATCGGCATCTGCACGGTGCTGCCGCTGTTCTGGAGCCTGCCGACCGCGCTGCTGGGCGGCACCGCCGCCGCCGCCGGGATCGCGCTGATCAACTCGGTGGGCAACCTGGCGGGCTTCGTCAGCCCCTACCTGGTGGGCTGGCTCAAGGACATGACCGGCACGACCAACACCGGCCTGTACATGCTGTCGGCGTGCCTGGTGGTCGGCGCGCTGGTGGCGCTGGCGCAGCCGGCCAGGCTGGTCAACAAGTAGCGTAGCCGCGCGCGCGGGCCCTGCTGGATGGGGCCGCGAGCGAAACGGGCGCATCCTCGTGGATGCGCCCGTTTTCTTTTGTGGCGCCGAGCGTCATTTGGTCTTGCTTCGAGGCGGCGGCGAAACTTTCCGCCAGTTTTGTGCCGAAAATGCTGAGGAGTATTGCGTCAATGATTCATTCTCGTTGACGCGTTTTCCCCTGGCAGTTTTGCGGCTCGGCCTCGGTCATTCTGACCGTAGCGGCCGCGGAGTTCAAAACCATCATGACCCTTGCTTCCTCGCGCGCCGCTTTCCGCCTGCAGCCCCGGCCAACCCGCAGCCACGCCAAGTCCAGGCGTTTCATTCCCCGCAAAACCACCACCGCCCTCTACGTCGCTCTGGCGCTCTCGGGGCAGGCGGCCGGCGTGCATGCGGCAGAAGTGGCAGGGGAGACGCCCACGAAAACGGCTGGCACGCAGAGCATCCTGCTGACCAAGGACAACACGCCGTTCTTGGCGGCGCAGCCCGCCGGGCTGGATGGCCACAACGGCAGTGCCAAGGGGCAGCCCTATGCGTCCGCGACCGATGGCGAAACGGCGTATGTCTTCACCACGCAAGACGGTTCGCTGCGCGACAACAACGTGGTGCGGGTAAACAGCGCCCTGGTCGGTGGCGCGGCGGGGACCCCGGCCGTGAAGGTTGGCGAAAATGGCGCCCGCGGCGCGGACGCCATTCATGGCAGCAATCTTCGGATTGTCATCGGCGGTGGTTCAGTCAAGGGGGGCGCAGGCGCCCATGGCATGAATGGCCGCGGCGCTGTCGAAGGCGGAGATCCGCCGGTAAAGGGCGGCAATGGCGGCGATGGCGGTGCGGCCATTGTGGGCAGCGACCTGGACATTGTGTTCACCGATTCCACGCCCGCAGGATCAATCAGCGCTGGAACGCCCGGTTTTGGGCGGCAGGGCATTGGCACGGCAGGAGGCGAGGCCCAGGAAAGCGGGGTCCACGGCCGCTATGGGGAGGCTCTCCACTTCACCGGCGGCAACAACCTGCTCACGCTCGAGCGAGGATCCACCATCAACGGTAGCGTGGTGCTGGATGCGCCTGTCGGCTCGTCCAGCAGTTCGCTGCATATCTTGAATAATGCGGCAGAGTGGATTGATTTGAACGGAACGCACCAAACAGGTTTCGCCGACATCAAGCAAGGGCCACAGCGCAGTAAGCTGGCGGCCACCTTGTTTCCCGCCGATGATTCGGCTGCCGTGATAAATCGCATGCGCATGCCGCAACTCGCCATTGGCGAAGGCGCTACGCTGATGGTGTCGGGAACGGGCTTGACGCGGATCGGCGACCTGGTCTTCAAGGATGGCAGCACCTTCTCCGTCATTGCCCGCAGCGCGCTCAAAGGCGACGGCACGAAATCCAGCAATCCGGAAAGTCTGCGGCTCATCCTCAATAACAGCAAGGCCACCATCAGTAGAACCGGCACGACGTTCAACCTGGCCGGCATCACCGACGGCAGCGCGACCGATCAGTTCCTGTTTGTTACCCAGAATCAACTCAATCCGGAAGTCTTTGTCGATGGCGATTTCGCCAAGACCGCCGTCGGCGGCATTGTCGTCACCGATACGTCGCCGGTCGATTATCTGACGTTCGCATCCGGCATTGCAATGGGCGGCGAGCGGACCCAAGAGGAGGTCGATGATGACAAATTCGGCCTCAACCTGTCTGTGATACCGGCCCACCCCATCGGCTACCAGGCCACCTACAAGCTCAGTTGGCTCGAAGACCCCGCCAAGGCACACGGTACCTTCACGATTGCCGAAGGCGGCGACTTTACCCTGGGCGCGGCGCTGAGCGACATCAAGGACCTTCCGGCGTCCAACAAGTGGGATGGCAAGAGCCTGACCAAAGCCGGCCCGGGCGTGTTGCAGTTGACGGCGGCGAACCTTTACACCGGCGCCACCACGATCTACGGGGGCGTGCTGAAGACCGGGATCGCGGACGCGTTTGCAAAAAGCAGCGAGCTGACGATTGGCCCAAGTGCCACGTTGAACCTTGGCGGATTCTCCCAGGCCGGGAGCGAAGACAGGGCCATCATCAACAACGGCGTCATCCTGTTCAACAGCATGAATGCCGGCAAGACGGGCACAAATTCGGCGAGCCTGACCGGTAACCTGCTCAATGCCGGCACGCTCGATCTCGACAACGGCGACGATACCGTTGGCAAGACGTTGCGGATCATTGGCAATTGGACTGGCAGTACCGACAGCCTCATCAAATTGGCCGCCGCTCTTGGCAACGGCGACGACAGCGTTGCCGACAAAGTCGAAATCACCGGCGTCGCCACCGGCTCCACCAAAGTCCAGGTGCGCAATATCAATGGCGCGGGGACGACAGGCACGACAAACGGCATCACCCTGATCACCGCTGGCGAAGATAGCGCAAGCGGCGCCTTCACCCTGAGCTCCGGAACCCTCACCGCCAACGGCCTGGTCTATTCGCTCCTGAACAAGGCCGATTCGGCCAATCAGAAAGTCTGGTATCTGAGCAGCGCCAAGGATAATGATGGCGATGTGCCGGCCCCTCCTGCTCCCGAGCAGCAGACCCCCCCTTCTGCAGGTGAGCACCAGGACACTGACAACGTCATCCCTCCCACGATCGAGGCCGGCACCACGCTGCCCTTCGATTTCTCAAGGGCGCTGACCGCCGAAGAGAAGGCGCAATATGTCGTCAACGCAGACGGGGACATGATCTTCGCCGAGGGCGTCACGCTGGACATGACGATGCCCGGCATCACCGAGGCAGAGAAAAGCGGCGTCGGGATCGCAAGCGTCACCGGGGCCATCAAGGGCGATTTGCCCAACGTCATCCTCAACGGCGCGGCGCAACCCGATTATTTGACAGCCAACGTGTCCAGATCTCCGGACGGCAAGACCCTGCAAGCCGGCTACAAACTCAGTTGGAACGAAACGGCCGATAAGGCGCACGGCACCTTCACCGTTGGCGGCGGCAGCTTCGAGCTCGGCGCGGCGCTGGCCGACACGGGGGCGAACACCAACGGCGCCACGCCGTGGGACGGCAAGACGCTGACCAAGAACGGCCCGGGCACGCTGGTGCTGGCAGCCAGCAACCGCTACACCGGCGACACCATCATCAACCAGGGCGAACTCAAAACCGGCGCCGAAAATGCTTTCTCCACCAGCGCCAATCTGACGATTGCCGCGGATGCCAAGCTCAACATGGGCGGCTTTGCCCAATCCGTGGGCGGCAACACGCACGGCGCCATCACCAATCGCGGCATCATCGCGTTCAATGACAGAGGCGAGGGCAGCAAAGGCGCCAGCCCGATGAGCCTGGCCGGCAACGTCAGCAATGCCGGCAGGCTCGAGCTCGACACCGGCGACAGCACCGTTGGCAAGACCTTCCAGGTCCAAGGCGACTGGTTCGGCGATGTTGGCAGTTTGATTTCCTTGACCGCGGCACTGGCGGGCGATGACAGCAATACCGACAAAGTCGACATCACTGGCGCCGCCACCGGCACCACCAGAGTCAAGATCCGTAATGTCGGCGGCGCGGGGGGCGAAACCACTGCCGATGGCGGCATTACCCTCATCACCACGGGCAGCAGCGTGGCCAATGCTTTCGTGCTGGACAGCCCGGTCACCGCGGGCGGCTACGTCTATAAGCTCAGGCAAGGCAAAAAAGACGCCACCGGCAAGGTTAACGAGGGCATTTGGGTGTTGAGCAGCTTGGCGGACACGTTCATTTCGACGATTCCGTCAACGAAACCGCTCGTCATCACGACAGGGCAGGCGCCCGGCGTCGACAACCTGAAGGACTACATCAATGAAGATGGAAACCTGAATATCGCCGCCGGCGATCCCATCAAGTTGACCGACGCCCATCCGCCCGCCACCAGCGAAGCGTTGGACACGCCTCGGGTGATCCTGACCTTGCCAAATACCGGGCCCGCTGGCAACGATACCAACGGCATCCATCTCAACGGCACGCCCAGCGTCACCGTCTTCGATACGAGCGCGACCGAGATCGATTACCTGACGCCTCGCCTCCAGGTCGCGACGGGCGACGCCAAGAAGCTGGAACTCAGCTACAAGCTCCGTTGGAATGAGGACGACAAGAATAAATCGAGCGGCAACTTCACCATTGCCGAAAACGGCGCGTTCAAACTGGCGACGGCGCTAGCCGATGTGTCGGGGGTCGATGCGGCCACCAATGATTTCAAGTGGGACGGCAAAACCCTGACCAAAAAGGGCGCGGGCACGCTGGAACTGGCGGCCGCCAGCACCTACACCGGCGCCACCACCGTCGAGGCGGGTACGCTCAAGACCGCGATCGTCAACGCGATTGCCAATACCAGCAATGTGACCATCCGTCCTGGCGCCACGCTCAATTTGGGGGCGACGAACCAGAACTTCGCCGGGATCGAGAACCAGGGGACCCTGGTATTCAACGACGTTCAAGCCAACGGGACGCCGGTATCCACGCCGGTCACCCTCAAACTCGGCGCCGCCGGCACGAGGGGCAAGTTCCTCAACAGCGGCACGCTCAATCTCAAGAACTGCGACTCTTGCGCCGTGCAGACCTTTACCATCGACGGCGATTGGGAAGGCAGGGAGGGCAGCGCGGTGATTCTGGGCGCGGTGCTGGGGGGCGACGGCAGTCCCGCCGACCAGCTCATCATTCAAGGCGTGGCCAGCGGCAAGACCGCGGTGACCGTTGAAAACGAAGGCGGCGCGGGCGGCCAGACCGTGGAAGGCATCACCCTCATCACCGTGGCCGGGGGCGCGAGCGGCACCGATACCTTCGTGCTTGCCAACGACGTCACCGCGGGCGGGTATGTCTATTCACTCAACAGCAAGGAAAACGCCGACAAGAAAGCCAACGGTATCTGGTATCTGACCAGCGCCAAGCGACCGTCGGCGGGCTCCGACGACATCAGGAATCACAACGTCAGCCCCTTGTTCGGCGCCTATGCCAGCAACCTGCTTGCGGCGAACACGCTGTTCAACACCAGCTTGAGCGATCGCGAAAGCGGCGAATCCATCGACCCCGTCACCGGCGCGCGCGGCCGCGTCTGGGCCAGGGTCGCAGGGGGAACCACGCACGGCATGATGTTCGACGGTGCAAACCGCTTCAGTGCCGACCGCAGCCTGCTGCAATTGGGGGGCTCGATCATCGCTGGCAGTATCAACGGCCAGGATGCGTGGCGCGTTGGCCTCATGGCGGGCCATGGCCAGCAACGCAGCAAGACCCGCAACCCCGCCACCGGCAACGCCCGGGGTCAGGTGGACGGCTATAGCGCTGGCGTGTATGGCACCTGGTATCAGGACGGCCAAAGCCACCGCGGCGGCTACGTCGATGGCTGGCTGCTCTACAACTACTTCGACAATAGCGCTGAAGGCAGCGGCCTCAAGGAAAAATACAAGGCCGACGGCATGACCGCCTCGATCGAAGCCGGTTATGCCATCGACGTGGCATCCTTCAGCAATGGTGGCGGCCGCGAGCACCGCCTGAGCGTGCGGCCGCAAGCGCAGATCATGTACGGCGGCGTCAAGGCCAGGACTTTCGTGCAGCAGGACGCGGGCCCGACCACGGTCAAGGGGGAGGGCGATGGCAATATCCAGACGCGCCTCGGCGCGCGCCTGGCCATGGTCAGCAGCTCGGCCACCGCTGGCGCCAGCCTTGCCGGCCAGGTCGAAACCGCGCTTGAATTGAACTGGTTGCACAACACCAACAAGTACGGGGTCACGATGGGCGCCAATCGCAACTGGATGCTTGGTGCGGAAAACGTCGGCGAAGCCAGGATCGGCGTTTCGGGCAACCTCAGCGACAACCTTGCGCTGTCAGCCAACGTCACCCATCAACAGGGCGACCACGGCTACCGGGACACCCAGGGCGGCCTGAGCCTGAAGTACCGGTTCTGAGCCGGGAAGGGTGCGCCCAGCCAGCCTGGTCGCACCCTCATGGCTGCAAAGGGGGCACAGCCAGTCCGCGCGGCGGGCGCCGGGCGGGCAACATCACCCGGCGTGTTCGATCACCAACTGCACCGACACCATTCCGTTCCACACGTTCTGCTCCAGCCGGTAGGCCGCCTGGATGTGCTCGGGCAAGGACTGGTCGTGGCCGAACCAGATGGCATCGAAGCGCTGGTGACCGCGTTCGAGCGACAGTTTCAGGTGCTTCTCGCCGACCAGGCGCTGGTTGCGCACCACGAATTCGTCCAGGAACAGCGGCGCGGCAAAACCCGCGCCCCAGACCTGTTGTTGCAGCAGGCCGGCGACCTCGGCGTTGGCGTAACCGGATTCGAGCGAACCGTCGGTCTCGATGACCGGCTCGAAGCTGTCGCGTCCGGTCAGTTCGCGCACGGCGGCATCGAAGGCCGGGGCGAAGGCCGGGAAGTCCTGGCGGCCCAGCGTCAGGCCGGCCGCCATGGCGTGGCCGCCGAACTTGCGAATCAGGTTGGGGTGGCGCTTGGACACCAGGTCCAGCACGTCGCGCAGGTGCACGTCGGGAATCGAACGGCCCGAGCCGCGGATCTCGTCGTCGCCGGCCGGCGCGAAGGCCAGGGTGGGGCGCCAGAATTTCTCTTTCAGGCGCGAGGCCACCAGGCCGACCACGCCCTGGTGCCAGCCCGGGTCGAACACGCAGACCGTGGCGCCGGGCGCGGCGTCGGGCGCTTCCATGGCCGCCATGGCCTGTTCGCGCATCTCGGCCTCGATGGTGCGGCGCTCGCGGTTGATGTTGTCCAGCTCGCGAGCCATCTCCAGCGCCTGGGCCTCGTCGTCGGTGGTCAGGCAGGCGATGCCCAGGCTCATGTCGGCCAGGCGGCCGGCGGCGTTGATGCGCGGGCCCAGCGCGAAGCCCAGGTCGAAGCCATTGGCGGCGCGCGGCTCGCGCCCGGCCACGGCGAACAGGGCGCGCAGGCCGGGCTGCAGGCGGCCGCTGCGCATGCGCTGCAGTCCCTGGGTCACCAGCAGGCGGTTGTTGGCATCGAGCTTGACCACGTCGGCCACCGTGCCCAGCGCCACCAGGTCGGACAGCGCGTCCAGGCGCGGCCCGCCATCGGGGGCGTAGACGCCGCGGCGGCGCAGCTCGGCGCGCAGCGCCAGCATCATGTAGAAGATGACGCCGACGCCGGCCAGGTTCTTGGACGGGAAGCCGCAGCCCGGCTGGTTCGGGTTGACGATGGCCAGGGCGTCCGGCAGCGTGTCGCCGGGCAGGTGGTGGTCGGTGATGACCACGCCGATGCCGGCGGCGTTGGCCGCGGCCACGCCGTCGACGCTGGCGATGCCGTTGTCCACGGTGATGATGATGTCGGGCTTGCCGGCGCGATGGCGGCAGGCCAGCTCGACCACGGCGGGCGACAGGCCGTAGCCGGTCTCGAAGCGGTTCGGCACCAGGAAGTCGACATCGGCGCCCATGGCCGACAGGGCGCGCAGGCCGACGGCGCAGGCGGTGGCGCCGTCGCAGTCGTAGTCGGCCACGATCAGCAGCTTCTTGCCGGCCTGGATGGCGTCGGCCAGCACGCCGGCGGCGTGCGCCGAGTGCGTCAGGCCGGCCGGCGGCAGCAGCGCGGGCCAGGCCAGCTTGGTCTGGTCGGGATGGGTGACGCCGCGCGCGGCCCACAGGCGCGCCAGCAGCGGGTGGATGCCCGAGGCTTCCAGGGCGTGGCAGGCGGCGAGGTCGGCGCGGCGGACGGTTAAGCGGGGTGAGACCACCAGGCGCTCCAGTTTTTCTTGGGCGCGGGCAGCAAGCCGAGCAGGCCCCCGCGCGGTTTCAGGGTGAGGGTGGCGCTGCGATCGTCGCCCAGCAACAGCAGTTCTGTGGGCTGGTCCGGCAGGCCCTTGGGGCCGGCCAGCGCTTGCAGGCGCTGCTCGAGCGCGGCCAGGGCGTCGAGCCAGGCGGCCCAGTCGCCGGCGCGTTGCGCGGCATCCAGTTCAGTCATGACCTGTTCCGGGCCGGCCGGGCGCATGGCCCACGGCGTGCCGCCGCCATACAGCCACAGGGCGTTGACGGGCGGCAGGCCGCGCGCGGCGCGCGATTCGTTGGCGGGATGCTCGTGCCAGGACATCTGGATCTCGTTGAGCAGCCGGCGCCAGGGCCGGGATTCGGCATCCTGGCGCCACCAGTCGTTCAGGCGCTGGCCCGCCACCGCCAGCGGGCTGGCGGTCTGGGGCCGCAGGCCGTCCGGCAGGCGCAGGCGCCAGCGGGCGGCCGTCAACGGTTCGACGGCAAAGCCGGTGTCTTCGAACAGCGGACGGGCGGTCTCCAGCAGCGCGGCGGTCTCGGCGTCGCGCAGGTCCATCTGGGTCGGGTCGAGCAGGGTGGCCTGGTCGGTGCCCAGGGCCAGGTGGACCAGTTCGGCCAGCCAGATGGGGCCGTCGCCGGCCTGGCCGTCGGCCAGCAGCGGGCCCAGTCCGGCGCCCGGCAGCAGGCCGGGTTCCGTGGCGTAGCCGGCGCGGCGCAGTTGCCAGGCTTCGAACGCGGTACAGCCCTGGGTACGGATGTCGTGGGCCTGGACTCGGGCGCTGCCGGCCTGCAGCCAGTGGTGCAGGGTGGGGGCGCGCTCGGGCAGCAGCTTGGCCAGTTCTGCGGCGACGGGAAGGGCGGGCAGGGCGCCCGGGATGACGATCAGCATGGCCAGGATTGTAGTCGCTGGCCGGACCCGGACCCAGGCCGGGAACTAAGCCCGGCCCCGACTGCCATAGCTTGTCACGGCTTGTCTTCCATTCCCGCATTCCGGGGACGGTTTTGCGGCCGGTTAATGCCATAATGCGCTCGTGCTGAAAATACCCTACGAACTCTGGATCGGCGCCCGCTATGCCGGGTTGGCCCGCATCCGCCAGCGACGCGGCCGCCGCGATCGCTTCATCTCTTTCATCGCCGCCAGTTCCATGGCAGGCATCGCGCTGGGCGTCGCCGCCCTGATCGTGGTGCTGTCGGTCATGAACGGTTTCCAGAAAGAGGTCCGTGACCGCATGCTGTCGGTGCTGCCGCACATCGAGCTCTACATCCCGGGCGCCGCGCCCGAGCGGGTGCTGGAGCAGTGGCAGCAGTTCGCCGACGCCGCCAAGCGCAACCCCGAGGTCAAGGCCGGCGCGCCATTCGTGGCGGCGCAGGGCATGCTGGTGCGCGGCCAGGCGCTGCGCGGGGTGCAGGTGCGCGGCATCGACCCGGCCACCGAAGGCAACGTCTCGGACCTGCCGCGGCAGATGGTGGCGGGCAAGCTGGCCGACCTGAAGCCGGGCGGCTTCGGCGTGGTGCTGGGCAACGAGCTGGCCGACGGCATGGGCGTGAAGGTGGGCGACACCTTGCTGATGCTGGCGCCGCAGGGCTCGATCAGCCCGGCCGGCTTCGCGCCGCGCATGCGCCAGTTCACCGTGGTCGGCGTGTTCTCGTCGGGCCACTACGAATACGATTCCTCGCTGGCCTTCGTCGACAACGACGACGCGGCCAAGGTCTTCCGCGATAGCGGCACCGCCGGCGTGCGCCTGCGCATCGCCGACATGCAGAAGGCGCCCGAGGTGGCGGCCGAGCTGCGCAACGTGCTGCCGCCGTACGTCATGGCGAGCGACTGGTCGCGCAACAACCGCACCTGGTTCGCCGCCGTGCAGACCGAAAAGCGCATGATGTTCCTGATCCTGGCGCTGATCGTGGCGGTGGCCGCGTTCAACCTGCTGTCGTCGCTGGTGATGGCGGTCAAGGACAAGCAATCGGACATCGCCATCCTGCGCACGCTGGGCGCGGGGCCGGGCGAAGTGGCGCGCATCTTCCTGGTGCAGGGCGCGCTGATCGGCGTCATCGGCACGCTGCTGGGCGTGGCGGGAGGCATCCTGATCGCCTACAACGTCGACGTGATCGTGCCGTTCATCGAACGCCTGCTGGGCGTGCATTTCCTGCCGCGCGAGATCTATTTCATCAGCGCCTTGCCGTCCGACCCGCAGGTGGGCGACATCGTGACCATCGGCGTGACCTCCCTGGTGCTGTCGCTGCTGGCGACCTTGTATCCCAGTTGGCGCGCCTCGCGCCTGCAACCCGCACAGGTGCTGCGCCATGACTGATACCGTGACTCCCGCGCTGCAGGCGGACAACCTCGTCAAGATCTATGACGAGGGGCCGGCCCGCATCGAGGTGTTGAGCAACGTGAGCTTGAGCGTGGCGCGAGGCGAAATGGTCGCCATCGTCGGCGCGTCCGGCTCCGGCAAGAGCACGCTGCTGCACATCCTGGGCCTGCTGGACGTGCCCACCAGCGGCTCCGTCTCGGTCGACGGCCATTTGGCCGTCGGGTTGTCCGAAGCGAAGAAGAGCCAGGTGCGCAACCGCAGCCTGGGCTTCGTCTACCAGTTCCACCACCTGCTGCCGGAATTTTCGGCGCTGGACAACGTGGCCATGCCGCTGATCGTGCGCCGCGAGAACCGCGACAAGGCCCGCGAGGCGGCGCGCGAGGTTCTGGGCCTGGTTGGCCTGGCGGCGCGCGAAGGGCACTTTCCGGGGCAACTGTCGGGCGGCGAACGCCAGCGCGTGGCGCTGGCGCGCGCGCTGGTGACGCGGCCGGTGTGCGTGCTGGCCGATGAGCCCACCGGCAACCTGGACCGCCATACCGCGCACAACATGTTCGAACTGCTGACGCGGGTCAATCGCGAGTCGGGCACGGCATTTGCGATCGTGACCCACGACCCCGAGCTGGCGGCGCGCGCCGACCGTCAGTTGCTGATGGAAAACGGCCGGCTGGTCTCGGGCTGACGCCCGCGGCCGGTCCGTGGGCCGGGCGGCGCGATGATTGTGCAGGAAACCCGGGCAAGGAGGCCGCGCCCATGCTGATCGACACCCATTGCCACCTGGACGCCGCCGAGTTCGATGCCGATCGTCGCCAGGTCATCGGACACGCGCTTGAAGCCGGCGTCCAGGCCATCGTCATTCCCGCCATCGAACGGGCCAATTTTGCCGTCGTGCGGGAGCTTGCCGGGCAGGTGGCCGGCGGCGCCTACGCGCTGGGCATCCATCCTCTTTATGTGCAGCGCGCCGACGATGCCGATCTGGACGCCCTGCGCGACGCCATCCGGCAGTCGCTGGGCGATCCCCGTTTCGTCGCCATCGGCGAGATCGGACTGGATTTCTTCGTGCCGGAAATCGCCTCGGGCGAGCCGCGCGCGCGGCAGGAGCGTTTCTACGCCGCCCAACTGGCCATGGCGGCGGAATTCAAGCTGCCGGTGCTGCTGCACGTGCGCAAATCGCAAGACATCCTGCTGAAGTACCTGCGGCGCCACGAGCGTATCGGCGGCATCGCGCATGCCTTCAATGGCAGCGCGCAGCAGGCCCAGGCCTTCGTCGAGCAGGGCTTCGCGCTGGGGCTGGGCGGGGCCATGACCTACGAACGGGCATTGCAGATCCGCCGCCACGCCACCGACGTCGACCTGCGCCATCTGGTGCTGGAGACCGACGCGCCGGATATCCCCCCGGCCTGGCTGCATCCGCCGCGGCGGCGCAACCGGCCCGGCGAGCTGGCCCGCATCGCCCAGGTGCTGGCCGGACTGCGCGGTATCACGCCGGCGCAGGTGGCGCAGGCGACCACGGCCAATGCGCTGCGGGTGTTGCCGCGGCTGTCGGCCGCGATCCTGGCCGACGACTGATTCCTGACTATTGGTGCCCGGCGACTGATTCCTGACGACTGGCGACGCGGCCGCGTGGGTCAGGCGGCCATGCGCGGCAGCTCGATGCGCACGCTCAGCCCGTGCGGGGCGGCGTTGCGCGCCGAGATGCGGCCCTTGTGGGCCGCCACGGCGGCGCGCGCGATGCTCAAACCCAGGCCGGCGCCGCCGGGGGGCGCGTCCGCGGCGGGGGCGCCCTGGTAGAACGGTTCGAACAGATAAGCCAGTTCCTTTTCCGGCACGCCTGGGCCGTTGTCCTCGATTTCCAGGCAGGCTTCGCCGGCGTCGGCCAGCAGGCGCACCTGGATCGCGCCGCCCGCCGGCGCGAAACGCAGGGCGTTGCGCAGGACGTTTTCGATGGCGCTGGCCAGGCTGTCGCGGTCGGCCGCGATGCGCAGCGGCGGCGGACGGTGCCAGCCAATGGCGATCTGGCGTTCGCCGGCCTCGAAGCGCGCATCCTGCACCACGTCGTCGACCACGTCCGCCAGGTCCAGCGTATCGGTGGGCAGGGGCAGGGCGCCCATGCGCGCCAGCCGCAGGGTGCTGCCCACCAGGGTGTCCAGGCGCTCGCATTCGCGTTCCATGCGGTCCAGTTGCAGGTCCTGGCGCTCGTCCTTGCGGCGCGCCAGTTCCACGCCCAGGCGCAGGCGCGCCAGCGGCGAGCGCAGTTCGTGGGCGATGTTGCGCAGCAGTTGCTCGCGCGTATCGACCAGCGCCTGCAGGCGGCCGGCCATGGCGTCGAAGTCGCGCGCCAGCAGGCCCAGTTCGTCCTGGCGCCGCGACAGCGCGCCGGGGGTGCGGGTATCGAGCCGGCCGGCGGCCAGGGCGCGCGCTGCGCCGCGCATTTGGTCCAGCGGCGCGGCCACGTGGCGCGTCAGCGCCCAGCAGAAAGGGGCGGTGATGGCCAGCGCGAACAGCAGCAGGCCCAGCGCCACCGGCGTCAGTCCCAGCACTTCCCAGTGCGAGGAGTCGAACGGCAGGAACAGCATCAGCAGTTCACGGTTGTCCGGCAATGTCAGCAATTGCGGATCCCACCACGACACGCGCAGCGCGGCCGGATCGGCTGGGACTTCGATGGAGGCGGCGATCAGGCCTGGATCGGGCGCGGCGCGGAAGGCCGCCAGCCAGTCGTCCAGGCGGGTCGGCAACCGGCGGCCGAGGATGTCGCGATCGTGCGTGTCGACGATATAAATCTTGAGCGCCGAATAGCGCGCGTCCATGGCCTCGACCCAGCGCCGCAGGCCGTCGGCGCCTTCGCCGCGCGCGATCTGGGCCGCGTCGCGCGTCAGGTTGCCGGGGTTCAGGCCGTCGAGCGAATCGACGCGGTACCAGGCCACCGCGGCGGTCAGCATCATGCCGCAGACCGTGATGACGGCCATCGCGCCCCAGAAGGTCAGGAAGGCGCGCCAGAACAGGGAGCGGACGGGCAGCCCGCGCATCAGGCCGCGCCGGCCAGCACGTAGCCCAGACCGCGCAGGTTGCGGATGGCGGGGGCGTCGCCGGCCTGGTCCAGTTGCAGTTTCCGGCGCAGGCTGCTGATGTGGGTGTCGATGCTGCGGTCGTAGCGATCGGCGGCGCGGCCCAGCGCGTACAGGCTGATCTGTTCGCGCGGCACCACTTGGCCCGGGGTGCGCATCAGGACTTCGAGGACGCGCTGTTCGGCGCCGGTCAGCAGCACTTCCTGCCCGCCCAGGCGGGCGCGGCCGCTGGCGGCGTCCAGCGATAGCGCGCCGACGTTCAGCTCGGGCGGGGAGGGGTCGGGCCTTTCCTCGAAGCGGCGCAGCACGGCGCCGATGCGGGCCTTGAGTTCGCGCGGACCGAAAGGTTTGGCCAGGTAGTCGTCGGCGCCCAGTTCGAGTCCCAGCACCCTGTCGGTTTCACCGCCGTGGGCGGTGAACATGATGACGGGGCGGCGCGAGTGGCGGCGCAGATGGCGCAGCAGATCGAGGCCGCTGCCGTCCGGCAGCATCAGGTCGAGCAGCACCAGATCGAAGCAATCTTGCATTGCAAGTGGCAGACCTTGGGCGCTGTTGTGCGCCAGGGTCAGTTCGATGTGGCCGGGCTCTAGGTACTCGCGCAGCATCAATGCCAGGTCGACGTCGTCGTCGATCAACAGGATGCGGCGCGTTGCCATGGGGGAGGGTATGGGCATGCGCTTGGGTTCTGTTGCCACGGCAGCATAGCGGGTCGCCGGCGGCAGAAGTGTCAAGAAGTGCGAAGAAAGTAAAAGTTGCGGAAAGCGTGTTGCAGCTCACGCTTGGCCTCAATTCTAATATGAGAATAGTTTTCATTAAAAATTGAAGCGGACAGGGCGGCGCGCGGGGCGCGGCCCTTCCGGGACGGGAGAGTCTGAAATCATGAGCTGCAACGATCTGGCCGCGCGCCGCGCATTCGGCCCGCGTACCGGCCTGGCTGTCGCCTTGTGCGCCAGCGGCTTTGTCGCCGGTCATCCGGTCTTGGCGCAATCGGCCGCGCCGGCCGACGCCAGGACGCTGGATACCGTGGTGGTGACGGCCAGCGGCTACGAGCAGCAGATCCAGGACGCGCCGGCCTCGATCAGCGTGATCACGCGCCAGGATCTCGAAAAGAAGTTCTACCGTGATGTCACCGACGCGCTGGTCGAAGTGCCGGGCGTGGTGGTCACCGGCGGCGGCGACCGCCAGGACATCAGCCTGCGCGGCATGGGCCCCAAGTACACGCTGATCCTGATCGATGGCAAGCGCCAGAACTCGCGTGAAACCCGCACCAACTCCGATTCCGGCGGCGTCGAAGGCGGCTGGACGCCGCCGATCTCGGCCATCGAGCGCATCGAGGTGGTGCGCGGGCCGATGTCGTCGCTGTATGGTTCCGACGCCATGGGCGGGGTGATCAACATCATCACCCGCAAGGTGCCCTACGAGTGGGGCGGCGAAATCCGCATGGACACCACCATCCAGGAAAGCAGCAAGTCCGGCGACATCTACCAGGGCAACTTCTACCTGGCGGGCCCGATCAAGAATGACCTGCTGGGCCTGCAGATCTACGGCCAGGCGACCCAGCGCGACGAAGACAGGATCGTCGAGGGCTACCGCAAGCGCAACGCCACCAACATCACGGCCAAGCTGGCGCTGACGCCCAACCGCGACCACGACATCGTGCTGGAAGCCACTTCCAGCCGCCAGAAGTACGAGAACACGCTGGGCAAGACCGTCGCGCCGCTGGCTCCCGGCGTGGCGTGCCCGCGCAACGGCTGCCCGGCCTCGTCGGAAACCGATTACCGCAGCAACAAATGGGCGCTGTCGCACACCGGCCGCTGGGGTTGGGGCGTGTCCGACAGCTACGTGCAGCAGGAAGAGTTCGACAACCGCTCGCGCCAGATGAAGATCAAGAACCTGGACCTGCAGACCAGTTGGACGCTGCCGCTGGGTTCGCACATGCTGACCCTGGGCGGCACCTACCTGACGCAGCGCCTGACCGACCAGACCGGCAACCAGCTCGCCGGCGGTCCCAGCAAGGTGGAGCGCTACCAGTGGGCGCTGTTCGCCGAGGACGAATGGCGCCTGGTCGAAAGCTTCGCGCTGACCGGCGGCCTGCGCATGGACCAGGACGAGAACTTCGGCAGCCATTTCAGTCCGCGCCTGTACGGCGTGTGGCACATGGCCGAGCGCTGGACCCTGAAGGGCGGCGTGTCCACCGGTTTCCGCGCGCCCGACCTGCGCCAGACCGTGGCCGGCTGGGGGCAGGTCAGCCGCGGCGGCAACATGTACGGCAACCCCGACCTGACGCCCGAGAAGTCGGTGACCCAGGAACTTGGCCTGCTGTATGACGACGGCGAGGGCTTCAATGCCGGCCTGACCCTGTTCAACAACAACTTCAAGGACAAGATCACCCGCGTCGCCTGCCCGCTGTCGCAATGCACCGACGGCCCCAACCGGTTCGGCTCCAATCCCACCACCTACATGAACGTGGACAAGGCGGTGTCGCGCGGCGTCGAGGCCAACCTGAAGCTGCCGCTGGGCCGCGACTGGTCGCTGACCAGCAGCTACACCTTCACCAAGTCGGAACAGAAGTCCGGCCAGTACCAGGGCCAGCCGCTGAACCAACTGCCCAAGCACCTGTTCACCACCACGGTCAACTGGCAGGCCTCCGACGCGCTGCAAGCGTGGGCCCGCGTCAACTACCGCGGCAAGGAAAGCCAGCCGATTACCGGCCCGTCCTCGACCTCGCTGGTGGCGCCGTCGTACACCTTCGTCGACCTGGGCGGCTCGTATGCCGTGAACAAGAAGGTGTCGGTGTACGCCGGCATCTACAACCTGTTCGACAAGCAGGTCGGCTACGACGACTACGGCTACGTCGAAGACGGCCGCCGTTATTGGCTGGGCGTGGGCGTGAAGTTCTGAGCCCGCGAGCAACAACCGGGACGCGCCGCCGCCTGGCGGTGTTCCCGCAACCTGGAGAGACAAGCATGACGATGAAGCAAACCTTGGCAGGGCGCGCCGGCCGCTGGCTGGCGTGTGCCACCACGGCCCTGGCCCTGGGCGCCGCCAGCGCCCCCAGCATGGCCCAGGACGCGGCCCGGAGCGTGCCGGTCAAGCACGCGCGCGGCGAGACCGCCGTGCCGTCCAACCCGACCAAGACCGTGGTGCTGGACCTGGCGGTGCTCGACACCCTGCACGCGCTGGGCGTGGACGTGGCCGGCGTGCCCAGCGCCGCCAAGCTGCCGCCGCAGCTCGCCCAGTACGCCGACAAGCGCTACCTCAAGGTTGGCAGCATGTTCGAGCCCAACTACGAGGTGATCCACGCGGCCCAGCCGCAGGTGATATTCGTGGCCGGCCGTTCGGCGCCCAAGTACGAAGAATTGGCCAAACTGGCGCCCACGGTCGACCTGACGGTTGACGCCAAGGACCTGGTCGGCAGCGTCACGCGCAACACCGAAACGCTGGCCGCCATCTATGGCAAACAGACCCAGGCCAGGGAAAAACTGGACGCGCTGCGCGCCTCGATCGCGGCGCTGCATGGCCAGGCGGGCAAGGCGGGCACCGCGCTGATCGTGCTGACCACCGGCGGCAAGATGAGCGCCTATGGTCCCGGCTCGCGCTTCGGCGTGATCCACGACGCGTTCGGCTTCGCGCCCGCCGCCAAGGACCTGAACGTGTCGAACCACGGCCAGGCGATCTCGTTCGAGTTCATTGCCCAGACCGATCCCGACTGGCTGTTCGTGATCGACCGCGACGCCGCCATCGGCCGCGAAGGCACCTCGGCCCAGCGGATGCTGGACAACGACCTGATCCGCCCGACCAAGGCCTGGAAACAGCAGCGCGTGGTCTACCTGAACGGCTACAACTGGTACCTGCTGGGCAGTGCGGGCCTGACCGCCATGCAGCAGAACGTGGACGATATCGCCCGCGCGCTGTCGGGCGCCAAGCCGGACGCCAAGTAAGCGCATGGTCCATCGGATGGCGTCGGAGTCGGCCGGGTGAAGCAGGGCGGGATGATGACCGGCTGGGCCGGGCTGGCGGCCTTGTTGCTGCTGTTGCTGTCGTTGTGCGTGGCCAGCGTCAGCCTGGGCGCGGGGTCGTTTTCGTTCGCCGCGCTGGCCGGCGGGCCGGACGCCGAGCGCGCCTGGCGCCTGCTGCTGGTCAGCCGCGTGCCGCGCACGCTGGCCCTGCTGCTGGCCGGCATGGCGCTGGCGGTGGCTGGGCTGATCATGCAGATGCTGGTGCGCAACCGCTACGTCGAGCCGACCACGGCCGGCACCGTCGAGTCGGCCACGCTCGGCATCCTGGCGGTGACGCTGCTGGCGCCGGACACGCCGGTGATCGGCAAGATGCTGACGGCCACCGGCTTTGCGCTGGCGGGCACGTTGCTGTTCCTGGCGCTGCTGCGGCGCGTGCCGCTGCGCACGCCGTTCATCGTGCCGCTGATCGGCCTGATCCTGGGCGGCGTGATCCATGCGGTCACCACCTTCGTCGCCTATCGCTATGACCTGCTGCAATCCCTGCATGCCTGGACCACCGGGGATTTCTCCGGGGTGCTGCGCGGCCGCTACGAACTGCTGTGGATCGGCTTTGCGCTGGCGGCCGCGGCCTATCTGGCGGCGGACCGCTACACCGTGGCCGGCATGGGCCGCGAGTTCGCCGCCAATCTCGGCCTGAACCACGCGCGCCTGACGCTGGTGGGCCTGCTGATCGTGTCGGCGATTTCCGCCGTGGTGGTGGTCACGGCCGGCGGCATTCCATTCCTGGGCCTGATCGTGCCGAACGCGGTCAGCCTGATGCTGGGCGACAACATGCGCCGCGCGATTCCGTGGGTGGCGATGCTGGGGGGCGTGTTCGTGCTGGCCTGTGACATCATCGGCCGGCTGGTGATCCATCCCTACGAGGTGCCGCTGGGCACGGTGGTGGGCGTGGTGGGCAGCGTCCTGTTCCTGTGCCTGTTGCGCAGCCGGGGAGCGCGCCGTGGCTGAATCCGTGTCGCGCCTGTTGCCTTCGCCGCAGGCCTGGCGGCTCGCGCTGCTGGCCACGGCCGCGTTGCTGTGCGTCGTCGGTTTCATGACGCTGGGCGCCAACGGCCAATGGGCTTTCGTGCTGCCGTTCCGGGGCGGCAAGCTGGCGGCGATGCTGCTGGTGGCCTACGCGGTGGCGGTGTCGTCGGTGCTGTTCCAGACCGTGACGCACAACCGCATCCTGACGCCGGCCATCATGGGCTTTGACGCGCTCTACCTGCTGATCCAGTCGCTGGTGGTGTTCGGCTTCGGCCAGGCGGCGGGCGCGGTCAACCATCCGGTGGCGGCCTTCGTGCTGGAAGTGGGCGCGATGACGGCCTTCGCCTGCCTGCTGTTCCGCTGGCTGTTCACCGACGCCGCGCGCAGCCTGCATTTGATGATGCTGGTGGGCATCATCTTCGGGCTGCTGTTTCGCAGCCTGTCCAGCTTCGTGGTGCGCCTGATCGACCCGAACGAATTCCTGGTGCTGCAGGACCGGATGTTTGCCAACTTCAATTCAGTGCGCACCGAACTGCTGCCGATCGCGCTGGCGGCTGTGGCCGCGGCGACGCTGCTGGTCTGGCGCATGCGGCGCCGCTACGACGTGCTGGCGCTGGGCCGCGAGATCGCGCTGAACCTGGGCGTGGACTACCGCCGCACCTTGTTGCTGACGTTGGCCGCCATCGCGGTGCTGGTGTCGGTGTCCACCGCGCTGGTGGGGCCGGTGACGTTCTTCGGGCTGCTGGTGAGCAACCTGGCCTATCAGGCGATGGGGTCGGACCGGCACCGACACACCGTGCCGGCCGCTGTGCTGCTCAGCGTGATCTTCCTGGTCGGCGGGCAGACGCTGCTGGAGCGCGTGCTGCAACTGAGCACCACGGTCAGCGTGGTCATCGAATTCGTGGGCGGAGTGATGTTCCTGGCCCTGATCTTGCGCAGGGGACGCCAATGATCGATATCCAGCAAGTCAGCAAGCAATACGGCGACAGCGTGGTCGTGGACCGGGTGTCGCTGGCCTTGCCGGCCGGCGGCGTGACCGCCATCATCGGCCCCAACGGCGCCGGCAAATCGACGCTGCTGTCGATGATCAGCCGCCTGTTGCCGATGTCCGCCGGCCGCATCCAGGTGGACGGCCTGGACGTGACGCGCAGCGACAGCCGCGAACTGGCGCGGCGCCTGGCCATCCTGCGGCAGGACAACCACCTGCCGCTGCGCCTGACGGTGCGCGACCTGGTGGCGTTCGGGCGCTATCCGCATTCGGGCGGCCGCCTGACACTGGACGACAAGGTCCATATCGACCGGGCCATCGCCTACCTGGACCTGGAGCCGCTGGCCGGCCGCTACCTGGACGAGATGTCCGGCGGCCAACGCCAGCGCGCGTTCGTGGCGATGGTGCTGTGCCAGGACACGCGCTATGTGTTGCTGGACGAGCCGCTGAACAGCCTCGACATGAAGCACGCCGTGGCCATGATGGGCACGCTGCGGCGCGCCGCCGACGAACTGGGCAAGACCGTGGTGCTGGTGCTGCACGACATCAACTTCGCGTCCAGCTATGCCGACCGCATCGTGGCGATGAAGGCGGGCAGGGTGGCGCATTGCGGCACGCCCGCCGAACTGATCCGTCCCGAGGTGCTGGGCGACCTGTACGAATTGCCGATCGACGTGCACGAAATCGGCGGCAAGCGCATCTGCGTGTATTACCGCTGACGGTCGCGGGGAGCGCGCTGGGTCGCGGGACGACGCCGGCGCCGGCGCGCGGCGGGAAATTTCCGGGGACGGAATACCAGCGGACTGGGACATCCGGCCCGTCGCGCACGCTTCGCACAGACATGCTGAATAACATCTGAATTGGACGCGTGTCTCATTTATCGTGGCCCCCAGGCAACGTAATGATAAAAGCATTGCGAGTGATTCTCGTTGTCAAGAGAATGGCGGTTTCTTCCGTTTCAAACGACTTCGAAAAGACCCGCAGGCCATGCACGTCCTCCGCCCCCTCACCGCCGCCCTGTTCGCCGCGGCCCCCTTGGCCGTCCACGCCCAGGCCGCCGCGCCCGCCGCCACCCTGCCCGCGATCAGCGTCGTCGGCGCCGATGACACCGCGCAAAGCTACAACCCGCCCGCGTCCACCAGCGCCACCAAGATCGACGCGCCGCTGCGCGACATTCCCCAGACGGTGAACGTGGTGCCGGCGCAGGTGCTGCGCGACCAGCACGCCATGTCGGTGCAGGACGCGCTCAAGAACGTGCCGGGCGTCAGCTTCTCGACCGGCGACGGCCAGCGCGACCAGGTGTCGATCCGCGGCTTCACCGCGATCGCCGACCAGTTCGTCGACGGCTTCCGCGATGACGCGCTGTACTTCCGCGACCTGTCCAACGTCGAACGCATCGACGTCATCAAGGGGCCGGCGGCGGTGCTGTACGGCCGCGGTTCGTCCGGCGGCCTGATCAACCGCATCACCAAGAAGCCGGGCGAGGACATCTCGCAGGTCGGCCTGAGCTACGGTTCGTGGAACGACCGCCGCCTCGACCTGGACCTGGGCCGCGCCAACGACAGCGGCAGCATGGCCTGGCGCATGACGGGCGCGGTGGAAAAGGGCGACAGCTACCGCGACAAGCAGTTCATCGATCGCAAGGCGATCGCGCCGTCGGCCCAGTTCAAGCTGGGCGAGAACACCACCTTCCTGCTGCAGACCGAATTCCTGGAAGACCGCCGCCTGACGGACTTCGGCATCCCGGCCTACCATGGCCGGCCGGTGGACGTGGACCCGTCCACCTACTACGGCGCCGAGAACGCGCGGGACACCGACTACACCCAGACCCGCGTGCAGTCGTACGCCGGCACGCTGACGCACCGCTTCAATGACAACTGGTCGCTGCGCAATGCCACGCGCTACTACCACTACACGTTGAACCGCAACAACACGCTGCCGGGTTCGGTCAACGAAGCCGCGCAGACCGTGTCACTGACCCACGGCAACGTGCTGCGCGACGAACACGGCTGGACCAACCAGACCGAGCTGATGCAGCGCGTGCAGTGGGGATCGGTGCGCCACGACGTCCTCTACGGCGTCGAGGTGGGCCAGCAGAACAAGGACCTGGTGAGCTATTCCAACCCCAACGTGGCGGTGGTCAACCTGTTCGATCCGCAACTGCCGACGCTGCGGCGGCAGGCCGTGGGCGCGCCTGGCTCCGACAACCTGGGCCGCTTCAGCACGCTCGGCCTGTATGTGCAGGACATGGTGTCGCTGGGCGAGCACTGGAAGGTGCTGGGCGGCGTGCGCCATGACCGCTTCGAGCAGAAGACCGAGGACCGCCGCAGCGGCCAGAACCTGCAGCGCACCGACTCCAACCTGAGCCCGCGCCTGGGCCTGGTGTTCCAGCCGGACAGCGTGCAGTCGTACTACGTGTCGTGGAGCCGTTCCTACCAGCCCTCGGGCGAGGCCTTCGCGCTGGCGGCCAACAACGTCGACCTGGCGCCGGAGAAGACCACCAACTATGAAGTCGGCGCCAAGTACGATTTCCTGGATGGCAAGCTGTCGACCACGGTGTCGGTGTTCCGCCTGGAGCGCACCGACATCAAGGTGACCAACCCGGTGACCAACACGCTGGTGCCGGTGGGCACGCAGCGCACCGACGGCGCCGAGTGGACCCTGTCAGGCGACCTGTCCAACGGCTGGCGCGCGATGCTGGGCTATGCCTATCTGGACGCGCGCGTGACGCAGTCGGTGGCGCGCGACGCGGGCAAGGACGTGGAGGGCAAGCGCGCCACGCTGACGCCGCGCCATGCCGGCAACGTCTGGATCACCAAGGACCTGGGCGACGGCTTCGGCGCTGGCGCCGGTCTGAACCTGGTGGGCGCGCGCTTCGCCAACCCGGGCAACACGGTTACGCTGCCGGGCTACCTCACGGCGGACGCGGCGGCGTGGTGGCGCCAGGGGCCGTACTCGGTGCAGTTGAACGTGTACAACCTGTTCAATGCCGGCTACATCGTCTCGGCGCACGGCACCAGCCCCAACCTGAACATGCCGGGCGCGCCGCGCAACGCCATGCTGAGCCTGCAGTACCGCATGTAAATGGAAAGGCGTCCGCGCGCCGACAGGGCGCGCGGATGTGGTTTCAGCGCAGTGGCGACTCGGCCGTCAGGCTGTCGGTCTCCAGCGCCGCCAGCGCGTCGAGGAAGCGCCACGCGAACGAGCCGGGGCCTTCCGCCAGCGCCCCGGCGCGCCGGCCGGCGATGCCGAAGCAGGACAGCGCCGCCACCGCCGCGGTGTAGGCGTCAGCGCGCGCCACCGCCGCAAAGGCGCCGACCACCGCCGTCAGCGCGCAGCCCGTGGCCGTGACCTGAGGCATCAGCGGCGATCCGCCGGCCACGCGCACCTCGCGCTGGCCGTCTGTCACGAAATCCACTTCTCCCGTCACCGCCACCACCGTGGCGCGGGCCCGCGCCAGCTCGCGCGCCGCCTGCTCGGCCTGCTGCACCGGGTCGCGCGCATCCACGCCCTTGCTGGCGCTCTGGCCGCCTCCCAGCGCGATGATCTCCGACGCGTTGCCGCGGATCACGGCGGGCCGCAGGTCCAGCAGGCGCCGCACCGCGTCGCGGCGGAACGCGGTGGCGTGGTGCGCCACCGGATCCAGCACCCAGGGCGTGTCCGCCTGGCTGGCGGCGGCGGCGGTCCGCAGCATGCTGTCCAGCCAGGGGGCCGAGAGCGTGCCGATATTGATCACCACCGCGCCGCTGATGGCGGCGAATTCGGGCGCTTCCTCCGCCGCGTGCACCATTGCTGGCGAGGCGCCGATGGCCAGCAGCGTATTGGCCGCGGTGTTCATCGACACGAAGTTGGTCAGGCACTGCACCAGCGGCGCGTCGCGGCGCACGGCCGCATACAGGTCGCGCGAAGCCAGCGCCAGGTCGGACAGGGTAGGAGTGAGGGAGGCCATGCCGGCGGGTCCTTAAGGGGACAACGGGCGGGGCGGGGCGGCGTGGCGCGGCATGGCGGGCCGGCGGGATGCGCACCTTCCCTACGCCAGGATTGTCTGGATCAGGTTCAACGGGTCTCTCGCGCCGCGTGCCGCGCTGGGCGCGGCCGCCATCGGAATCTCAGCTTCTTGCCGAAGCTCCCCGGGTGGATGGGGCTATGTTCGGAGGGGGGAGGGGGGCTTGTCAAGCCGGGCGAGCCCGGCGCTTCTGTCATCATGGCGGGCAATCGGATCGAGACGAGGAGGCGCGCGGCATGCAGACCCACGATGAGGCGTTGACCGAGCAGGACCTGGCATGGTTGCGCCGGCATACGAACTTTCACCGCGCGGAAACGGTCCTGGGTGCGGTGTGTTTCATGCTGTTCCTGGCCATCACGGTTCTCTTCGCCGGGATCTGGCTGTGGGGGCCCTCGACCACGGCGCGCGACGGTCAAGTACGGCGTGCGCGGCCGGGTGGACGAGGTCCTGACCTACAAGGTACTAATGCCGGAGTCGACGTCCTGGACCCCGCTATATGTCTATCGGCTGGGCGGTGAACTGTACAACCTCAGCCATGGCGGCGGTCCGGCGCTTCCCGGGGAGCGGGTGGCGTTCGAGTACCTGGACCGCGGCAAAGGCGGCATGGAGCCGCTGTTCTTTCACCGCGAAGGCGGGGCGCCACCGGTTCTGTCATCATGCCGAACACCCTGAAAATGGAGACACGCATGACCGAATTACGCCGAGCCCGAATGGTTCCGGAGTTGCTGCTGGCCGACCTGTCGCGCAGCCTGGCTTTCTGGTATCGCAGCGATGCGATCGAAGTGGGCGTGCGCCAGTTCCTGGTGCAGGACCCCGATGGCTATCTGCTGCGCTTCTCGGCCTGGGTCGGCGATCGACCGGCGGCGCATTGACGATGCGCGCGCTGATCCTGGCGCTGGCCGCGCTGGCCGTATCGTTCGCGACCACGGCTCATTCGGCGAACACCCCCTGTTCCGGCAAGAAGGGCGGCGTGGAACGCTGTGCCGGGGAGAAGTTCCTCTGCCGTGATGGTTCGATCAGCGCCTCGAAGCGTGTCTGCACGGGCCCGGACGGCGCCGCCCAATCCCTGGTGTCGCCGCCACCCGCGGCCGGTTCGAGCGGCACGTGCCACTGCCGCGACGGCCAATACTGTACGGGCCCGCGCGGCGGAACCTTCTGCTATTCGGACAGCGGAAAAAAGTCGTACCTGAGGAAGTGACGCGCTGCCGTCACGTGGCCTCGCGCTTCAAGTGCTTCCAGACCTTCGCCATCGAGGCCAGGCGGGGGCGAGTAGCGGTGGCCGCGCCGTCGCGCATGGCCGGGGCCTGGCGTGTCGTCGCGTGGTCGGGGGCGGCCCGGCGGGTTGGGCGGCAGGCGCCGCGCGGTCCTGGCGGGGCGGCACGTTCCTGCGTACACTGGCGCCATGCTGCGCATTGACCATCTCACCAAACGCTACGGCGACCATCTCGTCTTCCAGGGGCTGACGCACACCTTCGGCCCCGGCTGCGTGGCGCTGTGCGAAGAGGACAGCACCGGTAAATCCAGCCTGCTCGCCATCATCGCGGGCGTGATCGCGCCGGATGGCGGCGAGGTCTGGATCGAGGGCCATTCGCTGGGCGGATCGCCCCAACTGGCCAAGTCCCGCCTTGCCTACGTGCCCGACAACTGCCTGGCGTCGCCGCAGCAGACCGGGCGCGGCTTGCTCCAGCAAGTCGCGGCGGAGAAGGGCGTGGCGGTGGATGACGCGGTGCTCGACCTGGCCGCGCGGCTGGGGCTGGAACCGCACCTGGACAAGCGCTTCGAGCAGATGTCCACGGGCACGCGCCGCAAGGTCTACCTGACCGCGGCCGCCCTGGGCGATCCGGCCGTGGTCATCGCCGACGGCCCCAGCAACGGGCTGGATACGCCGGCGCGGCGTGAACTGGCCGAGCTGTTCATGGCCTGGGGCCGGGACCGCGTGGTGCTGTTCGCCAGCCACGATCCCGAACTGGTGCAGGCCTGCGGGGCAACCGTCATGGAGGTGGCCGCGCTGCGCTAGCGCGGCGCCGCCGGTTACTTGCCTCCGGTGACGTCGACGAATGTCCCGGTGACGTACGAGGCCTCGGCGCCGGCCAGCCACAGGATGGCGCGCGCCACTTCCTCGGGCTGGCCGCCGCGGCCCATGGGCACGGTGTCCTTGATGCGGTCCACCCGCCCCGGTTCGCCGCCGCTGGCGTGCATCTCGGTATAGATGTGGCCGGGACGCACGACGTTCACGCGAATGCCTTCGCGCGCCACTTCCTTGGAAAAGCCGATCGTGAAACTCTCCAGCGCGCCCTTCGAGGCGGCGTAGTCCACGTATTCATTGGGGCTGCCGAGCCGCGCCGCGCCCGATGACACGTTGATGATGGCGCCGCCCCGGCCGTTGTGGCGCTGGGACATGCGCCGGGCCGCCTGTTGCGCGCACAGCATGGGGCCGATGGCGTTGACGGCGAAGACCCGTTGCATCCGTTCGAACGTCAGGTCCTCCACGCGCGATTGCCGCGCGATGATCGCGGCGTTGTTCACCAGCACGTCCAGACGGCCGAATGCCTGATCGATGGCGGCGAACAGATGGGCGACCTGTTGCGGGTCCGCGCTGTCGGCGCGCACGGCCAGGGCGCGGCGCCCCAGGGCCTGGACGTCGGCGACCACCGCCCGCGCCGCCACTTCGTTCGAGACATAGCTGATCGCCACGTCATAGCCCTGCGCGGCGGCCAGCCGCGCGGTGGCGGCGCCGACGCCGCGGCTGCCGCCGGTGATCAGGATGACGGGGGCTTGGGATTCGGTGGCCATGAAAAGGGGCTCCTGCTGCGAAGTTCGGGATGGGGGCGTCGGGCGCGCCTGCGCCGCGCCGGTCACTATACTTCGCGCGGATCCGCGCATCCAAGGCTGTTCCACGCGACGGGCGCCGGAATTCCCGGATGCGCCGGCGGGTCAAGGCGTCGTCGGGCGGGCGATGCCGATACACTGCAGTCGCCTGCGCATGGCGCGGTGTCGATGGCGGCCGCGCAAGGCTTGCCCGGCCCGCGCCCGGTTTTCAAGGAGTGGATTCATGGCACGCATCTTCATCACCGGTTCGGTCGATGGCCTGGGACTGGCGGCCGCGCGCGCGCTGCTGGCGGACGGCCACATGGTGGTCGTGCACGGGCGCAATCGCGAGCGCCTGGGCGCCGCGCGGGAATTATTGTCGCAAGGGGCGCTGGCGGTGGTGGGCGACCTGGCCGACCTGGCGCAGACGCGGGAGCTGGCGGACCAGCTCAATGCGCTGGGCCGGATGGACGCGGTCATCCACAATGCGGGCGTCTTCACCGGCCCGGCCATCCTGCCAGTCAATGTCATCGCGCCGTATGTGCTGACCGCCTTGATGGCGCGGCCGCGACGGCTGGTCTACCTGAGCAGTGAAATGCACTACGACGGCAGGCCGGACCTGGACGGCATGGCCTGGGATGGCGGCCGCGAAAGCGGCTCGTATTCGGACAGCAAGCTGTTCGTGACGGCGTTGATGGCGGCCGTGGCGCGCCGCTGGCCGGATGTGATCAGCCAAGCGGTCGATCCCGGCTGGGTGCCCACCAAGATGGGCGGGCCCAACGCGCCGGACGATCTCAGCCTGGGACACGTCACGCAAGCCTGGCTGGCGGCGACCGATGATGCCGACGCGCTGCGCAGCGGCGGCTACTGGCATCACCAGGCGCGGCGCGAACCGCATCCGGCCACGCATGACGAGCCCTTCCAGGCGCGTCTGCTGCAAACCCTGCAAGGCGCCACTGGAGTCGGGCTGCCCTGACGCGGTCCGGCGCCTGCGTGACGGCATTGCGGCGGCCGCGGCGCCGCGCGCTGGAGCCGACGCAGTCGCGGTTCGCGGGCGACGCGCGTGGCATTTCCGGCCGCTCCATGTTCGGCGCCAAAGTGCGCGGCTTTGCCGTGGAGCGGGTCGTCAGGTTTTGGAGCGGCCGGCGAGGAAGGGGCGGAACGTCATTCGGTGGCGGAACGGGCCGCCTGCAAGGCACGCAGCGCGACCGCCACCTCTTCCAACACCGGCTGCCACGCATCCGGGGCCGATTGGCGGAACAGGCGCACCGACGGATACCAGGGACTGTCGCGGCGCTCGCGCAGCCAGCGCCAGTCGGACGCGAAGGGCAATAGCGCCCAGGCCGGGCAGCCCAGCGCGCCGGCCAGATGAACCGGCGATGAATCCACCGACACCAGCACATCCAGCAGGGTCAGGATGGCCGCGGTGTCGTCGAAGTCGTGGATATCCTGGCCCAACGGCACCAGGTTCAGGCCCGGCGGGGGCGAGGCCGCCTGGGCGGACGCCTCGCCGACCTGCAGGCCGATGAAAGTGACGCCAGGCTGTGCCAGCGGCGCCATATCGGCCAGCGCCAGGGAACGCTGCGCGTCGCGCGGATGGGTCGGCCTGCCCGCCCAGGCCAGGCCGACCAGGGGGCGCGGCAGGTCCGCCAGCCGCGCGCGCCAGCGAGCCACGCGGGCCGGGTCGGCGCGCAGGTAGGCGGTGCGCACGGGCAGGTCGTCAAGGCGCAGGCCCAGCGCCAGCGGCAGGCTCATCAGCTCGCAGTGCAGATCGAACGGCGGCGGCGGCGAACCGGCGACGATGACTTCATCAATCCCGTCGCTGCGCCGCGCCAGTGCGTGGCATGGCTCCTTGACCTCCAGGACGATGCGCGCGCCGCTGCGCGCGCGGGCCAGTGCCACCAGTTGCAGGAACTGGAAGGTATCGCCGTAGCCTTGCTCGTCATGCAGCAGCAGCGTCTGGCCGGGGATCGGCCGGCCGTCCCAGCGCGGCTTTTGCACGTGGCGGGCCAGCGCCGCCGTGTGCGCCAGGTGATAGCGGTAGCGGTATTCGCGCCAGCCGGCATCGAAATCGCCCTCCGTCAGCAGCACCTCGGCCAGCTCGAAGCGCGACCCCGTGTCGCCCGGCTCCGCGCGCAGCACGTGCTCCAGGGCGTCGCGCGCTTCCCGCAGCTTTCCTTGCGGCCGCAGGGCCTGGACCAGCAGGCGCAATAGCGCGACATGACGCCCCGCCTGCGCCAGCGCGTCGCGTAGCAACCTTTCGGCCTGGGCGTAGCGGCCCTCGCGGAGCAGCGCCTCGGCCTCGCCCAGCGCATGTTCATCGGGCGGCGCGGCCGGCGCCGGGGCGCCGCCGGGAATTGCCCGGGCCTGGCCTGGGCGTGGCCGCGCACGTTCCAGCGCGGCCAGATTCAGGTGCGCCTGCGGCAGCAGCGGATCGAGCTCGATGGCGCGCCGGATGGCGGCCAGGGCGGCCTCGTGCCGGCCCTCGTCGCCCAACGCCACCGCCATGTTGCTCAAGGCCTGCGCGTAGTCCGGGTCCAATTCCAGGGCGCGCCGGTAATGCACCAGCGCCTGCGGGTTGTCGCCCAGGCGCTTGCAGGTGTTGCCCAGGTTGTTGTGGGCCTGCGCGCTGTCGGGCAGCAATGCGGCCACGCGCTGCAGGCAATCGAGGCTGGCGGCCAACTGGCCTGCCTCCTGCAGGATGATGCCCAGGTTGTTCCAGCCCTCGGCCAGCCCCGGGTCGGCGGCCACCGCGCGGCGGGCGGCCGCCTCGGCTTCGTCGAGCCGTCCCTGCTGGCGGCACACTTCCGCCAGATTGCTGCAATAGGCGGCCGGCGCCGCGGGCGACTGGCAGGCCGCGCGCAGATGCGCCAGCGCCAGCGCTGGATGGCCGTACGCATGCGCGATCAGGCCGAGCAAATGCCGCGCGTCGGGCTGGTCGGGAACCGCGTCCAGCACGCGCAGGCAAAGGTCTTCGGCTTGCGCGGCCTGACCGGCGTTCCAGTGCGTGTGGGCCAGGGCGATCGCCTCGCGGACGGTCAACGGCGGGGCGGCGCGGTCGGCGGTCGGGCCCAAGAAGGTCGCTCCTTGTAAATCGGCATTGGCGGCAAAAGTGCGATTATCTTCGCGGTGGGCAGGAATTGACCAGTGATTCCGCCTTTTCTTTTCGCTTCAGCCGCCCTGGCGCGGGCTATATTGTGCGCAAATATTCCGCCCATCGGCCAAAAAAGGTCGGCTCGTCCTGTCGTGGGCGCGCCGCGCTGATCGCATGCGTTCGTGCCACCTTCACGGTGGGCCAGGATGACGCAGGCCGTCGCAAAAACAAGGGATCCCGCTTTGAACCACATCTACCGTCTGGTATGGAACCGTCGCCTGCGCGTCTGGCAAGCGGCGTCGGAACTGGCATCGCAAGCGCGCGCGGGCGGGATCTCGCCCGGCCCCGTCCTGCCTTGCCTGCCGCGCCGTCATGCGCTGGGCGCCGCGCTGGCGCTCGCGCTGGCCGGGACCGGCGGGGCGGCCCAGGCGGACTGTATCCGCGTCGGCCTTCTCGTCCAATGCGCCTCGCCAGCCAATCCTGTCACGCCGTCCTACGCGGATGCATCCAATAACCTGGAGGTCACCGTGACTGGCACGGGGTCGTTGGGCGTCATACCGCCCGGCGGCGGCACCGCGCTCAGCCTGACCGGCAGCAACGTGACCGTGTCGAACGATGGCAGGATCGACCCCAACCCGCTTGGCGTGAATTCGGCCGGGTCGACCGGCGTGTTCGTCGGCAACAGTTCGGCCAGCGTCACACGGGTGACCAATGGGGTGACGGGGACGATTGTCGGCGTCACCCCCGGCGTCGGCGGCGGCTCCAGCCTGCCGTCGCTCCTGGGCATGGCCGTGGCCGTGCAGAACGGCAGCGGCGGGACGAGCTACCTCACCAACGCTGGCATGATAAGCAGCAGAGATGTGGACGGCACCGTCACCGCGGCGGCGGACAAGGCCGTCATTGCCGCTTACGGCGGCGCGAAGGTGGAATTCCTCAACGACCGTACCGGCACCATCGTCGGCCGCGTCGCGTTCGCAGCCGCCGGCATTTCCGGCGAGGGGCACAGTTTCACCAATGCCGGGACCATCGTCGGCGGCGTATCGCTGGGCCAGGGCGGCAACAATACCTTCACCGCCGTTTCGGGTTCCGTCGTGTTTCGCGGTTCGGGATCCTCGTCGGCCGACCTGCCGGTGGCCGGTCAGCCCGGGCTTGCCTTCGCGCCCGCCGGCACGATCGATGGCGGCGTGGGCGGGGGCAACACGCTGGTGCTGCAGAACGCGCTGCCGTCCGCCGGCACCGGCAGCGGCACGGGAGGGGCGGTCACCGCCATCTCCGGGCTGACCTACGTCAACTTCCAGAACCTGCGTATCAACAGCGGTTCCTGGATATTGCAGGATTCGCCCCTGGTCTCCGGCGGCAGCGTGACGCTCAACGGCGGCCTGGCGACGCTGCAGCACGGCGCCATGCTAGGACTCGGCCCGATCAGCGCGAATGGGGGCGCGATCGCCGCCGCCGGTGTGCCGGGGGCGTTGAGCATGTCGAATGACTTCGTGCTGGGCCCAGGCGGGCTGACGGTCACCGGCGCCAACGGCATGACGCTGTCCGGCACGCTGTCCGGCGCGGGAGGGCTGAGCCTGACTGGCAGCGGCACCGTCATCCTCACCGGCGCCGGTAACCATGCCGGTGGCACTTTCGTGCAAGCGGGCACCCTGCAGATAGGCAACGGCGCCAACTCGGGCAGCCTGGCCGGCGACGCGGACATCGCGGCGGGCGCGGCGCTGGTCTTCAATCGCGGCGATGCGATCCGCTTCGACGGGATACTGCGCGGCGCCGGACAGGTGCGCCAGGCCGGCGCCGGCACCTTGGTGCTGGCCGGCGAGAACGCCTTCGCGGGCACCACGGTGGTCGACGCGGGCACGCTGCAAGTGGGCGATGGCGGCAATCGCGGCTCGTTGAGCGGCAATATCGTCAACAACGCGAACCTGCGGTTCGATCGCGCCGACGATGCCGTCTACGCGGGCGCGATTTCCGGCGCGGGCGCAACGACGAAGCTGGGAGCCGGGACGCTGGCGCTGACCGGCGACAGCAGCGCCTACACGGGCGCGACACAGGTGGCGGCCGGCACGTTGCAGGTGGACGGCAAGCTTGGCGGCCAGGTGCTTGCCGCGAGCGGGTCGACGCTGTCCGGCTCCGGAACGCTGGGCGATGTGACCATCGCGTCCGGCGCCACCCTGGCGCCGGGTAGCGCCAACCTTCCCACGGGCCGCATGAACGTGCAGGGGGACCTGACCTTCCAACCGGGAGCCGTCTACCGCGTCGCCACCACGCCGGATGGCTTGGCCAGCAGTGTGCGGGTGGCCGGCGGCGCCAACCTGGCGGGATCCGTGCTGCATATCGGTCAGAACGGCAACTATGCGCCTTCCACCACCTATACCATCCTGACCGCGGACAATGGCGTGCTGGGACGATTCGACAGTGTCTCGAGCAACCTGGCGTTCCTGACGCCTTCACTGGCCTACGACAGCCAGCGCGTCGATCTGGTGGTGAGCCTCAAGCAGGTCCCGTCGGATGACGGCGGCTCGCGCCCGATCCAGTTTGTCGACGCCGCGGCCAGCGGTAACCAGCGCGCGGTGGCGCGGGCCCTGCAGAGCCTGGCGCCCGATAGCGCACTGTACCGGCACGTGTTGAACCTGCCCGACGGCATGCCCGCGCAGGCGTTCGATGCGCTCTCCGGCGAAGCGCATGCCAGCGCGATGTCGATCCTGCAGGGCGCCACCGGCGCCATGGCGCAGATGCCGCTGTCGCGGCTGCGCGCCAACCTGGGCGCCGGCTGGGCGCCGGGCGCGCCGACGGCGCAACTGGGCAGGGGCGATGCCGCGTCGCTGCCGCAATCGAATGCGCAGCCGCTCTGGACTCAGGTGTTCGGCAATTGGACCACCCTGGGCGGCGACGGCAACGCCGCCCGTACCACGCAGACTGACTCGGGCATGATCCTCGGCGGCGACGTGGCGGTCGGCGCGCAATGGCGTCTGGGCGGCGCGCTCGGCTACACCAACAGCCGCAGCCGCACCAGCGACCGGGCCTCCAGCGCCGACGTCGACAGCTACAGCGTCACGCTGTATGGCGGCCGGGCCTTCGAGGCCGGCGCGGGCCGGATCAATCTCAGCCTGGGGGCCGCCTATACCTGGCACGACGTCGACACCCGGCGCAGCACCGCCGCCGCGGGCCTGGACCAGACGCTCAAGGCCAGCTACGGCGCCAGCACCGGCCAGGTCTTCGGTGAACTCGGTTATGCCGTGCCGTTGAATGACCGGGTCACGCTCGAGCCTTTCGTCGGCGCCAACTTCAGCGACCTGCGTACCCGCGGCTTTTCCGAATCCGGCGGCGACGCGGCGTTGCGCGGCGAGAGCGGCCGCAGCCGCATCACGACCACCACGTTGGGCCTGCACGCGCGCAGCGATTTCGAGAGCGCCGGCGCGCGCGGCGCGGTGCGGGGCACGCTGGGATGGCGCCACGCCTTCGGCGACCGCAATCCGCTCAGCACGATGTCCTTCGTGCAGGGCGGGGACGCGTTTTCGGTGACGGGCGCCCCTGTGGCGCGCGACGCCGCGGTGGTCGAGCTTGGCGTGGGCATCGACGTCAGCAAGCGCACCACGGTGAGCGCGCTGTACGGCGGGCAGTTCGGCGATGGCAACCGGCAGAACACCGGGTCGCTGGAAGTGAGATATCGCTTCTGAATCCACGGCGGCAGGGTGGGAGCCGGCCGCGGAAACGCATCAGGACGCCGCGCCACGGTGGCCCCGCGGCGCGGCGCATCGTTTACGCCACCGTCACCGGAATCTGGCGCGGCTGCGCTTCGCGCACACGCGGCACGCGCAGCGTCAGGACCCCTTGCTTGAGGTTGGCGCTGATCGCGTCCTTGTCGAATTCCGGCCCCAGCCGGAACGAGCGGCGAAACAGCGGCTCGCGCAGTTCGCCGTGGATCAGGCGCAGTTCCTGCGGCACTGGCACGGCGGCTTCGCCTTCGATGACGAGCACGTCGGATTCGACCTTGATGTTCAGGCGCTCCTTGGTGACGCCCGGCAGGTCGGCCAGCACCGTGACGCCGGCGGTGTCCTCGAAAATGTCCACGGCGGGCAGGGTGGCGGGGCGCCGCGGCGCGGCGCGGCCTTCTTGTTCGACAACGAGTTCGTTACGCGTATTCATGATGCTATCTCCTGAATAGTGCGATTGGCGGGCGTTACTGCACCGGGATGAGACGCGGCTTGGACGACTCCTTCTTCTTGATGGAGACCAGCAGGCAGCCGTCGACATAGCGCGCCTGCACGTTGTCCGCGTCGACGTCGGCCGGCAGTTCGATGGCGCGCGTGAATGAACCGTCGGCGCGTTCACGCGCGTAATAGCGCGCGTTCTCGGGCAGCGCCTGCGTCTCGCGCGTGCCGCTGATCGTCAGCAGGCCCTTTTCGATGGACACTTTCAGGGTGTCCGGGTCGATGCCGGGAATGAATGCCACCACGACCGCGGCATCATCCGACACGCCGATATTGACCGGCGGAAAATGTCCGCGCGGCAGGGCGCGCAGGTTGGCGGGCAGGCCCGCGCCGCGCAGGATGCGGTCCATCTGTTCCTGGACCGCGTCGAAGAAGGACTCGACACCGGTATCGGTGAATGGGTAGTTCGCCATGATTACCTCCCAAGATGGTTGGACAGGATCGGGGCCGCTTCATGCGTCGCAATCGCCAGCCGCTCGACCGCTTCAACAGAGATATAAGTGCGGTCCGCGCGGATTCAAGATCCCGCGTTTTTGATTCGTGAAATCGGTTGGTGCGAATGCATAGACGCCATTGAAGAGCGGCCCGCGAGGACCCGGAAGGGGGGGCGGTCGCGCGCCGCGACGCAAAAAAAAGGCACCGCGCCCGTGGCGCGATGCCTTCACGCTGCCCCGGTCCGAGCCGGATCAGAAGTCCATGGCTTCGGCCGGCGCCGCCTGCGGCTTGGTCTCTTCGGCGGCCTGCGCGACGGTGGCGTCCGTCGTCAGGATCAGGCCGGCGATCGACGCCGCGTTCTGCAGCGCGGTGCGGGTGACCTTGGTCGGGTCGACCACGCCGATCTCCACCAGATCGCCGTACTCGCCGGTGGCCGCGTTATAGCCAAAATTGCCCTTGGCGTCCGCCACCTTGGCCACCACCACCGACGGTTCTTCGCCGGCGTTGGCCACGATGGCGCGCAGCGGCGCCTCCAGCGCGCGCCGCACGATGCGGATGCCGGCATCCTGGTCGGCATTGGCGCCCTTGAGGTCCTGGATGGAGGCGCGGGCGCGCAGCAGCGCCACGCCGCCGCCGGGCACGATGCCTTCCTCGACCGCCGCGCGGGTCGCGTGCAGCGCATCGTCGACGCGGTCCTTCTTTTCCTTCATCTCGACTTCGGTGGCGGCGCCCACCTTGATGACCGCCACGCCGCCCGCCAGCTTGGCCACGCGTTCCTGCAGCTTCTCGCGGTCGTAGTCGCTGGTGGCGTCCTCGATCTGCTTGCGCAGCGTCTTGACGCGGGCGTCGATGGCTTCCTGCTTGCCGGCGCCGTCGATGATGATGGTGTCTTCCTTGCGCACCTCGATGCGCTTGGCGCTGCCCAGGTCCTGCAGCGTGGCCTTGTCGAGCTGCTTGCCGGTCTCTTCGGAGATGACGGTGGCGCCCGTGAGGATGGCGATGTCCTCCAGCATGGCCTTGCGGCGGTCGCCGAAGCCCGGCGCCTTGACCGCGGTGACCTTGAGCACGCCGCGCATGGCGTTGACCACCAGCGTGGCGAGCGCTTCGCCTTCGACATCCTCGGCCACGATCAGCAGCGGCTTGCCGGCCTTGGCGGCGCTTTCCAGCACCGGCAGCAGCTCACGCACGTTGGAGATCTTCTTGTCGTACAGCAGCACCAGCGGGTCGTCGAGCTGCGCCACCTGCTTCTCGGGATCGGTTATGAAGTAGGGGCTCAGGTAGCCGCGATCGAACTGCATGCCTTCGACGATATCGAGCTCGTTGTCCAGCGACTTGCCGTCCTCGACGGTGATCACGCCTTCGCGCCCGACCTTGTCCATCGCGTCGGCGATGATCTTGCCGATGGCTTCATCCGCGTTGGCCGACAGCGCCGCCACCTGCGCCGTTTCCTTGCTGGTGGAGATCGGCTTGGACAGCTTGCGCAGCGCCTCGACCACGCCCGAGACGGCCTGGTCGATGCCGCGCTTCAGGTCCATCGGGTTCATGCCCGAGGCGACGTACTTCATGCCTTCCTGCACGATGGCCTGCGCCAGCACGGTGGCGGTGGTGGTGCCGTCGCCGGCCACGTCGGCCGTCTTCGAGGCCACCTGCTTGACGATCTGCGCGCCCATGTTCTCGAACTTGTCCTTCAGTTCGATTTCCTTGGCGACCGAGACGCCGTCCTTGGTGATGACGGGCGCGCCGAAGCTGCGTTCGAGCAGCACGTTGCGGCCCTTGGGGCCGAGCGTCACCTTGACGGCGTCGGCCAGGATGTTGACGCCCTTGACCACGCGGGTGCGGGCGTTATCGTGGAATTTGACGTCTTTGGCACTCATGTCTTGCTCCTCAGTTCGCGATGGCCGGGCCTCAGGCGGCCTTCTTCAGTTGCTTGTCCCGCGGCGCGAGCACGGCGAAGACATCGTCCTCGCGCATGACCAGCAGTTCTTCGCCGTCGACCTTCACGGTCTGGCCGGCGTACTTGCCGAAAAGGACATGGTCGCCCACCTTGAGTTCGGGTTCGCGCAGGGAGCCGTCGGCGTTGCGCTTGCCCTGCCCGACGGCCAGGACTTCGCCTTGCTCGGGCTTTTCGGCGGCCGCATCGGGGATGACGATCCCGGAAGCCGTCTGGCGCTGTTGTTCGATTCGCTTGACGACAATCCGGTCGTAGAGGGGACGGATCTTCATGACTCTATCTCCTGAAGTCTTGATCATCAAAAAGTGAACGCCGGCGCCTCCTCACGGCATTGCGCCGTCATGCGCCGGGCATCCGCGATCGGGATGCGCAAAAAATCTATGGGCGCGCCAAAGGCACTTCAAGAGTCAAAAATGCATCAAAATGAAACTTAAGGAATCAAAAATCCCTTCCCCCGCCCGAGCCGGTAGAGCACCTTGCGGCGCAGTTCGCGGCCGTCCGGTTGCAGCGGAACCGGGCAGGGCATGGGGCGTCCGCCGTCGGCGTCCAGCGTGCTGTCGTCGCCGTCCACCAGGCGCCACAGTCCTCCCTTGCGCGGCCTGAACAGCCAGCGCACGTAGCCCTTGCGCGCCGCCAGCGCGATCAGGTCCCGCTGGTCCGGGGCTTCCACCACGACCGGGTCGTGCGCGGACGGCAGGTCGGAATAATCGGCGAAGGCGCGGTGGCCGGCCACGGCTTCCGCGACCGGCGCGTTCAGGCGCCACCAGGGTGGGCGCGCCACGCGCTCGACGTCCCAGGCGCCGAGCGCCCATCCGGCGTCGATGATCGCGCGGTCGAGCACGGCAAACTCGTGCCAGCGCAGGTTGAGCTGCACCGCCGAACCGGCGACTGAGCGCAGCCGGCGGCCGGGCTCGCCATCACGGTGAAAGCCGTGCCAGTGCAGGGTGAGGATGAGGGGAGTGTCGGCCTTGCGGATGGCGCTGGCCGTCACGGCGTACAGCGGGCGTTGCAGCGCGCGTGTGTGCGCAGCGATCGTCTCGATGATATCCATGCGTGTGACTCCAACGTCGGGCCTGCGGGGCAGGCCGCGGTAACGATTTCGCTGCAGCAAATTTATCGCTTCGGGCGCCCATGCTCAAGATCGCGGCGGGCATGGTCGGCGGACATGTCCGCCGCCGCCACCGCGACCGCGGCCAAAGAATTTTTCACAACCTACTAAAAGTAGGCTACGATTGGTATATAGAAACTTTGATACGGAAGGCCCCGCATGCACGCCCTTATCGTTGTCGCACATCCCGATCCGGCATCCCTGACCCACGCCGTCGCCGCCCGGCTCGCGCAGGGCATTGCCGCCTCTGGTACGGAACACACTTTCGAGATCGCGGATCTGGCCGCGCAGGGGTTCGATCCGAGATTCACCCAGGCCGACGTGGCCCTGCACCTGAAGCAGGCGGCGCCGCCGCCGGACGTCCTCGCCGAGCATGCGCGGCTCGACCGCGCGGATGCGTTGGCGTTGGTCTACCCGGTCTACTGGTGGTCATTTCCCGGCTTGTTGAAGGGCTGGATCGACCGCGTGTTCACCAACGGCTGGGCCTATGACGCCAGCGCGGACGGCAAGCTGGTCAAGAAATTGCAGCGCCTGCCGGTGCACCTGGTTGCCATCGGCGGCGCCGATATGCGAACCTACGACAAGCATGGCTATTTCGGCGCCATGAAAACGCAGATCGACCACGGCATCTTTGGCTACTGCGGCGCGCGCGTCGCGACATCGGAATTGCTGCTTCCCTCGGATACCGGCTCTCCGGCGTCCCATCTCGACGCGGCGCACGTTATCGGCCAGCGGATCTTTGCCGTGCCGTCCTGATCGATACCCGAGAATACAGATGTCCGCCGCTCCCGCCCCGCCGCCACGCCGCCGCCTGTCGAAAGACGAGCGCTCGCGCCAGTTGTTGGAAGTCTCCTGGAAACTGGTCAGCGAGGAAGGCTCCGACGCCTTGACCCTCGGGCGCCTGGCCGAAGAGGCCGGGATTTCCAAGCCGGTGGTCTACGACCACTTCGGCACGCGCAATGGCCTGCTGGCCGCCTTGTACCAGGACTTCGATGCGCGCCAGACGGCGATCATCGACGACGCCATCGCCGCCAGCAAGCCGACCCTGAAGGACAGGGCCGGCGTCATCGCCGCGAGATACGTCGCGTGCGTATCGGCGCAAGGGCGCGAGATTGCCGGGGTGCTCGCGGCGCTGGACGGCTCGCCGGAGCTGGCCGCCGTGAAAAGGCAGTACCAATATGCCTTCATCGAAAAATGCCGGCGCCTCTTCGCGCCCTTCGCCGGGCCGCAAGGCATCGCCACGGCCAGCCTGTGGGCCATGCTGGGCGCGGCTGACGCGCTCTCGAATGCGGCCGTCGCCGGTGAAATCCCCGAGGCGCAGGCGCGCGACGAACTCTTCCGGACCATCCTGGATATGGTCAAGCGAAACAAGTGACGCCCGGCGCGGCCGGCGCGCCGTGCCCGGCCGATGCCCCGTCCGCACACGACCGGCCTGCCCGGGAAAGGAGTTTTCATGGATGTCGCACTCGGCGCAAGAATGGGCGGGCCGGAGGCCGGCCTGCGGTTCCTGCCCGCCGTCGTCGCGTACCGGCCCAGACTGAAGGCGGCATTGGCGCAGGTCGTGGTGCCTGGCGCCGCCACGCTGGATATCGAACTCTTCGTGGGAGGCAGCATCAGCGACTACGCCGAGTCGGGGTTCAGCGCCGTGGCGAAGTACTCGGGCAAGAAAGCGGCTCTTGCGGTTGTCATCCAGGTTCCGCGTCACGAGGCGATGGCGGTGAACGAGGCGGACGCGAATGCGGCGGTGGCGGGCTGGGTGGCCCGCGGGCTGGAATCGATGAAACGGTCCGCCGGCGCCGGCGCGCTGGATCTGGCCGGGGTGCTGGCGGCGCTAAAGAGCGCGTAAGCGCCGGCCCGGCGGCCTCGCTTCAATCGCCGGCTCCGGTATATTCGGCCTACCCCAATTTCCGGCTGCGCCCACTCCATGCCATCGTCCATCTTTCGTCCTCATATTCCTTCCCTCGGGGCCCTGGCGATGGTCTTCCTGTCGCTGCCGGGTGCGCAGGCCGATGCCGCCCAGCGCACCGTCTACAAGGGCACGCTGCAAGGCGCCGGCGAGGTGGTGCTGGAACTGGATGACGCGGCTGGCGCCGACGGGGTCGTAAGCGGACGCTATTTCTATCCCAGGAGCGGCGTCGACATTCCCCTGCGCGGCACGGGCGAAGTCCTGTACGAGCCCAAGCCGAATCCGGCACGGCCGCCCGCCTCGGACACGGCCACGATCGATGCCGCCGATCGCGCCGCCAGTTGGCAAGGCACGCGCGATGAGAAGGGCTATCGGGGCCAGTGGACCGACGCGCGCACCGGCAAGCAACGCCGCTTCGACTTGCAGCGGGTGGCCGGCTACGACACCGCCCAACTCGAACGCGACCGCGCCAAGGCGCGGGCCACGCAGGTCGACCTGGGCGACATCGACCTCAAGGCGGGCATAGATGCCACCCGCGCGCCCTACGAAACGCTGAAGCTGGCCGGTCACGCCAAGCCGGTGGGCAAGGAAGCCGGCTCGGCCGCGGTGGCCTACCGCATGTGGGTGGATCCGCGCACCAGGTTCGCCTATCCACGGCTCAGCCGTCACCCCGATCCGCAGGTCATGCGGCGCGTCAATGACCTGCTGGAGCAGCGCCACTGGCGCAAGAGCCTGGGCGCGCTGGAATGCATGGCGTCCGCCTATACCAGCACGAATCCCGGCGCGGGCACCCTGGGCGGCTTCGACGATGAAAACATCAACGTCACCTGGCTGTCGCGCGCGCTGCTGACCGTGACCGAAGCAGGCAGCCTGGATTGCGGCGGGGCACATCCCGCCAATCATTTCGAGCCATACACCTTCGACTTGCTGCGCGGCGAATACCTCGACTGGAACCGCGTGTTCGACGCCTACGCGCCGGGCCAGCGCAGTTTCGGCCGCGAGCCCAGCGCCGCGCTGCGGGGGCTGGTGGAGCAGGTGGTCAAGGCCGGCCCGCCCGAGGACCGCGCCGAGCAGCATCCCAACCTGGAAGATTGCGCCGACCTCTGGCCGCAATACCTGGCCCTGGGCGCCACCGCGCCGGGGGCATTGAGCTTGTCGGTGTCCGGCGTGGGACACGCCTCGGGCGCCTGCCTGGGCACGCACGGCAGCGTGCCGTTCAAGGCACTGCGGCCCTCCCTCAAGCCGGGGGGGCAGGCGTATCTGGTAACCGACTGAGCGGGCGCGGCGCCGCTGCGGTGGCGCGGCTTGCACACACACGCCATTCAGCTTCTCGCTGCCGTGCCGTGTTGCCCGGTGATGGTCCCGCCTGTCTTTTTGCGCGCGCCCGGACTCAAACTGATAAACGGCGTGTCATCGTTGACGGTCCGGTGTCCGGTGCGCAGGATGGGTCCTTGCAGACGCGATGCCGATTGGGAAGCCGCGCGGTGAACACAATCACCGGCTATAAGCTGCACTCGTTGAAAGGCGAGCTCGCGAACCAATGGTCAGTCTGGGTCAACGGCAATTGGCGCGTGACATTCCGCTTTACCGAGGCGGGTGTCGAGCTGGTCGATTATCGCGACTACCATTAGGAATCATCATGATGCATAACCCTCCGCATCCGGGCGAAGTGTTGCGGGAAGACGTTATTGCCCCCTTGGGCCTGTCGGTGACAGACGCCGCTGATCGCCTGGCGATGTCGCGGGTACTCAACGGCAAGGCCGGTATCAGCCCGGACCTCGCCGTCCGATTGGAGCAGGCGGGCGCGGGCACCGCGCAGGCGTGGGTCGCGATGCAGGCGAACTACGATCTGTGGCAGGCGTTGCAGCACGAGCAACCGCCAGTCAAGCCCCTGGCCTCCGTGGCGGATGCGCATTAGGCCGGCTTGCGTCAGCAGCGTGTGACCGTCTCGAACGAAAAGCGCCACCAAAGGCCGAGCGCGGTGAGAAGGCGGGGAGGGGCAGTGTCGCCCTGGGCGTTCAGGACATCGCCGCGTGGAAAAGGCGCAGCCCGTGCCAGGCGCCCGCCAGGCACAGCAACAGGGCCGCGCAGGTGGCCGCCATGACAACGCGCGGGTCCGGCGCGCTGGCGCGCGCGCCTGGCGAGGTGGACAGGCGCGCCCGGACGCGGGCATACAGCCAGCCGGCCAGCGCCACGACAAGCAGCCCGACGCCGATCGCGGCGGGCTCCCCGTGCAGAGCTCCCCCGCGCATCAGCAGAAAACTGTTCAGCACCAGGCCCAGGCAGGTGCGCCGCCAGGCCAGCAGGGTCCGCTCGGGTTGCAGCCCCGGATCGCGGGGATAGGTCATGGTTGGCGCATCGCCGGCTGGTTCACAGGATGGGATCAAGCGTGGCTGAGCAGCAGCCAGCACACGCCCGCGCCGATGGCAAGCATGGCCAGGCACAGCAGCGCCAGGGCCGGGCTGTGCGGCAGCGCGGCGGCATGGCGCATGGCGATTTCATTGCCGCGCCAGCGCAGATAGGCGCTGGCGCAGGCCAGCACCGCGAGCAGGCACAGGCCGAGCGCGAGCCCCATGCGCACGATCGGGTCGCCCGCCATGCCGGGTTGGTCGAGCAGCAGGCCGGCCGCCAGCAGCGCCAGCGCCGAGCGGATCCAGGCCAGGAAAGTGCGTTCGTTGGCCAGGGAATAACGGTAGTCGGGGTCGCTGCCGTGATGGCGCCAGTGGGGACGTCGCATGGGCTGGGGGCTCGAAAAGAAGCGTGATCGGTCGGACTAGGGTTAGTCCTAGTGGGTCTGAGGATTGAACTTAAGAACTATATAGGACTATAGTTTTGACACGGCGCGGCGTCAACGCGGCGGATCTCCAAAAAACAAGGGGCGAGACATGGCAACAGCAGCACCAGCGCAGGTGAATGTACGGGGGTGGGTCGTGACAGCGCTTCTGGCTCTGTTCATGGTCATCAATTTCATGGACAAGGCGATTCTCGGCATCGTGGCCGTGCCGCTGATGCAGGAACTGAGCATCGAGCCGGCGCAGTTCGGCATGATCGCCAGCAGCTTCTTCCTGTTCTTTTCGGTGTCGGCGATCGGTTTCGGCTTCCTCGCCAACCGGGTGTCGTCCAAGGTCGTGCTGGTGGTGCTGGCCGGCATCTGGGGCGTATCGCAGATGCCGCTGGCCTTTTTCGCCTCGGTGCCGTTGCTGTATTTCTCGCGCATCCTGCTGGGCATTGGCGAGGGGCCGGCGTATCCGCTGGCGCTGCACTCCTGTTACTCCTGGTTCGCCGACGACCAGCGCAATGTGCCGTCGTCAGTCATCTTCCAGGGCGTGACGGTCGGGCTGCTGATTTCGGGACCGGTGCTCACCTACATCATGCTCAACCACAGCTGGCACGCGGCGTTCCTGCTGCTGGGCGTCCTGAGCGTTGTCTGGATGGTGCTGTGGCTGCTGTTCGGCGGCGACGGGCAGGTCCGCAACGCCGGCGCCAGCGCCGACGCATCGCAGGCGCGGGTGCCGTACTGGGTGCTGCTGACGGATCGCACCTTCCTGGCCAACATGCTGCTGTACTGGACCACGTACTGGATCTTCTCGGTGATGTTCACCTGGATCCCGGCCTACATGAGCAAGGCGCTGGGCTACTCCACGCAGGAAACCGGCTGGATGTTCATGATCTTCACCGGCATCAATATTCCGCTGGTGCTGGTTGGATCGTGGCTGTCGCAGCGCATGCTCAAGCGCGGCATCGCGTCGATCTACGCCCGCGGCTGGCTTAGCTGTGCGTTCGTGCTGCTGGGCGGGGCCTGCATCCTGCTGTCGCTGTATGTGGCCGAACACCCCACGCTGCGCGTGCTGCTGCTGGCGCTGGGCTGCAACCTGCCGCAACTGACCTTCGTGCTGAGTTCGGCGATCGTCGCCGAGATCTCCTTCGATTCGCAGCGCTCGGCCGCGATGTCGATCAGCAGCGCGCTGGCAACCACCGGCGGCTTGGTGGCGCCGGCCTTGATGGGCCGTTTCATCGGCAGCGGCAACACCGTGGCGGCCGGCTATGAACAGGGCTTCCTGGTATCCGCGGTGCTGGCCATCGGCGTGAGTCTCGTCGGCGTGCTGTTCATCAATCCGCAGGCCAGCCGCCGGCGCATGCAGGCTCGCATGACCGCCGCGCCCGGCGCCGTCGCCGGGGCCGTGCCGGGCGGCGCGCGGCGGTTGTCATGACGGATCTTCTTCCCCTTTCCAGAACCACGATGAGTCACAAGCCATGAAGCAAACGAAACACGAGCCCACCGCGGCGGTCGCGAGCCAGGACGCGGCGGCCTATCCCCGCGAACTCGCCCTTTGCGTGGGCGGACAGTGGCGCGGCGCGCCGGGGCGCGAAACGCTGGCGGTGCGCAATCCCGCCAACGGCGCCGAGCTGGGCAGGCTGCCGGTGGCCACGGACGAGGACATCGACGACGCGCTGCGCCACGCCGACGCCGCGTTCGCCACCTGGTCGCGCACCAGCGCCTGGGATCGGGCGGCGATCCTGATGCGCGCGGCGCAGTTGATCGACCAGCGGCGCGGCGAGCTGGCGGTGGTCCTGACGCTGGAGAACGGCAAGCCGCTGGCGGATGCGGACGGCGAGCTGAGCCGGGTGATCGAGGGCATCGTCTACTGCGCGGAGGAATGCAAGCGTGCCTACGGCCGGCAACTGCCGCCGCGCTCGGCGCTGCTGACGCAGACCACCGTCAAGCGTCCGATCGGGCCGGTGGCGGCCTTCGTGCCGTGGAATTTCCCGGCGTTCCTGGCCGCGCGCAAGGTGGCGGCGGCGCTGGCGGCGGGCTGCACCGTGGTGCTCAAGGCGCCCGAGGAGACTCCCGCCATCGGCATGCTGCTGGTGCGGGCGTTCCTGGACGCGGGCGTGCCGGCCGGCGCGATCGGCCTGCTGTATGGCAAGCCGGCGCAGATTTCCGAGCGCCTGATCGCCTCGCCCGTGATCCGCAAGGTCTCGTTCACCGGCTCCGTGTCGGTGGGGCGTTTGCTGGCCATGCTGGCCTCGCGCCATCTCAAACCGTGCACCATGGAGCTGGGCGGCCACGCGCCGGTGATCGTCTGCGACGACGTCGACGTCGCCCGCACCGCGCACGCGTGCGTGGCGTTCAAGTACCGCAACAGCGGCCAGGTGTGCCTGTCGCCCAGCCGCTTCTTCGTGCAGGACAGCCTGTACGAGCCCTTCGTCGCGCATTTTGTCGAATACGCCAGCCAGTTGCAGGTCGGCGATGGCCTGGCGCAAGGGGTGCGCATGGGGCCGCTGAACAACGAGCGGCGCCTGGCCGCGGCGACCGAACTGGTGGACGATGCGCGCCGGCGCGGCGCCCAGGTCAGGCTGGGCGGGGCCCGTCAGGCGGGCGCGGGCTACTTCTTCCCGCCGACGGTGCTGACCGACGTGCCCGCCAGCGCCCGCATTCTGCGCGAGGAACCGTTCTGCCCGGTGGCGCCGATCCTGTCCTTCGGCGACCTGGACGCCGCCATCACGCGCGCCAATGCCGTCGAGTACGGGCTGGCGGCCTATCTGTTCACCAACGACCTGCAACGCGCCGCCACTTTTGCCGAGGACATCGACGCGGCGTGGATCGGCATCAACAACTTCACGCCCTCGCTGGCCGATGCGCCGGTCGGCGGCGTCAAGGACAGCGGGCTGGGCTACGAAGGCGGGCCGGAAGGCCTGGACGCCTACCAGCAGATCCGCTTCATCAGCCAATCGAATCTGCGAGTTTGACCCATTCCCATCATCAGGAGACAAGACATGACGCAAGCCACGAGTCCCATGCCCTCGACCCGCAACGAGCATCCGTTGCGGTTCTCCGGCTACCAGCAACGCAACCGCCCCGGCCCGGACCTGGAGCTGACCAGCAGCAATCCCGGCACGCCGATGGGCGAATACATGCGCCGCTACTGGCAGCCGGTGTGCCTGTCGCAGGAACTGACGGACGTGCCCAAGGCCATCCGCATCATGGGCGAGGACCTGGTGGCGTTTCGCGACAAGAGCGGCGACGTTGGCGTCATGCACCGCCAGTGCGCGCACCGTGGCGCCTCGCTGGAATTCGGCATCATCGCCGAGCACGGCATCCGCTGCTGTTATCACGGGTGGCACTACGGCGTGGACGGCACGCTGCTGGACGCGCCCTGCGAACCGGATGCCACGCGCCTGAAGGAAACCGTGTGCCAGGGCGCCTATCCCGCGTTCGAGCGCGATGGGCTGGTCTTCGCCTACATGGGGCCGGGCCAGGCGCCGCCGTTCCCGGAATTCGATACCTACAGCCTGCCCGCCGATACCCGGCTGGTGCCGTTCTCGAATATCTACCCGTGCAACTGGCTGCAGGTGTACGAGAACATCATGGACCACATGCATACCGCCGTGCTGCACAACCACATGGTGGTCGAGGGCGTGGATGCGGCGACCTCGGCCGGCGTGTCGCTGGAGGGCTTCGGCGACATGCCGGTCATGCAATGGGAAGCCACGCGCGACGGCAATGGCTGCGTGTTCATCGCCTCGCGCCGCCTGCCCGGCGACAAGATCTGGGTGCGCATCACCGAAATGGTGTTTCCCAACTACCTGCAGATCGGCTCGCTGCTGCCGACCGCCGCGCGCGAGCGCCATGGCACCGCCGGCTGCACCCGCTGGAGCGTGCCGGTCGACGACGAGAACATGATCATCTTCGGCTATCGCCACTTCAACAGCACCGTCGACCCGGACGGCCTGGGCAACGAAGCGGACTGCGGTGTCGACAAGATCGACTTCCTGGAAGGGCAGACCGGCAACCGCAGCTACGACGAAGGCCAGCGCGCGCCGGGCGACTGGGAGGCCATCGTCAGCCAGGGCCGCATCGCCGCGCACGGCGCCGAGCATCCCGGCGTCTCGGACGTGGGCGTGTACCTGTGCCGCAAGCTGTTGCGCAACGCCGTGCAGGAAAAGACCCCGCCCTACGCGCTCTACCAGCAGTTGCAGGAGCAGGGCAGGACGCTGCCGATCTATGCCCAGGATTCGGTGCTGGACATTCCCGAACTGGCCGACAAGCAGGCGGACCGCAAGCAGTTGGCCGCCGCCGGCAAACAGGTGCTGGAAATCATGCGGTCGGCCGACGCGCTGCCGGCCGACCAGCGCGATGCGCACGTGCGCGCCCGGCTCGATGGCATCGACCGCGCGGGCCGGGCGGCCAGCGCCGGCTGAGGGATGCGGAGAAAGCCATGCTGAAGCTGCGAGTCAGTGCGATCCGGTATGAGGCGCAAGGCATCTACGCCTTCGACCTGGTCGATCCGGGCGGCGCGCCGCTGCCTGCGTTCGAGGCCGGCGCGCACCTGGATATCCGTACCCCGGGCGGCGTCAACCGCCGCTATTCCCTGTGCAACGCGCCGGGCAGCACTGACCGCTATTGCATCGCCGTGCTGCGCGTGCCGGACAGCCGCGGCGGTTCGCGCACCATGCACGAGCAGGTGCGGCCCGGCGATCTGCTGGAGGTGGCGGGCGTGCACAACTACTTCCCGCTGCGCGAGGACGCCGGCCATTCGCTGCTGCTGGCCGGCGGCATCGGCATCACGCCGTTGCTGGCGATGGCCGAGCGGCTGCGCGCGCTGGGCCGGCCGTACACGCTGCACTACTGCACGCAGTCACCCGAGCGCACCGCCTTCGCCCGCTATCTGGCCGACGACCAGTGGCGCGGCCGCGTCTTCCTGCACCACGATGGCGGCAACCCCGCCAACGGGCTGGATCTCGGCCAACTGCTGGCGCGGCGGCCGGACGATGGCCAGCTTTACTTCTGCGGCCCGCCCGGCTTCATGCGGGCGGTGCAGGCGGCCTGCGCCCATTGGCCGGCCGAGGCAGTGCATTCGGAGCATTTCGGCGCCGATCTGGCGCCGGCGCCGCCGCCCGCGGCGGACAGCGCGCCGGCCAGCCTGACGCTGCGCCGCAGCGAGCGGTCGGTGCCGGTGGCGCCGGGGCAGACCATCCTGCAGGCCCTGCGCGGCGCCGGCGTGGCCTGCAATTCATCCTGCGAGGCCGGGCTGTGCGGCGAATGCCGGCTGCACTACCTGTCGGGCCTGATCGAACACAACGACTACCTGTTGAGCGACGAAGAACGCGCCGACAGCGTACTGATCTGCTGCGCGCGTGTCCGCGAGGGCGCCGTGGTACTGGACATCTGAGGGGAAGGGAACGTGGAGACCAGGGAGTTTGACTACATCGTCGTGGGCGCGGGCTCGGCCGGATGCGCCGTGGCCGCCAGGCTGGCGCAGGACCGCAAGACCACGGTGCTGCTGCTGGAGGCCGGTCCGCGGGACCGCAACCTGTGGATCCACATCCCCATCGGCTATGGCAAGACGATGTTCAACCCGCAACTGAACTGGCAATTCGAATCCGAGCCTGAACCCAACCTCGACAACCGCAGGATCTACCTCCCGCGCGGCCGCACCCTGGGCGGGTCCAGCTCGATCAATGGCCTGGTCTACATCCGTGGCCAGAAAGAGGATTTCGAGCGCTGGCGGGCGCTGGGCAACGTCGGCTGGGGCTGGGACGACGTCCTGCCGTACTTCAGGCGGTCCGAGGCCAATGAGCGCGGCGCCGACGCCTGCCATGGCGGCGACGGCCCGCTGGCGGTGTCCGACATCCGCGGCCGCCACCCGCTGATCGAAGCCATCATCGGCGGCGCCAACGAGCTGGGCGTGCCGCGCACCGACGATTTCAACGGCGCGCGGCAGGAAGGCGCCGGCTATTTCCAGTTGACCACTCGCAATGGCCTGCGCTGCTCGGCCGCCAAGGCCTACCTGCGCTCGGGCATCGCCGGCGCCAACCTGTGCGTGCAATCCGATGCGCACGCCACCGGGCTGATCCTGGAGGGCCGCCGCGCCGTGGGGGTGTCGTACCTGCACGGGGGCCAGGCCTGCCAGGTCCGCGCGCGGCGCGAGGTGGTGCTGAGCGCCGGCGCGATCCAGTCGCCGCAATTGCTGATGCTGTCGGGCATCGGCGACGCCGACGCGCTGCGGTCCCTGGGCATTGCGCCGGTGCACCATCTGCCCTCGGTCGGCCGGAACCTGCAGGATCACCTGCAATCGCGGCTGATGTACCGCTGCACCCGGCCGATCACCACCAACGATGCCCTGCGCACCTGGTGGGGCACGGCCCGCATCGGCATGCAGTGGATCCTGCGACGCGCCGGGCCGGTGGCGGCCGGCATCCAGTTGGGCGGCATGTTCGCGCGCACCAACGACACCGAGCAGACCCCCAACGTGCAATTTCACTTTGGCACCATCAGCGCCGACATGACGGCCGGCCGGCCGCATGATTTTTCCGGCTTCACCCTGTCGGTGTGCCAGTTGCGGCCGACCAGCCGTGGCCGGCTCGACCTGGCCTCGCCCGATCCGCTGGCCGCCCCGCGCGCGCGCTTCAACTACCTGGATACCGAGTTCGACCGGCGCACCATGATCGAAGGGGTGCGGATGGCGCGGCAACTGGTGCGCACCCGTTCGCTGGCGCCGTACGTGGCCGACGAATACCGCCCCGGCTTCAACGTCGAGTCGGACGATGAAGTCCTGCGTTTCATCCGTGGGTACGCCACCACCATCTTCCACCCCGTGGGCACCTGCCGCATGGGCGCCGACGCCGAGTCCGTGGTCGATACCCGGCTGCGGGTCCGCGGGGTGGACCGGCTGCGCGTGGTCGACGCCTCGATCATGCCCCTGCTGCTTTCAGGCAATACCAACGCTGGTAGCATCGTGATCGGCGAGAAAGGCGCCGACATGATCATGCAAGACAGGGAGAAAATCTCATGAGTACCTTGGAACGTCGTCTGGAAATCTTCGAGACGTTGCATGCCCCCGATCCGACCCGCCGGCCCAAGTACCAGCGGCTGGTGGAGGTGTTGATCGACGCGGTCCGGCGCGGCATCTGGCAGCCGGGCGACCAGTTGCCGGCCGAGGAGGAACTGGCGCAGCTCACGCCGTTCAGCCTCGGCACGGTGCAACGGGCATTGCGGGACCTGGTGGAGCAGGGGCTGGTGGTGCGCATGCACGGCCTGGGCAGCTTCATCGCCGAGGCGCCGCGCCAGATCGAGGATCCCTGGCATTGCCGTTTCCTGGACGACGATGGCTCGGTGCTGCCGATCTTCTCGCAGGCGATCCTGCGCGCGCCCGTGACCGGCGCGGGCCCCTGGAATCGCCACCTGGGCACCGAGGCCAACGTCATGCGGCTCGACCGCATCATCATCGTCAACGATGAGTTCCGCATTTCCAGCCGCTTCTATGCCGACCGACAGTTGCTCAAGCGTCTGTGGGACATGCCCATGGACAAGCTCAACGGCGCCAACTTCAAGAAAGTCATCATCCAGCAATTCAAGTTGCCGATCACCAACATCACCCACCTGGTGAAGCAGGCCGATTTCGACGCGGAATCCTGCGAGCGCATCGGCGTGCCATATCCCTACCGCGGCATCTACATGCAGGCCGTGGCGCGGTCCGGGCGCGGGCAGTGCGTGTACTACCAGGAATTCTTCCTGGGCCCGACCTCGCGCGATCTCGCGTTCCCCGATTCGAATTTATCAAGCGGCTGACATCAGCCATCCAACCTAGTAGAGCCATGACCGTGAAACCGAAGAACCTGTTGATCATCATGTCAGACGAACACTCGCCCAAGGCCCTGGGCTGCTATGGCAGCGAGATCGTCAAGACCCCTCATCTCGATGCCCTGGCCGCGCGCGGCACCCGGTTCAGCTCGGCCTATTGCGCCAGCCCGGTATGCATTCCCGCCCGGGCCTCGTTCGCGGTGGGCAAGTACATTCATCAGATCGGCTATTGGGACAACGCCGACGCCTACGACGGCGCGGTGCCCAGTTGGCATCATCGGTTGCGCGAACGCGATCACGACGTGGTTTCGATCGGCAAGCTCCACTTCCGCCAGCCCGGCGAGGACCACGGGTTCTCGGAAGAGATCATCCCCATGCACATCATCGAGGGCAAGGGCGATCTGATGGGCCTGGTCCGCAGCGAACTGCCGGTGCGCAAGGGCGCCTACAAGATGGCCCGCTTCGCGGGGCCCGGCGAAAGCTCATACACTTTCTACGACCGTGAGATCACGGCCCGCGCCCAGGTCTGGCTGCGCGAGGCGGCGCGGCGCGAATCGGACAAGCCGTGGGTGCTGTTCGTGTCGCTGGTGGCGCCGCACTTCCCCCTGACCGCGCCGCCGGAACACTATTACCGCTATTTCAACCAGAACCTGCCGCTGCCCAAGCTGTACGACAGGCGCGAGCGGCCGGACCATCCCTATCTGGTGGACTACCGCAACAGCTTCAACTACGACGATTATTTCGAGGGCGACGCGGTCAAGCGCGCCGTCGCCGGCTATTATGGCCTGTGCTCGTTCCTGGACGAGAACATTGGCAAGATCCTCAACGCGCTGGAGGACGCCGGCCTGGCCGATGACACCCGCGTGATGTACACCTCCGACCACGGCGACAACCTGGGCGCGCGCGGCCTGTGGGGCAAGTCCACCATGTTCGAGGAAACCGCGGGCGTGCCGCTGATCATGGCGGGCGACGACATTCCGCGCGGACGGGTGGTCGACGTGCCCGTCACGCATATCGACGCCTATCCGACCGTGCTGGACGCCGTCGGCAACACCGAGCCGGCCTTGCGCGAAGGCTATCCCGGCCATTCGCTGTTCGATATCGCCCGGGGCGAGACGCCGCGGCGCAACGTGCTGGTGGAATACCACGGCATGGGTTCGACCACCGGGGCCTTCATGATTCGCCACGGCAAGTACAAATACATCGAATACGTCGGCTATCCTGCGCAGTTGTTCGACCTGGAAGCCGATCCGGAAGAACTGCAGGACCTGGCCGCGGATCCGCGCCATGCCGACGCCCTGCAGGCCTGCCGCCGGCAGTTGCATCTGATCTGTGACCCGCAGGCGGTCGACCGTCAGGCCAAGGCGCGCCAGCAGGCGTTGCTGCGCGAGAACGGCGGGCGCGAAGCGGTGATCGCCCGCGGCGATCTCGGTTTCACACCGGTGCCGGGTTCGGCCCTGGCGTTCGACTGACGTGGCGGGGGGCGGGGCATCCGCGAGGACGCCCGGCCTGCATTTGGCGTGCCCCGTGTCGGCGGCCCTGAGGGTTTGGGCCGCGCGCGGTTTCCAATCCGTTTCTTTCCGAGGACTGCATGAATCCTGATAACCAGCGTCTGCTGGACGAACTGCGCGGCATTGTCGGCGCGGACCATGTCTTGACCGATCCACGGCATACCCAGCGGTTCCGGACCGGGTTTCGCTTCGGCTTCGGATCGGCGATCGCGGTTGCGCGGCCGGGCAGTCTTCTGGAGCAATGGCGCCTGGTCCAGGCTTGCGTGGCGCATGACAAGATCGTGATCATGCAGGCGGCCAATACCGGCTTGACCGGGGGATCAACGCCCGACGGCAATGACTACGATCGGGAGATCGTGATCATCAGCACGCTGCGCATGAAGAAAATCCAGTTGATCCGCGATGGGCGTCAGGTGATCTGCTTTCCCGGCGCTACCCTGGATCAACTGGAGAAGGCGCTCAAGCCGCTTGGACGGGAGCCGCACTCCGTCATCGGGTCGTCATGCATTGGCGCGTCGGTGTTCGGCGGGATCTGCAACAACTCCGGTGGATCATTGGTCCAGCGGGGGCCCGCTTTCACCGAGATGGCCGTGTTTGCGCAATTGGGGCAGGACGGCAAACTGTCCCTGGTCAACCATCTGGGCATCTCGTTGGGGCAATCCCCCGAGGATATCCTGCGGCGCCTGGATGACGGCACTTACCGGCCTGACGATATCCACGACGGCGGGCGCGGGTCGGACCAGGATTATGCGCGGCACGTGCGCGATGTCGATGCGGATTCGCCCGCGCGCTTCAATGCGGATCCGAAGCGGCTGTTCGAGGCGTCAGGCAGCGCCGGAAAGCTGATTCTCTTTGCCGTGCGCCTGGACACGTTTCCGGCGGAGACGCAGACCGACGTTTTCTATATCGGGACGAACGATCCCGCGGAACTGACGGATATTCGACGATACCTTCTGACGGCCCTGCCGGCATTGCCCATCGCGGGGGAATACATGCACAGGGATGCGTTCGATATCGCCGACGTCTACGGCAAGGACACTTTCCTGGCCATCCGCAGGCTGGGCACCGCAAGGCTTCCCGCCTTTTTCGCCTTGAAAGCGCGCGTGGACAATTTCTGCGCGAGGTTCTCGTTTCTTCCCAGGAACATGAGCGACCGGCTCCTGCAGTTCTTCAGCGCACGCTGTGGCGACCACCTGCCCGCCCGCCTGCGCGACTTTCGCGCCCGGTATGAGCACCACCTGATGATCAAGGTGTCCAGAAAGCTGACGGAGCCGCTTCAGGCTTTTCTGGACTCCCATTTCAAGAAGGCCGCGGGCGCCTACTTCCTGTGTTCTCCGGAAGAAGGCGCGGCCGCGTTCCTGCTGCGATTCGCCGCGGCCGGCGCCGCCGTGCGCTACCGCGCCATGCATCCGGACGCGGTCGAGGATATCGTCGCGCTGGATATCGCCCTGAAGCGCAACGAACGGGACTGGCTGGAAGTTCTGCCCGAGGATATGGAGACCGTCATGGTGGCCAAGCTCTATTACGGGCACTTTCTCTGCCACGTCTTTCACCAGGACTACATCGTGAAGAAGGGCGTGGATTGCCTGGAGCTGGAGCACCGCATGTGGAAGCTGCTGGACGCGCGCGGCGCGCAGTATCCGGCCGAACACAACGTGGGGCATCTGTATCGCGCCGGCCCCGAGCTTCGCAATTTCTATCGCGCCCTGGATCCCTGCAATCAGTTCAACCCAGGAGTCGGGCAGCTTTCGAAGCGCAAGAACTGGGCGTGAGACACCAAAGCCGCGCATCGCGTCGCCGCGCGCGTTCGCACCTGCGCCAATGACGCCTCAATCCTCCTGCAGCAACGCCAACACGTTCTGCGCCAGTTGGTTGGCCTGCGTCAGCGCCACCTTGCTGGCCTGCTGCAGGATCTGTTGCCGGGTCAGGTTGGAGGTTTCGATGGCGTAGTCCGCGTCCTCGATGCGGCTGCGGGCCTGGCTGAGGATGCCGGCGGTGTGGTTCAGGTTGGTGATGACCGAACCCAGGCGGTTCTGCATCGCGCCCAGTTCGCCGCGCAGGCCGTCCACCTGGTCCAGCGCGTTGCTCACCCGCTTCATGGGCATGACCTTCATGTTGACCGTGGGCGGGGCGTCCTTCGGCTTGAATTCCACCTGCCCGGTGGCCGAAATGCTGATGTCGTAGAAATTGCCGTCGCTGCCGCTGATGACATAGTCGCCATTGGCGTTGCCGCTGGCGTCGGTGAGGTAGTGCACTTTGCTGTCGTGGTCGAACAAAGGCCGGCCGTCGGCGGTGACGGGCACGGGCGCGAGGCGCTGGAGGAAGTCGAACAGCTTGATCGGCGTGCCCTTGCTGACCGAATCGGCCGTGGCCGCGGCGGGAGGCGTGGTTGGCGCCGGGGCCGTCGCGGGTGGGGGCGTCACCGGCACCGGGACTTGCTGGCCGACGAGGTAGGCGGTGCTGCCGGCTATTTGGGCGCGTTCCGCCGCACTGAGTTTCGACACATCGAAGGGCGTCAAGCCGGCGACGTCGATATCGAGGGCGCCGCCGACGGGGGCCGGCAGCGTGACCCGGTAGGAGTCTCCCAGCGGATTCACGAATGGACCCACCGTTCGGACCACGTAGTTGCTGGTGCCGTTGAAGTCATATTGGATGAGGAATGCCTGGAACATGGTGAAGGTTTTGCCTCCGTCCCTGATGGCCAGCGTTGCCGGGATGGTGGCGGGCGGGGGCGTCGCCGGACCGGGAACAACCGGGGCGGGGCCGGTTGGCGCGGGGGTGTCCAGCATGGTTTTGTCGGTGGCGCCGCCCAGCCGTGGATCGCGCACCACGTCGATCCCGTCCAGGTTCAGGCTCCTGGTATTGACGAGCTTTGTATTGAGGTCGATGGTCTCGCCGTCATGCGCGCCGACCTGGATCGAGATGCCGGCGTCCCGCGCCAGCACGTCCAGGTTGTTGAAACGGGTCTGGTGCGATATCCGCTCGATTTCGCCCAGTTGCTGGTCGATCTCGGCCTGGATGGATTCGAGGTCGCTGAGCGAGTTGGTGGAATTCTGCGCCTGCACCGAGAGTTCGCGGATGCGATGCAGGCTGCGATCCATCTCGCCCAGCGCGCCCTCGATGGTCTGCGCCAGCGAGATACCGTCGTTGGCGTTGCGCGCCGCCTGGCGCTGGCCGCGGATCTGCGCAGTGAAGTGGTTGGCGATGGCTTCGCCGGCGGCGTCATCCGCCGCGTGATTGATGCGCTGGCCGGATGACAGCCGCTCGATGGCCACGCCTTGCGCGGCTTCCGATTTGCCCAGATTGGTGCGAGCCCGCAGCGACAGGGACTGGCTTCTGATCGAGGGCATGTTGTTCTCCAATGCAAGATTGCCCGCCGGCGAGGCCGCGGGCCGATCAAAAATGCTAAGCCGATCCCCCGCCGGCCGTCTCGCCGCGCGCGCGAATCCCAGATTCGTCCTATGGGGCGCGGCTCAGGGAGCGTCGGACAGCGCCTGCGCCTTCAGCCAGCGCCTGAAGTCGGCAACGACTTCCCGGGCGTCGGTGCGGGCGTACAGGCTGAACCGGCCGCCGGTATCCTGGAACCCGAGCGGGGCGGCCAGCCGGCCGGCCCGGATGTCGGCCTGCGCCAGTTCCCGCGGCGCGATGCCGATGCCCAGGCCGGCTACCGCGGCCTCGAGCAGATGGCCGAGCTGGTCGAACTGGCGCCGGGGCTGTTGCGCGTCCAGCGTCACGCCGTGGGCCTGCGCCCAGTGCTCCCAGGCGGCGGGGCGCGCCGCGGCATGCAGCAACGGGGAGCCCAGCACGTCGGCCGGCCGCCGGATCCGCCCGGCCAACGCCGGGGCGCAGACGGGTCCGATGCTCTCCCGGAACAGCGGCACCGCCTCGATGTCCGGCGACCGGTGTTCGTCGGCCACGATCAGCACATCGACCACGCGCCGTTCCAGCAATGCGATGTCGGCCGCCGTCTGCAGCCGTACCTGGACGCCGGGATGGGCGCGTTCGAAATCCTCGAGCCGGGGGATGATCCAGTTGGACAGCAGGCTGGCAGGCGCGCCGACGACCACCTCCGCCGAGGTGGCGCGGCCGAGCAGTTCGGCCAGGCGCTGCTCGAGCATGTCGAACGCCGGCAGGCAGACGCGTTGCAGGTCCTGGCCCGCCGCGGTCAGCCGCACGCCGTCGGAATGCCGCTCGAACAGCTTGCCGCCGAGCCAGGTCTCGAGTTGCCGGACCTGCTGGCTGACCGCGCTGTGCGACACGCCGAGCTCTTGCGCGGCGAGCGACAGGTTCAGGTGGCGGGCGGCGCTGTCGAAGACGCGCAGCGAATTCATGGGAGGCAGGTTTCTCATGTTTTGATATTAGAAAATCTGATATCAATGAGCAAGAAATCTATGATTTATCTAGGCATTTCACCTAGATACCATGGCGGACATGTTCCCGAAGGCCTGAAATCATGTCTTTTATCCCACATCCTGAATATCCCGATGCCGCCGGGCAGTTCGGCCGTTATGGCGGCCGCTACATGCCCGAGACGCTGGCCCCGGCGCTCGATGCGCTGGAACACACCTTCCGCGCGGTTCGCGAGGACCCTGCGTTCTGGACCGAGTACCGCGCCATGCTGGCCGACTACGTCGGACGCCCGAGTCCGCTGCTGCATGCCGAGGCGATCAGCGAGGAACTGGGCGGCGCGCGCGTCTTCCTCAAGCGCGAGGACCTGAACCACACCGGCGCCCACAAGATCAACAATTGCCTGGGCCAGGCGCTGCTCGCCCGGCGCATGGGCAAGCGCCGCATCATCGCCGAGACCGGCGCGGGGCAGCACGGAGTGGCCACCGCCACGGTGTGCGCCTTGTTCGGCCTGGAATGCGTGGTCTACATGGGCGAGGTCGACGTGGCGCGGCAGTCCTCCAATGTGGCGCGCATGGAGATGCTGGGCGCGCAGGTCCGGCCCGTGCCGGACGGCAGCGCCACGCTGAAGGACGCAATGAACGCCGCCATCCGCGACTGGATCGCGCATCCGGACGACACCTACTACCTGCTGGGGACGGGCGCGGGGCCGCATCCCTATCCCTGGCTGGTGCGGGAGTTGCAGAAAGTCATCGGCGAGGAGACGCGGGCGCAGATTCTCGCGAAGACCGGGCGGCTGCCGGACGCGATGGTCGCCTGCGTGGGCGGCGGCTCCAACGCCATCGGCTTCTTCCATCCCTTCCTGAACGATGCCGGCGTGCGGCTGTTCGGCATCGAGGCGGGCGGACGCGGCACGCACACCGCCGAGCACGCCGCCAGCATCGGCGAAGGCTCCCCCGGCGTCCTGCATGGCTGCCGCAGCTACTTCCTGCAGGACGCGGACGGCCAGATCCAGAACGCGCATTCGATTTCGGCCGGTCTCGATTACCCCGGCGTCGGCCCGGAGCATGCCCTGCTGCACGATACCGGGCGGGTCGTCTACGAATCGGTCACCGATACCGAGGCGGTCGACGCCTTTCTGTGGCTGACGCGGCGGCAGGGCATCATCCCCGCGCTGGAAAGCGCCCATGCCTTGGCCTATGCCAGGAAACTCGCCCCGCTCATGGAGCGCGACCAGGCGCTGGTGGTCTGCCTGAGCGGACGCGGAGACAAGGACCTGAATTCGGTCCTGCAATTCACCGGAGAGGCCGCATGAGCCGTATCGAACAGACCCTGGCGGCGTTGCGCGCCGCCGGCCGGCCGGGCCTGGCCGCTTATTTCACGGCGGGCGATCCGTCCTACGATGACTGCCTGGCCTTGCTGAAAGGCCTGCCCGCCGCCGGGGCAGACGTGATCGAACTGGGCATGCCGTTCAGCGACCCGATCGCCGACGGGCCCGTGCTGCAACAGGCCAATGCGCGCGCGCTGAAGGCGGGGCAGACCCTGCGCCGCACGCTCGACCTGGTCGCCGCCTTCCGCGAAGAGGACGAGCGCACGCCTGTCGTGCTGATGGGCTATCTGAACCCGCTGCTGCGCTATGAGGCGGCCAGCTTCATGGCCGATGCGGCCTGGGCCGGCGTCGACGGGCTGATCGTGGTGGACCTGTCGCCCGAGCACGCCGCCGGCATCGAGCGGTTGGCGCGGCGCCACGGCATTGCGCTCATCAAGATGACCGCGCCGACGACGACCGAAGCGCGCCTGGAGAAAGTGCTGGAAGGCGCCAGCGGCTTCGTGTACCACGTGATGCTGGCGGGCACGACGGGCGCGGCGCTGCCGTCGCACGCCGTGATCGCCGCTGCGCTGGAACGCATCCGGGCGAAGACCTCCCTGCCGATTGCCGCGGGCTTCGGCGTGCGCACCGCCGAACAAATGAAGGCGGTCGGGCGCCATGCGGATCTGGTGGCGGTGGGGACCCGGCTGGTCGAGGTGCTGGCGGCGGGCGGGGTGGGGGCGGCGCTGGCCGAAGTGCGCGGGTTAGGGGCGGCGGCAAGAGGGGAGTGATGGCTGGATGGGACACCGACGGTTTCCCGAGGTGGGCAAATCCCTTCATACACCGACCGCCTGAGCGCCTGTCGCCCTACGCTGATCCGTTTCCCGGGAGACGGATATCAAGGGGCGCATATTCTGCCTGGCCATCGTGGCGGGCGCGGGGGCGGTGCAGACACTCGCGGCGCTGCCGGGGGCGGGGTTCTACCTGACCGCCGGCGTGGCCTGCGCCGTGTTGCCTGTGGCTGCCCGGCGCTGGCAGGGCTGGCTGGCGGGGATGCTGGCCTGCCTGATCGCGGGGTTGCTGGTGGGCGCGGTCAATGCCGCGCTGCGGGCGCAATGGCGCCTGGATGACGCGCTGGCCGACGCGCACCAGGATGCCGTCGCGCGGCTGGCGTTGCGCGTGGCCGAGCTGCCCGACGATGACGCGGGCGGCGTGCGGTTCGTGGGCGAGCAGGTCGGGCCGGCGCGTTCGGGCATTCCGCGGCGCATCCTGGTGTCGTGGTTGGCGCCGCCCGGCGCGCAGCCGGAATTGCCGCCGGTGGCGCCGGGGCAGGTGTGGCGCATGGCCCTGGTGCTGCGCCGTCCCCATGCGCCGCTCAATCCCGATGCGCCGGATGGCGAGGCGCGCCTGTTCGCGCGTGGCCTGCGCGCCACCGGCACGGTGCGGGGCCAGCCGCGATTGCTGGAAGACCAGCCCTGGGCGTCTGCCGGCATCGCCATCGAGCGTGCCAGGTATCGCGTGCGCGCAGGCATGCGGCGGGCGCTCGGCGGCCATCGCTACGCGCCGGTGCTGATCGCGCTGGCGATCGGCGACCAGGCCGGCGTGGCGCGGGACGACTGGCGCGTCTTCAATCGCAGCGGCATCACGCATCTGGTGTCCATCAGCGGCATGCATGTGACCTCGATCGCGGGCCTGGCGGCCTGGTCGTTGGCGGCGATGTGGCGGCGCGCGCGCTGGCGCGGCATCGGCCTGGCCGAGCGGGTGCCGGCGCGTATCGCCGGCGGCGCCGCGGCGATGGCCGTGGGGCTGGCGTATTGCCTGCTGGCGGGCTGGGGCGTGCCGTCGCGGCGCACGTTCTTCATGCTGCTGGTGGTGTTGGCGGCGGGCTGGTCGCGCCTGCGGATATCGGCGGGGCGGGTGCTGGCGTTCGCGGCGGCGGCTGTGGTGATGCTGGATCCATGGGCGCCGATAACGGCGGGTTTCTGGTTGTCGTTCGGCGCGGTGGCGATCCTGCTGCGCGTGGCGCAGGCGCCGCGCGACGCCGATGCCGGGTGGCGCCAGCGCTGGGCCGCGGCGCTGGCGCAGGCGACGCGGCTGCAGTTGACCGTGACGCTGGGACTGACGCCGCTGCTGGCGTTCCTGGTGCATCAGGTCTCGCTCGGGTCGCCGCTGGCCAATGCGGTGGCGATTCCGGCGGTGACGTTCCTGGTCACGCCGCTGGCGCTGCTGTGCGCCATGTTCTCTGTGGCGCCGGCCACGGCCGGCGTGGCCGCGGTGGCGGGGCAGGCGGGGGCGTGGGTGTTCGACCTGGCGATGACGGTGGTCGCGTGGGTGGGCAACGCGGACTGGGCCAGCTTCACGGTGGCGGCGGCGCCGTGGCCCTGGCTGCTGTGGGCGCTGGCTGGGATGGCGTGGGCCCTGCAGGCACAGGGCTGGCCGGCGCGGCGCCTGGGCTGGCTGTGCATGCTGCCGCTGTTGTGCTGGCGGCCCGAAAGGCCCGAGCCGGGCTACTGGCGCATGAGCGCGATGGACATCGGCCAGGGCAGCGCGATCCTGGTGGAGACCGCGACCCAGGCCCTGTTGTTCGATGCCGGTCCGCGCCATTTCGGCGGCGGCGACGCGGGCGAACGGGTGATCGCGCCGCAGTTGCAGGCGCGCGGCATCGGCAAGCTGGACGTGCTGGTGCTGTCGCACGCGGACCTGGATCACGTGGGCGGCACGCGCTCGGTGCTGGCGGCGGTGCCGGTGGCGCGCAGCTATGCGTCGTTCGATGTGGCGGCGTGGCTGCGGCGTGATGCCAGGCTATGGTCCGGGCAGCGTGGGGCATCGACGGCGGCGACATCGTCCCGGGGCAGTTTGCCGGCCGGCGAATCTTCGAATCGCGCACCGGACCGGGGCGCCTCCTACGTTTCTCCGGCCCGGATGCTGCGCTGCGAGCGCGGCGACAGTTGGCGTGTTGACGGCGTGACCTTCACCTTCCTGCATCCCGCGGCGGCAGCGGCCGCGCTCGGGGCCGATCGCAACGCCAACAGTTGCGTGTTGCGCGTCGCGGGCCGCGCCCATTCGCTGCTGCTGACCGGCGACATCGGCGTGGCGCAGGAGCGCGAGCTGGCCGCGCTCGGCCTGCCGCCGACCGATATCGTGCTGGCGCCGCATCACGGGTCGGCATGGTCATCCGGGCGGGAGCTGGTGGCCGCCGCGCATGCCGGCCACGCGATTGCCCAGTGCGGCTACCTGAACCGTTTCGGCCACCCGGCCCCGGCGGTGGAACGGCGCTGGCTCCGCGCGGGCGCGGCGTTCTGGCGCAGTGACCGCGATGGGGCGGTGACGGCCGAGTCGCGCGCCGATGGGCTGGCGGTGTGGGCGCAACGCGAGCGGCACCGGCGCTACTGGCATGGGCGCTGAGCCGGCCCGCGCCGGGTTCAGTCCGCCTGGTCGTTCGTTTCGCTGACGCCACACCATTGGGCAATGAAAAGCGCAATGGTCTTGGTGATCAGCCGCAGCGACTCGATGTGGACACGTTCATCAAAGCCATGGATGTCGAGCGACTTTGGACCATAGACCAGCGTCGGCATGTCGCCATAGATCACGAAGACACGGGCATCGAGATAGCCCGGGGTCGTGAAGCTTTCGAGCTCGCTCTTGAAGGCCTGCTGGTGGCAATCGCGCAGCGTGTTTTCGGCATCGCTGCCTTCTTCGAGCACGTAGCCTTCGGCATAGAAGCCGGTGTAGGCGACCTGGGGCGGCGTGCCGCCAAGCCGCGGGTCGGCGACGGCGTCGCGCAGGCAGGCGTCGATCTGCGCGCGGGCCTCATCCGCGGTGGTGCCCGGATAGATTGCCGCGCGCACGTCGAATTCACACCAGGGCGGTACCGTCGACGGCCAGTCGCCGCCCTCGATCTTGCCGATGTTGAAATTGATCGGATGGTCGAGATGTTCGAAATGGCGATGGCAGTGGTGCTCCGCGTTCCATTTGGCTTCGATCCCGCGCAACGCCTCGATGGCGGCGTAGGCGGCGTCGATGGCGTTGAAGCCGTTGGCCATCTCGCGGGTATGGGTGGGATGGCCCTGCACGCGGACCTTGAACCACAGCACGCCGACGTTGGCGCGCACCAGCATGTTCTCTTCCGGCTCCGGAATGATCACGGCGTCGGCCTGGTAGCCGCGCAGCAGGGCGGACAGGGCGCCGTTGCCGGTGCATTCCTCTTCGACCACCGACTGGAAATAGATCGGGGCGGCGGGTTCATAGCCGGCGGCGCGCACGGCGTCGTAGGCATACAGGTTGGCGGCCAGGCCCGCCTTCATGTCGGCAGCGCCACGTCCGTACATCCAGCCGTCGATGATCGCGGGGTCCCACGGTGAGCGGGACCACATATCCACGGGGCCGGTGGGCACCACGTCGATATGTCCGTTCAGGATGAGCGAGCGGCCCTGTTGCCGCGAGGGACGATAAGTGCCGACCACGTTGAAGGCGTTTTCATACGAGACGGTCACCGGGCCGAAGCCGGGGTGGGACTCGATGTCCTTGACGTCGATTTTCCAGCGGTCCATCGCGAAGCCGCGCGCGCGCATCGCCTCGTAGAGAAAGTCTTGCGCCGTATGCTCCTGTTCGCGCAGCGAGGGGAAGCGCACCAGATCCTGGGTGAAGGCCAGTTGGGCGTCGAAATGCGCGTCAACGGCTTGCAGGATCCGGCGGGTCTGCGCTTCGGTGAGCGCGGGCGGGGAGGTGGTCTGTGTCATCGGGTTTCCTGAAAGAAGGAGAAGCGGGGCGGCTCAGGCCGCGGCAGCGGGGGTGACTTCCAGCGCCAGGCGGCGCTTGTGGCCGGCCAGGGCCCAGATCGACACGAGCGTGATCGCCGACAGCGTCGAATAGAAGATCGCCAGCGGCAGCCATTGGCCGGGGTAGTGGTAGGTCAGCCAGGTGCCGACCAGCGGCGTCATGCCGCCCGCCACCGCGCCGCACAACTGGTACGACAGCGAGATGCCGGAATAACGCACGTGGGTGGGGAACGCCGAGCTGATGTAGCCGGCCATGGCGGAATAGATCGCGGCCATGAAGACCAGCACGATGGCGATGCCGCCGACGATGCTGTAGGGCGTGCCTTGCGACACGAGCATGAACATGGGATAGGGCGCCAACACCGAGAAGAAGGCCGCCGTAATGAGGACCCGGGTGGGGCCAACGGCGTCGGCCAGCCAGGCCGCCACCGGCTGCACGAAGAACTGGATGATGGCGACCACGAACAGGCAGTCCAGGACCAGCGTGCGGCTCAGGCCCATTGTCTGGGTCGTGTACGACAGCATGAAGGTGTTGGTGAAGTAGATGCCGCCGATCGCCACGGTGCACACCCCCATGCACAGCAGCACGGTGCGCCAGGCGGTGCGCAGCACTTCCTTGGCCGGGATCTCGGCGCGTTCCTGGCGCTCTAGCACTTTCGCGAAATCGGGCGATTCATTGACGCCGACGCGGATGAAATAGCCGACCAGCAACAGGACCGCGCTGATCAGGAAGGGAACGCGCCAGCCCCAGCTCACGAAATCGGCCTCGTCCAGCGTGGTCAGCAGCCGGAACGCGAGTAGCGACAGGATCAGGCCGGCCGGGCTGCCCAATTGCGCGAACGAGGCGGCGAACGTGCGGCGGCGTTGCGAGGCGTGTTCGCCGGCCATCAATACAGCGCCGCCCCACTCGCCGCCAACCGCCAGCCCCTGTGCCAGGCGCAACAGCAGCAACAGGGCGGGCGCCCAGAGGCCGGCGGTGGCATAACTGGGCAGCAGGCCGATGCCGACCGTGGCCAGCCCCATGATGACCAGGGTCGCCATCAGTGCGTTCTTGCGGCCGACACGGTCGCCCAGGTGGCCGAAGAGGACGCCGCCGAGCGGCCGTGCAAGGAAGCCGGCGGCGAACGTGCCAAACGACGCCATGGTGCTGATGAACGGATCGGCGGTGGGGAAGAACACTTTGCCGAACACCAGCGCGGCGGCCGTGGCGTAGATGTAGAAGTCGTACCACTCGATGGTGGTGCCGACGAATGCGGCGGTCGCGGCGCGGACAGGTTGGCGCGCCGCCGGAGCATGGGCGGGAGCGGTCATGGGGTTTCCTCTTGTGGGTGTTGTCGTTGTTCGAAGGCGTCTTTATCGCGCCCGCCTCGATATAACGTCAATTTATGATTTTTAATTTTTCACTTAAGTTAAATTGATGTCTTGCCGATTCCCTGCAAAGGCCGCCGATGAACAACGCCCACCCCGCCGACGCCCGCAGCGGCGACCGCCTCGACTGGAACCTGCTGCGGACCTTCCTGGTGATCGTGCAGGAGCGCAGCATCAGCGGCGCGGCCGCCAAGCTGCACCTGACGCAATCGGCCGTCAGCCAGGCGCTCAAGCGACTGGAGGAACAGTTGGACCGGCGCCTGATCGAACGGCACAACCAGGCGTTCACCGTCACCAATGCCGGTGAAGAGGTGTGTCGCGCGGCGCAGGCCATCTATGGCAATGTCGCGCAGTTGCTGACCGACGTCTCGCAGACGGAAGTCGAGGCGACCGGCCGCATCCACTTGCTGGTGGCCAGCCGTATTCACTCCCAGGTCTATGACGATTTCTGGGCGGCGTTCCATGCGGCCTATCCGCGCATCGAGGTGCAGATGGATGTGTTGCCCAGCAGCGAGATCGTTACGCTGATGCAGCAACGCGTGGGCACGGCCGGCATCGCGCTTTGCCGGCAGATGCCCAAGCGGCTCGAGAACAAGGTTTTCCTGCACCAGCGCTACGCGCTGTTCTGCGGGCGCAACCACGCATTGTTCGGTCGTCAGGACCTGCGCATCGAAGACCTGATGGGCGAAAACTTCGTCTCTTTCGCCAGCGATGCCCTGGGCGACAGCCTGTCGCCGCTGACGATTTTTCGCGACCAGCGGGGGTTTTCAGGGCGGGTGGTGGCGACGTCCACGCAGCATGACGAAGTCAAGCGCTTGCTCGTCGCCGGCTTCGGCATCGGTTGCCTGCCCGAGCACAGCGTACGGCGCGATCTCGCCGAGGGCCGGTTGTGGCGGCTGCCGCCCGGCGAGGGCGTGTGTTCGGTCGACCTGCACCTGTTGTGGCACCGGGACGTGCAACGCAGTCCGGCCGAGGCGGCCTTCCTCAAGCACTTTCGCGACTACATCGACGGTTTCACCATGGCCGAGCGGCTGGTGCCCGGCAACCTGCCGCCGCCTTGATGCGTCAGGTCCCCCGCCCGGGTCAGCGGGCCCGGGCGGCGATGCCGTCGCGCACTTGCCGGAACATCGTCATCGCGGCGGGCATGGCATCGCGTTGGGTGGCGCAGGCCATGCGGACGCGGCCTTGCGGCAATACGATGTCGGCATAGTAGTGCAGCGTGTCCGGGTGGCTGGGGCCCGGCGCCGCGAGGTAGTCCAGGCCCTGCGCGCCGTCCAGGGTGAAGCGGTCGTACAGCTCGATGGACCCGCCCAACCGGCGCTGCCGGCGTTCGGCGGCGGCGACCTGCGCGCTCGGCGCCGGCGCGGCGGGGGGCTTGGCGCCAGCCTGCGTGGCCTGGAAGCCGATCCGGCACAGGTACCTGGCGTCCCGCGCCCTGGGCGGGAAGTCATCGGGGCTGGAGATCTCGATCTGGGCGTCGTACCTGCCGCGGGTGGGCGCGGGGCCGGCCCGCAGCGGCGAGGGCACGGTGACGCTGAAGCCGGTGGCGGCGTCGACGTAGCGGCGCGGCGGGATGTCGGCGGGCGGACCCCGGTCGGTGGCGGGCGCCGTGTCGTCTTCCTGCTGGAAGCGCAGCGGCAGCATCAGCTCGGTCTTTTCCTGGGTCATGGCGTCCGGAAAAGCGGGCAGCGGGCCGGCGCGCCGCACCATGGCGACGGCGGTCTGGTCGACGGCGGCGTCGCCGGAGGACCGGCTCACCACGACGTCGTAGATGGCGCCGTTGCGTAGCGCCGTGATCTTCAGGGACAGGCTGATCGGGCCGCTGAGGCGGTGCGCCTCTTTCGGATAATCCAGGCGGCTGATCAGGCGGCGTTGCACGGCCCGGGTCCATTCGGCTTCGTTGCCGGGGGCGGCGGCCATGACGGGGACGGCGGCGCAGGCCAGGGCCAGGCCGATAGCGAGCAAGCGTGAGCGCATGGGGAGTCTCTCCTGGTCAGCCGAATGCCGCCCGCACCGCGTCGAAAGACGCGGCGATCATCGGCTCCTCGCGCCGCGCGGCCAGCGTGATGAAGGCCAGTTCCGCCTCGATCGACAGCCCCGGCGCCAGCGCCAGCCCGTGCGCCTGTGATTCGCGCAGGGCGATGGAGTCGCGCGCCAGGGTCAGGCCGACGCCGGAGCGCACCAGGTCCAGCATCGAGGCCTCCTGGTCGACTTCGGCGACCGCGTTGGGGGCGACGCCCAGTTCGCTGAATTTCGTCGCGAGCAGGCGGTGATGGACCGAGTCGGGCGGCGTCCAGATCCAGGGCAGCGCGGCGATCTCGTGCCAGCCGCGGCCGGCCAGTTGCGGACCCCAACCCTTGGGAGCGACCACGTAGTAGGAGAACGCCGCCAGCGGCAGGGCATGCAGGGCGGGCTGGCCGCTGGCCTGGTCGCGCGGGCCGAGGGAAAAGCCGACGTCCAGCTCGCCGTTGCGCACCTGGCGCGCAACCGAGCCGGACATGCCGTGGCGCAGCGTGGGGCGGATCTTGGGATAGTGCTGGACCAGGTGGCGCAGGGTGGCGCCCAGCCGCAGGAATTCGGGGTCGAGGATGGTGCCCAGGCGCAGTTCGCCCTGCACCGTGACGCGCAGCGCGCCGATGGCGCGCTCGAAGTCCTCGAGCGCGTCCAGCACGCGCTGGGCCGAGGGCAGCAGCGCGCGCCCATCGGCGTTGGGCGCCAGGCCCTGGGCGGTGCGGGTGAACAGCGGCAGGTCCAGGGCTTCCTGGAAGCTCTTGAGCTGCAGGCTGAGCGCGGGTTGCGTCAGGTGCAGGTGTTCGGCCGCGCGCGTCAGGTTGCCGACGCGCGCCACCGCGGCGAAGGTGCGGATGTGCTTGAGGTCCATGGCTCCGGTCCCGTCAGGGCGATACCCATTATTAAAGAGTCTTATAAAGCGCTTTTCAACAATTCATTGGACAGGGGCGTCCGGCTGCGCGACAGTGGCGCAGCGACTGGTGACTGACAAGAAGTCGAGACTCAAAAGAAGAAGCGCAAATGGAGACATACGACTACATCATCGTGGGCGCCGGGTCGGCTGGCTGCGTGCTGGCCAACCGCCTGAGCCGTGACCCGGCGGCGCGCGTGCTGCTGCTGGAGGCGGGCGGCCGCGACAACTACCATTGGATCCACATTCCAGTCGGCTACCTGTACTGCATTGGCAACCCGCGCACCGACTGGATGTACCGCACCGGCGCCGAGCCTGGGCTGGGCGGGCGGTCGCTGATCTATCCGCGCGGCCGGGTGCTGGGCGGTTGCTCGTCGATCAACGGCATGATCTACATGCGCGGCCAGCGCCAGGACTACGACGAGTGGGCCGAGGCCGCCGGCGATCCGTCATGGCGCTGGGACGAGGTGCTGCCGGTGTTCAAGCGCAGCGAAGACCATTATCGCGGCGGCGACGAATTCCACGGCGTCGGCGGCGAGTGGCGGGTCGAGGCCCAGCGGCTGCGCTGGGACATCCTCGACGCCTTCGCCGACGCGGCGGAGCAGGCGGGCATCCCCCGCGTGGCGGACTTCAACCGGGGCGACAACTTCGGGGTCGGCTATTTCGATGTGAACCAGCGCCGCGGCTGGCGCTGGAACACCGCCAAGGCGTTCCTGCGGCCGGTGCGCGAGCGGCCCAATCTGCGGGTGATGACGGGAGCGCACGCTGAACGCCTGCTGTTCGAGGGCACGCGCTGCGTCGGCGTGCAGGTGCGCCGCGAGGGGCAGTCCGTCAGCGTCCGCGCGGCGCGCGAGGTGGTGCTGGCGGCGGGCGCCGTCAATACGCCGCAACTGCTGGAATTGTCGGGAATCGGCGAGCCGGCGCGCCTGCGCGAAAGCGGCATTGCGCTGCATCACGCCTTGCCCGGCGTGGGCGAGAACCTGCAGGACCACCTGCAACTGCGCGTCATCCTGAAGGTGCGCGGCGTGAAGACGCTGAACCGCATCGCCTCGACCTGGTGGGGCAAGGCCGGCATCGGCCTGGAATACCTGCTGAACCGCAGCGGGCCGATGAGCATGGCGCCGTCGCAGTTGGGGGCCTTCGCCAAGTCCGATCCGGGCCAGGCGCGCGCCAACCTGGAATTCCACGTGCAGCCTTTGTCGCTGGGCGCCTTTGGCGAGCCGCTGCATGGTTTCGATGCCTTCACGGCCAGCGTCTGCAATCTGCGGCCGGTGTCGCGCGGCAGCGTGCACGCGCAGGGCGCGGACGGTTCGCTGCCGCCGGTGATCACGCCGAACTACCTGAAGGAAGAACAGGACCTGAAGGTGGCGGCCGACGCCATCCGGCTGGTGCGGCGCATCAGCGCGGCGCCGGCCTTGCAGCGCTACCAGCCGGAGGAATGGCTGCCGGGCCCGGCCTGCCAGAGCGAGGCCGAGCTGCGCGAGGCGGCCGGCAAGATCGGCACCACCATCTTCCATCCCGTCGGCACCTGCGCCATGGGCCGCCGCCCCGACGACGGCGCGGTGGTGGACGCGCGCCTGCGCGTGCACGGCTTGCAGGGGCTGCGCGTGGCCGACGCGTCGATCATGCCGACGATTACGTCGGGCAACACCAATTCGCCCACCATCATGATCGCGGAGCGGGCGGCGCAGATGATTCTGGAGGATGCGGTGCGCGTCGGCGCCGAGGCGCAGGAGGCCGAGCTGGTGGCGTGACGCGGAGCGGGACGCGCCCGTGGCGCGTTGGAGGGGGGCGGCCAGGCCCGACATTTCCAGCCTGGGGCCCGGGCGGCGCCTTCCAGAGGAGGCGGTCCCCGGAAGGCGCTCCCCGAGTCCGCCTCAGCGCAGCGACCGGTACATCTCCTGGCGCTGCGGATGCGTCAGGATCACCTGCCACAGTTGCCCCTCGCGCGAGCGGAAGAAGCCGGCGCAACACATCAGGTAGTACTGCCACATGCGGTAGAAGCGCGTGCCGTAGCGTTCCTGCAATTGCGGCCAGGCGCGCTGGAAGTTGTCCCACCAGGCCATCAGCGTGCGGTCGTAGTCGGCGCCGAAGTTGTGCCAGTCCTCGATGATGAAGCGGCCTTCGACCGCGGTGCTGATCTCGCGGGCCGACGGCAGCTTGCCGTTGGGGAAGACGTAGCGGTCGATCCAGGGATCGGTGCTCTGGCTGGTCGAGGCGATGCCGATGGTGTGCAGCAGGAAGATGCCGCCGGGCGCCATCAGCCGTTGCACATTGGTGAAGTAGGTGTCGTAGTTCTTGGGGCCGACGTGCTCGAACATGCCGACCGACACCACCTTGTCGAAGCTGCCCTGCAGGTCGCGGTAGTCCTGCAGCAGCAGTTCCACCGGCAGGCCGCGCACGCGCTCCTGGGCCAGCGCCAATTGCTCCTTGGAGACGGTGATGCCGGTGACCTTGACGCCATAGCGTTCGGCCGCGAACTTGGCCAGCCCGCCCCAGCCGCAGCCGATGTCCAGCAGCGTCTCGCCGGGCTTGAGCTGCAGCTTGCGGCAGATCATGTCGAGCTTGGCTTCCTGGGCGGTTTCGAGCGTGTCGGCCTGTTCCCAGAAGGCGCAGGAATAGATCATGCGGCTGTCGAGCATGGCCTCGAAGACGTCGTTGCCGGCGTCGTAGTGCTGCTCGCCGACTTCGAAGGCGCGGCTTCGGGATTGCAGGTTGAACAGCTTGTGGCGCAGGTGTTCGGCGATCAGCTTGACGCGCGCCAGGCCCAGCGCGGCCGAGCCCATGTCGGCGCGCAGCAGGCGGGTGAAGAGTTCGTCGAGCTGCTCGCAGTCCCATTCGCCGTCCATGTAGGACTCGCCCAGCCCCAGCGACCAACTGGCGAAGACGCGCTCGTACATGTGCTTGTCATGGACCTGGATGTCCCAGGGGCGCGAGCCGTTGATCCGGACATCCGCGCGCGCCAGCAGGTCCTGCAGGACCTTGGGCGGTGCGGGGGGGCCGGCGTCGGCGCGGGGTGGCGTTAGCTGAGTAGTCGGACTGCTTTGGTGCATAGTGGCTCCATATCAATTCTGGACTGACTGATCTGGCAATGCTCGAAGCGCATAACTCTCGCCCGGACCGGCGGATGGAATCCAATTTAATGATTGAATCGGCTCGATAGGCAATCGTAATTTCAGCGGGGTGTCAGCGCCGTGACACCGCGGCCGCTGACCCGGGACCCGCCAATCTTAACCAACGTATGCTGCTGCGCAAGGCCCAGACGCATCCTGCCACCAACAGGGCCGGGGCCAGGATAAAGACCATGGGGCCAATGGTGCCGTAGGCGCCCGACAGACGGTCGCACGCCGCTACACTGGTTGCCTGCAACGGCGCCGCCCGGGCCTGTCCGGGCGGCATTCGTGCCTGTCGCCGGCGGATTCCGCCGGGTCGCATCCGTCTCAAGGAGAGTCCCATGGCTGCGCGCATCCATCTTTTCGGCGCGTCCGGCTGCGGCGCCACCACGCTGGGCGCCGCGCTCGGCGCACGCCTGGGCGTGCCCCACCTCGAAGCCGACGACTACTACTGGCTGCCGACCGATCCGCCATTCACCGACAAGTATCCCAAGGAGGAGCGTTGGCGCCGCATCCGCGAACGGCTGCGAGGGCATGACGATTGGGTGCTCAGCGGCGGTTCGGTCTACCACTGGGGCGAGGGCCTGATTCCCGCGTTCGCGCTGGTGGTGTTCCTGCGGCTGCCGGCGGCCGAGCGCATGGCGCGGCTGCGCCGCCGCGAGGTTGAACGCTATGGCGCGGCGCTGGAAAACGATCCCGCGGTGCGTGAGAAGAGCCGCCTTTTCCTGGAATGGGCCGCCGGTTACGACACGGGCGCCGAGGGAACGCGCACTTTGGCGCAGCACCGGGAATGGATCCGCCAACTGCATTGCCCGGTGCTGACGCTGGATACGCGCGCCAGCGTGGACGACCTGGCGGACCAGGTGCTGGCCGCATTGCCGCCGGACATGCGGGTATCCAGGAGTCCGGCCTGAGGCATTTCAGCGGCCATCCCGCGCCGACTGGGGCGCGGCCGCCGCGTCGGCGTCCGGGCGGCGGCGCGCGCTTCCGATAAGATACCCGCCATGCACGGCGCCGCCATTGCGGCCGCGCGCCGGTTTTTCGGAGCACAACGATGCTGGATGCGAGCCTGGAACCCCGTTTGGAATTCGTCACCTGCGCCAGCCCGGCGGGCCTGCACCGCATGGCGTACTGGGAGTGGGGCGATCCGGCCAATGACCGGGTGCTGGTCTGCGTCCATGGCCTGACCCGCAGCGGGCGCGATTTCGATACGCTGGCGCGGCGCCTGGCGGGGCAGTTCCGCGTGGTGTGCCCCGACGTGGTCGGCCGCGGTCGCTCGGACTGGTTGGTCAATCCGGCGTTCTATACCGTGCCGCAGTACGTGTCCGACATGACCACCCTGGTGGCGCGGCTGCGGCCCGCCTCGCTGGCTTGGGTCGGCACCTCGATGGGCGGGCTGATCGGCCTGGGGCTGGCCGGCGCCGCCGCGTTCGCGCGGGCGATGCTGCCGCTGCGCCCGCATGCGGGCATGCTGCCGCCGCAGGACGGCATCCGTTTGTCGAAGCTGGTGCTCAACGACGTCGGCCCGCGCCTGGAGACCGGCGCGCTGGCGCGCATCGGCCAGTACGTGGGCGAACCGGGCGCGTTCGGCTCGTTTGCCGAGGCGGTGGCGGCCATGCGCGCCAATTCCGAGACCTTCGGCCCGCACACGGACGCGCAGTGGGACCACCTGGCGCGCTTTGTCTATCCGGAGGAGGGCGGGCAGTGGGTCAAGCACTACGACCTGGCGCTGGCGCAGCCGATGGCGTTGCAGACCGGCGAGGAACTGGCCGCCGGCGAGCAGATCCTGTGGCGTTCGTATGACGCGGTCGACTGCCCGATCCTGATCGTGCGCGGCGAGCATTCCGATCTGCTGACCCGCGCCACCGTCGACGAAATGCGCCAGCGCAATCCGCGCGCCCGGCTCTACGAGGTGCGGGGCGTGGGCCACGCGCCGACGCTGATGGCCGACGACCAGGTGACGGCGGTGGCGGATTTCCTGTTGGCGTGACGGCCGCCTCGGCGGCCCCGTCGATCAATTGGGGACGCCGCTGGCCGGCGCCGCTACCCAGGGGGGCGGGGCTTCTCTACAATAGGTTCCATGACTACGCCCGTTCTCAACATCGATTTGCATTGCCATTCCACCGTGTCCGATGGCGCCCTGGCGCCGCGCGACGTGGCGCAGCGTGCGCACGCCAACGGTGTCGATGTCTGGGCCCTGACCGACCATGACGAGATCGGCGGCCTGGCCGAGGCCGCGGCCATGGCCGGTGAACTCGGCATGCGCTTTGCCACGGGCGTCGAGATCTCGGTGACCTGGGCCGGCCTGACGGTGCACATCGTCGGCCTGCGTTTCGATCCGTCCAATGTGGCGCTGGCCGACGGCCTGCGCAAGACGCGTTCGGGCCGCGCCGAGCGGGCCCGCCGCATCGGCGAGCGGCTGGCCGAGATGGGCATGCCTGGCGCCTACGAAGGCGCGCTGCCTTTCGCCGGCAACCCGGAATTGATCAGCCGCACGCACTTCGCGCGCTATCTGGTCGAGGCGGGTTACTGTCCCGACGTGCAGACCGTCTTCACCAAGCACCTGGGCGACGACCGCCCCGGCCACGTGCCCATGCAATGGGCCACCTTGGCCGAGGCGGTCGGCTGGATCCGCGGCGCCGGCGGCATTGCCGTCATCGCGCATCCGGGGCGCTACAAGTACACGCCGCTGCAGTTCGCCGCGCTGTTCGACGAATTCCTGCAGTTGGGCGGCGTGGGCATCGAAGTCACGACCGGCAGCCACACCGTTGAAGAGGCGCGCCAGTATGCCGAGGTGGCGCGCCGCTATGGTTTCCTGGCCTCGCGCGGGTCGGACTTCCATAGCCCGAAAGAAAGCCGCATGGATCTGGGCCGGCTGCCCCCGCTGCCGCCGGACCTGAAGCCGGTCTGGCACGACTGGTTCTAGCGCGGGCGGCGCGTCGCCGCCCGGCTCCTGGCATGGAGTGTCCATGCCGCCCTTGAATTGACTGATCGCGCGTCGACCGCGCCGCCGCCATGAACAAAGCATTTGTCAAAGAATCCGACAACGAGGACGACGATGACCTGCCGCAGGCCCAGGCATTGCCGGCCGGCACCAAGAACTACATGACGCCGGAAGGCTACGAGCGCCTGCGCGGCGAGCTGACGCACCTGATGAACGTGGAGCGGCCGGCGGTGGTGCAGGTGGTGTCGTGGGCCGCATCCAACGGCGACCGTTCCGAGAACGGCGACTATCTCTACGGCAAGAAGCGCCTGCGCGAGATCGACCGCCGCATGCGTTTCCTGACCAAGCGCCTGGACATCGCCGAGGTGGTCGACCCGGCCGCCCAGCCGAACCGCGACCAGGTCTTCTTCGGCGCCACGGTGCTGTATTCCGACAAGGCCGGCGAGGAACATACCGTCACCATCGTCGGCGTGGACGAGGCCGAGCCGCTGGCCGGCAAGATCAGTTGGATCTCGCCGGTGGCGCGGGCGCTGATCAAGGCGCGGGAGGGCGACACGGTGGTGCTGCGCACGCCGGGCGGGATCGAGGAGCTGGACATCCTGGAAGTGCGCTACCCGGGGTAGCGCGATGCCACGCGGCGGCGTTGCGGCGCCCGCCGCCGAAACGGACCCTCCAAAAGGCGACGGGCGCCGGCTTGTGGCCGGCGCCCGTCTTTGGTGGGCGGGATCTGACGTCCCTGCCTCGGTTGGCGGCTTGCGCCGCCGTTCCCCTGGGGCTTGCTGCTTGTTCGGTATCGTGTCCTGGCCGGCTTACTTCTTGCGCGCCGCGATGGACTTCTCGGCCAGGTTGACCAGGTCATCGCCGATCTGCTTCTTCCACTTGTCGTAGACGGGCTGGGTGACCTTGGCGAAGGCGTCGTGCTCGGCCTGGCTGAGCGAGGTCACGGTGACGCCGTGGCCCTCGATCTCCTTGAGCAAGGACGGATCTTCCGGCGTGACGCCCTTGCGCGCGATCACGATCTGCTGCTTGCCGGCGTCCAGCGCGGCCTGGCGCACGATGTCGCGGTCCTTTTCCGACCACGAATTCCACACCTCGCGGTTGACCACGAAGATCAGCGGATCGGCCACGTAGTTCCACAGCGTCAGGTATTTCTGGCCGACGGTGTAGAGCTTGGAGCCGGTGTAGATCGACAGCGGGTTCTCCTGGCCGTCGACCGCGCCGCTGGCCAGCGCCGGCTGGGCGTCGGCCCAGCTCATCTGGGTCGGGTTGGCGCCCAGCGCTGTGAACGTGTCGATGTAGAGCGGCGAGCCGACCACGCGCAGCTTCATGCCCTTCATGTCCTCGGGCCGCTTGATCTCGCGCTTGGAGTTGCTGAGCTGGCGGTAGCCGTTTTCGCCCCAGGCCAGCGGCACCACGCCGGCCTTCTCGATCAGCTTGAACATCTCCTTGCCCACGTCGCCCTGCACCAGCGCGTCGATGGCGGCGTAGTCCGGCATCAGGAAGGGCAGCGAGAACAGGTTCAGTTGCTTGATCTGCGGCGACCAGTTGATGGTCGAGCCGACGGCCATGTCGATCACGCCCTGGCGGATGGCGGTGAATTCGCGGGTCTGGTCGCCCTGCACCAGCGAGGTGCCGGGGTAGACCTTGATGTTGATGCGGCCCTGGGTGCGCTCGCGCACCAGGTTCGACCAGATCTCGGCGCCCTGGCCCCACGGGAAAGTGGTGCCGACAACGATGGAGAGCTTGTATTCGGGCTTGTAGTTCTGCGCCTGCGCGGCGGCGGGCAGGCCAACCACGGCGGCGGCGCACAGGGTGGCGCCGATCAGCTTGCGGAAATTCATGTTGCGTCTCCTCTCTTTGCGGGTCTGTCTGTTGTTGTCATGAATGCATGCCGGACGAGCCGGTCCGGGTCCCTCAGTAGCCCAGCTTGTGCGGCAGCCACAGCGCCAACTGCGGGAACACCAGCACCGCCACCAGCACCAGGAACATCGCGCCCAGCAGCCACACCACCCAGCGCACGGTCGATTCCATCGGCACGCGCGCGATGCGGCACGACACCATCAGGTTGACCGCCAGCGGCGGGGTGAACTGGCCCAGCGCGACCTTCAGCGTCAGGATCACGCCGAACCACACCGGATCCCAGTTGTAGGCCTTGGCGATCGGCATCAGGAGCGGCACGAAGATCAGGAAGATGGAGATGCCGTCCAGGAACATGCCGACGGTCATCAGCAGCAGGATCAGCAGCGCCAGCACGCCCCATTCGCCCAGCCCGGAATTGACGATGGCGTGGGTGATCGGGTCGATCACGCTGAGCGTGGACAGGGCCCAGGCGAAGATGCCGGCCAGCGTCACCACCAGCATGATCACGGCCGACAGCTCGGCGGCCTCGCGCAGGATCACGTACAGGTCGCGCAGCTTGATGGTGCGGTGGATGCACATGCCCACGAACAGGCCGTAGAACACCGCGACCACGGCCGCCTCGGTGGGCGTGAACCAGCCCATGCGCATGCCGCCCAAAATCAGCACCGGCGCGGCCAGGCCCCACGAGGCTTCGCGCAGGCTTTTCCAGAACGGCGGACGCGGCAGGTGCGCTTCCAGCATGCCCATCTTGTGCTTGCGCGACAGCCACACGGCCGGCACGATCAGCGCCAGGCCGGCCAGGACGCCCGGCACCATGCCGGCGGCGAACAGCGCCGGCACCGAGGCCTCGGGCACCAGCACCGAATAGATGATGAAGGCCACCGATGGCGGGATCAGAATGTCGGTGGCCGCGCCGGCCGCCACCACCGAGGCCGAGAACGAGCCCGGGTAGCCGGCGCGCGACATGGCCGCGATCATCACCGCGCCCACCGCGGCGGCGCAGGCCGGGCCGGAGCCGGAGATGCCGCCCAGGAACATGGCCACGGCGATCGACACCAGCGGCAGCATGCCCGGGCCGCGCCCGACGATGGCGATGGCGAAATCCACCAGCCGCTTGGCCACGCCGGAGCGGTCGAAGATGGAGCCGACCAGCACGAACATGGGAATCGCCAGCAGCGGGTACTTGGCCAGCCCGGCGTAGAAGTTCTGCGGCACGGTCAGCAGGCCATACCAGGGCGTGTCCAGGTTGGACAGCACGATGGCCACGGTGCCGCCGATGCCCAGCGCCACGCCGACCGGCACGCCGATCAGCATCAGCGCGATGAAGACCGCGAACAGGATGCCGGCGATCATGCCTGGCCCCCGTCGGCCTTGGGTAGCGGCGCCTTCCACAGGCGCCGCAGCGTGCCCAGGGTGCGCAGCGAGATGGCGGCGGCCATCACCGGCAGCCAGATCGAATACCACCAGGTCGGCACGCCGATGGCGGGCGAGGTTTCCTCGTAGATGAATTCATCGGACACCAGCTTGACCGACAGCACCGTCAGCAGCACGAAGAACGCCAGCACGCAGAAGTTGGCGATCAGCGCCATGATGCGCTGGCGCCGCGGCGAGCCGTTGTCGGCCAGGATCTCGATGCGGATGTGGTGGTTGCGCACGAAGGCGACGCTGCCGCCGGCCATGGTCAGCACGATCAGCAGGAACACCGAGATCTCTTCGGTCCAGGCGAACGACTGGTCGGTGAAGTAGCGCACCAGCACGTTCAGGAAGGTAATCAGCGCCAAGGCCGCCAGCAGGATCACGGCCAGCCAGTCCTCGATGGCCAGCGGCACTTTCACGGCGGGGTCTGCTTCGGCGGGGATGATCGGTTCGACGGGCTCGGCGGGGGCTTCGGGGCGTGACATGTGAGGCGACGGCCAGCGCGGCGAGGCGCTTTCTTGGTATGGGGTCGCTGCATCCTACCGTCGGGGCGGAAGGGCGGGTGTTCGTGTTTTCCCGCGCTGCGGTATGGCCGCAACATGGTGCATCGCAATAGCCGGGGTGCTGGGGCGGGCCTTGGGCCCGCCATAATCCGCGCGGGCGGCAAGGCTTTGCGCGCCATATTGCTGTGCAGCAGGCCCCGCGCCTCGTCGCGGAATTCTTTTGTAACAATGACCAAAGCCGGACGAATTCGGGCCGGATCGGGACAGGGCCGTGCTTCCGTCCGGGAAAACCCGCCAAGCGGGGTAAAATCCTGTTTTTGCTTCCCTCCTTATATACGGCGCCCGCATCGTGTCCCTTGTTCAGCATCTGCCTGGTTCCTCCGTCCTGTCCTCCTTTCGTCGTGACCGCCTGCTGGCGCAACTGAAGGAAGCCGGCCTGCCGGTGGCCGACATTTCCGCCCGCTACGAGCACTTCGTCAGCACCGACGCCGCCCTGACGGCCGAGCAGCAGCAGCACCTGGCCCAATTGCTGGACTACGGCACCCCCGCCACCGGCGAGGCACCGGCCAAGAGCCTGGCGCTGCTGGTGATCCCGCGCCTGGGCACGATCTCGCCGTGGGCCAGCAAGGCCACCGACATCGCCCACAACTGTGGCCTGTCGGCCGTGCACCGCATCGAACGCGGCGTGCGCTACGTCATCACGCCCGAACGCGGCCTGCTGGGCAGCAAGACGTTCGACGCCGACATGCTGGCGCGCGCGGCCGACTGCCTGCACGACCGCATGACCGAAACCGTGGTCGACGCCAGCTTCGACGGCCAGGCGCTGTTCCAGCCGCTGGCCGGCAAGCCGATGCGCACGGTCGACGTGCAGGCGCGCGGCGCCGCCGCCCTGGTCGAGGCCAACAGCACCCTGGGCCTGGCCCTGTCCGATGACGAGATCGAATACCTGGCCAAGTCGTTCAGCGACCTGGGCCGCGATCCCACCGACGTCGAACTGATGATGTTCGCGCAGGCCAACAGCGAACACTGCCGCCACAAGATCTTCAACGCCCAGTGGGTGATCGACGGCCAGGAGCAGCCCAACACGCTGTTCGGCATGATCCGCGCCACCCACAAGGCGCAGCCGGAAGGCACCGTGGTGGCCTACTCGGACAACGCCGCCATCATGGCCGGCGGCCCGGCGCAGCGCTTCCAGGCCGGCGTGCCCGGGGTGACGGGCGAGGGCGTGGATGGCGCCAAGTACATCCGCCGCGACACCACCGTGCACACCCTGATGAAGGTCGAGACGCACAATCACCCGACCGCGATCGCGCCGTTCCCCGGCGCCTCGACCGGCGCCGGCGGCGAAATCCGCGACGAAGGCGCCACCGGCCGCGGCTCCAAGCCCAAGGCCGGCCTGACCGGTTTCACCGTCTCGCACCTGCGCTTCGACGACGCCACGCAGCCCTGGGAAGCCGACCACCACGGCCTGCCGGACCGCATCGCCTCGCCGCTGTCCATCATGATCGACGGCCCCATCGGCGGCGCCGCCTTCAATAACGAATTCGGCCGTCCCAACCTGCTGGGCTATTTCCGTTCGTTCGAGCAGACCGCCGGCGGCACCCGCTGGGGCTACCACAAGCCCATCATGATCGCGGGCGGCCTGGGCAGCATCGACGCCGGCCTGACGCACAAGGACGTGATTCCCCCCGGCGCGCTGCTGATCCAGTTGGGCGGCCCGGGTTTCCGCATCGGCATGGGCGGCGGCGCCGCCTCCAGCATCAGCATGGGCAGCAACTCGGCCGAGCTGGATTTCGACTCGGTCCAGCGCGGCAACCCCGAATTGGAACGCCGCGCCCAGGAGGTCATCGACCGCTGCTGGCAGCAGGCCGAGAACAACCCCATCATCGCCATCCATGACGTCGGCGCGGGCGGCCTGTCCAACGCCTTCCCGGAACTGGTCAACGACGCCGGCCGCGGCGCCATCTTCGATCTGAAGCGCGTGCCGCTGGAAGAATCCGGCCTGTCGCCCGCCGAGATCTGGAGCAATGAATCGCAGGAACGCTACGTCCTGTCGATCCTGCCCAAGGACCTGGAGCGCTTTGACGCCATCGCGCGCCGCGAACGCTGCCCCTACGCGGTGGTCGGCGTGGCCACCGAAGAACGCCAACTGCGCGTGGTCGACGGCGAGGGCCTGCCCGGCCTGGACACGATCCGTCCGCAGGGCGAGGCCGAGGTGCGTCCGGTCGACGTGCCGATCGACGTCATCCTGGGCAAGCCGCCGCGCATGACGCGCGACGTGCGCCGCCTGCCGGGCGTGTCCGAGCCGCTCGACCTGGCCGGCATCGACCTGACCGAAGCGGCCTACCGCGTGCTGCGCCACCCCACGGTGGCCAACAAGTCGTTCCTCATCACCATCGGCGACCGCACCGTCGGCGGCCTCTCCAGCCGCGACCAGATGGTCGGCCCGTGGCAGGTGCCGGTGGCCGACTGCGCCGTCACCCTGGCTGACTACCAGGGCTTCCGCGGCGAAGCCATGGCCATGGGCGAACGCACGCCCATCGCCATGCTGAACGCGCCGGCCTCCGGCCGCATGGCCGTGGCCGAGGCCCTGACCAACCTGGCCGCCGCCGACGTGGCGCGCCTGGAAGACATCAAGCTGTCCGCCAACTGGATGGCCGCCTGCGGCGTCGAGGGCCAGGACGCCGCGCTGTACGACACCGTGTCGGCCGTCAGCGAGCTGTGCCAGGCCGCGGGCCTGTCGATTCCGGTGGGCAAGGACTCGCTGTCCATGAAGACCTCCTGGGAACAGGACGGCGAGCAGCGCCAGGTGGTGGCGCCGGTGTCGCTGATCGTCACGGCCTTCGCGCCGGTCGGCGACGTGCGCGCCAGCCTCACGCCGCAACTGCGCACCGACGCCGGCGACAGCGTGCTGATCCTGATCGACCTGGGCCGTGGCCTGCACCGCATGGGCGGCTCGATCCTGGCGCAGACCTACAACCAGGTCGGCGAGACCGTGCCGGACATCGACTCGCCCGAAGCGCTGCGCGCCTTCTTCGTCACCATCCGCACCCTGGCCGAGGCCGGCACCATCCTGGCCTACCACGACCGCTCCGACGGCGGCCTGTTCGCCACTTTGGTGGAAATGGCCTTCGCCGGCCGCACCGGCATCTCGGTCAACCTGGACATGCTGACCTTCGACCCGCAATCGGCCGATTGGGGCGACTACAAGATCCGTCCGGAACAGGTGGCGGTGCAGCGCGACGAACTGACGCTCAAGGCGCTGTTCGCCGAGGAAGCCGGCGCCGTCATCCAGGTGCCGGCCGCCCAGCGCGACGCCGTCATGCAGGTGCTGCGCGGCGCCGGCCTGTCGGCCCACTCGCACGTCATCGGCGGCCTGAACGGCGGCGACGAGGTCGAGTTCTATCGCGACGGCAAGAAGGTCTGGGGCCAGCCGCGCGCCGACCTCGGCCGCGCCTGGAGCGAAGTCTCCTACCGCATCATGGCGCGCCGCGACAACCCGGCCTGCGCCCAGGCCGAGCTGGACGTCTGGAACGACACGCAGGATCCGGGCATGAGCCCGAACGTGGCCTTCGACCCGCAGGAAGACGTGGCCGCGCCGTTCATCAACAGCGGCAAGCGCCCGCGCGTGGCGATCCTGCGCGAGCAGGGCTGCAACAGCCAGGTGGAAATGGGCTGGGCCTTCGACACCGCCGGTTTCGACGCGGTCGACGTGCACATGACCGACCTGCTGGCGGGCCGCGTGGACCTGGCGCAGGTGCAGGGCCTGGTGGCCGTGGGCGGCTTCAGCTACGGCGACGTGCTGGGCGCCGGCGAGGGCTGGGCCCGCACCATCCGCTTCAACAGCAAGCTGTCGGATCAGTTCGCGGCGTACTTCGCCCGCCCCGACACCTTCGCGCTGGGCGTGTGCAACGGCTGCCAGATGATGGCCGCGCTGGCCCCGATGATCCCCGGCGCCGAGCACTGGCCGCGCTTCACCCGCAACCTGTCCGAGAAGTACGAGGCGCGTCTGTCGATGGTCGAGCTGGCCAAGTCGCCGTCGATCTTCTTTGCCGGCATGGAAGGCGCGCGCATCCCGGTCGCGGTGGCGCATGGCGAAGGCTACGCCGACTTCTCGCAGCAGGGCGACGCCGGCCGCGTGCTGGCGGCGGCGCGCTACATCGACAACCGCGGCAACGCCACCGAGGCCTATCCGTTCAACCCGAACGGCAGCCCGGGCGGCCTGACCTCCGTCACCACCGCCGACGGCCGCTTCACCGTGATGATGCCGCACCCGGAACGCGTGACCCGCAACGTCATGATGTCGTGGGCGCCCGAGAAGTGGGGCAACGCCGACAGCGGCGGCCAGTTCAGCCCGTGGATGCGCATTTTCCGCAACGCGCGCGCCTGGCTGAAATAAGAAGCGCCTCAGCCCGCGCGTGTCGCGCGAGCTGCCCCCGAGAGGCCATGCGTCACGCAGGACATGGCCCACCTGGCAAAGCCCCACCGGTTTCGGTGGGGCTTTTTTCATGCGAGCAACGCGCGGCGGCTGGGGAGGCTCGCCGGTATTCGCTCCGTTGCTGTAATCGGTGCTGTAACCCAATGAGATATTTAACTTTTCATTGCAATAAGCCGTAAACAGGAGGACAGCCGCCCGCGGCGGCCTCCTGCAAACCCCGAGTGGCCCTCCCCATGTTCAAGAATCTGAGTATCCGCGCCGTCCTGACGACCGCGCTCTGTATCTTTTTCGCCCTTTTCCTGGTCACCGGCATCGCCGTCTACCAACAACTGACCTCCAACCGCAGCTCGATCGAGGTGATGCTGGACACCAACCTGGTGCGCGCCAACGCGGTCGACTCGGCCGGGGCCGAGCTGCTGCGCGCGCGTCTGGTGTTGCTGGCGGCCCAGACCACCTTGCTGGAAGGCAAGAGCATCGACAGCCTGGCCAGCATGCAGCGCCTGGACGGCTACACCAAGAAGGCCGCCGACCTGATCCAGAGCGCGCGCCAGAATCCCGAAACGTCGCCGGTGGGCAAGCCCTTGTTCGACGAGGCGCTGGCCGCCTATGAGGTCTACCAGCGCGACGCGATCACGCCGATGATCGCCGCGATCCGCGCCGGCAAGGCGCAGGACGCCAGCCGCCTGAACCTGGAAAAGGTCACGCCGCTGGGCATCGCCTTCACCCAGGCGATCCAGAAGTACGTGGACTTCGCCGACGAAATCGGCAAGCGCGTGGCGCGCGAAGCCAACGCCCGCATCAACGGCGCTATCGCCTTCCTGATCGGCCTGCTGGTGGTGGTGGCGGTGCTGGTGGTGGGCCTGTACGCGGTGTTCGCGCGCTCGGTGTTCCGGCCGCTGCACGAGGCCGGCCGCCTGTTCGATCGCATCGCCGGCGGCGACCTGACCAACCGCATCGAGCAGCGCGGCAACAACGAAATCGGCGTGCTGTACGCGGCGGTCAAGCGCATGCAGGACAGCCTGGCGCGCACCGTGGCCGCCGTGCGCCAGGGCGTGGAAGAGATCCACACCGGTTCGCGCGAGATCGCGGCCGGCAACATCGACCTGTCCTCGCGCACCGAGCAGCAGGCCGCTTCGCTGGAAGAAACCGCCGCCAGCATGGACGAGTTGTCGTCCACTGTGAAGAACAACGCCGACAGCTCGCGCAACGCCTCGCAATTGGCGACGGCGGCGTCCGACGTGGCCACCCGCGGCGGCCAGGCGGTGGGCGATGTGGTCGGCACCATGCGCGCCATCGCCGACAGCTCCAACCGCATCGCCGACATCGTCGGCGTGATCGACGGCATCGCCTTCCAGACCAACATCCTGGCGTTGAATGCCGCGGTGGAAGCGGCCCGCGCCGGCGAGCAGGGCAAGGGTTTCGCGGTGGTGGCCAGCGAAGTGCGCGCGCTGGCGCAGCGCAGCGGCCAGGCCGCCAAGGAGATCAAGGGCCTGATCGACGACTCCGTGCAGAAGGTCTCGATCGGCTCCGACCAGGTCGAAGCGGCCGGCGCCACCATGCAGGAGATCGTGACCTCGGTGCGCCGCGTGACGGACATCATCAACGAAATCTCCAGTGCCTCCGAAGAGCAGTCGCAGGGCATCGAGCAGGTGAACCAGGCGGTGTCGCAGATGGACAGCGTGACGCAGCAGAACGCCGCGCTGGTCGAACAGGCCGCCGCGTCGGCCGCCTCGCTCGAAGCGCAGGCGCAACGCCTGCGCGAAGCGGTGGCGGTGTTCAAGCTGCAGACCGGCCGGGTGATCGACGCCGAGGCGCCGGCCTTGGGCCGCGGCGCCGAGCCGGCGCTGATCGGCGCCTGAATCGCCGCCTGAATCGCCGCCTGAATCGCCGTCCTTCGGGGCGCGGGACGCCTGTGCGTGCCGCGTCTTGTTGATGAGGTGGCGCCGCGCCGCCGTTGCGGTCAGTCCGCCAGCGCCTGCGTCAGGTGCGCGATCAAGGCGCGGGTGCGCACCGGCAGCCGGGGTGCGCTGGTCAACGCGTACAACGCCACCGGCTCCAGTTCCCAATCCGGCAGCACTGCGACCAGCCCGGGCGCGGCCTCGCGCAGCGGCGCGATGCCGGCGCCGCGCGCGGCCAACTGCCGCGCCATCTCGGGATCCTCCACGCAATAACGTTCGCGCGTCATGACGATGGCGCGGTCCTGGCCGCGCCGCAGTTGCCAGCGCGCGGGCGCGCCGTTGTCGTCGGCATGCACGCCGATGCAGTCGTGCGCAGCCAGATCGGCCGGGCGTTCCGGCGCCGGCCGTCGCGCCAGATACTCGGGGGCGGCATACAGGCGGGCGCGCAGGGCGCCCAGGCGATGCGCCAGCCAGGACGGGTCGCAGGGCGGTTCCAGCCGGATCGTCAGATCGGCGCCGTCCGGCGCCGGGGATGCGGCCGGCGTCACGCTCAATTGGAACCGCAGGCCGGGATGGCGCGCCGCGAAGGCCGCCAGCAAGGGCGCCAGCGCCTGCCGGGTGCGGGCGTCGGGCAGGTCCACGCGCAGCAGCCCGGCGTCGCGGCCCGCGCTGGCCGCCTGGCGCGGCGGCGGCGTCAGTGGAATGCCCAGCGCCGCGGCGGCGCGGCCGAAAGCCCCGACGCTGGTGACCTTGGCGAACACTTCCATCCTGGGCAGCGGTGTCATGGCGCGGGTTTCCTTGGAAGGCGCGGCCGGGGCCGCTCAGAAGGCGTAGACCATGCCGACGCTGCCGAACAGGTTGGCGCGGCGCTCGGTCAGCGGGCTGTCGCGTGCGTCGCCCAGCAGCGTGTTCACGCCCAGCGTGGTGATGGTGCTCCAGCTCGGGTTGATGCGGTACGACCAGGTGGTGAACAGCGCCGCCGACTTGAAGCCGGAGGACGGCGAGTAGGTCGACAGCCCGGCGCGGCTGCTGGCGGCCTGCGAGGAGGTGACGCCGTACCAGGTCTGCATGGCGTCGTGGCTGGCCCACTGCGTGCTGGCGCCGATATTGACGCGATGGGCGCCGTCCTGCCAGGCGGCGTAGGTGGCGCGCAGTTCGAGCGTGCCGCCGTAGGCGCTGCGCGCGGCCTGGCGGTAGGCGGCGCCCAGGGACAGTGGGCCGGGCGCCCATTCGACGAAGGCGCCGTAGGTGCCGTGGAAATCGATGTCGTCCAGGCCCTTGGTGCGGTCGGCGTCGCTGGAATCGCGGCCCAGGCCCATGCCGACGAACACGCCCGCCTTCCAGTCGGGCGCCAGTGCGGTCTGCAGGCCCATCGCAGGCAGGCCGGCGCGTGGCGAGATGAAGAAGTTGCCCGAGTGGTAGTTGACCAACGGCACCGGCAGGGCGCGGTATTCGCGCGAGCCTTCGTAGACCGGCACGTAGCCGACGCTCAATCCGATGAAATTGGTGCCAGGTTGATCGGCCTGGGCCGGGGCGGCGGCGCAGGCCAGGGTGGCGGCCGTGGCGGCGCCAGTTGCTAACATAGCCAGCTTCATTGCGGGAACTTTCCTTTCTCGTGGGCGGGCGCCCGGCGATGGCCGGAGCGCGGCAAGGCGCCATTGTCGGGGCCGGCTTTTAAAAATTCTTTAAATCCAGGGCGGCACAATGCGACGCCATGGAGAGTCAGGGAGCGTTCTTGCAAGTTCTACTGGTGGAAGACGATGCGATGCTGGGAGACGCCTTGCGCGCCAGCATGGCGCAGGCCGGCATGCGCGTGGACTGGGTGCGCGACGTGCCCGAGGCCCGGCTGGCGCTGGTCGACCACGGCTACGGCGCCGTGCTGCTCGACCTGGGGCTGCCCGGCGGCAGCGGCCTGGCCGTGCTCAAGCACCTGCGCGGGCGCTACGACGCCACGCCGGTGCTCATCATCACCGCGCGCGACCGCCTGAGCGAGCGGGTGCAGGGGCTGGACGCCGGCGCCGACGACTATATCGTCAAGCCGTTCCAGCTCGACGAGCTGCTGGCCCGGCTGCGCGCCGTCGTGCGCCGCAGCAGCAATTCGGTGGTCTCGGTCCTGCGCTGCCGCGATGTGTCGCTGGATCCGGCGCGGCGGGTGGTGACCCGCGCGGGCGCCGAGGTGACGCTCAGCGCCAGCGAATACCGCACCCTGCTGGCGCTGATGGAGCGCGCCGGCCAGACCGTCAGCCGGGAGCAGTTGGAATCCGCCGTCTACGGCGGCAGCGGCACGATCGAAAGCAACACCGTGGCGGTGTACGTGCACCAATTGCGGCGCAAGCTGGGCGAGGACCTGGTCGCCACCGTGCACGGGCTGGGCTATCGCATTGCCGGCGGGGACGCGCCGTGAAGACGCTGCGCAAGCGCCTGACCGTCACGCTGTTGCTGACCCTGCTGCTGACCTGGGCGGCGGTGTTCCTGTTCCAGCAGCACTCCATGACGGAGGCCCGCACCGGCATCCGCGACCAGGCGCTGGTGGACTCGGCCAACCAGACCATCCTGTCGCTGCGCCGCAGCCTGCTCGAGGAACGGCCGGACGAGCGCTTCGAACTGCCGCCGTCCAGCCATTTCCGCGGCGAGCGCGCCTCGGTGCAGATCTGGTCGCTGGCCGACCGGCGCCTGGCGCTGCGTTCGCCGGAATCGCCGGCCCAGCCGCTCAATCCGCATTTCGATGATGGCTTCCGCGACAGTGTGATCGACGGCAGGCGCTGGCGCGTGTATTCGCTCAGCGACGCCTCCGGTCAGGTGCAGGTGCAGTTGGCCCGCGCCGACAGCGTGCTGCGGGCCGAAACGGTGGCCGCCTTCAAGCGCGGCCTGGTCATCGTCACCGCCTTGTTCCTGCTGCTGGCGGCGGCCACCTGGATCGTGGTGCGCCAGGCCTTCCGGCCGGTCAACCAGGCCGGCGAAGCGATCCTGCGGCGCGCGCCGTTCGATCTGGCGCCCCTGCCGCTGGACCGCCTGCCGGGCGAATTGCATCCCTATGTGCAGTCCATCAATGCCCTGTTGCTGCGCCTGCAGGCCGCCATGGACCACGAGCGCCGCTTCCTGGCCGACGCCGCGCACGAACTGCGCACGCCGCTGGCCGCGCTCGGCGCCCAGACCGAAGTGCTGCTGCAACGCATCGCCGACACGCCGGCCGCCGACGCCGCCCTGCAATTGCGCGCGGTGGCGCAGCGCACCGCGCGCCTGGCCGAGCAATTGCTGGACCAGGCCCGCATGGACGCGGCCAGCGAATCCGACGCGGATTCCGGACCGGTGGCGCTGGATACGCTGGTGGTGCTGCTGGTGCGCGATTGCGAGGCGGCCGCGGCGCGCAAGCGCCAGCGCATCCTGCTGGACGTGCAGGCCTGCGGCGCGCGCGGCGACATGGACACGCTGGGGGTGCTGGTGCGCAACCTGCTCGACAACGCCCTGCGCTACACCCCCGAGGGCGGCCAGATCGCGGTGTCCTGCGGGCCGGACGAATCCGGCAGGGCCTGGCTGCGGGTGGCCGACGACGGTCCCGGCATCGCGCCGGCCGAACGCGCGCGGGTGTTCGACCGCTTCTACCGCGCCCCGGGCGCCAATGGCGGCGGCAGCGGCATCGGCCTGTCGCTGGTGGCGCAGATCGCCGCGCGCCATGGCGCCGTGGTGGTTTTCACCCCCGGCCTGAACGGCCGGGGGATCGGCCTGATGGTCACCTTTCCCGCGGCCGCCGCGACATGAAAAAGGCCGGCGCAAATCGCCGGCCCGCGAAACAGGCGCCGTGGCGCGCGCGGCTTACTGATCCAGTTGGATCTTGGCGTCGGCCGCCACGTTCTTCCACTTCTTCACGTCGCTGGCGATCACGTTCTTGAACGCTTCGGACGTGCCGGCCACCACCGTGCCGCCCAGGCTGGCCAGCTTGGCCTTGACCTCGGGGTTGTTGAGCGCCTTGACCGAGGCGTCGTGCAGCTTCTGCGTCACGTCGGCCGGCAGCCCCTTGGGCGCCAGCAGGCCGTTCCAGGCGTTGGCCTCGTAGCGCGGCAGGCCGGCTTCCTTGAAGGTCGGCGTGTCGGGCAGTTCGGGCGAACGGGTGTCGGCGGCGATGGCGATGGGGCGGATCTGGCCGCCCTTGATGTACGGCAGCGAGGCCGGCACCGGCTCCCAGATCATCGACACCTGGCCGCTGATGACGTCGGTGAAGGCCGGGCCGGCGCCACGGTAGGCGATATGCATGAGCTTGGCGCCCGTCATCGACTTCATCAGTTCCATCGCCAGGTTGCCCAGGCCGCCCGCGCCCGACGAGGCGTAGGTGTACTTGTCCGGGTTGGCCTTGGCGGCGGCGATCAGGCCGTTCAGGTCGGCGGCGGGGAAGTCCTTGGTCACGCTCAGTACGCCCGGCACGGTCACCAGTTGCGTGATGGCGGTGAAGTCCTGCACCGCGTCGTAGGTCAGGTTCTTGTACACCGCCGGGTTGGTGCCGTGGGTGCTGGACGAGGCCAGCAGCAGGATGTAGCCGTCGGGCGCCGCGTCGGCCACGAAGCGGGTGCCGATCGAGCCGCCCGCGCCGGCCTTGTTCTCGACCACCACGGTGGCGCCCAGCTCGGCGCCCAGTTGCGCGGCGAACACGCGGCCGATGATGTCGGCGGTGCCGCCGGGGGCGAACGGCACGATCAGGCGCACGGGCTTGTTGGGGTAGTCGGCCTGCTGCGCCGAGGCCGCGCCCGCGATCAGCGAGGCGCCGCTCAGCAACGCGACGGCGATTGCGGTTTTGGTTAGTTTCATGGTGTCTCCAGGCGAAGGTTAGTCGAGGCCGTTGAGCCAGTCGACGATGAGTTCGGCGATGCGGTCGCTGTTGCGGTCCAGCATGCAGAAATGGGAATTGCCGGCGATGCCCGCTGCGGGCAGGTCCAGCACGTCGGCGCGGCGGCCGGCCCGCCGCAGGGCGTCCCAGTAGGCGTCGGTCTGGGCGCGGTAGCGTTGCCAGGTGTCGTGGTGGTCGAAGTGGTCGCCCCAGACCAGCAGTTGCGGGGGCAGGGGGCCGTCGACGTGTTCGGGCGTGCCGGTCGGTTCCACCGCCACCACCGCGCGGATCGGGCCGGGGCATTCGCGCGCCAGTTGCGTGGCGTAGCCCCCGCCCTGGCTGTGGCCGATGACGATGCAGGGGCCGGCCAGGTCCAGCAGTTCGCGATAGGCATCCAGCGCCATGGCGTCATGCGCCAGCCAGCGCGGCACGAACTGCTTGGCGAAGGTGTCGAAGGCCTCGGTGGGGAATTGCTGGGCGGGGTGGGCGCGGCGCGGCTGGCCGGCGGGCGCGTAGCCGCCGGCCGGGCCGACGCGGAACAGGTGCCAGGCTTCTTCCTTGGAACGGAAGATCGGCGCCGCGTCGTAGATCTGCGGGTACATCGCCCACGAGGCGCGGCCGCGCTCGGGCGCGTCGGCCACGAACACGTCATAGCCGGATTGCAGCAGCCGCCAGAGCCAGCCCTGGCGGCCGTCGGGGGTGCTCTCCCATTGTGCGCCGGTCATGCCGCCGCCGTGCCACAGCAGCACCGGATGCGGGTGGCGCGGCTCGGCCAGGCGGTATTCCTGCACATAGAGCTGGCCGGCGCAGTAGCTGCCGTTCATGTCGATGGCGCGCGCGGCGCCGTTGCCCACCACTTGCTTGCGCAGCACCGGGAGTCCGCTGGCCGCGACCTCGCGGCCGCCCAGGAAGTGGCTGCGCAGGGATTTCAGCAGGATGGGGGCGTCGGACATCGGCATCTCCAGGGAATGCCGTAATACTAGTTGTAACAAGCGCGGGGTTTGTGCAAAATGTGCAGGGCCTGTGCCGATACGGCACAGCCACACAAGAAGAGGGGAGACGGATGGACATCAAGTGGCTGGAGGACTTCGTGGCGCTGTCGAAGGCGCGCAACCTGTTCCAGGCGGCCGAGGCGCGCAACGTGACGCATCCGGCCTTCGGGCGCCGCATCAAGGCGCTGGAGGACTGGGCCGGCGTGCCGCTGGTCGAGCGCGGCCACCAGGTGTCGACGCTGAACGCGGCCGGGCGCAGCATGCTGGCGGCCGCCATCGACGTGCTGGACATCCTGCGCGAGACGCGCCAGGGTCTGCAGAAGCCGGAACAGGAGCGTGTCCGCCGCATCGCCATCGCCTCCGGCAAGACGCTGGCGCATTCGGTGCTGCCGGGGCTGATGGCCAGGGTGCAGCAGGGCATGCAGCCGTTCCAGTTGAAGGTGGTCACCACCACGCTCAACTTTGGCATCGACATGCTGGCCGACGGCGAGGTCGATTTCCTGCTGTGCCACGCGCACGAGCCGCTGTACGCGCAGATCGACAACCCCAACTACCGCTTTCGCCGGGTCGGCGCCGACAAGCTGGTGGCGGTCAGCGCGCCGCTGGCGCCGGGCAGCCGCCATCCGCGCCATGCCGTGCCCAAGCTGGCCTCGGATCCGGCCGTGCCGTTCCTGGCCTACGCCGACAGCATGTCGCTGGGCCGCATCCTGCGCGATCGCCTGCGCGGCCTGTGCGTGCCGGCGCGGTTGCAGGCCATGTATGAATCCGACCTGGCGGACGCGCTGCATGCCATGGCGCGGCAGGGCTTCGGCCTGGCGTGGCTGCCCCACACGCTGGTCGAATCCGACCTGCGCGCCGGCGCCCTGGTGCGCGCCGACAGCGCGCGCAACGACATCCACATGGAGATCCGGCTGTACCAGTCGGTGGCCAACGCCAAGCCGCTGGCGCGCCAGGTATGGGGGCGGATCGAGGCCTACGCGGCGCGCTAGGCATAAAATAGAGGATTATTCCGCTTCCCGACCACAGGATCCCGCGCCATGAACGCACGCATCCCCGACGACGCACTTCCTCCTACCCTCGATCCGAAGGCTCTGCAGGCTTTTGTGGACGACAAGTGGGACAACGAGATCATCCCCGCGCTGACCGACTACATCGCCATCCCGGCCAAGAGCCCGGCGTTCGACGCCGACTGGGAAAAGAACGCGTTCATCGAGCGCGTGGTGCGCGACGCGGCGCAGTGGGTCGAAGCCCAGAAGGTCTCGGGCCTGAAGCTGGAAGTGGTGCGCCTGCCCGGCCGCACGCCGGTGATCTTCTTTGACGCGCCCGCCACCCGCAGCGACAACGGCGACACCGTGCTGCTGTACGGCCACCTGGACAAGCAGCCGGAATTCTCGGGCTGGCGCGCCGGCCTCGGCCCCTGGACCCCCAAGTACGAAGACGGCAAGCTCTACGGCCGCGGCGGCGCCGACGATGGCTATGCCGTGTACGCCTCGCTCACCGCCATCATGGCGCTGGACAAGCAGGGCATTCCGCGCCCGCGCTGCGTCGGCATCGTCGAGACCTGTGAGGAATCCGGCAGCTACGACCTGCTGCCCTATGTCGACGCGCTGCGCGACCGCCTGGGCAACGTGGCCCTGGTGGTGTGCCTGGATTCGGGCGCCGGCAACTACGACCAGCTGTGGATGACCACGTCGCTGCGCGGCATGGTGTCGGGCACGCTGGAAGTGCAGGTGCTGGACGAAGGCGTGCACTCGGGTGACTCCAGCGGCGTGGTGCCGTCGTCGTTCCGCATCCTGCGCCATCTGCTGGACCGCCTCGAAGACAGCGCCACCGGCCGCCTGCTGCCGCAGAGCCTGCACTGCGAAATTCCCGCCGACCGCATCGAGCAGGTGCACGCCACCGCCCGCATCCTGGGCGACGAAGTGTGGCGCCGTTTCCCCTGGAGCTGCGGCGCCGACGGCGGCTTCGTGCTGCCCATGACCACCGAGCCGGAACAGGCCCTGTTGAACCGCACCTGGCGCCCGACGCTGTCGGTGACCGGCGCCGAAGGCCTGCCGCCGCTGTCCAGCGCCGGCAACGTGCTGCGCCCGCGCACCGCCTTCAAGCTGTCGCTGCGCCTGCCGCCGCTGGTCGACGCCGTCGCCGCCTCGGAGGAAATCAAGGCCCTGCTGGAAGCCGACGCGCCCTACAACGCCAAGGTCCTCTTCAAGGCCAACGAAGGCGCCGCCACCGGCTGGAACGCGCCGGCCTCGGCGCCGTGGTTGACCCAGGCGCTGGATGCCGCCTCGCAGCAGTACTATGGCGCGCCCTGCGGCTACATCGGCCAGGGCGGCACCATTCCGCTGATGAGCATGCTGCAGAAGGGCTTCCCCAAGGCCCAGTTCATGGTGTGCGGCGTGCTGGGCCCCAAGTCCAACGCCCACGGCCCGAATGAATTCCTGCACGTGCCCTACGGCAAGAAGCTGACCGCCGCGGTCGCGCAGACCATGGCGGCGATGCCGGCGGCCTGATCGGCGTTGGCGGATGAAAGAAAGCCCGGCCTGGCCGGGCTTTTTTCATGGCGTGGGATGCGCTGCCGAGGGGCGCGCCGATGGGCGGAACACGACGCGCATGGCTGTCTCGGACGTCACCCGCAGGAGTACGTCGCAGCGGGGGCGGGTGAATCGTTGCGCGATCCGCCGCAGTAATGCCCATAGGCCGCTCAGGATGAAGACGGTGTCCGTGATCGGGTTGGGAATGAATGAGAGGGGGGCCGTATTTTGGGGCGCGATCTGTACTACGCTGTACAGGCCGTCCGTCGCCAGCAGCGCCTGCATGCGTCGCGTCAGCATATCCATGGCGCTGATGTTCTCGACGTAGAAGTTCTCGCGTTGCCGCAGCAGCATCACCAGTTCATCGTCGGACAGGCGGTTGGCGAAATAGGTGAGCGCGATGGCCATCCGTTTCTCTCGTGGTAGTCGTGGCGCCACTCTAGCGCGGCCCCGTCGCGCGGTGCCACAGGCTCCGGCAATGTCGGACGGAGGGTGGATGGCGAGCGCGGCCGTCAACGGCGCCCCGGCCGCCGCCGTCACAGCGTCCGCACCAGCGCCATCGCCCCGAACAGCGCCGCCAGCCCCAACCCGAGCGACAGGCCGGCATACAGCAGCGCGGTGCCGATGCGCCCCTGTTCCACATGCAGCGCGGTCTCCAGCGCGAAGGTCGAAAAGGTGGTGAAGCCGCCGACAATGCCGGTGGTCAGGAACAGCCGGGTCGGCTGCGACACCGAGAACTTCAGCGCCAGCAGTTCGGTGATCAGCCCCATGACGAAGCAGCCGATCACGTTGGTGGCCAGGGTGGCGTAGGGGAAGGCAATCCAGCCCAGGCGCAACGCGGCCAGGCTCATGCCGTAGCGCGCGGCCGATCCCAGGCCGCCGCCGATGAAAACCAGCACTAGATTCAAGATTTCTCTCCAGGTGAAACGATGGAGAGCAACAGCCTGGGGCTTGTCCACGGGCCGCGCCGGTTGCAGGCGCGGGCGGCCTGCGACGAGGCCGCGGCCCGAAAAACAAGAAACCCGCCGCGGCGGGTTTTGTCCGGACGGCACCCGCTGCGGGCATGTTGCCCGGTCAGCAGGAGCCATCAGCCGAAGGATCGGTGGTTTTGGGAAGCTCCATTCCCATTGCGATCGATTGTATCCCAGGCGCGGCGGCCGGGCGTGGCCCCAAAGCGAACCCGGTCGCGGGCGCCTTCCACCGGTCGCCTATACTCGCGGTTTGCCAGGATTACCCGCCATGATTTCCACTTCCGACGCCTACGCCAACGTGGTTGCCGAAACCCGCCACTGGCTCACCCAGGCCGTGATCGGCCTGAATCTCTGTCCGTTCGCCAAGGCGGTCCAGGTCAAGGATCAGATCCGCTTTGCCGTCAGCGATGCGACCGACGCCGAAGGCGTCCTGACCGACCTGCAGGACGAGCTGGCGCTGCTGGCCGAGGCCGATCCGGAAAAGATCGACACCACGCTGCTGATCATTCCCGACGCGCTCGACGATTTCCTGGAATTCAACGACTTCGAGGACCTGTCGGACCGCCTGCTCAAGCGCATGCGCCTGGTGGGCGAGCTGCAGGTGGCCACGTTCCACCCGCAGTTCCAGTTCGCCGACACCCAGCCGGACGATATCGAGAACTACACCAACCGGTCGCCGTATCCCGTCCTGCACCTGCTGCGCGAGGACAGCATCGACCGCGCGGTCGAGTCGTTCCCGGACGCCGCCGAGATCTACGAGAAGAACATCGACACGATGCAGCGGCTTGGCCTGGAAGGCTGGAAGCGGTTGATGAGCAAGTCCTGAGGCGGGTTTTGCTCAGGTTCCAGGCTGGCCTCTCCTGCGCGGGGCCGCGCAGGCGCGCGGCGTGGGGGCGAACCCGGCACCGGGATATCCCTAGATAGCCCCCGCGCCATATTGCATACAAGATACCGTCATTGAGACCCCCCGCCGTTCGGCGGGCGGCCTGTGCTTCCTTCCCCCTTGTTCATCGCATGGCTCGCGCGGCCGCCTGTCGCGCGGTCGTCGTGCGCGCCTGTCTGGAGAGAGCCTTATGCCGTTCACCCGCCGCCACGCCCTGGGCGCGCTTGCCGCGCTGCCGTTGATGCCTCGCCTGGCGCATGCCCAGGCCCAGGCCGATTTCCCCACCCGCCCCGTGCGCCTGCTGGTCGGCTTCGCGCCCGGCGGCCTGACCGACATCGCCGCGCGCGCGCTGGCCGAACGCATGGGCAAGGTCCTGAAGGGCAACGTGGTGGTCGAGAACCGGCCGGGCGGCCAGGCCATCATCGCCACGGTTGCGGTGGCGCGGGCCGAGCCGGACGGCTACACGCTGGGCTTTGCCGGCACCAACGGCATGATCCTGAACCCCTTGCTCTACAACAACCTGCCGTACCAGCAGTCGGACTTCAAGCAGTTGGGGTCGATGGGCAAGTCGCCGATGCTGCTGATCGTGCATCCGGCGCTGGGCGTCAAGAACGTGCAGGAATTCATCGCGCTGGCCAAGAAGAAGCCGGGCGACATCACCTGCGCCCATGCCGGGCGCGGCGTCATCAACCACCTGGCGCTGCTGCACTTCCAGTCCAAGACCGGCACGCAGTTCCAGGACGTGCCCTACAAGGGCAGCGGCCCGGCGCTGCTGGACCTGATGGCGGGCACGGTGCAGAGCACCTTCGATTTCCCGACCTCGGCGCTGCCCAACATCCAGTCGGGCAAGCTGCAGGTGCTGGCGGTGACGGCCGACCGGCGCCTGTCGAGCCTGCCCGACGTGCCGACCATGAAAGAGGCCGGCGTCGATGGCTTCGAGCTGTACACCCGCATGATGATCTCGGGCCCGGCGGCGATGCCGGCGGCGGTCGCCGCGACGCTGGAGAACGCGGTGCGCGAAGGCACGCGCGACCCCAGCCTGGTCAAGCAGTTCGCCGAGCAGGGGGTGACCGTGGAGTTCACCTCGTCGGCCGACCTGGACCGGGTCATCGCCGAAGAGTCCGCCATGTGGGCCGGCGTGATCCGCGCCAACAACGTGCCCAAGACCGATCTGAAAGGCTGAGGACGCGCCATGACTGAAACAGCCCGCATCACCGTCAGTCCCGAATCCGCGCTGATCGACGTGCCGCGCGAGATCCGCATCGACGGCTTTCCCGCCTACGCCTTCGTCACCGTCACGGCCCGCATGTCGATGAGCGGCGTGCCGTGGCGCTCGCAGGCGGTGTTCTTGGCCGGCCACGACGGCAGCCTGGACCTGGCGCGCGATTGCCCGGTGTCCGGCAGCTATGCCGAGCCGTCCGCCATGGGGCTGGTGTGGTCGATGACCTGCGAGGAGATGGACCGGGTGGTGTTTCCGCCCGATCGCACCGAGCCGCTGGCGATCGACCTGCACGCCACCGACGGCCAGCGTGAGGCTACCGCGCGGCTGGTGCAGACCTTCGTGGCCGAGGGCGTCACGCATCGCGCGGTGCGCGAGCAGGTCGGCGGCATGACGCTGTCGGGCGAACTCTACACGCCCGCCGGCCCCGGCCCGCACCCGCTGGTGATCTACATGAACGGCTCGTCCGGCGGCGTCAACGCGCCGCGCGCGGCGCTGTTCGCGGCCCGCGGCTACCAGTGCCTGGCGCTGGCCATCTTCAACTACGATGGCCGGCCCAAGTACCTGAACGACATGCCGCTGGAATACTTCGAGCAGGCGCTGCGCTGGGCCCGCGCCGAGCTCAAGCCGCGCGATGGTTTCGTGGCGCTGTCCGGCATCAGCCGCGGCGGCGAGACCTCATTGCTCGTGGCGTCGCACTATCCCGACCTGGTGAGCGCGGTGGTGGCCTACGTGCCGTCGCCGGTGACGCATGGCGTGGTCAGCGCCGGCGAGCCGGGCACGGGACGCAATGCGCAGGTCTGGCGCAAGGGCGGCGAACCCTTGCCGCACCTGTGGCAGGACAACCCCAGCGCCGATTGGGAGGCGGCCTACGCCTCGGATCCGCCCTATCGGCAGACCCATGCGTTCCTGAGCGCCAGCCGCGATGCCGCCGCGTTCGAACGCGCCCGCATCCCGGTGGAACGCTATCCCGGCCCGGTGCTGCTGGTGAGCGCGTCGGACGACGGCTTCTGGCCCAGCACCGCGTATTCCGAGATCGTCATGCGCCAGCGCGAGGCGCACGGGCTGCCCACGTCGCATTACGTCTGCAAGGGGGCGGGGCATCACGTGCACTATCCGTGCCTGCCGGCCACGCTGATCAGCAAGCCGCACGCCATGTCCGGCCTGTTGCTGGACGCGGGCGGCACGCCGCCGGCCAACGCTGCCGGCAATGAGGGATCCTATCGCGCGGTGCTGGCCTTCCTGGCGCGCGCGACCGGGCAAGGCCAGTAACGCGCACGGCCCCGACCGGAGAGGCCGGCGGGGCCGTGGGGCGCGGGCTGGCGCATGCGCCGGCCCGCGGGCGTTCCAGAAGATCATGCCTCGGCGGCGGCTTCCTCGGTCGCGGCGACCGGCTGCACCTGGTCGATCAGGCTGGGCCAGGTGTTGATCGACAGCAGGTGGCAATAGACCAGCGGCAGCCAGCCATTGGCGCGCCAGCGCAGGAATTCCGCTTCCGGCAGCTTGTTGAACTTGGCTTCGTCGATCACCTTGAAGCCGGACATGGCCAGGCGCTGGCCGTCGGCCAGGGTGATGTCGGCGCGGTTCTCGATCAGCAGGTCGGCGTCGGCCAGGGCGCGCGCGAATTCCAGCGTGTAGGCGTGCTGGTTCTGGTAGTCGCGGCAGAATTCCAGGGCGCTGCGGGCCAGCGCGGTCGGCTCGCCGGCCTCGTCGAAGAACGGGTTGTCACGGCCTTCGACCACCGAGGCGGCCTTCTCGTCGACGCACAGCGTGTACTGGCTGCGGTCTTCGTTCTCCATGAAGATGAAGGGATAGCGGCGCACGTAGGCCGGGATGTAGGTGCCGGGGCGCCATTGGCCCTGCGCGTCGACGAACAGGTTTTCCTGGCCGCGCACGCCCAGCACCGCGACCGGCGTGGGCTGTTCGCCATCGGTGAAGACGATGGGGAAGTGGCGGCACGCGGTCGGCAGCTCGGTGGCGACCAGCGGCACCGCGTTGGTCCTGGCGGCGTAGGCGAAGCCGGTGTTGCCGGCCAGCGACAGGTTGGCGTGCGCGCCGGCGGCGAGCGGACGGGGTTGCTCGTAGAAGAGGGGAAGCGAGGTTTGCGTCGTCATGGTGTCTGGTCAGAGAGTACGGGATTGGATGTCGGTGTCGCGGCGCGCGTCGTCGGCGGCGCCTTCGACGGCGGGGCGTTGTGGGTTGCCGCCCGGGGTTTGCAGCACCGGGTGGTTGCCGGTCGGCACGGTCAAGACCGCATTGTCGCCGGAAGGCAGTTGCCAGGAAAAGGCCGAGGCCACCGTCAGCACCTGCGGATCGGCGAAGGCGCCCAGCACGTCGGGGCCGAAGCCCTTGGACGGCACGGTGCCCTGGAACAGCGGGTTGGCGGTGGGCGTGCTGGGGATCACCGAGCGCGGGGCCGTGACCGCCGCCAGGCGGTCGATCACGTCCGTCTGGCCCCAGGCGGCGCCGTTCATGAAGTACGGCGCGCCGGCCAGCGAGCTGCGGATCGTGGTGGCGGCCATGGAGCCGGTCTTGCCGCCGATCGCGCCCCACATGTCGGCGGAGCCGGCGTTCTGCACGGTCAGCCCGGCCACGTTCAGCTTGTGGCTCGGATCCGCGTCGTTCAGGCCGATGCGCAGCGCGCCCACGCCGGAGGCCAGCGTCAGCGAGGTCTGCGGGCCGCTCAGGCCGATGGCGGTGATGTCGCCGTTGGTCTGGATGACCGCGTTGCCGCCTTGCAGCTTCGCCGGCGCGCCCAGGTTGATGGGGCCCTGCGTCACCAGCAATTGCGCCGGCAGCGTCAGCCCGGCGCCGCCGGTCTGGGTGAAGCCGGTGGCGGCCTTCACGGTGCTGCCCGCGCCAAAGGACGTGGTGCCGGTCGGGCTGGTATTGGCGATGCGGATCGAACCCGTGTCGGCGGTGACGTTCTTGCCAAATGACAGCGTGCCGCCCGAAATGTCGATGCCGTCCGGGCCGGAGGCGCGCACCGCGCCGTTGTAGCTGGCGGACTTGGCCTCCAACTGCTGCACACGGTAGGCGCTGACGTCGCCGTTGAACACGATGGTGTCGACGGCGCGCAGGGTCAGCGAACCCAGGCCGGTGGCGTCGCCCGCGACCTGGATGTTCTTGCCGGCGTTGACGTTCAGGTTGTTGCCGTTGCCGCCATCCAGCTTGCTGCCCAGGATCACCGAGCCGGTGTCGCTGGTCAGGTCGCGGTCGCCCTTCAGCGTCACGGCGCCGTTGTAGACCTGGTCGCCGGTGGTGTGCGTCTTGCCGCCGCCCAGGGTGGTGGCGCCCGTGACGGCCACGCTGCGCAGCGGCGTGGTGGCGCCGACGTCGCCCTGGATATCGGCGTTGCCGACGATGACCAGGCCTTGCTGGCCCGGCTGGGTGCCGTCGACGCCGGCCTTGAGCTGCACGTTGGCGCCGGTCAGGGTGGTGTCCACGCCGCTCAGGATGACGTGCTGGCCGTATTGCTGCGTGCCGGTGGTGTCCACCGAGCCGCCGTTGATCAGCACGTCGCCATTGCCGCCGGTCTGCACCGAGGCGGCGCGCACCGGGCCGTCCAGCACGATGTCGCCGGCGGCGCTGACCTTCAGGTCGCCCAGGCGCGAGCCCTGGCCGACCGGGCCGGAGAAGGTCACTTCGCCTTGGTTGGCGACGACCGTCAGGCCGTGGCCGCCATCGACCGCGCGGTCGAAGCCGATGTCGCCCTGGCGGCTGGTCACCGAGACGTTGCCGCCCACGGTCACATTGCCCTGGTACGACTGTTCGCCGTCGGTGACGATGCTGCCGGCGCCCAGCGTGGCGTTGCCCGTGACCGTCAGGCTGGCCAGCGGATCATTGGCGCCCAGCGGTCCCTTGAGCACGGCATTGCCGTCGATGGTCAGGTCGTGCTTGCCGTCGCCGCCGCCCAGCAGGCTGACGGTGCTGCCCTTGAGCACGGTGTCGGTGCTGAACACGGCGCGTTCGCCATAGGACTGCGTGCCGGTGGTGTCGATCAGGCCGCCGTTGATGGCCAAGGTGCCGCCCGCGTCGGTGTTGACCGACGCGGCGTACACGGCCTTCTCGAAGGTGGTGGCGCCGTTGCTGTTGACGGCCAGGGCGCCCAGGCGGCCCGTGGCGGCGTCGCCGACCTGTTCGGCAAAGCGCACGTCGCCGCTGCCGCTGCTGACCGTCAGGCCGCTGCCGTTGCCGCTGGTGACCGTATCGTTGAAGGTCACCTTGGCGTCGGCGGTGCTCAGTTGCGCATTGCCGGACAGTTCGACCTTGCCCAGGTAGGACTGTTCGCCCACCGTCTTGAGCGGGCCGCCGCCGAGCGTCGCGTCGCCGTCGACGGTCAGATAGGCCAGGCGGCCATTGGCGCCGGCGCCCACCGGGCCGTTGATCGTGGCCGGACCTTCGATGGTCAGGCCCTGGCCCTCGTCGGTCGAGTTCGCGCCGCCGGCCAGGGTGACGCTGGCGCCCTTGAGCGTGACGTTGCCGCCCAGCGTGACCAGCTCGCCGAATCGCATGACGCCAGTGGTGTCGACGCGCTCTCCCGTGATGGTCACGGCGCCCGGGTCGTCGGTCTGCACCGATGCCGCGTAGACCGAACCATTGAAGGCGGTCGTGCCGGCCGTGTCGACCGTCAGGCTGCCCAGGCGTTGCGTGGCGCTGCCGACCGCGTCGAAGCTGACGTCGCCGCCGGCCGTGGACACGACGTGCAGGTCATGCGTGCCGTCCAGCGCGCCGTCGAAGGCCACGCCGCCGGTGGTGGTGCTCAGCGTGTGATCGCCGCTCAGCGTCACGGCGCCCTTGTAGCGCTGGTTGCCGGTGGTGGCGATGCTGCCCGCATTGAGCGTGGCGGCGCCGTCCAGCGTCAGGCTGGCCAGCTTGGTGGTGGCGCCGATGGCGCCGGTCAGCAGGGCCGTGCCGTCGATTTCCAGCGCATGGGCGCCGTCGGCGCCGTTGGCCAGGGTGACGGTGGTGCCGGTCAGCACCGCATCGTCGCCCAGCGTCACGTGGCCGACGTAGGTCTGCGTGCCGCTGGTGGTGACGCTGCCGCCGTTGATGGCCGTGTCGCCGGTGCCCGCCTGGTTGAGCGAGGCGATGTCGACCGCGCCGCCGTAGGTGGTGGTGCCGCTGCTGGTGACGGTCAGCGCGTTGGCGCCCGACACGGCGCCCGTGAAGGCGACCGCGCCGCTGCCGGTGGTCACGCTCACGGTGCTGGCCAGCGTGGTGGCGCCGTCGACGCCGAAGGCGCCGTTGGCGGTGGTGTACGCGCCGCGCAGCGTGGTGGCGCCGTTGTACTGCTGAGCGCCGGTGGTGGCGACCTGGCGCAGGTCGATGTTGTTGCCGGTGATGGTCAGGCTGGCCAGGTTGGAGGCATTGCCGCCCAGCGTGACGTCGCCGTCGTCGGCCACGATCACGGCCTGCTGCGCGCCGCCGTTCAGCGCGCCCGAGAGGGCGACGCCGCCGTTGGCGCCGTTGGCCGTCAGGGTGCGCTTGCCGCCGGCCAGCGTGGCGTTGCCGGTGATGCCGATGGCGCTGCCGGTCAGGTCGCCGTTGAGGGTGACGTTGCCGGTGTAGGTCTGGCTGCCGCTGGTGTTGGCGGCGGCCATGGCGATGGCCGCGCCGCTCACGGACAGGTCATGCACGTCGGCGCTGGCGATGTCGTGGCTGACGGTGACGTTGCCGGCGGTGGAGGCCAGCGCGACGTCGCCGCGGTTGCCGGCCGACAGGCCGACCGTGCTCGCCAGGTTGCCGGCGGAGGCAATGCCGATGTTGCCGTCGGCCGTCGCGACGCGGCCCAGCGTCAACGGACCGGAGGCGTCCACATAGATGTCGCCGCTGCCCAGCACGTTGGCCTTGAGATTGCGGGCCGACGTGGTGAAGTGGTCGGCCTGGGTGCCGATGCCGGTCTTGCTGGTCAGGTCCAGGCTGTTGGCCATGAGGGTGTTGTCCAGCCCCAGCAGCGAGCCCTCGGCGGCGCTCAGGATCACGGTGCCGCTGGCGGCGCCGGCGTTGACGATGCCGATCTCGACATCGCCGTGCTGCGAGGTCAGCGCGATGGTGCGGTTGCTGCCGACGGCGGTGGCCGAGGCGTTCAGCGAGCCGGTGGCCGTGGCGCTGATGTCGCCGTTGGCGGCGCTCAGCGACGCGTCGAGCGCGCCGGTGTTGGTCAGCGTCAGGTTGGCCGGCGTGCTGGTGCCGGTCAGGCTGGCCCCGATGGTGCGGGCCTCGGTCGCCAGCGTGGTGTTGCCGCCCGCGGCGCCGCTGCTGAAATTCAGCGTGGTGCCCTTGACGTTGATCGTGCGCGGCGTGGCGCCGGCGGCCACCACGTCCTGCGTGCCCTTGAGCGTGATGGTGCCGTTGGCCTGCACGCCGGCGCTGGCCAGCGTCAGCTTGCCGCCCGAGGACAGCAGCAGGTTGGCGGCGGTGTTCGACATGCCGCCGCTGGCGTCCAGGTCGCCGGCCGTGGTCAGGTAGACCGAGCTGATGGCGCCGCTCTGCTGGATGTTGCCGCTGTTGGCGCTGAGGGCCCGCGTGCCGATGTTGTTGACCACGATGACCGCGCCGTCGGCGGCGGTCGACAGGTTGCCCAGGGCGCCGAGGTTGGTGCGCAGCGCGATGCCGCCCGAGCCATTGCCCGGGTAGGCGGCCGAGCCGATGCTGCCGCCGGCGACGGCTGTCAGCGTGTTGCCCAGGACCAGGTTGTTGGCCACCGCGCCCAGGATGGAGCCGGCCGCATTCAGGCTGATGTCGCCGCCCGCCGAGGCGTCGATCGTGTTCACCGACAGGTCGCCGCTGGTGGTGGCGATCGAGATGTTGTTGCTGGCCGAGCCGTTGCGGCTGATGGCGCTGGTGACCAGGGTGGGGCCGGCGGTGGTGATACCGATCGCGCCGTTCTGGGTGATGACCGACGCCAGCGTGGTGCCGGCCGCGCGGTTGTCGTTCAGGTAGATCGAGCCCGCGCCGGTGACTTCGGCGGTGATGTTGGCGGCGGTCGTCTGCAGGTTGTCGGGCGAGCCGGCGGCGCCGCCGATGCCCGCGCCGGCCTTGAGCACAACGTTGTTGCCGATGATGCGCGTGGAGTCCTCGCGGTCGTCGACGATGGTGCTGCCCGTCTTGCTGAAGTCGATGTTGACGCTGCCGGCGCCGGCGTCGATGTTGCCGGCCACCAACTGGCTGTTGGCGCCGTTGCCGGTGATCTTGATCGCGCCATTGGACGAGATCGCGTTGGCGATCTGCAGATTGCCGGCGGCGGCGATGTCGATGATGTTGCCCGACAGGTAGGAGTAGACGGAGTTGTTGTCCGCCGCCAGGTACATGCCGCCGCTGGTGGTGGCTTCGACGCGCTGGCCGGTCGCGTTGATGCGGCCGTTGCTGGCGCCGATGGCGTTGGCGGCGTTGAGCGCCACGCCGTAGGCCTTGACGGTGGCGCCGGCCGCGTCGGCCAGGATCGAACCGTTCTCGGCGTTGAGCGTGACCTGGCCGTGGTTGGCGCCGGCCTGCACGTTCTTGACCGTGATGTTGCCCGAGGTGGTCTTGACCGAGATGTCGTTGCCGGTGGCGTCGGTGCCAGAGGTGACGCTGGTCAGCGCCAGGCTGCCGTTGCCGGTGATGCGCGTCTCGCCATTGGCGACCGAGGTCGTCAGGCCGCCCAGCAGGTTGCCGCTGCTCTCCAGGTAGAGCGAGCCGTCGCCGGTGACGGTGGCCGACACCGGGCTGTTGGGCGCGGCGATCTTGATGGCCGCGTCGCGCGTGCCGATACCGTTCTGCGCCGTCAGCGTGATGGCGCCGGCGCCCGCGCCCGAGAGCGTGCCGCCGCCGTACAGGATGCTGCCGGTCTGGGCGTTCAGGGTCAGGGCGTTGCCAGTGCCGTAGCTGACCGTGCCGACCAGGATGTCGCCGGTGGTGGTGGTGACCGACAGGTCGCCGCCCGCACGCAGGTTGCCCAGGTTGATCGAACCGGTCTGCTTGAGCCAGATGCCGCCCGAGGCGGTGGCGGCGATGTTCTTGACCTGGGTGTTCAGGGCCAGGCTGGACGAGCCGATGGTGTTGGGCGTGTCGCCCGACCCGGTGGACAGCGTCAGGTCGCCGGCGACGATCTTGGAGGACGCGTTCATGCCCTGGATCGAACCGCCGGTGTAGTAGTACGGGTTGGTCGACAGTGTGACCGAGCCATTCTGGGTGACGTCGATGTCGTGCACGTTGATCGCGCCCACGGCCTGGTACGTGAAGTTCAGGCCGGTCGTGTCGCGCACGATGGTCAGCGCGGTGACGTTGCCGGTGTCGGCGCCGCTGAACGTCAGGTTCTGGGCGTCGATGGTCAGGAAGCCGGCGCTGCCCAGGTTCGAGCCCTGCGCGTTGTTGCGGATGATGGTCAGGTCGGACAGGTCGGCCAGGTTGTCGACGTAGATGCTGCCCGGCGTGGCCATCGTCAGCTTGCCGGTGTTCAGGTGCAGGCGCGCCGAGTTGGACGCGCCAATCGTCGCGGCCGTGCCGTAGTTGGCCGTCAGGTTGACGCTCTTGCCGGTGACCAGGTTGCTGTTGTTGATGCCGGTGATGCTGCCGCGCGCGGTCGACAGGGTGACGGCGCCGTCGGTGGACGTGACGGTGCCCACGGTCAGGTTGCGGCCGTTGCTGCCGGTGTCGGCGGCCAGCGTGATGTCGCCGGCCGCGGTAACCGAGGTTGCCTGCAGGCCATAGGTCTCGTTCAGCGCGATGCTGCCATCGGCGCGGTCGGTCTTGGTGGCGCTGAGCGTGACCGTGGTGGTGCCGCCGTTCAGGGCATTGGTGCGGATGGCGCTCTTGTTGCCGATCGAGCCGTTGGCCGTCAGGTTGACGGTGGTGGCGTTGTTGATCGTGCCGCTCAGGATCGAGCCGCCCGTGTTGTTGACCGAGAAGGCGTTGCCATTGGTGTTGACCGTGCCCAGCTCGATGTCGCCGAGGGTGTTGCCCACCGAGCTGGCGCCGGTCGAGGTCAGGCTCGGCAGGCTGGTGTTGCCTTCCACCGTGATGAACGCGCCGCCGTTGTCGGCGCGGCCGCTCAGCGTGCTGACGCGGGTGTCGATGGCGTTGCCGGTGCCGGCGGCGCCGATGGCGTTGGCCGCCGTCAGGGTCAGGCCGGCCGCGTCGATCTTGCTGTTGGCGTCGCCGTCGCCCAGCAGCGAGCCGCCGCGCGAGTACAGCGCCACGTTGTCGTAGCCGACATTGATCGCGCCCACGGTGATATTGCGGTCGCTGGTCACGCTCAGGTTCAGGCCGCCCGCGTCCTCGACCTTGGTCAGGACCAGGCCGGCGCTGCTGCCGCTGCCGCCGTCCGTGGCCTCGAACACGATGTTGCCGCCGTCGCGGGTGGGCGAGGTGATGCCGTAGCTGCGGGCGCTGTTGCCGGTGGAATACAGCGTCAGCGCGTCGATGTGGCGGTCGGAGTCGATGTAGACGTCGCCGGCGTTCTGGATGTTCACCAGCGGCGCCGACAGGTTGATCTCGCGGCCCACGGCGCCGATGGCGCCCGAGCCCTGGGTGGTGATCTGCACCGACGCGGCGGTGACGCGCTGGCTGTCGTCGGCGCTGCCCAGGATGCTGTTGTTGCTCGACAGGCGCACCGTGCCGTTCTGGGTGGTGTCGATGATGCCGATGTCCTGGCCGACGTTGCTCGACAGCATCAGGTTCAGCCCGGTGTTGTCGCGCACCTCGTTGACCTGCAGGCGGCTGCCATCGTGGGCCACGTCGAACAGCAGTTCGTTGGACAGGATCTGGTAGGTGGCCGCCGACGAGCCGGTGGCGTACAGCGACAGGCTGGCCAGGTCGCGGTCGTTGTCCAGGTAGACGTGGCTGCCGGCGGTCAGGTACAGCTCGCCGGTGGTGGTGTGGATCGAGCCCGAGTTGTCGCCCGACGCCACGCCGATCTGGCCGCTGGCGCCCAGCGTGACCACGTCGCCGGTGATGTGCGAGGTCGGCGTCAGGTTCAGGATGTGGGCGCCCGAGCCAAAGGCGCCCAGGCTCACGGTGTTGGCCGGGCCGACGTCGACGTTGCCGACGTACAGCGTGCGGTCGCCGTTGAACGAGAAGTTCAGGCCGGTCAGGTCGCTGACCTCGGTCATCGTGTAGACGCCGGCGTCGGTGACGTTGAACGTCAGGCCCTTGGCCGCCACCTGCACCACGTTGTCCACGGCGCTGTTGGCGTGGTTGGCGGTGATGTTCAGCGAGAACAGGTCGCTGGCGTTGTTGACGTACAGGTTGCCGCCCGACTGCGTGGTCAGTTGGCGGGTGTCGGTCTGCATCGCGTTGCCGGCGGCGCCGATCGACTGCGTGGCGGTCAGCGTCAGGACCGGCGTGACGAAGCGGCCGGCGCCCTGCGTGATCGAGCCGTTGGTCACGTTGACCTGGGCCGAGCTGGTGGCGCTGTTGTCCAGCAGCGTCAGGTTCTTGTTGTTCGACACCCACAGGCTGCCGCGGACATTGGACGAGAGCGAGTCGACGCTGACGAACAGCGGCTGGTTGGTGGCGTAGGTGCCCGTGACCGAACCGGCGTTCAGGGTCAGCGCGCCGGTGGTGATGTTGGGCGAGCTGGCGCTGGAGCTGTTGCCATAGATGGTGCCGTTGCTCGCCAGCGTCACCGAGCCGCCGGCGGCGGTGCTGACGTTGTTGACCGTCAGCGCGCGGTCCGACGAGATCGACAGCGCCAGGTTGCCCGTATTGGTGATGTTGTTGAGCGTCAGGCCGGCGACGCCGGTGGAGTCGCTCAGCGAGAACGCCGTCATGCCGCTGGCGCTGATGTTGTACGTGTTATTGATCGAACCGCTGCTGCTGTTGTGGTTGGCCGTCAGCGACAGCGCGGTCAGCGCCTTGTTGTTGGCGACGGACACGTTGCCGGCCGAGGCGATCGACAGGTTGGACGCGCTGGTCTGCGCCGAGACGCTGCCGTTGGTGCCGAGCGCGCTCAGGCTGACGTTGTTGCCGGTGATCAGGCCCGAGCCGCCGATGGTCGGGGCCAGGTCGGTATTGGCGTAGCGCGAGGTCAGCGACACCGAGCCGCTGCCGGTGTTGATGGCGTTGGCGGTGATGGCGGTGTCGGTATTGATCGTCAGCGCGGCGCCGCTCATGCTGGCGCCGATCGACAGATTGGTGCCGCCGCCGATCGTCAGCGACTGGCTGCCCAGGTTGCCGAAGGCGTAGCTGTTGGTGTCGAAGTTGGCGCTGCTGCCGGCGTCGCGGCGCGACAGGTACAGGTTCAGGCTGTTCAGCGCCAGCCCGCCGTTGTTCAGGTTGATGTCGCCGTTGTTGGTGATGGCCAGGTTGCTGGTGCTCAGGCGCAGCGCGCGGCTGCCGGCGCCGATGGCGCCGGTGTTGGCGTCGCGCGCGGTGTAGCTGTCCGAGCCGGTGGCGGACAGCGTGACGCTGCCGGCCGTGATGCGCCCGGTGCCGCCATCGCTGGTGATGCTGGAATAGACGCCGCCGCCGGCGGTGGTCAGGCTGACGGAATTGGTGGCGGTGATGGCGCCGACCTGGATGTTCTTGCGGCCGCTGAAGCTGAAGTCGGTCAGGCCGCCCGTGACCTGCTCCAGGTACTGGGTGGTGCCGTCGTCGCTGAGGGTGATGACCTGGCCGGCGCCGCCGCCGATGGCGAACGTGCTGGCGCTGCCGGCGTTCTTCAGGCTGTTGATGGTCAGGTTGCGCAGCACGGTGTCGCTGCCGACGTACATGTTGTTGCCGGCGGTCAGGCTGAGCGCCGAGGTGCCGCTCAGGGCCAGCGTGCCGCCCGTGATGGACGAGCCGATGGAGCCGTTCGAGCCGGCCGTCAGCGCGACGGTCGCGGCGCGGATGACGCCGGGACTGGCCGGATTGTCGTTGCTGATGTTCTGGGCCGATGCCAGGCTGACCTTGCCGTTGGCGCCCGCGTCGATGTTGCCGACCAGCAGGTTCTTGTTGTTGGCGGTGAAGCCGAAGTCCAGGTTGGTCGAGCTGGCGATGTCCGTCAGGTGGATGCCGAGGCCGTCGTCCGTGAGCGTGAAGGCCGTCAGGTTGGGCGCGGTGATGCCGTACACGCCATTGGCCGTGCCATTGCGCGTGACATTCAATCGCGTCAGGCCGGTGAGGCTGTCCACGGCGATGTTGCCGCCGCTGGTCAGGCTGACGTCGGGCGCCTGCAGCGTCAGCGCCGCGCCGGCCGCGCCGATCGCGCCGCCCGCCGTCAGGGCGATGTTGCTGGCGCGGATCACGGTGGCGGCATCGCCGTCGTCCAGCAGCGAGCCGCCGCTATTGGCCAGCGTGGCCGCGCCGCCGGCGCTCAGGCTGCCGATGGTGGTGGTGCCCGAGGACTGGGTGTAGCCGATCTGGCCGCTGCCGGCCTGCAGGCGCGTCAGCTTGATGTTGCCGGTGGTGCCGTTCAGGTAGATGTCGGTGCCGGCGGTGGCCTGTACGTTGGCCTGGCCCGCCGCGCCCACGCCGACGTAGCGCAGGGTGCCGCCGTACACGCCGCCGATCGTGCCCGCGGCCGACAGCGTGATGTCGTTGGCGCCCGCATAGACCCCGCCGCCGCTGCCGTACAGCGAGCCGTTGGCCACGTTCAGCGTGACGTTGCCGGCGTTGCTGCGCACCGTGCCGGCCAGCAGCGCGTCGCCCTGGCGCAGGTCGATCTGCACGGCGTCGCTGGCGGTGATGTTGTTCAGGGTGACGATGCCGGTGTAATTGGCGTAGCCGGTGGGATTGGGCAACTGGACATAGAAGCCGCCATTGCTCGCCGTGCCGCTCAGGTAGCCGGTCAGCACGTCCAGATAGCCCGTGCCGGTCGCGCCGACCGCCTTGCCGGCGCTCAGGTTGACCGAGTTGGCCAGCAGGCGGGTCTGCTTGTTGCCGTCGTCACGCAGGTCGCCCGCGGCGTTCAGCGTGATGCTGCCGCTGTAGCCGGCGTCGATGCTGCCGACCGTGATGTCGCGGTCGCTGTTGAAGCTGAAGTTGACCCAGTTGCTGTCGCGGACCTCATGGATCGTGTGGCCGCCGACATCGTCGGTGATGTTGAACAGCAGCGACGGCGCGCGCACGTCCAGCGTGTAGCGGTCGTCCACGTCCTTGTGGCGCGCGTACACCGTCAACGAGGTGAGGTCGGCGATGTCGGTGGCGTAGAGGTTGCCGCGCGTGTCCAGCGTCAGGCCCGGCGCGTTGACGGCGACGAAATTGGCGCTGGTGCCGATGTCCTGGGCGGCCCGGAGGCTGACGTTGTTGGCGGTGACGCGCGTGTCGGCGATGCCGTCGTCCAGGATGCTGCCCTGGTTCGATACCAGCGTGATGTTGCTGCCGGCGCGCAGGTTGCCCAGCTTCAGGCTCTGGTCGCCGGTGAACGAGAACTGGCTCAGCAGCGAACTGTAGACCTGGCGCAGCTCATAGGCGTTGCCCAGGTCGTCATTGACGTCGAAATTCAGGAACGGCGCGGCTACCTGGATGGTGTTGCGACGGGCCGGATCGGCGTGCGAATTGGTGATGGCCAGGTAGGTCAGCGTCTTGGCGGGATTGTCGACGTAGATGTCGCCGCCGCTGCCCAGCGTGAGGCTGGTGGTGGCCGTCGTGAGGTGGTCGCTGGCCGTGCCGATGTGTTGCTGGGCTTGCAGGAGGATGCTGCTGCCCGCCAGCGCGCTGTTGGCATTGGCGCGCACGATGCTGCCGCCCTGCGCGTTGAGCGAGAGCGTGCCGGTGCCGGCATCCAGCATGTTGGCGCTCAGGTTCGCCACGCCGGTGACGAAGATGCCGTTATTGGCCTTCAGGTCGTCCAGCAGCACCGAGCCCTGGGCCTGGTTCAGGTAGATGCTGCCGCCAGTGGCGTTCAGCACGCCGGCGGCGGTGCGCAGGTAGGTGCCCGCGGTGCCGACGGTGTAGCTGGTGTTGGCGGCCGGGGCCAGCAGGGTGACGACGTTGCCGGTGATCAGGGAGGCCGACGTGCCGGTGATGCTGCCGGCGCGCGCGGTCAGCGTGACATTGCCGGCGCCCGCGTTGATCTGGCCGGCGGCGATGCTGTTGCCGGTCAGGTTGATGGCGCCGCCGCCGGAGCTGACGTTGTTGGCCGAGACGCTGCCCGCGCCCGTGATCGTGACGGGTCCGCCGTCGGCCTGCGCCTGTGTGATGTTCAGGTTGGCGCTGGAGCTGTCCAGGTAGACGCCGCCCGCGCCCGCGGTGGCGGACAGGGTGCTGGCGTTGGTCTTGAGGGCGCGCGCGGCGTTGCCGATGATGCCCTGCGCGGCCGACAGCGTCAGCGACGAGGTGGAAATGCTGGTGGCGTCGTTGCCGTCGTCGACGATGCTGCCGAGCATCGATGTCAGCGCGGCGGCGCCGCCCGCCTTGATATCGCCCAAGGTCAGCGTGGCGGTGGTCTGGATGGCCAGGTTGCCGGTGGTGTCGATTGCCTTCAGGTTCAGCGAGCCCAGGCCGTTCACATAGATGCCGCCGGTGCCGCTGGTGGCGGTCAACCCCACGGTCTGCATGCGCAGGGCCTGCGCGGACGAACCGATCGCGCCGTTGCGGCCGTCGCTGCCGGCGGCGCTCAGCGTGACCTGGTTGGCGTTCAGCAGGCCGCCGGCCGTGCCGTAGATATGGCCGGCCGTCGACGTCAGCGCCAGCGTGCCGGTGCCCAGGGCCACGTCGCCGACGGTGATGGTGCGGTCGCCGGTGAACGAGAAGTGCAGGGCCGACTGGTTGACGGTGTTGAGTTGGTAGCCGCCGTTGTCCTGCAGCGCGAAGGCCAAGTCCGGCGAGGTCAGCAGGAAGCTGTTGTTGACGCCCGGTTGCGCGTGGCGGCTGGTGATGTCCAGCGACGTCAGGGCCTGGCGGTTGGCCACCGCCAGGTTGCCGCCGGTCGCCAGCGACAGCAGCGCCGTCTGGGTATTGACCGGGGCGGCCAGGTCGCCGATGCTGCCGCCGCTGGCGTCCAGCTTGACGGTGCTGCCCGCCACCACCTGGTTGGCGCCGCCGGTATTGCGGATCGAGCCGGCGCTGGTGCGGATCTGCGCCGCGCCGTTGCCGGCATTGATGACGTTGGCCAGGTTGATGTCGCCGGTGGCGTTCAGCGTGATCGCGCCGCCGCGGCTGGTCAGCTTGCCGATGTTGTCCAGCGTGCTGCCCACGCCCAGCGCTTCCAGCGTGATGGAGCCGCCCTGGGTGCTGATCTCGGTGTTCGAGTTCTCGAAGCGGATGCCACCCGTCTGGGTCGAGCGCATCGTGAAGCTGTGGCCGGCGGTGGTCTTCAGGTTGATCGCGGCCATGTCCGCGACCGTGATCTGGCCGGTGGCTTCCAGCTTGATATTGGTGGTGCCGGCCAGGCTTTCGAGCAGGCCGCGCGACACGGTGTTGTTGGCGGTGTTGGCGTCGCCGCCGTTGATGGTGCCGTCGCCGGCCGCGCCGTCCTGCGAGCCGCCGCCGCTGGCGGAGTCGACGATGCGCAGGTCGGTCGGGTCGATCAGCAGCAGGCCGGTCTTGCCCTTGGGCGCGCGCAGGTCGGCCGATCCGGTCAGGCCGATGTTCTTGTTGCTGGAGACTTCGGCGAAGCCGCCATCGCCGCCTTGCGCGCCGCCGCGCGCCGACAGGCTGCCGGCGAATGCGGTGGCGTCGTTGGACCACATGGTGACGTTGCCGCCGTTGCCGCTGACGAGCGCGTCGGCCTTGAGGGTGGCGCCCGCCGCCACCTTCACGGTCGACGACTTGCCGCTGAACGCGGCCGAGCCGTCGTCAGGCGCGACGCCCTGGCTGCCCAGCGCGATCTCGCCGCCGCCGGCCGCGCCGGACACGTCGATCGCGGCGCCGCGCGCCACGTTGACGTGTTCGCCGGTCACCACCACCTTGCCGCCACGCTCGCCGGCGTTGACGCCGGTGGCCTCGACGGTGCCGGCCACATTGACCGTGCCGGCGTCGCCGCCGGACAGCACGATCTTGCCGTTCTGCGTGCCCACCGCCTTGGCGCTGACGATGCCGTCGGTGTTGACCACGTTGTCGATCACGCCCTTGACCGCGCGCGCCGTCATCAGCACCGTGCCGCCGTCGGCGCGGATCACGCCGTTGTTGGCGACGAGGGCCGAGACCGGCTTGCCATCGGCGTCCTTGGGCAGCTCGCTGACGGCCGAGGTGGCGTCAAAGCTCAGCAGGCCGTCGCCGTGGAAGTCGACCGTGACGGTCTTTGCGCCGGCCAGGGCCACGCGGCCCAGCTTGGCCTCGATCACGCCCGAGTTGCGCACCGCCGGCGCCACCAGCACCGCCAGGCCGCTGTCCTTGATGCTGATCGTGCCTTCGTTCACGATCATGGCATTGGCCTTGGACGAGGGCTGGTCGAACTTGTACTTGCCGGCCAGGAAGTCCTTGTCGCTGATGTTGGCGGTGGTGGCGACCAGTCCGCCCACGTCCACGCGCGCGCCCTTGCCGAACAGCACGCCGTTCGGGTTGACCAGGATCACGTTGCCGTTGGCGTTGAGGCGGCCGAAGATGGCCGACGGATCATTGCCGACCACGCGGTTCAGCGTGACGCTGTTGCTGCCCGGCTGACGGAAATTGACCGTCTCGTTGGCGCCGATGCTGAAACCCTTCCAGTTGATGATCGCCTTGCCGGTCGACTGGTTGATGTCCAGCGTGCCGTTGCCGCGGTCATTGATGGTCGCGCCGCCAGCCACGACGTTGCCGCCGGTGGGGTTGGCGTGGGCGCCGCCGGAGACCAGCGAGCCGATCACCATCGCCATGGTGGTGAGCGCGGGCAGGGGCGGGGCCTTCAGGGCCTGGCGGCGGGCGGATTGGGCGAGGATGCGGGATTGACGAGTCATGGTCGGTCGCTTTTCTGTCGCGGATTAGTACTGGGCCGAGAGGCTGAAGAACACGCGGGGATCTTTGTTGCCCTGGGTCAGGACGTCGGAACTCATGGGCTTGGCCACTTCGATCGTGGCGTACAGATTTTTGGTCAGGTTGGCGCGCATGCCGGCGCCGTAGGAGGACAGCTTGGCGCGCGTGAGCGGCGCGCTTTCGCTGCGCGACCAGATGTGGCCGCCGTCCACGAACGTGTAGACGTGCGCGCCGCTGGGCAGGAAGCGGTCGGTGGAGATGGCATAGCGCAGTTCCAGCGACGCGGCCACGCCCGAGTCGGCCGACATTTCGCCGTCGTCGTAGCCGCGGCCGAAGTTGGGGCCGCCCAGGGCGAATTCCTCGCTGGCCAGCAGCGGGCTGGCGCTGTACTGGCCGGCGAAGGTGGCCACCAGGCTGAAGCGGTCGGACAACTGCTGCAGGCGGGTCAGTTCGGCGGTGAGCTTGAGGAAGTCCGGGCGGCCCTTGGCGCGCGAGGCCAGCTCGTTGCCTTCCTTGGAGGCGCCCATCGCGTCCAGGCCCTGGTGCACGGTGCCGCGCACGGCGGTGATGCCATTCCAACTGTCGGTGCGGTCATAGCTCAGGCCGGCGCGCAGCACGCGCAGGCGGTCGCGCGTGAAGGGGGTTTCGACAATGTCGGTGGCGACGTTGCGCACGTCGAGCATGCCGAAGGCGCGCAGGTTCTCCAGGCGCGACCGGATCAGCGGATGGGTGACGGTGGCCGAATAGGCCTGCACGTCGCTGGCGACGTTCAACGGAGCCAGTTCGCGCCCCGGCTCGCTCTTGGCGTAGCTGGCGGCCACGTCGACCGTCGTGCCGCTGTCGGACACCAGCATGTTGTAGTTGGCGCCCACGGCCTTGCTGCGGTAGGCCGGGAAGCCCACGCGGCCGGTCAGGGTGAGACTGTCGGCGCGGCCGCCGAACGAGTTCAGCGTGACCTGGCCGGTCATTTCGCTCCAGCCCAGGTAGGGCGAGGCGCGGTTGTCGATGCCCAGGCGCGCGTCGACCGCCTTGCGTTCGCTGCGCACCACCAGCACCGAGCCGCCCACTTCCGTGGGCGAGGCTTCCAGCGAGGCGCGCACGGTCAGGCCGTTCAGGTCGTTGGCGAGCAGCAACTGGCGCTCGACTTCCGCCACGTTGATGGGACGAACGCCGCGCAGGCGCTGCACCAGCTTCTCGACCGCCGCCTGCGCCGGGCCGATGTCGCCGTCATATTTGACGTCGGCGATGTAGCCCTCGACCACCATGATGCGGAAGCGGCCGTCATCGATGGTCTGCGCCGGCACGATCACGCGCGTGGTGACGTAGCCGTCGTTGCGGTAGCGCAGCTCGATCTCGTTGGCCACCTTGAAGGCGTCCGCGACGGTGATCGTCTTGCCGACCAGCCCCTGGTAGAGCGGGCGCAGCGAATCGGCCGGGTAGCGGGTCACGCCTTCCACGCGCATGTCGGTCAGCGTGAAGGTCAGCTTGTCGGCGCCGGCGGGCGCTTCCGTGGCGCCGCCTTGCTGCACCGTCACCGGCGGTGCGGCGGGGGCGCTTTCCGGCAGGACGGGTTGCGGCAACTGGCGGCCGGGTTCGGCGCCTGACGGCAGGCGCAACTGCACGTTCTGGGCGGCAACCGGCCCGGCGGCGAGCGCCAGCACCACGGCGGCAAAGCCGGCGCGTAGGGAGAAAGGGGGCTGGCGGAGGACGGCGGGGCGGGGTTGGGCTGGACGGCGCATGGATACGTAAGTGATGATTCGTTACAATCAGAATTAAACGAAGCTATTTGATATATTTCGTAAACATCAATAAACGGAATTTCTAAAGTTCTTTACAACTCCCCGACACTGCGGGATTCTTGGCCGGGCAATGGCATCCTTGCGGATGCGTCAGAAGAGGGAGCGTGCCGGCGTGGTGTCCAGGTGTCGTCGGGATGTGGTCATCGCGAGGCGTTGCGGTGGTTCGGGTCGACGAAGAACCCACCCTTCCGGCAGATTGCTCAATGTAACAAACACTATCATGTGTGAATAATGATTGCGATTGAGAGGTTTGCCGGAATGCACGGCACGTTTGCCAAAAGGAAAAATATTCACAAACCCGGCACGGTTTCGTCGCTTGTTACCAACGCGCCCCTGCCTCGGCATGAAAGAATGCGCGGCATGAATGACGCCGCTTCCCATCCGCTTATCCCGGGCCAGCTTGCCGGCTTGCGCGTGCTGGTCGTCGAGGACCGGCCCGAGGACCGCATGCTGCTGGTGGATTTCCTGACCAGCCAGGACTGCCGGGTCTACGTGGCCGAGGATGGCAACGACGGCTACCGCAAAGCGCAACTGGTGCAGCCGGACATCATCCTGATGGACGTGAACATGCCGGGCTGCGACGGCCTGGCGGCCTGCCGGCTGCTGAAGGCCGATCAGGCCACGCGCGCCATTCCGATCATTTTCCTGACCGCTGCCGCCCTGCCGGCCGAGCGGGTGGCGGGGCTGTCGGCGGGCGCGGTCGATTACGTCGCCAAGCCGTTCGATTTCGAGGAAGTGCGCCTGCGCCTGCTGATACATCTGCGGGTGGCGCCCGTGCTGGCCGCGACGCCGCCCGCCAAGCCGGCCGAGGACGGGGCGTCGTCCGCCGCCACCGGCGCGTCGCTCGACGGCGTGCTGTTCCGCGCCGCGCGCAAGCTGCTGCGCGAACGGCTCGACCACACGCCCGAGCTGGTGGCCCTGGCCCAGGCGCTGGGCACCAACGCCCGTCGGTTGAACCAGGCTTTCCGCCGCTGCGCGGGCACCACCGTGTTCGAGTTCCTGCGCGAAGAGCGCATGCGCGAGGCGCGCCGCCTGCTGTGCGAGACCGGCCTGGACATCCAGGCCATTTCGCAGGCGGTGGGGTATGGCAACCGCGGCAATTTTTCCACCGCTTTCCGCGAGCGTTTCGGCATGGCGCCCACCGCCTTGCGCCAGGAGCAGGATCCCCATGCCTGACCGTCGCCTGGGCTGGCTGGCCTGGTTGCTGTGGCTGGCCCTGTCCTGCCTGAGCCTGCCCGCGCGCGGGCAGGATGCCCAGCCCGTGATCGATCTGAGCACCGTGGGCGGCACCCTGCCGCTGGTCGGCGAGCTGCGGGGCATCGAGGACAAGGCCGGCGATCAGAATGCCAGCCAGGTCCTGGACGGCGCCTGGCAGCCGGTGACCGCCCGCTGGCTCAACCGGGGATATTCCGCCTCGGCGTTCTGGCTCAGGCTGGAGGTCAGCAATACCTCCGACCGCGCCCAGGAGCGCTGGCTTTCGTTCGGCGTGCCGCGGCTGGAGGACGTGCGCTTCTATCTGTTCGCGCCGGGGCAGCGGCAGCCTTCCGGCATTCTGCTGGCGGGCAACCGCGAGCCGCTGGCGCGGCGCGAGGTGCCGGCCACGGTGTCCGTGGTGCCGCTGCGGCTCGAACCGGGCCAGCGCATGACGGTGCTGGTGCGGGTGCAGAGCCGTTCGGCCATCAGCATGGAGCCCACCCTGCGCACGCCCGCGGCCTTCGTCGGCGTGACCCAGCGCAACACCATGGTGGTGGCGCTGCTGATCGGCGCGCTCATGATGGTGGGCCTGTATGCCGGGGTGCTGGGCGCGGCCCAGCGCGATCCGGTCTACCTGCTGCTGTCCTGCGCCATCTTCGTCGAAATCCTCTACAGCCTGTCGTTCCAGGGGCTGCTGTATCGGTATGTATTGACCGGCGGCGGCGAACTGGTGCTGCGCGCGCCCAGCGTCCTGGCGACGTTGGCGGCGTCGCTGTTCGGGCTGATGGCGATGCTGTTCGCCGACCTGCATCGGGTGCGCATCTGGCGCCGGGTCTATCTGGCGCTGATCGCCGCGGGCGTGGCCGGCGCGGTCTGGGCCGCGCTGGGCGACTACCGCGAAGCGGCGCAGGCGCTGATCGGGCTGATCTTCCTGTGGGCGCTGGTATGGCTGGTGTCCATGGCGGACGGCTGGCGCCGCGGCCATGCCAATGCGCGCATCTTCCTGCTGTCGTTTGCGATCTATTGTTCCTGCCTGTTCCTGCGCGTGGCCTATATCCAGGGCCTGCTGCCGGGCCGCTGGATCGGCGGGCCGGAAGTCGCCTGGGATCTGCTGTCTGTGTCGCTGATGCTGGCCGTGCTGCTGCATGGCCGTTCGCGCCAGCATCGCCAGGAACGGCTGGCGGCCCAGCGCGAACTGGCGCAGGCGCGCGAACGCGAACACCAGCGACTGGATCAGGCCGTCACCGAGCGCACCCAGGCGCTGCAGGCGGCATTGATCCTGGCCGACGAGGCCGGCCGCGTGCGCCAGGACTTCCTGGCGCGCATCAGCCACGACCTGCGCACGCCGCTGACCTCGATCATCGGCTTCGCCGACCTGATCCAGGCCGGCGGCCGCGACGACGCGCCGCGCGGCGCCGTCATCCGCCGCAGCGCCGACCACATGCTGGGCATGGTGAACGACCTGATCGACTACGCCGCCGGCGCGGACGGCCAGGCCTTGCGCCTGGCGCCCGAGTACGTGCACGCCTTGCTCGACACCGTGGCCAAGGAATCCGCGCCGATCGCGGCGCGACAGGACAACCGTTTCGAGCTGCGGGTGGCGGACGCGCTGCCGGCCGTGCTGGAGATGGACGGCAAGCGAGTGCGGCAGGTGCTGTCCAATCTCATCGACAATGCCGCCAAGTTCACGCGCGGCGGCGTGCTGACACTGACGGCGGACTATGCCGCTCCAGGCGCGGGCGAAGCCACGGGCTGGTTGACGCTGTCGGTGCGCGATACCGGGTGCGGCATCGCGCCCGCGGACCGGCAGCACATCTTCGAACCGTTCCAGCGGCTGGGCGCGGCCGAGAGCCAGCCCGGCGTCGGGCTAGGCCTGGCCATCGTCCAGCAATGGGTGCAGCGCATGAATGGCCGCATCCACGTCGACAGCGAAGTCGGCCAGGGCACCACCATCAGCGTGTCGCTGCCGGTCAGGCAGGTGGACGAATCGGGCGTGTCGCATCACTACATCGCCGCCGCGGCGCATGTGCTGCCCCAGCTCGACGGATCCGGGCGTCGCATCTGGCTGGCCGAGGACACGCCGGAAATCCGCGAGTTCCTGGTCGAGGAACTGGCCAGCCTGGGCTTCCAGGTGGAAAGCGAGGCGGACGGCCGCGGCATGGTGGCGCGCATCCAGGCCGATAACGCGCGCCGGCCCGACCTGATCCTGACCGATCACCGCATGGAAGGCGCCGACGGCTCGGCCGTGCTGCGCGCGGCCCGCGCGCGCTGGCCGGACCTGCCGGTGGTGGCGGTATCTGCCACGCCGCAGGAGACCGCGGCCCTGGACGGCGTTGGCTATGACGCCAGCCTGCTCAAGCCCATCAATCTGGTTGAGCTGCGCCACTTGCTGGGCCGGCTGCTGCATCTGCCGATGCCTTCGACGGCCGGCGAGCCGGCCCCGGCGCCGTCGCCGATGCCGCGCCTGTCGCGCGCCGAACTGGAACAGGTGCGGCGCCTGCTGGACATCGGCGGCATTTCGGACCTGATGGATTGGGCGCGCGCCGTGCAGGCGCGCGATCCGGCCTTTACGGATTTCAGCCAGCAGGTGCAGCGCCTGGCGCGGCTGGGCGATCTCGCGGCCATCGGCGAGCTGTGCGAGCGCATGCCGGTGGCGTGAGCCGGCGCCGCGTCCTACCCCAGCCGCATCGACAGTTCCACGTCGCCGCCGAAGGGCGTCGACAGGTAGCCCGACGCCGGCGAGCGCACCCGCGCCAGGTATTCCGGGCAATGGTCGGCGTTGTCCGCCACGATCAGCGCGCCGGGTCGCAGGCGGTCCTCCAGCAATGCCAGGACGTCCGAATAGAGCGCCTTGGCGCCATCGAGCAGGACCAGGTCGATGCGGTCCGGCAGCCCGGTGGCGAGCGTTTGCAGCGCGTCGCCCTGGCGCAGTTCCACCAGGTCGGCCAGGCCGGCTTCGGCCAGGTGGCCGCTGGCCAGCGAGACCTTGGAAGGCTCGAATTCGGTAGTGATCAGCCGGCCGCCGCCGTTGTCGCGCAGCGCCGCCGCCAGGTGCAGCGTCGAGATGCCGAACGAGGTGCCGAATTCGATGATGGAACGGGCCTGTGTGCTGCGCGCCAGCATGTACAGCAGCGTGCCGGTCTCGGGAGACACGGCCAGCGGCAGGTCCTTCATGCGGCCGTAGAACTCGCGGTATTCGGTCTTGCTGCGCATCAGCCGCGACTGTTCGGCGTCGGACATGTTCGCCAGGGCGGGGCCGGCATTGGCCCAGGAGGCGTCGGCCTGCGTGAACAGCCGGTCGAGCAGCGAGGCCAGGGGCGCGGAAGTCAGGGTGTTGGTCATGGTGATGGGTTTCCAGTCGGAGGGCTCCGGTTTAGAATACGACGAATTCGTCGCATTTCCCTATTCGCATTTCGCGCGCCGCCATGACCACACGCCGCAGCACCCGGCTTTCCGAGAGAAAACAGCCGCAGCAGGCCCGTTCTGCCGAGCTGGTCGCGGCCATCCTGCAGGCGGGGGCTCAGGTTTTGGCCAAGGAGGGGGCCACGCGCTTCACCACTGCCCGCGTGGCCGAGAAGGCCGGCGTCAGCATCGGTTCGCTCTATCAATACTTCCCCAACAAGGCCGCCATCCTGTACCGCCTGCAGACGCAGGAATGGCAGCAGACGTCCGACCTGTTGCGGCGTTTGCTCGAAGACACCCGCTACGCGCCGCCCCGGCGGCTGCGCAACCTGGTGCATGCCTTCGTGCGCTCGGAATGCGAAGAGGCCGTGATGCGCGTCGCCCTCAACGACGCCGCGCCGCTGTACCGCGATGCGCCCGAGGCGCGCGCCACCAAGGAAGAGGGCGGCCGCGTCGTGCTCGCCTTTCTCGGCGAGGCCTTGCCTCAGGCCAGCGACGCCACCCGCGCGCTGGCCGGCGATCTCATCACCCACACGCTCAGCGCCGTCGGCAAGCAGTTCTCGGAAAGCCCGCGCACCGAGGCCGAGATCGAGACCTACGCGGACGCGCTGGCCGACATGCTGTGCGCGTATCTCGAGAGCCTGGCGGGCGACAGTCGACAGCCGCGCCGGCGTGCCGCCAAGTAATCTGCAAGGGGGAGGCTGTCTCTCGCGCCATTGCGTACAACTGCCGGGGAGGCGGACGCCATTACTGTTCCACCGACGACGGTTGCGCGACGCCCGGCACGCCGCGCCGGATGTTGCGCGAATACTGCGCCGCGTCCCGCGTGGCGCGGGCGCGGTCGGTGTAGCGGCCGGCGTCGCGGTACGCCTGCAAGCTGTCCGCGCCCGCCAGGGCCCCGAGCCGGTACAGATATTCCGGCAGGTACCCGGACAGCAGCAGGCGGTAGTCCAGCGGCAGGCCCGGCACGATCTTGTCGGCCAGCCGGTACACGATGGTGATGCAGTTGGCCGTGAGCGTGTTGTAGAAGCGCGGCTGGCGCCGCAGGCGCGTGGCCGTTTCCACGTACGACAGCAGCAGTTTGCGCGGCGCGCCGGCCGGCATGCGCACGCGGTAAAGGTAGCCGTCCTCGCCGCGCACGTTGGTGCGCACGCGCAGGCTGTCTTCCTCGGCCGAGGCCAGCACCGACAATTCGTACTGGCGGAAGAATCCGCCGATCTCCGAGAATGTGTCATTGCGCTTGCGCCGGATTTCCACCGAGAACACCACGTACTGGCCATCGGTGAACCCGAACGACACCAGCGCATGCGCGATCGCCGGCCGGCCCCAATACGACAGCGCCAGGTCCACCGAGGCCAGCTTCGACAGATCGTAGCGGCGGGTTTCCCAGCGCGCGTCGAAGTCGGTGCGCGAACGCCAGTCGAAGTTGCGCACGTTATGCAGCGTCAGGCGGTCGCCGTCCACCTCGCCGTAGGTGGTGCGGGCCACTTCCGGCATCCAGTCGCGATCGTTGGATGGCCGCATGCCCCAGATCCACCAGGCCAGCAGAATCAGCAGCATTGCCGCGAACACCGCCGCGGGCAACCGATATCCCCAGGCCAATCCGGCCAGCGCGGCGGCGGCCAGTGCCAGCCAGGCCAGCGGCGCCAGCAAGCGCGCGCGGCCCCCGCCGGGCGACTGGAACCACAGCGCCAGCGCGCCCCACAGCGCGCCCGCGATCACCACGGCCGCCAGCAGCCCCGTCATGACTGGGTCTGGGCGTTGCGGGCGACGGCCTCGCGGTCCTGGCGGCGCCAGCCGGCGCGCAGCGCGGCGATCTGGCGCAGCGCCGCCTGCGACATCTTCCACCAGCCGAACGGGCGCGGGTCGGCCAGCATGCTGAGCGCGCGCGCATAGTCCAGCGTCAGGCCCGGGGTCCAGGCCATGGTCAGGGCGCGCTTGCGGATCTGCGCCGCCACCCATAGCTCGGGCGTGAACAGCAGGCGCCACATCACCCCCCAGCCGGCATCCGGGCCATGCAGGCGGCCGACCACGCCATCCAGCGCCGCTTCCAGCGCAGCCGAGACCGAGCTGGAACAGTTGCGGTGGGTCAGGTTGTAGATCTCGGTCTTGCGGTATTCGTCCCAGAAGGCCGCCAGCTTGGCCGCGTCGTAATTGCGGATGCGCACCTGCATGGTCGACGGGCACCAGGCCTGGGACTCGGTGGCGTAGTCGGGCTGGTACACGCCGGGCACGTTGTTGTCGGCGGTGGCGCGCAGCAGCGTGCCGAACTGTTCGGGCGAGTGGTCGATTTCCACCGCGGGGTACAGGCTGATGTAGATGCCTTCGGGCGATTCGAGCGCGGCATGGCCGGTGGACACGACGCCATTGATGTCCACGGCCGCGATGTAGCGGTCGACCACCGGGTAGTGGCGGGTCTCGGTCCTGGCCGAGCCCGACGGCGTCCATACATGCACGGTCAGGGCGCGCTCGCTGGCCTGGGGCGGGCCATCGAACACTTTCTGCGCCGGGCCGTCGGCGCGCGTTGGCATGAAGGCGGGGTCGGGATTGGCGGCCAGCGCCGGGTTGGCATCGAGGCTGCGCACGCGGCGCGCCAGCCACAGCAGCTTCACACCCGAAATCGCCAGGAACAGGCCGATGCAGTACGGCACCGTGCCGACGTAGTGGGTGGGGTAGGGCTGGAAGAAGAAGATTGCCAGCAGCACCTCGGCCACGCCCGAGGCGAACACCACGCGCCAGCGCTGGTAGCGCACCACGTAGGCGGCGATGCACTGGATCAGCCCGTCCACCAGGAACAGCAGCCCGAAGATCATCGACAGCACGAAATGCCCGTGGTGCTGGCCCGCCAGCACCAGCGTGCCGGCCGCCAGCACGAACACGCCCTTGGTGTAGCGCAGCACACGCTGGCCGCCGACCCCCGATTTGGCGATCGCCAGGGTGGCGATGCCTTCGACCACCAGCAGCGCGGCGAAGAAATTCAGCGGAAAGTAGAGCGCATTATCGAGCGCGTCGATGAACACGAACGCGCCGGCGGCCAGCATCAGCCAACCGCCGATCATCAGGGCGCGGGCGCGCTTGTGCAGATAGTCGACACCGAGCAGCAGCAAAACCAGGTGGCTCATGGGGGCGGAGTCTCCATGCAAGGGTGCGATGCCACGTAGGGCGGATATCGCATGCAGGGTACCGCGAGCGCGGCCCGGTCGTCGAGTCGCGGCTGCCCGCGCCGGCGCCTGGAGGCCGGCTCGGGCAAGGACGCGTCAGGCCAGGGCCGGGACCGCGCGCGGGCGCAGCGTGGCCAGCACCCAATAGACGCCGCCGCCGATTCCCACGCCGAAGAACCAGCCGTAGGTGGCCCACCAGGCCGGCAGCAGGTCGGTGAAGTTGGGCAGGATGGTCGAGAACACGCTGCCGATGCCGGTGGCGATCAGCGCGTTGATGTTCCAGCCGCCCTGGTAGCGGTATTCGCCGTGCTCGTCGTACAGCGCCGCGACATTGATGCGGCCCTTGGCCACCAGGTAATAGTCCACCAGGATGATGCCGAGCAGCGGCCCCATCGTGGCGCCGATGGCGTTGACGAAGTGCGCCGCGCCGCCTTCCCACGGCGCGAACGGATACAGCACCAGCGCGATCAGCGCCGCGATGTAGCCGCCGCGCTTGAAGTCGATGCGCTTGGGGAACACGTTCGAAATATCGAACGCGGCCGACACGAAATTCGCCACCACGTTGATGCCCAGCGTGGCCACCGCGAAGGTCAGGGCGGCCAGCAGCGCCAGCACCCAGCTATCGAACTTGGTGGAGATCTGCTCGGGGTGCAGCAGCACTTCGCCATAGACCTTGTAGGCGGCGATGGTGGTGACGCCCGCCACCAGGGAGAACGCCACCAGGTTCACCGGCAGGCCCCACAGGTTGCCGCGCTTGACGGCCTGCCTGTCGCGGGCATAGCGCGAGAAATCGCAGAAGTTCAGGTACAGCGCCGCGAAGTAGGTGATCCAGGTGGCGCCCACCGCCATCAGCGCCCAGAAGCTGCCCGGCGCGCCGTTCACGCCCGCGTCGCGCGTCTTGTCGAGCAGCACGTCCATCGGGATGCCGTGGTCCAGGCTGAAGCCGCCGGCCTTCACGCACAGCCCCACGGCCAGCACCAGCATGGCGATCCACACCGCCGGGCCGGCCCAGTCCTGGAAGCGGCGCACGGTCTCCATGCCTTTCTGGATGATGAGCAGTTGCAGCGCCCAGATGCCGACGTAACAGATCAGCTCCAGCCCCGAATGCCCCAGCCATTGCGTGTTCTGGTGGAAGGCCAGCAGGCTGTCGTTGCGCACCAGCAGCGCCACGATGGCGCCCGAGGCCGCCGCCGTCTGCGCGCCGTACCAGAAACAGGCCACCACCGCGCGCACCAGCGCCGCCAGGTTGGCGCCCCAGATGCCGAACGAGGCGCGCGCCAGCACCGGGTAGGGCACGCCGGTCTTTTCGCCGGCATAGCCCATCAGGTTCATCAGGAAGAAGATCACCAGCGAGCTCAGGCCGATGGCGATCAGGAAGTTGACGAAGCTGCCGCACAGCAGGAACAGGCTGGCGGCCAGGTAGTAGCCCCACAGGCTGTGCACGTCCGAGGTCCAGACGTTGAAGATGCTGAAGGCGCCCCAGCGGCGCTCCTTGGTGGGGGCCAGGTCCTCGTTGTAGAGACCGGGCGACGGATTTCGGATATCGATGGCGAGCTCCCTGACCCACGTGTGGGCATGGCCGTAAAGGAAGCCGGGCCGACCAATACAGCAGCAACACTTGGACGGAGCCTGGCGCGTACTATGGTGTGCAAAGAGTGTATACAACCTTTGCGCCAAATCGCCCCTGGGGTTTTCCCTTCCGGTGGGCGCGTGCGGGGAGCGGGCGGGAGGCGCGGACGCCGTGGGGGCGGCGCCAGGGCGTGGCGTCGGGACCGGCGAGGGCCGGAGGGATCAGCCCGGCAGCGCGCCCCGCAGCCACTGGCTGGTCAGGTCCAGCACGATGTGCGGTTGCTCGCGGTGCGGCACGTGGCCGCAGTTTTCCAGCAGCGCCTGCCGGCCGCCGGCCAGGCGCGCGATGATGCCGGGATGGGCGGACGAGCCGTACTCGTCCTCTTCGCCATGCAGCGCCAGCACCGGGCATTGCACCCGGCGCAGCGCGTCATCGAGGTTCCAGTGCGCGAAGGCCGGCGACAGCCAGGTGTCGACCCAGGCGCTCAGGACCCAGGCGGCCTTGTCGCCGTGATACTTCTTCAGGCGGTCCAACTGGCCCGGTTCGGCGAAGTTGCGTTGCGCCGCGCGGATGCCGTCGAGCGTGCGGTCCTCGGCGAAGGTCTGGGCCGACTCGGTGATCAGCGCCCGGCAATCGGCCGCATGGGCCGCCGCGCAGCAGATGCCCATGCCGCCGCCGACGCTGTGGCCGAAGGCGATGAAGGGGCCGATGTCGAGCGCCCGCCGCAGGTCCTGGAAGCCGCCGTCGGCCTCGGCTTCGACGAAGCCCGTGGCCAGCGTGGCGGGGTTGGGATCGGAGCGGCCGAAGCCCAACCGGTCATAGGCGATGACGGCGCGGCCGGTGGCCAGGGCCAGGCGCTCGGGAAAGTCGCGCCACAGTTCGACGCAGCCCAGCGAATCATGCAGCAGCACGATCGGCGCCGCGTCCGCATCGCGCCCGGCCGGATCCCAGCGCCGCGCGAACAGGCGGCCTTGCGGGGTGGGCACATGGACATCCTGGCTGGCAATCGACGACATGGAGGGATCCTGGGAAGCAAAAAGGCGCCGTGGCGCCGTTTGGAGGAATCGCGGGATTATAGAAAACCGCCCGCGCTATTCCTCGGCCGTCCATTCGACCTGCACGCCCAGGCTGCGCAGGTTCTCGACAAAGCGCGGATGGGCGCGGCGGATCGGGGTGGCGTTGCGGATCTCGGAGCGTCCCTCGATGCTGCTGGCGATCATGAACAGCGCGATCGCCACGCGGATGATGTAGGGGCTTTCGACCACCGCCGGCGTCAGCGGATTGCCGCCGAAGGTGATGACGCGGTGCGGGTCCGACGAGAACACGTGGGCGCCGAACTTGGACAGCTCGCCGGTCCAGCCCAGCGCGCCGTCGTAGACCTTGTTCCAGAACATCGCGTTGCCCTGGGCGCAAACGCCCAGCGCGATGAAGATGGGCAGCAGGTCCACCGGGAAATACGGCCAGGGCGCGGCCTCGACCTTGGTCAGCACGTTGCTGGTGAAGGGCGTCTGCACCTTCAGCGGGCCGTCGCGCAGCGCGCGCGACCAGCCGTTTTCATGCACGATCTTCACGCCGAACTTGGCGAAGGTGCGGTCGATCAGGGGGAAGTTGGCCGGCGTGCTGTTGCGCACCACCACGTCGCCGCCGGTGATTGCGCCCAGCGCCAGGAAGGTGGTGATCTCGTGGAAGTCTTCCTCGAAGGTGAACTCGCCGCCGCGCAGCGTGGCGCCGCCGCGCACCGTCAGGCGCGAGGTGCCGATGCCGTCGATGTCGGCGCCCATCATCGTCATGAAGCGGCAGAACTCCTGCACGTGCGGCTCCGACGCGGCATTGGTCAGCGTCGATTCGCCGGCCGCGGCGGCCGCGCACAGCACGAAGTTCTCGGTGGTGGTGACCGAGGCGTAGTCGAGCCAGTGATGGGTCGGCTTGAGCGGGCCGGCGCTGCGCACCAGCAGCGAGCCGCTGGCGCGTTCGACCTCGCCGCCGAACGAGCGGAAGATGTCCACGTGCGGATCGATCTCGCGCACGCCCAGCGTGCAGCCCTTGACGTTGTCTTCCAGCCGCGCCACGCCGAAGCGCGCCAGCAGCGGGGACACCAGCATGATGGACGAGCGCATCTCTTCCGGCAGGCGGTGGCGGGCGGCGTCGAAGGTGGTGTCGCGGTGGTGCAGGTCCAGCGTGCGGGTGCTTTCATCCAGCCGCACTTCGCTGCCCAGCGTGCGGAAGATGTCGAGGATCTTGCGCACGTCGGTGATGTCGGGCACGCCATGCAGCCGCAGCGGCTGGTCGGTCAGCAGCGTGGCGCACAGGATCGGCAGCACTGCGTTCTTGTTGGCCGACGGGATGACGCGGCCGCGCAGGGGGGTGCCGCCGTGGACGATGAGATTGGACATGGGTGAGGAGCTTGGACGACAGGTGGGACGGCTAGGGGAAAACGCGGGGGAAATTGTACCGGCATGGCCCGATGGGCGTTGGCCGTGCTCAGGGGAAATGGTGTCAGACTGCAAACCGGGTGACCGGACGTCGCGGCCGCGGGGGAGGGCGTGGCGCGCCGCCGCATGGACGCATGCCGGCGGCTTCGGTATAAAGACCGGCAGGCGCCGCGCCCGGCGCCACCCACAGGGAATCGCCATGCCCAGCGCCAAGTCCGTCACGAACGCGCACGCCCCGTCGCAGTTGATCGATGCCCGCATCCGCGAGCTGCACGACTGGCGCGGCCCGTTGCTGGCGCGGGTGCGCGAGGTGATCCTTGCGGCCGATCCCGGCGTGATCGAAGAGTGGAAGTGGCAGGTGCCGGTGTGGTCGCTGGGCGGCATCCTGTGCACCGGCGAAACCTACCAGCGCGCGGTCAAGCTGACTTTTCCCAAGGGCGCGGCGCTGCCCGACCCCGCCGGCCTGTTCAACGCCAGTCTGCAGGGCAACGCCCGCCGCGCCATCGACATCCGCGAGGGCGAGGCCATCGACGCGCAGGCGCTGACGGCGTTGATTCGCGCCGCCGCGGCGCTCAATGCCGCCGGCGGCAAGGCGCCCGCCGCCGCCCGCAAACACGCCAAGCCGGCCTGAGCGGCGCCTCCCGTTTTCAGGCCGAGGGGCCGCGGTTCGCCGGGGAGCGGAACTTGCGCAGCATGACCGCGCCGCCGATCGTCAGCGCCAGGCCGCCGCCCAGGTAGGGCAGGCCGAAGATCAGCAACCAGAAGAAGAGCGCCGTCTTGGCGTCGCGCGCCTCGGCCGATCCGGCGGCATGCCCGCCCAGGTCCATTCCCGGCAGGGCGGCCAGCAGCGTCAGCAGCAGCGTCACGCCCAGCACCAGGCAGCCCCACGCAATGCGGCGCCGGTTGTCGGCCACGCGCAGCAGCGCCGCCGCCACCACCACCGCCACCACGAGGCACAGCACACTGCCCGTGATCAACATGCGGTCCAGCGCCACCGGGTCGAGCGGCGCGTCGGGCTGGTCCAGCCCGAAGGCCATCTGCAGCAGTGAGTTGAGGACGCCGTAGGCGGCGCGGCCAATGACCAGGCCAAAGCCGACGCTGGTCAGCCACTTGATTACGGTCGGGTTCATTCAAGATATCCTTGCTGTTGCCTGAACGTCAGAGAATACGCTATTACGAGGTTCGCCCCGGATGTCCGAACATCACCAGTTCATCTTTCCCCGTTACCCCCATCTGCCGCCGCCCGACTGGCCGGCGCTGCAGACGCGCCTGCTGGCCGAGGGCTATCTGCTGGAGCCGCGCGGCGATCGCGTGCCGCGCGAGGCCCTGGACGACCTGAGCCATCGGCTGGCGCGCTTGAAGGAAGGCTCGTTCCAGTATCGCCACGGCCTGCGCACCACCGGCGACGTGATCGCGCTCTATCAGTCCGCCGGCCATCTGCCGCCCGATATCCCGGTGCGTCATCACGACACGATGGAAGAGACGCTGGCATTGCTGGCGGCGCACGGCGTCGCGCCTGATGCGTCGCTCGACGATGAGCGCAGCAACTGGCGCGGCCCGTATTGCTGCCTGGGGCCGGCGGCCCGCGCACTGCTCAACCCCGCGCAGCGCGCGCATTACGACGCCGATCCGGCCGGGTTCAGCGTGGTGATGCTGGCCTACGAGGGGGCCGAGCCGTATGTCGGCGTGGGCGAGAACCTTGAAGTGCCGAGCCTGCCGGGCTCGGATGAACGGCTGGAGGAATTGCCGCCGTTCGGCTCGCACGTCGATTTCATCGGCGTGGCGTACGAGGATCCGGCGGTGCGTTGGCGCAACCCGGCGGACGGGCGCGAATACCATCTGTTCGACCTGGACTGGCATTACAGCCTGGCGCTGGGGTTCCGCATGATCCGCGCCAACTGCCTGGAAGAAGGCAGCGCCGAGGCGCTGGCGCGGGCGATCGGCCAGATGGTCGACCAGCCGATGGCATGCAGCCACCGGCATCTGTGAAACGCGGACGCCAGGCCTGCTGTGGCAGGCCGGGGGCGTCGCATCGAGGCCGTCGCGTCGATCAATAGTAGATGTCGACGTAGTCGGTCAGGCCGCCGCACGCTTCCATCTGCTGCAGGCGCCAGTACTTGCGCTTGCCGGTGGCGCGGAACTCGTAGTCGCCGGTGCGTTCGCAGCGGCGGCCCTTGTCCGGCGCATCCACGATCAGGATGGTGCCGCGGAAGGTGAAGCGGTCGGCCGAGATCGACAGCACCTGGCCCTTGATCGTCACCGAGCCATTTTCGTTGGCGTGGCCGCCTTCCAGGCGCACCACGTCGTTCTCGTCCACCGCCTTCAGCTTGCCGCGCGCGTCGGTCCACAGCCATTGCACGCTGATGCCGCTGTTATGCAGCAGTCGCTCGTAGGCGGCCTGGTCCTTGATCTCGGTTTTCTGCGCGCCCTGGGCCTGGGGTTGCGCCGGCGCCTGGCTCTGCGTCTGCGCCGAACCGCGCGGCGGCAGGCGGCCGTCGTTCTGCGCGGGCGGCTGCTGGGTCTGCATCTGCGTCTGGCCCTGCGATTGGGCAGCGGCGCCGCCGCGCGGGGGCAGATCGCCCGCCAGCGTGGCGGAGGCCGCGGTGGCCAGGGCCAGGCCCAGCGCCAGCAGGCCGGCTATCCGTTTCTTGCCGGCCAGGGCCGGGGCGCGATCTTGGTTCTTGTGCATGATTGTCGTGAAGAAAGGAAGGGGGAAAGCGCGCTGTCGCCGACGCGCGGGCGGTGGCGCCGTCAACTGGGGACGTAACTTAGCACGTGGCCGCGACGGGGTAATTGCGATTTCCGTCTTGTGTATCCAATCGTTAACTTGGCAGCGCAGGCGGCGTCGGGAGCCGCCCGCGCGTGCCTTCACGGCTTGGCGTAGTGGTTCTTTTCATACTTCGGCCGGGCCTGGAAATTCTTCAGGGCATAGGCGAGGAATTCGGCCTTGCTGATGCGGCCGTCGCCATCCGTGTCCATCGCGGTGATCTGCTCGGGCGTGGCTTCCTGCAGCAGCGGGCCGCGGGTCAGATAACCGTCGGCATTGATGTCCTGCTTGTTGAACGCCGCTTCCATGCGGGTCAGGTATTCCTGCTCGCTCATGGGGCCGTGGTTGGCGGGCTCGATGGCTGCGTCGGGCGCGGCCGGTTTGGCGGGGGCGGCTTTCGCGGCCGCGGCCGGGGCGGCGGCGGTATCGGACGCCGCGATCGCGTTGCCCGCAAGGCCGGTCAACAGCATCGCCGCGACCAGCCTGGCCATCAGGGTGGCGTGTTTCATGATTCTCCTTGTTCTCCGAAAGGCGGCCATGCCGTCAGGCGGGGGCGTGCCGTGGCCGCGCGCGGCTCATTTTGCCTGAAGCGGCGACGCCGGCGCCGGATGCAATCTTTCGGTTACCAATCCGCCGCGCCAGGCCGCGTGCAGGCCGCGATTATTGCGGCAGCAGCCGCAGCCCGGTGCGCTTGACGAACTCGTCGTAGCCGATCGGCGGCCCGGCCTTGGTGCTGGCGCTGTTGGCCTGCCAATGCACCCACGAGCGGTGCGTGGTGGCGTCGTACACGACCTTGTATAGATACGTGGGCACGGCCACGCCGGCGCCGATGGTCTTGGGACGGTCGTCATACACCGGGCCGGTGAAGACGTACACATCGCCGGCCGCCCGCATCACATACTGGCGCGTGTCCTGCTCGATGCGGCTCCAGGGGCCGGCATTGTGGCTCTGGTCCTGCGGCACCATGTTGGCCAGCGAAAAACTCTGCGCCATGGCCTCGGGCGTGGCCATGTCGCCGGCCGGCGCCATGTGGCCGCGCGAGTAGCCCGAGCCGCGGTAGTCATCCAGCTCCGAACGCTCGGCGCGCGGCACCCGCGCCTCGGCGTAGAACTTGTCGGTGCGGTGCAGTCCCTTGGCCTGCGCCAGGTTCTCGCGGTTCAGCCGCTCGGCCACGAACACCGGCGTCTTGGTCGAGCCGTTGTGCAGGATGGCGAACGAGGAGAAACAGACTTCGCGCAAGCGTTGCGCGGCGGGCACCGCGGGCGGCTGGGCATTCGGGAAGAACTGCGGACAGTCGCTGAAGGCGGTCTGCACCAGCGCCGCGTTGGGCGCGGGCAGGGCCACCGGCGCGCTGCGCTGCAGCGATGGCCATTCCAGGCGCGACAGCATGTCGCCAACCGCCGCCGGCATCTTCCATTGCGGATGCAGCACATAGGTGGCGGCGCCGAAACTGGCGAGCGAGGTGACGATCAGCGCGCGCAGGAAGCGCGGCACGCGGCCGGCGGCGCGGCTTTGGGATCGGGAGGGGGAGCTTCTCTTTCTGGGAGCGGGTTTCTTCGCGCGGGTCATGCTACCTGGGGGCTACGGACCGGCCGCCATGCGGGCCGGCCAAGGTGACCCCGGATTGTAGATGAGTGACGGATTTGTCACGCCGCGCCGCGCCCGCGCCGGAAGGGACATGATGTCGCATCCGGCCCGGACCCCTCGGCGGGGCCGGGCAATCCACGGACTATCAAGCCTCTGCTTCGGGTTCCCGCCGCTGCGCTTCGAATTCCGCGCGGTTGTGCAGATCGAAGTACAGCACCTCGCTCCATTCCAGCCCGAGGATGTAATCCACGCGCTGGTTGCCGCCGCCGTCGAAGCCGTCATCCAGGCGCAGGCCATGGAAGGCGTCCAGCGGCGCCGCGCCGCGTTCGCGGGTGGCCGCCAGCAATTGGCGGCCCGCCTCGGCCGGGTCCGCCGGCAAGGCGTCGAGCGCTTCGCCCGCGCGCCGGCAACGCGCCAGCTCCCGTTCCACCTGGGTCTTGAGCGCGGCTTTGTCCGCTGCCGCCATCAGATCCAGTTCGACCGTTTCCAGCAGCAGATAGTCGTTGCGATGCGCCTCCAGGAAGGCGATGGTCTCGTCCAGCGCCGCCAGCAGTCCGGACGGCGCCCGCGTGTCCGTTTCGGTCTTCGCGCGGGCCGGCGCGAACAAGCGCTTCAGGCCCGCTAGCAGTGACGGCTCCGGGTCCTGCGCCACGTCTTGCGCGGCGGGCGCGGGGGCCGATGCGCCGCCCGGCGCCACGGTCGTCCGCACGATGTCGGCAAAGCGCTTGATCCGCGCCAGCCCCGGCTCGAAGCGGCTGCTGATGGCGTGCAGCGGGGTGCGCTGTTCCGGTTCGTCGTTATCCAGGCCGTCGGAGATCAGGGAGGCGCACAACTGTGGATCGCCCGACATCAGCAGGCGGTACGAGAACGGCACCGCGTAGGGCCATTCGGACAGCCCGGTGATGGTCTCGGGCCGGTCGGCGTAGGCGGCGGGTCGATTGCTCAGGCTGTAGAGATAGGATCGGTTGGCCATGGGGGCGCGGCGCGTGGGAAGGGAAACGGGACGCCGGCTCCGGGGAAGGGCGCGGCACGGATGCGGCGCAGGCCGCCGCGTGGCGCTATTGAACCGCGGCGGCCTTGGCGCACGGTTGCAGACTGCCACGATTTACCACCAGGTATTTCTGGCGCGGCGGCCCGTCCCTGGCATTTAGCTGAAACAGTGTGACTATAATTCCGCCTCACCATGTAATAAGACTGGTTCTTATTGCCATTCACATGCGAGCGGAGTTTCCATGGCTGTAAGCCTTTCATCCCGCCGGTGCCCGGTGCATTTCCGGGCCCGGCAATTGCCTTTGATCGTATTCGGCCTGGGCCTGCCGGGCGCCGTCCTGGCGCAGTCCGCCCCTGCCGAGGTCCACTTGCCCGCCGTCACCGTCACGGGCAGCGATGTCGAACAGACCGCGGTCGGCCCCGTGCAGGGCTTTGTCGCCAAGCGCGCCGCCACCGCCACCAAGACCGACACGCCGGTGATGGAAACGCCGCAGTCGATCAGCGTCATCACCCAGGATCGCATGACGCTGCAGGGCGCCCAGTCGGTGCAGCAGGCGGCGGGCTATACCGCCGGGGTCACGGCCGGCGCGTTCGGGCCGGACAATCGCGGCGACTCCATCAAGATCCGCGGCACCGATTCCACCCAATACCTCGACGGCCTGCTCAACGCCGTGGGGTCCTACAACAACACCCGGCCCGATCCCTACGCGCTGGAGCGCATCGAGATCCTGCGCGGGCCGTCGGGCATGCTGTACGGGCAGGGCGCCATCGGCGGCATCGTCAACCAGATCAGCAAGCGGCCGCAGCCCGAAGCGATGCGCGAGATCGGCGTCAGCTACGGCAACCACAATCGCAAGCAGATCCAGGCCGACCTCACCGGCCCGATCGACGAAGACGGCAAGTGGCTGTATCGCGTGGTCGCGCTGGGGCGCGACAGCGACAGCTCGGTCAAATACGTCGACGACGATCGCTATTTCATCGCGCCGTCGTTGACCTGGCGGCCCAGCGCCGCCACCTCGTTGACGCTGCTGGCCAATTTCCAGAAAGACAATAGCGGGTCGATGGTCGGTTTCTTCCCGTGGCGCGGCACGCTCACCAGCACGCCGGCCGGCCGCATCCCGCAGGACTTCTTCGTCAGCGAACCCGACTTCGACAAGTACACCGCCAGGCAGAGTGCGGTGGGCTACCAGTTCGAGCACGCCTTCAACGACAACGTCACGGTGCGGCAGAACCTGCGCTACACGCACAGCGAGGTCGACTATCGCAGCATCTACACCGCCGGCTTCAACGGCGCCGGCCACGGCTGGGTGCCGGGCAGCGACACGCTGCTGCGCCGCGTGATCTACCAGAACCAGCCGACCCTCAAGCAGTTCGTGGTCGACACCCAGGGCCAGTTCAAGTTCCAGACCGGCCCGATCCGCCACACCCTGCTGACCGGCATCGATTACCAGCGCTCCGTGCTGGATGCGCGCCAGGGAGTGGGCGGCACGGTCGCGCCCATCGACGTGCACAACCCCGTGTACGGCAACTTCACGCCGCCCACCTCGACGGTCAGCGCGCCGACCTCGCGCGGCAACCAGTTGGGCCTCTACATGCAGGACCAGCTCGAATGGGAGCGTTGGCTGCTGATGCTGGGGCTGCGCCATGACCGCTCGCGCGCGTCGGTGGACGATACGCCGTCCGGGTCGCGCGATGACAGCGAAATGAGCAAGCGCTTTGGCCTGATGTATCGCTCCGAGGCCGGCCTCAATCCCTATCTGAGCTACTCGGAATCGTTCCAGGGCCTGGCCGGCTTCAACCGTGCCAACCAGGCGTTCAAGCCGCTGCGCGGCAAGCAATGGGAGGCCGGCCTGAAGTACCAGCCGCCGGGCGAAAACCTGACGGTCACCGCCAGCGTGTTCGACATGACCGAGAAAAACCGCAAGGTCGCCGGCGTGGTCAACGGCATTGCCGACACCGTGCAAGTGGGCGAGGCCCGCACCAAGGGCGCCGAACTGGAGGCGCTGGCGTCGCTGGGCAATGTCGATCTGGTGGCCACCTACACCTTCCTGGACGCCAAGGTGGCCAAGGGCACGCCGGCCGAACAGGGGCGCCAACTGGCCAGCATTCCCCGGCACATGGCGTCGTTCTGGGCCAACTACCGCTTCAGCGTGATGGGAACCCCGGGCTTCCTGGCGGGGGCGGGCGTGCGCTACAACGGCAGCAGCGATGACGGCACCGGCCAGAACGGCGTGCCCGCCGTCACCCTCTATGACGCCGTGCTGGCCTACGACGCGGGCCCCATGCGCCTGGCGCTGAACGTCACCAACCTGTTCGACAAACAGTACGTGGGTACCTGCCTTGCCCGCGGCGATTGCTTCTTCGGCACCCGCCGCACGGTGATCGGGAGCGTGACCTACCGGTTCTGACGTCCCGCCGGGAGCGCGGTCAAATTGGGGACTTATGACCCCGGGCGACCGCTTTCCCGTCACCTATCCGCGGCGGATTTCCCCCTAAAATTGCGAACGCCGCCGCAATTTCCTTCTGGCGTGCCACCTCTTTCCGGCCGAGATGCACGTCGATCTCCTCACCCTGTACTTCATTACCATCGGGACGCTGCTGGCCAGTGCCGGCCTGACGTTCTGGGAGTATCGAACCCACCCCCACCGCAGCCGCTCGCTGGGCATCCTGGCGGTCGGCTTCGGCACGCTGGCGCTGGGCTGTATCTGCGCCTTGTTCCGCGCCGATCTGCCGGCCGCGATCGGCGCGCCGCTGAGCAACCTGGTGATCCTCGGCGGTTACCTGCTGGTGCTGGACAGCGTCGCCTCGCTGAGCGGGCGCCATTACCGCAAGCGTTCGATGGGCTTGCTGGCGGTCATGGCGCTGATCTGGCTGGCGGCCGGCGTGCCGGGGCAGGACGTGGTGTGGAAATACGTCAGCGCCTTGCCCATCGCCCTCGTCAGCGCCCTGACCGCGTGGGAACTGCTGCGCTGCGATTCCATGGGGATGCCGAAAACCCGCAACTTCGCCGTGGCGGTGGCCGGCGTGCACGCGCTGATCTATTTCGGCCGCGCCTTCCTGCTGCCGTGGTGGGTGGCCGCCGAGGGGCCCTGGGTGCAACTGCTGGCCAGCAACATCACCATGTACGAAGGGGTGCTGTATTCGGTGCTGCTGCCGATGACGCTGATCAAGCTGATCCGCGAGGAAACCCACGTGCAACTGGTGCACGAGTCGCAGACCGACTACCTGACGCGGCTGGGCAACCGCCGCTGGTTCTTCGAGCAGGGCGCGCGCCTCATCGCGGCCAGCGCGGGGCGTGAGCCTGTCGCCGTGCTGGCGTTCGACCTGGACCAGTTCAAGGCCATCAACGACCGCTACGGCCACCATACCGGCGACCTGGTGCTGGCGGCGTTCGCCACCGTGGCCCGCGACGCGCTCGGGCCGCAGGTCATCCTGGCGCGCCTTGGCGGCGAGGAATTCGCCGCGCTGCTGGCGGGCGATGACGCCCGCCGCGCCCATCAATTGGGGGCGGCGGCGGCCCGCCGCTTCGCCACCACCATCGCCAACCCGGCCGACGGCCTGGGCATCGCCGCCACGGTCAGCATCGGCCTGGCCTATTTCGACGAGGACGTGCCGCCGCTGGCCGATGCGCTGTCGCGTGCGGACCTGGCGCTGTATCGCGCCAAGTCCCTGGGCGGCAACCGGCTGGAAGCGGCCCTGGCGCCGGAGCGCGCCGCCGCGGACTGAGGCGCCGCCGTCGCGGCCAGTGGCGCGGCCCGCGCGGCGAAACGCCCGGGGCCGTTCAGGGACGGGCCTATGCTTTGCGTCGACGCTTTGGACCGATAATGACGGCCATGACGACTTCCACGCCCGCTTCCTCCGACCGCGACGGTTTCTGGTTCGACGCCGCCGATCCCGACATGGCGCTTGAACGCGCCGGCAACCATGTCCGCCTGGCGCGCGCCGAGCCGCCCTGGCTGGTCGTCGATCAATCCATTGCCACCATGACGCTGGGCCGCCGCTGGCCCGGGCAGTTGTGGCGCGTGCGCGTGACACAACTGGGCGACATGTCCGGACTGGTGGCGCAACCCGGCTACTGGCGCGCCGCCGCGATCGAACTGCTGCAACCGCTGCCGCTGGGCGCGCTGTTCGGCCCGCACGGCGAGGCGGTGGTCGACATCCTGGCCCGCATTCCCGAACTGACGCGCGAACAGGCGCGGGCGTTGGGCGCCGATCTGCCTGCCGACGGCTGGGACCGCTACGGTCGCGCCTGGGAGCGCTGGTCGAAAGACGAAGAGGGTGTCCCCACGCCTGCCGATGCGCCGCCGCAATCGGAATGGTATGGCGTGCTGGCCGCCGCGAGCCGTCGGGGCGGGGCGCGTTCGCCCGTGCATGGCGGCTTGCTGCAGATCCACGGCCTGCTGCGGCAACGCGCCCAGGCCGTCGATGGCGACGCCGCGTTCATTCGCGAAGTGGACGAGGACGGCGAGGTCGACGAGTCGCTCGCGGCGCCGTGGGACGGGGCCAGCGACGCCTTGCTGTTCGCCGCCATGGCGCGGGGGGCGCCGCAATACCTGTCGACGGCGGACGCCGATGCGCTGTCGCGGCCCTGGCGCGAGGTGTTTGGCGTCCGGGCCGGATCGATGTGAGCCAATTCGGCCGCTTTATCGTTTCACCGCAGCGTTCGGATGATTTCACGCCCGTCGCCATGTTGGCAGCCGTCAGGGCATGCCGCGCGGCGCAAGGGCGCGCCGGCGCGCTTTATTCCTCGCCCCGCCAGGACTTGCGCCGCCGCGCCCGCGGCTTGGGCGCCACGCCCAGGCGCGGATCGCGCGCCAACGCCAGTTCCACCAACCGGGCCGCCAGCGTCTCGAACGCCTCGTCGGTCTGCGGCAGGTACAGCCACTTGCCCAGTTCCGGGTGCGGCAGCAGGCTCGGCATATCGGCCAGCAGCGCCGCGTGGCGGTCATGCGAGGTGCACACCATCACGCCGTTCCAGGGGATGTCGCGGTCGGCCACCACCAGGTACAGCGCGCCGTCCAGGTAGGCGGCGTCGCAGCCGAACATCTTGCGGCGCAGATAGCCGGGATCACGCTCGAGCGGGTCGAGGATCCACAGCAGTGAATTGGCGCGGGCGGCGCGCTGGCGGGAAGGGGGCGAGAACAGGTTGGGGCGTTGGGGCATTGCGAACGGCGCGGGCGGATGGGCCAGGTTCAGACGATACCCGATCCCGGCCGCGCGCCGTTCAGGGGCATCCGTTACCCAGGCCTGCGGGCGCCGGCCCGCGCGGTGTCCGCACAAAGCAGATATGCGATCCCGCGCATAGCGCCATCGCCGCCCCGCGCCTACCATGCTGCAAACACAAGAACCCCCAGGGTGGAGACAGCATGAGAATGGCAAGTGCGCTGACCGCGGTCAGCCTGTGGCTCGGCGCGGGCCTGATATCGGCGGCCGTGGCGGCCGGGGCCTATCCCGACCGGCCGGTCAAATTGATCGTGCCGTTCCCGGCCGGCGGCGCCACCGACCTGATGGCGCGCTCGCTGGCGCAGGGCCTGGGCGAAAAGCTGGGCCAGACCGTGGTGGTGGAGAACCGCGGCGGGGCGGGGGGCACCATCGGCGCCGAGGCCGTGGCCAGCGCCGCGCCCGACGGCTACACGCTGCTGTACTCCACCATGGGCGTGCTGACCATCAACCCGTCGCTGTACCCCAAGCTGCGCTACGACCCGCAGCGCAGCTTCGCGCCGGTGTCGATGACCAACCTGACCTCCAACCTGCTGGTGGTCAACCCCGACCTGAAGGTCAGCTCGGTCGCCGAACTGGCCGAACTGGCGCGGCAGCGGCCGGGCGAGCTGACCTTCAGCTCCTCGGGCAACGGCACCACCAGCCACCTGGCCGGCGAGATGTTCAAGACGGCGGCGCATGCCGACATCCGCCATATTCCCTACAAGGGCACCTCGGGCGCCATCAACGACTTCCTGGCCGGCCGCATCTCGATGATGATCGACACCTCGTCCAACTTCATCGAGCAGGTCCGGCAGGGCAAGGTGCGGGCGCTGGCCGTGACCAGCCGCCAGCGGCTGGCGGCGCTGCCCGACGTGCCGTCGATGTCGGAGACGCCGGGTTTCGAGGACTACGAGGTCAGCCTGTGGTCCGGCGTGCTGGCGCCGGCGGGCACGCCGCGTCCCGTCATCGACCGCCTGAACGCCGACATCAAGGCGGTGATGACGTCGCCGCGGATGGTCGAGCGCATGGCCGGCTACGGCATCCAGACCACCCACAGCACGCCCGAAGCCTTCGCCGAACGCATCCGCGTCGATACGGCGAAATGGGCGCGCATCATCGAACAGTCCGGCGCGCGCGCCGATTGAGGCCTCGGCTCCCGGCCCGCCCCGCGGCCGGGCCCCTGGAAGGAAATCCCATGCGATTGATGCTTCGATCCCTGCTGGCGGCGGTGGCCCTGTCCATCGGCGCCGCGTCCGCGGCGGCGGCCTATCCAGACCGGCCCGTCATCGTGGTCAATCCCTACGCCGCCGGCGGCCCCGCCGACGTGGTGGCGCGCAGCCTGGCGCGGGCGCTGGAAAAGCGCCTGGGCCAGCCGGTGGTGGTGGAGAACAAGCCCGGCGGCGGCGCCTCCATCGGCACCGGCTTCGTGGCGCGCGCCAAGCCGGACGGCTACACGCTGCTGCTGGGCACCTCGGCCGGCCACGTGGTCACGCCGCTGATGCAGAAGACCGCGTACGACGGCGTTAAGGGCTTCGCCTTCTGCTCGGTGGTGGCGGTGCAGCCCATCATGCTGGTGGTCAATCCGTCGCGCGGCATCCGCTCGGTGTCCGAGCTGATCGCCCGCGCCAAGGCCGAACCCGGCAAGTGGAGCTACGGCTCGGCCGGGGTGGGGGGCGCCACGCACCTGGGCGCCGAACTGTTCCAGCAGGTTGCCGGCGTGCAGTTGAACCACATTCCCTATGCCGGCGCCTCGCCCGCCGTCAACGACGTGGTGGGCGGCCAGACCGACCTGGCCATGCTGAACCTGTCGGCCAGCCTGCCGTTCATCCGCCAGGGGCGCCTGCTGGCGCTGGCCTATGCGTCGGACAAGCGCTCTCCGCTGCTGCCGGACGTGCCGACGCTGGCCGAGGCCGGCGTGGCGGGCGCGGACGCGGCCACCTGGTACAGCCTGGCCGCGCCGGCCGGCACGCCCGCGGACATCGTGCGCACCCTGAGCGACGCCGTCCGGGCCGTGAACGATGATCCCGACTACCGCCGCGTCATGCAGGAGCAGGCGATAGCGTTGATGGCGCTGTCGCCGCGGGAAGCGGACGCCTACGTCGCCAAGGACCTGGCCGACATGCGCAGGCTGCTGGGCACGCTGGGCTTGCTGGCCAAATGAACACAGGGTCACCGGACACACGACCACGCATGCGCACGGCCGTCGGCCAGGCGCGGACGCGGCGCCGGCCACCAGGAACGCATCCATGAACTTCGATTTCAGCGAACTCAGCGCCACCAACGCCTTCAAGCTGCTCTCCAGCGTGGTGGTGCCGCGCCCCATCGCCTGGGTGGTGAGCCAGTCGGCGCAGGGGCAGCGCAACGCCGCGCCGTTCTCGTTCTTCAACGTGGTCAGCAGCGACCCGCCCATCGTGGCGCTGGGCATCGGCCCGCGCGGCGGGCAGTTGAAGGACACCTCGCGCAACATCCTGGAGACCGGCGAGTTCGTCATCAACCTGGTGTCGGCCGAACTGGCCGCGCAGATGAACCACACCAGCCTGGACTACGTGGCCGACGTCGATGAGCTGACCCGCGCCGGGCTGGCGACCGCTCCCTCGCGGGTGGTCGCGCCGCCGCGCATCGCGCTCAGCCCGGCGGCGCTGGAATGCCGCGTGTGGCAGGTGCTGGATGCCGCGCCACAGCGCGTCATCGTGCTGGCGCGGGTGGTGGCGCTGTACCTGCGCGACGACGCGCTGCTGGACGCGCAGCGCTTCCATGTGGACACCCCCGCGCTGCGCCTGCTGGGCCGCATGCACGGCGCCGGCTGGTACGCGCACACCAGCGACCTGTTCCAGATGCGCGCGCCGGACGCCGCCAACGATCCGGCGGTGCGGCCCGCGCAAGGCCATTGAACCGCGTCACGATTTCAAATTTCCTGGGAGCCTCTTGATGAAACTGCATTGGTCGCCGCGCTCGCCCTTCGTGCGCAAGGTGATGATCGTCCTGTACGAAGCCGGCATCGCCGACCGCGTGACGCTGGTGCGCACGCCGGTCGCCATGGACAAGCCCAACCTCGACCTGGTGGCCGACAACCCGCTGATCAAGCTGCCGACGCTGGTGCTGGACGACGGCACGCCGGTCTACGACTCGCGCGTCATCTGCGCCTATCTGGACGGCCTGGCCGGCGCCGGCCTGCTGCCGGCGGACCCGGCCGCGCGGCTGCTGGCCGAGCGGCGCCAGGCGCTGGGCGACGGTTTCCTGGACGCGCTGCTGTTGTACCGGCAGGAACGCAACAAGCCGGTCGAGAAGCAGACCCAGGCCTGGCTCGACGCCTTCGCGCTGAAGACCCGCGCGGTGCTGGCCGTGCTGGAGGCCGAGGCGCCGGCCCTGCGCGCCAGCCGCTTCGACCTGGGCCTGATCGCCATCGGTTGCGCGTTGTCGTATCTGGACTATCGTTTCCCGGACCTGGCCTGGCGCGACGGCCATCCGGCGCTGGCCGCCTGGCACCAGGACTTCAGCGCGCGGCCCTCGGTTGCGCGCAGCCAACCCGACGAAACGCCTTGAGCGAAGGACGATGATGAGCCGCATCCCACTGCCCACGCCCGACAGCATGAGCGACGACCAGAAGCGCGTCTACGAACGCATCGTCTCCGGCCCGCGCGGCCGGCTGGTCGGCCCCTTGCGCGCCGCGCTGCACAACCCCGAACTGGCCGAGCGCTGGCAGGCGCTGGGCGCCTTGCTGCGCTTTGGCACCAGCCTGCCGCCGCGCGTCAGCGAACTGGCCATCGTGGTCACCGCGCGCCGCTGGAACAGCCAGATCGAATGGCACATCCACGCCCAGGCCGCCCGCGCCGCCGGCATTGCCGACGCGGTGTTGGACGCCATCCAGGCCCGGCGCGAACCCGTATTCGACAACCGCGACGACGAGATCGTCTACGCCTACGCCCGCCAACTGCAGGAGACCGGCCAGGTCGAGCCCGCCCTGTACGCCGAGGCGGTGCAGCGCTGGGCCGCCGTCGGCGTGGTCGAACTGACCGCCGTCATCGGCTACTACACCATGGTGTCGATGACGCTGAACGCGCACGAGATCCCGATGCCGGACGACGCGCCCGCGCCGCTGGACGCGCCGCAACAGGACGGCTGGCCGGCGCTGAGCCGGCTGGCGCCGCTGGCCGGGGAGGGCAAGGCATGACCGCGCCCGCCGACTCCACGCAACCCTACGTGCCCGACAGCGTCGAGACGCCGCGCATGCCACAAGCGCCCACCGAACCGTTGCCGCCTCTTGCCTGCGACACGCATTGCCACGTGTTCGGCCCCTACGAGCGCTTCCCGCTGTGGCATCCGTCCTCTTACGCCGCGCCCGACGCGCCGGCGCAGCGCTATCTGCGCATGCTGGACACCCTGGGCGCCGCGCGCGGCGTGCTGGTGCAGCCCGCGCCCTACGGCACGCATCCCGATGCCTTGCTGGACGCGTTGGCGCAGGGCGGCGACCGCCTGCGCGGCATCGCGGTGGCCGACCCGTCGGCCAGCGACGCGCAACTGCGGGCCCTGTATGACGGCGGCGTGCGCGGGCTGCGCTTCGTCGAGGCGCGCGACCCCGCCGGCAATCTGTTTCCGGGCAGCGTGGGGTTCGACCAGGTCGCCGCGCTGGCCCCGCGCATGAAACACCACGGCCTGCATGCACAGTTGTGGGCGCCGTGCGATACCTATCTGCGCCACCTGCCGGCGCTGGCGAAGCTGGACCTGCCGCTGGTGATCGACCACCTGGGCAGCCTGGTCCCGGCGCGTGGCGACCAGGACCCGGCGTTCCAGTTGCTGCGCGGCCTGCTGGCCGACGGCCGCCTGTGGATGAAGCTGACGCTGTGCCGCGTCGGCAGCGCGCCGGACTACGAGAATGCGCGCTTCCTCCACGACGCCTTCGTCGCCGCCAACCCCGACCAGGTGCTGTGGGGCTCCGACTGGCCGTTCGTGCGCATGGGCGCGTCTGCGCCGTCCGCCGACGCCCTGGTGGCGGTGGCGCAGCGCTGGCTGGGCGATGACGCCATGCGCCGCAAGGTCTGGGTCGACAATCCCGCGCGGCTCTACGGCTTCGATTGAAGCGCCGGCCCCGTCAGGGGCTGGCGTGCCACACGCCTTCGCCGCCGATCTCGCGCACCAGGCTCTGGATCTGCGCGGCCACCTCGGTGACGGTGCGGCCCGGCCCCTTGGCGCGGGCGAAGGCCATCGAGATGATGCGTCCCATGGCCGGATCGCGCAGCGCCGCGATGCCCAGGCGGCCTTCCTGCACCTCCTGCCAGACCGCGTGCAGCGGCAGCACCGTGTACATGTGTTCGTGCTCGACGATGGACTTCATCAGCGGCAGCGAATCGGCCTCGATCAGCGGCGCGATGCTGATCTTGCGCGCCCGCGCCAGCCCGTCCAGCGCATTGCGCAGGCCGTTGGGCGCGCCGGGCAGGATGAAGGGCAGGCCGTCCAGTTGTTCGAAGGCGACCTCGCCGCCGCGCGTCAGCGGGTCGCCGGCCGCGCCCACCAGGTACGAATCGACCGAGGCCAGCGCCTGTTCGCCCGGCGGGCATTTGTCGCCATAGCGGTACAGGATGGCGATGTCGACGCGGCTGTCGGTCAGCCATTCCTCGATCTGGCCGCTGGAGCCTTCCAGGATTTTCAGGTGCACCTTGGGAAACTGCTTGCGCAGCCGCGAGAACAGCCGCCGGATCAGCGGATGCGCGGTGGACGGCAGCAGCCCCAGCGTGACCTCGCCGGCCGGCTCGCGCGCCTCGCCGTTCAGCTCCAGTTCCAGCCGCTCGGCGTCGCCCAGCAGCGTGCGCACCAGCGGAAACAGGCGTTCGCCCACTTCCGACAGGTGCACGCCGCGGCCGGTGCGGTTGAACAGCCGCGCGTTGCACTCGCGTTCCAGCGCGTTGATGCGGCGGCTCAGCACCGACTGGTCCTGGTCCAGGTAGAGGGCGGCGCGCGAGATGCTGCCCAGTTCCGCGATCGCCAGGAAGGCCCGCCACTTGTGCAGGTCGGCGGTGACGTCCAGGCTCAGGCCCGTGGCTTTGGCAGGCGGCATGATGGATAAGGCGGCAACGAAAGAGACGGCATAAGGGTACGGCAAAAGCGGGCCGGCATGGGACTATTCCAGCCCCAGCTTGCCGCGCCGGATCACCTCGCCCCATTTCTTCGATTCGGCCTGCATCAGCGCCTGGTAGGCCTCGGGCGTGGTGGCCGTGGGAATGGCGCCCTGGTCGATCATCTTCTGCCGCAGGGCCGGTTCGGCCAGCGTCTCGGCGATGGCTTGCGACATCTTCTGCACCATCTCCGGCGGCGTGCCGGTGGGGGCGATGATGCCGTAGTTCGATTCCACGATCACACCGGGAAAACCCGCCTCCTTGGTGGTCGGCACGTCCGGCAGGCCCTCGAAGCGCGTCGGGCTGGCCACCGCCAGCGTGCGCAGCTTGCCGGCCTTGATGAAGCCCAGCACCGCCGAGGCGTCGCCGGGGAACATCTGCACCTCGTTGGACAGCAGCGCCGTCACCGCGGGCGAGGCGCCCTTGTACGGCACGTGCATGATGTCGATGCCGGTCTGCTGCTTGAGCAGCTCGCCGCCCAGGTGCGGCGTGGTGACGTTGCCGGCCGAGCCATAGTTGTACTTGCCGGGCTGGCGCTTGGCGCTGGCGACGAAGTCGGCCAGCGTGGCGTCGGGCAGGGACGGGTTGACCACGATGACCAGCGGGATGCGCGCCACCAGCGACACGTACTGGATCCTGGACACGTCGTACGGCACCTTCATGACGTGCGGCAGGCCGGTGATGGCGCCCGGCACGCCGAAGCCGAAGGTGTTGCCGTCGGGCGTGGCGCGCACCGTGGCGTCCACGCCGATGGTGCCGCTGGCGCCGGCCTTGTTCTCGATCACGATGGTCTGGCCCAGCCGCTGGCCCAGCGCCGGCGCCAGCAGCCGCGCCAGGTTGTCGACCGAGCCGCCGGGCGGGTAGGGCACGATCAGCCGGATCGGCTGGCTCGGCCAGGGCGCGGCGGCCTGGCCCGGGGCGGCAAAGGCGGCGCCCAGCAGCAGGGCGGCCGCCGTCAGTGCGGTAGCGTTTTTCATCTGTCTCTCTCCTGTGGCGCCGGCTCGGGGCCGGCGCGTCGTTGTCATGCGCCTTCCAGCCCCAACTGCTTGGCGTAGATATTGCGCTGGATCTCGTTGGTGCCGCTGAAAATGGTCGCCGCCAGCGCGTTGACGTATGGCGCCAGCGCGTGCACCTGGCCGTTGCCATAGCCCAGCCGCATCGCCGCGCCGCCGTATTCCTCGGCGATCTGGATCAGCAGGGCGCCCAGCCGTTCGTGCGTCTCGGTGGCCCAGACCTTCAGCAGCGACAGCTCGGGCGGCAGCGGCCGGCCGGCCTTGGCCAGCTCGGCGAAGACGCTGTACATGGCGGTCAGGTCGGCCGCGTCCAGCCGCAGCTCGGCCAGCCGGTCGGCGAACGCCGGGTCGGTCAGCAGGCCGCGCTGGCGCGCGATGCTGAAGATCTGCTGCAGGGCATGGTTGGCGTGCTTGGGGCTGCCGCTGAACAGGCGCTCGAAGCCCAGCAACGCCTTGGCGATGCCCCAGCCGGCGTTCAGCTCTCCAACGACGTTGGCGCGCGGCACGCGCACCTGGTCGAAGAACACCTCGCAGAACTCCTCGTGCCCCGACAGCGTGCGGATGGGACGGCGGCTCACGCCCGGGCTGGCCAGGTCCACCAGCAGGAAGCTGATGCCGGCCTGCTTCTTGACCGTCTTGTCGGTGCGCACCAGCATGAACATGTGGGTCGCGTCCTGCGCCAGCGTCGACCAGGTCTTCTGGCCGCTCACGATCAGGTCGTCGCCGTCCACCAGCGCCTCGCAGCGCAGTGAAGCCAGGTCCGAGCCGGCGTTCGGCTCCGAATAACCCTGCGCCCACACCGCCTCGCCCGACAGGATGCCCGGCAGGAAGCGCGCGCGCTGTTCCTCGGTGCCGTGGCGGATCAGGATCGGCCCCAGCATCACCAGCCCCTGGTCCGGCGCGCGCGCCACGCCGTGGCGTTCGGCTTCCTCGATGAAGGCGATCTGGCGCGCCGGCGACAGCGCCATGCCGCCGTGCTCGCGCGGCCACGACGGCGCGATCCAGCCCTGGCGCGACAGCGTGAAATACCAGTCCTTGATTTCGTCCCAATGCAGCCGCCACGGCACGTGGCGCAGGTGCTCGGGGTAGTGGGCGCGGAAGAAGCCGCGCACCAGCCGGCGGAAGTCGGCTTCCGGCATGCCGTTCCAGTCGGCCTCGCGCGGGAAGTCCGTGATGGGCGTGGCGTCGTCGTCATCGGCGCTGGGCGCGGGCAGCGCCGCCAGCGCGCCGTAGCGCTGGCGATGGGCGGCGGCATTGCCCAGCCAGGCCGCCAGGTGCAGCGCGCTGCGGAAGTACAGGCTGACGTCGCATTCCTCGGTGTAGCCGATGGCGCCGTGCAGTTGGATCGCCAGCCGCGCCGCCTCCAGGCCGGCGCGCGCGGCGCGGGCCTTGGCGCGGCTGGCCAGCGTCTTGCGCAGGGTGGCGTCGTCCGGTTGCGCGGCCAGTGTATCGAGCGCATCCAGCAGGCTGTTGGCTGCCAGCTCGACCTGCATGGCGGCGTCCACCAGCCGGTGCTGCAAGGCCTGGAACGACGCCAGCGGCCGGCCGAACTGCTGGCGCGTGTTCAGATAGGCCACCGAATCGGCCAACACCTGCCGCGCCACGCCCACCAGTTCCGCCGACTGCATCAGGCGGCCCAGGTCCAGCGCCTCGTCGACCGCGTCCAGCACGCCGTCGCGCGCCAGCAGCGCGTCCGCCGGCACCACGGCCGACTCGATCGCCAGGTGGCAGGCGGCGGCGCCGTCGGCGCGCGGGTGGACCTGCGCGGTCACGCCCGGCGTGCCGGCCGCGACGAAGAAGAGGGCGGTGCCGCGCTCGCCATCGGCCGTGACCAGCCAGCCATCGACGCCGGCCCCCGGCACCACGTGGCGCTTCTCGCCATTGAGCACATACGCGCCCTCGCGTTCGATCACGCTGACGCCGAAGGCCGTGGCGGCCTCGCCGGCCTCCAACTGGCCCTCGGTTTCCTGCCAGGCCAGCCCCAGCAGCGTTTCGCCGCCGCACACGGCCTGCAGCAGCGCGTCGCGCCGCGCCGCATCGACGGGCGCGATCCGCGCCAGCAGCGCCGCCGGCAGCACGCCGGCGCCGACCAGCGGCTCGGGCAACTGTGCGCGGCCCGCTTCCTCCAGCACCGCCGCCATCGCCCGCCAGCCCAGGCCCAGGCCGCCCAGCGTCTCGGGCACGCTCATGCCGAGCCAGCCGACCCCGGCAATTTCGCGCCAATAGTCGCGGTCCGGCGGCGCCTCGGCGCGCTTGCGCTGGCGCTGGTCGCGCCGCTGCAGGAAGTCGCGCGCGCTGTCGCGGATCTCTTCGATCAGGTCATGGTCGACGCCGCTCATACGATGCCCTCCGCCCGCAGCCGGGCGATTTCGTCGTCGGACAGCCCCAGTTCGGCGCGCAGGATCTCGGCCGTGTGCTCGCCCAGCAGGGGCGGCGGCAGGCCGCCCGCGATCGGCGTGCCGGAAAAATGGATCGGGTTGCGGATGACCGGCAGGGCGCCCAATCGAGGATGCTCGACGCTGCCCAGCACGCCGCGGTGGCGCACCTGCGGATCCTCGAACACCTGGTCCATGGTGTAGATCGGCCCGCAAGGCACGTTGGCCGCCGCCAGCGCCTGATTCCAGTCCCGCACGCCGCGGGCGCGCATCGCCGGCTCGATCAGCCGCGACAGTTCGGGCTGCGCGGCGGCGCGCTTGGGGTTGGTATCGAAGCGCGCATCGCGCCCCAGCTCGGGCAGCCCGATCACCTCGCAGAAGGCGCGGAACTGCGAGTCGTTGCCCACCGCCACCATCAGGTGGCCGTCACTGCATTCGAAGGCGCGGAACGGCGCGGTGATCTGCGAGGCCGAACCCATGCGCGCCGGCAACTGGCCGCTGGCCAGGTAGTTCATGCCGATGTGCGACAGCGCGGCGATCTGTGCGTCCAGCAGCGCCAGGTCGATGTGCTGGCCCGCGCCCGACACCTGGTCGCGGTGCCGCAGTGCCGCCAGGATGGCGCATACCGCATAGAAGCCCGCCGTCAGGTCCGACACCGAGTAGCCCGCCTTGACCGGCCCCGCGCCCGGCTCGCCGTCGGGCACGCCGGTCACGCTCATCAGTCCGCTCATGGACTGGAAGATCGGGTCATAGCCCGGCAGGTGGCTGTAGGGCCCGCTCTGGCCGAAGCCGGTGATCGAGCAATACACCAGGCGCGGATTGAGCGCCGCCAGCGCGGCGTAGTCCAGCCCGTAGCGGCGCAGGTCGCCGGCCTTGAAGTTCTCGATGACGATGTCGGCCTGCTGCGCCAGCCGCCGCACCAGCGCCTGGCCCTCGGGCCGGGAGATGTCGATGGTCAGCGACTTCTTGCCCCGGTTCATGGCCACGAACGACGAGGTCTGCGGGCTCGGCGCGCCGTCGCGGCCAGGCAGCGGATAGCCCTGGTGGCGCACGTCGTCGCCGCGCCCGGGGCGCTCGACCTTGATCACGTCGGCGCCGAAGTCGGCCAGCATCTGCGCCGCCCACGGCCCCGAAAACACCCGGCTCAGGTCCAGCACCTTCACGCCGTCCAACGCGCTCGTCATGTCGTCTCCTTGTCTTTTTTTGCGAAGTGTAGGCAGCGCCGGGCCTTGCACCTACGGCGCCGCCGCAATAGCTGTTATGCGCGGGGTCCGTGCCGCTAACGGCCCTGGAACACCGGCGCGCGCTTTTCCAGGAAGGCGCGGCGCGCCTCCATGGCGTCCTCGGTCTTGGCGATGGCCGCCGTCATGTCCTGCTCGTAGCGATAGCCGTCGCGCAGGCTCATGTCCTCGATGGCGTTGAGCGTCTGTTTGGCCAGCATGGTCGCCAGCGGGCTCTTGGACGCCAGCTCGCGCGCCAGTTCCAGCGCGCGCGGCATCAGCGCGTCCGCCGGCAGCGCTTCCTCGACCACGCCGAGCCGGTACAGCTCGTTGCCGTCCACCCGCAGCCCGGTCAGCATCATGCGCCGCAGCCGCGAATGGCCGAACAGCCGCATGCCATGGCGGCCGCCGCCCAGCAGCCCAACGTTGATCTCGGGCAGGCCCACCACCGCGTCGGACGCCGCCAGCAGGATGTCGCACGAGGCCACGATGGCCAGCCCCGCGCCCAGCGCGGCGCCGTTGATGGCGCCCACCACCGGCTTGGCGCATTCGCGGATGGCATGGAAGCACTCGCGCGTGCGGCGCGAGTGCTGCGGCAGGTCGCCCGGCCCCTTGATGGCGGCGGCGCGGTTCTTCAGGTCGGCGCCGGCGCAGAAGGTCTTGCCCTGGCCCGACAACACCACCGCCCGCACCTCGGGCGTCTCGGAAATGCGGTCCAGCACCCACGACAGCTCGTTCATCATCTCGGTGCTGAGCGCGTTGACGGGGGGATTGGCCAGCAGGATGGTGGCGACGCCGCCGTCGAGGCTGACGTCCAGCGCGGTGTAGGGCCCGGCCAGGTTTTCCGGCATGGTCATGGTGTGTCTCCTTGTGGTCCGGTCTGTGGGGCCGGTCAGATGATCTTGCGGTCGCGGTAGTCCTGGATCTGCGCCGCGCTCAGTCCCAGTTCGGCCAGCACCTCGTCGGTGTGCTGGCCCAGCAGTGCTGGCGCGCGGTCCACCCGCAGCGCCGATTGGCCAAAGCGCAGCGGGTTCATCACCTGCGGCACCTCGCCGGCGGCGGGATGGGGCAGGCGCCGCAGCATGCCGCGGTGCAGCACCTGCGGGTCCTCGAACACCTCGGGCACCGTGTTGATCGAGCCGGCCGGCACCCCGGCCCGCTTGAGCAGGTCCAGCCAGTGGGCGCGCGGCTCGCGGATGAAAATGGCGTCCAGCAGCGGATCGAGCGTGTCCAGGTTCTTCACGCGCTGGCTGTTGCTGACATAGCGCGGATCGCGCGCCAGGCCGGGCTGGCCCAGCGCCTCGCACAGGGTGGCGAACTGCGCGTCGTTGCCCACCACGATGACGATGTCGCCATCGGCGCAGGCAAAGGTGCGCTGCGGCTGGATATTCGGGTGCGCGGTGCCGGTTCGGCGCGGCACCCGTCCGCCCAGCAGGAAGTTCATGGCCTGGTTGGCCAGGAGGCCCACCTGCACGTCCAGCATGGCCACGTCGATGTACTCGCCCTGGCCGGTCTGCGCGCGCCGCAGCAGGGCGGCCACGATGCCCAGCGCCGCGTACACGCCGGTGGTCAGGTCGACGATCGGCACGCCCACCTTCTGCGGCCCGCCGCCCGGCCGGTCGTCGCGCTCGCCGGTCACGCTCATCAGCCCGCCCATGGCCTGGATCAGGAAGTCGTAGGCCGGCTCGGCCGCGCGCGGCCCGGTCTGGCCGAACCCCGTCACCGAGCAATACACCAGGCGCGGGTTGATCGCCGACAGCGACGCATAGTCCAGCCCCAGCCGCGCCAGCGTGCCGACCTTGTAGTTCTCCAGCACCACGTCCGCGTCGCGGCACAACTGCTTGACCAGCGCCTGGCCCTCGGCTGTCTGCAGGTCCAGCGTGATCGAGCGCTTGCCCCGGTTGGTGGCCACGAAATAGGCGCCGTCCGCCGTGTCCTGGCCCTGCTCGTCCTTCAGGAAAGGCGGCCCCCAGGACCGGGTGTCGTCGCCCTGGCCGGGCCGCTCGACCTTGATGACATCGGCGCCCAGGTCGGCCAGGATCTGGCTGGCCCAGGGGCCGGCCAGCACGCGGCTCAGGTCGAGCACTTTCAGGTTTGATAACAGCGGCTGCAACGCCTTCTCCTTGACTGCTGTGAAGTGCGGCCAGTCTAGGATTTCCGCGCCGCGGCAGGCTCCACCCGGATGGCAAAGCTGTTATGCGTGATGGGACGCCGTCCCCGGTACAATTCGGCCCATCATGCCCGGGTCGCAAGGGGCATTCCGGTAGTCCGTGCAGCGTAGACAAAGGTCCCCCGATGCGCCTGAACCAGTGCCAGAATTTCCACGACTTTCGCCGCATGGCGCGCCAGCGGCTGCCCGGCCCGATCTTCAACTACATCGACGGCGCCGCCGACGATGAGACCACCTACCGCCGCAACACCGAGGCCTTCGAGGCCTGCGACCTGGTGCCCGACGTGCTGCGCGGCGTGGCGGATGTGGACATGTCCGTCACCGTCATGGGACAGAAGCTGGCCATGCCGGTCTATTGCTCGCCCACCGCGCTGCAACGCCTGTTCCACCACGACGGCGAACGCGCCGTGGCCGCCGCCGCCGGCAAGTTCGGCACCATGTTCGGGGTGTCGTCGCTGGGCACCGTCAGCCTGGAAGAGGCGCGCCGGATCAGCGGCGGCCCGCAGGTCTACCAGTTCTACTTCCACAAGGACCGCGGCCTGAACCGCGACATGATGGCGCGCGCCAAGGCCGCCGGCGTGCAGGTCATGATGCTGACCGTCGACAGCATCACCGGCGGCAACCGCGAGCGCGACAAGCGCACCGGCTTTGCCATCCCGTTCCGCCTGAACCTGGCCGGCATCGCCCAGTTCGCCATCAAGCCCGCCTGGGCCATCAACTACGCCACCCACGAACGCTTCCGCCTGCCGCAGCTCGACGGCCACGTCGACATGGGCGGCGGCGCCATGTCCATCAGCCGCTATTTCACCGAGATGCTCGATCCCGCCATGACCTGGGACGACGTCGCCGCCATGGTGCGCGAGTGGGGCGGCCAGTTCTGCCTGAAGGGCATCATGTCGGTCGAGGACGCCAGGCGCGCCGTCGACATCGGCTGCACCGGCATCGTGCTGTCCAACCACGGTGGCCGCCAGCTCGACGGCTCGCGCAGCGCCTTCGACCAGCTCGCCGAGATCGTCGACGCCGTCGGCGACCGCATCGACGTGATGATGGACGGCGGCGTGCAGCGCGGCACGCACGTGCTCAAGGCGCTGGCGCTGGGCGCCAAGGCCGTGGGGCTGGGCCGCTACTACCTGTTCCCGCTGGCTGCCGCCGGACGGCCCGGCGTGGAACGGGCGCTGGAACAGATGCGCGTGGAGATCGAGCGCGCGATGAAGCTGATGGGTTGCCGGACGGTGGCAGAGCTGCAGCGGCGGCACCTGCGGTTCCGCTGAAGCGGCCGCTGGCGGCGGGTTTGATACAGTCGCGGAACTGCCCGATAAACAGAACCCCACGCCGGTGGACCGCCGCTCGTCAGTTGGATAGCAATCCGGCTTGTGGGATGTCGGGGACCAGCCGGGCCCGGATCGTCGACGCTTTGGAGTTTTCATGCACATTCGTCCCCGTCTGACCGCTTCGATCGCCGCGCTGACGCTGGCGCTGCTGGCCGCGCCGCCGGTCATCGCCGCCCCTGTCCAACCCGAAGCCCCCGCGGGCGCGACCGCGTGCGCCTTCAGCGCCTGGGCCAACTACGACAAGCCGTCGATCACCGTGCGCGACGCGCCGTCCGCCAGCGCCAAGGCCCTGGGCCAGATCCCCGCCAGGCCCGCCGCCGGCGAGCCGGAGTATTCGTACAGCGTCACCTTCGACGTGAAGGAAACGAAGGACGGCTGGCTCAGGATCGCCAACGCCAGCGACGCTTACAACGAGGAGGAATATCCGGAGCGTGCGCCGCGCAAGCTCTACAAGGGCGAAGGCTGGATCCGCGCCGACGATGCGCGGGTCGGCATCCAGTCCGCGCGCGGCTATGCCAGGCCCGACGCCGCCAGCCAGCGGTTGGTGGACCTGGGCAGCGACTGGCTGACCGAAATGGGCAAGATCCAGGGCATCCGCGCCTGCCACGAGGACTGGGTGCTGCTGGATTACCTGGTGGACCGCAAGCGCTCGCCGCAGGACGAGATCGTCGAGCGCGCCAAGGGCGAACGACTGGCGGGGCGGGCGTGGTTCCGGGGACTGTGCGACGTGCAGGAAACGACCTGCGACATGAAATCGGTGGATCGGTGAGGGCAGGGTTCATGCCGGTGATCCTGGCGCAGGCATCCATTGCGCAACCGGAATAGGGCGACCCGTGGCCGGCTCCAAGATGATTCAACAGTGCTTATTCATGACTTCAGTGGATGAGGCTGAATTCGCCGGCGCGCTCATGAAAGCCCGCCCCTCGGTCCGGTTCATCAACATGCAGGAGCAGCCGGACGTCGAGCGGCCGGGATACAAGAATCGAATCGATGTGTGTGGCGGGGTCCACGTGACGATCGTGGATTCCTCCATCATCTCCGAAGCGGATTTTCACAATCGCTATGTGAAACGTCATCCCTCGGGAAAGGGCTGGATCTACGCGCTGGTCGGGTCAGGGCTGGTCAGCCTTTTGAGGTCAAGAACCGCGGATTTTCTCCCGGATTCCCTTCTCAACGGCGAGCTGCGGGCGTCAATTCCGGCGGGTGACGAGGATACCGAGGCATTCGTGGCGATCGTGCTGCGCGAGGCAAGGGCGCGCGCGGAGAAGTTGGTATCCATCGACGCGGCCACCGGTCAGCGCGGAACCAGGGTCGACCGGAAATTCATTGCATGGCCGGACGCGGCACGCAGATTCGACGGCGTGAACGGGGCATACCTGGCCAATGGCGCGCACGCATTATTTGTTCCGACGGGTGTTGGGAAGTAGTTCCCGCCAAGCCAGGCCCGACGCGGCCAGGACAGCGGCGCCATAGCCCGGACGCGCGCGTGCCACGCGTCGAAAACCCCTACAAGGCCTGGCCAAATCGGGGCTATCCCTATTGTGCATATTCGCAACACAAATGCACATGATAAGAGTTCGCATTACACTTGCTTGCCAATTATTCACCAACCCTGCAAGGAAGCGTCATGCAAGACCCGCGGCCCGCCAGCCTGATTTTCCCCGTTCGTCCACGCCTCGCCCTGCGGCGCACCACCAGCCTGGTGCTGATGGCGCTGGCCAGCGGCACAGCGCTGGCGCAGGAGTCGGGCGTCGCCACCTTGCCCGCCGTGCAGGTCCAGGCAGACGGCGACCCCACCACCACCGAGGGCACGGGTTCCTACACCCCGCGCGCCACGGCCGCCAGCACTGGTCTGCCGCTGACGCTGCGCGAAACCCCGCAATCGGTCACCGTGGTCACGCGCCAGCGCATCGAAGACCAGGACATGCGCTCGCTGACCGACATCCTGGGCAACACGCCCGGCATCTCGGTGCAGAACTACGACAGCGAACGCTACACCTTCAGCTCGCGCGGCTTCGCCATCAGCAACTATCTGTACGACGGCGTGCCCACCAGTTTCGATATCGGCTATGCCGGCGGTGAATCTTCGTTGGACTCCATCATCTATGACCGCGTCGAGGTGGTGCGCGGCGCCACCGGCCTGCTGACCGGCACCGGCAACCCGTCCGCGTCCGTCAACCTGGTGCGCAAGCACGCCACCAGCCGCGAATTCACCGCCGACCTGAGCGTCAGCGCCGGCACCTGGGACACCTACCGTGCCAGCGCCGACCTGTCGTCGCCGCTGAACGCCAGCGGCAGCGTGCGCGGCCGCATCGTCTCGGCCTACCAGGACAACCACTCGTACCTGGATGGCTACCAGAACCGCAAGAAGGTCTTCTATGGCGTGGTGGACGCCGACCTGACCGCCCGCACCACCTTGAGCGTCGGCTTCAACTATCAGGACAACGACCCGCAACGCAGCAGTTGGGGCGGTTTCCCGCTGTGGTACGCCGACGGCGGCCGCACCGACTGGAAACGCTCGCTCAACACCGGCGCCGACTGGACCAAGTGGGCCAGCACCACCGAAGGCGCCTTTGCCAGCCTGGAGCACCGCTTCGATAACGGCTGGCGCGTGCAGGCCGTCGGTTCGCACTCCAAGCACGAAATGGACGGCAAGCTGCTCTACCTGTATGGCTGGCCCGACCGCAACACCGGCCTGGGCATGGGCGCCTCGGCCCAGCGCTACTACGGCGACCGCAAGCAGAACAGCCTGGACCTCAAGGCTTCCGGCCCTTTCTCATTGTTCGGCCGCCAGCACGAAGCGGTGGTCGGCGCCAGCTTCACCCGCCAATACGCCGATTTCCGCAACCGTGGCGCGGTCTCGCCGGCGCCCATCGGCAATTTCCTGGACTGGGACGGCTCGTATCCCGAACCGCAGTGGAGCGACACCTCCACCCTGGCCAGCCGCTACACCACCAAGCAGGCCGGTTGGTACGGCGCGCTGCGCTTCAGCCTGGCTGATCCGCTCAAGCTGATCGTCGGCGGCCGCTACAGCACGTGGAAGACGGATGCGGTAGGGTGGGGCGGCAGCAGCCGGCAGGCGTTCGACAAGGACGCCTTCGTGCCGTACGCCGGCCTGCTGTACGACATCAACGAGAACTATACGGCGTACGTCAGCTATACCGAGATCTTCAATCCGCAGGACAAGCAGGACCGCAACGGCAACTGGCTCGATCCGCTGGAGGGCAAGGCCTACGAGGCCGGCATCAAGGGTGAATTCCTCGAAGGCCGCCTGAATGCCTCGGCGGCGGTATTCCAGATCAACCAGGACAATCTGGCGCAGGACGACGTCGGCTATCTGGTGCCCGGCACGCTCAACCAGGCCTCGCGCGCCGCCAATGGCACGCGCAGCCGGGGCTTCGACCTGGAAGTGTCGGGGGAAGTCTCGCCCGGCTGGAACGTGGCGGCGGGATGGTCGCACTGGACCGCGCGCGACGGCGACGGCAGCCCCATCCAGACAGACCAGCCGCGCAGCCTGGTGCGCTTGTTCACCACCTACCGATTGCCGGGCGACTGGAACCGGTTGACGGTGGGCGGGGGCGTCAACTGGCAGAGCCACGTCTACACGATCGCCAACGGCCCCAATGGCGAGGAGCGCGTGGGGCAGGGCAGCTATGCGCTGGTCAACCTGATGGCGCGCTACCGGTTCGACAAGAGCCTGTCGGCGCAGTTGAATATCAACAACCTGATGGACCGCAAGTACTACTCGCAGATCGGCTTCTACAGCCAGGGCGCGTGGGCGGCGGGGCGTAGCGCGACGTTGACGATGCGGTATCAGTATTGAGCGCGAGCCCGGCCGGTTCGGCCGGGCTGACTCATCGTCCTGGAGACGGCGCCCGTCATGCCTACCGCGGGCGCCGGGCCCGGTCAGAAGCTCGGCTTGCGGCTGTTCGACTGGTTGATGAACTCGATCCGCGCGTTGGTCCAGGCCGGGTCATACAACTGCACGCTGACGCCGCTGTATTTCAGCACCGCTTGCGTCATGTCGGTCGAGCAACCCATGCCGGGATTGGTGCTGGGCTTCTGGCACCACTCCAGGTTCAACTGGTTGGGAAAGTTCGACTGCTTGCCGTATTTCTGCACCACGGCCTGCGCCATGGCGTCCTTGTTGGCCGGCGTCCACGGCATTTCGTAGCGGACCTGGGACACCGCCAGCGGCCGCTGCTTGTCGACCGGCACGCGCGGCTCGAAATGCACCACCAGCCGAACGCCATCTTTTTCGTAGCTGAAATTCTGCGGCTGCTTGGTGTTGGTGACGGGGTTCAGCGTCGGGTAACCCGCCTTGATCTGATTCTTGCCCACGCCGAAATTCTTCGCCGCGGCGGCGACCGCTTCGTCGTAGTCCATGCCCGTCTTGACGCCGGCGATGTCGAAACTCCGGGCATCGACCGAGCGCGGCGGCTCGGCATTCGCGGGGGCGGCAACCACGGCGGTGATGGCGGAGATCAGGAGTGCGGCTTTGAACTTCAAAATAATATCCTCTGCAGGTGGCGACCGGCCTGATCGATGGCGCGGCCGGTTGGCCTTTCAGTGAAGCTGGTCGGAGCCTTCCGGCTGTAGTTCCGCCAGGCCATTCCAATCGGGATCCTTGTACGTGCCCAGTCGGATGGGATAGACCGGATGCCCCGCCAGGCAGGCATTGAACGCATCCAGGAACGCTTCGACGTCGTGCGTGTAGAAACGCCATTCCTTCTGGTGATTGCCGGTCAGGCAAGCCACCTGCACGCCGATGTCGGAGTCGTCGAACGCCTGTTCGATGGCTTCTTCGAAGCGGTTGGTGCTTTGCTTGTCTTCTTCATTGGGCATGCCGTTTTCGATGCCCGTGTACGGCCAGGAAATGATGACCAGGTTCTCATTGACCTGGCGTGTGGGCGCCGGCGGCAGGCCGGTGCGCAAGCGGACCACGACCAACAGATCGTTGATGCGGGCTTCGCCCACGGACCAGAGGTCGCCTGGAAAAATACGGCTCATTGAACGGGATCCCGGGTTGCTGGCCGGGCCCGCGGGCCCGGCGCTTTTTATTGCCCGGCAACGTTGCGCGCACGCGCTGCCGAGGGAAGGTCCGCATTATCAAGGGCGGATTTGCGTATGTCCCCAATAAAGTGCAACCGGATCTTTCGCCCCATCGGCGAGCGCGGGGATCACTGGCGGGGATATGAGCCCAGCAGCCGTATCCCCGGATGGGCCGCCAGCAGGGACGCCAGCGGCTCCTGCCGGGCATGGCCGGCCACCTCGATCACGTAGCGATGCGTGTCCAGCGTCTTCTTGCTGGGCCGCTCGTAGATCGTCAGCACCGGCACCTTGGCATCGACCAGCGCCGCCAACGTGTCGTTGAACCTGTCGTCGGATGTGTCGACCAGCAGCGAGGTCTTGTCGCGCCCCGTCGGCGCCGGCATCGCGCGGCCCAGCACCCACCAACGGGTCACGTTGTGCGGCCCTTGCTCGATGCCGTCCACCAGCGATACCAGCGAATAGACCGACGCGCCGACCTTGGGGCCGAACGACGCCTTGTCATGGCCCGGGCTGTCGGCCACCGTCTTGGCGGCGGCGCCGCCGCTGGCGGCCTCGGTGCGCTTGACCTTGGGCATCTCGCGGTCGACCCACGGCTTGACCTCCTCGAACGCCACCGGGTGCGCCAGCACCTCCGTGACGTCCGCCAGTTTGGTGCCCGGCTTGGCCAGCAGGCTGTAGCCGAGCATCTTCGGATACTCGGCCACGATCATCACGTCCGGCAGGTCCAGCACGGCATCCAGGTACGGCGTCACGCCCACCACCGACGTGGTTACGGGCACGCAGGCGCGCTCGATCTTGCCGGACTGGTAGCCCTTGAACAGGTCGTCGCGCGTCAGCGGCACCAGGTCAGCGGGGCCGAACAGATCCAGGCAGGCCTGGTGCGTCCAGGAACCCGCGGGCCCCAGGTAGCCGATCTGGCCGGCCGCGCTGGCGGCCAGCGGCAGTGCGAACATCGAGCAGCCGACGAGCGTCGACAGAATGGTCTTCTTCATGCTTTCCCCTTGTAGAGCGCGGGTCAGGCGCCCGCGTTGGCATACTCTACAACGGCAATGTCGCGAAAGGCGCGGATCAGCGCCAGCCGTGGCGACCCGCGCGACCAGATCAGGCCGAAGCGGCGCGGCTCGCAGGGCTCGGGCAACGGCAGGGCGAGCAGGCCGAGCCGTTCGATCGCGCCGTTGGTGGAGCGCGGCAGGATCGCCACCCCCAGGTCGCGGCTGACCATCACCGCGATGGATTCGATGGCGTTCAGCTCGAAGCGCTCGCGCGGCGTGATGCCGACGCGCCGCAGGTAATCGTCGATGTGCTGGCCGCCCCAGTCGCTGCGCTGATAGCGGATGAAGGGCTCCGCCGTCAGCAGGCTGTGCGGGTGCCGACCGGCATGGCGCGGCGCCGCCGCCAGCACGTAGGGTTCTTCGCGCAGCAACTGCCAGCCCAGGCTCTTGGACAGCGGGTAGGGCGCTTGCAGCGCGATGGCGGCGTCCAGTTCGCCGCTTTCGATGGCGGGGTAGAAGCGCGCCGAATGGCCCGGCTGGATCTCGACGTTGATGAGCGGATGGCGCCGCACCAGGTGTTCCAGGATGGCCGGCACCATCGAATTGAGCGCCGTATTGCCGGCCCCGAGCCGCAGCTCGCCCATCATCTCGTCGGAACGGGCCAGGTAGCGGATCTTCTCGATCCGTTCCAGCACCTCGCGCATCGGCCCGATCAGTTCGGTGGCCTTTGCGGTCAGGTGCACGGTGCGGCCGGCGCGCGCCACCAGCGCCACGCCCAGCTCCTGTTCCAGCTTGCGGATCTGCTGCGCCACGGCGCCGTGGGTCAGCCCCAGGCGGCGGGCGGCTTCGGCCATGGAGCCATGGCGCGCCACGGCGGCCAGCGTGTGCAAGAAGTCGGTGTTCATGATGATAGATATTCTATCGTCTTATCGTAATTTGGCTGTCCCCGATCGCACGTCTCCAGCGCCACAATGCGGCCAGGAGACATCAATGAGAAGCAAGCTTTTCGTTCCCGCCTCGCGCCCGGAACTGTTCGACAAGGCCCTGGCCAGCGCGGCCGACGCGCTGTCCTTCGACCTGGAGGACGCGGTCGCGCCGAGCCGCAAGCAGGAAGCCCGCGCCGCCTTGGCGGCCTGGCTGGCCGCGCCCGCGTTCGCCGCCGTCCGTGAACAACATCCCAAGAAAATTATCGTCCGCGTCAACGCCGCCGACACGCCCGACTTTGCCGCCGACCTGGCCGCGCTGCGCGGCCTGCCCATCGACGTGCTGAACCTGCCCAAGGTCGAAAGCGCCGCCGCGCTGCGCGCCGCGATCGACGAGGCCATGGACGCCGGCTTCGCCGGTGAATTCCTGGTCACCATCGAAACTCCGCTCGCGCTGGCCGACGCCGCGCAACTGGCGGCGGCCCATCCGCGCGTCGCCGGCCTGCAACTGGGCCTGGCCGACCTGTTCGAGCCGCTCGGCATCGAGCGTTACCAGCCCGACACGCTGCGCGCGGTGATGCTGTCCCTGCGCCTGGCCGCCGGCTGCGCTGGCAAGTACGCCATGGACGCGGCCTACGCCCGCGTGCGCGATGCCGAGGGCTTTCGGGCCGAGGCGCAACTGGCGCGCTCGCTCGGGTTCCTGGGCAAGTCCTGCGTGCATCCCAGCCAGATCGCCATCGCCAACGAAGTGTTCGGCTTCAGCGCGGACGAGATCGCCGAGGCCGAGCGCATCGTGTCCGCCAGCCGCGAGCATGACGGCGTCGGCGCCTTCGTGCTCGACGGCAAGATGATCGACGCCCCCTTCGTGCGGCGCGCCCAGGACGTGCTGCTGGCCGCCGGCCGCGCCGCCTGACGCGGCCGCGCTACCGATTTTGAGTGAATCCGCAATGCAACAAGCATCCCCCGCCGACCTGCCGCTGGCCGGCATCAAGGTCCTGGACCTGAGCGCCTACATCGCCGGCCCCTATGGCTGCGCCCTCTTGGGCGACATGGGCGCCGACGTCATCAAGGTCGAGCCGCCCGAAGGCGACAACCTGCGCAAGTACCCGTCGACGCTGGCCAGCGAAAGCCGCGCCTTCCTGGGCATCAACCGCAACAAGCGCGGCCTGTGCCTGAACCTGAAGGAAGCCGCCGGCCACGAGATCCTGCTGCGCCTGGTGCGCGAGGCCGACGTGCTGGTCCACAACTTCCGGCCGGGCGTGCCCGAGCGCCTGCGCATCGACTTCGCCACGCTGTCGGCGGTCAACCCGCGCCTGGTCTATTGCGCCATGACCGGTTATGGCGCGGTCGGCCCGATGGCGCGCCACGCCGGCTACGACCAGGTGCTGCAATCGATGACCGGCATGTGCGCCGCCCAGGCCAAGGCCGACGGTCCGCCCGAAGTGCTGTACGGCTCGGTGGTCGACTACTACGGCGCCGCGCTGATTTCCAACAGCGTGGCGGCGGCCCTCTACCGCCGCGAGAAGACCGGCCGTGGCCAGGCGATCGAGGTCTCGCTGTTGGGCAGCGCGCTGGCGATGCAGTCGGCCCGCCTGGTCTGGGCCGATGGCGAACCGCGCCACATCGAGCGCGACATGCGCTCGGGCGGCATCACCGGCATCCATCCCACCCGCGACGGCTACCTGTACCTGTCGGCCAACACGCCGCACTTCTGGCGCGCGCTGTGCGGCCACCTGGACCTGCCGGAGCTGGCCGAACACCCTGACTACGACTCCGTCAAGAAACGCGCCGCCCAGGCCGCCGTGCTGGTGCCCCGGGTGCGCCAGGCGCTGGCGCGCGCCTCGGCGCGCGAATGGGCCGAGCGCTTTGGCCAGAGCGTGCCTTGCGCCGAAGTGCGCCCGGTCGAGGACATGTTCGACCATCCCCAGGTCGAGGCCATGGGGCTCATGCGGCCGTACCACAACCCGCAGGCCGGCGACTACCTGGGCCTGGCGCAATGGGCCCACTTCGGCGGCGCCGCGCAAGCGCCTGCCGATGAGTCGGGGGAGGGGCGCGGCGAATCTGGAGCAGGGCGCGGTGGGTCCGAGGCAGCGCGCGACGAGTCCCGGGCAGGGTGTAGCGAGTCCCGAGCAGGGCGCGGCGCGCCCGGTCTGGGCGAACACAGCGAAAAAATTCTGTCCACCCTGGGATACACCGCGTCCGAAATTGCCCAATTACGGCAATCCTCGGTGGTGCAATAGCCGCCACAACGATCATAAGACTCGTCCGAGACAGAACGAGGAGACAAGAAAATGCGTCCACGCTACCAGCAGCGTCCCGACGGCTCCAACTGGGGCGACTTCGGCGACGACGACCAGCTCGGCACCCTGAACCACCTGGGCCGCCAGGCGCGCCTGGCCGCCGTCGCGGAAATCCGCGAAGGCCTGTCGTTTTCCCTGAGCCTGCCGCTGACGGTGCCGCGCGCGCCCGTGCTCAACCCACGGCGCAAGGGCCCCGTGATCCAGCCCGCCGAAAAGAACGGCGTGCCGGTGTACCGCTATCCGCTGGCGCGCGACGTGCCGGGCGCCACCGACGTCGTCAGCGACGACCGCGTCACGCTGTCGCCGCAGTACTCCACCCAATGGGACGCCCTGGGCCACGTCGGCGCGATGTATGACGCCCACGGCACCGGCCAGCCGCAGCCGACCGGCTACAACGGTTTTACCGTCAGCGAACCGCGCGCCGACGGCTTCACCGGCACCCAGGACCTGTCCATCGCGCCCATGGCGCGGCACGGCATCCAGGGGCGCGGCGTCATGGTCGACCTGCGCGCCCGCTTCGGCGACGCGCATCGCAAGGTCTCGTACCAGGACCTGATGGACGTGATGCATGCCGACGGCGTGCAGGTGCGCCCCGGCGACATCCTGTGCCTGCATACCGGCCTGGCCGACCTCGCGCTCACGCTGGGCGATGACGAGCAGGACCGGCTCAAGACCAGTTGCTGCGTGCTGGACGGCGCCGACGCGCAATTGCTGGCCTGGATCAGAGACAGCCGCATCGCCGCCATCGCCGCCGACAACCACGCGGTGGAATTGCGCAATCATCATCTGGAGAGCGGCAGCGGGCCGCTCCTGCCGCTGCACGAACAATGCCTGTTCAAGCTGGGTTTGCCGCTGGGCGAACTCTGGCACCTGACCCCGCTGGCGCACTGGTTGCGCCAGCACGACCGCCACGCCTTCTTCCTGACCGCCGCACCGATGTACGTGCCCGGCCTGGTGGGCGCGCCGGTCAACCCCATCGCGACCGTCTGACCTCGGACGGACCGCGCCACGATCCTTGATCCATTCAACATCCCCCGCAGGGGAGACGTGAGGAGCACACATGAAGAAAACCCGTCACGCGGCCCTGGCCGCACTGCGCCCCGTGGCCGCCGCATTGGCCCTGGCCGGCACCCTGGGCGCGGCCCACGCCGCCGGTTACCCCGACCAGCCCATCACCGTGGTGGTGCCGTACTCGGCCGGCGGCGGCGCCGACAACGCCGCGCGCATCATCGCCCAGGGCATGGGTGAAGTCGCCGGCCAGAGCGTCGTCATCGAAAACAAGGGCGGCGCCAGCGGCTCCATCGGCGCCGCCTACGTGGCCCGCGCCAAACCAGATGGCTACACCGTGCTGTACGACGCCTCCGCGTTCTCCATCAACCCCGTGCTGCGCAAGCTGCCCTACGACGCCAAGAAGGACTTCATTCCCGTCTCGCAGGCCGTCAGCGTGCCCAACATCCTGGTCGCCGCCACCGGTTCGGCCTTCAACAGCCTGCCCGACTTCGTCAAGGCCGCGCGCGCCAACCCCGGCCGCTACACCTACGCCTCGTACGGTCCGGGCAGCCTGGCGCAGATGGCCGCCGAACTGCTCAAGAAGGACGCCAAGATCGACATCGTGCACGTGCCGTACAAGGGCGGCGCGCCCGCCATCGTCGACGTCATGGGCGGGCAGGTCGACGTGTACTTCGCCAACGCCGCGTCCAGCCTGAACTACGTCAGCACCGGCAAGCTCAAGGCGCTGGCCGTCTCGTCGGCCGCGCGCATGCCCGACCTGCCCAACGTGCCCACCGTCAGCGAAGGCGGCGTCAATGCCTTCGACGTCGTCGAATGGAATGGCTTCTTCCTGCCGGCCGGCGCCGATCCGCAGGTCGTCGCCAAGCTGCAGGACCTGGTGCAGAAGGCGCTGGCCCGCCCCGAAACCCGAGACAAGCTCGCCAAGCTCGGCCTGACCCCGGTCGGCAGCAGCGCCGCGGACTTCGCCAAGTTCGTCGACGCTGAACAGGTCCGCTGGGCCGAGGTCGTGAAAACCAATAACATCACCGTGAACTGATCGGCCGGGGCGGGCAGCGCCGTTGCCCGCCCCGCCGACGCAAACACCCAAGGGGAGATGCCGCAATGAGCCGGGAAGACGATTTCGAGCGCGGCCTGGCCAACCGCCGCGCCGTGCTGGGAGAAGAATGGGTGCAGCGCTCGCTGGACCGCGCCACCACCTTCACCGCCGACTACCAGAACCTGATCACCCGCTACGCCTGGCACGACATCTGGAGCCGCCCGGGCCTGCCGCACAAGGCGCGGCGCATGATGGTGCTGGCGGTGACCTTGTCCTTAGGGCGGTGGGAGGAATTCGAGCTGCACGTGCGCGCCGCGCTGACGGCGAAGGACGAATCGCGGCTGAGTCCGGATGAACTGAAGGAAGTGCTGCTGCAGAACGCGATCTACGCGGGCGTGCCGGCGGCCAATACCGCGTTCAATCTGGCGCATGGGATTCTGCGTGAGGTGGCGGGGGAGATTGGGTATGTGGTGGAGCCGGCGGAGGCGCGGGGGGCGGATTTGTTTGGCGGGGGAAATTGAGGTTTTAGGCGCGAATGGCGAACAGATACCGTTATCTGCCTGATAATGGGAATTCCATAGCGCTTAGATGTTGGCAGTGTAAGATTGCTCGCTTTCCTAATAATGCAAGGTTATGCAGCTCCCTACGCTTACGGAAGAACAAGTCGGCAAGTTCCGATGGATATGCGAACGCTTTGGGCACGATATCCGACTGCCGCCAGCGGATCATTGGAAAACGATGTCCGATACCGATATTTGGATCCGCGTCGTAAGCCAGGTTGTCGTGGTGGGAAAATCCGATCCCGCCAAGCGGCTTTCCGAGGCCGCCATCCGGGAAAAATTGAACTACGAACGTCTATGTGCCATGCCCGAAGCCCAGGTGGCAATGGTGCTTGGCGAAGTGTTGCGTGAAATAGGTGCGCGCTATGTGTCCGACGTTAATCCGGAGCTTTCGCCAAAGGTCCTTGCCCTGATAAAGAACTTCGCCTTTCTTAAGGCGTACAAAGGCGGGCCGAGCGGTTTCATACGCTACGTGGTGGCGCTGAAAACGTCAGAGGAACGCTGGCAATATGTTGCGAAGTCTCTGGCCTATGTCAAGAACAAGGGAGCGCGTGACTTTCTTACATCCGGCTTTGGTCTGGCCACTGATCGCATTGCATTGGATAGCCGGGTCATGGGAGTGGTGAACAGAATCGTTCCTGAACTTCCAACAAAGGTACCTGCAACCTCATATGCCGCCGTCGAGACTCTTCTCGCGCAGGATGTATGCAAACCGCTTGGCATCACCCCTGCATTTTTGGATCAACTCCTGTTCAAAAATTATGGCTCGATTCTTGAAGGGCTTGGGTCGTCGATGGGTGACGCAGATCTGACTCGCGTGAGTACCGAATCCCTACTGCTGCAGTATCGTCAAATACAGCATGAATTGAAACGACGGGAAGTCCTGTACGAATAGCGAGAGAGTTAGGGTGCGTCAATCGAGGGTATCGCACCCGCAATCGAGCCGGGCAATATCAAATTCGACGTGTCCGGTCTCGGGTGTTTCTCCGAATTCGATCAAGAATCCCATCGTTTCAACCAAGCCTTCAGATGCCTTGGCTACGCGCCCGCGGCCTCGATAGGCGTAATGTCCGGTACGCTCCAGTTGTTCCGCCGACGCGGCGTCTTTCTCACCCTGAGGCCAGTCAACTCCGTAGGCGCCGCCGACTTCACCATCCATTGCAGACAGGCGATTCATGACGACGTCACCGGCCTTGACGGAGCAGGGCCAGCAGAAAACGGTGACTTCCCCTTGGTCGCTGCGAAGCGTGACCGAGGCGGCATCGTCGTCTGGTGCGTATCTTTCTACTGATACAACGGTGAGTGGTTTCATATCTCGGCTGCTCGCCTCTGTTTCCAATGCAGGATCATAAATCGCTGTCTTTATGTCGTTCCCGGTTCGGCACGAAACACTCCTTGTGGTCGAGGGAGGAATGGGGAAGCCGGTTGCCCACGTTATGCCCCTTGATTTCCCGTGTTACGCCGATGAGAACTCGCCGATAACTATAATCCCCCCTCGATCCCCGCTTTGACGGCATTTCCCGCCGTGTCTCATGTCCGCCACGCCCCTTCGCGTGCTGTCCGTCATCCCGCCGATGACGCAGCTCAATACGCCATACCCGTCCACCGCCTACCTGACCGGCTTCCTGCGCTCCCGCGGCGTCACGGCCACGCAGGAAGACTTGGCGTTGGCGCTGGTCTTGCGCCTGTTGTCGCCCGACGGCCTGCGCGCCGTGGCGGCCAAGGTGGACGCGTTGCCGCTGGACAAGCACACCCCCGCGATCCAGGCCTTCGTCGCCATGCAGCCGCGCTACCTGGCCACCATCGGCCCGGTGATCGCCTTCCTGCAGGGGCGCGACGCGACGCTGGCCCACCGCATCGTTGGCCGTAACTTCCTGCCTGAAGGCCCGCGCTTCGCTTCGCTGGACGTGTACGTCGACGACGAGGGCGGCGATCCGCTGGGCTGGGCCTTCGGCGCCCTGGGCCTGCAGGACCGCGCCAAGCACCTGGCCACGCTGTATCTGAACGACCTGGCCGACGTGCTGCGCGACGCCATCGATCCGCGTTTTGAATTCGTGCGCTACGCCGAATCGCTGGCCGGCAGCCAGCCGACCTTCGACCCGTTGGCCGAAGCGCTGGCCGCGCCGCTGAACCTGGTCGACGATACCCTGCGCGACCTGACCCTGGAAGCGTTGGCGCGCCACCAGCCCACCATGGTGCTGCTGTCGGTGCCGTTCCCCGGCGCCGTCTACGCCGCCTTCCGCATCGCCCAGGCCATCAAGGCGCAAGATCGCAGGATCATCACCGTGCTGGGCGGCGGCTTCGTCAACACCGAGCTGCGCGAACTGAAAGACCCGCGCGTCTTCGACTATTTCGACTTCGTCAGCCTCGACGCCGGCGAGCGCCCCTTGCTGGCGCTGATGGAACACGTCGAAGGCAAGCGCTCGCGCCAGCGCCTGGTGCGCACCTTCCTGCGCGACGCCGACAGCGGCGCGGTGCGCTACGTCAACCTGGTCGAGCCCGACGTCGCCTTCGCCGAAGTCGGCACGCCCACCTGGGACGGCCTGCCGCTGGACCGCTACCTGTCGCTGCTGGACATGCTCAACCCCATGCACCGCCTGTGGAGCGACGGCCGCTGGAACAAGCTGACCGTGGCCCACGGCTGCTACTGGAAGAAGTGCAGCTTCTGTGATGTCAGCCTGGACTACATCGGCCGTTACGAAGGCGCCTCGGCCACCGTGCTGGCCGACCGCATCGAGGCCATCGTGCAGGAAACCGGGCAGACGGGATTTCACTTCGTCGACGAGGCCGCGCCGCCCAAGTCCCTCAAGGCCCTGGCCACGGAACTGATCGACCGCAACGCCGGCATCTCGTGGTGGGGCAACATTCGCTTCGAGAAGACCTTCACCCCCGAGCTGTGCGAACTGCTGGCCGACAGCGGCTGCATCGCCGTCTCGGGCGGCCTGGAGGTCGCCTCGGACCGCCTGCTGAACCTGATGAAGAAGGGCGTGTCGGTCGACCAGGTGGCGCGCGTCACGCGCGCCTTCAGCGACGCCGGCGTCCTGGTGCACGCCTACCTGATGTACGGCTTTCCCACGCAGACCGTGCAGGACACGGTCGACGCGCTGGAATACGTGCGCCAGTTGTTCGAAAACGGCTGTATCCAGAGCGGGTTCTTCCACCGCTTCGCCTGTACGGTGCATTCCCCGGTGGGGCTGAACCCCGAGGAATACGGCGTGACGCTGCGGCCGCTGCCGGACGTGACGTTCGCCAAGAACGACATCGGCTTCGACGACCCGACCGGGGTGGATCACGACGCGCTGGGACGGGCGTTGAAAAAGGCGATCTATAACTACATGCACGGGATCGGGCTGGACGAGGACGTGCGTAGCTGGTTTCCGTTCAAGGTGCCGAAGACGACGGTGGGGCGGCATCGGATTGCCAAGGCGTTGAGCCAGCGGGGGTAGGGGGCTGGTTGCGCTTGTATTCGCCAGGGCCAACGCCGAATTGCTTGCGGAACGCCACCGCGAAATGACTGGGGTTCGAGTACCCGAGCCCGAATGCCACCTCCATGACGGTCACCCCGCCTGCCCGCAGGCGCCGACGCGCCTCGCGCATCCGTTCCTGCTGGAACAGCCCGTACACGCTGTGCCCGAACAATTCCCGGAATCCGCGCTGGATGCGTATGGCGCTGATGCCAGCTTCAAGCGCCATCTGTGCCAAGGTGGGGGGACGGGCCAGATCGGCGAGCAGGTGATCGCGGGCGGCTAGCAGTTGCTGGCGATGCGTTACGACCCGACCCTGGCGCCCGCCGCTGGCGCGCCCGGTCTCCAGGAAGTGACCCACCAATAGCAAGGCGTGGCCTTCGCGAACCAGGCTGGCGCCCGCCGTCACCGGTGTCGTCGTCGCGGCATGTTTGAGCGCACGGCTGAGGGTATAGGCCGCCTCGTGTAGCCGGGCGCCGCGATAGCCCGCCATGAAGCACGCGCCGGATTCCACCGATCGCCGCAATGGTCGGTCCAGCTCGCCGATCCAGTCTTGCAGCATGTCCGGACGCACCGCAACCGAGACACTCTCGCACGCTCCCTGTTGATGAAAACGGCTGTGCCGGCCCGGCGCGAATTGGATGCTGCCAGCGTTCTCACGCATGTATTCGCCTCGGCTTGCCGTCCCCCGATCCAGCCAGCATTGGGTGCGGCCGCGCAATTGGTATGTGAATAGCACGCGATGATGATCGCCTCGCGCGTCCAATGTCACCGGTTCCTTGAACGCGCTCTGCCAATAGTGCAGTTCGATACCGTCGCTGGCGGGCAGGGAGACCAGGCGGTGGCGTTGCCGCGCCAGCAGCGTCGCCAGGCGGGCCGGATCGAGCATGGCCGACATGTGTACTTCGGACGGGGCGGGCAGTTGGCTGGGCGTCATTGTGTCGATGGTGATCCGATGCGGGTGGAATGGACTTGATTCAGGTGTGGCCGGGCAGGGCACGCCACATCCAATGAGGTGGCTTGAAACAGCATCCATGCGCGTCCGAGGAATGGCTTCTGTCGCCGCGCGGGTGCCTTGCCGTCAACCCACCGGATGTACGACTATGATCTTCCAATTCCGCTCCCCATATGCGACGTCCCGACTTCTCGGCGTCGGATTTCCCCTGCTGCTATTGGCGTGGACCCAACCGGGCGTCGCGCAATCGGCCAATGCTGGCGAGGCCGCCACGTTGCCCGTCATCGAAGTCGCCGCGCCGGCCGAGGACGACGGCCTCGTGCCCCGGCGCGCCAGCGCGGCGACTCGCAACAGTACGCCGCTAGTCGAGATCCCGCAGTCCATCTCAGTGGTCACGCGCTCTCAAATGGATGCGCAAGGCGTCCATTCGGTCAACGAGGCCTTCCGCTATGCGCCCGGCATCGCGACAGAAGCCTGGGGTGGCGTCAGCGGATATGATGAGCTCACCATCCGTGGTTTCACGTCGACCAACGATATGGCGGACACCTTTCTGGACGGCTTGCGCATGGGCGAAGGCCTGGTCTTCGGATCGCAGCAGGTCGACGCATTTCTACTCGAACGCATGGAGGTTCTGCGCGGTCCGGCATCGGTGTTGTATGGCAGGGCCAACCCCGGCGGGGTGGTGGTCCTGACCAGCAAATTGCCGCGCGATCAGGCCATCCGGCGGGTCGAGCTGGAGGGGGGCTCGTATGGCAACCGGCGCGCTTCCTTCGACCTGGGCGGCATGGCCGATGCGAGCGGCACGCTGCTGTTTCGCGTCGTCGGCACGGCCATGAACAGCGACGGCCACATGGACGGCGCGCCGGTTCGTCGCCGCGCGGTCGCTCCGTCGTTGACCTGGCAACCGAGCGCGGCCACCCGCTTTACGTTGTACGCGCGTTATCAGGGGGACCCCCAGTCCGGCATGATCGGTTCGCTGCCCGCGCAGGGCACGATGCTACCCAACCCGCACGGTCGGCTGCCAATGCGCTTCAACACGGGCGAGCCTTCGTATGATCGCTTCTCTCGCACCCAGCGCGCGGCGGGCTATCAATTCGACCAGCGTCTGGCCGACGACTGGTCGCTGTCGCTGAACGGCCGCTACGCCGATATCGACGTGCAGTACGCCGCCGTGCGCATGACAGGCTTGCGGCCGGACCTGCGCACCATCGATCGCTACGCCAACGCGTCGGACGAACGCTATAACACCCTCGCGCTCGATAACCAGGTGCGCGGACGCTTCGCCACCGGGGTCTTGCAACACGAACTGCTGGCCGGCATAAGCTGGGAACAACTGCGGGGTCGTGGCGACTTCAGAAAGGGCAAGCCGCCGTCGCTGGACATCCCGTCGCTGGACATCTTCGAACCGGCGTACGGGATGCCCATCCCCGCCGCCTTGCCCGTGGGCATGGACAATCGCGTGCGCTCGACGCAGATGGGCTTCTACCTGCAAGACCAGTTGTCGCTCGGCGGTTGGCACACCATGCTCGGCCTGCGGCATGACCGCTCCACCATCGACACCGTGGACTTTCGTTGGCACAACGACTTTACGCAGCGTGATCACGCCACTACTGGTCGCATCGGCACGCTCTATCGTTTCGAGAACGGTTTGGCGCCCTTTGCCACCTACGCGCAGTCGTTCCAGCCCATCAATCAGCTTTCGGCCAGCGGCACGCCGTTCAAGCCCAGTCGGGGAGAATTGTTCGAGGCGGGCCTCAAATACCAGCCACTGGAGTGGGACGCGCTGTTTACCGCCGCCCTTTACAACCTGACGCAAGCCAACGTGCTCATCCCAGACCCCGCCAATCCATGGCAACGTATCCAAGAAGGCGAGATGCGTTCCCGAGGCCTGGAACTGGAAGCCCGTGCGCGCCTCGCCGCGCAATGGAGCGTGATCGCCGCCTACACCTGGCAACAGGTTGAATACACCAAGGGCAGTGCGGATATCGTCGGCAAGCGGCCCGTGCGCGTGCCGGCTCAATTCGGCGGCGTTTGGCTGGCATGGGATGCGCCGTCGGGCCTCGGTGCGGCGCTGGGCGCGCGCTACCACGGCAATACCGCCGGCGGCATGCAGGTGGAGGAATTCCGCGCGCCGTCATTCACGCTGTTCGATGCGCAACTGCACTACGATTTCGGACGGCAATCGCCATCCATGAAGGGCGCCCGGCTGCAGCTTAACGTTGCCAACCTGACCAACAAGCGCCACGTGGCGGGTTGCTATGACATGGGCACGGGTTGCTTCCCTGGGTTGGGCCGGCAGGTGAATCTGACTTTGGCGTATCAGTGGTAACCGGGACGGGGCCGGCATTGCGAGGCGACGCCGGCGCTTCAGACGCCCGCCGCCCTGCGCTTATATTCCCCCGGCCCCACGCCAAACTCCTTCCGGAACGCCGCCGCGAAGTGGCTGGGATTCGAGTACCCCATATCGAAGGCCACCTCCATCACCGTCACCTTGCCCGCCCGCAGCCGCTGCTGCGCCTCGCGCATCCGCGCCTGCTGGAACAAGCCATAGACGCTGTGCCCGAACAACTCGCGGAATCCGCGCTTGATGCGCATGGCGCTCAAGCCCGTTTCCGCGGCCATCTGCGCCAGCGTGGGCGGATGGGCGAGGTCGGCCAGCAGATAGTCGCGCGCCGCCATCAGGCGTTGCCGTTGCGGCGTGGCGGCATTGGCACGGCGCGGGTCCGCGTGGCCGGTTTCGAGAAACAGGCCGGTGAGCATCATGGCCTGCGCTTCGCGGATCAGCCGCGCGCCGGGCGTGTCGCAGGCAGGCGTGCGCAGGTGCTTCAACTCGCGGCTGATGGCGAGCGCGGCTTGATGCAGCTTTTCGCCGCGGTAGCCGGTGCGAAAGCAACTGCCGGAGTCCAGTGAGCGCCGCAGCGCCGCGTCCTCTTCGTCCTCGATCCACGTGCGCAGCACGTCCGGCCGCAGCGCAACGGTCAGGCTCTCGCACACCCCATGTTGGGCAAAGTGTCCACGGCGATCTGGCGTGTAGTACAAGCAACCCGACGTTTCCCTGATGGCCTCGCCCTGTCCGGCGACGCCGCCTTCCAGCCAGCAATCGGTCTCGCCGCGCAATTGGTACGACAGCAATACGCGGTCGCCGTCGTCACGCGTGTGCACGGTGAAGGGCTGCTCGAATGCGCTTTGCCAATGGCACAGCTCGATGCCATCCGCCACTTCCGCGTACACCAACCGATGTCGTTGTCCTGACAGGTAGTGCGCCAGGAAGTCCGTGTCGAACATCGAGGACGTGGGCACATCGGGCAGGGAGGAAATGGCGCCGTGGCGCGGCGCGTCGGGATGGGTCTTCATGAAGCGATGCCGGGGGACCCGTTTCGGGGTTGACGACCCGATCCGGGTAGTTAAAGGAATGAGACGCAATATTAAATGGAGCGGCTTCCAAGCAATGCCCATACATCGCGCCGGCGACACGCGCCGGGTCTCGGGATGCATGCCATCAAACAAACGGACCACGCTCATGATCTTCCAATCCCGCGCCAGATGCGCATCGCCCCGGGTTCTTACCGTCGGATTTCATTTGCTGCTGCTGGCCTGGACCCAGCCCGGCGCGGCGCAGGCGGCCGCAGCGGCCACGGCGGGGGACGCGCGCACTTTGCCGTCCGTCGAGGTCGTCGGCATCCCGCAGGACGACGGCGTGGTGCCGCGTCGCTCCAGTTCCGCCACGCGCACCGACACGCCCCTGATCGAGACGCCGCAGTCCCTCTCGGTGGTCACCCGCGAGCAGATGGACGCGCGCAACGTGCGCTCGGTCAACGAGGCCTTCCGCTACGCGCCCGGCGTCGCCACAGAATCCTGGGGCGCCGTCACCGCCTATGACGACATGAGCATCCGCGGCTTCAGCACGGGCAACGGCCCCGTCGACACCTTCCTGGACGGCATGCGCCTGAACCGCGGCGTCGTCTTCGGCGGCCAGCAGGTCGATCCTTTCCTGCTCGAACGCATGGAAGTGCTGCGCGGCCCCGCCTCGGTGCTGTACGGCACCTCCACGCCCGGCGGCGTCATTGCGCTGACCAGCAAGCTGCCGCGCGAAGACGCCGTGCGCCTCATCGAGCTTGAGGGCGGCACCAGCCGCTACCGTCGCGGCTCGTTCGACCTGGGCGGCAAGGCCGACGAACGCGGCACGCTGCTGTTCCGGGTCGTCGGCACCGCCATGAACAGCGATGGCCAACTGGACGGCACCTGGCTGCGCCGCCGCGCGGTCGCGCCCTCGCTGACCTGGCAACCCAGCGCTGCCACCCGCTTGACGCTGTACGCGCGCTACCAGGACGATCCCGGCCTGGGCATGATCTCGTCGGTGCCGGGCATCGGCAGCGTGCTGTCCAACCCACACGGCCAGCTGCCGCCCCGCTTCAACGTGGGCGAGCCGGGCTACGACACGTTCGCGCGCACCATCCGCGCCGTGGGCTACCAGTTCGACCAGAAGCTGGCGGGCGACTGGTCGATGAGCCTGAACGGCCGCTACACCCGCGTCGACAGCGACTATGACGCCGTGGTCCTGGCCGCCTTGCAACCGGACCTGCGCACCATCGACCGCCAGGTGCTCGGTTCCACCGAGCGCTACGACAGCCTCACCCTGGACAACCAGTTGAAAGGCCGCTTCGCCACCGGCGCCGCGCGCCACGAACTGCTGGCCGGCCTGGTGTGGGAGCAGATGCGCGGCGACGGCGACTACCGCACGACCTACAACGGCACCAAGCTGGACCTCTACAACCCCGTCTACGGCGCGCCGCAGCCCGTCCCGCCCACGGTCATGGACAAGGGCATGCGCTCGACGCTGACCGGCCTTTACGTGCAGGACCAGATCGCGCTGGGCAACTGGCACACCACCATCGGCGTGCGCCAGGACTGGTCGACCATCGATTCCACCGACAGGCTCTGGCACAGCGGCTTCACGCAGAAGGACCAGGCAACCACCGTGCGCGTCGGCACGCTGTATCGCTTCGGCAATGGCCTGGCGCCGTATGCCACCTACGCGCAGTCCTTCGAGCCCGTGAACAGCCTGTCCGCCAGCGGCGAGCCGTTCAAGCCGACCCGGGGCGAACTGTTCGAAACCGGCCTCAAGTACCAGCCGGAGAACTGGGACGCCCTGTTCTCCGCGGCGATCTACCACCTGACCCAGACCAACGTGCTGAGCGCCGACCCCGCCAACCCGCGCCTATCCGTGCAGTCGGGCGAGGTCCGCTCGCGCGGGCTGGAGCTGGAAGCGCATGCGCGGCTGTCGCCCCAGTGGAGCGTGATCGCGGCCTATACGTGGCAGAACGTCGAATACACCAAAGGCAATGCCAACGAAGTGGGCAGGACGCCCTCGCGCGTGCCGACGCGCTTTGGCGGCGTCTGGCTGGCGTGGGATGCGCCCTCCGGCCTGGGCGCGGCGCTGGGGGTGCGGCATAACGGGGGAAGCTGGGGCGGGTACCAGACGTTGCAGGATTTCCGCGTGCCGGGATACACCTTGGTGGATGCGCAACTGCATTACGACCTGGGGCGGCAGGTGCCCAGCTTGAAAGGGACGAAGGTGCAGTTGAATGTGTCGAACTTGACGGACAAGCGGTATAGCGGGGGATGCTATGACCTGGATAACGGCTGCTTCGCGGGGGCGGGGAGGGTGGTCAGTTTGAAGGTGGGGTATCAGTGGTGAGGCGGGTGGGATAATGATTGGATAAATTGGCCGGCATCCTCCGCGATCTAGTCTATATCCTTCACGAAGGCTAACTGCATTGGCAATCCACTAGAATCGGGTCGATCCTGAGTAAAGCAATCAATAGCGAGTGTTTTTGGCAGGCTGCATTTGATCGAATCCGACATCCATAACAGGAGGAGAAGACCATGGCCAATGGTGATGTGAGCAGATTGGCGGTGCTCGTCGATGCGGACAATGCCTCGGCGAAGGTGATTCAAGATCTGCTGGGCGAGGTCTCTAAATACGGGACTGCGACGGTGAAGCGCGCATATGGAGACTGGACCACTTCAAATCTGGCCGGCTGGAAAGCTCAGCTACATCGGCACGCAGTCCAGCCCATTCAGCAATTCGCTTATACCTCCGGGAAGAACTCCACCGATTCCGCATTCATCATTGACGCCATGGACCTGCTTTACGCGGGTAACGTGGACGGGTTCGTATTGGTGTCCTCCGACGGTGACTTCACGCGGCTCGCGACCCGGCTGCGAGAGGCGGGTAAGGTGGTTTATGGGTTGGGCGAAAGAAAGACGCCGGAGGCCTTCATCGCGGCCTGCGACAAGTTCATCTTCTTCGAGGTGTTGCATGACCTGCCGAAAGCCGATGCCGAAGCTGCTGAGAGCGGGGAGTTGAAGGTGTTGCTGGCGAGGGCCATTGAAAACACTGCCCGTGACAACGGATGGGCACCTTTGGGAGCGGTCGGGTCGTATATCGTCAAAAATAACGCGTCTTTTGATTCCCGCAATTATGGTTTTGCCAAGCTGGGCGGGCTCGTGCGTGCCCAACCTTATATCGAGATAAAAGAAGTCGGGGATCCATCCGTCATCACGAATATGCACATTCGGCTGAAACGAAAGTAAAGCAGAGAAGTCGGGTGTCGCGATGGCTTCGTGCTGTTCTAGGATCAGGGGTATTTTGAGTTCAGGTAATATTTGCATACATTAACCTCGGGCCGATATATCCGTCCGAGGTGAGGTGGACCTGAACCATTCAATCCTTGGCTTAGTAGATTTTGGGGGCAGCATGGCACGCCGTAGCGGTTTCGGAGCATTTATCAGAGCAGCGGCGCGTGCGGCCGCAGCGTCCGAGCGAGAGCGTAATCGCGCTGCCCGGATGCAGCTTGCGTATGCCAGACAAGTCGAGCGCGATGAACGCAGGGATACGGCGCAGCGTCATCGCGATGAGCGAAGACTGGCCGCGCAGCAGGCCCGGGAAGACCGCGAAGCCGAAAGGGCGCTGAAGGCGCAGTACCTTCTTGATCGGCAAGCTGAAACAGACGACCTCAATGCCGAATTGAGCGAACAGGTCGAGGCGTTGGAAGATATCCTTCCGCACACACTCAGGCGTGATGACGTCATTGACTTCGATAGCCTGCGGCATTTCGAGCCATTCGCACCTTTTGAGATCGCCGCAGAACTCCGGCCTGCAGAGTCGCCTCCGTTGATCACGGTTCCAGCTCCTTCGGGTTTGAAGCGGCTGATCCCTGGGGCCGGAAAAAGGCACCAACTGGCCAAGGAGAAGGCCAGGATACAGAACCAACAGCGGTTGGAATCGTTCGAGTTATGGGAAGAGGATAAGCGGGCACAGGTTGCCACGCTGCGTGACCAGTATCTCCAAAAAAAATCTGCATACGATGCCGAGATGGCTCGGCGCAATGCTGAGGTCGACGAGTTTCAAGCGGCCTATCAGGCGCGCGAGGGTGATGCCGTCATTGCGTACAACGAGATGGTCTTGGTTCGCTCGGAATACCCCGAGGAAGGGTTTCCGCAGAAATTCCGAATGACCTATCTCGAAGAGAACAAGACGTTGGTTGTGGAGTATGAACTACCCCATATATCCGTCGTGCCTACGGAGTTGGAGCATCGCTACGTCAAGACCCGAGACCAGATTGACACCAAAGCGCGAAAGCCCGCGGATATCAAACGCCTATACCAAGGCGTCATAGCAGCGATAACGCTGCGAACCCTGCATGAATTGTTCGAAGCGGATCAAGCCGATGCGCTCGCGCTTGTGACCTTCAATGGCATCGTGGATACCATAGATCCATCCAACGGGCGGGAGGTCCGTGTTCCAGTAGTCTCCGTGAGGGCAGAGAAATCCGAGTTTCAAGAATTGCTTCTGGATCGTGTCGACATGATCGCCTGCTTGCGCAATCTGGGGGCACACGTGTCGAGCCGTCCCGACGAACTGCAGGCTATCAAGCCGATCGTTGAGTTCGATATGGTCGACAAACGTTTCATCGAGCAAGGAGACGTGCTCAGCGATCTGGAGTCGAGGCCTAATCTGCTGGACCTGACCCCTGGTGAATTTGAGGTGCTGGTGTCGAACCTGTTCAGCAGCATGGGACTGGATACCAAGCTCACCCGGGCGTCTCGGGATGGAGGCGTCGATGCCGTTGCCTTTGATACGCGCCCGATCCTGGGGGGCAAGGTCGTGATCCAGGCTAAACGGTATCGCGACACAGTTGGCGTGGCAGCGGTACGAGACCTTTTCGGCACGATGATGAACGAAGGCGCGACCAAAGGTATCCTCGTATGCACAAGCGGCTATGGAGTCGACGCCTACAAGTTTTCTCAGGACAAGCCCATTGAATTGATTGACGGAGGCGGGTTGTTGTATCTGCTTAGAGAGCATGCGGGTATCGAGGCAAAGATCCTGGTCTAGAGGGCAGGGGGCTTAGCCCTCTTTACAAGCGAATCGGATCTGAGCCGACATCCTTTAGCGCGACTCTAAGTTGTTGCCCCGATATTCACTCGCGGGATTTGTGCGCGTAATTTGGCTTCCCAATCGCGTAGCCCTATATCGCCGCAACCCACCAATGTCATCTCCTGCAATCCCGCAAGCTCTCCCAGCACGTCGATATCCGTGATTCGCTTGCAATATTGGATATTCAATTGTTCCAACGCAGGCAGGGCGGCAATCGGGCCAATGGTTTCCAATAGGCCTTGATTCTTGAGCCGCAATGAACGCAGTCCGGAAAGCTGTTCGATTCCCGCCAGCGTTTTCAATGAGCGCCCCGCCATCAGGCCCAGCGATAACAGGGGCAACGCCGCGATGCGGTGAAACAGCGATTCATCGAACGGGACATTGAACAGATTCAATTCCTGCAGCGGCAGCCGCAAGGCCTGATCGAGCAGTTTGCCGGGTTTGTCCGGCAACATCGACAGCGACTTCAGCGCCGGAAAATCCTCCGCCTTGAACCGCATCGGAACGTTGACCTCCAGCGACTCCAACTGCGGCATCAGCCCGGCCGACCAGGTATATGACCCCGGGCAATCAAAAATCGACAGATGCCGCAGGCTGGCCGGCAGCATCTCGGCGCGCAGGTTCTTGACCACCGAGGCTTGGATATTGCCGGGTCCGATGGACAGATGCGTCAGGGCGGGTAGTCGGGAGATTAAGTCCGGCAGTTCCAGCACCGGGTCCAAAGGTGGCGCCCATAGATGGACGTATTCGATCGTCGCCAGCGTGGCCGGGTCCGGCGGCGCATCGTAGAAAAGCACTTGATCCGAGCCATGCGCCTGCGCGGCTTGGCGGCTGTGCATCAACAGCCATCGCTTGTCGCGGCCGGGTTGGGGCGTTGAAAACGAAACTGGCGACATACGGGCTCCGGAGTCATTACGTCTGTCGGCAGCGCGAGCATGGCGACAGCGGGACAGGCATGGTCGAAGGGTAGAACAATAAAGCAGAACGGCAATGCCGGGCGAGCCGGATTTCCGTTCTGTTTTGGCGGCGCCGTGAAAGGCGCCTCCGTTTTCCCGCCAGACAGTTTATTCAGCCGGCTTCGGCGGCAGATCCTCCGCCGTCACGCCGCCCCGTCCCAGATACGCCCCGAACACCGTGCCGATGGTCTTGACCAGACTATGCGAGTTCATCACCTCGCCATGGATCTCGTCGATACCTTCGTCGTCCGGTTGCAGCTTGCTGGCGTGTCCGACCCATTCGATGGCGGCAAAACGGTTCTTCTTGGCGCCGTGGCCGCGCGCATAGGCCAATCCGATTTCGGCGCTGGCGCGGGCGGCGCGCCAGTCGTCGTCTTCGTCGACCAGCGGCCGTAGATAATCGCGCACGCCGCTCTGTTTTTCCGCGTCGGTGCCGTGGTCGCGCAGCAGCACCCCGATGCGCAAGCGCGCCAGGCCGTCGGCGCGAGGTTCTTCGCGCGACTCCTGCAACAGCCGCAATACCGTCTCGACATTCTCGCGGCGCGAGAAATCCATCTTGCCGTCGAACAGGTGCCGATGCGCCATGTTGTACTTGGCCAGCGGCGAACCATCGTCCACCGCGCGTTGCAGCCATTCGTCGCGCACCGCCTCGTCCAGATAATGGTCGGGCGTGTTGTCGCGGAAACCGCGGTGAATGTCGTACATGCTGCTGGCCGCGTCGGGAAAACGCCGATCCGCCAACTGGCGTGTCAGGAAATAACCTTCCTCGTGCGCGCCGCCATCCCACAGCATTGCGGCCGCCGCCAGCACATTGAAACTGTCGTCCGTCTGGTCGCGGCCAAGTTCGGCGGCGCGATCCAGCAGTTGTTGCGCCTTGGCCGGATCCTTTTCAAACCCCCACAGCCCGAACTGATGCGCCACCGCCACCAACCCCAGCGGTGTCGCCAACTGGTCCCAGCCGCTCATGCGCTCGAGCACGCGCTTGAACGCGCCGTCGTCGTCCGGGATGTGGTGAATCAGCGTCACGTGCGCGAAACTGCGGAATGGCCCGTCCACTTCGCCAAAATACATATTTCCCGGGAACGCCGCCACGCTCTGCGCGTGCAGCGCGCGGGCACGCGCATGGTCTCCCAGCGAATAACTGACGAAATTCGCGAATCGACCGAGCGCCTCGCCGCGTTCCTGGGGCCGCAGATCGCGTTGCAGGAACGATTCGAAGGCCTGGCGATGGGCTTGCACCGCCTGCGTTTCTTCAGATTCTGGAAAATCGCTCAGCTCGTCCCACAGGCCGATCCAGCGGATCGCGTTGCGCTGCGGTTCCGTCAGCGTCTCGCACAGCGGGCCGCTGGCCAGGCCGTCGATATCCTCGTAACTGCCGCCCCAACGCGGTTGCAGATACTGCGCATACCCGATCAGCGTTTCCAGGTGGCCGGGGCGCAATTCCAGCGCGCGCAGCAGCCAGTAATCCTTGCCCTGTTCCATTTCATGCTCGGCGCGCGGCGCGAGCCATGCGGGCAGGGACCGCGGCGCCTGATCCGGTTGCAGGCGCGGCACGCCGTATTCCGCCAGATGCGCCAGCGCGGCGTCCATCAGGCCGGGTTCCTCGACATCGTCGTGGGTAATGGTTTCCGGAGGATTGCCTTCGAACAACTGGCGCAGCCAATACGGCTCTTTGAAATGCGCCGCCATTTGCATCATGGTCACGCAGGCCGCGACGGGACGCGGCGACAGCGTCATGGCTTTCAACAGCGCGGCGGCGGCGGTTTCGCAGGCCAGGGCGGCGCCGATCCAGCGATCCTGCGTCACGCTGTCCGCCCAGCCAAAGCCGCGGATATCCGCGGCGCGGCCGAAGCAGAAGTTACCCAGGACCAGGTGTGCGTGGTAGGAGTCGGGGCAGGCGGCGATCCAGGCCTGGAGAAAGTCGGCGGCTTGGGGGTAGGGGACAGTGCTGTAGTCGAAGAGGGTGCCGGAGAGGGCGGCTTCGGAGTACGCGGAAATCTGGCTGGCAGGGAGCGACCAATCCTGTTGTTCCAGGTCGGCGTAGTAGGCGTCGATTTGGGAAAACGCGCGGGATTGGACCAGGGTGCGGAGGTCTTGGCGGATGGTGGTGAGCGTGCGCAAGGATCTACCTGTCGTTAAATGCGGAGCGACCTGTAGGGGTCGGAATAACGCTTGATTATTGAAGCAAATTCACGATGGAGCGGGAGGATGATAAATTTCCATTTCGAAATGTAATATGATCCTTCGGGTCTGAGGTCTGAACAGGTCAGGTGGCTACCGTCTGGGATCCGTTATCTAGATAGCGGAGAGATTTACGACGTAATGCTGATAAGTACCAAGACCAATGGATGGAGGCTTGAGTTAGAAGTCGGCTCTGAACTTCTTGTGAGGATGTATGGAAGACATAAAAACAGCTCTCAATAGATACTTAAATGATAACTATTCTGATGGTGATATCGTTGAGGTTAAGAAAGTTAGAGATGATCTAGCTCCCGATTTTTTGTATGCGGGTAATCCGCTTTCGAAGATTTTATCCGAAATCAGTAGCGGCTTCCGTGCATTAGTAAGAGCGCGGATGCTGGAGCGAGTTAGGCCCGGAGTCTATTATTACAGGCCGAACAAATATTCCGATTCAATTGAAAATCTCCCGGTCGAATATAGTGGGCGTTCAGCGGTTTCTATAGTCGAGCCCCAGAATCTGATCGACATTATGAAACAATTTGAAGATGTGAAGTCTCTGGCAAGGAGTTCGGTTTTTTTAATTCAGCGAGACCTTGCTACGGCGGATGTGGGGCTGTTGCAGGAGGTTAGTTTTTAATGGATGCCGTTAATTCTCTAAGGCCAGGAACTAAGGACGGCCTTGCAATATTGGCTTTTAAAGTCCAAGCCTTGCAATTCGATCTGAATCGGGACTTGCAATTTATAAGTATGAAAGATCAATTGATACGCGGGCGTACGTTAGTACTGGCTGCTGCGAAAGCGGGTCTTGTTAACCCAGGCAGGAGCCTGGCGAACGGGAGTCCAAATATAATTGTTGTTGGGGGAGGTGTCGGTGGTGTATCTGCCGCTCTCATGGCGTGTGAACTAGGGCTAACAGTGCAACTTGTAGAGTCGACGTCTGCGTGTTTTTCCCTTTTAGGATTGGGTAGCGATAGACTATTTAGTGCGACAGTATACGATTGGCCCCATGAACATAGTGGTGGGCACTCCTTTCCCTATATGGAGCCTCTTCGGAATAAGGAAACTATCTCAAATCTTAAAAAGAAGGCTGCGGTGCTGCGTTTTCCGGATGTTCCCAAAACGGGAGCGGAAATGCGAAAATCTTTCCTGTTGCAGCTGGATAAATATAAAGAGAAGTATAGAGATAATATTGAAATAATATATGAACATAGCCTTCATAGCATGGATGATGTCGCCGTGAATGAAGCGAGCGGAAGAGTGCGGGTCGATGTTTATGGTAAGGGGGGTGTAAGAAATTTAAATGCGCAAATAGTCATATTTGCTATCGGATTCGGCTTGGGTAAAAGTAATGAGCAAACTCTCGCTGCGAGAGATTTTTTTTCCTATAACGAGTTGGAAAGTGACATTAATAAGGCGCTCAATGGTAAAGGGAAGATTCGAATTTTTGGGGGAGGAGATGGAGGGTTGCAGGAGGCTCTCAGATTCTGTCTCGACCCGAATTGGCATGATCTTGGTGGTTGCGTGAATGAGCTGCGAGAAATTCTACGACATGCAAATCATGGGGCGCATTGGGCGCAGATGTGTGGGCGCATTCAATCCGCAGAGGATCAAGCCGTTCGCGCGTCGATGTGGGGTTATGAGGACGGTTGTGTATATCAGGAATTGGATCAAATATATTGGCGAGAAATGGAAGAATTGAATAATTTGGCGCCAGCAGCTCTCAAGGCTTGGTATGAAAGGGTTGTGCGAAAAGTCGAAATTGAAATTGAGCTTGTGGATGAATTGAAATTCAGCAAGAAGGTGTATGGCCTTAATCGTTGGTTGGTAGGGCTACTAATTCGATTGTCCGTTAAGGGTTCTGGGCGTGCCTCATTGTTTAGAAAGACCTCTGAAATGATCAGAAGCTTCGGTAATGAGGCGCCTGATGTTGAGTTACGCCGGATCGGGTTTTCTAGCGTGAGCAAGCAGGAGCAAGTGGGAACGGCAGGGTCGGAGGATCTGTTGCGACGCCTTGCTTTTCAAGGAATTCCGATGAATCTTGATCCCGTGGTGTAGGCCTTGAGTATTTTTGTGTTTGATATATGATTTATTTTTTTTTGATTATTTCTAGATGATATATCTGTAGGAGAAAAAAATAATGGGATTATTGGCGTGAAATTTACTGACTATTCTGGTGGTCCGGTGTCAGTTTTAGTTGTCCAAAACGCCATAGTGGCAGGTATAAAAAAAGCAGCTGGCGCCTACCCTAAAATTTCAGGACTTTCTCTGGATGCGGCTCCTGAGTATTTTTTGACGACGTCTATAGCCGTTCAGGTTGGGAGATTGGGTGTTCTAATTGATCTTGAGAAATCAGTAAAAGAGACGCTAATCAATAGCGGGGCGATTTCTACTGGCGTTGTGCCGAAGGATATCCGCGGTAATGGTCGGTTTGATATGGTTGTCCATAAAAAAAACGAGAAACCACGTTTTCTTGTTGAGGTGAAGCATCCGGTGGGATCATTTCATAGAATTGAGCGTGACGTAAAACGTCTCTCTGCGGTATTGGCAAGAGGTGGAGAGAGAAATTGCCTTCAGTCCGGATTCCTTGCCTTATTCGTTCGAAAAAATGTTCAGGTTGGTGCCGAAGATAGGCTCAATCGTTTGCTGGATGAGATAGGTGGTAGGTGTCAGAAATTGGTAGAAAAGCAAGGTCAAAGAATAATTTTGAGTAGTATAGCAATGGATAAGGGAAGTGCATACGCGAGTGCCGCAGTGTGTATTCGAATTGATAAGGCCTCGCGCAAGAAAACCAAATAAAAACTGAGATTTTGTGAAAATTAATGACGATCGTTAGGAGGCTTTTTTATCGATCGTTAGGAGGCTTTTTATAGGGTGAGATGGCATCTTCGTTCGCGTCTATGTCGTACACTTCTCCGACAACCAAGGAACCCCATGTCGATTCAAACCCTAGGCCGTTGCGGTGTCGTTCTGTTTCTCGCCGCGCTGACTTGCGGCTGTTCCCTGACCAACGAATGCCGCTGGAACCGCAGCAGTTGCATGTATGACGGCAAGTATGAGCCGGGCGAGGAAGAGTACGCGGAATCCGAGGCGAAACGCCTGAACAAGGCATCGACCGATCGGTTGCGCAGAAGCTCGGGTGATTGAGCGATAGCTAAGCGTAGGCGGTGGCGTGGCTAGTAGTCCGGCATCCTGTCGGTTGCCCACGCTTGCGACGTGCTGGCATCCCGATGGCGCCAAGCACATCGCAACCGCGCCAATCAATGCAATGACCCTTCCGTCATCGCCACCCCAATATCCAACCGTGCCCCGTCCATAGCCGACTCTGCAAGATCCACAATGTGATCGCAGAGGCTCTCAATGCCGCCCAGCAAGTTGGCGCTGACCCAAGGCTCCAGTGGCGCCGCCCCGGTGCTCTCGGGTTCCGTCGCGCTGTTCCCCACAATCCGGGCGATGGCCCAGATGCCCAGGCAAGCCCGTTCTATTTTCCGAAGATCAGCAAACCGAATAGGGACGCTCTGTAATGACCCAGTGAAAACCTGCTCACGTCATAATCGAGGGAATTGACGATGAGCATGAAGATGGAAGACGACATCAAACGCTGGACGGCCAAGCGCAAGAGCGCGCTAG
>NZ_CADIJW010000001.1 GCF_902859745.1 Achromobacter dolens | reverse complement strand
TGGCCTGCGCCACTGCCGGCGGCGGCGGCGCGGCAACGTCGCGCGCCGGCGCGGGCGCCACAGCCCGGCCGGCCTGTTCGACCGCCGGGGAATCTTTTTTGGAAACAACGACCTGCGGCGCGGGCGCGGCCACCGGCTGCGGCGTCGGCCGCAACCACAGGCGCTCCATGCCCAGCTCGCGCAGCCACAGGCGCTGCAGCGGATTGACGCGGGGCGCGGACGAGGCCGGCACGGTATTGGGCGCCGTCACGCCGACGCTCCCGCGGACGCCGCGGCGACAGGCGCATCCACGCGCTTCTGCATCACCAGCGCATCCTCGCGTCCGCCCTTCTCGGCCGGGTAATAACCGCGTCGCAGACCGATCTGCAGGTAGCCGCGAGCCTTGTAGAACTCGACGGCCGACACATTGGAGGGACGCACTTCCAGCAGCACGCCTTCAAGGCCGCGCTCGCGCGCCTGCTGCTCGCACCAGTCGAGCAACACGCTGCCCAGCCCCTGCCGATGCAGGTCTCGGGCCACGGCGATCACCAGCAGATGGGCCACGTCGGGGGCGAACATCAGGATGCAGAAACCCGCCACCCGGCCCGCGCGCCGCAGCGTCCACGCGCCATAGCCGGCGGCCAGCGCGTCGGTGAAATTGCCGCGGGTCCAGGGGAAGGCCTGGACGTTGGCCTCCAGAGCCACGACCTCGTCCAGATCCGCGTCGGTCAGCGGTTGCGGGCAGACCGGCGCCAGCGTCGACTGCGCCTTGGGATTGCCGCCCTCGCCGCGCAGGCGTTCGGCCGTGGTGAAGGCAACCTTGTCGCGCACGTACAGCGGCGCGGCCAGCTCCGGGGGCACGGTTTCACCGCGCTGCCAGGCCAGGCGCGCCAGGCGCGCCACGCTGGCGGCCTCGGGCCGCCGCGCCTCGGCGGCGCGGCGCCAGCCGGCGGGAATCGTCATTTCGCCAGCGTAAGCATCCCAGGCGTCGCCCGCCAGCAGCGCCCGCAGCGGCTGCCCGGCGGAGCGCGACCAGGCCGGCAGGTGATGCGCCGTCCAGGGGACCACCTCGGCGGCCGCGATCAGCAGCGGCGCCTGCAGGGTGTCCCAGGCGGGCTCGCCCGTCGGGCTGGCGCCCTGACGGTACACCGCCAGATAGACTTCATTCATGCGGGCGTCCAGCGCCACCACGATGGCGTCGTCCGGCCCGCCGCCTGCCTGCGCGGCCACGGCCTGGTGCGAGACCACCGGCAATACCGGGATGCCCAGGCCCATGGCCATGCCCTGGGCCACGCCGCAGGCCACGCGCAATCCCGTGAAGCCGCCGGGCCCCTGGCCGAACGCCACCGCGTGCAGCGCGGCGGGCGCCAGGCCGGCCTCGGCCAGTAGCTCGTTGGCCATCGGCAGGAGGCGTTCCGCATGCTCCTGGGAGCCCTCGTGTTCGCGGACGGCAACCTCCAGCCGCCCATCGGACACGCGCAAAAGGGCCACGCCGCAACGCGACGAAGAGGTTTCAAGAGCCAGCAGGTTTAGTTCCATAGATGCAGATTGTACGAAATACCGGGGCATTCCCCCGTATGTAAGGGGGATTTCAACCATGGTTCGCAATGTGTAATATCTTGTGAACGCCCACTAGCCGCTGGTTCTTGTCACTGTTACATTTCCGGCCATGAACACGCAAAACACCACCCCCACCCGAAAAATCCTCGTCGTCGACGATGATCCGCGCTTGCGCGATTTGCTGCGTCGGTATCTGTCCGAGCAGGGATTCAACGTTTTCGTTGCCGAAGACGCCAAAGAGATGGGCAAACTCTGGCAACGCGAGCACTTCGACCTGCTCGTGCTGGATCTGATGCTGCCCGGCGAAGATGGCCTGTCCATCTGCCGCCGGCTGCGCGGTGGCCACGACAATACCCCCATCATCATGCTGACGGCCAAGGCGGAAGAAATCGACCGCATCGTCGGCCTCGAGATGGGCGCGGATGATTACCTGTCCAAACCGTTCAACCCCCGGGAGCTGCTGGCCCGGATCAACGCGATCCTGCGCCGCCGCGGCACCGAGGAACATCCCGGCGCCCCCAGCCAGGAAAACGAATCCATCGCTTTCGGCCCCTACGTGCTGAACCTGTCGACCCGCACGCTCACGCGCAACGGCGAACAGGTGCCCATCACCACTGGCGAATTCTCGGTGCTCAAGGTGTTTGCCCGCCACCCGAAGATTCCGCTGTCGCGCGACAAGCTCATGGAACTGGCCCGCGGCCGCGAATACGAAGCCTTCGACCGCAGCCTCGACGTGCAGATCTCGCGCCTGCGCAAGCTGATCGAGCCGAATCCGTCCAAGCCCGTATTCATCCAGACCGTCTGGGGTCTCGGATACGTGTTTGTGCCGGACGGTGGTAGTTGATCGACACGCCCGCCCCGGGCAGGAGCGCAGCCTCGTGCCCCGCTTGCGCAGAACCTTCAGGAACCTGACTTCACGTTTGCGGCTTGGCTTGTTCGGCCGCACGTTCCTGCTGCTGGCCGCGCTCATGCTGGTCAGCCTGGGGGCGTGGCTACAAGTCTTCTTCAGCATGGAGCTGGGGCCGCGCGCCAATCAGATGGCGCAGCGGGTGATCACGGCCGTCAATATCACGCGCACCGCGCTGATCTATTCCCATAACGGCGAACGCAGCAAGCTCCTGCTCGACCTGGCCACCAACGAAGGCATCCAGGTCTATCCGCGCGAGGTCACCGACTTCGCCGAGGCCCTTCCCGACGACGATTACTGGCAGCGCGTGGCGCAGCACATCCGCACGCGCTTCGGCCCGGAAACCCAGATCGCCTGGGGCGTGAACCAGGTGCCGGGCTTCTGGGTCAGCTTCCAGATCGAAAAGGATCTCTACTGGCTGGTATTCGAGCGCGAGCAGATTGGCCTGACCGGCGGCATCGAGTGGCTGGGATGGGGCGCCACGGCGCTACTGCTATCCCTGGTGGGCGCGGCCGTCAGCGTCGGTTTCGTCAACCGGCCCCTGTCGCGACTGGCGCGCGCGGCCCAGGTGTTGTCGCGTGGCGAAACGCCGGCGCCCCTGCCCGAACAGGGCCCGCTCGAGATCCGCGACCTGAACGCCTCGTTCAACCGCATGGCCAAGGACTTGCGACAGGCCGAGGCCGACCGCGAACTGATGCTGGCCGGCATTTCCCATGACCTGCGAACGCCGCTGGCGCGCATGCGCCTGGAAATCGAGCTGAGCGGGGTTTCGGAAGACGCGCGCCAGGCCATCGACGAAGACCTCGGCCAGATCGACCACAGCATCGGCCAACTGATGGAATATGCCCGCCCCGCCGGCACCCTGCCGCAACTGGCCACCGATATCTCGGCCGTGCTGGCCGAGCTGTACGAGCGTGAACGCAGTCATACTTCGTCACTGGGTGGCGAGCTCGAGGCCACGCTCGAACCCGGGCTGCGCGCCCGCATCACCGCGCTCGACCTCAAGCGCATCGTCAGCAACCTCATCGAGAACGCGCGCCGCTATGGCCGCTCGAGCGACGGGATGGCCCATCTGGTCATGACATTGCAAGCTGAGGGCGGCATGATCGTGATCGAGGTGTCCGACCGCGGCCCCGGGATCGCCCCCGAAGATGTCGATCGCCTGCTGCGTCCCTTTTCACGCGGCGAGGCAGCCCGCACCGGCGTCAGCGGCGCCGGCCTGGGCCTGGCCATCGTCGAACGCCTGCTCAAGCACGTCGGCGGCGCCCTGCGCATGCTGCCGCGCGAGGGTGGCGGCCTGACCGCCCGCATAGAGCTGCCCAAAGCGAAGTTTAGGAATTATCAATTAGACAACGATAATCCATAGCGTAGAATTTATGGTTTGAGGCACCGCCTTAATTCCACCAACAACTACTGGGAGTAAACATGAAAACTGTTGGCGACAAACTCGAGCCCTTCAAGGTTACCGGCGTCAAGCCCGGCTTCAACCAGCACGAAGAAAACGGCGTCTCGGCTTTCGAAGACATCACCGAAAGCTCGTTCCCCGGCAAGTGGAAGGTGATCTACTTCTACCCGAAGGACTTCACGTTCGTGTGCCCGACCGAAATCGTCGGCTTCAACAAGCTGGCCAAGGATTTCGAAGACCGCGACGCCGTCCTGCTGGGTGGCTCGAGCGACAACGAATTCGTCAAGCTGGCCTGGCGCCGTGAGCACCCGGACCTGAACAAGCTGGGTCACTACCAGTTCGGCGACACCACCGGCGCCCTGATCGACCAGTTGGGCGTGCGTGAAAAGGGCGCTGGCGTTGCCCTGCGCGCCACCTTCATCGTCGATCCGGACAACACGATCCAGCACGTTTCGGTGAACAACCTGAACGTCGGCCGTAACCCGGAAGAAGTCCTGCGTCTGCTCGACGGTCTGCAAACCGACGAGCTGTGCCCGTGCAACCGTACGGTTGGCGGCGCCACGCTGTAATTTCCAGCCCGGCCGAGGGACCTGCCCGCAGGTCCTTCGCCGGGCTTTAACTGCGCTAGATTATAGGTAAAAACTATGGAATTTCTGACGACCATTAAGGAACAGCTACCGGATTGGGCCAAGGACATCCGCCTGAATCTGGACGCCGTGATCGCCCGCTCGACCCTGGCCCCGGAAGACGCCGTCGGCGCCGCCCTGTCGGCCGCCTACGCTGCGCGCAGCCCGGTGCTGGTCGAAGCCTTCAAGAGCGGCCTGTCGGAAGCTGACGCCAATGCCGCGCTGACCGCGTCGGCGCTCATGGGCATGAACAACACCTGGTACCCGTACGTCGAGATGACCGGCGACGCGCAGCTCAAGAGCCTGCCGGCGCAACTGCGCATGAATGCCTACGCCACCCACGGCGGCGTCGAGAAGAAGCGCTTCGAGCTGTTCGCGCTGGTGGCGTCCATCATCGGGAAGTGCCACTTCTGCGTCGCTTCGCACTACGAGAACCTGAAGAAGGACGGCCTGTCGACGGAACAACTGCGCGACGCCGGCCGCATCGCCTCCGTGGTCAACGCCGCCGCCCTGGCGCTGGCCGCCCAGGGCAAGTAAGCCTGGCGCGCCTTCGCGCGAAACAATGAAAAAGCCCGCCTGTGCGAACAGGCGGGCTTTTTCATTTACCGGACGGCCGTTGCGCCGCCCCGCGAAGCGTCTTACTGCCCCTGCGACTTCACGGCGGTCGTCGGCAGGCCGTTGGCAACCCAGGCCTCCATGCCGCCGCGGTACCAGTAGACAGGCCAGCCCATCATGCCGGCGCGCAGCGCGGCGTTATAGGAAGAGCGATCATTCATGCCGGCGCCCATGATGATCAGGGGCACGTTGTGCTCTTTCTCGGTGCCGGTCTTCTTGTGCAGCCAGCCATCGAAGGCTTCCTGCATCTGGTCCGTAATGGCGCCATCCGAACCCGCGTCGCTCAGGGGGAACGCGCCGGGGATGGTCTCGCGCAGGCCGCTGGTATCGATCACCAGGAAGTTCTTGTTCTTTTCATCGGTCAGCAGGGCCACCACGTCCTTGGTGGTGATCACCTTGGCGCGCGGATGGGTGTTGGGCGTCGGGCCCTTGTAGGGCGCCGAGAACAGCAGCGTCGTCGGCGGCACGCCGCTATCCTGCAGTTCGTCGAAGCCGCCGTTGCCGGGCGCGCGCTGCGGCTGGCCGGCGGGCGGCTGCTGGCGCGGCGGTTGCGGCGCCTGCTGCGGAGACCGCTGCGGCGCCGCCCCGCCCTGCTTGGGCTCGCCGCCGACCGTGCCCATCTCGATGTCGGAGATCATCACCGCGATGTTCTCGATCAGCTCGTAGCACATGGTGATCGAGCCTTCGCGCGGGCTGTACCAGGCGTTGAGCTTGCCGCAGTCCTTGAAGACCACGTTGACCGGCCGCGGCAGGACGTAGGTCTGGCCCAGCAGCTTGATGTCTTTAGAGATGGCTTCGGACAGGTTGTTGGCGAACAGGTTGCCGATGCGGCGCGACGACGGCTCGAAGGTCACGTTCACCGGCGCGCCGGGCGCGTTCGCCGGCTGCTGGCCGTCGGGCGACCAGGTGCCGACGCGGGTATGCGGCGCCAGGATGCGGCGCCAGGCGCGGTTCTGCTTGGTGAACTCGTCGGCGCAACGCGACTTGGTGCGGTCTTCGAAGCCAACCTGCTCGACCAGCGATTCGAACACGCCCGGGTTGCCGCCGTACATGATGCACAGCATGTTGCGGAAGCGCTTGAGGTCGCCGGTATGCTCGTCCTGCCAGGGAGAATTGCCGGCGCCCTGGGCCTCGGCCACCTTGCCGCTGTAGTACCACTGCAGCGCGGCGTATTTGGCCGCGCCCTGGGCCATGGCGTTGGTGTCCTTGTCGCTGGACGGGTACATGGTCGGCTCGACGATCTGCAGCGCCGAATAGATATCGACCGCGTCTTCCTCGGCGCCGGTCGAAGGCAGCTCCAGTTCACCGATCAAGGCGTGGCCGAACTCATGCATGAAAATACTGCGCATGATGCCGATGTACACCGCCACGATGCGCAGCGAGTCGCCGCCAAAGCGCGGATACGGACCCGAGCCCGGCAGGCCGCTGCTGGCGCCGGAATCCGGCGAGGCCTGGGGCGCGCGCGCCGGCTGCTGACGCGGTTGCGCGCCACCGCCCTGGCCGGTGTTGGCAGCGACGTTGGTGGCGATGGCGAAGTCCGCGATCCCGAAGGTGCCGACGTCATAGGCCATGATGCCGACTTCGGAGCCCAGCGCGGGCTCGTTCTCGATATCGCCGATCTTCTGGCCATTGACGATGAAGCGCGCCGCGCCCGGCACTTCGACGACCTTGATCCGGTCGGAGCCGTCCAGCTTGGCCACGTTGGGCACATTGGCGATATCGCGACGCTTGTCGCCGTTCAGACAGAACAGGATGGTCTGCTTGGCCGCCGTGAGCTCGAGCAGGCACAGGGCCTTGCGCGGGCGGTTGTTCAACACGACGCCGATCGAGGCTTTGGGGTTGGTCGAGTTCAGGACCACATTGACGTCGGTGACGCGGCCGCTTTCCGGCGCCTCGCCCACGTTGAGATAGAGCGTCTGTTCGCTGCCGGCCGCCGCCCGGTTGCGCAAGGTGAACCAGCCATCCTCGACACCCGCGGTCCAGCCCTGCAGCATCTGGGATCGGACAGCCCCGGAAAGCGGGCCGAGCTGCTGCTCGAATTCTGCATGTGCAGGCGAACCAAAGGCGACGAGGGCCAGAAACAAGGCAGCGCCACGTACATGCATTTCCAGTGTCCCTATTATTCAGACGTTGAGTAGCGGCAGCGTATTCCAGTTCAAATGCACCCGCAAGACGAAAGCACGGCCTGTTCCGGGCGCTGGCGGCCGAAACCAAGGGCAATCCTGGCCGAACCGCAGCAGGGGCGCGGCTCACGGCCTCTTTTGCGTTTTGTTAATTTATTATGGACATGTATCCGCGCGGCTATCCGTGCGAATAAAACAACGCATGCGCGCAAAAAAATGGCGCGGAGATATCCGCGCCATTCGTTCAAGCATCCGTCAGCCAGGCGCCTTTCAGGCCCGCGCCAGCAGCGCCACCACCGTCGCCGCGATGCCTTCCTTGCGGCCCAGGTAGCCCAGGCCTTCGTTGGTCTTGGCCTTGATGTTGACCTCGCTTTCGGCCAGGCCGGTGTCGGCCGCGATGTTCCTGGCCATGGCCGGCGCATGCGGGCCGATCTTCGGCGCCTGCGCGTGCAGGGTGGCGTCGATGTTCACCGGCGTCCAGCCGGCCTGCCGTACCCGCGCCATGGCCTCGCGCAGCAGCACGCGGCTGTCCGCGCCCTTGAAGGCCGGGTCGGTATCGGGAAAATGGCGGCCGATATCGCCAAGGCCCGCGGCGCCGAGCAAGGCGTCGGTGATCGCATGCAGCAGCACGTCGGCATCGGAATGGCCCAGCAGGCCGTGGCTGTGGGGAATGGTCACGCCGCCGATGATCAGCGGCCGGCCCTCGACCAGCGCATGCACGTCGAAACCCTGCCCGACGCGAAAAGGAATACTCATAGCCATTTTTCCATCAGTTCGAAATCGTCCGGCCAGGTCACCTTGAAATTGCGCATCGCGCCGGGCACCAGCAGCGGCGCGTAGCCCGCGGCCTCGATGGCCGAGGCCTCGTCGGTCACCGCCACGCCATTGACCGCGGCAGCCGTCAGCGCATCGCGCAGCGCGCCGGCGCGGAACATCTGCGGCGTCTGGGCCAGCCACAGGCCGTTGCGGTCGAGCGTGCGCTCGACGCGCTCGTGGCCGGCCTTGACAGTGTCGGCCACCGGCAGCGCCAGCAGGCCGCCGACCGGGTCCGCCAGGCAGGCGTCGATCAGGCGCGCCAGCGCCGCGGCCGGCAGGCCAGGGCGGGCCGCGTCGTGCACCAGCACCCAGGTCGCGTCGGAAACCCCGCTTTCAGCGAGCGCCCCCGCCACGGTATCGGCGCGAGTGGCGCCGCCGCAGGCACGCCAGACGGTGCGCGGCAGGCCGGCCAGGGCCTGGTCGACCCAGCCGTCGCCAGGCGTCACCGCCACCCGCACCTGCGACACGCGGTCGTCGGCGAGCAACGCGGCCACCGCGTGGCGCAGCATGGGCTGTCCGGCCAACGGACGGTATTGTTTCGGCACGCTCTCAGCGCCGGGGCGGCTGGCGCGGGCGCCGACGCCGGCGGCGGGAACGATTGCGATGATTGAGTCAGACATGGTTCGGTGATTTTATAATCTTCCGCTTGATGCCTGCTCCCAGCCTGATGCCCGCTCCCACCTCCTCCGCCACGGCAGCGCCGCCCGTTCCCGCGACCGCCCCCACTCTCGCCGCGCTCAAGCCCGGCACGCGTTATGCGCAACCGCGCCCGCCCGGCTCGGGCGACGCCTGGCTGCTGGCCGACCTGGCGCGGCAGGCCGCGGCGCCGCTGGTGGTGCTGACCGCCGAGCCGCTGGAAGCGCAGCGCCTGGCCGAGGAAATCGCGCTGTTCGCGCCCGGCCTGCGCGTGCGCCAGCTACCCGACTGGGAAACGCTGCCGTACGACGCCTTTTCGCCGCACCAGGACCTGATCTCCGAGCGCCTGCACACCCTGCACTCGCTGATGATGAAGACGGTGGACGTGCTGACGGTGCCGGTCACCACCGCGCTGTACCGGCTGGCGCCGCCGTCGTTCCTGGCAGCCTACACCTTTTCCTTCAAGCAGAAGGACAGGCTCAACGAGGCGGCGCTGCGCGCGCAGTTGACGCTGGCCAACTACAACCACGTCACCCAGGTCACCGCGCCCGGCGAGTTCTGTCTGCGTGGCGGCCTGATCGACCTGTTCCCGATGGGATCGGCGCTGCCCTACCGGCTGGACCTGTTCGACGACGAGATCGAGACCATCCGCAGCTTCGACGTCGACACCCAGCGCAGCCTGTATCCGGTGCGCGAGGTACAGCTACTGCCGGGCCGCGAATTCCCCATGGACGAGGATTCGCGCAACCGCTTCCGCGCGCGGTTCCGCGAAGTGTTCGAAGGCGACCCGTCGCGCGCCCTGCCCTACAAGGACATCGGCAACGGCATCCCCTTCGCCGGGGTCGAGTACTACCTGCCGCTGTTCTTCGACGAGACCGCGACGCTGTTCGACTACCTGGCCGACAACGCCATCACCGTCACCGTCGGCGACATCGACGACGCCATGATGCGCTTTCACCAGGACACCGGCAGCCGCTACGGCTTCCTGAAAAGCGACCGCGAGCGCCCGGTGCTGCCGCCGTCGGCGCTGTTCCTGGACGAGCAGACGCTGTACGCCCGCCTGAAGGATTTCCGCCGCCTGGCGCTGGCCGCCGGCCAGCCCCATCCCGACTTCCGCGCCGCGCCAGACGTGAGCGTGGCGCGCCGCGCCGAAGACCCGATCGCCAAGTTGCGCACGCACGTCGGCAAGCCGCAAGGCCGTGTGCTGCTGTGCGCCGACTCGGCCGGCCGCCGCGAAACGCTGGTGCAGATGCTCAACGAGTTCGGCGTCACCCCCGACGCGCAGCCCGACAGCATCGAAGCCTTCCTGGCTTCCGACGCCCATTTCGGCATCGTCGCCGCGCCGCTGGCCACCGGCTTCGAGCTGCCGCAGGCCAATCTGGCCTTCCTGACCGAGAACGACCTCTATCCGGGACTGGCCAGCACCGGCCGGCGCGGCAAGCGCGACCAGGAACGCGCCAGCAACGTCGAAGCGATGGTGCGCGACCTGTCCGAACTGCGCGCTGGCGACCCCGTGGTGCACGCCCAGCACGGCATCGGCCGCTACCACGGCCTGGTCAACATGGACATGGGCGAAGGCGAGATGGAGTTCCTGCATCTCGAATACGCCAACGGCAGCACGCTGTATGTGCCGGTGTCGCAGTTGCACGTGATCGCCCGCTACAGCGGCGCCGATCCGGAAGCCGCGCCGCTGCACCAGCTCGGCTCGGGCCAGTGGGACAAGGCGCGCCGCAAGGCCGCCAAGCAGGTGCGCGACACCGCCGCCGAACTGCTGGCGCTGTATGCCCAGCGCGCCGCGCGCGAGGGCTTCGCCTTCAACCTGCCGCTCAACGACTACCAGGCCTTCGCCGAGGGCTTCGGTTTCGAGGAAACGGCCGACCAGGCCGCCGCCATCGAGGCCGTGATCGCCGACATGACCTCGGGCCGGCCGATGGACCGCCTGGTGTGCGGCGACGTCGGCTTCGGCAAGACCGAGGTGGCGCTGCGCGCCGCGTTCCTGGCCGTGGCCAACGGCAAGCAGGTCGCCCTGCTCTGCCCTACCACGCTGCTGGCCGAACAGCACGCGCAGACCTTCTCCGACCGCTTCGCCGACTGGCCGGTGCGGGTGGTGGAGCTGTCGCGTTTCCGCTCGGCCAAGGAAGTGTCGGCGGCCATCGAAGGCATCAACGACGGCCGCGTCGACATCGTCATCGGCACCCACAAGATCCTGTCCAAGGACGTGAAGTTCAAGCGCCTCGGGCTGGTCATCATCGACGAGGAACACCGCTTCGGCGTGCGCCAGAAGGAAGCGCTCAAGGCGCTGCGCGCCGAGGTCGACGTGCTGACCCTGACCGCCACGCCGATCCCGCGCACGCTCGGCATGTCGCTCGAGGGCATCCGCGACTTCTCGGTCATCGCCACCGCGCCGCAGAAGCGCCTGGCGATCAAGACCTTCGTGCGGCGCGAGGACGGCAGCACGCTGCGCGAGGCGCTGCTGCGCGAGCTCAAGCGCGGCGGCCAGTGCTACTTCCTGCACAACGAGGTCGAGACCATCCACAACCGCCGCGCCCGCCTCGAAGAGCTGGTACCCGAGGCCCGCATCGCGGTGGCCCATGGCCAGATGCCCGAACGCGACCTGGAACAGGTGATGAAGGGTTTCTACCAGCAGCGCTACAACGTGCTGCTGTGCACCACCATCATCGAGACCGGCATCGACGTGCCCAGCGCCAACACTATCGTGATCCACCGCGCCGACCGCTTCGGCCTGGCGCAGTTGCACCAGTTGCGCGGCCGCGTCGGCCGCTCGCACCACCAGGCCTACGCCTACCTGCTGACACCGGGCGAGGACGCCATCACCAGCAACGCCAAGAAGCGGCTGGAGGCGATCCAGGCCATGGAGGAACTGGGTTCGGGCTTCTACCTGGCCATGCACGACCTGGAGATCCGCGGCACCGGCGAAGTGCTGGGCGATTCGCAGTCCGGCAATATCCAGGAGGTCGGCTTCTCGATGTACAACGAGATGCTGAACGAAGCGGTGCGCGCCCTGCGCGCCGGCGAAGAGCCGGACCTGGACGCGCCCTTCAACCTGGCCTGCGAGGTCAACCTGCACGCGCCGGCGCTGCTGCCGTCCGACTACTGCGCCGACGTGCACGCGCGCCTGAGCGTCTACAAGCGCCTGGCCCACGCCGCCGACGAGGACGACCTGATCCAGATCCAGGAAGAACTGATCGACCGCTTCGGCAAGCTGCCCGAGGCGGCGCAGACGCTGCTGACCACGCACCGCCTGCGCCTGGCGGCGCAACCGCTGGGCATCGTCAAGATCGACGCCAGCGAAACCCAGGCGCTGCTGCAGTTCGGCCCCAAGACCAGCGTCGATCCGGCGAAAATCATCGAGCTGGTGCAGCGGCAACGCCACATCAAACTCGCCGGACAGGATAAATTGCGGGTTGAGATCAAGGCCGCGCAGATCCCGGCCCGCGCCGACGCCGTGCGCGCCGTGCTGCGCGCCTTGAAGTAACCCGCCCCGACCTTCGCATTTTTATGACTATCCATCACCTCGTCGTCCAATCCCCCGGCCTGACGGTCGAACACGCCGAACAGCTCGCCGCGCTGGCGCAGGCGCAAGGCGTGGCCCGCATCAGCGCCACGGCCGCTCGCCTGCTCGACGTGCAGCACGACGACGCCAGCCGCGCCGACGTGGTGGCGTGGGCCGAGCGCCATGGCATCGACACCGCCTTCGTGCCGGCCGGCCTGAAGCTGTCGCACTGCAAGGTGCTGGCGATGGACATGGACTCGACGCTCATCAACATCGAGTGCATCGACGAGATCGCCGGCGTGGCCGGCGTCAAGGACAAGGTCTCGGAAATCACCGAGGCCGCGATGCGCGGCGAGATCAAGGACTTCGCCGAAAGCCTGCGGCGCCGCGTGGCGCTGCTCAAGGATGTGCCGGCCGAGGCCCTGGAACAGGTCTACACCGAGAAACTGCGCCTGAACCCGGGCGCCGAGCGGCTGATCACCACCGCCCAGGCGGCGGGCATCAAGGTGCTGCTGGTGTCGGGCGGCTTCACCTTCTTCACCGACCGCCTGCGCGAGCGCCTGCGGCTGGACAGCGCGCACGCCAACACGCTCGAGATCGACAACGGCGTGCTGACCGGCCGCGTGCTGGGTGACATCCTGGACGCCGACGCCAAGGCCGTCTACCTGCGCGAGTTCGCCCGCACCCACGGCGCCACCAAGGAGCAGATCATCGCCATGGGCGACGGCGCCAACGACCTGAAGATGCTGGGCGCCGCGGGCTTTCCGGTGGCGTACCACGCCAAGCCGCTGGTGCGGCAGCAGACGCGCTACGCGCTGAACGTCTCGGGCCTGGACGGCGTGCTGAACTGGTTCGAGAGCTGATCGCGGCGCGTCCAGCGGAAAGCCACCGAAGGATGGCTTTCCTGACTGACGGCAGCGGTCAATAACGCAAACTTACCGACAGCAGCGCCGCCCGCCCCGTGCCGAGCGCGGCATGGTTGCTTGGGCGGGCGCGTGTGTAGAACGTCCGGTCAAACACGTTCAACACATTGAGTTGCGCCGATACATTGGGACTGAATTTGTACTTGGCCATCGCATCGAAACGCCAGTACGACGGCACCCAGCGCGCCTTGGGCGCCCCCGTCGCGTCGACGCTCGCATCCGCCTTGCCGTAGACCTTGTCGACATAGTAGGCGCCACCGCCCAGCGTCAATTCGGGCAGCACCTTGTAGGAGGTCCAAAGGCTGAATGCGTTGCGCGGCGTGTTCGGCAGGTCGCGGCCTTCCGCGCCGACGTCCTTGCGTCCGCCGCGGATCAGCTTGCTGTCCAGGAAGGTATAGCCGCCATAGACGTTCCACGCCGGCGTGATGGCGCCCGAGAAGCCCAGCTCGAATCCGCGCACGCGGGTCCGGCCCGCCTGCTCGTATTCGTTCGGCATCACCTCGATGTTGGTGTTCGTGCGCGTATCCTGGAACACCGCGCCCGACAGCGTCAGGCGCTCGTCCAGCACCTGCCATTTGACGCCCGCCTCGACCGTGCGGCTCTTTTCGGGCGCCGCCGCCTCGTCCGAGCTTTTCCTCAGGATGTCCGACGCGGTGGCTCCCGCCAACGAGGACGGCGTCGAAGACGTGCCGTACGAGGCATAGATCGTGCCCGCGGGCACCGGCTTGTACGCCAGGCCGAATTGATAGTTGAACAGGTTGTCGGCGCGGCGATAGCTCTGCTCTTTCCTGTCATGGCCGTGGGTACGGTAGTTGTCCCAGCGCAGCCCGATGCTGGCCTGCCAGTGTTCGTCGAGCTCGAGGGTATCGAAGCCGTAAAGCGCCAGCGTGTCGGTGGCGTAGGGCGCCGGCCAACTGCGAACCGTGCGGCAGGGATAGGCCACGTTCGGGTCGGGGGCGCGCAGAGAGGTCTGCGTCAGGTCGGCCGGGCACTTGGTGATCCCGTCCGACTTCAGAACCTGATCGTTGTTGTAGGCCATGGTCTGTCTGACGCTGGTGTATTCGAACCCCAGGTCGAAGCCATGCTTGATCGCGCCTGTCAGGAACTCGCCGCTCAGGTCTGTCTGGTTCGCGAATGCCTTGGTGGTGTAGTACCTGCCATAGGCAGGCCGGTTGACGATACCTGCCGGCAGGTTGGCGAGCGTGAGGTCGGGCTGGGTGGCGAGATAGTCGGCGGTTTCGCGGCCATAGCGCACCACGTTGCGCAGCTTGAGCTTGTCGGAGAAATCATGCTGGAAATCGACCGTGGCCATGCCATCGCGCGTCTTCATGAAATCGCGCTTGGCCAGGCCGTAGAAGTTCTTGCGTTTGATCCCCATGGTTTCCGTCACCGGCTGGCCCGTCCGCGGATCGTAGGGGATGGAGTAGTCCGGCATGCTGTCGTTCTGGTAATGGTAGTAGCTCAGCGTGATGCGGGTCGGCGTGCCCATCCCCAGCGTCAGCGACGGCGCCACCCCCCAGCGCGAGAAATTCACCGCCTTGTCGCGACCCGGCACGTCGCCCTTGGTGCCCATGAGGTTCAGGCGGAAGGCCGACTTTTCGCCCAGCCGCCAGTTGCTGTCCAGGGTGCCGCGGTAGTTGCTGTCGGTGCCGATCTGCCCGGTGACCTCGATAGCATCCTTGGCCTTGGGCGCCTTGCTGACCAGATTGATGCTGCCACCGGCGCCGCCACGGCCGGCGTAGACCGAATCCGGTCCCTTGATGATCTCGACCTGTTCCAGGTTGAAGGTGTCGCGCGCCTGCATGCTGACGTCGCGCACGCCGTCCAGGAACAGGCTGCTGGCGGCATTCTGGCCACGGATGACGGGCAGGTCGCCGCCCGCGCGCCCGCCCTCGCCCGCGGCGAAGGTGATGCCTGGCGAGTTTTGCAGCACATCCTGCAGCGAGGTCGCGGACTGGTCGGAGATCACCTGCTTGGGCACCACCTGCACCGAGCGCGGCGTATCCAGCAGCGGCGCAGTCATCTTGGGCGACTGGACACTGTCCGGTTGATAAGGCGAGGCGTCCTCTCCCTCCACCTGCACCGGAGCCAGCAAGGGAGCGCTCGATTGCGCCATCGCATGGGGACTGACGAACAGCGCGGGCACCGCGATCGCGGCGGCCAGCGACCCGGCCAGTGAATTCAGCGCGTATGAGTCTTCGAGTTTCAAGATCAAGCTCTCCCGGAGGTGAATGACAACCATTCCTGTTTAAGACAGGTTGCGATTCTGGATGGGAAAGTTGATTGAGTTCGATCCTGCAGGGGAAATCGGACGCGCTAACGCGGGGATGCCGCGACTTGATGGCAATTCGCCACAGAATCGGCAATCAGCGGCAACACCGCATCCAAGCAAAACGCCCCTTGCGGGGCGTTTTCGGATATTGCGTGGCGCGGCCGGTCAGGTCCGCAGGCGCGGATGCCGCTTGAACAGATAGCGGTACACGAACCCGGGATAGGCCAGCACCAGGTACAGGCTCAAGGTGATGGCGTAGAACTCCCAGGTCTGCGCGAAGCGGTTGCCCAGCGCGGACTCGAACGTGAAGCCCAGGGCGCCCACGATCAGGTAGAACACCAGCACTTCGAGCAGGCGCATCCAGAACGGCTTGACGGCTTCGGCCCCGCCCTGCTTCCACGGCAGCACGGCGAACACGCGCTCCGTCAGGAAGGGCAGGTTCGCGCTGACCAGGGCCAGCGCGATCAGGAGCCATACCGCCAGGGTCTGGTTCATGGCCCGCTTCGCTTACAGGCTGAGCGAGCTGCGGATGGCCTGCACGCACAGGGCCATCAGGCCGCCCGGCAACAGGCCCAGCACCAGGATCAGCAGGCCGTTGACCGACAGCACGCCGCGCTGGCCGCAGGTGGCCGCCATCGGGGCGGCATCGGCCGCCGGCTCGTCGAAGTACACGACCTTGACCACGCGCAGGTAGTAGAACGCGCCGATCAGCGAGAACACCACCGCGACCACCGCCAGCGTGACGTGGCCGGCGCTGACCAGCGCCTGCAGCACCGCCAGCTTGGCGTAGAAGCCCACCAGCGGCGGGATGCCGGCCAGCGAGAACATCAGCAGCAGCACGATGGCGGCATGCCACGGGCTGCGGCGGTTCAGACCCTTCAGGTCGTCGATGTGCTCGCACTCGAAACCCTGGCGCGACAGCAGCAGCACGATGCCGAAGCTGGCCAGCGTGGTCAGCACGTAGGTCAGCATGTAGAACAGCGACGCGCCGTAGGCGGACGAGGCCAGTTCCGGTTTGCCGACCACCGAGCCCGACATCAGGCCCAGCAGCACGAAGCCCATGTGCGAGATGGTCGAGTAGGCCAGCATGCGCTTGAAGTTGGTCTGCGCGATGGCGGTCAGGTTGCCGATGGCCAGCGACAGCACCGCCAGGATCATCAGCATCGGCTGCCAGTCGGCCGCCAGGCCGTGCAGGCCGTCGACCAGCAGGCGCAGCGTGATGGCGAAGGCCGCCAGCTTGGGCGCGCCGCCCAGGATCAGCGTGACCGCGGTCGGCGAACCCTGGTAGACGTCCGGCACCCACATGTGGAACGGCACGGCGCCGAGCTTGAACGCCAGGCCCGAAACCAGGAACACGATGCCGAACACCAGGGCCAGCTTCTCGGCCTTGCCGGCGGCGATGACCTTGGAGACTTCGGCCAGGTCGAGGTGGCCGGTGGCGCCGTAGACCATCGACATGCCGTACAGCAGGAAGCCCGAGGCCAGCGCGCCCAGCACGAAGTACTTCATGGCGGCTTCGGTGGCGACGACGTTGTCGCGACGCAGCGCGATCAGCGCGTACAGCGCCAGCGACATCAGCTCCAGGCCCAGGTAGATCGAGATCAGGTTGCCCGACGAGATCATCACCATCTGGCCCAGCAGGGCGAACAGCGTCAGCACGTACAGTTCGCCGCCGCGCATCATGTCGCGCAACTGGGCGTAGACGCGGCCGTAGACCAGCGTGACCGCCACCGCGATGTACGAGGCAATCTTGAGCAGGTGCGACAGCTCGTCGGTGACGTACAGGCCGTTGAAGGTCGAACCCGTGACGCCGTTCTTCCACTGCAGCGCCGACACCACGGTCAGCACGCCCAGCGCCAGCATGGTCAGCAGGAACGTCGGCTTGCGCTCGGGGTGATTGCTGACCGCGTCGACGAGCAGGATAGCCAGGCCGAAAACCAGCAGGAGGATTTCCGGTGTCGCCAGGGCGAAATCGATTTGGGATTGCATCATTGTCTTGTCTTACAGTTTCGAGACGGCAACGTGTTGCAGCAGGGCCTCGACCGACACGTGCATCACGTCGGTGAAGGGCTTGGGATAGATCCCCATGTACAGCACGGCGATCGCCATCACGCCAAGAATCACGAATTCGCGGCGGTTGATATCGGTCAGCTCGCGCACATGGTCGTTGGCGACATCGCCCAGGACCACGCGCTTGACCATCCACAGCGAATACGAAGCGCCCAGGATCAGCGCGGTGGCCGCCAGCAGGCCGATCCAGAAGTTGTGCTCGACCGCGCCCATGATCACCATGAACTCGCCGACGAAACCGCTGGTGGCCGGCAGGCCGCTGTTGGCCATCGAGAACAGGATGAAGAACGTGGCGAAGCGCGGCATCACGTTGACCACGCCGCCGTAGTCGGCGATGCGGCGCGAGTGCATGCGGTCATAGAGCACGCCGATACACATGAACATGGCGCCCGAGACGAAGCCGTGGGAGATCATCTGCACGATGGCGCCTTCGACGCCGGCCGTGTTGAAGATGAAGAAACCCAGGGTGACGAAGCCCATGTGGGCGACCGACGAATAGGCCACCAGCTTCTTCATGTCGTCCTGCACGATCGCCACCAGGCCGATGTAGATCACGGCGATCAGCGACAGCGTGATCATCAGGCCGGCCAGGCTGTGCGAGGCGTCGGGCGCGATCGGCAGCGAGAAGCGCAGGAAACCGTAGGCGCCCAGCTTCAGCATGATCGCGGCCAGCACGATGGAGCCGCCCGTGGGCGCCTCGACGTGGGCGTCCGGCAGCCAGGTGTGCACCGGCCACATCGGCACCTTGACGGCGAAGGCCGCCAGCAACGCCACGAAGATCAGGATCTGCGGGGTGTAGCCCAGCTTGGTCTGCTGCCAGGTCAGGATGTCGAACGAGCCGCCCGAGGCGTTCCACAGGTAGACGAAGGCCACCAGCGTCAGCAGCGAGCCCATCAGGGTGTAGAGGAAGAACTTGAAGGCCGCGTACACCCGGTTCGGTCCGCCCCAGACGCCGATGATGATGTACATCGGGATCAGCGTGGCTTCGAAGAACACGTAGAACAGCATGCCGTCCAGCGCGCAGAACACGCCCACCATCAGACCCGACAGGATCAGGAAGGCGGCCATGTACTGCGACACGCGGCTGGTGATGACTTCCCAGCCGGCCAGCACCACGATGATGGTGATGAACGCGGTCAGGAGCACGAACCACAGCGAAATGCCGTCAACGCCCAGGTGGTAGTTGACGTTGAAGGCTTCGATCCAGGAGGTCTTCTCGACGAACTGCATGGCAGCCGTCTTGGAGTCGAACCCGGTGTACAGCGGGATCGTGACGAGGAAGCCGGCGATCGAGCCGATCAGCGACAGGCCGCGCGTCAGGCCGGGACGGTCGTCACGGCCCACCGCCAGCACCAGCAGGCCGAATACGATCGGGACAAAGATCGCAAGCGTGAGCCAGGGGAAAGTGTTGGATGCCATCTCGCTTGCCATCATTGGGGAATCAGCACAAAGAAAGTCACCAGCGCCATGATGCCGATGATCATCGCGAACGCGTAGTGATAGATGAAGCCGGACTGCAGGTGGCGGCTGATCGCCGACACCCAGCCCACCACGCGGGCGCTGCCGTTGATCAGCAGGCCGTCGATGATGCCGCGGTCGCCGGTCTGCCACAGGCCACGGCCCAGGCAGCGCAGGCCGCGGGCGATGATCTGCTCGTTGACCCAGTCGACGTAGTACTTGTTCTCAAGCACCTTGTTCACGCCCGACAGGCTCGACTTGATCGCGGCCGGGACCTTCGGGTTGATCAGGTAGCAGTACCAGGCGATGACCGCGCCGGCCACGACCAGCCAGAACGGCAGGGTCTGGAAGGCGTGCAGGCCGAAGGCGACCCAGCCGTGCCATTCTTCGTGCAGCTCGTGCATGGCCGGATGCTGCGGCAGCACCGTGATCACGCCGTTGAAGAACTTGCCAAACAGCATCGGATCCACCGCCCAGGCGCCGATCAGCACCGACGGGATCGCCAGCAGGATCAGCGGCAGGGTCACGACCCAGGGCGACTCGTGCGGCTTGCCGCCGTGGTGGCCATGGTCGTCGTGGCCGTGGTCGTCATGGCCGTGCGCGTCGTGGCCGTGGCCATGACCATGGTCGCTGGTGTCGAAGCGTTCCTTGCCATGGAAGACCAGGAAGTACACGCGGAACGAGTACAGCGAGGTCACGAACACGCCGATCAGCGTGGCGTAGTAGGCGAAGCTGGCGCCCCAGACGTGGGCGGCGCCGGCCGCTTCGATGATGTGTTCCTTCGAGTAGAAACCCGAGAAGAACGGGGTGCCGACGAGGGCCAGCGTGCCCAGGAGGAAGGTGATCCAGGTGATGGGCATGTACTTGCGCAGGCCGCCCATGTTGCGGATGTCCTGGTCGTGATGCATGCCGATGATGACCGAGCCTGCGCCGAGGAACAGCAGCGCCTTGAAGAACGCGTGCGTCATCAGGTGGAAGATCGCCACCGAGTAGGCCGAGGCGCCCAGCGCGACGGTCATGTAGCCCAACTGCGACAGCGTCGAATACGCCACCACGCGCTTGATGTCGTTCTGGATGATGCCCAGGATGCCCAGGAACAGCGCGCCGATGGCGCCGATCACGATGATGAACGACAGCGCGGTGTCCGACAGCTCGAACAGCGGCGAGAAGCGCGCGACCATGAAGATGCCGGCCGTCACCATGGTGGCGGCGTGGATCAGCGCGGAGATCGGGGTCGGGCCTTCCATCGAGTCGGGCAGCCAGGCGTGCAGGGGCACCTGCGCCGACTTGCCCATGGCGCCGATGAACAGGCAGATGCAGGCCACGGTCAGCAGCATCCAGTCCGAACCGGGCAGCGTCAGCTTGGACAGCTTGTCGGCCTGGGCGAACACTTCACCGTAGTGCATGGTGCCGGCGTAGGCGAACAGCAAGCCGATGCCGAGGACGAAACCGAAGTCGCCGACGCGGTTGATCAGGAACGCCTTCATGTTGGCGAAGATCGCGGTCGGGCGGGTGTACCAGAAACCGATCAGCAGGTACGAGACCAGGCCCACCGCTTCCCAGCCGAAGAACAGCTGCACCATGTTGTTCGACATCACCAGCATCAGCATGGAGAACGTGAACAGCGAGATGTACGAGAAGAAGCGCTGGTAGCCGGGATCGTCGGCCATGTAGCCGATGGTGTAGATGTGCACCATCAGCGACACCGAGGTCACCACGACCATCATCATGGCCGACAGCGGGTCGATCAGGAAGCCGATTTCCAGCTTGGTCTGGCCGATCAGGCTCCAGGTGTAGACCGCGCCGTCAAAGCGCAGGCCGTTGAGCACGTCGCCCAGCACCACCACCGAACCGATGGCGGAGATGAGCACGCCCAGGATGGTGATGACGTGCGAGGCGCGGCGGCCGATCGGACGGCCCAGGAACCCGGTGCCGAAAAGGCCCGCGAGGATTGCTCCGGCCAGCGGCGCCAGCGCGATGAGCAGGTAGAGATTGGGTGAGCTAGACATTTTCTTCCAATACCCCGTCAGCCCTTCAGGCGATCGAGTTCGTCAACGTTGATCGTGTTCAGGTTGCGGAACAGCAGCACCAGGATGGCCAGGCCGATCGCCGCTTCAGCGGCGGCCACGGTCAGGATGAAGAACACGAACACCTGGCCGGCGGTGTCGCCGAACCAGCTGGAGAACGCCACGAAGTTCATGTTGACGGCCAGGAGCACCAGCTCGATGGACATCAGCAGAATGATCAGGTTGCGGCGGTTCAGGAAGATGCCGAAGATCCCGATGGCGAACAGGATCGCCCCCAGGATCAGATAATGGGCCAGCGTCAGCGTCATTGTTTTTCTCCTTGGGGCGCGGCGGTGCCGTTCTGGGCCTGGGCGCGCTCGCTCTGGGCGGGCATGCTCACCATGCGGAAGCGGTCCTTGGCGCGCACGCGAACCGCGGCGACCGGGTCGTTGTACTTCACATCGCGGCGGCGGCGCAGGGTCAGCGCGATGGCGGCGACCATGCCGACCAGCAGCAGCGCGGCGCCGACTTCGATGGCGTAGATGTAGTGCGTGTACATCGCTTCACCGAGGGCGCGGGCGTTGTTGTAGTCGCCGGCGACCGGGGCTTGCGGGCCCGAGCCGTACCAGGTCGAGCCCAGCACGAAGGCCATTTCCAGCACCATCACCAGGCCGATCACCAGGCCCAGCGGCAGGTAGGTCTTCATGCCCTGGCGCAGGGCATCCATGCGGATGTCCAGCATCATGACGACGAACAGGAACAGCACCATCACGGCGCCCACGTACACCAGCACCAGCAGCAGCGCGAGGAACTCGGCGCCCAGCAGCATCCACAGCATGGCCGCGTTGGCGAACGCCAGGATCAGGTGCAGGACGGCGGTGACCGGGCTGCGCGCGGTGATCACGCGGAACGCCGCGATCACCAGCACGGCGGCCAGTATGTAAAACAGGACAGTGGTAAAAGTCATGGATCAGGACCCTGGGCTCAACGGTAGGGAGCGTCTTCGGCCCGGCGGCGGGCGATTTCGGCTTCGTAGCGGTCGCCCACGGCGAGCAGCATGTCTTTGGTGAAATACAGGTCGCCGCGCTTTTCGCCGTGGTATTCGTGGATGTGCGTTTCCACGATCGAGTCCACGGGGCAGCTTTCCTCACAGAAGCCGCAGAAAATGCACTTGGTCAGGTCGATGTCGTAGCGCGTGGTGCGGCGGGTGCCGTCGTCACGCTGGTCCGACTCGATGGTGATGGCCAGCGCGGGGCACACGGCTTCACACAGTTTGCACGCGATGCAGCGCTCTTCCCCATTGGGGTAGCGGCGCAGCGCGTGCAGGCCGCGGAAACGCGCCGAGGTCGGCGTCTTTTCCTGCGGGTAGCGCAAGGTCACCTTGCGCTTGAAGAAATACTTGCCCGTCAGGCGCATGCCCTTGAGCAGTTCGGCCAGCATCAAGCTGCCGAAGAAATCTTTGATCGCTTCCATATCCTGCCTCTGCCTGGCGGCTTAGCGCCAAATGTTCCAGGGCGTCTGCATCCAGATCGCCACAATGACCAGCCAAACACCGGTCAGCGGGATGAAGATCTTCCAACCCAAACGCATGATCTGGTCGTAGCGGTAACGCGGGAACGACGCGCGGAACCACACGAACAACGAAACCACGACGAACGTCTTGAGACCGAGCCAGATCCAACCCGGGATCCAGGTCAGCGGCGCGATGTCGATCGGCGAAGCCCAGCCGCCCAGGAACATGATCGACGCCATGCACGACAGCAGGATCATGTTGGCGTATTCGCCCAGGAAGAACAGCGCGAAGGCCATGCCCGAGTATTCGACCATGTGGCCGGCCACGATTTCCGATTCGCCTTCCACCACGTCGAACGGGTGACGGTTGGTTTCGGCAACGGCCGAGATCACGTAGATCACGAACAGCGGCAAGAGCGGCAGCCAGTTCCAGGACAGGAACGTCAGGCCCTTGTCGGCGAACCAGCCGCGGTTCTGCACATGCACGATCTCGGACATGTTCAGGCTGCCGGACACCAGCAGCACCGTCACCAGCACGAAGCCGATGGCCAGTTCATACGACAGCATCTGGGCCGAGGCGCGCAGCGCGCCCAGGAACGCGTACTTGGAGTTCGAGGCCCAGCCGGCGACGATCACGCCGTACACGCCGATCGAGGTGATGGCCATGATGTACAGCAGGCCGGCGTTGACGTTGGCCAGGACCACGTCGGGGCCGAACGGCACCACCGCCCAGGCGGCCAGGGCCGGCATCAGCGTGACCACGGGGGCCACGACGAACAGCACCTTGTTGGCCTGGCTGGGGACCACGACTTCCTTGGTCAGCAGCTTGAACACGTCGGCGAACGGCTGCAGCAGCCCCTTGAAACCGACGCGGTTCGGGCCCATGCGCACATGCATGGCGCCGATCATCTTGCGCTCCCAGTACGTCAGGTAGGCGACGCACAGGATGATGGGCACGGCGATGACCACGATCTTGATGATCGTCCAGAGAACCATCCAGACCGTCGGACCGAGCAATGCCGTTCCGTGGCTTTCAAGAACATTGAGCCATTCCATCAGGCACGCTCCACGCTGAGTTGACCAAATGCGCCACCCAGGGCTGCGGTATTTTCAAAGGCTGCGGCGATGCGCACGGCGCGATCGGCCACGGCGTCGTCCTGCACGGTTTCGAGCTCGACAGCGCCCTGCCCGCCCGTCACGCGCACCTTGACGCCGGCGGTCAGGCCCAGGCTGGTGAGCGTGTTGCCGTTCATGCGGGCGGCGGGCTGCTTCGAAGCCGGCGCGGCCTGCAGCGGTGCCGAGCGGCGCACCATGGCGTCGCTGCGGTAGATCGGCACGTCGGCGACGCGTTCCAGCCCGGTCAGGGGCTGGCCCAGGCCCAGCGGGGCCTTGATGTCGTTGGACAGGCGGCCTTCGACGCCGCCGGCCAGCGCGGCATCGCGCACGGACTCGGAGGTTTCGTCATCGAAGCCAGCCAGGTGCAGGACGTTGCCCAGCACGCGCAGGACCTTCCAGGCCGGACGGGTCTGGCCGAAAGGCGCGACCGTGCCCTTGAAGCTCTGGGCCAGGCCCTGGGCGTTGACGAAGGTGCCCGAGGTTTCGGTGAACGGCGCCACCGGCAGCATGACGTCGGCCCATTCGGCGGCGGCCGAACGGTAAGGCGTCAGGGCCACGGCGAATTGCGCGCCGCGCAGCGCGGCGATGGCTTGCTGGCCATTGTCGGCATCCAGCAGCGGCTCGGCGTGCAGCACCACGTAGGCCTTGAGCGGCTCGGCCAGCATGGCGGCGGCGTTCTTGCCGCCCTTGCCCGGGATGGCGCCGGCCAAGTAACCGCCGACGGTGTTGCCGCCGGAGGTCAGGAAACCGAACTTGCCGCCGGCCAGGTCGGCCACGGCGCGGCCGTTGGCGGCCAGGGTCGAGGCCTGGGCGCTGGCCACGGCCAGGTTGCCCATCAGCACGGCGGTGTTGGCGCCCGACGCCAGGCTGGCGGCGATGATCTTGGCGTTCTCGCCCGGGGTGACCGAGGCGAACTCGGCCGGCACCGCGGCTTCCTTGGCTTGCGCCAGGGCCACGGCCACTTCGGCCAGGGCGCGCGGCAGCTCGGACGGGGCCACGGTGAGGCGGCCGGCGACCGGCATCAGGGGATCGTCGGCGGCGCTGTCGACCATCAGGATCTGCGTGCCGCGCTTGGCGGCCTGGCGCAGGCGCTGGGCCATCAGCGGGTGATCCTTGCGCAGGAACGAGCCGACCACCAGGACGCGGTCCAGGTTGTCGAGTTCGGCGATGGGCATGCCCAGCCACGGCGCGCCGGTCAGCGCGGCGTCGAAGGCCGGGTCGGTCTGGCGCAGGCGGAAATCGATGTTCTCGGAGCCCAGCGCGCGGACCAGGCGGCCCAGCAGCGCGTATTCCTCGGTGGTGGCGTATTCGGACGCCAGGGCGCCGATCTGGCCGGCGCCGAAACTGTCACGCACGCGCGACAGGCCCTGGGCCACGGCAGCCAGGGCGTCAGCCCAGGAGGCTTCCTGCCACTTGCCGTCGGCGCCCTTGATCATCGGCGCGGCCAGGCGGTCTTCGCTGTTCAGGCCTTCATACGAGAAGCGGTCGCGGTCGCTGATCCAGCATTCGTTGATGGCTTCGTCTTCGAACGGCACCACGCGCATCACGCGGTCGCCCTTGACCTGGACCACCAGGTTGGCGCCCAGGCTGTCGTGCGGGCTGACCGAACGGCGACGGGCCAGTTCCCAGGTACGGGCACTGTAGCGGAAGGGCTTGGAGGTCAGCGCGCCCACCGGACAGATGTCGATCATGTTGCCCGACAGTTCGGACTCGATCGAGCGGCCGACGAACGAGGTGATCTCGGAGTGCTCGCCACGGCCCAGCATGCCCAGTTCCATGACGCCGGCGATTTCCTGGCCGAAGCGCACGCAGCGGGTGCAGTGGATGCAGCGGCTCATTTCCTCGGCGGAAACCAGCGGGCCCAGGTCCTTGTGGAACACCACGCGCTTTTCTTCCTGGTAACGCGAGGAAGAGCCGCCGTAGCCCACGGCCAGGTCCTGCAACTGGCATTCGCCGCCCTGATCGCAGATCGGGCAGTCGAGCGGGTGATTGATGAGCAAGAATTCCATCACCGACTTCTGAGCGGCGCGAGCCTTCTCGGAGCAGGTGTGCACGACCATGCCGTTCGTCACGGGGGTGGCGCAGGCGGGCAGCGCCTTGGGCGCCTTTTCCACTTCGACCAGGCACATGCGGCAGTTGGCCGCGATGGACAGTTTCTTGTGGTAGCAGAAATGCGGCACGTAAAGCCCGACTTTCTGGGCCGCATGCATCACCATGCTGCCCTCGGGCACTTCTACCGTATTGCCGTCGACGGTTAGTTCAACCATTGCTGTTCCTGAGACCTACAGATATTGCGGAACCACACACGACTTGTGCTCGATGTGGTGCGCGAATTCGTCGCGAAAATGCTTGAGGAAGCCACGCACGGGCATGGCGGCGGCGTCACCCAGGGCGCAGATGGTGCGGCCCATGATGTTGCCCGCCACGTTGTCCAGCATGTCCAGATCTTCCGGACGGCCGTGGCCGTTTTCGATGCGGTGCACCATGCGGTACAGCCAGCCGGTGCCTTCGCGGCACGGCGTGCACTGGCCGCAGCTTTCCTCGAAATAGAAATACGACAGGCGCAGCAGCGACTTGACCATGCAGCGCGTCTCGTCCATGACGATCACCGCGCCGGAACCCAGCATGGAACCCGCCTTGGCGATGGCGTCGTAGTCCATCGTGGTTTCCATCATGATGTCGGCCGGCAGCACCGGGGCGCTCGAGCCGCCGGGGATCACGGCCTTGAGCTTCTTGCCGCCGCGCATGCCGCCCGCCAGTTCCAGCAGGGTCGAGAACGGGGTGCCCAGCGGGATCTCGTAGTTGCCGGGACGCTCGACGTCGCCGGTGATCGAGAACAGCTTGGTGCCGCCGTTGTTGGGCTTGCCGACTTCGAGGTAGGCCTGGCCGCTGTTGCGGATGATCCAGGGCACCGCCGCGAAGGTTTCGGTGTTGTTGATGGTGGTGGGCTTGCCGTACAGGCCGAAGCTGGCCGGGAACGGCGGCTTGAAGCGCGGCTGGCCCTTCTTGCCTTCCAGCGATTCCAGCAGCGCGGTTTCCTCGCCACAGATGTAGGCGCCGTAGCCGTGGAACGCGTGCAACTGGAAGTTGAATTCCGAACCCAGGATCTTGTCGCCCAGGAAGCCGGCGGCGCGCGCCTCTTCCAGGGCCTCTTCGAAGCGCTCGTAGACTTCGAAGATTTCACCGTGGATGTAGTTGTAGCCGACGCTGATGCCCATCGCGTAGGCGGCGATCGCCATGCCTTCGATCACGATGTGCGGATTGAAGCGCAGGATGTCGCGATCCTTGAACGTGCCGGGTTCGCCTTCGTCCGAGTTGCAGACGAGGTACTTCTGGCCCGGGAAGGCGCGCGGCATGAAGCTCCACTTCAGGCCGGTCGGGAAGCCCGCGCCGCCGCGGCCGCGCAGGCCCGACGCCTTGACTTCGGCGATGACGTCTTCCGGCTTCATGCCGGTGGTGAGGATCTTGCGCAGGGCTTCGTAGCCGCCGCGCTTGACGTAGTCGGCCAGGCGCCAGTTGGCGCCGTCGACGTCGGCCATGATCTGCGGCTTGATGTGGCGGCCATGCAGGCACATCGAGTTGGACAGGTCGTTCAGCGGGTTGGGCTCCAGGCCCTGCGCGAACTGCTTGTAGATGTCGGGCGCGTTCATGCCGACTCTCCTTGCGCCTTGAGGGCCGCGACCAGCGCGTCCAGCTTCTCTTCGGTCATGCGCACGCACATATGCTTGTTGTTCACGATCAGCACGGGGGAATCGCCGCAGGCGCCCATGCACTCGCCTTCGACCAGGGTGAACTGGCCGTCAGCGGTGGTTTCGCGGTAGTCCACGCCCAGCTTGCGCTTGAGGTAGTCGCCGGCGCGTTCGCCGTCGCGCAAGGCACAGGGCAGGTTGGTGCAGACCGCGATCTTGGTCTTGCCGACGGGCTTGACGTCGAACATGTTGTAGAAGGTGGCGACTTCCTGGACCGCGATGGGAGGAACGCCGATGTAGTTGGCCACATCTTCGATGATGTCGGTAGCCAACCAGCCCTTCTCTTCCTGCGCGATGGCAAGAGAGGCCATGATGGCGGACTGCCGCTGGTCGGCCGGGAACTTGGCGAGTTCTCGGTCGATTTTCTGGTAGGCCTGTTCGGAAAGCAGCATAGTTTGAATCCGGGTTATGCGGGCGTGCTCGTGACTGTCTGGCGGATCAGCGATCGATCTCGCCGAAAACGATGTCCTGCGTACCAATGATGGTGACGGCGTCGGCGATCATGTGACCGCGCGACATTTCGTCCAGCGATTGCAGGTGGGCGAAGCCGGGGGCCCGAATCTTCAGGCGGTACGGCTTGTTGGCGCCGTCCGACACCAGGTAGATGCCGAACTCGCCCTTGGGGTGCTCCACCGAGGCGAACGCTTCACCCGGGGGCACGTGGAAACCTTCGGTGAAGAGCTTGAAGTGATGGATCAGCTCTTCCATGTTGGTCTTCATGGCGGTGCGCTTGGGCGGGGCGATCTTGTGGTTCTCGATCATGACCGGGCCCGGGTTGTTGCGCAGCCATTCCACGCACTGGCGGATGATGCGGTTGCTCTCGCGCATTTCGGCGATGCGGACCAGGTAGCGGTCGTAGCAGTCGCCGTTGACGCCGACGGGGATGTCGAAATCGAGCAGGTCGTAGACTTCGTAGGGCTGCATCTTGCGCAGGTCCCAGGCCACGCCCGAGCCTCGCAGCATCGGGCCGGTGAAGCCCAGGGCCTTGGCGCGGTCGGGATCGACCACGCCGATGCCGACCAGGCGCTGCTTCCAGATGCGGTTGTCGGTGAGCAGGGTTTCGTACTCGTCGACGCAGGCGGGGAAACGGTTGGTGAAGTCTTCGATGAAGTCCAGCAGCGAGCCCGAACGCGCGTCGTTCATGACGCGCACTTCCTTCTCGCCACGGTATTTGCTGGTCTCGCCGTACTGCGGCATGGTGTCCGGCAGGTCGCGGTAGACGCCGCCCGGACGATAGTAGGCCGCGTGCATGCGGGCGCCCGAGACCGCTTCGTAGCAGTCCATCAGGTCTTCGCGTTCACGGAAGGCGTACAGGAACACCGCCATGGCGCCCACGTCGAGCGCGTGTGAACCCAGCGACATCAGGTGGTTCAGGAGACGCGTGATCTCGTCGAACATGACGCGGATGTACTGTGCGCGCAGCGGAGCTTCGACGCCCAGCAGCTTCTCGATGGCCATGACGTAGGCGTGCTCGTTGCACATCATGGACACGTAGTCCAGGCGGTCCATGTAGGGCAGCGCCTGGATGTAGGTCTTGTGCTCGGCCAGCTTTTCAGTGGCGCGGTGCAGCAGGCCGATGTGCGGGTCGGCGCGCTGGATGACTTCGCCGTCCAGCTCGAGCACCAGGCGCAGCACGCCGTGAGCGGCCGGGTGCTGCGGGCCGAAGTTGAGCGTGTAGTTCTTGATTTCTGCCATGATTCAACGTCCCAAGCCGTAGGTGTCTTCGCGCACCACGCGCGGCGTGATCTCGCGCGGGTCGATCGTGACGGGCTGGTAAATGACGCGCTTCTGTTCCGGGTCGTAGCGCATTTCGACGGTGCCGGAGAGCGGGAAGTCCTTGCGGAACGGGTGGCCGATGAAGCCGTAGTCGGTCAGGATGCGGCGCAGGTCCGGGTGGCCTTCGAAGACGATGCCGTACAGGTCGAACGCCTCGCGCTCGAACCAGCCCACGGCCGGCCAGCATTCCATCAGCGAGGCGACCATCGGGAACTCGTCGTCCGGCGCCCAGGTGCGCACGCGCAGGCGCCAGTTGTTCTCGACCGACAGCAGGTGCGCGACCACGGCGAAGCGCGCGCGGTGCACCTTGGCGTTGGTTTCCTCGGGCAGTTGGCGCGTGCCGTTGCCCCAGGTGAGGTAGTCGACGCCACAGAGGTCGATACAGATTTCGAAGCGCAGGCCGGCTTCGGTGCGCAGCTTGTTGCAGACGGAGAACCACTGCTCCGCGGGCACTTCGAGCGTCAGCTCGCCCAGCGCCTCGGTCAGCGCGATGTCCGCGCCGAGGGTGGTCTGCAAATTGTTTTTCAGGGTTTCGAGCCTGGTCATCATCTTGTACGCTTAGGTGAACCGATACGCTGTTTCGCGGGGTCCTGCGGCGGCGTTTGCGGCGGCCGCGGACCGGAGCGCAAACTCAGCGCGCAATCGTGTTGGTCAGGCGGATCTTGTTCTGCATCTGCAGCAAGCCGTAGACCAGCGCCTCGGCCGTGGGCGGGCAGCCCGGCACGTAGACGTCTACCGGTACGATGCGATCGCAGCCGCGCACCACGGAATACGAGTAGTGGTAGTAACCGCCACCATTGGCACAGGAGCCCATCGACACCACCCAACGCGGTTCGGGCATCTGGTCGTAGACCTTGCGCAGCGCCGGCGCCATCTTGTTGCACAGCGTGCCGGCGACGATCATCAGGTCGGACTGACGCGGGCTGGGGCGGAAGATGATGCCGAACTGGTCCAGGTCGTAGCGGGCCGCGCCCGCGTGCATCATCTCGACCGCGCAACAGGCCAGGCCGAAGGTCATGGGCCACATGGAGCCGGTTTTCGCCCAGTTAAGGAACTTATCGGCGCTGGTTGTGATGAACCCTTGCTTGAGAATGCCGTCTATAGCCATATTCGTCTCTGATAGCGTGCGGTGATGAAATAACCCGGCGGGTCATTCCCAGTCCAGCGCGCCCTTTTTCCATTCGTAGATGAAGCCGACGGTCAACACGGCGAGGAAAACCATGACCGTCCAGAAGCCGACGATTCCAACCGTGCCCTGGGCGATGGCCCACGGGAACAGGAACGCGATTTCCAGGTCGAAAAGAATGAACAGGATCGCCACCAGGTAGTAGCGCACGTCAAACTTCATGCGCGCGTCTTCGAACGCTTCGAAGCCGCACTCATAGGGGGATAGCTTCTCGGCGTAGGGACGCCGCGGGCCAAGGAGGGAGCCGGCCGTCAGAAGCGCGAACCCGATAAGGGTGGCCACTACGATAAACAGCAGGACGGGGAAATACTGTTGCAGGTTCATTCAGGCGTCCGTCAAATGCGCAAACCTTAGGATTGTAGCATTCGCGCGGTTACTTCCGGCTGAACTCTGTAGCGTGAACAGCGGGTGAAAGACTGCATTTCTCCAGTGGAACAATCGCAATCTTTGACGGGAAGCAAACAGCTTACCGCAATCGCGCCACGCCCGCGCCACCAGCACGATAAAACGCCCGCACAGCGGTCGCGAATTACCGTAAAAAAACAGACTGATCGCAAACAAAAAACCACCCCGAAGGGTGGTTTCATATGAGCGGGCCGAAGCCCGCTCATGCACTAAGAATCTAGGCAGGACTTGCGCCCTGCTTTCGATTAGAAGCGGTGACGCAGGCCCACGCCAACAGCGGTCGCCTTGACGCCGTCGTTGAACGCGTAGTTCTTCGAGTACGAACCGTAGGCGTACAGGTTGGTACGCTTGGACAGGTCGTAGGTGTAGCCGGCCGAGAACACGTTCATCGTGGCATCGTCGCCAGTCAGCTTGTTGTTCGACGGGTCAACGCGCTGCCACGAACCGAACAGGCTCGAAGCGCCGCCGATCGGAGCCGACAGACCCAGCAGGTAGGAGTTGGCCTTGAAGCCATCAGCGAACTGGTTGGCACCGAAGCCCAGCTTGCGCGACGTACCGTCAACGGTAATCGAGCCCGAAGCGCCGGCCGGGTTGGACGTGGCGAACCAGCCGTCGGTGGTGCGAGCGTAGGCCAGGGCCAGCTTGACCACTTCGAAGTCATACGAACCGCCGATCATGTACGAACGGGGCGTCGCGTCGACTTCACCTTGAGCTTGGTTGTGCGAAGCGTTCAGTTGGTCGTACGACAGAGCGACGTTCAGGGGACCATTGACGTAGCGCAGGCCGGTCGTGATGGCACGGACGTTGTCGGCGGTCTTGAAGCCAACGCGAGCCGGGTCAGCCTTGGTCGAGCTGTCGGCATTGCCTTCGTCAGCGCTGAACGAGTAGCCAACGCCGAACTGGAAGCCGCTGAACGACGGGGTTTGGTACATGACCATGTTGTCGTAGCGTTGCGTGTTGGCAGCGCTCATGCCGGTACCGATGTTGGCGACGTTGAAGCCGGCGCCGAACGGATCGATCGAGCCGAAGTACTTCGACGCGATGTTGGTTTGGCGACCGAAGTCCAGTTGACCCCAGCTGTCGCTGGCCAGACCGACGGTGGCTTGACGGCCGAACAGACGGCCGTTTTGAGCCGACTTGCCGTTACCCGAGTCGAAACCCGATTCCAGTTGGAAAACAGCGCGCAGGCCGTCACCCAGATCTTCCGAACCACGCAGACCCCAGCGCGAACCGTTCTGGACACCGTTGATCATGCCGATACGGCTGCCGTTCTTGGCATCGCCAGCACCGCTGATCTTGTTGTAGCCGATACCCGTGTCGATGATGCCGTACAGGGTGACAGACGTTTCTGCCTGGGCGACACCGGCGAAACCGGCGAGCAGGGCGGCAGCGAGCAGAGTCTTTTTCATTTAAGAAATCTCCGTTGATTTGAGTGACAAGAGCAGCAATCCAGCAAACCAGCCTGCCGCCCCCCTAACTCCGCGAAGGGAAGTTGACGCTATTGCATCAAAAATCGGGGGGGCTGGCTATGGTCGACACCAGAAAAGTGCAGGTTTGCGACAGCCCTGTTGGGATATTGCAACATCAGACCAACTCCCCATAGGGCTAACCCTGCGTTTTGCGAATGACCACGTATCCATGCGACTTTCAGCCCTGGCCCTAATAAATGAAGGGATCGCGTCGGGTTTCTTTCATATGTCTTTCCAGACCGAATAACCTCTTCGGCAAGACCGCTTCCCGGTCTGCCCGGGCGGCCTCCCCCACATTGGCGCCGTCAGCTTGGATAACGTTGTTATTTAAATAAAGCAGCGATATTATTTCGCAACATAGTCACCCCTTCGCTTCCTTGGCCATGACCACCGTCACTCCTCGCAGCGACCGCAATGAACGCCTGAGCGCGCTGCGCCGGCAGATGATCCTGGACGCCGCCCAGCGGGTATTCGAGCGCGACGGGCTGGAAAAGACCACGCTGCGCGCCATCGCCAAGGAGGCCGGCTGCACCACCGGCGCGATCTACCCCTGGTTCGCGGGCAAGGAGGCGTTGTACGGCGCCCTGCTGGACGAATCGCTGCAGCGCCTGCACACCCATCTGCTGGGCGCGACCTCCGGCGGCGCGCCCGCGTCCGCCGCGCGCCAGGCCATCCAGGCTTTCTTCGGCTACTACGCCGAGCGCCGCACCGATTTCTCGCTGGGGCTGTACCTGTTCCAGGGGCTGGGGCCGCGCGGGCTGGGGCGCGACATGGACGAACGGCTCAACGGCCGGCTGCGGCTGTGCGTCGACGTGCTTGGCCAGGCCCTGGCCCGCACCAAGTCCTGGACGGCCGAGGCAGTGCAGGTCGAGCAGATGAATGTCTTCACCTACCTGATCGGGCTGCTTCTGCTATTGCACACCCGCCGCCTGAAATCGCTGGGCCAGCAGGCCGACGTCCTGCTGGATCACTACTGCCACGCCCTGGAACAACGATGACCGCCACGACCCTGCCCTGCGCCGACACCGACGCGCCGCTGATCAGCCTGGCCGATTTCCGGCTGCTGCTGGCCGAGCAACATCCGTTTTCGCTACTGTTGGGGATCGAAGTGCAGCGCATCGGCCGCGGCACCGCGCTGGCCGTGCTGCCCGCGCGCGACAGCCACCAGCGGCTCGGCGGCATCGTCGCCGGCCCGATGCTGATGGGGCTGGCCGACCTGGCCATGTATGCGGCGGTGGTCGGCGCCACTGGCCAGGCCCACGCGGTCACGGCCAGCCTGACCATCAACTTCCTGCGCAAGAGCCCGGCCGGCGCAATCCACGCCGAGGCGCGGCTGCTCAAGGTGGGCCGCCTGTCCGCGGGCGAGGTCATCCTGACCGCCGCGGGTTCGGATGAGCCGCTGGCCCATATCGTCAGCACCTGGTCGGTGCCGAAGCCATGAGCCTGCGCATCAGCATCGTCGGCATGGGCCGCACCGGCACGCAGGCGGCGCGGCGCCTGCTCGCGGCCGAGCCGGACATCGCCCTGACCGTCTACGACATCGACCCGGACCGTTGCGAGGACTTCCGCGGCAGCGCCACCCTGGCGACCTCGGCGCGCGAAGCGCTGGCGGAGTCCGACACCATCGTGCTGGCCCTGCCGCGCGAACGTGAAATCGACCGGACCCTTGAGCGCTTCAGCGACGGCGAGGTCACCGCGCCCGTGGCCGGCAAGCTGATCGTGGACCTGGAGCCGCCGCCGCCCGAGCGGGCGCGCCGGCTGGACCAGGCGATCGCCACCGCCGGCGGCCGCTACGCCTGCGCGCCGCTGCGGCCAACGGCCGGCGCCGGGCCGGATGCGCGGCTATTGAATGCCTTGATCGCGCCGCGCTGAGCCGCCCAGGCGTTCGGCCGCGGCCACGCACAACGCCAGCCAGGCGAAGCTGACGGCGAAGCCCGCCACCACGTCGCTGGCGAAATGCACCTGCAGCAGCACGCGGCTCAGGCCGATCGCCATCACCAACGCCGCCGCCAGGGCCGCTGCCGGCAACCGCCAGGACGCGGGCGCCAGGCGCCAGGCCAGATAGCAGGCGGCCCCGTACACCGCCATGGCGGCCGAGGCATGGCCACTGGGAAAGCTCCAACCGAAGGCGGTGGCGAAACCATGATCATGCTCGGGCCGCACGCGTTCGAAACCCTGCTTGAGGAGGCGGTTGATGAGGCCGCCGCCGCCCGTGGCGGCCGCGCAGAAGGCCGCCAATTCCCACTGGCGGCGCGCCAGCAGCGCGAGGGTCATCAGGACTGCGAATACCGTCAGCACATTCCGGTCGCCCAGTGTGGTGAACCAGGACAGCAGCCACAGCAGGGAATCGCCCAGCGACATGCTGAGCGCTGCGGCGAGGGCGCTGTCGAATTCCACCACCGCCCCCTGCCGCGTGACGGCGAAGGCCAGCCCCAGGAACAGCGCGCCGGCCAACGCCACGGCGCCCGCGCCCGCCGCCAGGCGCGTGGCGGGCCGGGCCCGCATGCAGGCGCGCGCCAGCGCCACCGCCACGAGCGCCGCGCCCAAAGGCAAAAGCAGAAACAACGACAGCGCGTGCAACGAAATCCATGCCGCCCCGGCGTCGATCATGGCGCCCACTCCGTCCCGATTCCCGTTGCCACGCCCTACCCCGCCACCAGGGTCTTGTCGACCGGCGCGAAGGCATGGGCGCCAGCGGCGTAGTCCCAGCGCTCGACGTGGCAGACCCGGGTCTCGCCCTCGCCCTCGCGCGTGATCACATTGACCGAATTGGGGATGTTGCCGCGCACCCGGCGCGAGCACGCGGTGCCGGCCTGGACCGCCCAGCCGGCCATGACGCCCGGGTCGGCGCTGGCGGGCAGCACGTAGGGCAGATGGATGTGCCCGCCGAGGATCAGGTCGACTCCGGCCTGGGCCCAGGCCGCCAGCGCGCGCTCGCGGCCGATCAGCAGGTTGAAGCGATCGGACTCGACCTTGGCGCGCACCGGGTGATGCGCCACCACCACCCGCAACTGGCCGGGCCGGGCCTGGCGCAGCCGCTGCGCCACGCGCGCGATCTGGGCGTCGGAGATCTCGCCATCCTTGCGGCGGCGGGGCCGCGTGGTGTTGACGCCGATGGCCAGCAGGCCGGCGGTTTCATAGACCGGTTCGAGCACGGCGCCGAGCGCGCGCTTGTAGTTGCCGTAGGGGTTGAGCGCCCGGGCGAACACATTGAACAAGGGAATGTCGTGGTTGCCCGGGACCGCCAGCACCGGCAGCGAGAGCCGCTCGATGAACTTGCGGGCCGCCGCAAACTGGCCGCGCCGGGCGCGCTGGGTGATGTCGCCGCTGATCACGACCAGGTCCGGCGCGAGCGCGCGCGCCAGGTCCAGCGCGGCCTCGACCACCGGCTTGCGTTCGGTGCCGAAGTGGGTGTCCGACAATTGCAGGATGCGCGTCATGGGCGCTCCTCTTCGGCGTCGACCGGCACCACCAGCGGCAGGGGCGTATCGGACACCTTGAATTCCAGGGGCGTGTCCATCCAGGATATCTCGCCGTCCATGGCGACCTTGACGCGGCGGCGTCCGCGAATCGAGACCCTCAGACGGTCGAAGGCGAAGCTGACCACATGCTCGGCCTCGCCCAAGCGGCTGAACAGGCCGCGCAACAGCAGGCCATAGAGCGCCAGCGTGCCCACCGGCCGGGCGGCCATGGCCACCAGGCGGTTGCGATCGAGTTCGGAGGGGTCTATGCCGATGTGCTCCAGTTGCAGGCGGTTGTTGCCGACCACCAGCGTCGGCGAACGCAGATCGCGCGTCCGGCCTTCGTACTCGAGCCGCAGGCTGAGCTGGCGCGGCGCGCGCAGCAGCGTCACCAGCCCGGACCAGAGCGCCACCAGGCGGCTGCGGCCGAAACGCTGCTTGTAGGCCTCGCGATCTTCCAGCAGTTGCGGATAGAGCCCCAGGCTGGCGTTGACCAGGAACAGGCGGCCATTGAGCAGGCCGACCTGCACCGGCCGCAGCTCGCCGCCCAGCAGGCCGCGCAGCGCGGCTTCGGTGTCCTGCGAGATGCCGTAGCGGCGGCCGAAGTAATTGAAGGTGCCTTGCGGCAGGATGCCGAACGGCACGCCCTGCCCCAGCACCTGGCCGGCGACGGCGTTGAGCGTGCCGTCGCCGCCGGCCGCGACCACGATGCCGCCAGCCTCGCGCGCCAGGGCCACGGCCTCGCGGGCGGTGTCGACCAGGCGCGATGGATCGTCGATTGGCATCAACTGGTAGCGCCGGCCGGCCTCGTCGAGCACGCGGCGGATGATGTCCTGCAGCACTTGCGCGTCGCCGCGCCCGGAGCCGGTGTTCAGGACGATGAAGAGAGGTTCGTGTCCCGCGAGGGGACGAGCCCCGTTCGCCGGGCTCTGCTGGATAGGCGTCATGGACAAAAGATAGCCCATGGCGGCAAATCGCCGCAACCGTGCCGGCGCGCGCCTGTCGGACGCGCCGGCACGCGGCTCAGCGGCCGACCGCGTAGGCCTGCATCAGGCGCGGCGTGGCGGCCGCGTGCAGCAGGCCGTCGGCGTCGCGCGAAGCGGCGGTCAGGCGGCCAACCGACCACTGCGGGACTTCCTCGATGTGGTGCCCGCGGGCGCGCAGCGCGGCGATGGTCTCGGCGCCGAAGCCGCTTTCCACCGCCAGGTGCCCCGGCTTGCGATCGCGCGGGTAGAACGAGGTGGGGAAATGCATGGTGTGCGACATCGGCAGGTCGATGGCTTCCTGCAGGTTCAGGCCGTGGTGCGCGTGGCGCAGGAAGAACAGCAGTTGCCATTGTTCCTGCTGATCGCCGCCCGGTGTGCCAAACGCCAGATAGGGCCGGCCCTCGCGCAGCGCCAGCGACGGCGTCAGCGTGGTGCGCGGGCGCTTGCCCGGCGCCAGCGTGCCCGGCAGTCCCTCTTCCAGCCAGAACATCTGGGCGCGGGTGTTCAGGCCGAAACCCAGTTCCGGGATCACCGGCGAGGACTGGAACCAGCCGCCCGAAGGCGTGGCCGAGATCATGTTGCCCCAGCGGTCGATGACGTCGACGTGGGTGGTGTCGCCGCGCTTGACCGAGGCGCGCATGTCGGCCAGCGTCGGTTCGTTGGTCGCGCTGCCGGGGGCCGACACCTTGGACAGGCGCTGCAGCGTGTCCATCACCCGCGCCACCTGCGCCTCGAAGCCGGCAATCACGCCGGGCCGCAGGTCCTGCGAGGCCTGCTCGCCGATGAGCGCGCGGCGCGCGTCGTTGTAGTCGTCCGACAGCAATTGGGCCAGCGGCACATCGACGAAGGCGGGATCGCCGTAGTAGGCCTCGCGGTCGGCGAAGGCCAGCTTCATGGCCTCGGTGACTCGGTGCACGAACTCGGCGCTGGTCGGGCCGACGCCGGCCAGGTCCATCTCCTTGAGCAGCGCCAGGGTCTGCAGGAACACCGGCCCCTGGCTCCAGGCGCCTGCCTTGGCCACGGTGTAGCCGTGGTAGTCATAGGTGGCGGGCGGGTCGTAGCTGGCGGACCAGCCGGCCAGGTCGTCGGCGGTGATCACACCCCGATGGCGCTGGCCGCTCTCGTCCATGACCTCGGTGCCGCGCGCGAACTTGTCGATGGCCTCGGCCACGAAGCCGCGGTAGAAGGCGTCGCGGGCGGCCTCGATCTGGCGCTCGCGGTCGCCGCCGGCCTGTTCCGCTTCCCGCAACGCGCGGGTCCAGGTGGCGGCCAGCGCCGGGTTGCGGAACAGCTTGCGGGCCTCGGGCACGTTGCCGCCGGGCAGGTAGACCTGCGCGGTGGTGGGCCAGTGGGCCTGGAAGAAGTCCTTCAGGCCGGCGATGGTGTTGGAGATGCGCGGCATCAGCGCGTGGCCGTGCTCCGCGTAGTAGATGGCCGGTTCCAGCACGTCGCGCACGCGCATCGTGCCGTGGTCGCGCAGCAACTGCATCCAGGCGTCGAACGCGCCGGGGATCACGGTGGCCAGCAGGCCGTTGCCGGGGATCAGACCGAGGCCTTCGGCGCGGTAGCGCTCGAGCGTGGCGGCGGCGGGCGTGGTGCCCTGGCCGCACAGCACTTCGAGGCGGCCGGTGCGGGCGGAATAGAACACCGCCGGCACTTCGCCGGCCGGGCCGACCAGGTGGGGCTCGACCACCTGCAGCACGAAGGCCGAGGCGACACAGGCGTCGAAGGCGTTGCCGCCGCGCTCCAGCAGCGACATGCCGGCTGAGCTGGCCAGCCAATGGGTGGAGGTCACGACACCAAAGGTGCCGAGGATTTCCGGGCGAGTCGTAAACATCATGATGCGATCCTGTTGCGGACGGCGCGAGGCCGGCGGCCGCGAGAGACAAGTAAAAACGGGACCCGCAACCGGGTCCCGTATCTGGCTCGATGCTACTTCCCGGCCAGGGTGACGCCCTTCAGGCGGATCAGGCCATCGGGATACGGCACGAAGCCTTCCAGCTTCTTCTGCGTGCCGAAGGTCCACGGCAGGTAGAACAGGTAGACGATGGGACGCTGGTCCTGCATCACCGACAGCACCTGATCGTACAGGGCGCGGCGCTTGGCCGTGTCCGGCTCGGCGCGGGCCTCGTTGAGCAGCTTGTCGGCCTGGGGATCGCAGAACTTGCCGTCGTTCAGGTTGCCCTTGCAGCTCAGGTACTGGTGGATGTTGCCGCTGGGATCGACGCGGCCGGACCAGCCGCTCTGCCCGACTTCGAAGTCACCGCGGGCCAGCGACGATTGCAGCGAGGCGAACTCCACCGGACGCAGGGTAATGTCGAAGCCGGCCTCGGCGCCCATGGCCTGCACCAGCTCGAACACCTGCTGCATGGTGGTGTTGTTGCCGAAGGTGATCTCGAACTTGACGCGGTCGAAGCCCGCTTCCTTGAGCAGGGCCTGGGCCTTCCTGGGATCGCGGCCGGCGTGCTCGAACGACTTGTTGTAGGCGAAGCTGGCCGGCGGGAACGGCTGGTAGGCCGGCTGGTACTGGCCTTCGCCGATGACCTGGTTGAGCACGTCGCGGTCGATGGCCAGGTCGAGCGCCTGGCGCACCCGCTTGTCCTTGGCCAGCGGGTTGTTGGCGCGGGCGCCGTTGCCCAGGTTGACCGAGATCGACTGGAAGCCCAGGCCGGTGACCGGGGCCAGGCGCAGATTGGCGTCGTCCTTGACCGCCTTGACGTCGCTGGGCGCCACGCGCTCGATGATGTCGAGGTCGCCGGCGCGCAGATTGTTCAGGCGCACGGTGTTGTCGGGGATCGGCGTGAACACCACTCGGTCGAAGTGGTAATTGGCGGCGTCCCAATACTTGGGAAATTTCTCCAGCACGATGCGGTCGTTCTGCACCCGTTCCTTGAACTGGTACGGGCCCGAGCACACCGGCTTGCCGCCGGGATCCTTGTCGAACGAGGCGGGCGAGATCATCATGCCGGCGCGGTCGGACAACTGCGACAACAGCGAGGCGTCGGGCTCGGACAGGTGCAGCACCACGGTGCTGGCGTCGGGCGCGTCGACGCTGGCCACGGTGGCCAGCTCGCTCTTGCGGTTGCTGTCGGGCAGCGTGCGGGCGCGATCCAGGTTGGCCTTGACCGCGGCGGCGTCGATCGGCGTGCCGTCATGGAACACGGCATCGGTGCGCAGCTTGAAGGTCAGCGTCTTGTTGTCCGGGCTGGTGCTCCAGGACTGCGCCAACTGCGGCACGAACTTCAGGTCCGGCGTGATGTCGACCAGCTTGTCGCACAGCGAGGCAAACACGATGCGGCCGACAAAGGTGCGGGCGCGGGTCGGATCGAGCACGTCCGGGTCGTCCTGCAGGCCGACCCGCAGGGTCGACTGGGCTTGGGCCAGCCCGCTGGCCAGCATTCCCGCCATGGCCATGGCGAGGCAGAGTTTACGCATGAATGATCTCCGTCGATTCAGGCGGCCTGCTTCCCCCCGCGCCGGACGGCGCGCCGCCCGGCGGTGAGGGAACAGACCCCGAGCCGTGCTGCATCGCCGGGCCCATCCCCCCGTTGCGCACGTTCTTGTTTGGATTCTGCGCCAGGCGCGCCACGATTGTATAGAGCGCGGGCAGTCAGCCGTCCAAACGCGCCCGCGGCGACCGCCTTGCGGACAGGTCGCCCGCGCGCCGCCGCCGGCCCCGCGGTCTCAAGGCAGGCGGCAAGGCGCCGAGAAGTCGACCGCCGCCAGCACGGATTCCCGCAGTTTGCCCACCAGCGGCCGGGTGTCGTCGCGGCGATACTGAAAGGAATACGGCAATGCCGCTGGCGCCGGATCGCAATCGAGCACCCGCAGGCTGCCCTCGTCCTGCAACGCCCGCGCCCAATGGCTGGGCAGCAGTCCCACCCCGGTGCCCTCGATCAGCAGGCCGGCGATGGCGCCCCAGTTGTTGCAGCAGAGCCGCTCGCCGGCCACGTCGCGTCCGGCCAGCCAATCGTCCACGATGCGGGTGGTGCCCGCGCCCGCCGGCAGGGTCACCAGCGGCAGCCGGGCCAGCAGGCCGGGCGACATGCGGGTCGCGCCCGCCAGCGCGGCAGGCGCCGCGGCCCAGGCGAACGCAGCCTCCCCGATCGGCGCGGATGCGATGTTGGGGCGCGAGGAACGCCCGGCGATGACGGCGAAATCCAGTTCGCCGTCGGCTACCCGCTGCTCCAGCACCTGGCCGATATCCACATAGGGCTCCAGCACCAGGTCGGGATAGGCGGCGCGGACCACGCCGATCAGGCGCGGCAGCCAGGTCAGCGCGGTCAGTTCGCCCACGCCGAAACGGCAACGGCCGCGCAGTCCCGGGGCTTCGGCCAGCGAAGCGCGGATGCCGTCGGCCGCCGCCAGCAGTTCGCGCGCTTGCGGCAGCAGCCGCTGGCCGGCGTCGGTCAGGACCGCCTTGTGGCCGCTGCGGTCGAACAACGGCCGGCCCAGCGCGTCCTCGAGCTCGACGATGCGCTTGGACAGCGATGACACCGACAGGTGCAGCCGCTCGGCCGCCACGGCGAAACTGGCGCAGGTGGCGGCCCAATAGAAGGCTTCGAGTTGCTTGAGGGTCATGCCCCGATTGTAGGATCAGGCGGCCTGCGATCAGGCGGCCTGCGATCAGGCGGCCTGCGGCAACCGCAGTTGCGGCGACAGCCGCAGCGTATCGATGGCGGCGCGGAGCATGCGCTCGACGCGCGGCCAGATATCGCCCTTGAGGCGATCGGACCAGCAGATAGTGCCGAACACGCCTTCGATCAGGGAATGCAGGTAGACATTGGACAGGCGCACGTCCAGGGCGGGCGGCAGGTCTTCGCGGCTGACGGCGGCGCGCAGCAGTTTCTCGGACGTGCGCAGGGCGTGGCGTTCCCACAGGTCGCGACGGCGCAGGAGGGGCGCGTTCTCGTCGCTGCGCTCGCATTTCAGGTAGAGGATTTCCAGCACGCGCTGAACCGAGCCTTCCTCGGCGTAGATCTGCACGTACTGGCGCATCGACGCGTAGAGCGCTTCCAGCGCCTCGCCGTCGGTCGACACGCGGGTCAGCGACACCGCTTCTCCCAGGGCCCGGTCGCACATGGCGATGCAGACATCGATCTTGTTCTTGTAATGGCCGTAGACGGCGCCCCGGGACACGCCCGCGAAATCGGCGATATCGCTCATGGTGGTGCTGGCCACGCCCTTGGACAGGAACACGTGTTCGGCGGCGTCCAGGATGCGGTCGCGGGTGCGTTGGGATTCTTCTTTCGTCTTGCGGGCCATACAGGGATCTCCTTGTGGAAAAAGGGTTGAAGGGGGGACATGAAAACGGCGGCCCGCCTTGCGGGGGCCGCCGTCTGCGCACTGTAAAGAAGTATGCAGCCGCCAGCATACTTTCGAACAAAACAATTAATCAAGCATGACGGATTAAATGATAGACTGCGGACCCCACAGGGAAAACCCGCGATTCTCCCGCTCTCGCCCGCAACGGGCGCCTCACAATAATTTTTAGAAATGACGCACCGAGTTCCCCTCAGAACGCTCGCATTCGCCTCCGTACTGGTTCTTGTTTCCGCATGCTCGAAGCAGGAAACGCCCGAAGCCGCCAAGGCCCCCGCCGAAGTCGGCGTCATCGTGGCCAGGGCCACGCCCACCGCCGTCGCCAGCGAGCTGCCCGGCCGGTTGGAGCCCTACCGCGAGGCCGAGGTCCGCGCCCGCGTGGCCGGCATCGTCACCCGCCGCCTGTATGAAGAAGGCCAGGAAGTGACGCGCGGCACGCCGCTCTTTCAGATCGATCCGGCGCCGCTGCAGGCCGCCTACGATTCCGAGGCGGCCTCGCTCGCGCGCGCCCAGGCCAACCTGTCCGCCGCCGCCGACAAGCTGCGCCGCTATGCCGACCTGGTGTCGGACCGCGCCATCAGCGAACGCGACCACGCCGAGAGCGTGGCCGAGGAGCGCCAGGCCCGCGCCGAGGTGGCCCTGGCCAAGGCCAACCTGCAAAGCGCCAGGCTGCGGCTGGAATACGCCCGGGTCACCTCCCCGATCGATGGCCGCGCGCGCCGCGCCCTGGTCACCGAGGGCGCGCTGGTGGGCGAAGGCCAGGCCACGCCGCTGACGGTGGTGCAGCAGCTCGACCCGATCTACGTCAATTTCTCGCAGCCCGCCGCCGAAGTCATGCAGTTGCAGAAGCAGATCCGCGCCGGCGCCCTGCAAGGCGTCGCGCCCGACAAGATGCGGGTGCGCCTGCTGCTGCCGGACGGCTCCGAGTACGGCCAGGGCGGCACGTTGTCGTTCGCCGACCTGGCGGTCGATCCCGGCACCGACAACGTGACCATGCGCGCGCTGTTCGACAACCCGGGGCGCGAACTGCTGCCGGGCATGTACGTGCGGGTGCGGCTGGAGCAGGCGGTCAACCGCGACACTTTCCTGGTGCCGCGCAACGCCCTGCTGCGCAACGCCGATGCCGCGCACCTGCTGGTGGCCGGCGACGACGGCGAGCTGCGCAGCGTGCCGGTGGCCGCGCACCGGCTGCTGGGCCCGAACTGGGTCGTCACAGAGGGGCTGAAAGGCGGCGAGCGCGTGGTGGTGGAAAACGCCGCGCAGTTGGCCCCCGGCCAGAAAATCAAACCGGTCGAGCGGGCCGCGCCGAGCGCGCCCGCGGCGACCGCGGGAAATAACGAAAAAAGGTAAACCGCCATGGCGCGTTTCTTTATCGATCGCCCCGTCTTCGCGTGGGTGATCTCGCTGCTGATCGCGCTGATCGGCCTGTTGTCGATCCGTGCGCTGCCGGTGGCGCAGTATCCGGACATCGCTCCGCCCGTCGTCAACATCGGCGCCAGCTATCCCGGCGCCTCGGCCAAGGTGGTCGAGGAAGCCGTCACCGCCATCATCGAACGCGAGATGAACGGCGCGCCGGGGCTGATGTACACCTCGTCCAGCAGCGACTCGACCGGCTGGGCCAGCATCAACCTGACCTTCAAGCAGGGCACCAACCCCGACATCGCGGCGGTGGAAGTGCAGAACCGCCTGAAGGCGGTCGAGCCGCGCCTGCCGGAATCCGTGCGGCGCGACGGCGTGCGGGTGGAAAAGGCGGCGGACAACATCCAACTGGTGGTGTCGTTGAAGTCCGACGGCAGCCTCGATGACATGCAACTGGGTGAACTGGCGGCCTCCAACGTGCTGCAGGCGCTGCGGCGGGTCGAGGGCGTGGGCAAGGTGCAGTCGTTCGGCGCGGAAGCGGCGATGCGCATCTGGCCGGATCCGGCCAAGCTCACCGCCCTGTCGCTGACGCCGGGCGACATCGTCTCGGCCCTGCGCAGCCACAATGCGCGCGTCACCATCGGCGAGCTCGGCAACCAGGCCGTGCCCAAGGATGCGCCGTTGAACGCCAGCATCGTGGCGGGCGAATCGCTGCACACGCCCGAGCAGTTCGCCAACATCCCGCTGCGGGCGCTGCCGGACGGCGCGACCCTGCGCCTGAAGGACGTGGCGCGGGTGGAACTGGGCGGCACCGACTACATGTACCTGTCGCGCGTCAACGGCATGACGGGCACCGGCCTGGGCATCAAGCTGGCGCCCGGCTCGAACGCGGTCGAGACCACCCGCCGCATCCGCGAGACCATGCGCGAGCTGGCGCAATATTTCCCGCCGGGCGTGAGCTGGGACATTCCGTACGAGACTTCCACCTTCGTGGAGATATCGATCAAGAAGGTGCTGATGACGCTGCTGGAGGCGGTGGCGCTGGTGTTCTGCGTGATGTACCTGTTCATGCAGAACCTGCGCGCCACGCTGATCCCGACGCTGGTGGTGCCGGTGGCGCTGCTGGGCACGCTGGGGGTGATGCTGGGGCTGGGCTATTCGATCAACGTGCTGACGATGTTCGGCATGGTGCTGGCCATCGGCATCCTGGTGGACGACGCCATCGTGGTGGTCGAGAACGTCGAGCGCATCATGGCCGAGGAAGGCCTGTCGCCGCATGACGCCACGGTCAAGGCGATGGGCCAGATCAGCGGCGCCATCGTCGGCATCACCGTCGTGCTGGTGTCGGTGTTCGTGCCGATGGCTTTCTTCGACGGCGCGGTGGGCAACATCTACCGCCAGTTCGCCGTGACGCTGGCGGTGTCGATCGCCTTCTCGGCCTTCCTGGCGCTGTCGCTGACGCCGGCGCTGTGCGCCAGCCTGTTGAAACCGATCCCGGCCGGCCACCACGAAAAGCGCGGCTTCTTCGGCTGGTTCAACCGCGCCTTCGCGCGCCTGACCACGCGCTATACGGCGCGCGTGGCCGACGTGCTGGCACGGCCGGCGCGCTTCGGGCTGGCCTACGCGCTGGTGATCGGCGTGGCGGCGCTGCTGTTCGCGCGGCTGCCGTCGTCGTTCCTGCCCGACGAGGACCAGGGCAGCTTCATGGCCATGGTGATCCTGCCGCAAGGCTCGCCGCAGGCCGAGACCATGGCCGTGGTCAAGGACGTCGAGCGCTACATGATGGAGCACGAGCCGGTGCAGTACGTGTATTCGGTCAACGGTTTCAGCCAGTACGGCAGCGGCCCGAACTCGGCCATGTTCTTCGTCACGCTCAAGGACTGGAAGGAGCGGCGCGATGCCTCGCTGCACGTCGATGCGGTGGTCAAGCGCATCAACGAGGCCTTTGCCGACCGCAAGAACCTGATGGTGTTCGCGCTCAACTCGCCGCCGCTGCCGGACCTGGGATCGACCTCGGGTTTCGACTTCCGGCTGCAGGACCGCGGCGGCCTGGGCTATGAGGCCTTGACGCAGGCGCGGCAGAAACTGCTGGCGGCGGCGGCCGAGCATCCGGCGCTGACGGACGTGGTGTTCGCCGGCCAGGAAGAGGCGCCGCAACTGCAGTTGCGCGTCGACCGCGACAAGGCGCAGGCCATGGGCGTGCCGATCGACGAGATCAACACCGCGCTGGCGGTGATGTATGGCTCGGACTACATCGGCGACTTCATGCTCAACGGCCAGGTGCGGCGCGTGACCGTGCAGGCCGACGGCAAGCGTCGCGTGGATGTGGACGACATCTCGCGCCTGCACGTGCGCAACCTGCAGGGCCAGATGGTGCCGCTGTCGGCGTTCGCCACGCTGAAGTGGTCGATGGGGCCGCCGCAACTGAACCGCTACAACGGTTTCCCGTCGTTCACCATCAACGGCTCGGCGGCGCCGGGCCACAGCAGCGGCGAGGCCATGCGCGCCATGGAGGCGCTGGCGGCCGAGCTGCCGCGCGGCATCGGCTTCGACTGGTCGGGCCAGTCATACGAAGAGCGGCTGTCCGGCAACCAGGCGCCGGTGCTGTTCGCGCTGTCGGTGCTGATCGTGTTCCTGGCGCTGGCGGCCCTGTACGAAAGCTGGTCGATCCCGCTGGCGGTGATCCTGGTGGTGCCGCTGGGCGTGATCGGCGCGCTGCTGGGGGTGACCGTGCGCGGCATGCCCAACGACATCTACTTCAAGGTCGGCCTGATCGCCACCATCGGCCTGTCGGCCAAGAACGCGATCCTGATCGTGGAAGTGGCCAAGGACCTGGTGCGCGACGGCCAGGGCATCCTGTCCGCCACGCTGGAAGCGGCGCGGCTGCGGCTGCGGCCGATCGTGATGACCTCGCTGGCCTTCGGCGTGGGCGTGCTGCCGCTGGCGCTGGCCAGCGGCGCCGCCTCGGGCGCGCAGGCCGCCATCGGCACCGGCGTGCTGGGCGGGATCATCACCGCGACCGTGCTGGCGGTGTTCCTGGTGCCGCTGTTCTTTCTCATCGTGGGGCGCATGGTCGGCATGCGCGCCCGCCCCGCGCGCCCCGAGGGCCGCGAACCGCTGGAGACGACGCCATGAAACCCGTGGCAATGACCCTGCTGGCGCTGGCGCTGTCCGGCTGCTCGCTGGCGCCCACCCATGAGCGCCCCGCGGCGCCGGTGCCGGCGCGGTACGACACGCCGGCGCAGCCCGGCCAGGCCGCCGCGCCACAGGACTGGCGCGCCTATTTCAACGACCCCGCGCTGCAGGCCTGGATCACGGCCGCGCTGGCCAACAACCGCGACCTGCGGGTGGCGGCATTGCGCATCGAGGAGGCGCGCGCGCTGTACGGCGTGCAGCAGTCCGAGCGCCTGCCGGCGATCGACGCCAGCGGCGAATTCAGCCGCGGCCGCTTTACCGAACCGGGCCAGTCCGGCACGGCGGTGTCCAGCCGTTATCGCGCCGCCGTCGGCATCACCGCCTTCGAACTGGATTTCTTCGGCCGGGTGCGGAGCCTGTCGGAGGCCGCGCTGGCGCGCTACCTGGCCAGCGAGGAGGCGCACCGCGCCGCGACGCTGGCGCTGGTGGCGGAAACGGCCACGGCCTACTTCAACCAGCGCTCGCTGGCCGAGCAACTGCGCCTGACCGACGACACGCTGGCGCTGCGCGAGACCTCTCTCAAGCTGACCCGGCGCCGCTACGACGCCGGGCTGGAGACCGCCATCGGCCTGCGCACCGCGCAGATGCTGGTGGAGAGCTCGCGCGCCACGCGCGCCGAGCTGACCCGCGAAGCCAGCCTGGCGCGGCACGCGCTGGGCCTGCTGGCGGGCGATTTCGCGCTGCCGCTCGGCGTCGATCCGGCGCCACTGGAGAGCCAGAGCCTGATGCCGCTGGCGGCCGGCCTGCCGTCCGAACTGCTGACGCGCCGCCCCGATCTGCGCCAGGCGGAGCAGGCGCTGCGCGCGGCCAACGCCGACATCGGCGCGGCGCGCGCGGCGTTCTTCCCCTCGGTGCAGCTCACCACCGACATCGGCACCACCGCCGACCGCTTTTCGGATCTGTTCAGCGGCGGCACCGGCGGCTGGACCTTCGCGCCGCGGCTGACGCTGCCAATCTTCAACGCTGGACGCAACCGCGCCAACCTGTCGCTGGCCGAGACCCGCAAGCACATCGCGGTGGCGCAGTACGAAGGCAGCATCCAGGCGGCTTTCCGCGACGTGGCCGACGCCCTGTCGGCGCGCGACGCGCTACGCGACCAGATCGAGGCCCAGCGCAAGGTGCGCGACGCCGACCGCGAACGCCAGCGGCTGGCCGAGCGGCGCTATGCGCGCGGGGTGGCGAACTACCTGGAGATGCTGGAGGCCCAGCGCAGCCTGTTCGAATCCGAGCAGGAGTACATCCGGCTGCAGCAGCGCCGGCTGGTCAATGCGGTGGATCTGTACAAGGCGCTGGGGGGATGGGACGACGGCGCATCGCCGGCGTCCTGACGCGGCCCGGCCTTGACGCCGCGGGGTGCGGCGGCCGCGGCGATCAGGCGCGCGCGCTGACGCGGTAGGCGCAGCGGCGCGCGCCCAGCAGGATGTGCTCTTCTCGCTCGACGCGCACCTCATCCCCCAGCACCTGCCGGAACAATTCCAGTTCGCTGCGGCAAAAGCCCATGCAGGCCTGGGCCGCCGCACAGATCGGACAGTGGTTTTCGATGAACAGGAAGTCGTCGCCGTCGCGGCGCATCTCGGCCATGTAGCCCTCGGCCGAGCGCACCCGCGCCAGGCATTCGAGCCGTTGCTGCAGGTCTTGCGCGCCCTCGAGCCCCTGCCGGTAGTTCGCCAGCATGGCGGCCTCGCGCACCGCGATCAGCTTGTCAACGCCTTCCTCGCCGAACACCTGGCGCACGGCGTTGATCATCTGCACCGTCATGTCGGCGTGCGTGTCGGGGAAGCGGCGCTGGCCGGCATCGGTCAGGAACCAGATCTGCGTGGGGCGGCCGCGCCCCGCGCTGCGGCTTTCGGAATCCACCAGCCCATCCGCGTGCAGCCGCGCCATCTGCTGGCGCACCGCCTCGGCCGTGACGTCGAGCGCCTTGGCGATGACCGCGACCGACTGCGGGCCGCGCGTCTTGAGCGTCATGAGCACGCGGTCCGCCGGCTGGTGCGGTTGCCAGGAAATGGGATGGGACAGAGTGTCGTCGGACATGGAAGATCGGATGGGCGCCAAGCCCTTATGGTGCCACGAACCGCGCCCGTCAGTCAGCCGGCCGGCGCGGGCGCGGGCGACTGCGCTCGCGGGGTCTCGGTTTCCGACGGCGCCTCCCAGCCGCCGCCCAGCGCCTTGTAGAGCGCGACCAGGCTGGTGTAGGAGGCCGTTTCGGCCTGCGCCACCGCGTCCTGCGCCCGCAGTTGCGTGCGCTGCGCGTCCAGCACCGTCAGGTACGGCGTGCCGCCTTCGCGGTAGCGCAGGCGCGCCAGTTCCGCCGCCCGGGCGCTGTGGGCGGCCGCCTGCGCCAGATTGCCGAGCCGCTGCTGGGTCTGGCCATACTGCGTCAGCGCGCCCTCCAGTTCCTCGACCGCCTGCAGCACGGTCTGTTCGTAGCGCGCCACCTCGCCCAGCGAACGCGCCTGCGCCGCGCGCTTGCGCGCCAGCGCGGTAGGCAGGTGGAAGGCCGGCCAGTTGACGCCGGACGCCACGCTGAAGGCGCGGCTGGAAGCGCTGCCGAAATCGGCGCCGCGCAGGGCCACGAAGCCCAGGAATCCGCCCAGATCGATGCGCGGATACAGCTCGGCGGTGGCCACGCCCACGTCGGCATTGGCCGCCGCCATGTTGCGCTCGGCCGCCCGGATGTCGGGACGACGCGACAGCAAGGCGCCGACGTCGCCGATCGGCAGGCGCGCCGCCAGCGGCGGCTGCGGCGTGGCCGCGTCCAGTTCGCCCAGTTCCACCGGCCTCAGCCCGGCCAGCACCGCCAGGCGGTACAGCGCCAGGCGCCGCGCGGTTTCCTGCGGCGGCACGCTGGCCTGCACGGTTTCGAGTTCGGCGCGCGCGCTGGCCAGGTCGCCCTCGTCGCCGCGGCCGGCCGACACCATGGCCTGGATGATGCGCAGGCTGTCGCGCTGACTGTCCAGGTTGGCGCGCGCCACCGCCAGGCGTTGTTCGGCGCCGCGCAGCTCGAAGTAGTTGCGCGCCACCTCGGCCACCACCACGATGCGGGCCTGCGCCAGGTCGGCGGCCTGGGCCTCGCTGCGCGCCGCCGCGCCCTCGGCCGCGCGGCGCAGGCGGCCGAACAGGTCGATCTCCCAGGCGGCGTCAAAGCCGGCGCGGTAGCTCTTGGCGAGGTTGCGCTCGCCCGCGTTGCCGGGATTGGCCTGCGACAGGCTGCGCTCGAAGCGCCCGCCCAGCGTCACGGTGGGGAACTGGTCGAGTTCCTTCTCATCCAGCACCGCGCGCGACTCGGCCAGGCGGGCCTGGGCGATGCGGATGTCGTGGTTGCGTTGCAGCGCCAGGACCACCAGGCGGTCCAACTGCGGATCCTGCAACTGCTTCCACCAATCCTGCTGCACCCGGTCGGTGGAGAACAGCGCCTGCTCGGGACTGGCCAGCGCCACCGGCGCTGCCTGGGGTTTCTGATAGTCGGGACCGACGGCGCAGCCGGCGGTGGCCAGCGCGGCCAGCAGCGCCAGGGTGCCGCGACGCAGGCGTTTGGACAGGTCGGGATGTTTCATGATCGGTTCCTCAATGCGATTCGGCCGGGCGCGACGTTGCCGCCGGCAGTCCGTCCTCGGCCTGCGCCCGGGCCAGTTCACGGGCGCGCGGCGTGTCGTTGGCGGCGCGGTGGTCGCGCGCCAGCACGGTGTAGACGGTGGGCAGCACGAACAGCGTGAACAGCGTGCCGACCAGCATGCCGACCACGATCACCAACCCCAGGCTGTAGCGGCTGTGGGCGCCGGCGCCGCTGGCGAACAGCAGCGGAATCAAGCCCACCACCATGGCGGCGGTGGTCATCAGGATCGGCCGCAGGCGGATGCGGGCGGCGTGCTCCATGGCGCTGCGCCGGTCCAGGCCGTGGCTGACCTGCATCTCGTTGGCGAACTCCACCATCAGGATGCCGTGCTTGCTGATCAGCCCGATCAGCGTCACCAACCCGATCTGGGTGTAGATGTTGATGGTCGCCATGCCCAGCGCCAGCGGGATCAGCGCGCCGCAGATCGACAGCGGCACGCTCACCAGGATGATGAACGGGTCGCGCAGGCTTTCGTACTGCGCCGCCAGCACCAGGTAGATGACGATGATGGCGAAGATGAAGGTGATCATCAGCGCCGAGCCTTCCTGGCTGAACTGGCGCGCGTCCGACTGCCAGTCGTAGCTGAAGCCGGCCGGCAACTGCTGCGCCTGGCGCGTCAGGAACTGCACCGCATCGCCCATGGTCACGCCCGGCATCGGGATGGCCTGGAAGGTGGCGGCGTTGAGCTGGTTGAACTGGGTCAACTTGTTGGGCTCGACGCCCATCGACACCGACACGAAGTTCGACAGCGGCACCTGCGCGCCGCTGGCGCTCTTGACGTAGTACCGCGCCAGCGATTCGGGCGAGATGCGCTGCTGGCGCAGGCTCTGCGGGATCACGTCGTACGAGCGGCCGTCCATGCCGAAGCGGTTGACGTAGTTCTCGCCCACCAGCACCGCCAGCGTGTCGCCCACCGCCTTCATGGTGACGCCCAGGCTGTTGGCCTTGGCGCGGTCCACCTTCAGTTGCACCACCGGGTTGTTGTAGTCCAGGTCGCTGTCGACCACCATGAAGAGGCCGCTGGCGCGCGCCGCCTGCTTCAGGTTCTCCATGGCCTCGTACACCACCGGATAGTCGGCCGCGCTCATGATGACCATCTGCACCGGCAGGCCGCCGGTCGAGCCGGGCAGCGGCGGCAACTGGAAGGCGAAGATGTTGCTGCCCTCGATCTGGTTGACCATCGACTGCATGTCGGCCTGGATCTGGTCAGCCGAGCGCTTGCGCTCGTGCCAGTCGACGAAATCGACGCCGCCGATGCTGTTGGAGACGCCGTCCGAGCCGTTGATGAGCCAGCGGCCCTTCTGCTCGGGCAGCGTCGCCATCACGTCGTCCCACTTCTTGCCGAACTTCTCGACGTAGTCGATGTTGGCGTGCTGCGGCGACTTGATCGCGGTGAGCACGGTGGACTGGTCCTCGACCGGCGCCAATTCGCGCTGGGCGGCGTTGTACAGGAACGGCAGGCTGGCCATCACCGCCACCGCCAGCAGGCCGGTGACCCAGCGGTGATGCAGCGACACATCCAGCAGCCGGCCGTAGGCCTGGCCCAGGCGATTGAAGAAGTGCTCGGCGCGGCGCGCCATCCAGCCCTCGGACACGTGGCTGTTGAGCAGGAACGAACTCATCACCGGCGACAGCGTCAGCGCGATCACGCCCGACACCACCACCGCCCCCGCCAGCGTGAAGGCGAATTCCTTGAACAGCGAACCGGTGAGGCCGCCCATCAGGCCGATCGGCGCGTACACCGCCGCCAGCGTGATGGTCATGGCGATGACCGGGCCGGCCACTTCGCGCGCGCCGATCAGCGCCGCGCGCACCGGCGACTTGCCTTCCTCGATATGGCGGTGCACGTTCTCGACCACCACGATGGCGTCGTCCACCACCAGGCCGATGGCCAGCACCATGGCCAGCAGCGTCAGCAGGTTCACGCTGAAGCCGAACAGCGCCATGATGGCCGCGCCCCCGAGCATCGACAGCGGAATGGTGATCACCGGGATCAGCACCGCGCGCAGCGAGCCCAGGCACAGGAAGATCACCGCCACCACGATGACGATGGCTTCCATCAGCGTGTGCACCACGCCGTCGATCGAGGCGCTGATGAAGCGCGCCAGCTCGAACGGCACCTGCACGCTGGTGCCCGGCGGCAGGTTCTGCTTGATATTGGGCAGCAGCTCGTTCAGGCGCTTGACGATCACCAGCGGGTTGCCGACCGGCGTGGCGTTCAGGCCGAAGTACACGGCCGGCTCGCCATCCATCAGGCCGCTGGAGTCGGTCGAGGCCGCGCCCAGCTCCACGGTCGCCACGTCGCCCAGGCGCACGACGGCGTCGCCCTCGCGCTTGACCACCATGTCGCGGAATTCGGCCACGTTGACCAGGTCGGTGTTGACCTTGATGTTGGACACCACATACAGGCCCTTGGCCTGGCCGGGCGCCGCCTGCACGTTGTTCTGGCGCAGGGCCTCGGCCAGTTCGCCGGCCGAGATGCCGCGCGCGGCCAGCCGGTCGGGATCGAGCCAGACCCGCATCGCCAGCTTCTGGCCGCCGTACAGTTCCACGCTGGCCACGCCGTCGATCGACGACAGTTGCGGCTGCACCACGCGCGACAGGTAGTCGGTCAGCGCCGGCAGCGACATGGTCGAGCTGGAGAACCCCACGTAGGCCACGGCCGTCGCCTCGCCGGCGGACTTGACCAGCACCGGGTCGTAGGCGTCCTGCGGCAGGCGGTATTTGACTTCGTTGACCTTGGCCATGACCTCGGTCATGGCCTTGTTGGATTCGGCGTTGAGCTTCATGCGCACCGTGATCACGCTGCGGCCCTGGGTCGAGGACGACGACAGGTAGTCGATGCCTTCGACCGTGGCGACGGATTGCGCGATGGGTTGGGTGACGAAGCCCTGCATCAGGTCGGGCGAGGCGCCCGGGTACTGCGTGGTGATGGTGATGGTGGTGCTTTCGGTCAGCGGGTACTGGCGGATCGGCAGGCCGCTCAGGGCGCGCAGCCCCATCAATAGCAGCAGTGTGCTGACCACCAGCGCCAGCACCGGCCGGCGCACGAACAGATCGGTAAACTTCATGATCGGCTCCGCGGGTTCAGCGGGCTTGCGCCACGGAGTGCGGCGCGGCGTCCAGCGCCACGGTGTCCTGGGCGCTGATCTCGACCGGCGCGCCGTTATGCAGGCGCAACTGGCCCGAGGTCACCACGCGGTCGCCGGGCTTGAGGCCCTTGGTCACCACCACCCGGCCGCTGGCGCGCTCGGCGGTCTGCACGTAGGCCTGGGTCACGGTCGGCGGCGCCGATGCGTCGCCGGCCTTGGGCGGCGTCACCACATAGACCGAGTCGCCGTAGGCGCTGTAGCTGACAGCGGTTTCCGGCACGGTCAGCACGCCGGGCCGCGGCGGCAGCACCACCTGGCCGTGGGCGAACATGCCCGCCGCCAGCGCGCCGTCGGCATTGGCCAGCGTGGCCTGCACGCGCACGGTACGCGAGCCCGGGTCGACCTGCGGCTCGATGGTGGTGACGGTGCCTTCGAAGACCCGTCCGGCGTGGGCGTCGACCGTCACGGTCACCGGCTGGCCGGCGCGCAGCGCGCCCAGCGCCTGTTCGGGCAGGGTGATGTTGGCGTAGACGCTGGTCGCGTCGGTCAGCGACACCAGCGGATCGCCGGCGCGGGCGAACTGGCCCAGATTGACGCGGCGCACGCCGAGCACGCCGTCGAACGGCGCCTTGACGCGCTTCTGTTCGATCAGCGCCTGGATGCGCTTGATTTCGCCGGCGGCCTGGTCGTAGTCGGCCTGGGCCTGGTCCAGTTGTTCGCGGGTCGCGGCCTGCAGCGGCACCAGGCGGCGGGTGCGCTCCAGCAACGCCCGGGCGTTCCTGGCCTGGGCCTGCAGGCGCGCCAGTTCGCCCTGCTCGGGCGCGTCGTTCAGTTGCACCAGCAGTTGCCCGGCGCGTACCCGCTCGCCGGGCGTGAACAGGATCTGCGCCACCCTGCCATCGACTTCGGCCGGCACCAGCACCTGCCGCGTCGCCTCGATCGAGCCGATGCCCGACAGCGCCGCCGGGAAGTCGGCCTGCAACACGGGCGCCACCGCCACCTTCGCCGGCGCCATGGCCCAGCCGCCCTTGTGCTGCGCGCCGCCGAATTTCCAGTACAGCCCGCCCCCCGCCACCACCGCCAGGGCCAGCACCCCGGCGACCCATGCACCCGATTTCGCCTTCATGATTCTCTCGCTATTTATCAAAGGAATGGCTTGGATAATCCTAGAAAAATCAGACGAAGTCAAAAAACCTAAAGTAATGTTGAGGATTGAGGAAACCTATCGGCGCAAACGGGCAAGAAAAAACCGCCGGCGAAAGCCGGCGGTTTGCGGGGAAACGTGTTGCGACGGGACGCGGGTAGCGCGCTTCCGGCGCCAGGGATCGGCGCCGCGCGACAGGCGGGCGCTAGCCTAAGTGCGCACCATATGCAGGTAGTGGCGGTGGCGCTCGTACTGGTCGAGGATGTCGCCGATGACGGCATCACGGCTCCAGCCCATGATGTCGTAGTCCTGCCCGCCCTCGCGCAGGTGGACCTCGGCGCGGAAGTACTTGCGCTCCTCTTCGTCGGCGGCCTCCTCGGGCGTCAGGCTGGGCCGCACGAAGGCCTGCGGCTGCACCGAATAGAAGAAGTCCAGGTGTTCGCCGTGGTTCACTTCCAGCACCACGCCGCCCTCGCTGTCGCCTTCCTTGACCGCCACCGCGTAGCCCTGCTTGCGCAGTTCATCGGCCACGTCTTCCAGGGCCGGGGTCACCACGTCCGCGATGAAGCGCAGCACATGGGCGCGGCGCGGCATCATGACCATGTTGCGCAGCCGCCGCTCCCAGGACTGGCCGCCGCGCGCCGGGCGCGACAGTGTCAACGACTGGTAGCGGATGCCGCGCTTGGTGGCGTCGAGCTTGAGCGCCTTGAACAGCCCCCACAGCGACAGCAGCAGGATGACCGAGAACGGCAGCGCGCTGGCGATGGTGGCCGTCTGCAGCGCCGTCAGGCCGTCGGCCAGCAGCAGCGCGATGGCCACCGCGCCCATCGACAGCGACCAGAAGATGCGCTGCCACACCGGCGTGCGGTCGGCGCCGCCCGAGGCCAGCAGGTCCACCACCAGCGCGCCGGAGTCGGCCGAGGTGACGAAGAACACCGCCACCATTGCGATCGCGAAGATCGATATCACCCCGCTCCAGGGCAGCAGCTCGAAGAATGCGAACAGCGCCAGGGAGTTGTCGTCCTTGACGGTGTCGGCGAACCCCTTGATGCCGTCGACCAGGATGAAGTGGATGGCGGTGTCGCCGAATACGGTCATCCAGAACAGCGTGAACCCGGCCGGCACGAGCAGCACGCCGCTGACGAATTCGCGGATGGTGCGGCCGCGCGAGATGCGGGCGATGAACAGGCCCACGAACGGCGACCAGGCGATCCACCAGCCCCAGTAGAACAGGGTCCAGCCGCCGATCCAGTCGGTCGGCTCATACGCATACAGGTTGAAGGTCTTGTTGACGATGTCCGACAGGTAGGCGCCGGTGTTCTGCACGAAGGTCTGCAGCAGGAACACGGTGGGGCCGGCCACCAGCACGAACAGCAGCAGGATCACCGCCAGCACCATGTTGGCTTCGGACAGGATGCGGATGCCCTTGTCCAGGCCGCTGGCCACCGACAGCGTGGCCAGCCCGCAGGTGATGACGATCAGGATGATCTGCGGCATTACACCCACGGGAATGCCGAACAGATGGTTCAGGCCGCTGTTCATCTGCGCCACGCCCAGCCCCAGCGAGGTGGCCACGCCCAGCACCGTGCCGATGATGGCGAAGATGTCGACCGCGTGGCCGATGGGGCCGTGGATGCGGTTGCCGATCAGCGGATACAACGCCGACCGCAGCGTCAGAGGCAGCCCGTGGCGGAAGCTGAAGAACGCCAGCGTCAGCGCCACCACGGCGTAGATTGCCCAGGCGTGCAGGCCCCAGTGGAAGAAGGTGATCTTCATGGATTCGCGCGCGGCGGCCGCGGTGGCGCCCTCGCCCACCGGCGGCGACATGAAGTGCATGACCGGCTCGGCCACGCCGAAGAACATCAGGCCGATACCCATGCCCGCCGAGAACAGCATGGCGAACCAGGTGAAGTTGCGGTAGTCGGGCTCGCTGTGGTCGGGCCCCAGCTTGATGTCGCCATAGCGGCTGATGGCCAGGAACGCCACCGACAGCAGGATGATGGCGACCACCAGGATGTAGAACCAACTGGCGTTGCCCAGGATCCAGCCCTGGATCGATTCGAACAGGTTCTGCGCGGTCCTGGGCGTCGCGATGGCGAAGCCCACCAGCAGCAGCGTGAACAGCGCCGCCGTGTAGAAGACCGGGCGATTGATGGTGGATGGTCGGGTTTCTGAAGACATGCTGCCGCTCCTTTCGCCCGAGGGATGCGCAAGGCAACGGCGCTGGCCCCCTCAGTCCAGCCGGCGCGCCGCCGTTATTACTATCATGCCGCCGCTGGCGGTGACAATGCCCGCGGGGCCCTAGCCGGGGTCGCGTTCGCCGAACACCACGCGGCGGAAGAATCCCTCCAGCACCGACTCGGTGGTCTCGGCGCTGACGTTCTGCGGGTCGAAGGCGAAGCTGAACTGCATGCCGTCGGACAGCGCCAAGAGGCCGATGGCCAGCTCACGCGCCGGCAGCGGCAGTGGCGTGCCGACGCGCTCGGAAAACTGGCGGATGTATTCGGTGGTGGCGTCGCGCAGCTCGCCCATGCAGGCGATGAAGCCGACCCGGAACTCGGGGTCGCGGGCGGCCTGCAGCTTGGCTTCCATCCACAGCAGGAAGCACTCGTTGTCGCGGAAATGATTGCTGTAGTAGTGCAGCACGCTGTCTTCCATCTGCTGGCGGGTTTCGCCGGCCTCGAAGATGGCGCGCATGTCGCCCATGACGTTTTCGTGGTCGCGCTTGAGCAACTGCAGGAACAGTTCGGACTTGCTGGCGAAATTGGAATAGAAAGCGCCGCGGGTATAGCCGGCCAGCTCGGCGATGTCCTCGACGCTGGCCGCCACGAAACCCTTGGTCAGGAAGATCGATTGCGCGGCATCGAGCAGACGCTGGCGCGTCTGGTCACGGCTTTGCTCTCGGGTAAGGCGGACTTTTGACATGCGCCGATTCTATCATCTGGAACGATTTCAGATTCATACTTGTATTTGAATACATAGCCGCATTAGAATCCATCCCGTATCGGATTGCCAGGGTGTCCCGCCGGCCTGGAACGGCCTGCCGCCTCGCGTCCCGCCCCCCTCCTCCTGCCCGCGTCGCGAGGTGTTTCGTGAATTCTTCAGGTTCTTGCGCGCCCGTCGCCGCGCGCAATCCCGCCGCCGTCGCGGCGTCTTCCCGCCTTTCCCCGCGCCGCCGCTGGCCGGAGCTCGCCCTGGCGCTGACGCTGGCGCTGGCCGGCTGCGGCAGCAAGGAAGCCGAGGCGCCGCCGCCGCGTCCGGTGGTGGCCATGCCGGCCAAGGCCGACGCCGCGCTGCCAGCCTGGACCCTGCCGGGTGAGGTGCAGGCGCGCTACAGCACGCCGCTGTCATTCCGCGTGGGCGGCAAGATCATCGAACGCAAGGTGCGCCTGGGTGACACGGTCAAGCCCGGCCAGGTGGTCGCCCGGCTCGATCCCGCCGACGCCACCAAGAACGCCGCCGCCGCCCGCGCCCAGTTGTCGGCCGCCCAGCACCAGTTGGACTACGCCAAGCAGCAACTGGACCGCGACCGCGCCCAGGCCCGCGAAAACCTGATCGCCGCCAACCAGCTCGAACAGACCCGCAACGCCTACGCCTCGGCGCTGGCGCAACGCGATCAGGCGGCGCAACAGGCCGCGCTGTCGGCCGACCAGCTCAACTACACCACTCTCGTGGCCGACCATGCCGGCGTCATCACCGCCGAACAGGCCGACACCGGCCAGAACGTGGCGGCCGGCCAGGCGGTCTACAACCTGGCCTGGTCGGGCGACGTCGACGCGCTCTGCGACGTGCCCGAAAGCGTGCTGGCGGGGCTGGCCATCGGCCAGCGCGCCACCGTCACCCTGGCGCCGCTGCCCGGCAAGACCTTCAGCGCCGTGCTGCGCGAGATCGCGCCGGCCGCCGATCCGCAGAGCCGCACCTATCGCGCCAAGCTGACGCTGGAGTCGCCCTCGCCCGAGGTGCGGCTGGGCATGACCGCCAACATCAGCTTCGACAACCGCCAGGCCAACGGCGCCACCACCTACACGGTGCCGGCGACGGCGCTGTTCCATGACGGCACCGAGCCCGCCATCTGGATCGTCAAGCCGCAGGAAGACACGCTGGAGCTGCGCCGCGTGCAGGTGCTGCGCTATGACGCGCGCAGCGTCACCCTGTCGCAGGGCGTGCAGGCCGGCGAGCGCGTGGTGTGGCAAGGCGTGCACGCCGTGTCGGCCGGCGAAAAGGTCCGCGCGGTGCCGCCGCTGCACCCCGAGGACTTCGCATCATGAGCGCGCCGGTTCCCGAGAATCAGAACGCCGCGCACCGCCACGAGGAAGGCAAGTTCAACCTGTCGGCATGGGCCCTGCGGCACCAGCCGCTGGTGATCTTCCTGATCACGCTGGTGACGCTGTTCGGCGTGTTGTCGTATTCGCGCCTGGCGCAGTCGGAAGACCCGCCCTTCACCTTCCGCGTGATGGTCATCAAGACCCTGTGGCCCGGCGCCACCTCGCAGCAGGTGCAGGAACAGGTCACCGACCGCATCGCCAAGAAGCTGCAGGAAACGCCGTCCACCGACTTCCTGCGCAGCTACTCGCGCCCGGGCGAATCGCTGATCTTCTTCACCATGAAGGACTCGGCCCCGGCCAGCGAGGTGGCCAACGAGTGGTACCAGGTGCGCAAGAAGGTCGGCGACATCGGCGCCACCCTGCCGCAAGGCGTGCAGGGGCCATTCTTCAATGACGAGTTCGGCGACGTCTACACCAACATCTACACCCTGGCCGGCGACGGTTTCTCGCCGGCGCAGTTGCGCGACTACGCCGACAATCTGCGCACGGTGCTGCTGCGCGTGCCGGGCGTGGCCAAGGTCGATTACTTCGGCGAGCAGCCCGAGCACGTCTACATCGAGATCAGCAACACGCAGCTCACGCGCCTGGGCGTGTCGCCGCAGCAGATCGCCGAGGCCATCAACAGCCAGAACGCGGTGGCCAGCGCCGGCACCCTGACCACCGCCGATGACCGTATCTTCGTGCGTCCGAGCGGCCAGTTCCAGGACACCCGCGCGCTGGCCGAGACGCTGATCCGCGTCAACGGCAAGTCGATCCGGCTGGGCGACATCGCCACCATCCACCGCGGCTACGACGATCCCCCGGCCGAGCAGATGCGCACGCGCGGCGAGCCGGTGCTGGGCATCGGCATCACCATGCAGCCGGGCCAGGACGTGGTGCACCTGGGCAAGGCCCTGGAGGCCAAGTTCGGCGAGCTCAAAGCGCGCCTGCCGGCCGGCCTGACGCTGACCGAAGTGTCGAGCATGCCCAAGGCGGTGTCGTTCTCGGTGGACGAATTCCTGCGCTCGGTGGCCGAGGCCGTGGCCATCGTGCTGATCGTGAGCCTGGTGTCGCTGGGGCTGCGCACCGGCATGGTGGTGGTGATCTCGATTCCGGTGGTGCTGGCGGTGACCGCGCTGTTCATGGACATGTTCGGCATCGGCCTGCACAAGGTCTCGCTGGGCACGCTGGTGCTGGCGCTGGGCCTGCTGGTGGACGACGCCATCATCGCGGTCGAGATGATGGCGGTGAAACTGGAACAGGGCTGGAGTCGCGCGCGCGCCGCCGCCTTCGCCTACACCAGCACCGCTTTCCCGATGCTGACCGGCACGCTGGTGACGGTGGCCGGCTTCCTGCCGATCGCGCTGGCCAAGTCCAGCACCGGCGAATACACCCGCTCGATCTTCCAGGTGTCGGCGATCGCGCTGATCACCTCTTGGTTCGCCGCGGTGGTGCTGATCCCGCTGCTGGGCTACCGCATGCTGCCCGAGCGCAAGCGCGAGGCGCACCTGCCAGATGACCACGAGCACGACATCTACAACACCCGCTTCTACCAGCGCCTGCGCGGCTGGGTGGCGTGGTGCGTGGACCGGCGCTGGCGCGTACTGCTGGCGACGGTGCTGGTGTTCATCCTGTCGATGGCCGGCTTCGGCCTGGTGCCGCAGCAATTCTTCCCCAGCTCGGACCGCACCGAGCTGCTGGTGGACGTGCGGCTGCAGGAAGGCGCCTCGTTCGCGGCCACGCTGCGCCAGGTCGAGCGGCTTGAAAAAGTGCTGGACGGCCGGCCCGAGATCGCCCATTCGGTGAGCTTCGTCGGCACCGGCGCGCCGCGCTTCTACCTGCCGCTGGACCAACAGTTGGCCACGCCCAACTTCGCCCAGATCGTCATCACCGCCAACTCGGTGGAAGACCGCGAGAAGCTGGCGCACTGGCTGGAGCCGGTGCTGCGTGAGCAGTTCCCGGCGATCCGCAGCCGCCTGTCGCGGCTGGAAAATGGCCCGCCGGTGGGCTTCCAGGTGCAGTTCCGCGTGAGCGGCGACAAGATCCCCGAGGTGCGCCAGGTGGCCGAGAAGGTGGCCGCCGAAGTGCGCGCCGACAGCCGCTCGGTCAACGTGCAGTTCGACTGGGACGAACCGTCCGAGCGCTCGGTGCGCTTTGACATCGACCAGCAGAAGGCGCGCGAGGTCGGCGTAAGCTCCAACGACATCTCCAGCTTCCTGGCGATGACGCTGTCGGGCTACACCGTGACGCAATACCGTGAACGCGACAAGCTGATCAACGTCAGCCTGCGCGCCCCCGACAGCGAGCGCGTCGATCCGGGCCGCCTGGCCACGCTGGCCATGCCCACGCCCAACGGCCCGGTGCCGCTGGGCAGCCTGGGCCAGGTGCGCTACGGCCTGGAATACGGCGTGATCTGGGAACGCGACCGCCAGCCCACCATCACCGTGCAGGCCGACGTCAAGGCCGGCGCGCAGGGCATCGACGTGACCCACGCCATCGACAAGAAGCTGGACGCGCTGCGCGCCGAACTGCCGGTGGGCTACCGCATCGAGGTCGGCGGCCCGGTCGAGGAAAGCGCCAAGGGCCAGTCGTCCATCAACGCGCAGATGCCCATCATGATCGTGGCGGTGCTGACGCTGCTGATGGTGCAGTTGCAGAGCTTCGCCCGCGTGCTGATGGTGGTGCTGACCGCGCCGCTCGGCCTGATCGGCGTGGTGGCCGCGCTGCTGCTGTTCGGCAAGCCGTTCGGCTTTGTCGCCATGCTGGGCGTGATCGCGATGTTCGGCATCATCATGCGCAACTCGGTAATCCTGGTCGACCAGATCGAGCAGGACATCAGCGCCGGGCACAAGCGCGTGGACGCCATCGTCGGCGCCACGGTGCGGCGCTTCCGCCCCATCACGCTGACGGCGGCGGCCGCGGTGCTGGCGCTGATCCCGCTGCTGCGCAGCAACTTCTTCGGCCCCATGGCCACGGCCTTGATGGGCGGCATCACCAGCGCCACGGTGCTGACGCTGTTCTTTTTGCCCGCGCTGTACGCGGCCTGGTTCCGCGTGCGCCACGACGAGCGCGAGGAGCCCGAAGGCGTGCCGCCCGGCGCCCACGCCGGCGACAACGTAGAACGAGGAGCCTGACGATGTCCCTCCGTCTCCCGACCCCGGCCTGGCGCCTGGCCACCCTGCCGCTGCTGCTGGCGCTGGGCGCCTGCGCCTTCGCCCCCGACAGCAAGCCGCCGGCGATGGCGCAGCCCGCGCAATACGGCGTCGAAGCGCTGCCCGCCGCCGGCGCGCCGGCGCAGGGCGTGGCCCAGCGCTATGCGCGCGACGGCCGTCCGGTGCCCGAGTGGTGGAAACGCTTTGGCTCGGACGCGCTCAACGCCATGGTGGAAGAAGGCCTGGCCAACAGCCCGGACCTGGCCGCGGCCGAGCGCAATCTGGCCGGCGCGCGCGAACAGTTGCGCGGACAGGTCAATTCGTCGCTGCTGCCATCGGTGGATGCCGGCGCCGACGTCTCTCGCAAGCGCGCGCTGACCATGCCGAACCTGCCGCAACCCACGGCGCTCTACAACGTCTTCACCGGCCAGGTCCAGGCCAAGTACGACCTCGACCTGTTCGGCGCGGCGCGCTTCGAGAACGTGTCGCGCGCGGCCCAGGTGGAACAGCAGGCCTATCAGCTCGAATCGGCGCGCCGTTCCCTGGCCGGCAACATCGTCACCGGCGCCATCACCTCGGCGTCGCTGGCCGAGCGGGTGGCATTGACCGAAAAGCAGGTGGTGCTGGCGCGCCAGGTGGCGCGCGACACCCAGCGCCGCTACGAACTGGGCTCGGCCTCGCAGAACGACGCGCTGCAGGCCGACCAGGACGCCGCCACGCTGGAAGCCTCGCTGCCGGGCCTGCGCGCGCAATGGCAGGCCACGCGCCACGCGCTGGCGGTGCTGATGGGCCGCAGCCCGGATCAGGCCCCGCCGGACCTGGCCTTCGCCATGATCGCCGTGCCCGAGGAGGTGCCGGTGCTGGTGCCCTCCGAACTGCTGGCGGCGCGGCCCGACATCCACGTCGCCGAGGCCGTGCTGCGCGCGGCGGCGGCCGACGTCGGCGTGGCCACGGCGCAGTTGTTCCCCAGCCTGTCGCTGTCGGCGTCGATGGGCAAAGGCGGCTTTAGCTGGCCGACGGCATTGTCGGGCGCGGGTTCGATCTGGGCGGTGGGCGCGTCGCTGACGCAGCCGATCTTCCACGGCGGCGCGCTGCTGGCCGAACGCAGCGCCGCCAAGGAGCGCTATGAGGCGGCGGTGCTGCAATACAAGCAGACCGTGCTGACCGCCTTCCGCGACGTGGCCGACACGTTGGCGCAACTGGAGGCGGACGGTCAGGCGCTGGCCTCGGCCGAGGCCTCGCGCCGGGCCGCGGAGCAGTCGCACCGCAACACCGCCAACCGCGTGCGCCTGGGCGCCCTGGCGCCCTACACCGCGTACGCCAGCGAACAGCATTACGTCGCGGCGCGGGTGCGGGAAGTGGAATACGCCAATGCCCGCCTGACTGAAACGGCGGCGCTGTTCCAGGCGATGGGTTCGCCGGTGCGCGCGCCGCAGGCGCCGGCGCAACGGGCCAGCGAAGGTGCGGCGGCCAGTCCGCAAGCGGCTCAACCTCAACAGCAGCAGCAGCAGCAGCAGCAGCAGCAGCAGTGACCGCTACGCCGCGCTGCCCGCGCGGCGCCCACAGGCCCCCGGCGCCTACGGCGCGGGGGCCTGTTCCTTGATGCGGGACGCCAGCGCCAGGGACTCGATGCGCCGCGCCGCCGCCTGCAGCAGCGCCGTGGTCTTGTCCTGCGCGATGGTGTTGAGCCGGGTCGCCAGGAAGGTCACGGTCAGCGCGCCGAAGATGCGCCGGTCTTCCTGGAACACCGGCACCGCGATGCCGGCGCGTTCCGGCGAAATCTCGCCCACCCCCAGATACGCCCCCCGCACCCGGATCTCGTCCAGGTGGCGGATGAACTCGGCCTGCGTCGCGCCCAGGCCCGCGGCCTCGACGTCGGCGGCATGCCCTTCGTAGAGTTTGCGCTGGTCCTTGCGCGGCAGGAACGCGAGGATGGTCTTGGCGGTGGCGCCGCGGAACAGCGGGTGGGCGCGGCCGCGGCCGTGCGGGATGCCGAGCGCGTCGGGACCGCGCTCGTGGTGGATGTTGAGGATCCGCAGGCCGTGGATGACGCTGAGCAGCACGTCGCCGCCGACCTGGTCCACGACCTCTCGCATGATCGGACGGGCCACGCCCAGCACCGGATCGCCGTCGATGATGAGATGGTCCAGCTCGATGATGCGCGGTCCCAGCTTGTAGCCGCCGCCCGTCATGCGCAGCAGGTAGCCCAGGTCCGACAGGTCGCGGATGTAGCGATAGCCGGTCGGCGCCGAGTAGGACAGCTTGGAGATGATCTCTTCGGCCGTCAGCACCGGCGTGGCCAGGCTGAAGAGGTCGAGGATCGCGAGGGCGCGCTTCAGGGTGGACATGGAATCGGCGGACATCGGGCGAGGCGGAATCGGCGCAGCGTATCACAGGGATCCCGGAGCCCCGCAGCGCCATAACCCACGGCTATCAGCCCAAGCGCGGCACTTCTACTCATACTATCAGCTTCGTTATTTTTATCATTTATAGATAAAAACTAATTGGTTAAGATTGTTTTTTATCGAATAATGATACTTAAGCAGCAGACCAGCAGACAGAAAAAAGTCCGCGGCCCGCCTCGCCCGGCATGCACATCCAAGGGGAAATCGCATGAAGCAGTCCAGCAGCAGGCCCGGCGGCATCAGCCGCCGGCAATTCATGGCGGCGTCGGCCGCCTCGTTGGCGGGCGCCGCGCTCGCCCGTCCCGGCGCGGCCCGCGCGGCCGGCTACCCGTCGGAACACCCGATCCAGTTCATCGTGCCGTTCCCGGCGGGCGGCGGCACCGACCTGGTGGCGCGGCCGCTGGCCCAGGGCATCGGCGAAGCGCTCAAGCAGAGCGTGGTGGTGATCAACAAGGGCGGCGCGGCCGGCATCATCGGCACCCAGCAGGCGGCGCGTTCGGCGCCCGACGGCTACACCGTCGCGCTCGGCTCCACCGGCACCCACACCGTGAACCAGAGCCTGTACGAGAACATCGCCTACGACCCCATCAAGGACTTCGAGCCGGTCTCGATGGTCTGCTACTACAACAACGTGCTGGTGGTGCACCCGTCGTTCCCGGCCAGGACCCTGCAGGAGTTCGTCGCCCTCATCAAGGCCAACCCCGGCAAGTACTTCTACGGCATCACGCAGAACGGCAGCTCGGCGCACCTGGCCATGGAACTGCTCAAGGCCACGGCCGGCCTCGACCTGCCCGGCGTGCCCTACAAGGGCGCGGCGGCGGCGGTCAACGATTTCCTGGGCGGCCAGTTCCCGGTGCTGATGGACGTGGTGATCAACCAGCAGCAGTTCATCCAGGGCGGCAAATCGCGGCCGCTGGCGGTGACGTCCGCCGCTCGCTCGCCCGCCCTGCCCGACGTGCCGACGGTGGCCGAGTCCGGCTATCCGGGTTATCAGGCGATCGGCTGGAACGGCGTGTTCGTGCCCGCCGGCACGCCGCCGGCCATCGTCCATACGCTCAACGGCGCGGTGCAGAGCGCGCTCAAGCAACCCGCCCTGGCCCAGCTTACGCAGAACGGGCTGGAACTGCACGGCGGCACCCCGGAAGCACTGCGCCGTTTCGTCGCCACCGAAAGCGAGAAATGGCGCACCCTGATCAAGAACGCCAATATCAAGGCCACCTGATGCAAGCCATTCCCTGTGGCGTCCCGCTGGACGCCGACGCCAATCCCTGGCTGGCGCTCGACCATGAACTGCGCGCCGAGCGCCGGCGCGCGCCATCGGCCCCGCCGGTGCGGGCCGTGGTGTGCGTGACCGTGCACGTCGACGGCCCCGCCGTCGAGGTCGGCCGCAAGCAGTTCCCCGGCGGGGGCATCCATACCGCCGGCCGCTACGCCATCCGCCGCGGCGTGGCGCGCCACCTGGAGATCCTGGCGCGCCACGCCATGCCGGCGACCTTCTTCGCCTGCGGCTACGACGTCGAGCATTACCCGGACACCTTCCGCGCCATCCTGGCCGCCGGCCATGAGATCGCCGCCCACGGCTACCTGCACGAAGCCTGGGACCTGGGCGAGGACGAACCCGCGCTGCTGGAGAAGACCCACAGCCTGATCCAGCAGCGGCTGGGCGTGACGCCGGTGGGCTGGTGTTCGCCGTCGGGCCGCAAGAGCCACCGCACCCTGCCCACGCTGCGGCGGCTCGGCTACCGCTACGACGCCAGCGAAAAGGACCGCGACCGCCCTTACCTGCCGGCCGGCGGCAACGATGACTTCGTCATGCTGCCGAACAACACGGTGTCGCTGGATGACTATCCGTTCTATTTCACCGGCCACAGCCTGGCCGCCGAGGCCTGCGACAACTGGATCGAGGAATTCGAAGCGCTGCGCCAGGCCGAGGGCTACATCCACCTGACGGTGCACCCGAAGGCCGCCGGCGGCTCCGGCACGCCGGCCCGCGCCGCCGCCATGGACCGCTTCCTGGCCTACGTCGGCGCCCAGCCGGACGTGCACTGCATGACGCTGGATGCGCTGGCCCGCCACTGCCTGGCCCGCCCCGACGCCTGGAGAACCGCATGATGGCCACCAAGACCGTACTGGTCACCCTCAACGTGCAGGGGATCGGCCCCGAAGCCGCCGCCCGCCCGGAACACGAGCTGCACGGCCGCGACGGTCACGGCCGCTACACCTATGGCGGCGGCCTGGCGCGGGTGCTGGACATGCTGCGGCGCCAGCAGATCCGCGCCACCCTGTTCTGGCCGGCCTTCGAGGCCGAACGCTGCCGCGACCTGCTGGACCAGAGCCTGCGCGACGGTCATGAGGCCGCCTCGCAGGGCAACGCCTTCGAAGACCTGGCCACGCTGGGCGAGCGCGAGGCCGAGGTGCTGCAACGCGGCCGCGACCGCCTGGCGGCGCTGACCGGCCAGGCGCCGCAGGGCTTTCGCTGGACCGGCGGCGGCTTCAGCCCGCGCACCCTGCCACTGCTGCGCGAGCTGGGCTACCGCTATGACAGCAGCGCCATCGACGACGACGCGCCCTACGCGCTGGACGCCGACGGCGCGCCGGGCATGGTTGAACTGCCCTGGAGCGAAGGCCTGTGTGACGCCAGCCATTTCAGCCGCCGCGTCACCCAGGACCGCGCCTATGCGCACCTGGCCGAACAGGGCGAAGCCCTGCTGGCCGCCGAGGGCTACGCCTGCCTGACGCTGCACCCGCGCGCCGACAACGGCGTGGGACGCGCCGCGCGGCTGCAGATGGTCGAGCGGCTGCTCGACCATCTGCGCGCCGCCGGCGCCGGTTTTGCGCGCTGCGGCGATCTGGCGCGCGAACACGCGGCGCGCCCCTGACGATGCCGCGCGCCCCTGCCGACACGCCTGTCCGCCCGCCCGGCGGGTGGCACCCCGGCAATGGGGCGGCGGTCTGCGCTCACGTCGTGCCAGCGCTTCATCCTCGGGCAAACCCTCGGTAATATTGGCGCCAAAATAAGCTAATATTTTTGCAACATTCTCCCCTTCCCCGACCTCACGGCGCCGCGCGCCGCTATCCGTCCATGACCCAGATCACCCAATTCCCCTTCGTATCGGTCTCCGGTACCCCCGAGGCTCGCGGCCGCGCCTATGGCCAGCAGGCCGCCGACCGCGTGCGCAAGAGCGCCGCCATGTACGGCCAGACGCTGGTCGATCTGGGTTATGACGCCATGGCGCGCACCCGCCTCATCGAAAGCTTCGCCCGCGAGATCGAGAACTTCGCGCCGCACTACCTCGAGGAAATGCGCGGCATCGCCGCCGGCGCCAACGTGCCCTTCGAAGACATCGTGATGGTCAACGCCCGCACCGAAGTCATCGCCAAGGCCCGCGCCGAAAAGAAGAAAGCCGCCGAACTCGAACCGGGCGACGGCTGCACCGGCGCCCTGATCCTGCCGACCCGCTCGGCCAACGGCCGCCTGATCCATGGGCAGAACTGGGACTGGCGCGCCGAATGCGCCGAGACCGCCATCGTGCTGCGCGTGCGCAACGACAACGGCCCGGACATTCTGACCTTCGTCGAGGCCGGCGGACTGGCCCGCAGCGGCCTGAACAGCGCCGGCGTGTCGATCACCGCCAACTACCTGGAATCCGACCGCGACTTCCGCCAGTTGGGCGTGCCGCTGTCGCTGATCCGCCGCAAGGTGCTGGAGCAGGAGCACTTCGCGCTGGCCATCAAGGCCGTCAGCACCACCCAGAAGTCGTGCTCGAACAACATCATGATCGGTATGGCCGCGGGTTTCGGCGTGGACTACGAGTGCACCACCGATGAAGCCTTCCCGATCTACCCGGGCGCCGATGACCTGATCGTGCACGCCAACCATTGGGTCAGCGAAGTCGCCCTGGGCAAGCTGCGCGACACCGGCCGCGCCAGCACCCCGGAGAGCGCCTACCGCGACTGGCGCGTGCGCCGCCTGCTGAACGAGAAGGACAAGCTGACGCGCGAAGACCTCAAGCGCGCGCTGTTCGACGACTTCGGCACGCCCTACTCGGTCTGCCGCCCGCCGCGCCCCGGCAGCCACGACAATCTGTCGGCCACCGTCGCCATGGTCGTCATGGAGCCGGCCGCCGGCCTCATGGAAGTGGCGCCGCTGCCGGCGCTGAACCGCACGTTTACCCGCTACAGCCTGGACGCCGATCCCGAGCTGCTGGCCGCGGCCTGAAGCTTTCCCGGTCCACTGACCGCCGGTGGCGGCCGGATCCCCCCGGGCCGCCCTCGCAACCCCTGGAAACGCATCGATGAAAACAAAACTCCTGAATACCGCGGTTGCCCTGGCGCTGGGCGCGCTGGCAGGCTCCGCGCTGGCCCAGGCGCCCGCGCCGCTGCGCATCTCGTTCACCGCCGACATCCGCTCGACCGAGCCCGGCGTGAACCGCGACAGCAACAGCGACGCGGTGGTGCTGCACATCGTCGAGGGTCTGGTGGCCTACGGCGAGGATGCCGAAGTGCGCCCCCTGCTGGCCGAATCCATCGACATCAGCCCCGACGGCAAGACCTACACCTTCAAGCTGCGCCAGGGCGTCAAGTTCCACAACGGCGCGCCGCTGACCTCGGCCGACGTGCTCTGGACCTGGCAGCACTACACCGCCGCCAACGCCGGCTGGCGCTGCGCCAGCGAATTCGATGGCCGCGACACCGTCAAGGTCACCGGCGTCGAGGCGCCCGACGCCCAGACCGTGGTCTACCACCTGGAAAAACCCAGCAGCCTGTTCCTGGCCTCGCTGGCGCGCGCCGACTGTGGCGGCACCGGCATCCTGCAGAAAGCCTCGGTCAAGGCCGACGGCACCTGGGACAAGCCCATCGGCACCGGCCCCTTCGTCTTCGCCGAATGGAAGCGTGGGGAATATGTGCGCCTGACCCGGTTCGCCGACTACGCCAACCGCGACGGCAAGCGCGACGGCTACACCGGCTCCAAGCGCCCCCTGGTCGATGAAGTGCGCTTCGTCATCGTGCCCGACGACTCCACCGCCAAGGCCGCCCTGCAACGCGGCAACATCGACATCATCGAGGACGTCTCCAACAATGACGTGCCGGTGCTGCAAGGCACCCCCAACGTCAAGGTCGCCTACGCGCCGGTCATGAGCATGACCGCGCTGCTGCTGCAGACCAGGGACCCGCTGCTGTCCAATCCCAAGCTGCGCCAGGCCCTGGCCCACGCCATCGACTACGACCAGTTGGCCGCCGCCGTCACCGAAGGCCTGGCCAAGCCCAACAACTCCATCGTCCCGCTGGTCTCGCCTTACCACGACGCCACCCAGAAGGAAGGCTGGAAATACGACCCGGCGCTGGCCCAGAAGCTGCTCAAGGAAGCCGGCTACAAGGGCCAGGAGATCGAGCTCATCACCACCAAGCGCTACCCGCAGTCGTACAACTCCGCCGTCATCATCCAGGCCATGCTGCAGGCCGTCGGCATCAACGCCAAGCTGTCCGTGTCCGAATGGGCCACCCAGCTCGACCGCTACAACGCCGGCACCTACCAGATGATGACCTTCCCGTACTCCGCCCGCCTGGACGCGGCGCTGAACTACGAAATGGTCACCGGCGACAAGGCCAAGCAGCCGCGCAAGGTCTGGGACAATCCCGACGCCCAGAAGCTCCTGGACGCCGCCTCGGTCGACACCGACCACGCCAAGCGCCAGGCCTCCTTCGACCAATTGCACAAGCTGTTCCTGGCCGACGTCCCCAGCATCCCGCTCTACAACGGCCTGGACATCGGCGCCTTCCGCAGCGACATCCAGGGCTACACCCCCTGGGCCGTCAAGAAGCCGCGCGCCTGGGAAGTGGAGCGCGTGGCGAAGTAACCCGCGCAACGCCAAGCAAAGAGGCCGCGAAAAGCGGCCTCTTTGCATTGCAGCACATGATAGAAAAAAACCGCGCCGGCAACCGTCAAGCTTCAACGGTGGAGTCCGGGGCGGCGTTGGCCTGGCGTGCGCGGGGCGTGTAGATGCGCCCGAGGGAATCTGAAGGAACAGCCGCAGGCTGTGACGAAGATGACGAAGGGGAAGTCCGGAGCGAACGCTCCGGACCGCAATCGTAGCCCCGCGCACGCCAGGCCAACGCCGCCCCGGACGGCCCCAAAAAGAGACCGCCCGAAAAAAGCGACTTACTTGCCAACGATCTTAGTCTCCCAGGCCCGCGGCTTCCCCTCCCAGACCGAAAACCCCTGCACCCGCTTGTTGGTCGCCCAAGCATCCGCCCCGTTATAAAGCACCAACAAAGGCGTCTGCTCCAGCATTAACGCATGCAGTTGGTCAAACAGCTTCTGCCGCTTCGCCGGATCCGACTCCAGGAAGCTCTCGTCGATCAGCTTCTGCGCCTCGGGATCATCCCAGACCTTGCGCGGCTGCTTGCTCTTGTCGCCCGCGAACTGCTCGAAACTCAGCGCCGGATCGATCCGCGACGAGAACGTGAACGAACTGATCTGGTACTTGCCCGTGTTGTAGCGGTCCAACTGCGTGGCCCATTCCAGCACCTCGATCTTGGCATTGATGCCCACCGCCTGCATCATCGCCTGCGCGATCACCGCCACCTGGTAGCTTGGCACATGCGCGCGCTTGTTGGCGTAGATCACGATCGGCTCGCCCTTGTAGCCCGCTTCCTTGAGCAACTGCTGCGCGCGCGCCGGATCGTATTTGTAGGTGCGCTTCTCGGCTTCCTGGTAGTAGGCCGACCCCGCGTACACCGCCGAATTGTTCAACTGCCCCAGCCCTTCGGAAGCCGCCGCCACCACCTGCGGAATATCCAGCGCCGCCGCGATCGCCTGGCGCAGCTTGACGTTCTTTAGCACCGGATCCTGCGTCTGGAACAGCAGCGTGTGCTTGGTGGCGTCGTGCGGGCTCATCACCGACACCGCCGCATTGTTCTTCAGCTCGGCCACGTCGGTAATGGTGATCTGGCTCGCGTCGATCGCGCCCGACACCAGGCCGGCCTTGGCGGTCGACGGGTCCGGCACCACCAGGAAGCGGACCTCGTCGGCCAGCGGACGCTTGGCGCCGACGTAACCGTCCGGCTTGTCGCCGGCGCCGGGCGACACGTAGTCCTTGAACGCGGTCAGCAGCACGTACTCGCCGCGCTTCCATTCCTTGAACTGGTACGGGCCGGTGCCGACCGGCTGCTTCCACGAGCCATCGGCGTTGACCGAATCCTTGCTCAGGATCGCCGTCATGCCGCAGTCGGTGCGCGCCAGCGAATCGAGAAACACCGCCGACTTGCGGTCGATCTTGATGACGACCGTCTGCGCGTCCGGCGCGGTCACGTCCGTGACCTTCAGGCCGTTGCGGCCGTCGAAGTCGCTGCGGCAGCGCCAGTCCGTCTTCGGATCCATGTAGCGCTGCCAGCTCCAGAGCACGTCGGCCGAGGTCAGCGTGGCGCCATTGTGGAACTTGACGCCGTCGCGCAGCTTGAAGGTATAGGTCAGGCCGTCTTCGGACAGGTCGACCGACTTGGCCAGCAGCGGCGCCACCGTGCCGTTCTCCCGGTAACCCACCAGGCCCTCAACCATGTTCAGCACCACGCCGTCGGTGGTGTTGTCGCGGTTGACGCCCGGATTGGTCGAGCGGATGTCGGCCGGCTGGGCGATGGTCAGGGTGGCGGCATGGGCCGCGCCCGCGGCGGCCAGGGCCAGGCTGAGCGCGAGCGCTTGGGAAACAGGAAGGTGGTGCATTGTGGAAATCCCCCGGGGGCATGCGGCGCCGGATTCATAACTATATTGGCGCCAAAAATAGCTGCCCATTATGAAGACTTGCGGCTGGGGCGGTATCCGGGGTATCCCTGAAGACGGCCCCGAAATGACCGCGGCGGCCTCCTTTTCAGGAAGGCCGCCGCGAAAACCGGGCCATCGCGCCCACGGGGGGTCAGGAAATGTCCTGCCCGACGTGCTGGGCGATGATCTTCTGCAGGCGCTTGACGTCGCGCGCTTCCAGCGCCTCTACCATGTCGAAGTGCTCCCGCGCCGAGATCTCGATGCGCGAACGCGTCACCCATTCCTTGGCGGGGGCCGCCGGGCCGCGCGCCCGGGTTTCCTGGATCAGCGCCGCCAATTCGCGGTTGGAGCACATGTCGTACATCCCGGCGTGAAACGCCAGGTTGACCTCGTACTGCTCCAGCAGGGTGCCGTCCTGCAACAGCTTGGAAAACCGCTCGGCCAGCGCGCGCAGGGCGCGCACCTTGGCCGCCGTGACGTTGGGCATCAGGTCGGCCGCCGCGCCGGTTTCCAGCAGCACGCGGATGTCGCGGATCTGCAGGTGCTGATCGGGGTCCATCGTATAAACGTGATAGCCCCGGTTCGGGATGTGGGCGATCAGCCGCTTGGCGGTCAATTGATCGAGCGCCCGCCGCACGTCCAGGCGCTTGGCGCCGTAGCGTTCCTGCAGATCGATCTGTTTCAGCCACGCGCCAGGGCCGTATACCCCCGACTGAATATCCAGGGCAATACGGTCAACCAGGCCCGGCTGTGTCGCCGCCGCTTTCGGCATGGACCACTCCCGTGAATCAAATCCAAACCGCGTATTTTATGCATAAGTCCGCGCCGCAACGGAACTTCCGCCCGGCGCGGACCCGTCCCCTCAGGCCGTAACTCGCGACGGCTCCGGCTGGTCCAGCCGCCAGCGCAGGCGCACGCCGCCGGTTTCGGTCGATTCCAGCGCGGGAATCGCCGACAGCAGGTTGCGGGTGTATTCCTCGCGCGGCTGGTCGAACACCGTGTCGCGCGTGCCCTGCTCCACGATGCCGCCGTCGCGCATCACCACCACCCGGTCGGCCACCTGTTCCACCACGCCCAGGTCGTGGCTGATGAACAGGCACGAGAATCCGTGGCGCTCCTGCAGGTCGGCGAACAGGTCCAGCACCTGCGCCCGCACCGTCACGTCCAGCGCCGACACCGGCTCGTCGGCAATGACGAAGGACGGCCGCCGCACCACCGCGCGGGCGATGGCCACGCGCTGGCGCTGGCCGCCCGACAGTTCGTGCGGAAAGCGCTTGGCGTATTCCGAGCCCAGGCCGACTTCGGCCAGCACTTCGTCGACGCGGCGGCGCTTGTCGGCGGCCGGCATGTCGACCAGCATGCGCAGGCCCTCGCCCACCAGCTCGCCGATGGTCATGCGCGGGTCGAGCGACGAATACGGGTCCTGGAACACCATCTGGCAGTTCAGGCGGTAGTCGCGCCAGGCCGGGGAACGGCGGCTGACCGGCTGGTCGCGGAACAGGATCTGGCCTGATGTCGGCGCCAGCAGGCCGGCGATGGCGCGGCCCAGCGTGGTCTTGCCCGACCCCGAGCCGCCCACCACCGCCACCACTTCGCGCGGCTTGACGTGCAGGTCGATGCCATTGAGCGCGCGCTTGGCGCCGGTGCGCGAGAACAGGCGCTGGTGGCCGGCATAATCGACCACCAGGTTCCTGACCTCGACGATCGGCGCTTCCTGGATCGGCGGCCGCGCCGGCAGGCGGCGCGGCATGGCGTCCAGCAGCTTGCGGGTGTAGGGATGCTGCGGGCGCTCGAGGATGCCGGCGGTGGTGCCGGTTTCCAGCACCTTGCCGTGCTGCATCACCACCATGCGTTCGGTGTAGCGCGCCACCATCGGCAGGTCGTGGCTGATCATCAGCACGGCCGTGTTGTGCTCGCGCGTCAGGTCGACCATCAGTTCCAGCACGTCGCGCTGCACCACCGCGTCGAGCGCGGTGGTGGGCTCGTCGGCGATCAGCAGCGCCGGCTCCAGCAGCATCACCGAGGCCAGCATCATGCGCTGGCGCATGCCGCCCGAGAACTCGTGCGGCCACGCCTCGACGGCGGCCTTCGGATCGCGGATGCCGACGCGGCGCAGCATCTCCAGGATGCGTTCGCGGCGCTGCGCCGTCGACAGGTCGCGGCGGTGCAGCTTGAGGCCCTCGTCCAACTGGCGTCCGATGGGCATGGACGGATTGAGCGAAGTCATGGGTTCCTGGAACACCATGCCGATGCGCGCGCCGCGCAGCTTGCGCAGCTCGGCCGGGCGGGCCTGGGTGACTTCCACGCCCTCGAAGCGGATCGAGCCGCCGGCCACCACCAGCGGCGGCGGCGTCAGGCCCATGATGGCGCGCGCCGCCTGGGTCTTGCCGCTGCCGGACTCGCCGACGATGCCGACCATTTCGCCCGGCGCCACCTCGAAGGACACGCCGCTGACGATCTCGCGACCGCCGCGGCCGACGGTCAGGGACAGATTCGATACGGTAACCAGTGCGCTCATTGCACGCCCCTCATGCGGGGATCGAGACGGTCACGCACCGCGTCGCCCAGCAGGTTGATCCCGAGCAGCGCGAGCGCGATGGCCAGGCCCGGAAGAATGGAAAGATAGGAGGCCTGCGCCATGAACGGCCGGGCGGCGGCCAGCATGTTGCCCCAGGTGGGCGCCGGCGGCGGCACGCCCAGGCCCAGGAACGACAGCGCGCTTTCCGCCAGGATCACCCAGCCGAACATCGAGGTCGCCAGCACCGTCAACGGCGCGACGCAGTTGGGCAGCACGTGGCGCACCATGGTGTAGAGCTCGGAGTTGCCCAGCACGCGCGAGGATTCGATGAACTCCTTCTCGCGCAGCGACAGCACCGTGCCGCGCACGATGCGCGTCACCGACGGCGTATAGGCCAGGCCCAGCGCCAGGATGATGCCGTACTTGTTGGCGCCGACCACGGCCAGCAGGCCCAGCGCCAGCAGCAGGCCGGGAAAGGCAAGCAGGGCGTTGTTGAAGGCCATGATGATGCGGTCGGTCCAGCCGCGCACGAAACCGGTCAGGGTGCCGACAATGGTGCCGGCGATGATGGCGAAGCCCACCGTCAGCAGGCTGATCCAGACGCTGCTGGACGCGCCGGCGAGCAGGCGCGACAGTTCATCGCGGCCGAACTCGTCGGTGCCCAGCAGGAAGTCGCCGCCGGGCGGCTTGAGCCGCGCCACGAAGTTGATCTTGAGCGGGTCGTGCGGCGTCCAGAAGGCGCCCATGATGGCCGCGACGAGCATCGCCGCCACGATCACGCCGCCTATCAGCGCGTTAGCTGCAATTCGCTTTTTCATTCGGCGGTCACTCTCGGGTCGAAGATGGGATAGCAGAGGTCGATCAGCAGGTTGACGATCACGTAGATCACGCCGACGAACAGCAGGCAGCCCTGGATCACGGGATAGTCGCGGGCGAAGATCGAATCCACCAGCAGCCGGCCCAGGCCGGGAATGGTGAACACGGTTTCGACCACGGCGATGCCGCCGAGCAGGTTGCCCAGCACCAGGCCGATCAGGGTCCAGGTGGGACCGAAGGCGTTGCGGAAGGCGTGGCGCATCAGCACCGCGGATTCCGACAGGCCCTTGGCGCGGGCGTGGGTGATGTAGTCCAGGCGCAGCACTTCCAGCGTGCTGGCGCGCGCCATGCGCATCAGCACGCCGATCTCGTGCAGGAACAGCGTCAGGATCGGCATGGCCAGGTACAGCAGGCCGGCCTTCCAGTCTTCGCCGATCGACACGTAGCCCACCACCGGCAGCCATTGCAGCTTCAAGCCGAAGAAGATCAGCAGCAGCAGGCCGAGCCAGAAGGTGGGAATGGACACCAGCAGCGTGGCGGTGCCGACCAGGATCAGGTCGGGCGCCTTGTTCTGCTTCCACGCCGCGATCATGCCGGCGGGCACGGCCACCAGGGCGGCGAACAGCACGGCCACCAGCACCACGCGGCCGCTGATCAGGAAACGGTCCCACACCAGCGGCAGCACGGGCTGGCCGGTGTTGATGGACGAACCCAGGTCGCCGTGCAGCATGTTGCCGAACCAGATGCCGAACTGGGTCGGCCAGGTCTGGTCCAGGCCCAGCCGCGCGCGCAGGTCGGCCAGGGCCGCCGGCGTGGCAAGGTCGCCCAGCAGCAATTGCGCGGGGTCGCCCGGAATCAGGCGGATCATGACGAACACCGCCACCGCCACGATCAGCAGTGTGGGAATGGCCATGACGATACGGGATAGCGCGAAACGCAGCATGGCCCTCTCCTATCGCGGCAGGCAGGCGCTCGCGCGCCCGCCGATCGGGTTGTCGACGTTATTCATTGCGCAGCTTGCGCAGTTCGGCGGCCAGGAAGTCCTGCACCTGGCCGACGCACTTCAGGCCGTCGTGGGGCACGTTGTCGACCACGTCCAGCACGGCCTTGACGCCAGCCGCCTCGAAAGAGCGGCGCAGCGATTCCAGGCGCTCGGGGCGCGTGGCGCCGGCGGAGTTGGCCCCGGGCATGAAGAACTTGCCGCCTTCGCGGTGGGTGATTTCCCAGGTCTCCAGGTCCGCCTTGCCGACGATCATGTGCACCGCGACCTGGCGCAGGGCCTCGATGTCGACGGCCTTGCCGAAGCGGGCCTCGGCGCCGCGCACGCCGACCCACCAGTCCTGGGTGGGGTCGAGCAGCGTGACCGAGCCGGGCGCGCCGATCGAGGTGGCCCACAGGGTTTCGGGGTGCAGCAGGGTGTAGCGGTTGACGAACTGGCCGCCGCCGGAATAGCCGAACAGGGCGAAGCGGCTGAAGTCACGGCCGAATTTCTCGCCGACTTCGGCGACCATGCCTTGCAGGATGTGGTCGTAGCGGATGTCGCCTTCGATCAGTTGCTTGAAGCCGTCGCGGTTGCCGTCGCCGAGCGGGCTGACGGGGAACAGCGGGCACAGCACGATGCAGTCGTTCCAGCGGGCGAATTCGGCGAAGGCGTCGCGGTATTCGACGAAGGCGCGGCCGGTGCCGTGCATGATGACGACCAGCTCCATGGGGTGTTTGGCCTGGTCGATGTGCGGGGGGACGTACATGCAGTACGAGAAGCGCGGGTCGATGCGCGAGGCGAAGACGGTGCTGTGGCCGAGGTCGTAGATGGCGCGGGCGCGGGCGGCGTCGGGGGCCAGGGCGGGTGCTGCGGTGGACTGCATGGTTTCCTCGATTCCCGGGCGGGGTGTGCCGGGGGGGGGGGTGTTGCGGGCGGGTATGGTTGACTAAATTGGCGCCAATTTTAGGAACCAGGTGTGGGTGGGGGCAAGCGGGGGGAATCCCTAACGGGTGGTTCTTGACCTTGCCCCGGGGGGATGGGTCGGGCGGCTAGGGCTGTGGTTCTTTTGACGCGGGGTGGCCGGGCCGGGCGGAGGGCGGGGCTACGATTGCGGTCCGGAGCGTTCGCTCCGGACTGCCCCTGCGTCAACCTCGTACGCCTTCGGCTCCCTACGGTTTCCCTTGGGCGCATCTACACGCCCCGCCCTCCGCCCGGCCCGGCCACCCCGCTGCGTCAGCGCGTTTCGAGACGCCGCCGGGATGTGTCACGTGCTTGGGCTTCGTGGCGATGTTGTGTGGAGTAGGAAGATCTTGCGGGGTCGCCCAAGGCGGCCGCGCGGGCGGCCTTTTTGGGCGTTCAGCGGTGCGGCGTCGACGTCCGGGTTTGCGGAGATGACGTAGGCGTCGTCAACAGGAAGGGCAGAGACAAGAGCGGCGATTTTGCGCTCTGGGAGGGACGGTCGCAAAGATGGGCGGCAGGGCTCAATCGAGCTTGTAGCTTTTCAGGTGGATGCTGGTTTCCGTGGCGGAGATGGCCTTGATGAGGCGGACGCGATCCAGGACGCGGGACATTTCCTCGATGTTGGCGACGCGCAGTTCGGCCAGCAGGTCCCAGCGGCCGTTGGTGTCGTGCAGGGCGACGACGGCGGGGTCGCCCAGGAGGATGCTGACGACGCGGCGGGTTTCGTTGCCATCGACGGCGATGTTCATCCAGGCGCCGATCTGGTCGGGTTGGGATTCGGGGCGCAGCCGGACGGTGTAGCCCACGATGATGCCCTCGTCTTCCATGCGGGCGATGCGGTTGTTGATGGTGCCCCTTGATACGTCGAGCTTCTTGGCCAGGGTCGCGACGGTTGCGCGAGCGTCGGCGCGCAACAGACCCAGCAATTGCTGATCGAGTGTGTCCATGATTGTTCCCGCTAAAAATTGGCGCCAATTTCACATCTTATACGGATTCGACGCGATGCCGGCGCGCGCCATCGGGCGCACGGTCCTGGCGGGCGGTGGCGTGTTTTTGCCACGACCCCAATTTACCGCGTTTGGATTGGCGCCAATTTTTGCTATATTTCGGGCCGGTCGGGCAAGGTCCGACTCGGCTCGTGCGCGCCCCTGGTAGTGGTCCGCGCCGAACCAGTAAAGATTCTCAATGTGATTGACGCTCGTATTAATGACGCGCGCCCTCCCCCGCTTCCTGGACTCCCAATGCCGATTCCTTTTCCCCCGCGACGCCTGACGCTCGCGCTGGCCATGCTGACGCTGGCCGCCCACAGCCAGGCGCAGACCGCGGCAGACGCCACGCCCGCCGACAACACCCTGGGCGCGATCAGCGTCGTGGGCGACTGGCTGGAAAACCCGAATGAAGAGAAGGTGCTTGAACATGGCGGCGCGCGCACGATCATCGAGCGTTCGTCGTTCCAGGACACCGGCGCGACCAACGTGCGCGATGTGTTGCGCCGCGTGCCGGGCGTGCAGGTGCAGGAAAGCAATGGCACAGGCGGCAGCGATGTGTCGCTGAACGTGGGCGTGCGCGGGCTGACTTCGCGCCTGTCGCCACGCTCGACCATTCTGATGGACGGCATTCCGCTGGCGGTGGCGCCCTATGGCCAGCCGCAGTTGTCGATGGCGCCGGTGTCGCTGGGCAACCTGTCGGCGGTGGACGTGGTGCGCGGCGCTGGCTCGGTGCGCTATGGCCCGCAGAACGTGGGCGGCATCATCAACTTCGTGACGCGCGCGATTCCGCGGGACTTCACCGCCGACGCCACGGTCGAGACCGACATGTACAGCCACGGCGGCGTGAAGACCTCGCCCAGCGCATTCATCGGCGGCACCAACGAACGCGGCCTGGGCGGCGCACTGCTTTATTCCGGCACGCACGGCAACGGCTTTCGCGAGAGCAACGACCGCGTGGACATCGATGACGTGATGCTCAAGGGCACCTATCGCATCGGCGCCGACGACAGCGTGTCGGCCGCGCTGCATCACTATGAAGGCCGCGCCGGCATGCCGGGCGGGCTGACCGCCCGGCAGTATTCCGAGGACCCGTTCCAGTCCACCCGGCCTTACGACAACTTCACCGGCCGCCGCACCGACGCCTCGTTCCGCTACAACCACGATGACGGCATCAACAAGTTCGAGCTGCTCACCTACTACACCGACAGCTTCCGCGGCAGCAGTATCGAGACGGAGGGCACCGGCGCCAACGCCGGCAAGCGCCGCCTGACGTTCAACCCGCGCAACTATCACACCTTCGCGATCGAGCCGCGCTATTCGCGCCTGTTCCGCGGCGCCGACGTGACACAGGAGATCAGCGTGGGCTACCGTTACCTGAAAGAAGCCAGCGACGAACGCGCCTCGCGCACCGCGTTCTACGTGCCGGACAGCGGCTTCGACGCGCCCAACGCACCCAATCCGCAGTACCAGTACCGCACCGGCGGCACCACGGCGCATGCGGTCTACATCGATGACACCATCAACGTGGGCAACTGGACCATCACGCCGGGCCTGCGCTATGAATTCATCGACTCGTTCCTGAACGACAAGTCCAATCCCGCGGCCAGGACCCATACCAGCATCAAGTCCGAAGAACCCCTGCCGTCGCTGTCGGTGGTCTACCACGTCAGCGAGCAATGGAGCGTGTTCGCCAACGCCGGCCAGTCATTCGGCCCGCTGCAGTACTTCCAGATCGCCTCGACCACCAACGGCCTGCATCCGGAAAAGGCCACCACCTATGAAGTGGGCACGCATTTCAATAGCGGCGGCTGGAAGGGCGAGCTGACGCTGTTCAACATCGACTTCGACGACGAACTGCAATTGCGCGGCGGCACCAATGGCGGTTCGGACGCCTGGACCAACCTGGGCGCCACCCGCCACCGCGGGCTGGAGACCGGGCTGTCGTACGACCTGGGCGAACTGTCGGCGGCGCTGTCGGGCCTGTCGTTGTACGGCACCTATACCTACACCCAGGCCACCTACAAGGCCGGCGTGTTCGAGGGCCGCGACCTGCCCTTCTATTCGCGCAACGTGGCCTCGGTGGGCGCGCGCTACACGCGCAATCAGTGGACCTTCAACGTCGACACCTTCCTGCAGTCCAAGCAGCGGTCGCCCGGCGCGCCCGACCCCGGCGCCCGCTACCAGACCGAGGAAAGCGCCAACGGCGCCTACGGCGACATTCCGGGCTACGGCACGGTGCACGTTCGCGCCGCCTACGACTTCGGCAAGCAGATGCACAACCTGAACCTCGCGCTGGGGGTGAAGAACCTGTTCGACAAGCGCTACTTCACGCGCTCCACCGACAACAACGCGGGCAAGTACGTGGGCATGCCGCGCACGGTGTACCTGCAGGCGTCGCTGGCGTATTGATCGGGCGCCGGCGCATGCGGCGGCGGCACGGCGGGCTGCCCGCGCGCCTTCAACGCGGGACCACGGCGCCGCTATTTGCCCAGCAGGCGCTTGACGCCAGCGACCACGCCCAGCGTCACCGCCCCGGCAACGATGCCGAACAAAGCGCTGAGCAGGGTCGACACCAAGGGCGGCAGCAGGCCGCCGCCGCTGGCCGCCGCGACGTGTTCGATGGCCGCGCCCAGCGGCGCGATGCCGTGCGTCAGGATGCCGCCGCCGACCATGAACATGGCGGCGGTGCCCACCACCGACAAGGTCTTCATCAGGTAGGGCGCGGCCGCCACGATGCGCTTGCCGAACCAGGCGGCCAGCGCGGCGCGGCGGGCGCTCAGGTACAGGCCCAGGTCGTCGAGCTTGACGATGCCTGCCACCAGGCCGTAGACCCCCACCGTCATGACCAGGGCGATGCCGGCCAGCACCACCGTCTGACGCAGCAGATCGGCGCCGGCCACCGCCCCCAGGGTGATGGCGATGATCTCCGCCGACAGGATGAAGTCGGTGCGCACCGCGCCCTTGATCTTGTCGCGCTCGAACGCCACCATGTCCACCGTCGCGTTCTGCAGCGCCTCGGCGCGGGCGGCATGGTTGCCCTCGGCGGAGTCGCCGTGCGGCAGGAACTTGTGGGCCAGCTTCTCGACACCCTCGAAACACAGGAACAGGCCGCCGGCCATCAGCAGCGGCGTCACGGCCCAGGGCGCGAAGGCGCTGATCACCAGCGCCGACGGCACCAGGATGAGCTTGTTGATGAGCGAGCCCTTGGCCACCGCCCACACCACCGGCAGTTCGCGATTGACCGGCACGCCCGAGACCTGCTGCGCATTCAGCGCCAGGTCGTCGCCCAGCACCCCGGCGGTTTTCTTGGCCGCCACCTTGGTCATGACGGAGACGTCGTCCAGGATGGTGGCGATGTCGTCGAACAGTGCGAAGAAGCTGCTGCCTGCCATGGCGGATTCCGCAAAGTGGAGATGCCCGAGTGTACAGGCGCCCGCCGGGCAGCAGACGCCTCCCGGACATGGCCGTTTCCGCCCGTTACCTGTCCGGAGGCGGCGTGGGCGCCCACCCGCTGTCCGCGTATGCTGGCCACTAGTCCGCCCGGAGGAGACTTTCATGCTCGAATTGCGCCCTAGTTGTGAACACTGCGACGTCGACCTGCCGCCGGCCTCGACCGAGGCCCGCATCTGCAGCTTTGAATGCACCTTCTGCGCGCGCTGTGCCGACGAGGTGCTGGGCAACGTCTGCCCGAATTGCGGCGGCGGCTTCGCGCCACGGCCGGTGCGGCCGGCCACGGACCGGCGCAATGGCAATTTCCTGGGCAGGTATCCGGCGGCGGCCGAGCGCAAACACCGGCCGGCCGACCTGGCCGCTCACGCCGCGCTGCGGCAGGCGCTGCGCGGCATCCCGCCACAGGACCGCTGAAACCTCCGGGCCCGCGCGCCGCGCATCCCTCGCCGCCACGGCGGGACAGGGAGCCGGCGTGCATGAGTCCGCGTGCCGCCCTGCAGGCGGCGCGATCCTCTTCGGGGTAGAAAACGGAGCCACAAGCCCACGCCCCGGCCGCTCACCCCAGGCCGTGATACTTCCGGCCCATCTCCATGGTGGCGCGGTAGAAGCCTTCCTTGCTGCCGCAGTCGTAGCGTTGACCGTCGTACTGGTAGCCGAACACGCGGCCCCCATCGAGCAGGGCCGAGATGGCGTCGGTCAGTTGGATCTCGCCGCCGACTCCCGGCTGGGTCGCCTGCAGCGCCGGGAAGATGGCGGGATCGAGGATGTAGCGTCCCACCACGCCCAGATCGGTCGGCGCGTCCTCGGGGCGCGGCTTCTCCACGATGCCGGTCAGGCGCAGCACTCCGTACGAGGCCTGCGTGCCGGAGACGATCCCATACTGATCGGTGTTGGCAGGCGGCACCTTCTGCACCGCGATCACGCTGCCGTCGAACTCCCGCGCCACCTTCATCATCTCGCCGATGACGGGCGTTTCCGCGTCGATCATGTCGTCCGCCAGCAATACCGCGAACGGCTCATTGCCCACGATCGAGGCGGCGCACAGCACGGCGTGGCCCAGCCCCAGGGCGGCGGGCTGGCGGGTATAGACGCACTTCACGGTCTCCGGAATGACATTGCGCACGCTATCAAGCAGCACGGCCTTGTTCTTCTGTTCAAGGTCGCGCTCCAGTTCCGGCACGCGGTCGAAATGATCTTCGATGGCGCGCTTGTTGCGGCCAGTCACGAAGATCAGCTCCGTAATGCCGGCGGCCACCGCCTCCTCGACGGCATACTGGATGAGCGGCCGGTCGACGATGGGCAGCATTTCTTTGGGCATGGCCTTGGTCGCGGGCAGAAAGCGCGTGCCGAGGCCAGCAACGGGGAAAACCGCTTTGCGTATGGGAAGCATGGTATGAACCTCAGTCGGGCGGCTCGCCGGAGCGGGAGCCGTGGCAGCGTTTAGCAAATGCCGTGCCCGATTGCGAGCCGCGTCGCGGCGCAAGCACCCGAACACCTGGCGGCGCCGAAAATGTAAGTGTCCATTACCCTGCCGGGGTCGGCGCGCCCAAACATCCGTGAGTGACGCCGCGTTCTGCCGCGGGCGGGTACAAACGCACTGGTTTGCGGGCCTCTCACCGTCCCCCGGAATGACGGCATAGGATGAAATTTAGTGAAACAAAAGTGAAGCATCCGTCCGACCACAGCAACTAAGCTGCCAGCAAACAGGTTGAGGAGGACTCCATCCGTGACAATCCGCACGCCCAGACAGGATACGGCCGGCACCCTATCGCACAACCCGCAGCCCGCGACCGGACAAAATGGCCCGCCGACACCCCCGCGGCCTTTGACCATCCTGCTCGCAGACGACAACCAGGACGCCGTCGAAACCCTGGCGGAAATCCTCAGGCTCGACCACCACCAGGTCCATACCGCGTTCGAAGGACGCACGGCCCTCGCCCTGGCGCAGGCGCACCGGCCGGATATCGTTTTGCTCGACATCAGCATGCCGGAACTGGACGGCTACACCCTCTGCCAACGGCTGCGGCGCGAACCCTGGGCCGCGGGCCTGGTGATCGCCGCGCTCAGCGGCTACGGCGGCCCGCAAGACCTCGAACGCGGGCGCATCGCCGGCTTCGACCGCTATTTCACCAAGCCTGCCGATCCCGCCGAGTTGCTGGACTATCTGAATCGCTGCGCCGATCACGCTCGGGCTGGCACGGGCCGCAACGCCTCGCGCCCCACCTGAAGCAACTTGCGGTCAGCCAGGCGCAGGGCTGTCAATACGCCGCCCGATACGCACCCGGTGTCCAGGCACACCACGTCCGACCGCACCAGCAGTCCCAGCGTTGCCCAGTGTCCGAAAAGGACGGGAGCTGCGCCCGCCCGCCGCCCCGGGACGTCGAACCAGGGCAGCACGCCGGATGGCCAGCGTCCCGGCGCGGCCTTGGCGTGCGGCGCCAATGTGCCGTCGGGGCGGCAGAGCCGCATCTGGGTAAACGCCCGGACAATGAACCTCAGCCTATCCGCGCCCGACATTGTGTCGCGCCAGGACAGCGTCGACGGCCCACGGATCCGCGGCAGGTGCTGGCGCCATCGCGGGTGGCGCAGCAACGCCTCGACCTCACGCGCGCGCGCCATCGCCGTGGCGGGATCCCAGTGTGCGTAGACGCCCGCGTGCACCAGCAGGTGGCCGGCTTCAGCGTGCAGCAACGGCTGCCGGCGCAGCCAGTCCAATAGCGACGTGGCGTCACGCGCTCGCAGCAACTCGTCCAGCGTATCGCGGCGGCCCGGCCGCAGGCAGCCCGCAGCGACCGCCAATGCCCGCAGGTCATGATTGCCCAGCACGACGGAGGCGCGTTCGCCCAGCGCCTTGACCCGTCGTAACGTCGCGGCCGAGGCCGGCCCGCGGTTGACCAGGTCACCCACGAACCAGAACCGGCAACGCGGGTCATCGGCGATCTCGGGACGTGCCAGCAAGGCATCCAGGGAGTCGCGACAACCATGCACATCGCCGATCACCCAGATCGATTCCATGGCGTTCAGTCCTTCTGCACAGCGCCACGCGCAGGCATGCGCGGACGTCGGGACGATGTCAGCAATTGCCGCGCCCGGGCCCATCGCAAGATCCGGATAGCCGACGCGCCGCGGCTTGCCTATCGTCGCCAGGTTACTTATCTACAAGGATTCACCATGCAACAACTGACCGGCAAAGTCGCCATCATCACCGGCGCCAGCTCGGGCATCGGCTACGAAGCGGCAAAGCTGTTCGCCCGCGAGGGCGCCAGCCTGGTGCTGGTGGCGCGGCGCCGCACCGAACTGGAGGAACTGGCCGCGCTGCTCGAGGCCGACGGCGGCCGCGCCGTGGCGCTGGCCGGCGACGTGCGCGACGAGGCGGTGGCCGAAGCGGCCGTCGCCGCCGCCGAATCCCACTACGGCGGCCTGGACATCGCCTTCAACAATGCCGGCATGACCGGCGACGCCATGCCGCTGCACCAGGTTACGCCGGCGCAGTGGCGCACCATCCTGGACACCAACCTGGGCAGCGCCTTCCTCGGCGCGCGCCACCAGATCCCGGCCTTGTTGCGGCGCGGCGGCGGCTCGCTGGTCTTCACGTCCACGTTCGTCGGCCATACCGCGGGATTTCCGGGCATGGGCGCCTATGCCGCCAGCAAGGCCGGCCTGATCGGCCTGGTCCAGGCCATCGCCGTGGAATACGGCGCCCAGGGCATCCGCGCCAACGCCCTGCTGCCCGGTGGCACCGACACATCGATGGGCCGCGCCTCGATGGACTCGCCCGAGGCGCGCCGCTACATCGAAGGCCTGCACGCGCTCAAGCGCCTGGCCACGCCGGCCGAGATCGCGCGCTCGGCCCTGTACCTGGCCTCGGACGCGTCCAGCTTCACCACCGGCACGGCATTGCTGGTGGATGGCGGGGTGTCGGTCAATCGGGGGTGAGCGCCGCCGTGGACATTCTCGCGCCGCAGACGCTCGGCGAAGAATCAGTCGATTGTCCTAGAAACACGCAACAAGCTTGATACGTGTGGGCAGGAACCTTAGAAAGTCTCAGGTTCTTGCTTCTTTTGCTTTGGCAGGGCGTAAACCTATATAGATTAAGCTATATACTGGCCAGGCTCCGCATTGTGTACGTCATCAACTGGGCAAAGAAGGCCGTCAGGCAATTGTTGAAACTCCCCGTCAGCGATCAACGACGCATCCTTGGAGAAGTCGCCAAACTGGAAGCCTTCCCGGCCATGCACAACATCAAGGCACTCAGCCAACACCAATATGGCTTCCGTCTGCGGATCGGCGCGTACCGCGTCCTGTTTGATGTCGCAACCGCCGTTCGCATCATTGACGTTCAGGAAGTGAAGCGACGCGACGACAATACCTATTGATACCAACCGTGGAACCTCCATGCGCCTGCACCCCACTATTCTCGAGTCCGACGGCAAGCCTGCGTTCGTCGTCCTTCCCTACGCGGAATACCTGGCGTTGACCGGCAAGAAATCGCGCCAGACCCGGCGCCCTGCGCGGGTGCCCGCGGATGGCTCGATTCCCCATGAGGTCGTTGCGTTGATGAGCGGAAATGGCTGGAGCATCGTACGCGCGTGGCGCGAGTACCTGGAGATCACCCAGATCGACATGGCCACCCGGCTGGGCATACGTCAACCCAGCTACGCGGCGATGGAAGCCCCCGATGCCAATCCTCGAAAGAGCACGCGTGAGCGCATCGCGGCAGCCCTCGGCATCCAGTTCGACCAGCTCGACGTGTAGCTCGGGAAAAGGAATGGCCCTTCAGGCGGGCCATTCCCCACAGTGATCACCGATTGCCTTAGGTCCGGACGACGCCACCGACAGCAAACTCGCCAAGCCCCCTCAACTCATATACACGCCGCCATTGATCGCATAGTTCGCGCCCGTCACGAACGCCGCCTCGTCAGAAGCCAGCCAGGCGCACAGCCCGGCCAGGTCCTTGGCGGTGCCCAGGCGGCCCACCGGCACGCTTTCGATGATGCGGTCCAGCAGCGCCGGCGGGAAGGCCTTGACGGTGTCGTCGGCGATGAAGCCCGGCGACACCAGGTTGACGGTGACGCCGCGCGCCGCCACTTCCTGCGCCAGCGAGCGGGTGAAGCCGATGACGGCGCCCTTCGCGGTGGCGTAGTTGATCTGGCCGATCTGGCCCTTCTCGGCGGCGACCGAGCCGATGTTGATGATGCGGCCCCAGCCGCGCTCGGCCATACCGTCGACCACCTGCTTGGTGCTGTTGAACAGCGTGTCCAGGTTGCTGCGCAGCACGGCCGACCAGTCGGCGTGGCTCATCTGGCGAAAGCGCATGTCGAGCATGGCGCCGGCGTTGTTGACCAGCACGTCGATCTCCCCGACCTCGCGCCGCACCTTGGCGAAGGCCGCCTCGGTCGAAGCCCAGTCGGTGGCGTCGCCTTCCGAGGCGATGAAGTCGTAGCCCAGCGACTTCTGTTCCTTCAGCCAGTGATCCTTGCGCGACGAGCGCGGCCCGCAGCCGGCGATGACGCGGTGACCGGCGCGGTGCAGCGCCTGGCAGATCGCGGTGCCCGTGTGGCCCATCCCGCTGGTGACGTAAGCAATGCGCAAAGCCATGAACGTGCTCCTTTCAAGAAACGTGGAAAAGCGCGGCCGTCAGGCGACGGAGCCGACCAGGGGGAACAGGCCGAACGCCAGCGCGGCCGCCAGCATCACCAGGCAGACCATCGTGGCCCACTTGAGCGAATAGCGCTGGTGGTCGCCAAACTCGACGCCCGCCAGGCCCACCAGCAGGTAGGTCGACGGCACCAGCGGGCTGAGCAGATGCACCGGCTGGCCGATCAGCGAGGCGCGCGCCATTTCCACCGGCGTGATGCCATAGCCTTGCGCGGCTTCGCTCAGGATCGGCAGCACACCGAAATAAAAAGCGTCGTTCGACATGAAGAAGGTGAACGGCAGGCTGACCAGCGCGGTGATGCCGGCCAGGTACGGTCCGAGCGCATCGGGGATCACCGCCAGCAGGCTGCGCGACATGGCTTCCACCATGCCCGTGCCCGACAGGATGCCGGTGAAGATGCCCGCCGCGAAGATCAGCGACACCACCGACAGCACGTTGCCGGCATGCTGCGCCACGCGGCGGCGCTGCTCGGCCAGGTTCGGGTAGTTGATGATCAGCGCGATCGCGAAGGCGATCATGAAGAGCACCGGCAGCGGCAGCACGCCCATCACCAGGCTCACCATCAGCGCCAGCGTCAGGCCGGCGTTGACCCACAGCAGCTTGGGACGGCGCAGGTCGTGGTCGACCTCGATCTCGGGCAGGTTCTTGGGGCCGTCCTCGTCGTAGCCGGCGTGCAGCGAGGCGCCGTCGGGCAGCGACAGCACCCCCAGGCGGCGGCGTTCGCGCAGGCCCAGGAAGAAGGCCAGCAACAGGATCGCGACGATGGCCACGCCCATCACCGGCACCAGCGGCACGAAGATGTCGCCGGCGTCCACGTGCAGCGCGCTGGCGGCGCGCGCGGTCGGCCCGCCCCATGGCGTCAGGTTCATGACGCCGCTGGCCAGCATCGCCAGACAGGTCATGGACAGCGCGTTCATCTTCAGGCGGCGGTACAGCGGCAGCATCGAGGCCACCACGATCATGTAGGTGGTGGAGCCGTCGCCGTCCAGCGAGATGACCAGCGCCAGCACGGTGGTGCCGACCACGATCTTGAGCGGATCGCCCTTCACCGCGCGCAGGATGCGGCCGACGATGGGGTCGAACAGGCCGGCGTCGATCATCACGCCGAAGTAGAGGATGGCGAACATCAGCATGACGCCGGTGGGCGCGATCTTGCGGATGCCATCGAGCATCATCTTGTCGATGCCGGCGCCGAAGCCGCCGAGCAGGGCGAAGAGGATGGGGACGAGGATGAGCGCCACCAGGGGCGAGAGGCGCTTGGTCATGATCAGCGTCATGAACGTGATCACCATGCCGAAGCCAAGCAGGGTCAAAAGCATGAGGGGGTATCTCCGGGCTCGTTGTTATTTGCACGCCGGTGGGGCGCTGGGGCGGAAGACTAGGAAGAAAAGCTGTCTGGAACCTGTCGTTTTTGGGGGGGCCGGGGTCGGGTGGGGAGTGGGTGACAAAGGAGATGTAGGCCGTCCGGGGCGGGCGGGTGTCGCGGGGCGCGCCTGCGATTGCGGTCCGGAGCGTTCGCTCCGGACTGCCCCTTCCTCATCCTCGTCCTCGCCTACGGCGACTCCTTCGGATTCCGTCGGGCGCATCTGACGGCGCGCCCCGCGACACCCGCCCGCCCCGGACTACCGGAATCTTGGTTTGGTGCTTTGCTGAACCTCGGCGGCATGGGAGCGGTTTGCGGGGCCCGCCTTTTTGGGCCGCGCGGGCGGCCCAAACGGCTTACGCGGTGGGGGATGGCGTGAGGTGTCCGCTGCGCGTGGGTGGAGGGAAATGCCAGCCTTAACAGGGGGTTACAGGGGGACGGATGCGTGGTGAGGGTGGCGTGGGACGCTATGCGACAATCTCGCGCATGCGGATTCTGGTGATCGAAGATGATGAGGACCTGGCCGACGCGCTTGTGCGTCGGCTGCGTCGTCTTGGGCATGCCGTTGATTGCCAGAATGATGGGTTGAACGCGGATGGGGTGTTGCAGTACGAGACCTTTGACCTGGTGATCCTGGATATCGGATTGCCGCGCATGTCGGGGTTCGAGATCCTGCATCGGCTGCGGGATCGGGGCAGCAAGACGCCGGTGCTGGCGTTGACGGCGCGCATCGATATCGAGGATCGGGTGCATGCGCTGGATACGGGGGCCGATGATTACCTGGCCAAGCCGTTCGACTTTCGCGAGCTGGAGGCGCGCTGCCGGGCCCTGCTGCGGCGGCCCAGCGTGCAGGCGGCGGGGGTGCTGCGGTTTGGCGAACTGGTGATCGACAGCGCGGCGCGGCAGGTCAGCCTGGCGGGGCAGCGCATCGATCTGCCCAAGCGCGAGTACAGCCTGCTCGAGATTCTGTTGGCCGGTATGAACCGCGCGGTCAGCAAGGCCGAGATCGCCAACAAGCTGTTCGCGTTCGATGACGACGCGGCGCCCAATGCCATCGAGGTCTACATCGCGCGGCTGCGCAAGAAGCTGGAAGGCTCGCCGCTGCGCATCGAGACGCAACGCGGCACGGGTTATCTGCTGACGGCGGCCGGGGATGCCGACGCCACCGCGGCGCCAAGGGACTGAAACGGTGCAGTCCCGCCGTATTTCCGTACGCCGGCGCCTGCTGGCGATGCTGCTGGGACTGTTCGTCGTGGGACTGGGCGCGCTCTACCTGCTGGTGCGCGGCTATGCGCAGCAGAACGCCGACACCACCTATGACCAACTGCTGCGCGCCTCGGCGCTGTCGATGGCCGACAGCCTGCAACTGGTGCAGGGCGAGTGGCAGATGGACATGCCCTACGCCGCCCTGGCGCTGCTGGAGCAGGCGCCGCGCGACCGCGTGTTCTATCGCGTGGCGGCGGCCGACGGCGCGCTGATCTCCGGCTACGCCGACCTGTCCGCTCCACCCGCTCACGGCGCCGACGCCGGCGCCGCGCCGCAACTGTTCACCGCCGACTACCAGGGCCAGGCCGTGCGGGTGGCGTGGATGGAGCGCAAGATCGCCGGTCCGCGCGCCACCGAGACCGCGCTGATCCAGGTGGCGCAGACGCGCGAGGCGCGCAATGCGCTGGCCGAGCGCATCCTGTGGCAGGGCACGCTGGCGCTGATCGGCTTTACCGCCGCGGCGCTGGCGCTGGCCTACTGGGGCCTGCGGCGCTCGCTGTCGCCGATCCAGCGCATCGAACGCGAGCTGGCCGCGCGCAGCGCCGCCGACCTGCATCCGATCGCCGCGCCGGTGCCCGAGGAACTGGACGAGCTGGTGCATTCGCTCGACGGCTTCATGGCGCGGCTGTCCGAGAACCTCGACACCCTGCGCCTGTTCATCGCCGAGGCCGCGCACCAGTTGCGCACGCCGCTGGCCGCGCTGCACGCGCAGATGGAAGTGGCGCTGGACGAGGAAGACCCGGCCGAACAGCGCCGCAGCCTGCTGGCGGTGCTGCGCAACGCCGAAAAGCTGTCGCGGCTGGTGAACCAGTTGCTCAGCGACGCCAGCGTCATCCACCGCAGCAACGTGCGCAAGTTCGGTCCCGTGGACCTGGCCGAGCTGCTTTCGCAGGCCGTCTACGACACCGTGCCGCAGGCCGACCCGCAGCCCGACGTGCGGCTGCGCCTGCCCGCCGCGCAGGAGAACGCGCCGCCTTGCATCGCGGGCGACAGCCTGATGCTGCGCGAGGCCTTCAAGAACCTGGTCGACAACGCCCTGCGCCATGGCGCCTCGGCGGACGGCCACATCGACGTGCGGCTCGAACGCGACGACGCCGGCTGGCGCATCACCGTGGCCGACCAGGGGCCCGGCATCCCGCCCGCGCTGGCGCAAAGCGCCTTCGAGCGTTTCTCGCGCGGCCCCAATCCACGCACGCCCGGCGCCGGCCTGGGACTGTCCATCGTCAAGCGCGTGGTCGATATCCACCAGGGCCGGCTCAGTCTCAGCAATCGCCCCGGCGGCGGCCTCGAAGCCGTCGTCTACCTGCCCGCCAACGTTCATGACGCCTAGATTTCCCCTGCTCGCGCGCCTGGCCGCGGCCGGCGCCGCCCTGCTCCTGGCCAGCGCCAGCCCCGCCGCCGAGACCAGCGCCGACGGCCTGACGCTGGGTCCGGCCGACAGCAAGCACGTGCTGGTGCTGCACGCCTCCAACAGCGTGAGGGTGTTTCGCGGCGTGCTGGAGGACTTCAGCCAGCTCAATCCTGGCGTGCGCCTGGAATACACGGAACTGTCGACCCAGGCGCTGTATGCCGAAGTGGCCGCCCGCGCCGCGCAGGCGCCGGGCGAGAAGGCCGGCCCCGACCTGGTCATCAGCAGCGCCATGGACCTGCAGACCAAGCTGGTCAACGACGGCCATGCGCAGCCGCACGTGTCGCCGGACACCCGCGCCCTGCCCGCCTGGGCCAATTGGCGCGACGAGGTCTTCAGTATCGGCACCGACCCCATCGTGATGGTCTACGACACCCGCACGCTCGACGCCGCGCGTGCGCCCCGCACCCGCCGCGAGCTGCTGGCGCTGCTGCAGGCGCCCGACCAGCCGCTGGCCGGCCGGATCTCGACCTACGACGTCGAAGGCAGCGGCATCGGCTACCTGGCCGCCACCCAGGACGCGCGCCTGGACAGCCTGGCCGGCGCGCTGCTGGCCGCCTTCGGCCGCAACGGCGTCAGCGTGCACGAATCGACCGAGCACGCGCTCGACAAGCTCGAACGCGGCGAGATCACGCTGGCCTACAACCTGCTGGAATCCTATACCCGCCACCGCATCGACCAGGGCGCGCCGCTGGCCATCATCTACCCGCAGGACTACACCCTGATGCTGTCGCGCTCGGCCATCATTCCACGGCAGGCGCCGCGCGCCGACCTGGGCGCGCGCTTTCTCGACTACCTGCTGTCGCCGCGCGGCCAGGACATGCTCGCGCGCCAGTCCGGCATGCGGCCGGTCGGCGCCTCGGTGGTGCCGGCGGCGGGCGTGCGGCCGGTGGCGCTGGGCGTGGGCTTGCTGGTGTACCTGGATCCGCTCAAAAAGCGCCACTTCCTCGACCTGTGGCGCGCCGCGGCCCAGCCGCCGGGCAAGCCGGACTGAAGCGGGCCGGCCGCCCGCTCGCGGCGCATGGCGCCTGCCGATGACGGGGCGAGCCCTTCGTCTCCAGGCATTGCGCCTCGACGAGCGCCAGCCCAATGAGCGCTAACCGCCCAGTTGCCCGCCCGCGCGTACCAGGTCCGCCAGCGTGCGCACCTGCATCTTGCGCATGACGCGCCCGCGCCGCACCTTGACCGTGATCTCGCTGACATTGAGTTCGGCCGCGATCTGCTTGTTCAGCATGCCTCGCACCACCCGCTCCATCACCGCCTTCTCGCCCTCGGTCAAAGTGTCCCAGCGGGCCTGGACCTCATCAGAACCCGATGCGCTTGCCAGTTGCGCGCGATCCTTCTCGACCGCCGCGTGGATGGTGTCCAGCAGGTCCTGGTCGCGAAACGGCTTGGTCAGGAAATCCACCGCGCCCAGCTTCATCGCCGCGACCGACATGGGAATGTCGCCGTGGCCGGTGATCATCACCACGGGCATGCGCCGCCGCGCCTGCTGCAGGCTGCGCAGCAGGTCCATGCCGCTCTGCCCCGGCAGGCGCACGTCCAGCACCAGGCAGGCTGGGCCGGTGCCCGGATCGGCGTCCAGGAACTCCCGTGCCGACCCATAGCCGCGCACGGGCAGTCCGACCGAATGCATCAGGTCCTCCAGCGACTCGCGCAGCGAGGCGTCGTCATCGACGATGTGGATGGTGGCGGGCTCGGGCCGCGTGCTTGCGATCATGAAGATTCATCCTCGGCCGCCGCTGGCAGCATGAAACAGAACACCGCGCCCTCGCGCGCGGCGGGTTCGGCCCACAACCGGCCGCCATGGCTTTCGATGATGCCGCGACTGATGGTCAGCCCCAGGCCGGTGCCTTCGGGCTTGGTGCTCCAGAAGGTGTCGAACAGGCGTTCGCGCGCCTGCGGCGTCAGGCCCGGGCCGGAGTCCGTCAGCGAACACTGCACCTGCCCCGCCTCCTGGCACGACAGGCGTAGCGTCAACTGGCGGGCGCCCGCCGGGGTCTGCTGCATGGCCTCGATGGCGTTGAGCACCAGGTTGACCAGCACCTGCCCAAGCTGGACGCGATCGCCCAGCACCGCCGGCACGCGCTCCTGGATGCGGGTGGACACCACCACTTCGTTGCGCGCCAGCTCGCCGCCGGCCAGCTCCAGCACCTCGCCGATGACGTCGGCCAGGTCCAGCCGCTCGCGTTGCGGCGCGGCATTGCGCGCGTCGCGGCGGATGCGCGCCACCACTTCGCTGGCGCGATGCACGTCGCCGGTCATGCGCTGCAGCGCGCGCAAGGCTCTTTCGATGTTGGGCGGATCGTGCTCCAGCCAGCGCTGGCAGGCGCTGCCGCTGGTGGCGATGGCCGCCAGCGGCTGGTTGATCTCGTGGGCAATGGACGCGGTCAGCTCGCCCAGGCTGTGAATGCGCGCCATGCGCGCCAGTTGCGTGCGCGCCTCGAATGCCGCGTCCTCGGCCGCCGCCCGCTTGAGCGCCAGGTAGGTAGTCACGCCAATGGCGGCAATGCTGATGAGCGCGTTGATCAGCCCGAGTTCGCGCAGTGCGCCGCCATTTGGCGTGAGGTACAGGCTGAGCAGCGTCAGCGCCGCGCACGCCACCGCGACAAGGGTGACGCCCTGTCTCGGCAGAAAGCTCAGCGCCGCCAGGATCACCGCCACGTAGAACACGGCCACGGCGATTTCCAGGCGGGTGAAGGTGTCCGCCAGGAACACTATCGCCATCAGCGCCACCAGCAGCGCAACGCCCGCGCGGGGACGCTGCTTCAGATACCTGGCCTGCTTGAGGAACATGGCGCTGCCACCCCGTTGAATGGACGCCGGCGCCGGGCCCCGATGGCCCCGCGCCGCGAGCTGCCATTGTAGAGACAGGCGCGGGCCGTGGCGCACTTTCGGAAAGCCGGCATATACCAAGGTATAGGTCCGCCATCCCAATGGCGGCTCGCCCGCGCGGGGGCCGGTTCCTATAATTTTCGGATCCCTCCCGGGCGCGTCCTTCGGCCGCGCCGCCCCGCCAACGCCTACTGGCAGCCTCCCCATGAAACCGTCCATCAAAGCCCTCTGGATCGTCCGCGGCGCCGTGCTCGTCGGCATCTGGATCGCGCTCGGCGTGATCCAGGCGCTGCACCGCGTCGCCTGAGACAATCGGGCGGCGCCCGGCCGCCCGATCCTCCCTCCCTTCAGGGCAGGAAACACAGGATCCCGCCCACGCCCAATGTCCACGCCAGCAGCATCGGCACCAGCAGCCGCAGCGGGATCAGCGGGCCATCCGGCAAGTCCGGCGCCTGCCCCGCCTGACGGAAGGCGGCCCGTTCGATCTCGTAGGCGTGCATGTCACGCGAGAATTTGCGCATTTCCTCGAAAGCCTTTTCCATGTCGTCTCTCCCGGCATGTCAGTACCACCGGCCGTAGCGGCGGATGTAGAGGGTCTTGACCTGCTGCGTCAGCGCGATGTAGCCCAGGATGGTGAGCGCCAGCCAGCCGAAGTAGATGGGCGGCAGCGACACGAATCCGATGGACTCGGCGATCGGCGAGAAGGGCAGCCAACATGCCAGCGCGATCGCGGCGGTGGTCGACAACAGCACCGGCAGCGACGCCGTGCTCTGCAGGAACGGGATCTTGCGGGTGCGCAGCATGTGCACCACGAAGGTCTGCGACACCAGGCCCTCGATGAACCAGCCCGAATTCATGATGGTCTGGCCGCCGTCGCCGCCATGCAGGGCATAGACCGCGCCGGCGCCGAACACCGTCCACATCAGGAAATAGGTGGTGATATCGAACACCGACGAGGTGGGCCCCAGCCACAGCATGAAGCGCTGGATGTTGCCCGCTTCCCACTTGCGCGGCTTCTTCAGGAACTCATCGTCCATGCGGTCCCACGGCAGCGTCAGTTGCGAGATGTCGTACACCAGGTTCTGGATCAGCAGTTGCAGCGACAGCATCGGCTCCCACGGCAGCCACGCCGACGCCACCAGCACCGAGAACACGTTGCCGAAGTTCGAGCTGGCGGTCATGTTCAGGTACTTGAGGATGTTGCCGAAGGTCTCGCGCCCCTTGATGACGCCTTGCTCCAGCACCATCAGATCCTTTTCCAGCAGCACGATATCGGCGGTTTCCTTGGCGATGTCGGCGCCGCTGTCCACCGAGATGCCGACGTCGGCGTCGCGCAGCGCGGGGGCATCGTTGATGCCATCGCCCAGGAAGCCCACGGTGTGACCGTTGGCCTGCAGCGCCTTGACCACGCGCGACTTCTGCAGCGGCGTCAGCTTGGCGAACAGCACCGCGGTTTCGGCGCGGCGGCACAGCGTCACGTCATCCATCTGCTCGATGTCGGCGCCCAGCAGCACCCGCGCGTCGTCGTCACCCAGATCCAGGCCCACGTCGCGGCAGACCTTGGCCGCCACGATGGGGTTGTCGCCGGTCAGCACCTTCACCGCCACGCCGTAGTCGTTGAGCGCACGGATCGCGGCCTGCGCCGAATCCTTGGGCGGATCCAGGAACGTCAGGAAGCCGCGCACCACCAACCCGCTTTCGTCGCTGGCCTGGAACTGCGTGCGGCCGCTGTCCTCCAGGCGGCGCGAGGCCACCACCAGCACCCGGAAGCCATCGCGGTTGTAGGCCTCGGCGCTACGCAGCAGGCGCTTGCGCATGGCCGCGTCCAACGGACGTTCCTGCCCGTCGATCATCACGCCCGTGCTGACCGCCAGCATTTCCTCGACCGCGCCCTTGGTGATCATCTCCAGGCCGCCGTCGACGCTGCGCACCACCACCGACAGACGCCGGCGCACGAAGTCGAACGGGATCTCGTCGACCTTCTCGTGATGCGCGCTGCGGTCCCAGCCGCGCAGCTCCCGCGCCCGGGCCAGGATGGCGCGGTCCATCAGGTTGCGCTGGCCGCTCTGGTTGGCGCTGTTCAGCCACCCCAGGCGCAGCACCTGGTCGTCGACGTCGCCGTCAACGTTGAAGTGATGCTCCAGGATGATGCGGTCCTGCGTCAGCGTGCCGGTCTTGTCGGTGCACAGCACGTCCATCGCGCCGAAGTTCTGCACCGAGTTGAGCCGCTTGACCACCACCTTGCGCCGCGCCATCGCCACCGCGCCCTTGGCCAGGTTGGCCGAGACGATCATCGGCAGCATTTCAGGCGTCAGCCCCACCGCCACCGCCAGCGCGAAAGTCAGCGCGGTGACCCAGTCGCCCTTGGTGACGCCGTTGATGACGAACACGATTGGCACCATCACCAGCATGAACTTGATGAGCAGCCACGACACGCTGTTGACGCCGCGGTCGAAGCTGGTCTCGACGCGCTTGGTCGACACCACGTTCTTGGCCAGCGAGCCGAAATACGTATTCGGCCCGGTCCCCACCACCACCGCGGTGGCGGTGCCGCTGACCACATTGGTGCCCATGAAGCAGATGTTGGCCAGGTCCAGCAACTCGGCGTTCTCGCCCGCCTGCGCCTCGGCGCGCTTGGCGCTGACATTGCCCAGCGTGTCGTACTTCTCGACCGGCAGCGCTTCGCCCGTCAGGATGGCCTGGCTGATGAACAGGTCGCGCGACTGCAGCAGGCGGATATCGGCCGGGATCATGTCGCCGGCCTGCAGTTCGACGATGTCGCCAGGCACCAGTTCGTTCATCGGCAGTTCGCGGCGCACCGGCTCGCTGGACTGGCTGTCGCGGCGGACCACCGTGGCGGTGCTGCGCACCATGGACTTAAGCTTCTCCGCGGCGCGGCCCGAGCGGTACTCCTGGATGAAGCGCAGCAGGCCGCTGACCGTCACCATGGTCAGCATAATGACGATGCCGGTCCAGTCGCGGTCGGCGGGCGCGGCGAACTGGATATCGGTGAGGTACGAGACCGCCGCCAGGCCCAGCAGCACCAGCACGAAGGGGTTGCGGAACGCCCGCAGCAACTGCAGCCAGGCCGGCGCGGGCTTGTCGTGCGCGACCTCGTTCAGGCCGTCGACGGCGCGACGCGCGGCAACCTCGGCGTCGCTCAGCCCGGCGCGTTGCGTCTGCAGCGTCTGCAGGCTTTCGTGCACCGACAGGCCGGCATGTCGCGCCACCGGCATCGTGCGGTTCTTGCCCGACGCGGCGCCGGCCGCGGGGGTCTTCTCGCTGCGAGGCCCGCGCGGGGCCGGCAACGAGGCTTCTTGGACTTGCTTCATGTTCGCTGCTCCCACCCGCGCACCGCCGGTGGGAGCCCGCCGTTTTCACGGCGCGAGCGTCCCCCGTCCACGGCCCGCGCGGGCTTGGTGGAAATTGAGAATCGGGTAAGGCGGAATCAATGCGGGACGGGAACGGCCGGCGCCTGCGCGCGCGGCGCTGGCGCCACGCCGACACGCAGCGTATGCACGCCAAGCTCGCGGCACAGGTCGCTGAGCCAGGTAATCACGGGCCAGGGATTGCCGCTGTCGCTGCGCAGGCTGATGGCGGTGCAGGCCTGTTCGCCGTCGGTCGAGTAACGCACGTCTGCCACGGTTTCCGACCGCTGCCGCAGTTCCTCGTAGAGGCGCTTGCGGATCAGGGCCAGCACCGCGGGGCTGCCGTAGAACGTCAGGTTGATGAAGGCCGGCGCGGGGGCCGCGCGGCGCACGGGATTGGGGGAAAGGGTATGGAACAGCATGCGCGTCTCCTGGAAACGGGCGATTCCGCCCGCAGGGGTTCGGATGGCGCATGCAAGCCGTCGCGGCTCCGGATCGATCCGGACGGGCGTGGCGGCTGACAAAAAAATGCAGACCCGCTAGACCCGGCGTGCGCCGTGGGTTCTGGTACTTCCGTCGTCTTCCACGGCGGGCTCCTATAGGGTTGCAACAGGCGGCAGTGTAGGTCCGGGACGGCGTTCCGAACAGATCATGGGGCGTATACCTTGGTATAGATGCCGGCGCGGGCAGGCCTCGCGTGCGGACTGCCCGTCCCCGGACGCCGCGCGCTCAGAAACGCGTCTGCATGCCGATCCGTACCGTCCGGCCCGGCGCCGGCATGAAACTCTGCGCCAGCGGATCCAGGTAATAACGGTTCGTCAGGTTCTGCACCGAGAGGCTCACCATCACCCGTTCGCGCAGCTGGTAGGTCATGAACAGGTCGAACAGGGTCACGGGGTGGTACACGAGCTGTTTCGTCGTCGGTGTTTCCTGCCACGGCTGGTCGGCCTTGACCGTGGGGCCCGAGGTGTAGGCCATGCGCCCGCCCAGCGTCAGCGCTTCATTGAAGAAGCGCAGGCCGGCGGTCAGGCTCAAGGCCAGCCTGGGCGGATTCTGAGCGTTGGTATACGAACCCATGAAACTGCCAGGGGTGCACGTCGGCGTGTTTTCCGTATGCCGCATAGCGCTGGGGTTGTCACGCAAGTGCTGCGCGAAGGCGGCGTCGCAGGTCTCGGTCTTCAGGTAATACGTGGCCGCCAGATCGGCGAACACCCGCCCGGCGTCATAGCGCGACTGGAATTCCAATCCGCTGGTCTTGTAGCGGTCGGTGTTCCGCATCTGCAATGCCTTTTCGGTCAGCTCCTCCACCCCGTCATAGTCGTAGTAGCGCACGATGTAGTTCTTGATGTTGTTGTTGAAATAGACCACCTTGGCGGCGACCGTGTCGCCATCGGCCAACAGGTTGCCACGCACCGTGCTGGCGCCGAATTCCCAACTATTGGAACGCTCTGGCTTGAGCCCCCTGCCCGGTGACAGGCTCATCGTGCCAAGGCTGGTCTCGAACAGCGATGGCAACCGCAGCCCCTGGGTGTACGAGGCATAGACGAAAGTGTCCGGCACCAGTTCCAGGTTCAGGCCCACCGATGGGGCGAAGCCGCCGCCGCGGCTGCGCAGCCTGGGGGCATGCGCATAGCCGGTGACGACCTCTTTCACATCCTCGTCATAGACGCGGGTCGAGCCCGCCCCGAAGTCGTCGTACGGCACGCCGACCTCGGGGCGGTTGCTGTCCTGGAAGACGATGCCGTTATGCAGGCGCGGGTCGGTGGCGTCCGTGTACAGGCCTTGCTCGTCCGGCCACCACGTCTGGTAACCGAAGTTGCCCGGCCACCACCACTCACCCGGCTTTTTCACCATGATGGGGCGATAGGAGCGCGATTCGCGGATGGCGGTGGAATACACGCCGCGGTCCCTGACGTCAAAATGGCTGTAGCGGCCGCCGCCCCACAACGTCAGCGACGCCACCGGCCGGTATTCCAGCTTGCCATTCAGGCTGAACTCCCGGCGCGAGGCATCGCGCAGCACGCGGTTGCCGTCGATGTCCTGCTGCGTCGTCACCACGCTGCGCTGCGGCCGGAGATCCTCGACCTGGAATGAGCCGCCCAGGTTGAGGCTGACATCGCCGCGCGCCGTGCGCCACCGCGAGGTATTGGACAGATCGCCGCCAATGCGGCGGTCGGCCTGCCGGGTCCATCGGCGATCCGTCACGTAGGCCTGAGACGCCGGCGCCCACACCGAGGTCAATTGGCTGGTCTTGGCATCCGTCATCCACAGGTTCACGCCCAGGTCCAGCAGCGGATTGTCCGCCGGCTGGAACTGATAGCGCGCCGTATAGGTGTCGATACCGATTTCCCCCAGCGGATACTGCGTGATGCCCGCCGTGCCGGACCGGATGATGTCCGACGGCATGATTTCGCCGATTTTGCCGGCGTAGCGGCGATAGCCCAGTTCCAATGCGTGGCCTTCGGCGGGTCGCAGCGTCAGTTTCAACAGCGTCGACTCGGTTTCGGCCGACGAATTCAACACTTCCTCGCCAGGGTTGTAGGACTTGGCCACGCTGTTCCTCTCGTAGCGACCACCCGGGTAATACATGCGATAACGCTCCCGCCCCTTCTTGCCCGAGAAGTAGTTGCCCTGGTTGCGGTGCGCGTAGGCCGCCACGAAGTCGAGGCGGTCGTTGGCATAGGCAAACGCCAGGCTGCCCGATTCCGCGCGCGACCCGAACAGGCTGCCATGGCTATCGTGCGGAACGGCACTCAGATCATTCGCCGAGGGCTCCCCTGTGGAGGACGATGGCGGATTGACGCCACGATGTGGCGGCGCCACGCCGTTGTTCCATAACTCGCCCTTCAGGCGCAGGCCGACCCGGCTGCCTTCCGTGAGGATGTCCCGCACGCCCAGCGTGCGCATTTCCACCGAACCGCCGATGGCGCCGGACGTCACGGAGGGACCTTTGTTGACGGTCACGTCGCTGATCAGGTCCGGGTCGATATAGCTGCGCTGGGCCGTGCCTCCGTATCCGCGGTACACGTCCAGCGCCTGCTCGGAGCCATCGACCCGCACCGCCACCCGGCTCTGCCCCTGGATGCCGCGGATGTTGACGTCCAGCGCGCCGCCGTTGCGGCTGTCGCCAACCTGCACCCCCGGTATGCCGGCCAGCAGATCACCGACCGACACCCGGCCGAAACGGTCGAGGTCCCGGCTGGACAGATACACGGATGAACGTGGCGCGGCATAGACCTCTTTCCCGGCCACCGCATCGCCCTCGATCTCGACCGGCGCCAGGGTCACGGCTCCCGGCGACACCACCAGCACATAGCCGGATGCGCTGCGCCGGGCCTGCAGGCCGCTACCGCGCAACAGCGCCGCGAAGCCTTCTTCCAGCGCGTAGCGGCCATGCAGCCCCGGACTCTCGCGACCGGCCACCTGTTCGGCAATCAGCGACAACGCGATGTCGGACTGTTGCGCATAACGGCTCAAGACGTCCGCCAGCGAGCCGGCGGGAATGTCGTATTGCCTGTCGACGCGCTGCGCCTGGGCAATCAGCGCGATCGACGCGCCCAACCCGGCCAGCACCAGGCGGGCAGCGGGGGGCAGGCCGCGGGGTTGGGGCGGCGGTGAAAATCGGAAACGGCGGCGCGGGCCTGCCGGGTGGAGCTTGTGCATGATCGTGGTCCTCAGCTCGGGCGCCGGGACCTATCGATACGTCCCGGATCATCGCCATTCAGAAGACATGACGCGCCGGACTCCAAAACACGAACCACCCATCGCAGGGAATCTTCCCGGACTAGCGGGCGGCTTCGCCACCGGTCCTCCCCACCCACACGAAATAGGACGAGGCGAACCGCAGCGTCAGGCCGGGTACGCTCTCGGCCAGCAATCGCAACGCCCGGCCGGTATCGTCCAGTGGCAACACCACCGTCATGCGGATCCCCGCCAAGGCGGCCTCGTCATAGAAAATGCGGCCGGACCGGTGCCGATTCAGCTCCTCCAGCACGTCCGCCAGCGGCTGGTCCCGCGCCGCCAACTGATGGAATCTCCAGGCGTCCTCCACCTGGCCGGGATCGACCGCCGCAATCGGCCCGACGCCCTGCGCCGTAACCGCCACGCGCTGCCCGGCCCGCACCACCAGCGCTTGCGTCGGTGGCGTGCCGGCCGCCTCCACCCGCACGCGCGATTCGATCATTGCCAGCTTCGTCACGCCGTCATGCCGATCCACTGCGAAGCGCGTACCCAGCGCGACCAGCCGCGCCTCGCGCGTGCGCACCACGAAGGGACGCAGCGCATCCTTCGCCACCTCGATCAGCGCCTGTCCCTGCACCAATTCCAGCTCCCGGCGCTGGCGGTCGAATCGCAGGTTTACCGCGCTGTCACCGGCCAGGGTGACGCGCGAACCGTCCTCCAGCAGCTCGACGCGCCACTCGCCGGTCACGCTGCGCACATCCGCCATCAGATAGGACGCGGGATACACCCGCAGTGTCATCCCGCCCGCCGCGGCCACGAGCAACGCCGCACCGATCGCGAACAGCATCCGGCTCGCGCGGCGCTTGCCCGAATGGGCAAACGCCGCTTCGAATCCCGCCCGCGCCGGCGCCCCCGATTTCGCCCCCGATTGCGCCGCCGAGCCGCGCAGATCCTGCATCCGGTCCACCACCAGTCGCATGCCCCGCGCCGCCGCCTCGTGCACGGGACTTTGCCGCACCCACGCCTCCAGTTCGCGCTGCGCGGCGTCGCGCTCGGCCGCGTCGTCAGAACTCAGGCGCACGACCCACCGGGCGGCCTGTTCGGCGATGGCATCGGGGATCGGCACGCGCCTCATGCGGCGGCTTCCGGTTGGCGACCGGATCGCCCGGCCATCATCAGGCCAGCACCCGGTGACAACGCAGCAGCCCCTGCGCCAGATACTTCTGCACCATCCGCACGGAGATTCCGAGACGCTCGGCCACCACCAACTGGCTGTGGTCTTCCAGGTAATGCAACAGGAACGCCTCGCGCCCTTTCGGCGCCAGCGCAGCCAGCGCGGCTGCCAGTTGCTCCACCACCTGTATCGCGCTCATCAGCGCCTCGGGTGATGGCGCCCCTCGCGGCAAGGCATCCGCCGCCAGCGTCATGGCTTCGAGATAGGCCTGTTCGACGCGCTGGCGCCGCAGGCGGTCGAGCATCAGCCGGCGCGCGGCCGTGGTCAGCCAGGCCCGCGGCTCGACCAGTTCGGCGGGAGGAACCCTGGCCGTCAGCAGCCGCAGGAAAGTGTCATGGGCCAGATCCGCCGCCTGCTCCGGACATCCCAACCGGCGGCGCAGCCAGGCAGTGAGCCAACCGTGATGGTCGACATAGAGCGCCTTGACGGCCGAGACCAGGGGATAGGCTGCAGTCACGATCCACTTCATTCCGACGCGAGCGACCGGCGAGCGTCTTGAGGAACTCAAATAAAAATGAGTTTCAATACTATGTGGATGAAAAGCGCTGCGCAAGACAAGAGAAACATCCGTCGCTCATCTGTTGCACCGCGTCGTGCCGGCCGCCCGCCGCCTTCGTTGGCGCGGCGCCGCCGCCTGCCGCTCAGGTCAGATACGCCACTACCTCATCCGCCGTCAGATAGCGCACGAACGTCATCGACGGCTGCTGCGCATCATGGATCGCACCGTTGAAGCCAGACCAGTTGCGCTGCATGCCGTCCTCGGTCTCCAGCGCGATCAGCACCCGCTTGCCGTGCCTGGCCAGGTTGTCGCGCAGCGCCGCCTCGCCCCAGGCAAAGCGCATGTCGTTGACCAGCCTTCCCTGCGCATAGGCATCGGCCTGCAGCCACTGGAAATCGGCGCTGTCGCGCTCGGCGTCGGGCTCGCGCGCGGCGATCTCGCGGCGCACGCCCAGGGCCTGGACGTGGTCGCGCATCAGGTTCTGCAACAGCGTGAAGGCGTGGAAATTGTTATTGATGCCGTGCGCCCGCGCCACGAAGCCCGTGCCGGAGGTGGGCAACACCACCACGAGCTCTTCCTCGTAGCTGATGCGCGAGGCCAGCCACAGGTAGTGCAGTTGCTCGAACGGCAGGTTGTCGTTGAGCGTGGTCATGGCATACAGCAGGTCCATCAGATCGGCGTCGGCGACGAAGGCCTGGTGATTGCGCTGGTCGCGCATCAGCATGGCCATCATCGGCAGCACCAGGGTGTCGATGGCGGCGACCTGCGCATCGAGTTCCCAGCGCCGGTCCTCGGGAATGGCTTCAAGCCGCGCCACCGCCTCTTTCCAGGCCAGGCGGTCGGCTTCCTCGACTTCGGCGTCGTCGTCCTCGACCTCCAGCGCGCAATACGGTCGCAGGGTCCGCAACCACGGGCCCAGCAACGCCTGCAACGCGGGGAATAGCAGCACGGGATCGGCGCCGTCCTCCACCAGCGAGCCGCACATCAGCGCCAGCGCCGCTGCCCGGCTGGGGTGCAGGGACGGCAGCAGTTCGGCGCAGAACCGCAGGCTGGCGGCGGTGTGCGCGGACGCCAAGGCATCTTCGTAGAACGCGCGCACCTCAGGCCGCTTGAAAAAACCGTCTAGTGTTTCCGCGTCGTCGGCGGAGACGACCGGGGTGCGCAGCGCGGTGGCAAGCGTGGCGTGGGCAGCGGGCATGGCAGGGAATCCGTGGAATATCGTTGGCGCAAGGGCGGACGCCCCGCCCGCGTGGCTGCGGCGCGCCTCGCGGGAGGCAACCGCCCGGAGATCATCGCACCGGCAAGTGTACTGAATGGCGCGTCCCGTCCCGGGCAACCTGGCGGACCTATCCTAAACCGCGAGGACCGCGTCTCAATAGCAGACCTATCCGATGGCATCGCCGATGCCTGCATCGCTACGATCCGCGAAGCCCTTCGTTAGCCGTTCCCGAGATAGTCCGATGTCGCAATTTCCCTCCCCCGCCGGTGCGGGCACCCACGCTGCCAGCGGCACGCCCCCCCTCCCATCGGCGCCCGACGAAGCGTCACAAGCGCTGCCGCTGCAGTTCCGCGGCCGCGCCCGTGATTACTTTGGCGTGTGGGCGGTGAATGTCCTGTTGACGCTATGCACCTTGGGCATCTGGTCGGCCTGGGCCAAGGTCAGGACGATGCGCTGGTTCCGCGGCCACACCTACCTGGCAGGCGCCGGGTTCGACTATCACGCCACGGGCGGGCAGATATTCAAAGGGCGCCTGCTCGCCATTGCAATCATCGCCGCTGTCTCGCTCATCGGCGCGGTATGGCCGCTTGCCGAACGGCTGCTATCGCTTTTCATCCTGCTGGCCGTACCATGGCTGGTCAATGCCAGCCTGGGTTTCCGCGCGTACATGACCTCCTGGAGCAACGTGCGGTTCGGCTTCCAGGGCAGCTACGGACGCGCGCTGCTCGTCTTCGTATTTCTGCCGCTGCTCTCTATCTTCACGCTCGGGCTGCTGACCCCGCTGGCCACGCAACAACGTGCCAGCTATGTGGCGGGAGGCCACCGTTACGGCTACGCCGCCTTCTTCAGCGCCCCTCGCCTGGCGATCCTGTATGCCGGGTTGCTGCGCGGCATGGGCATATTCATAGTCGTCTGCCTGGTCGGAATGTTGGCCGCGCAATGGGTCGGTCAGGCCGCAAATCCCGAGTTCTCGTTTAGCGAAATGCTGCGGGGGCTTACCGACCCGTCGCATCGCCATCCTTCGGCCGGACCGCACATGTTCCTCTCCGTTTTCCCCGTTCTGCTCGCGACACTCTACGCCGCGCTGATCGTAGCCGCGTTGTACTACGGCGCCTGCGCCCACAATGAAATTCTCAACCGATGCACGCTACAAGGCAGGCACCGGCTGCACAGCGCCGTGGCGCCCTGGCGCTACACCTGGATCACCCTGTCCGGCATCGCGGCCAGCATATTGACGCTGGGGCTGGCCTACCCCTGGGCGCGCGTGCGCCGGTATCGCTACGTGACGCAGCGCATCACCGTGCTGGCGGCGCCTGGCCTGGATGAATTCGTGTCACGGCAACTGGCCCATGTCCCCGGCGCCTTCGGTGCCGAGTTCAGCCAGCTCGAAGGTTTTGCCGGTGTCTCGGCCCTCTGACCACACGGATGAGCCGGCGGGCTCCCCGGCGTCGCCAGGCGACGCCGTATCGGTCATCATCCACGGCCGGCTCTACGCCGCCGGCAGCGCGGCCAGCCATCCGGCGAGCCTGCGATGGCAGGCGGATGGCTCCGTGTCGTTGCTGCATGGCCAGGCGCGCCGCACGCTGCCGGCCGGCGTGCTGCGATGGTCCAGCCGTATCGGCACGACAGCCCGGCGTGCCACGCTGCCCGACGACAGCGTCTTCGAAACCGATGACAACGATCAGGTCGACCGCCTGGAACGCCTGCTCGGCCGCCGCAGCCATCTGCTGCATCGCCTGGAGCGCCTCAATCTGGCCGCGCTCGGACTGGCGGCCTTGGCTACCCTGGCGTTCGTCGTCAGCCTGCGCTGGACCATTCCCTGGCTGGGCGACAGCCTTGCACGCACCGTTCCCCCCGCTACCGAAGCGCGCATCGGCGCCAACGTCCTGCATACACTCGATCGCCTCGTGCTGCGCCCCAGCCAACTCGCCCCCGACACCCGGCGGGCCATCCAGGCCGTATTCGATGAACTCGTGGCGCACGCCGACCTGGGCGCGACGCCACCGCAGTTGTTGTTCCGCCAAGGCGGCCCGTTGGTGGGCGCCAACGCGATGGCGCTGCCGGGCGGCCCCGTCATCGTCACGGACGAACTGGCGCGCCTGGCCGGAACAGCCCAGGCCCTTGCGGGCGTGTTGGCCCATGAACTCGGCCACATCCAGCACCGCCACGGCATACGCCGTCTTGGCCGCCTGGCGGGCCTGTCGACCGTGGCGCTGTTCTTCACCGGTGATGCCTCCAGCCTGCTGCACCAAGCCAGCGTGCTGGGCACGGGGCTGCTGGACCTGTCCTATTCCCGCGATTTCGAGCGGGATGCCGACGCGACCGCCGTCGCGCTCATGCGCAAGACCGGCAAGGACCCTGCGTTGCTGGCAAAGCTGCTGCAAGACCTGGCGGCGCAGTCCAGAGTGGCCGGCACCACCCCGAACTGGCTTTCCAGCCATCCATCGACCGAAGAACGCACGCGCCTGATGCTGGAAGGCCGATAACTCGCGTATTGCAAGACAATCCGATCAATACCGGTAATTCACCCCCAGCATCGCGCTGAACGGCGCCCCGTAGTAATTGCTGTAGACGTTGGTGCTGGCGTAGTACTTCTTGTCCAGCACGTTGTTCAGGTTCAGCGTGGCCGACCATTGGCGGTTGAACTGGTAGCGCGCCATCAGGTCCACCAGCGCATAGCTGCTTTGCGAGGAATCGAATTGCTGCCCGCCGGGGCCGCGGCTGGTGAAGCCGCTCTGGCTTTCCCAGCGCACCCCGCCACCCACGGTCAGGGCGCTCCAGTCGCCCGGCAGGCGGTAGGTGGTGTACAGCTTGGCGATGTGGCGCGGCAGCCCGACCTGGGTCGAGAAGCCCGTCGGCAGGCGGCGGTTGACGTAGGCGTACGACAACTGCATTTGCCAACCGTGCGCGAGCTCGCCGCTGAGCTCGGCTTCGACGCCGCGCAGCACGGCGCCGTTGGCGGCGACATAGGCGTTATCGCCATTGGGGGCCAGCTTGTCGCCGTCCAGCATGGCGTAGTTGTCCTGGCGGGTGCGGAACAGCGCCAGCGCGCCATTCAGGCGGCCGTCCAGCCAGGCGCTTTTGAGGCCGATCTCGTAGGTATTGCCCTTGATCGGCGCGACGCCGCTGCCCGACACGGTCTGGGCCTGCTGCGGCAGGAAGATGCTGGTGTAGCTGGCATAGGCGGACAGCGTCGGCGTCAGGTCGTAGATCACGCCGGCATACGGCGTGTACACGCCCTGCTCGCGCATGTTGTCCGGATAGGCCGAGCCGTCGTTGTAGGTGTATGAGGCCTGCTGGTCCCACCAGGTGACGCGCGAGCCCAGGATCACCGACAGCGCCTCGGTCGGGCGCAGTCGCAGTGCGCCATAGACCGCGTTCTGCTTCTCGGTGTAGTAGCGCTTGCCCGTCGCCTGCCATTGGGGTTGCGGCATGTCGCCATCCCAGGCGCGCACGTCCGGGATGACCGGGTCATAGCCGGGCGCGGTCCACAGCGGATAGGTGTCGTAGTCGCCCCGGGTGCGCGACAGGCTCACGCCCAGCACCAGGTCGTGGCGGCGGCCCAGCGCGTCGAAGGCGCCGCTGAGGCTGGCGTCCAGCGCGTTCTGGGTCTTGGGGATCGGCCATTTGGCGACCCAGACCGAGGCGCCCTGCCCGGTCTGCGGATTGGCCCAGCCGTTGCTGCTGAACCAGCCATAGGTGCGGTCGTTGTCGTCGCCGGTGCGCGACAGCGTCAGCGACCCCTTCCACGATGACGAGAACTCGTGGTCGAGCGTGGCGAAGACGTTGTAGCGCGTGCGTTCCTGGCGGCTCCAGTTGGTGGCGGAATTGAACCGTTGCCGGAAGTCGGTCTTGGAGCCATCGGCGTAGTACGCGGGAAAGCCGAAGTACGAGCACGCCGTGCACTTCTTGCGCTGGTATTCCGCGCCCAGGGTCAGCAGGGTGCGCTCGGTCAGGTCCGCCTCGACCACCCCATACAGCAGTTGCGAATCCTGCTTGACGCGGTCGATGAACGAGCCGCCTTCCTGCCAGGCGCCCACCAGCCGCCCGCGCAGCTTGCCCGACGCATCCAGCGGGCTGCCCAGGTCGAACTCGGTGCGCTTGTAGTCCCACGACCCGATGCTGGCGCCCACGCCGGCCTCGAACTCGCGGGTCGGCCGCTTGCGCACCAGGTTGATGGACGCGGCCGGGTTGCCCGCCCCGCTCAGCAGCCCGGTGGAACCGCGCACCACTTCGATGCGGTCATACAGCGCCGTGTCCAGCCCCAGGGCATTGAAGTCCTTGTGGGTCGGCACGCCGTCGACCTGCATGTTGGTGATCTCCATGCCGCGCGCATACAGGCCCTTCTCGTTGTCGTCGGCCGAGCCCTTCTTCTTGAAGGTCAGGCCCGGGGTGTTGACGATGGCGTCTTCCAGCGTGTTCAGGCCCTGGTCGGTGAGCCGCTGGCGCGTCATCACCGAGACTGACTGCGGCGTCTCGCGCAGCGTCATCGGCAGCCGGGTGGCGGTGTTCGACACGCCGACCGTGTACGAATCGGTGCCTTCGCTGGGCGCGGGTTCGCGCGCGCCCAGCACTTCGACCGGCGCCAGGGTCTGCGCATTGGCGGCGCGCAAACCATAGCGGTTGCCGCCGTGGTTGACGGCCTCCAGTCCGGTGCCCGACAGCATCGCCGCCAGGCCCGCGGCCACGCCATAGTCACCCCGCAGGCCGGCGCTCTGGCGGCCCTGGGTGAGCGTGGCGTCGAACGACAGCACCACCCCGGCCTGGGCGGCGAACCGGCTCAGCGCCAGGCCCAGCGGACCGGACGGCACATCATAGTGACGCGACGCCTGCGCGCCGGGAACGGCCTGCGCCTGCGCGGACGGCGCAGCGCCCAGGACGGTCAACGCGATGACAACGGCGCGCGCCAGGGGCGCGAGTGTGGCGGAGTGACGAAGCGAGGGTACAGAAGGCATGGACTCAGGTTTCCGTGTGGCAGATCCGACGTAATCCCTGCTAAGTCGGACGAGCGCGGAAAAAGGACAATGCCGAGCGAAAAAAATCAGTGGCGGGCGACGATGCGGACGTAATAACGGGTAAAGCGCGCGATGTTCACGGGCAGCGCGCGCGTCACGGCGGCCAGCGCCTGGTCGGTGTCGTCGACGGGAAAGGCCCCCGACAGGCGCAGCGCCGCCACGGCATCGTCGCATCGCAACAGCCCGGGCCGATAACGGTCGAGCCGGGCAACGAAATCGTCCAGGCGCCAGTTGTCGACAACCAGCAGACCGCGCGTCCAGGCGTCGGGTTCGCCGGTGATGGCGCCGGCCGCCTGCGCCCCCGCGAGCGCAAGCGTGCCCTGCTCGCCCGCCTTCAGGATCACGGGCGCGCCGCCCGTCGCGGGTTCCAGCGCCACCGCATGGCGCAGCACCGCGACCCGCGTCAGGTCATCCTGCCGCGTGACGATGAAACGCGTGCCCAAGGGTCGCACCGCGCCGTGCGCGGTGCGCACGCGCAAGGGCGGCAGGCCGGGACGGACGTTGTCGGTATCGACCAGGATCTCGCCGGCATGCACGAAGATGCGCCGCTGGCCGGCGTCGACGGTCACGTCGACCGCGCTGGCGCTGTCCAGCCAGAGCAAGGTGCCGTCCGCCAGCCGCAGTTCGCGGCGCTCGCCCGCCCCGGTGCGGTAGTCGGCCAGCATCCGCTCCGTCGGCAGGGTGCGCCAGGCCGCCAGGCCGCCGGCGCCCAGCAGCGCCACCGCGCCCAGCCCGTTGCGCAGCGCGGCGCGGCGGCGCGAGAAGTGCTGGTCGGCACGATTGAGCGTGTCCGCAGCCAGGCGCGCCGGCGCGGCTCCCAGCGTGCCGCGCAGCCGTTCCACCTGGCCCCAGATGCGCGCATGTTCGGGATCGGCCGCCAGCCAGCGCCCATGCGCCGCCACGTCGGCCGCGCTGACGTCGTCTGCGCAGAGCCGCGCGTACCATTGCGCCGCCGCGGCGATGGTCTTGTCCGCCATGGCCGCCTACTGCCGGGCCAGCGCGTACACCAGGCAATGCTCGGTGGCGCGCGCCATGTACTTCTTGATGGAACTGACCGTCACGCCCAGGCGGGCGGCGATCTCGGCGTAGCTGGCCCCTTCCAACTGGGACATCAGGAAGGCGCGCCGCACCTTGTCGCCCAGGCCGTGCAGCATGGCGTCGATCTCGCGGATGGTCTCGAGCAGGATGGCCCGAGTCTCGGGTGAAATGGCGCTGGCCTCGGGCTGCTGCGCCAGGGTTTCCAGCCAGGCGCGTTCCAGCACCTGGCGGCGGATGTGGTCGACCAGCGTGCGTTGCGCCACCGTGGCCAGGAAGCTGCGCGGCTGCCGCACGCCCTGCAATTGCGCCATCGATGCCGGCGAGGCCAGCAGCCGCAGGAAGGTGTCCTGGGCCAGGTCGGCGGCCTCGGCCGGCACGTTCAGCCGCCGCAGCAACCAGCCACGCAGCCAGCCGTGATGGTCGCGGTACAGCCTGCCCAGCTCGCGGTGTTCCAGGGATTCCGTGGACGACATGGCCGTCGCGTCAGCGCCTTGAGTATTTCGGGAATGGGAATTGTAATCATTATTGATGAAGGCGTTCAATCCGCCTCCTTCCCTTCCCTTTCCGCGATCGGGGCGCGCGGGGGAGCCGCTTGAGACGCCGCGCCCGAATGGGCGCGGCCGGCGTTTACTTCTTCTTGCCCGAGGCGTCCTGCTCGACCACCATGTCCAGCACGTACACCTTCGAGGGCGCGTCCGCCGGCGGGTTCTTCCAGTCGTAGCGCTTGACGCGCAGCACGGTGCGCACGCCATCGCGGTGGTCGTAGCCTTCGATCGACTGGTACAGCGGATGCCAGTCTTCCTGCGGCGGCAGTTGCACACCGGCCTCGTTGTAGCGGCGCTCGCGCACCATCAGGCACTGGTAGCGCGGGATCATGGGATGGCTGCAATCGGCGCGTTTGGGCGCCACTTCCAGGAACATGATCTCGCCGGCGCTGCCGTACAGGGTTTCCGGTGTCGGCTCGCCGACGAACTTCAGCACGCTGCCGTCCTGCGCCACCAGTTCCAGGGCCGGTTCGGTGGACTCGCCGCTGAGCGTGGCGCGCAGGTCGCCCTTCAGGCGCTGGCCGATCTCGGCATCCAGTTTCATCAGGCCGGGTTCGCACGCCTTCATCGTCGAAGCGAGGTTGGCGACATGCAGCACGCCGTCCTTATACGTGTAGCCGCCGAACTGCGTGTTGCAGCCGCCGCGGATGTTCATGCCATCGGCCGAGAACGACAGGCGCAGCGGTTGTTCGATGCCCTTCTGCAAGGCGGGGATGGTCTTACCCGAGGCATCGGTGGCGGACGCCAGGCGCCAGTGGTAGGCCGGCAGGCTCAATGCGTTGGCGGCGGGCGTCGAGGAAGAGGTGGACATGGTGGAAGATCCTTCGCCAGTGTGGGAAACCGGTGCGCAAGCCTGCAGCAAGGCGGCGCAGACCGACGCCAGGAGAATTGTCTTTTTCATGGTTTGTTCCTATCAGCCGTGTGGCACTGATGAAAACCGCGATTCTACGTCCGCGCCATGGACGAAATAGGCGAGTCCTGCCCTCGGACGTATCAAAATCTTGCCGCCCGACTGAACACAAGCTGACACCAAAGGCTGCGTCCGCCCCGCGCCGCTCCTGCGGCGGCGCCACGAATGGCGGGGCGCGGCGCGGGCCGCTCGCGTCCCGCCGTGTGATTACAGACTGACACTTACGCGTCGCGCCAACCGCAACATTGCACACAGTGATGCAGCGTTTTGCGGCGTTCTTGCCCGAGGCGCGCCGCGGTGCCTCAATCCACCCGCAGCATGCCCGCGTCCTCGCGCACCCGGCCTTGCGCCAGCAGCGCCGCCAGCGCCTGGCCCAACCGCGCCTCGGCGTCCGCCGGGGTGCGCGACTGGCCCAGCAGGCGGCAGACCGACTTGATCACATCCGCGCGCGGGGCGTTGCCGGTCATGGCCAGCACCCGCAGCACGCCGTTGGCCAGTTCCTGCAGGCAGACGTCGTCGACGCGGCGGCGCGAGGCCTCATCGTCGCCGGCGCCGCGAAAGCCCGCCCAGTCCGCCGCCCGCGTGCCCGCGGGCCAGAGGAACGTGACCTCGCCTTCTTGCGTGCGGCCGCTGTCTGCCGGCGTCAGTTGCCGCAGGCGCTCGACGATGCGCGTGCCGGTGCGCTCCAGGCCCCAGGCCCGCGCCACCCGGCGATGCAGCACGCTTTCCGGCAAGGGGCCTTCGGTCTCGATCACCTGGCGCAATTCGGCGCTCAGCCGCGCGTTGCTGGCCTGGACGTAGAACGCCTGCGCATCGCCCGCTGGCAGCGCGGCCACCGCGTAGGTCTCGATGCCACTCGCCGGCGCGCCTGCCGGATCGGCCTGGCGCGGCTGCGCCTCGCCCTCGGTGGTGATGCTGAATGCCACGTCGTCGTCCGCGGCGTCCGGCGCCTCGGGCGCGACTTCCGGTTCCGGCGCGGCCTCCTCCTCCTCGCGCGCCAGTTCCGCCTCCAGGCGCGCCAGCAGCTTTTCCACTTCGCGTTCGGGATTGATCCACCAGTCGGTCGACCAGATCCGGTGCAGGCGCCACCCCAGGCCTTCCAGCACCACTTGCCGCAGCCGGTCGCGGTCGCGCGCGGTGGCGCCGGCGTGGTAGGCGCGGCCATCGCACTCGATGCCCAGCAGGTAGCGGCCCGGCGCGCGCGGATCGACCACGCCCATGTCGATGCGGTAGCTCGAGCAGCCGACCTGCGGATGCACCACCCAGCCGCGCTCGCGCAGCACCTTGATGACCTGGGTCTCGAAGGGGCTGTCGGGTTCGCTGCCGGTGGGCAGCGACTGTTCCACCAGCGCGCGCGGCCCCTTCAACGCAAACTCCAGGTAATGCTTCAGGTCGCGCACGCCGGCGGCGCGCACGCGCGACAGGTCGATCTGCTGCGGCAGCAGCGTGCTGTAGATCACCACGCCTTCGCGGGCCCGCGAGATCGCCACGTTCAGGCGGCGATGGCCGCCTTCGCCATTGAGCGGGCCGAAGTTCATCGTCATCTTGCCGGCCGCGTCCGGACCATAAGTGATCGAGAAATAGATCACGTCGCGTTCGTCGCCCTGCACGTTCTCAAGGTTCTTGATAAACAGCGGCTCGCGCGCCTGCGCCGAAATCGCCTTGTCCAGGGCGGCATTGGCGCGCCGGCGCGCGTCCAGCAGGGTTTCGATGAGCGACTGCTGCGGCTGGTTGAACGTCACCACGCCCAGGCTCTGGCGGCGGCGCGCCGGATCCAGGTAATGCTGCTCGATGCCCTGGACAATGGCCTCGGCCTCGGCGCGGTTGCTGCGGCTGCCGCCGCGGTCGTAGACGCCGGCCACGCGTTCCAGCCGCACCGCCACGTCGTCGGTGACCGGCGACGGGAAGGTGATCAACTGCGAATCGTAGTAGGTCACGTTGCTGAACGTGATCAGGCTTTCGTGGCGACTGCGGTAATGCCACTGCAGCCGCAGGCGGTTCATGTCGGCGCCCAGGCATTCGTCCAGGATGCTCTCCAGGTCTTCCACCTGGCCATCGTCGCCGGCGCCGTCGTCATCGTTGGCGGACTTGCTGAAGAAACTGGTGGGCGGCAACTGCTTGGTATCGCCCACCACCACCAGTTGCTGGCCGCGCGCGATGGCGCCGATCGAATCCCACACCGGAATCTGCGAGGCCTCGTCGAACACCACCACGTCGAACTGCGAGTGACCGGCATCCAGGTATTGCGCGACGGACAGCGGCGACATCAACAGGCAGGGCTTGAGGCGCGGCAGCAGCGAAGGCAGGCGCTGCATGAGCTGGCGCACCGGCACGTGGCGCGTCTTCTTCTGCAGTTCGCGGCGCAACAGGCCCAGCTCACTGTCGGGACTGACCAGGAGGGCATTGTTGGCAGGCACCTTGCCGGCCAGCAATGCCGCGATATAGGCCGAGGTGAGCTGCTGGAAGCGGTCGTCGGCCAGGCGGAACTCGCGGATCTTGCGATCGTGGTCGGCGCTGGAGAACGAACGCAGCAACGGCGACCGGTCAATGACCTTCTTGACCCACCAGTTGCGATAACTGAATTCGAAATGCGCCTCGACCCCGGCCAGCGGCACGCGCCCCGCCTCCAGCGTGGCCACAAGCCCCTGCAACTGCATGCCGACCGCCTGTTCGCGCGCCTGGCGCCAGACGCACCACGGCATCAGGCTCTGTCTGTTGAGCCGCCATCCGGCCAGCACGCCCTGGAGGCGTTCGAGCGCGCCGCTGTCCTGCGGCAGGCCTGCCAACGGCGCGGCGGGATGCGCCAGCGCCTCCACCACGGCGAGTTGATCGCGCAGCCCGCGCCACGCGTTGCGGGCGTCGAGCAGGCGCTGGCCGAGCGCGGCGCCCGGCTGCAGCAAGGCGCGGTTCTCGCCCACCAGCGGCTGCAGGCGCGTGCGCAGCGCGGACGCCATGGCCGGATCGCCGGCCATCAGCGTGACCGCCTCGGCGAAACGTTCGGCCCACTGCTCGTGGCGCCCGACCTGCTCCCAATCCGTGTCCAGGCCGGCATAGTCATTCTGCAACAGGCGCTCGGCATCGGCCTTGAGCGCCGCCAGTTCGCGGTCCTCGGCGTTGACCCGCGCCAGCGGTTCCAGCATCGCGGCAATGGCGGCGTCGTCCGGACGGCGCGCATCGACGCGCAGCGCCGCCAGGCGTTTGCGCACCCCACGCCTGGCGAAGACCGACTTGGGCCACCAGGCGGCGCAGGCGGCCTGCCATTGCGCCCGCAGCGCCGCCGCGTCCAGGTCCGCCAGGCGCGCCTGCCATTGCGCGCCGACCTCGGCCCAATGCGCATTGCGCGCCAGGCCATGGCGGGCCAGGGCCTGCACCCGCAGGCGCGCGGCCGGGTCATGCGCCTGCGCGGCCAGGCCGGCGGGCACCTGCGGCGCGGCCAGCAGGACGTCGATCAACGTGTCCAGGCGCGCGTAGGCGTCCAGGCTCAAGCCCGCGGCCGGCACGCCCAGTTCCTCGCCGGCGGCCTCCACGCAGGTCTTGAACGCGTCCACCGCCTCGTCCAGCGCCTGAGCCGCCGCCAGCAGCGCGTCCTGCCAGCTCGGGCTCCACTCGGTCATGCCGATGTGCGCCAGCGCGTGGCCGTGCAGCGCTCCCAGCTCGCCGGACAACGTCGACATGCGCCGCGCCGCCTCGCGCAGCCGCTCCAGGTCCTTCTCGTCGTGCGCCTGGGCATCGGGCCAGTACATCGGCGACGCCTCACGGCCAGCGTGCTGGATGCAGGTGCCGATGGCGTCATAGACCGTCAGGCCATTGGCGTGACGCTGGTGCAGCGCTTCGACCAGTCCGTTCAGCTCCTGGCGCAGCACGCCCAGGCGTTCGGCCTCGCGGTTCCACTCCTCGCTGGTGCGCTGGCCGCCCAGTTCCAGCGCGCGGCCAAGCTGCTGCAGCACTTCGGATTTGCGCGCCTTGGACGAATGCAGCTCCAGGCAGAACGGCGCCAGCCCGATGTTGGCCAGGCGCCGGTGCACCACCTCCAGCGCCGCCATTTTTTCCGACACGAACAGCACCGTCTTGCCGCGCGCCAGCAGGTGCGCGATCAGGTTGGTGATGGTCTGGCTCTTGCCGGTGCCGGGCGGGCCTTCCAGCACCAGGTCGCGGCCGGCGTCCACCGCGCAGATCGCCTTCAATTGCGAGGAATCCGACAGCAGCGGCGTCAACAGGTCCTGCGGCCGGTAGCTGTCGTCCAGGCGCTCGAAACGCGGATCCCAGGGCTCCTGCGCAAAGGCCTGGCCGGGATGGTCGATCAGGTGCCGCACCACGCGGTTGGCCTTGAGCTGGCCGCTGCGATCCTGCAAGTCCTTCCACATCAGGTACTTGGTGAACGAGAAGATCCCCAGGTGCACCTGCTCCAGCACTTCCCAACCGGCGATCTCGCGCACCGCCAGTCGGAACGCCTGCAGCACTCGCGCCACATCCACGCCCTTGTCGTCGGTCGGCAGCACGTCCAGGCCGGGGATGCGCAGCTCGTAGTTGTTGCGCAGCATCTGCAACAACGTGGGGTTGATGATGGTCTCGTCATCGTGGCGCAGCAGCCGGAAACCGCTGCGCACCGACTGGCGCTGCAGCGACACCGGCATCAGGATCAGCGGCGCCAGGTGGGCGCTCTCGGCGGCGGGATGCTCGGTCCAGCGCAACATGCCCATCGCCAGGTACAGCGTATTGGCGCCCCCCTCCTCCAGCCCGGTGCGCGCGGCGCCGAAGAGGGTCAGCAGGTTGGCATCCAGCGCCTCCTGCGGCACGCGCGCGATCAGCTCCTGGTTGCCCAGGGCCTCCAGCGCCATGTCGTCCAGCGGTGCGCGGCCGCCACGGTCGACATGCACCTGCGCCACGCGCGGATCGCCGCCCTCCATCAAGGCCGCCGGCAACGGACGGATGCGGAACTCGCTGCCATCGGCAATGGCGTCTTCCAGGCGGGCCAGGTCGGGCGCCACCAGCGGCAACGTCGACTTGGTGTTCTTGAAATTCAGCAGCCGGTTGCGCAGCGTCAGGTCCAGCAGGCGCGACTTCCATTTGGCCAGGCGGCCTTCGGGGCTGTCGTCGGCCGGCTCCAGGCTGATGACGAATTCCGGGTCCAGCGGCGGCAGGTCGGGCGTCGGCTCGATCGCTGCGGGCGCCTCGGTGGCGTCGCCCCCCTCCGGCGCCGTGGCGCCGGCGCGCGACGGCAGCGGCTTGATCTGCAATTCGCGTGCGCGATGCACGTCGATGGCATAGCGGAAGGCCTCGTCTTCACGCAGGTGGGCCGCGCCCTGTTCCAACGCCAGCCGCAGCGACGGCCGGAAATTCGGATGCTGGGCGATGCCCGTGGTTTCGAACGCCAGGAATTCGCCGCTGTCCACGCGTTTGCGCACGGCCTGCACGTCGTCGGTCAGCGGATCGGCGAAGCAGGCCGGATGCAGCCACACGCCCACCCAGGCGTGGCCTTCCTTCATCAGGATCACGGGACGCAGCCCGGCCTGCTCCAGGCAGGACGAGAACAACATCGCCAGATCCAGGCAGGTGGCCACGCGGGCCTCCAGGATGCGGTCGGGCGTGCGGATCTTCTGGCCGTCGACGCCGAACGACGCGGGCGGCTCGGCGTAATGCAGCGTTTCGGCCGCTAGCGTGCTGTAGATGGCCGACACCTGCTTCCAGACCACGTCTCGGCTCTTGGACTGGTAGCCGTTCATGGTCAGGTCGTTGTGCTGCTCGCGCAGCAGCCGCGCGGCCTTGCCGATCAAGACATCCACGGCCGGGTTGTTGGGCATGGAAAACGCGGCCAGCAGTTCCGGCAGGGCGCGCGTGCCGGCCCACTGGTCGTAGGCCAGCACGGCCACAGCCTGCGAGGCCCGGCCCACTTCGCGCCCATCGGCCTGCGCCGTCACCTCGATGGCGGCGCGCTGGGCCTCCTGCAGCTCGGCCAGGTAGGCATGGTCGGGCGTCAGGTCCAGCGGCGCGATGCGGCGGATTTCGCCCGGCACCAGCGCGTCGAAGCGCAGCCGCACGGGCTGCGCGAAGGCCGGATTGCAACGGATGTGGACCTCGACGTCCTCGAACGTCTCCTGCGAGCGGTTGCTCAGCCGCAGCGAGCGCAGGACCGGCACCGCGTTCTGGATCGACGCGTAGCCCAGCGTCGGATCGGCCTCGATCTCGATCGCGACCGCGTCTGGCGTGCCCGGGGCCGGGCCGGCCGGCCCGGTGGCATGCGCCGCGCCCTCCTGAATCGCCGCGGGTTCCAGCTCTAGTCGCTTGTCCATCGATCGCTCTCTGCTCGGTTCATCGCCATTGGGCAGGGACTATAGACCGAATCGAGGGAACATTCGCGGCCGCCCCCAACGTTCACAACAGGAGGAAGCCGCGCTGCTCGCGCGCCACGCCCTCCCTGCCAACCCGCGGGCGCAGGCCTTCGTGGATTACCTCGCCTGCGCCGAGGGCCGCGCGATCTTCAAGAAGGGGGAGCTGGAAAACAGACTGACGCCGACGGCGGCGTGTCAGCGGCGTTCAGCGATAATCGCGCAACCCCACTACCGCCCGGCTCGCCGCCGGGCCACGCCGATGCGTATCCGCGCCGCTTTGCTGCTCTGCCCGCTGGCCCTTGCCCTGCACGCCCCGATGGCGCGCGCCGACACCCGGGTGCAATCCCTGGACCAGGTGCCAGGCGCCATCAAGACGCAGGACGCCCGCAAGATGTACGACAGCCAGATGAGCGGCGCGCCCCGGCCCGACGGCCTGGGCGCGCAACTGCCGCCGGGCTTCAGCGACGCCTTCCTGCTGCAGGAGCTCGCGCCTGGCCAGAATCCCAAGCGCCTGCTCGTGGCCGGCGCCAAGGCCTGGCCGCAGCGCCCCGGATCCTATGTCGCGCTGGTGTGCCTGGCGGCCAGCGCCGAACGCGCGGAACGGCTCAAGCAGTTCGGCGGCGGCGATTGCGCCAACCTGTCGCGCGACCAGGACAAGAATGAAGTGTGGGTCGGGGTATTCGAATCGGCGCCCGGCGCGGCGCCCCGGCTGGTGGCCCGCACCGAGGCGCCGGTGACGACGCCGACGGACTGGAGCGACACCGACATCGACCCGCCCATGGACCTGGCGATGCAGGATGCCGGCGCGCCGATGCTGTCCACGCCTGAAAGCTGGAAGCGCTTCGACCTGGCGCCCTACCGGATCTCCCCCGACGCCACCGCCTTCGGCCTGCGCGCCGGCTGGAGCGAAGGCTACGCTGGCGGCGGCGCCGACTTCGAGGCGCTGTACCTGTTCCGCATCGAGGGCGCGGCCCTGGAAGTGGTGTTCGCCCAGCCCATGTCGTTCGTCAAGAGCATCGCCGGCGACTGGAACCCGGACGGCACGCGCGAACACGACGAATCCGACGCCAGCAACGCGCTGGTGCTGCTGCCGGGCAAGACGGGTGGCTACTTCGACATCCAGTTGCGCCAGCAGGGCGGCAAGTGGAAGCGCACGTTCAAGTGGTCAACGCAGAAGCGGGCCTACGAGTAGACCCGCGCCGGCCCTCAGGCCGCATCCACGTAATTCGGTTTGCCGCCCAGGAACTTCAGCAATTCCTCGGGCTGGCTGACCTGCGCCAGCGGAATGAAATACACCTCGTCCGGCACGTCCTGGCGCTGCACCGGAATGATCTGCAGATAATCCGGCGTCAGCGCGATCAATTCGATCTTGTCGTTCTCGTAGGCGGACTCGAAATGGCTGCCATTCTGATCCAGCACGAAGCGGTCCGCATAAAAACGCGCCGATCCCTTCAGGCTGGCGGCGCCCTTGAAGATGGTCTTGCGGATCATGCGCTTGAGCACCCACTTGGGCGTGGGCTGGCCGTTGCCCAGGCCCTTGATGATGCGGCGGGTCTTGGCGGCGGCGATGAAGCTCAGCGCCATCAACAGCATCACGCTGGCAAACACGGCGGTATGGGCGCCCACCTTGCCGGTGGTCAGCTTCTCGATGCCGACGATGACGATGGACGCGAGAAACGACCCATGGCGGATCCAGGTCCACGTGCGCGTGGCCGCGTTGACCACGTCGGCGGCGCGCTGGCGCTGCGCCAGCAGATGGGCCTCCAGCGTCTCGAGCGGCAGGTCGTAGTCGGCTTGGCTGATGGGTACGGCGTCGGTCACGGCAGGGCCTTTCTGGATACGGACAAAACCTCGGATTATGCCTGTCCGCAGCCCCGGCAGGCCCCAGGCCGCTGGCGCGTCCGCAGGGCCCGCGGGTTTTCCCGACCCATGCCGGGCGCACGCATTGCATGAAAAAACCCGCAGACCCCGTGAACGGGATGTGCGGGTCTTGCGGTCCGAAGCCGGGCGCGCCAGGCGCCCGCCGGATCAGCCGATCACGCGGAAACGCTCGGCGTCGTCCATGAAGCCCTTTTCGCCGAAGCCGTTTTCGTTCGAGCCGAACGGCATCTGCGCGCGCAGTTTCCAGCTTGCCGGGACGTTCCACTCGCGCGCCACGGCAGCGTCGATCAGGGGATTGTAGTGTTGCAGGCTGGCGCCCACGCCAGCGTTGGCCAGCGCGGTCCAGACCGACAACTGGGCCATGCCGCCCGCCTGTTCCGACCACACCGGGAAGTTGTCGGCGTACAGCGCGAATTTCTCTTGCAGGCTACGCACCACGTCCTGGTCTTCGAAGAACAGCACGGTGCCCACGCCAGCGGCAAAGCTCTTGAGCTTGGCTTCGGTCTTGTCGAAGCCTTCGGCCGGAGCGACCTTGCGCACTTCCTCGATGGCCAGGTTCCACAGCTTGTCGCTTTCGGCGCCAAACAGGATCACGGCGCGCGAGCTCTGCGAATTGAACGACGAGGGGCTGTGCTTGATCGCTTCCTGGATCAGGGTCGCCAGTTCCTCTTTCGAGGCGGACAGGTTACGGCCCAGCGAATACTGCGTGCGGCGCTTCTTCAGTGCGTCGATATATGCGTTGCTCATGAGGATATGCCTTTCGACTGGTAGATAGAGGGTGAGGAGTGAGCAAATTCTAACGGCCGAGGCCGCGAGCGGCCACCTTTCCGGGCCACAAAAAGGCGCTTTTCCCCGGAACAAACTGTTCCAGTTTTGTGGCGAATGGCCCTCGAGGGGGAGGATGGCGCTGGCGTCGACCGCCTGGGCCGCCCGCCGGCGGCGGCGATGCGATCACACCGGCAATAGCCGTCCGTTGCCCGCTGACGCGATACGGGCACCGGCCGTGGCGCTCGCTCCCCCCACGCGGAACGCCGAGACCGCCTGCCGCAGGTCGGCGGCCTGCTCGCGCAACGCTTCGGCGCCGGCGGAGGCTTCCTCGACGCGCTGCGCATTCTTTTGCGTGTCCTCATCCAACTGCGCGATCACCCGCGCCACGTGCTCGATGCGGCCGGTCTGCTCGACCGAGGCCTGCACGATGCCGTGCATGGTCGCAGTGGTCTGGGTGATCGAGTCCAGGATCAGATCCATGGTTTCCCCGGCGGCGCCGACTCGCTCGACGCCCTGGCGCACGGTTTCGGCCGACTGGCTGATCAGCGTGTTGATTTCCTTGGCCGCGGTGGCCGAGCGCTGCGCCAGCGAGCGCACTTCGCTGGCGACCACGGCAAAGCCCTTGCCCTGCTCGCCCGCGCGCGCGGCCTCGACCGCGGCGTTCAACGCCAGGATGTTGGTCTGGAACGCGATGCCCTCGATCACCGACGTGATCTCGGAAATCTGCGCCGATGCCCTGGAAAGATGCTCCATCGTGTCGACGACGGCATGCATGGTCTGGCTGCCTTGCCGCGCGGCATCCATGGCCTGCCCCGCCATGACGCCGGCTTCCTGCGCGTCGTGCGCATTGCGCTTGACCGCGCCGGTCAGCTCTTCCATCGAGTCTGCGGTCTGGCGCAGGGCGCGGGCCTCGTCGCTGGTGCGGGTCGACAGGTCGGCATTGCCCTCGGCAAGTTGTACGCTCACCACCGACACCGCGTCGGCATGCTGGCGCACGCCGCCGACCACCGAGGCCAGGTTGCGCTGCATGCCCGCCAGCGTCGCCAGGATGCTGCTCTCGTCACCCGGTTTGACCGCGATCGGGCTGGCCAGGTCGCCGGCGCTGACGGACTGCGCGATGCGCTTGAGCGCGGCCGGTTCCGCGCCCAAAGCGCGGGTGATGCGGCGGGCGATCAGCCAGGCCAGGCCCGCGCCCAGCAGGATGGCGGCGCCGGTCAGGGCCAGCATCAGTTGCTGGAAGTCGATCCCCACGCGGCGCGCCATGTCGCTCTGATCCTTCATCAGGCGCTCTTCCAGGTCGATCATGCGGTTGATGGCCGCAAGCCACTGCACGAACAGCGGCCGCGCCTGGTCCAGCAAGGGCCGCGCCTGGGCGGTATCGCCCCGCTCCAGCGCCGTCAGCAGGCGCTGCACCACGGGCAGCGTGCGCGTCTCGACGTCCTTGATGCCGGCCAGGGTCTCGCGTTCCTGGTCTGACACATCGGCGCCCTGCACGAACAGGGCATCCATCGGCACGGCCGCCTCGTCATATTGGCGCTTCAGGCGCTCGATGTCGGCCACCAATGCATGCAGCTCGGCGGGATTGGCCAACACCGCATCGCGCAGCGCGATCGAACGGTCATGGACGCTGCCGCGGAAGGTAATGGCGTAGCGCTGCTTGACGCCATGGACGTCGTTGATGGCGGTCAGCGCGCCATTCATCCGGTTCACCTGGGTGATGCCGACCACGGTCAGCAACACCATCAGGCAGAGAACCACGGTGAATCCGAGCATGATCAGGCCGCCCGTGCTGCGCAGGGTGCGTGAGGGGGAATGGGAGTCCTGCATGAAAGCTCCTGCGGCAGCCGGCGGGACCGGAAATGCCTATTTGATTGATTTATAAAAACTATTAGTCATTAATAATTAATTATATATAACTATTATTGCAAATAAACACCCTTGTCCATGGCGTGAACGCCGCCCGCAGGGACCTGCGGCTCGCATGCAAGGTGGTGGCGGTGGCGCCCGGTGCCCGCACGCCGGCGGGTTTCGGCGCTGGCGCATCGGTGTCAGACTAGGCGCCTGCCAACCCGGAGATCCCATCGATGCTGAAAGACCGACGATTCCAGATCTGGCTTGCCGTGTTCGTCGTGATCGTGGGCTGGCATGTCGCCCTGCTCTGGCCGAGAAGCGCCGGCCATCCCTCCATCGGAGGCGGCGGGTACGATCTGTCGAACTTCGTCTACACGCTGACCCTGCTGGGGTTCACGGCGCTGTGGTCCCTGGTCGCGGCGCTGATCGGCATGGCGCGGCGCGACGCCCTGGCGGCCAGGCGAGCCAACTGGCTGGCGGCGGCGGGCGCCATCACCTTCGTGGTGGCGGCCATCGTCTTCGGCCACCACCTGCGATAGCGGCGTTCCGCGCCCGCGCACCGTCCGCGCCCCATAGGCGCGCACGACGCCCGCGCAAGAAAAAGCCGGCGCACAAGGCGCCGGCCGATACGTCATCAGGCATGCCGACGGCCACGGGACAGCCCCGCGGACGCGCTCGCGGCCTCAGGTGCCGACAGCGGTGCCGTCCTGCTTCCAGATCACCACCGTGGCCGGGCGCGGCCGGCTGGCGCTGGCGTCATCGGGCCACTTGGACGCCATCAGCGGATTGTTCTGCGCATCCGTCACACTCGGGCCTTCGCCCGGGTGCTGGATGTTGATGAACAGGTACTTCTGGTCGGGCGTCCAGGTCAGGCCGGTCACTTCACAACCGACCGGGCCCGTCATGAAGCGGCGGATCTCCTTGGTGGCCGGGTTGGCCACCAGCATCTGGTTGTTGCCCTGGCCGGCGTAGGCGCCGGTGTTGGAGTAGTTGCCGTCCGTCTCGATCCACAGCAGGCCGCGCTTGTCGAAAGCCAGGCCATCGGGGCTGTTGAAGGTGTTGTCGGCCGTGACGTTGGCCGAGCCGCTGCGCAGATCGGTGCGCGGATACAGCGTCGGGTTGCCGGCCAGCACGAAGATGTCCCACTCGAAGGTCAGCGACGCCGGGTCGCCGTTCTTCTCGCGCCAGCGCACGATCTGGCCGTACTGGTTGCCGGTGCGGGGGTTGGCGTCATTGGCGCCCGGGTGGTTGGGGCCGCCCGGATAGCGCGCGCTGCCGCTGCCGCGCGAGCTGTTGTTGGTCAGCGTGACGTAGGCTTCGCGGGTGGTCGGATGGGTGGTGATCCACTCGGGCCGGTCCATCGGCGTCGCGCCCACGGCGTCGGCGGCCTGGCGCGTCTTGACCAGCAGTTCGCCCATGTCCTGGTTGAACAGCGCGCCCAGCGTGCCGCCGGCCTGCGCCGGGGTGTCGAGCTTCAGAGGAATCCATTCGCCCACGCCCATGGCGTCGCCCTGCGCCGCGCCGTCCAGGAAGCGCGCGACGTACAGCGTGCCCTTGTCCAGCAACAGACGGTTCAACGCCGGGCGGGCCGGGTCGTACTTGCCGTCGGACACGAACTTGTAGATGTACTCGCTGACCTGGTCGTCGCCCATGTAGACGACCACGCGCTTGTCGTCGGCCAGCGTCATCGCCGCATTCTCGTGCTTGAAGCGGCCCAGCGCGGTCAGCTTCTTGGGCGTGGAATTCGGATCGAACGGATCGATCTCCACCACCCAGCCGCAACGGTTGTATTCGTTGGGCTCCATCGCCCAGTTGAAGCGGTTGTCGTAGTGGTCCCAGCGGTAAGAGCTGCTGGAGGTCTTGCCCGAACCCTTGTAGCGCTCCATGTGCGCCCGGTATTCGGCGTCGGGGTAGTTCACCGTGGCCGGATCCGCCGTGCCGACACCGAAGTAGTCGGTGAAGTTCTCTTCGCACGTCAGGTAGGTGTTCCACAGCGTGTAGCCGTTGCCACAATTGCCGAAGGTGCCGAAGCAGCGCGTGCCCGTCGGATCGGCATTAGTGCGCACCAGGCGGTTGCCCGCGGCCGGGCCCACCAGTTGCATGGCGACGTTGGCATTGACGCTGCGGTTGAACGGCGAATCCAGCACCGCTTCCCACTTGCCATTGGCCAGCCGCAAGTGACGCACCGACACGCCATGCGCGTGCTGCGACTTGCGCACCCAGTCCAGGTTCCACTGCGCGTTGCCGGGCTGCACGCCGACGGGATAGAAGTATTCCGGCGTGGTGTATTCGTGGTTGGTGACCATCAGGCCTTCCACGCTGCTGCCGTTGACGCTGTCGCTGCCGTCGATCGGGAAGAAGTGCAGGCCGTCGTGGTTGTAGCCTAGTTGGCGGGCCTGGTCGTCGCCGCCATTGCTGGCGTCGGCCTTGAACGCCGGCGCGCCCGCAAAGAGCGGATCGCCCCAGCGGCTGATCACGGCGAACTGGTAGCCCTCGGGCACCACCACGGTATCGGCGGTGCTGATGGGCACCGCCTTGAAATTGAGCTCGACCGGCTTGGCGGGCGTCTCGCCGCCCGGGTTGGAGCCAGGATTGCCACTGGACGAATCATCGTCGTCATCGCCGCCACAGGCCGTCAGGCCCGCGCCCATGAAGCCGACCGCGCTGGCGCCCAGGCCGGCCTTGAGAAAGCCGCGGCGCGAAACGGCGCGTCGTACCACTTCGTTGAAATGCGGTGCCTTGGAGGGGTTGGACGGGATGTCGTCCTGGTCCGAAGAACTCATCAGTTTTCCTGTCAATGTCGCTGTTATCGACTGGCTCACCCGCGACCCAGCCTGCCGGCATGATCGCTGTCCAAGATGACGGGTTAATAACAGCTAAATGAAAGGTTTGACAGGGGCACGGAAACCGTCCCGTCCAAAGCCGCGCGCACGGCGACAAGCGCTGCAAAAGCAAAAAGCAAAAAGCAAAAAGCAAAAAGCAAAAAGCAAAAAGCAAAAAGCCCGCTGGAACTTGCGTTTCAGCGGGCTTTTCTTGATTCCTGGTGCCGACGGCGAGACTCGAACTCGCACAGCTTTCGCCACTACCCCCTCAAGATAGCGTGTCTACCAATTTCACCACGTCGGCTAACTTTTGCCAGAAAAGTCGTGCTTTCCTGGAAAGTCGAACATTCTATCACGCAATTGGCGATTCGCGTGAATCCGTCCCGCCATATCGCTCAAGCCTTCGCCGCCACCGGGCAACCCGCCCTGACGCGTCGCGCCCCACCTGGCATCAATCTGTCATGTGGACAGGCAATACTGGCGTGGCCATGCGCACACCCGGGCCGTTCCCGGGGAGTTCCCCCCGGATATTCATATGAAAGGGAATTCGTTGGCGCGCATGTCCGGCCGGCTTACGATGCCAGTCATACACAACAGGGCCTCAGGCCCGTACAAGGCTCCACCATGCAACGTCTGATATCCCCGATCCTGACCCGCCGTCCCACGCTGCTCGCCGGCCCGCGCAGCGCGCGCCGCTACGATGCCGTCGTGTCCCTGCGTGCCTACCGCGAAGCGCGCCAGCTACGCGAGTCCGCCGAGCGCATCCTCGCCGTCTCGGCGCGCCACATGCTGCCGGGCGCCTGAACGCCTTCCGCGCAAGACCAGCGTTCCAGGACGGAACGCCATGAAAAAAGGCCGGCGATAGCCGGCCTTTCTCATTGGGGCGGGACGCTTACTTGGCAGGCGTCTCGGCCGGCTTGTCGCCCGCGGCGGCCGGCGCCGACGGCACCGAAGCGTCCGGCTTGGCAGCCGGGGCCGGGGCAGGAGCCGAACCGGCGCCAGGCACCGACGAAGCGGCGCCGGGGACGGACGAAGCGCCGGGGACGGACGAAGCGCCGGGCACCGACGAGGCACCCGCGCCCGGTTGGGCCGGCGCGGCGCCCGGCACCTGCGGCACGGAACGGTCGGCCGGGAAGTTCTGCATCACGCCGGAGTCGACGGCGGGGCCGCTGGTGCCCTTGTGGCTGACATAGGCCAGGCCGGCCGTGGAGGCGAAGAAGACCACCGCGGCCCACTTGGTGGCGCGCGACAGGAAGTTGGCCGCGCCGGTGGCGCCGAACAGGCTGCCCGACGAGCCGCTGCCGAACGCGGACCCCATGTCGGCGCCTTTGCCCTGCTGCAGCAGGACCAGCACGATGATAGCCAGCGCCGAGATCACTTGGACGGCCAGCAGAAGTTTGAGCATCAAGGGCATTACAGACTCCGGAACGGAAACTTAGATGGCGGCGATTCGCAAAAATTCTTCGGCCACGAGCGACGCGCCGCCGACCAGGGCTCCGTCGATATCAGTCATGGCGAACAAACTGGCGGCATTGGCAGCTTTGACGCTGCCGCCGTACAAAACTTGCACCTGGGCCGCGCCCAGCGCTGCCAGGGCGGCGCGGATGGCGCCATGGACTTCCTGCGCCTGCTCGGGGCTGGCGGTACGGCCGGTGCCGATGGCCCAGACGGGCTCGTAGGCCAGCACCATGCGCGAGACGGCCTCGGCGCCCAGCGCCAGCACCGGCTTGAGCTGGCGCTCGATCACAGCCAGCGTGTTGCCGGCCTCGCGGTCGGCCAGGGACTCGCCCACGCACACCACCGGGGTCAGGCCGGCGGCCAGGGCCGCGCGCGCCTTGTCGGCGACCATCTGGTCGGTTTCACCATGCAGCACGCGGCGCTCGGAGTGGCCGGCCAGCGCATAACGGCAGCCGAATTCCTTGAGCATGGCGCCCGAGACTTCGCCCGTGTAGGCGCCTTTGTCGTGGGCGCTGACGTCCTGCGCGCCCCACGACACGGCGCTACCGGTCAGGGCCGACGCGGCCTGCGCCAGGTACGGAAACGGAACGCAGACGCCGATTTCGCAATGGCTGGCGGCATCCGCGGCGCGCAGTTCGGTCAGCAACGCGGCATTCTCGGCCAGGTTGCCGTGCATCTTCCAGTTGCCCAGCACGAGGCGGGCGCGGTGTTCGACTGAAGTCATGGCGCAAATGTCAGAGTGGGTGAACCCGGGGGAAAAGCACCCGCCCACGGGCTGGCCTGGAAATAATTCCAGGCGAAACCCGTGATTGTATCCTGTTGCGCGGCGCCGCGCCGAACGCCGCGCGTTTCTTACACGGTCAGGATGATTTTGCCGATGTTCTCGCCGCCTTCCATCATGGCGTGGGCCTGGGCGGCCTGGGCCAGCGGGAAGGTGGCGTGCACGATCGGCTTGATCGCGCCCTGCTCCAGCAGGGGCCAGGCGCGCTCGCGCAGCGCCCGGGCGATGGCGCCCTTGAAGGCCACCGGGCGCGGCCGCAGGGTGGAGCCGGTGATGGTCAGGCGGCGGCGCATGACCTGGCTGGTATCGACATTGGCCTGCGCGCCGCCCAGTTGGGCGATGATGACGATGCGGCCGTCGTCGGCCAGGCACTGCATGTCGCGGGCGATGTAATCGCCGGCCACCATGTCCAGGATCACGTCGACGCCGCGGCCGCCGGTGGCGTCCTTCACTTCCTTGACGAAGTCCTGCGTCTTGTAATTGATGCCGCGCGCGGCGCCCAGGGCCTCGACCGCGCGGGCGCGATCGTCGCTGCCGACAGTGGCGTAGACCGTGTTGCCCAGGGCGCGGGCCAACTGGATGGCCGTGGTGCCGATGCCGCTGGCGCCGCCGTGCACCAGCAGGATCTCGCCGTCGGCCAGGCCGCCGCGGTCGAACACGTTGCTCCAGACCGTGAAATAGGTTTCCGGCAGGCCGGCCGCTTCGATATCGGACAGGCCCTTGGGAATCGGCAGGCACTGGGCCGCGGGCGCGACGCAGTATTCGGCATAGCCGCCACCAGCGACCAGGGCGCACACCTTGTCGCCCAGCGCGAAGCCGCTGCCGGCCAGGTCGCCGCCGACGATCTCGCCGGCCACTTCCAGGCCCGGCAGGTCGGACGCTCCAGGCGGCGGCGCGTAGTTGCCCTTGCGCTGGAACACGTCGGGACGGTTGACGCCCGCGGCGCTGACCTTGATCAGCACTTCGCCCTTGCCGGGCTCGGGCGTGGGACGTTCGGCGGGAACCAGCACCTCGGGGCCGCCCGGGCGGGAGATTTCTACACAGTGCATCGCGTGCCTCCTTCGCAGCAAATGGATTATTATTGCGCCCTTTACGGCAAGTCGCGTTGTCGTCGGGTAGAGTGTTTGCCTGGCGGCCGGATTGCCGTCTCCGCAGGACATTGCGGCAGCAGGAAGCGTGGCAGAGTGGTCGATTGCACCGGTCTTGAAAACCGGCAAGGGGTTAAACCCTTCGTGGGTTCGAATCCCACCGCTTCCGCCAGAAGACCGCCCACCGTCCCCATCCCCCTCGATTTGCCCGAGCCGCCCGCCGTCACCACGGTCCAGGACGTGTCCGCTCGCGCCCCTGTTGCGCAAATATCATTAACAACTGAACAACTCCTGAATAGAAACGATTTCGTCTACTATCTGGCGCATTCCGGGCGGCTCGCGGTGGCGAACCCGGTCAAAGAACCGGCGACACAGCCAGGCGCGATCCGTATGCCCAAACTCAAAGACGCATTCAAATCAGGCCTGTTCCGGTTGTCTCCCGCCCTGGCCGCGCGCTGCGGCGTGCAGTTTCCGCTGCGGGCGCCGAACCGGGCCTTCCTGGAACAACAGATCTTCGGCTATCTCAACCGCCAGGCGGACGGCCCGCAAGGCCCGGGGCGCTGCCTCTTCCTGGGCATGGGCGAATACACCTGGCACTATCCGCGGCTGCTGAAGCCGGAATTCCATTCGCTCGACATGGATCCGGAACAGGCCCGCTACGGCGTGCCTGGCCGCCACCTGACAGGCAGCGCCACCGAGATGGCGGCGCTCTACGAGCCGGGCTATTTCGACGTGGTGATCGCCAACGGCCTGATCGGCTACGGCCTGAACGAACAGGCCGACTACGAGCGCATGCTTGCGCAATGCCATGCGGTGCTCAAGCCGGGCGGCCTGCTCGTCCTGGGCTACAACGACACGCCCGAACGCGCGCCCTTCCCGGTACATATCGACGCGCTTGGCCTGTTCACGCCTTTCGTGCCGCCGATCGCCGGCGTCGAACAGCCGCGCCATCCGATGCGCGACAAATACCACCACGTGTTCGTCTTCGCCCGCCGTCGGGAACCGGACGCCATCACGGCCTGAGCGCGCGCGGGACTAACCACAACCCGTCCTATTTGTTGATGACGGCGCCGTCGCCGCGATGCTCGCGGCCGCCCGTCCTGGCGGGCGCCAAGGCTCCCACGGATGGCGCCGACTCGGCCGTCGGCGCGGCCTGCGGCCGCTGGCGCTGGATCTGCTCCAGCCGCGCCGCCGCCTCGTCGCCCTTCAGCTCCGCCATCCGGCCGCGCACGATCGCATCCATGTACTGGCGCGTGAACGGCTCGCCCACGCGCCACGCGTCCCCTTCCTGCAGGAATTCGAAGTCGCCTTCGAACACCTGCCAGTCGGCGCGGCCGATGGTGGACATCAGGCGGTCGCGGTACTCGACCTGCAGGCGGCATGACCACCTGCCGCCGCCGAGATCCTTGCAGTCGCCCAGCGGCTGGATATTGCGCACGGCGCGCGTGTCGGTTTCCGCCGGCAGGCCCATGCGTTCGCGCTGCCGGTCCTGGGCTGCCTTGCGCGCCGCGCCCCGGGCCAACTGGTCGAACGCCGCCACGCCCTGTTCGAAGGCGGCGGCGAGCCTTGCCGCGCCCGCCGGCTGGCCCACATCGCGCGGCTTGCCATCGGCATCGAGCTGGCCGTAACGGGCCCGCACCACGCGCGGATCCGCGCCGGCGATCATCATCTCGCCCTTGTCGTTCGGACCGATGGTGTAGGCCAGGACCGACGTGGCCTCGCCGACCTTCAGCGTCGCGGCGCAGCCGCGCGACCGTTCCGGCTTGATGTAGCCGATTTCGTTCACATCCGAAAACGTCGCCAGGTACAGGTCGGCCGGCGCCGCTCCCCCGGCCAGCGGATTGCGGGACATCTGCTGGAGGCGCGAGGTAAACAGGCTGGCGCGCAGGGTTTTCTGCACATCGGCATCATCGCACTGCGGCGGCGTGGCCGGCGCGAACAGATACCATCCCGCCGCGGCCACCGCGATCACGCCGCCGCCCAGCCATGCCCGGCGCGGACCGGGAAAAGCACGCTTGAGCGCGACCCGGCGCACCTGCCGTTCATATTCTTCAAGCTTGCGCTGCATCAGCGCGTCCATCTCGGCCAGTGCCTGGCGACGGGTGGCGTTGCCGGCGAAGGCGGCTTCGGTCACGGAGAGCTCGCCGATGGCCGCCAGATCCTCGTCGGAAACGATGTGTTCGTCCACCAGCCAGAACAACGCCTCGCCGAGCGACGTCCACGGTTCGGCGCCGCCCTCGCCCAGACGCTGGCGCGCGGCGGCGTGGTGATCCGGGCGAATGACGCCGTCGGCAAGCAGGCGGTCGAGAAGCGGAGTCGATGCAGGGACCATGACCGTACGGCGGGTTGCCAAAACGAGGATGGCACATGATACCGTCGGCGCAGTCGCGCGCACGGCTGGCGCGGCCTCGTCCCGCGCCGGCCTCAGGCGGCGTAGGTCTCAAAGATGCACTGCCGGACCGGGGCCGCGTCCAGGCGCGTGGATGCGCACCCGCAATGCGATCAACAGCGCCGCCAGCAGCATCAGGATGCCGGCGGCCACGAACACGCCGACGATGCCGTTGGCGCTGAACATCGCGCCACCGGCCGCCGCGCCGGCCGCGATCGACGACTGCACCGACGCCACCACCATGCCGCCCGCGCTTTCGGCCTGGTCGGGCACCGCGCTGGCCACCCAGTTCGACCACGCCACCGGCACCCCGCCGAACGCCATTCCCCATAGCGCCACCAGCAGCGCCTGTCCCGTTACGGTCGTCGGCAGCAAGGCCAGCGCCAGGGCCGCCGCCCCCACCAGCGCGGGCATCAGCACCAGCGTGGCGCGGGCGCTGTGGCCCAGCAACCATCCCGCCAGCAGGGTGCCGGCGAAATTCGCCACGCCAAAACCCAGCAGCATCAAGGCCAGTCCGTCGGCGCCGACGCCTGTCGTGGTTTCAAGGAACGGCCGGATGTAGGTGAACAGCGCGAAGTGGCCGGTGTGCACCAGCACGCATCCCAACATGCCCACGGCGATGCCGGGACGCAGCAATACCTCCAGCACCGTGCGCAGCCGCGCGGTCCGACCCGGCGCCAGCCGCGGCAGCGTGAGCCACTGGAACGCCAGCGTCGCCACGCCAACCGCGGCCGCGGCGACGAAGGCGCTGCGCCAGCCATACCTGCCGCCCAGATAGCTGCCGAGCGGCACCGCCACCACGGTCCCCACGGCAATGCCACTGAAGATGATCGACAACGCGCGCGGCAGCAAGGCGGGCGACACCAGGCGCATGGCCACCGCCGCCGCCATGCTCCAGAAACCGCCCAGCGCAACGCCGAGCAAAATACGCATCGCCAGCAGCACCGCCAGGCTGGAAGACATTGCCACCAACAGATTGGAGGCCACCATCAGGGTGCTGAAGGCCAGCAGCACCACGCGCCGGTCGAGCGCGCGCGTCAGACCCGGCACCAGCAGTCCGGCAAACAACGCCACCACCGCCGTCACCGTCACCGCCTGCCCGGCCAGCGCCTCGGAAACGCCCAGGTCGAGCGCCATCGGCGTCAGCAGGCTGGCCGGCAGGTACTCCGCGGTCAGCAAGCCGAACACCCCCATCGCCAGCGAAAACACCGCCATCCAGGCGGGCGGCGCATCCGCCACGCGCGACATGCGGCCATCGCAGACCGCTTCACAGACACCATGACTCATCGCAGAACATCCTCAGGAAAACATCACAGCGGCCAGTCTAGGGATGGCATCCAGGATGATCTATGATGAATAATCTTTGATTTTTGACCTAAACACCTGAATGAATGCCACGGATGCCTTTGCGCTTTCGTCCGACCTGATCAGCGAACTGCTGACCGGCATGCGCCTGCGCGGCGTGCAATACCGCCGCATCCAGGTCGGGGCGCCGGTCGGCCTGGGCTTCCGCGCCCGCCCCGGCCACGCCTACTTCCACTATCTGGCGGTTGGCAACGCCGTGCTGCGCAGCGCCGACGGCGCGCTGCATCCGCTGTCCGCGGGCAACGCCGTGCTCATTCCCCAGGGAGACGCCCATCACTTGCTATCCGACCCGCGCGCCCCGGTGCGCGATATCGACGAGGTGGCCGCGGCGCCGCTGGGCGAGCAGGTCAGCGGCGTCGACACCTGCCCCAGCACGCACGACACGCCCAGCGCCGTGCTCTTCTATGGCTGCATGGCGTTCGACCTGGGCGGCATGCGGGGCCTCGGCCCCTTGATGCCTGGCCTGATGCTGGTGGACGCCGCCAGCGAACGCTACCCGGGCGCGCTGGCGCTGCTGGACGCCATGAAGCGCGAAATCTGCGCCGGACGCATCGGCTTTGCCGGCATCCTGGCGCGCCTGGCGGAAGTGGTGGCCGCCATGACCGTGCGCGGCTGGATCGAAAGCGGTTGCGATGATGCCGCCGGCCTGGTGGCCGCCCTGCGCGACCCGCGGCTGGCGCGCGCCATCCTGGCCCTGCATCGCCAGCCCGGCCGCGACTGGACCGTGGAAGAACTGGCGGCGCAATGCAATGTCTCGCGATCGGTCTTCGCGCAACGCTTCCAGGCCACCATCGGCACGCCGCCGCTGCGCTACGCCACCGAATTGCGCATGCGCCTGGCCAGCCAATGGCTATCCCACGAGCGCTTGCCGATCGACACCGTGGCCGAGCGCCTCGGCTATACCTCCCAAGCCGCCTTCAGCCGCGCCTATAAACGCGTCACCGGTCAATCACCGGGCGCCAGGCGCCGCGGCCCAACCGTAGCCCTGCAGCAGGCCCAGCAGGGATAGGCGAGCCACCGCCACGGCCTCATCGCGCAAGGCATCGGCGCGCCAGCCCATCTCGATGGCGTAGCCCGGCATGGCGACCGGGCACGGCAGCAGCCGCAGCCCCGTGACCGCCGCCAGGCCGCGCGCCGCGTGGGTCGGCAGGGTCGCCAGCGCGTCGCCGCCACGCAGCAGAAACGCCAGCGCCGCAAAGTGCGTGGTCGCCGCCAGCACCCGCCGCCTCAATCCCTGCGCGTGCAGCACCTCGTCAACCACGCCGATGAATCCGCCCGACGACACCAGCACGTGCGCACGCCGGGTGAAATCGTCCACGGACAACGCATCCTGGCCCGGCGCCAGGCTGGCCGGATCGACCAGGCAGGCATAGTCGCCCTGCCCAACGGTCACGCGCTGCAATGCGGGCGCGATCAGTCCGCCGGACGCGATCACCAGGTCGACGTCGCGCGCCATCAGCATGTCGGCGGCCAGGCGGCTGTGGGTCTGGCGAAAGATCAGACGCAGTCCCGGCGCAGCCTCGGCCAGCGCCGCGATGGCCTCGCGCCCCAGCGCGATCTCGAAGTCGTCCGACAGCCCCAGCGTGACCGAACGCCCGGCGAACCCGGCCGGTCCAGGCCGCGCCAGCGACAGGCTCTGCCGGCACTTGTCCAACGCCTCGCCGATGATCGGCCGCAGCTCGCGCGCCCGCAGGCTGGGCGACAGGCCACGCCCGGTGCGCACGAACAGCGGGTCGGCGTACAGCGCGCGCAGCCGCGCCAGCGCCGCGCTGACCGCCGACTGGGTCACCCCCAGGCGCAGCGCGGCGCGGCCCGCGCCGCCCTCGTCGTAGATCGCCTCGAACACCTTGAGCAGGTTCAGGTCGGTCGACTCGATATCGATCTGGTTCATATCATTTATCGCCAGGCAGGATTGATTGATTTTAGGCCGCCCCCGACACTAGGACGCATCGACTCCTCTGTGAAAAAGGAACCCCCATGACCGCCACCACCGTCGCCGCGCTGCAGATCGGCGCCTCGCCTGAAGGCAAGGACGCCACCCTGGAACGGATCCTGGCCTTCGAGGCCGAGATCAGCGCCTCTGGCGCCGCGCTGGTGGTCATGCCCGAAGCCCTGCTGGGCGGCTACCCCAAGGGCGAGATCTTCGGCACCCGCCTGGGCTACCGCCTGCCCGAAGGGCGCGACGCCTACGCCCGCTACTACCAGAACGCCATCGACGTGCCCGGTCCCGAGACCGACGCGCTGGCCGCGCTGTCGCAACGCACCGGGGCCAGCCTGGTGATCGGCGTGATCGAACGCGCCGGCAGCACGCTGTACTGCACCGCGCTGTACTTCGATCCGGCCACCGGCCTGGCCGCCAAGCACCGCAAGCTGATGCCCACCGGCACCGAACGCCTGATCTGGGGCCAGGGCGACGGCTCGACCTTGCCCGTGCTGGAGACGGCCGCGGGCCGCGTCGGCGGCGCCATCTGCTGGGAAAACCACATGCCGCTGCTGCGCACCGCCATGTACGCCAAGGGCGTACAGATCTGGTGCGCGCCCACCGTCGACGAACGCGACATCTGGCAATGCTCGATGCGCCACATCGCCCACGAGGGCCGCTGCTTCGTCATCAGCGCCTGCCAGGTGCAACCCTCGCCCGCCGAGCTGGGCCTGGACGTGCCCGGCTGGGATCCTCAGCGTCCCCTCATCAACGGCGGCTCGCTCATCGTCGGACCGCTGGGCGACGTACTGGCCGGCCCGCTGCACGGCCAGACCGGCCTGCTGACGGCAACCATCGATGTCGACGAACTGGTGCGCGCGCGCTATGACTTCGACGTGGTTGGCCACTACGCTCGGCCCGACGTTTTCACCCTGGAGGTGGACGAACGCGCCCGCCAGACGGTGCGCTTCATCGGCTGAGTTTTCCACAGGGGCGGCCTTGCATGACGGGCCGCCTGCCCGCGAGTGGTATAGTCACGCCCGCCGGATACCGCTGCGCGCTCGCGCCGCACACCCAGGTATCCCATTGCGGTTTCCTGTCGGAACCTCAATGCCCGAGTGGTGAAATTGGTAGACACAAGGGACTTGAATCCATTTGAGCCCTCCGGAGGAAACTCCAGAGGTGTAGCCCGTCAAACTCGGCGAATGCCCTGGACTTGTTCCGAGCCAACGCCGAGCCAAGCCCGGATCGAAAGAACCGGGAAGGTGTAGAGAGCAGACGGCGGGCACCTAAGGCCGCAAGGCTATGGTGAAGGCGTGCTCCAGACCACGAACGGCGCTCCGCGCGCCGGCGGCGAAAGCCGAAGTGGTACGAAAATCCCTCGGCCGCGAGGCCGTACCGGTTCGATTCCGGTCTCGGGCACCACCCCTGAACCACCACCGGCCCGCCTTTGCGCGCCCTTTGCCGCAACCGCATTCCTCTTCCCCGCGAACGTCCGCCCCCGGCCCGCTTCCCAGGCATGCATGCAACAGTTAGAATTGCGTCTGATTCTTATTTGCATAAGTTCTTCTTCAACGTGGAAGCGCCCTCAACTCCCGAGGCGGCCGACCGCAACGCGGTCGCGTCGATGTACCGCGAGCACCGCGCCTGGCTGTTCGCCTTCATGCGGCGCCAGACGGGACACCCGGCCGACGCCTGGGACCTGGTGCAGGACACCTTTGAACGCCTGCTGCGCCAGACCTACCTGGAATCACGCGGCTGGAACCGCGGCTACCTGGCCGCCATCGCCCGCCGCCTGCTGATCGACCGCCACCGGCGCCGTGAGCTGGAGGCCGCTTACCTGGCCGCGTTGGCGCAACAGCCCGAACCACTCTCGCCGTCGCCCGAAATGCTGGCCCAGGTGTCGCAGCAATTGCTGGCCGTGTGCGCGGCGCTGGACCGCATGCCGCGGCGCATGCGCGAGGTGTTCCTGCTGGCGCGCCTACAGGGCCTGCCCTACGAAGCGATCGCGGACCGCCTGCAAATCACGGTCAACATGGTGCAGAAAGACATGGTCCAGGGTTGGCAACGCCTTTATCACGCGCTCGATGTCTAGACGCCAACCCGACGTAGTCGCGCAGGCGGCCGGCTGGCTGGTGCGCCTGGAACAGGACGGCAGCGCCGCCACGCGGCAGGCCTGGCAGCGCTGGTACGAAGCTTCGCCCGGGCACGCCAAAGTCTGGCGGCGCTTCGAGCTATTGCAGGACGCCGTGCCCGCAAGCGGCGATGCCGCTGCCGCCGCGCTCGGGGCCATCGACTTTCGCCACACGCGCCGGCGCACGCTCAAGTTGCTGGCGGCCGGCGCGGGCATTGCAGTGGGCGGCCCGCTGCTCTACCGCCAGGCCCGGGAGGCGGGGTGGCTCGCGGCCTACCGCAGCGCCACCGGCGAACAGCGCAGCCTGACGCTGAACGACGCTGTGGCGCTGATGATGAACACCGGCACTGCGCTGGACCTGAGGCAGGACGGAGGCCGCCTGGACATCGAACTGCACGACGGCGAGATCATGCTGGACACCCGCGCCGCGGACTCGGCGCCGCGCGTGTTGACGCGCGGTGGCTGTATCGTCCCGACCCGCGCTCACCTGGTGGTGCGCACGCAAGGCCCGTTGACCCGCGTGGCGCTCGATGCGGGGCAGGCCGTTCTCACCACCCGAGGCGATCTCGGCCTGACCCTGCGCGCCGGCGACGTGCGCCGCTTCTCGGCGCACCGCATCGAGGACGAAACAGGCTGGGCCGGGCGCGAGTTCGCCTGGGTGCACGGCATGTTGATCGCTGACGATATGCCGCTGGAGGCGTTTGCCGAAGAACTGGCGCGCTATCGGCCGGGCCTGATCCAGTGCGACGAGCGCGTGGCTGCCCTGCGCGTGAACGGCAGTTTTCGCCTCAAGGACACGGACCAGGTCCTGGAGGCGCTGGCCATCACTCTAGGCCTGCGGGTGCGATACCGCACGCGCTACTGGGTTCGCGTGGAACCGGCATGATGAGAAACAAAATGTAAGTTTCGGCAGATTCCCGGCACCCGCTCGTTAGGACAAGTTGAAACCCGCTGCGCGGGTCCCAACCGAAGAACCCATACCGATGTCCCAACGATTCCCTCCCGAGGGCGGCCGAATCCGCCGCTTCAAGCCAGCCACGCTTTGCCTGCTTCTGTGCGCCGTCGCGCTCGCCACGACGCTGCCCGCGCGGGCAGCGGAAAACGCCACCGTGGACATCACGCTGCCGGCGTTGTCCTTGCAGGACGCGCTCCTGCGGCTGGGCCAAGCCGCTCGCATCACCATCATCAGCGCCCCGCCGCTCACGGCAGGCAAACAGGCGCCTGCCATGCACCTGCAGGGATCGGTGGCGGACGCGCTGCGGCAGTTGCTGCGAGGCAGCAATCTGCGCGCGGTGCCCAACGCCAATGGCGAGGGATACCGCATCGAACGCGCGCCCGAACCCATGGGCGCAGGCCCGGCCCTGTTGCCCAGCGTGACGGTGACCGGCCAGGGCATGGGCGACATCGGCCCGCTGGCTCTCGACAGCAGCGTGGGTACCAAGACTGGCACGCCGCTCATCGAGACCGCGCAATCCGTGTCCGTGGTCAACCGCGAGCTGATGGACATGATAGGAGCGAAGAACACCGCCGACGCCCTGCGCTACAGCGCCGGCGTCTCGGTCGGCTCGTATGGCGTGGACAGCCGCGTCGACGAGATTTCCGTGCGCGGCTTCCGCACGGGCAGCTTCGCCAACAACCTCTACCTGGACGGCCTGCGTCCGCCGGGCAGCAGCAGCGGCGCCACCGCCTCGGCCACCCAGTTCGACGGCTTCGGCCTGGAGCGGGTCGAAATACTGCGCGGCCCCTCGTCGGTGCTGTACGGCCAGATCGCGCCCGGGGGGCTCGTCAACGCGGTGAGCAAGCGGCCCACCGATTACGCGCGCGGCGAGATCGGGGTCGGCACCGACAACTACGGTCTGGCGCGCCTGAACGCCGACGTCAGCGGGCCGATGGACGAATCCGGCGAATGGCTGTACCGCGTGGTGGGCACCGCCTACCACTCCGACACCCAGGTCGACTACGTCAAGCTGAACCGCGTGATGCTGGCGCCCAGCCTGACTTGGCGGCCGTCAGCCCGCACCTCGGTGACCCTGCTGGCCAACTATCAGCAGGACCGCGGCGGCAGCACCTACCAGTTCCTGCCTTCCCACGGCACCTATTATGCGACGGACCATGGCCGCTTCGGTTCTGGCCGCTTCCTGGGCGAACCCGGCTTCAACCGCTACGATCGCACCCAATACGCCATCGGCTATGAATTCAGCCATGCCCTGACCGACCAGGTGAAGCTTGGCCAGAAACTTCGCTACATGCGAGTCGATACCGACAACGCAGGCGTCTCGCGCCAGGGCGACCTGCAGGCCGACGGCCGCACACTGCGGCGCACGGCGTCCAGCAACCGGATTCGCTCGGAAGGCTTCACGGTCGACAACAACGCCCAATTCGATTTTGGCCTGGGCCGCACCGAACACACCCTGCTCACGGGCCTGGACTATCGCACCCAGACCATCCGCGTGGCGCAGGCGTCAGGCAAGGCTTCATCGCTCGACGTCTTCGACCCGGTCTACGGCAGCCCCGTCGTCATGGGCGCCATGACGCCCACCCGGCGCAGCGACAGCGAGCAGACCGGCATCTACGCGCAGGACCAGATCCGCTGGGGCCAGTGGGCCGCCACGCTGGGCGTGCGCCACGACTGGTCGCGGGACAACTCGCTGGTGCGCGCCACCGGCGCCAAGACGCATTACGAAGACGAAGCCACCACATGGCGCGCCGGCGCGGTCTACCTGTTCGATAACGGCCTGGCGCCCTACGCCAGCTATGCCACCTCGTTCGAACCGGTAAACGGGGTCGGCTACGAGGATCGGCCCTTCAAACCGACCGAGGGCAAACAGGCCGAGATCGGCATCAAGTACCAACCGCCAGGTTCGCGCAGCATGATCACTTTCTCCGCGTATGAGATCAAGCAGCAGAACATCACCACGCCAGACCCGGATCCCACGCATTTGTGCAACGGCAGCCAGTGCCAGGTCCAGACCGGCGAAGGCCGCGTCCGCGGCCTGGAGCTGGAAGGAAACTTCGCGCTGACCGACCACATCACGGTCATCGCCTCGGCGACGCTGATGCGCAGCGAAGTCGCCAAGAGCAATGGCACGGAGCAGGGCAACGAACTGCCGCGCGTGCCGCGCCACAGCTACAACCTGTGGGCGGACTATCGCCTGCCGCAGGAGATCGCCCCGGGCCTGAGCCTGGGCGCGGGCCTGCGCCATATCGGCAGCAGCTACGGCGACACCGCCAACGCGTACCGCAGCCCGTCGGTGAATCTGATCGACGCCGCCATCCGCTACGATCTGGGCGCGCTCTCTCCCAGCCTGAAAGGCCTGAAATTCTCCCTCAACGCCAGCAACCTGACCGACAAGGAATATCTGGCAAGCTGCTCGGGCAGCGCCAGTTGCTACTACGGTGCGCGGCGCAATATCTCGGCGAACCTGAACTACACCTGGTAGGCCTTCCATGAAAAACAAGATCCCGCGTCCGATTTCCGCCGCCGTGCTGGCGTGCATCCTGGTCACGGCGGCGCAAGCGCAAGCGCCTGCGGCGACGCCCGACGCCCCGCCGCGCCCCGGCATGCAGTTGCTGGGAGAAACCGTGGCCGACCATCCCTCGGCGGTGTACCGGTACGAAACGCACAATCTGGATTCGGACGACGGCAAGCGCCACTACCGCATCCAGATCGCCATCCCCAGAAAGGCGCCCGACAGCGGGGGCAGCCCGGTGCTCTACATGCTGGACGGCAACGCCGCCCTGGCCACGCTGACACCAGCCGACCTGGACACGCTGGGACGGGGCCGCACGCCGGTGCTGGTGGCGCTGGGCTACGACGTCGATACCCGCAACGACGTCGTGTCGCGAGCCTATGACTACACGCCGCCGGTATTCGTGAATGGCAAGCCCGTGCCCGACCCCGTGGTGCGCGGCCGCGTCGGCGGCGGCGCCGACATTTTCCTGGAGTTCATCCGCGCCAAAGTGAAACCGCTGGTGCGCGAACGCGCCGCCATCGACCCGCAACGCGAATACCTGTGGGGCCATTCGTACGGCGGGCTCTTCACGCTGCACGTGCTGTTTACGCAACCGCAGGCCTTCGCCCGCTACATCGTCGGCGACCCCTCGGCCTGGTGGCACGACGGCGCGTTGGTCGGGGAATGGCGGCGGTTCGACGCCCGCAGGGCTGCTGGCAAGCGGGTGGCCATCCTGGTCGGCACCAAGCCGCGCGATCCCAACCGTCCCCTGCCCGGCGGTGCGGTGCCCGCCGCGGGCGAGGATCCGCGCGCCGCCGTGCGCGAAATGGCCCAGGGCCTGAGGTCCGCGGGCGCCGACGCCAGCTACGAAGCCTTCCCGCAGTTCGGCCATGGCGAGATGATCCGGGCATCGCTGGAACGCGCGCTGGAGGTCGCGATGCAGCCTTGAAGCCTGGGGTTCCGGCGGATGCGCTTACACTGCACGGTCGCGGCCGCGTCCCGGCCGCTGCGAACACACTGCCAGCCTTGACCACTCCGACCGCCACCCCGCCCTTCATCGTCCTGGACGCCTGCGTCCTCATGTCCGGCATCCTGCGCCGCCTGCTGCTGCGCCTGGCCGAGGCCGGCGTGTTCCAGCCCGTCTGGACCGAGCGCATCGGCGAGGAATGGCGCCGCAACGCCTGCCGCATCTGGGACATCCCGCCCGAGGTGATGGCCGAGTTCTGGATCGAGATGAACGCCCGCTTCCCGCAGGCCATCGAGCACGACACCGAGGTCTACGAAGCCGCGCTGCGCTACAGCGACCCCAAGGACTTTCACGTCATCGCCGCCGGCCTGGCGCGCCGCGCCCGCTGCGGCCTGGCGCAGACGCCGGTGGTGCAGGTGCTGACCTGGAACCTGAAGGACTTCAACCGCTCGGAGCTGCGCCGGCAGGGCCTGGACGTGTACAACCCGGACCGCATGCTGGCGCAATGGTGGCAGGACGGCGCCGACCGCATGCGCGAGGCCATCGCGCAGATTCCGGCGGACTACGTGGCGCTGGGGCACGAGCCCGAACCGCTGGCCGCGACCTTGCATCGCGAGCGGCTGTACCGGCTGAAGAACCAGGTGGGCCGCGACCCGGAACTGGGCCGCGCCTGACTCAATGATCGTGGTTGCTGGCCGCGAAACCGGCCGCGTTCAGGATGTCGATCACTTCCTGGATATGCTCCGGGCCGCGCGTCTGCAGCACGAAATCCACTTCCACGTTGCGCACCGGCAATGAGGTGAACGCGCGCTGGTGATGCACCTCGGTGATATTGGCCTGGGCGTCGGCGATCAGCTTGGTGGCGTGCGCCAGCGCGCCCGGCAGGTCGCGCAGGTCGACGCGGATGCGGGCCAGGCGGCCGGCGCGCACCATGCCGCGCTCGATCAGCTCGCCCAGCATCAGGGGGTCGATGTTGCCGCCGGTCAGCACCAGGCCGATGCGCTTGCCCTTGAAGCGCTCGCTGCCCGCCTCCTGCGCGCGCAGCAGCGCCGCCAGGCCGGCCGCGCCCGCGCCCTCGACCACGGTCTTCTCGATTTCCAGCAGCACCACAATGGCGTGCTCGATGTCGGCCTCGCTGACCAGTTCGATATGATCGACCAGCCGGCTGACGATGGGCTGCGTCAGCCCGCCCGGCGATTTCACCGCGATGCCTTCGGCGATGGTGTATTGGCCATCCGGCATCGACACCCCCTTGACCGCGGCGTACATGGCGGGAAACCGTTCGGTCTGCACCCCGATGATCTCGATGCCCGGCTTGAGCGCCTTGGCCGCGGTGGCAATGCCTGAAATCAGCCCGCCGCCGCCGATGGCGATCACCAGCGTGTCCAGTTGCGGCTGGTCTTCCAGCATCTCCAGCGCCACGGTGCCCTGGCCCGAGATCACGGCCTCGTCGTCGTAGGGATGGATCATGATCAGCCCGCGCTGCTTGGCCAGCTCGTAGCCATGCGCCTTGGCGTCGTCGAAGGTATCGCCGGCCAGCACCACCTCGGCGCCGAAGCGGCGCGTGTTGGCGACCTTCACCGTGGGCGTGAAGCGCGGCATCACGATCACGGCGGGCACGCCCATGCGCTGCGCATGGTAGGCCACGCCCTGCGCGTGGTTGCCGGCCGACACGGCGATCACGCCCGCGCGGCGTTCCTCGTCCGACAACGTCAGCATGCGGTTGAGCGCGCCGCGCTCCTTGAAGCTGGCGGTGAACTGCAGGTTCTCGAATTTCAGCCAGATCTCGGCGCCGAAGATGTCGGACAGCGTGCGCGACAGGGTGAACGGGGTCTTGAGCACCTGGCCGCGCAGGTTCTCGCGGGCGGTCTGGATGGAAGCGATATCGATCACGGTGGAAAAATCCTGTTAGCGCACCGGCAGGAAATTGAACAGCAATAGCCCTTGCGCATAGTTGATGCCGATGCGCCGCGAGTTCTCGCCAAGCAGGTTGGCGATCAGGTCGAGCCGGCCGATGATGGCGCCGAACTCGCGCTCGAAACTGAGGTTGGTGGCCTGCGGCGACATCTCGTTGGCCAGCAGCAGCGGTTCGCCCTGGTTGTTGCGGCGCGACGCCAGCAGCCAGGCCGCCGCCTCGACGTTCCGTGCGGCATTGTAGACCCGCTGCCCGTCCAGCGCGTCGGTGGCGTACAGGCGGGTCTTGCCATTGTGGGCGGCGATGATGGTGTCGGCCAGGCCGTAGATGAAGGCCCCGACCCGGTCGCCGCTGTAGTTGGGATCGAGCGACACCGCCAGGATCTGGATGTCGTGCAGGCCGGCCAGGTCGGCGGGCGGGATGCGCACCTCGATCGCATGCTTGACCCGCGAGACCGCGGTGGCGTGATCCGGCGCGCCGGTCTTGCGCCATTCACGCGGATTGCGCCGGTAGAGCTTGTCCAGCAGGCTGTAGAGGCTGGCGAGGTTGTCGCGCACTTCCAGGGTGACGGTACGGTTGAAATCGGTCTGCACCAGTTGGTCGGCCGACATGCCCTCGCCCTTGGGCGAGCCCTGGCCCGGTCCCGGAGCGGACATGCATCCCGCCAGCAGCATCCCCGCCAGCACGGCCGCCGCCGCGGCGAATCCTCGCCCTCGCGTCATGCTCGATCCATCCGAATCCCCCTGTTGGCGCCTTGCCGGCTTGCGCCGCGCCGGCGCTCGTGTCACGCGCAAGACTTTACCGTAAGCCGTGCGAAGATGGGAGATACCGGGGATTCAAAGACGAAAGGAGATGAATCAGCGCCGCGCCTGGGCAAAAAAAACGGCGCCTCGCGGCGCCGTTTGCTCCAGCAGGAAAGGCAGGCCTTATTCGGCTTGCGGTTCCGCTTGCGGGGCGGCTTCAGCGGCGGGTTGCTGCTGCTCGATGCCACCGATGGCCTTGATGGACAGGCGCAGGCGGCCCTTGTCGTCGGCCTCGATGACCTTGACGCGGACTTGCTGGCCGACCTTCAGCACATCGTTGATGTTGGCGATGCGGTAGTTGGCGATTTCCGAGATGTGCAGCAGGCCGTCGCGGCCCGGCAGCACTTGCACGATGGCGCCGAAGTCCAGCAGGCGCAGCACCGAGCCGTCGTAGATCTGGCCCACTTCGACGTCGGCGGTCAGCTCGACGATGCGGCGCTGGGCTTCCTTGGCCTGCGCTTCGTCGACGCTGGCGATCACGATCGTGCCGTCGTCGGAGATGTCGATCTGGGTGCCGGTTTCCTCGGTCAGCGCGCGGATGGTGGCGCCGCCCTTGCCGATCACGTCGCGGATCTTCTCGGGGTTGATCTTGATGGTCAGCATGCGCGGGGCGAAAGCCGACAGCTCGCCACGCGAACCGTCCAGCGCTTCCTTCATCTTGCCCAGGATGTGCAGGCGGCCTTCGCGGGCTTGCGCCAGCGCCACTTGCATGATTTCCTTGGTGATGCCCTGGATCTTGATGTCCATCTGCAGCGCGGTGACGCCGTTTTCGGTGCCCGCGACCTTGAAGTCCATGTCGCCCAGGTGATCTTCGTCACCCAGGATGTCGGTCAGCACGGCGAACTTGCCGCCGTCCAGGATCAGGCCCATGGCCACGCCGGCCACGTGATCCTTGACCGGCACGCCGGCGTCCATCATGGCCAGCGAGCCGCCGCAGACCGAAGCCATCGACGACGAGCCGTTGGACTCGGTGATTTCCGACACGATGCGGATGGTGTACTGGAAGTCTTCCGGGGCCGGCAGCAGCGGGATCAGCGCGCGCTTGGCCAGGCGGCCGTGGCCGATTTCGCGGCGCTTGGGCACGCCGATGCGACCGGTTTCGCCGGTGGCGAACGGAGGCATGTTGTAGTGCAGCATGAAGCGATCGCGGTACTCGCCCATGAGCGCGTCGATGATCTGCTCGTCCTGCTTGGTGCCCAGCGTGGCCACGACCAGCGCCTGGGTTTCACCACGGGTGAACAGGGCGCTGCCGTGCGCGCGCGGCAGCACGCCCAGGCGCACGCTGATGGGACGCACGGTGCGGGTGTCGCGACCGTCGATACGCGGTTCGCCGTTCAGGATCTGGCCACGGACGATGGCCGATTCCAGCGAGAACAGGATGTTGTCGACGGTGACGGCGTCCGGCGCCGGCTCGCCCTTTTCGGCGGCGGCGGCGTTCAGCTTGGCCGACACGTCGGCGTAGACTTCACGCAGCTTGGTGGTGCGGGCCTGCTTTTCACGGATCTGGTAGGCGGCGTTCAGGCCTTCCTGGGCGGCCGACGTGACGGCGGCGATCAGGGCCTCGTCCTTGGCGGGCGGCTGCCAGTCCCAATCGGGCTTGCCAGCGTCCTTGACCAGTTCGTGGATGGCGTTGATGACGGCCTGCATCTGCTCGTGGCCGTAGACCACGCCGCCCAGCATGATTTCCTCGGACAACTGGTCGGCTTCCGATTCCACCATCAGCACGGCGTTTTCGGTGCCGGCGACCACCAGGTCCAGCTTCGAGGACTTCAGTTGCGACGCGGTCGGGTTGATGGCGTACTGGCCATCGATGTAGCCCACGCGGGCGGCGCCGATCGGGCCGTTGAAGGGGATGCCGGAGATGGCCAGCGCGGCCGAGGCGCCGATCATCGCGGGGATGTCGGGGTCGATTTCAGGATTGACCGACAGCGTGTGGATGACCACCTGGACTTCGTTGTAGAAGTCTTCGGGGAACAGAGGACGCAGGGGACGGTCGATCAGGCGCGAGGTCAGCGTTTCCTTTTCGGACGGCTTGCCTTCGCGCTTGAAGAAACCACCGGGGATGCGGCCGGCGGCGTAGGTCTTTTCGATGTAGTCGACGGTCAGCGGGAAGAACGTCTGGCCCGGCTTGGCCTTCTTGGAGGCCACGACAGTGGCCAGGACGACGGTGTCCTCGATCGACACCACCACGGCGCCGGAGGCCTGGCGAGCAATTTCGCCGGTTTCCAGGACGACCGTGTGCTGGCCGTACTGGAACGATTTAGTCACTTTATTGAACATGACGATTATTCCTTACAAATGAAAAACCGTGGCCGTCGCGACATGCGTCGCACCGACCACGGTTGCGTCATGGGGAGCCAGCCCCGTCGATCACTTGCGCAGACCGAGTTTTTCGATCAGTGCGCGGTACGAATCGGGATTGCGGCCCTTGAGATAGTCGAGCAGCTTGCGGCGACGGCTGACCATACGCAGCAGACCGCGGCGCGAGTGATGGTCCTTCATGTGTTCTTTGAAGTGACCGGTCAGTTCGTTGATACGGGCGGTGAGCAGAGCCACCTGGACTTCGGGGGAGCCGGTATCGCCTTGAGCGCGTTGGAACTGCGCAACGATATCGGATTTCTTGATGTCAGCTACAGACATTGATGACCTCTTCGGACATGCGACAGGGCCGAGGCGCCCTGACGTGGTTTGGAAAAAAATCGCGGCCGGCGATAAGCGTTGTTGCGTTCTCACTGCTGCTTCGGGACCACCCTGGAAATGCCGGAGAACAAGGTTTGGCGCCTTATTTGCTCCCGCTCCAGCCAGCCCCGTTGCCGGCGCAAAGCATCTTGCAAAATCAATACACTTGATAAAGCCTGCTGATTATAGCCGATTCGCTAGAATTACCCCAGTGACGCCACCGCCCCGCCGCCGTGAGTCGCGCCGCCGACTCGACGGGAGGCCACAGGAGCAACAATATGTCGAATTATTACAAACTTGCCCGCACCACCCTGGCCGCTGCGGCCCTCGCCAGCCTGGGCGCCTGCGCCAACCTGGCCCAGGTCGCCCCCGGCACGCCCCTGGCCGACGTCCAGGCCCAGTTCGGCCGCCCCAACTTCGAATGCCCGCAGGCCAACGGCGGCCGCCGCGTGATCTGGACGCAGCAACCCATGGGCCAGTATGCCTGGGGCGCCAACGTCGGCGCCGACGGCCGCGTCGACCACGTCATGCCGCTGCTGACCGACGCCCACTTCAAGGTGCTGGAACAAGGCCAATGGAGCCCCGAGCGCGTGCGCTGCGAGTTCGGCCCGCCGGCCCGCATCGACCAGGCCGGCCTGGGCGAAAAACGCGAGGTGATCTGGTCGTACCGCTACAAGGAAAACAGCGTCTGGAATTCGCTGATGTACGTCTACATGGGCCGCGACGGCAACGGGGTGACGCACTTCCATCCCGGCCCGGACCCGATGTACGACGATGACCGCTTCATGTGGCGCTGATGCCACCATGAAAAAACCCGCCTGCATCCAGGCGGGTTTTTCGTTTGGCGGGCGACGCGCTCAGGACGACTGGCCGCGGCGCTCCTGCTGCAGCCGGCGGGCACGGTTCCAGCGCCAGGCCCAGATGACCCAGCCCGAAAAGCCGTACAGCACGAACAGGCCGAACAGCACCACCGGGGGATCGCTGGACACGAACACGAACACCGCCACCACCAGCAGGATGCCCCAGAACGGCACGCTGCGGCCCAGGGCGAAACTCTTGCCGCTGAAGAACGGCGCGTTGGACACCATGGTGATGCCGGCGTACATGGTCAGCGTGAACGCGACCCAGGCCATCACGCTGTCGTGGATCGGCAGCTTGTTGTCCACCGCCAGCCAGACGAAACCGGCCACCAATGCCGCCGCCGCCGGGCTCGGCAGGCCCTGGAAATAGCGCTTGTCGACCACCGCGATATTGGTATTGAAGCGCGCCAGGCGCAGCGCGGCCCCGGCCACGTAGACGAACGCCGCCAGCCAGCCCCAGCGGCCCAGGTCGTTCAGGATCCATTCGTACATCACCAGCGCGGGCGCCACGCCGAACGAGGTCATGTCGGACAGCGAGTCGTATTGCTCGCCGAAGGCCGATTGGGTGTTGGTCAGGCGGGCCACCCGGCCGTCCATGCCGTCCAGCACCATGGCCACGAAAATGGCGATGGCGGCGACCTCGAAGCGGTTGTTCATGGCCTGCACCACGGCATAGAACCCCGCGAACAACGCCGCGGTGGTGAATGCGTTGGGCAGCAGGTAGATGCTTCGGTGGCGGTTCTCGGAATCGCGCATGGAAAAATTGGGCATGGTCTCAATTACTTACGACAGACATTGAAAGGTTAACTCATCTGGCCTCGCAACGGGCCGCGGCAAGGGCCGTGCCCGCCGCGATCCGGCCCCGCCGGCGCGCAAAGCCCGCCCGCGCTTCCCGCGGCGCGCCCGCCTTCGCGCACTTTCTGCGCAAATAAAAACGGCATGCCCTCGCCAGGCATGCCGCTTTCGGCCGGCGCGCGCGGGGCGCAAACCCCGCGCGGAAACCGGAATCGAAACCCGGAATCAGTTCTTGGACTTGTCCACCAGCTTGTTGGCGGCGATCCAGGGCATCATGGCGCGCAGCTTACCGCCCACCACTTCGATCTGCGATTCCGCGTTGATGCGGCGGCGCGAGGTCAGCGTCGGGGCGCCGGCGGCGTTTTCCAGGATGAACTTCTTGGCGTATTCGCCGGTCTGGATGTCCGTCAGGCACTGGCGCATGGCCTTGCGGGTTTCGTCGGTGACGATCTTCGGGCCGGTCTCGTACTCGCCGAATTCGGCGTTGTTCGAGATCGAGTAGTTCATGTTGGCGATGCCGCCTTCGTAGATCAGGTCGACGATCAGCTTCAGTTCGTGCAGGCACTCGAAGTACGCCATTTCGGGCGCGTAGCCGGCTTCCACCAACGTGTCGAAACCGGCCTTGATCAGTTCGACGGTGCCGCCGCACAGCACGGCCTGTTCGCCGAACAGGTCGGTCTCGGTTTCTTCACGGAAGTTGGTTTCGATGATGCCGGCACGGCCGCCGCCGTTGGCGCTGGCGTACGACAGGGCCACGTCGCGCGCGGCGCCCGACTTGTCCTGGTACACGGCCACCAGGTGGGGCACGCCGCCACCCTGCTTGTAGGTGTTGCGCACCGTGTGGCCGGGGGCCTTCGGGGCGATCATGATGACGTCGATGTCTTCACGCGGCACGACCTGGCCGTAGTGGACGTTGAAGCCGTGGGCGAAGGCCAGGGCGGCGCCCGCCTTGATGTTGGCGTGCACTTCCTTGTTGTAGACCGAGGCGATGTTCTCGTCGGGCAGCAGCATCATGACGATGTCGGCCGACTTGACGGCTTCCGCCACTTCCTTGACCTGCAGGCCGGCGTTGGCGGCCTTGTCCCACGAAGCGCCGCCCTTGCGCAGGCCGACGATGACCTTCACGCCCGAGTCATTCAGGTTCTGGGCGTGAGCGTGGCCTTGCGAGCCGTAGCCGATGATGGCAACGGTCTTGCCTTTGATGAGGGAGAGATCGCAGTCTTTGTCGTAGAAAACTTTCATGGGGTGCTCCAGATATCTTGGATATTCGTTGGTTCGTATGTAGGGTGCGGCTTGGCCTGGAAGGCCGGTCAAATCTTCAGAATCCGTTCACCGCGGCCGATGCCGGACACGCCGGTGCGCACGGTTTCCAGGATGGCACTGCGGTCCAGGGCTTCCAGGAAGGCCTGTACTTTTTCCTGCACCCCGGTCAATTCGATGGTGTAGGACTTGTCGGTCACATCGATGATGCGCCCGCGGAAGATATCCGCCATGCGCTTCATTTCCTCGCGTTCCTTGCCGACCGCGCGCACCTTGACGAGCATCAGCTCGCGCTCGATGTGCGCGCCTTCGGTCAGGTCCACGACCTTGACCACGTCCACCAGGCGGTTCAGGTGCTTGGTGATCTGCTCGATGACCTCGTCCGAGCCGGTCGTGACGATGGTCATGCGAGACAGTGTGGCGTCCTCGGTGGGCGCCACGGTCAGGGTCTCGATGTTGTAGCCCCGCGCCGAGAACAGGCCGACCACGCGCGACAGCGCGCCGGGCTCGTTCTCGAGGAGGACGGAAATCACGTGCTTCATGGTGGCCTCCTTACAGGTCTTCAGAGCCGAGCAGCATTTCGGTCAGCCCGCGGCCGGCCTTGACCATCGGCCACACGTTTTCGGTGCGGTCGGTGATGAAGTCCAGGAAGACCAGGCGCTCCTTGTGTTTCTTGAACGCTTCGCGCAGCGCCGGCTCGACGTCGGCCGGGCGCTCGATGCGCAGGCCCACGTGGCCGTAGGCCTCGGCCACCTTGACGAAGTCGGGCAGCGAATCCATGTACGACTCGGAATAGCGCGAGCCGTAATCGATCTGCTGCCACTGCCGGACCATGCCCAGGAAGCGGTTGTTCAGGCAGACGATCTTGGGCGTCAGGCGGTACTGGGCGCAGGTCGACAGTTCCTGGATGTTCATCTGGATCGAGGCCTCGCCGGTGATCACGGCGATGTCATGACCCGGATTGGCCATCTGCACGCCCATGGCGTACGGCAGGCCCACGCCCATGGTGCCCAGGCCGCCGGAGTTGATCCAGCGGCGCGGCTTGTCGAACTTGTAGTACTGCGCGGCCCACATCTGGTGCTGGCCCACGTCGGAGGTGACGAAGGCGTCGCCGCCGGTCACTTCCCAGAGCTTTTCCACCACGAACTGCGGCTTGATGACTTCGTCCGAATTCGCGAACTTCAGGCATTCCTTGCCGCGCCAGGTCTCGACCTGCTCCCACCACTTGGCGATGGAAGCCGGCTTGTGCTCAGCCGAGGCGGCCTCGTACTGCGCGCTCAGGTCGGCCAGCACATCCTTGACGTTGCCGACGATCGGGACGTCCACGCGCACGCGCTTGGAGATCGACGACGGGTCGATATCGATATGGATGATCTTGCGGGCGTTCTGGGCGAAGTGCTTGGGATTGCCGATCACGCGGTCGTCGAAGCGGGCGCCGATGGCCAGCAGCACGTCGCAGTGCTGCATCGCCATGTTGGCCTCGTAGGTGCCGTGCATGCCGGGCATGCCCACGAACTGGCCGCTGCTGGCCGGGAAGCCGCCCAGGCCCATCAGGGTGCTGGTGCAGGGCGCGCCCAGTTGCGACACGAGCTTGTTCAGCTCGGGCGCGGCGTTCGACAGGATGACCCCGCCGCCGGTGTAGATCATCGGCCGCTCGGCGGCCAGCAGCATCTGCACGGCTTTCTTGATCTGCCCCTGGTGGCCCTTGTTGACGGGCGCGTAGGAACGCATCGAGATCTCGCCCTTGGGCGGGGTGTACTTGCACTGCGCGACGGTGATGTCCTTGGGGATGTCCACCAGCACCGGGCCGGGACGGCCGGTGCGCGCGATGTAGAACGCGCGGCGCATGGTTTCGGCCAGGTCCTTGACGTCGCGCACCAGGAAGTTGTGCTTGACGCAGGGACGGGTGATGCCGACGGTGTCGCATTCCTGGAAGGCGTCCTCGCCAATGGCCGCAGTGGGCACCTGCCCGCTGATGATGACCATGGGGATGGAGTCCATGTAGGCGGTGGCGATGCCGGTGACGGCATTGGTCACGCCCGGACCGCTGGTCACGATGCAGACGCCGACCTTCTGCGACGAGCGCGAATAGGCATCGGCCGCGTGCACGGCGGCTTGCTCGTGACGAACCAGGATATGCTGGAATTTGTCCTGCTTGAAAATCGCGTCGTAGATGTAGAGCACCGCGCCGCCAGGGTAGCCGAAAACGTGTTCCACGCCTTCATCGGCCAGGCAGCGCACGACGATATCGGCGCCATTCATTTCCATGTTGTCATTCCTTTCAAAACCGGCCCTGCAACCCTGACTGCTGCGCGCCCGGATACGGCGGCAACGGAACCCATGCCGGCTACGGCAACATGATCCGGCGCTTAGCGGCTCACGGAGCCACGCCACCCGGACACCCTGCCGACCCGACATACGTTCGACAGAACGCAGTGCAAACGCCCCTGGGGGACGCTGGAGGTCGAAATGGAAGCCTTGGCAACACACGCTTGTGGCGCGGCCAACGGCAAATAGGTCTGCTGCAAGATGGCTGGGAGGTGACCCTGGCCATCCGCCTCATCGCGCCGGTTTCGGATAGGCAGACCGGCGCAAGTGGAGCAATTTACCGCGTTGCGTCAAACGTAGCAAATCGAGGTTCCGCGGACGTTGCACGGAAGTCGCGCCGCGCCATGCGGGAAAGTCTGGTAACCATCTGGCCCCTAAAACGCGACCGGCCTCTCTATACTTGACACGTCACCCGGATTCGAGTCCCGCCGCCCATGGATCTGCGCATTGCCAGCATTCGCCGTTTTCTCTACAGCCACTACTTCTTCGGCGGAGTGCGGCAGGGCGTCGGCATGCTGTTGCCGGTCCTGGTGCTGGGCGGCTTGTTCGGTCACTACACCACCGGCCTGGTGGCCACCTTCGGGGCGCAATGCCTGGCCATCATCGACCAACCCGGCGGGCCGCAGCGGCACCGCACCAACGAGATGCTGGGCGGCGCCGCGCTGGGCACGCTGACCGTCATCATCACCGGCCTGGCCTCGACCAACCCGGTGCTGATCTGGCTGGTGGTCATCGCGCAGTGCTTCGTCTATTCGATGTTCACGGTGTTCGGCAAGCGCGGCGGCCTGATCGGCTTTGCCGGCCTGCTGCTGATGACGTTGACCATGCATTCGCCGCTGGAACCGCACGAGGTGCTGGCGCACGCCGCCGCGACGCTGGGCGGGGCGCTGTTCTACGTAGCGTTCAGTCTGGGATTTTCACGGCTGTTCTGGCTGCGGGAAGAACAACAGGCGATGTCGGTGGCGCTGTTCGCCACGGCCGACTATGTCGCCGCGCGCGCCGCCTTCTACGACGAGACCGCCGACCTGGACGAGGCCTATCGCACCCTGATCCAGCGCCAGTCGGTCATGACCGAAAAGCACCAGGCCGCGCGCGACATGGTGCTGCGCGCACTGCCCCGCGGCAAGGGCCTGGGCGACCGCCACCGCGTGATGCTCTGGAACATGTTCGTCGACATGCTGCAGTTGCTGGACACGCTGGTGGCCACCCACACCGACTATGCGGCCCTGCGGCGCGCGCTGGCCGGCAACGACTGCCTGATGTTCATGCGCGACGCGCTGGTGAAGATGTCGCTGGAGCTGAACCGCATTGCGCTGGACGTGTCGCGCGGCCGCAAGGTGCAGTACCGCAGCAGCGCCAAGGCCGAACTGCGCGCCATCGAATACGAGATCGAACAGCTCAAGCAACAGGGCCTGGGCGAACGCGAGCCCGAAATGCTGGCGCTGATCGTGCAGGTGCTGCGCCGGCTGCGCAACTCGGCCCGCATCGTCGACCGGCTCGCCGACCACACCGCCGCCTCGCCCCACGCCAAGCCCACCGACGTGCTGCGCATCAACAAATCGCTGACGCGCTTCATCTCGCGCCAGGAATTCCGATTCGGCCTGCTGACCAGCAACCTGCGCCTGGATTCGCCGCACTTTCGCTACGCCCTGCGCGTGACGGCGGCGGCCGCCATCGCCATGACGCTGGCCAGCCGCTGGCTGTCGCCGGCGTTCTCGGCGCACAACTACTGGATCATGCTGACCATCGTCATCATCATGAAGCCGGGCTTCGCGCTGACCCGCCAGCGCAACGGCTGGCGCCTGATGGGCACGCTGATCGGCTGCCTCTGCGCGCTGCTGCTGTTCAACGTCACCGACAAGCCCGCCATCCTGTTCGCGGTGCTGCTGGGCGCCTGCATCATGGGCAACAGCATGGTGCAGTTGAACTACATGGCCAGCGCCATCTTCAATACGTTGTTCGTGGTGCTGGTGTTCCACTTCGTCTCGCCCGGCACGGTGTCGATGGCGGTGATCGGCGAACGCGCCATCGACACGCTGATCGGCTGCGCGCTGGCGCTGGTGTGCAGCTACATCCTGCCCTGGTGGGAGGCGCGCTACCTCAAGCCGCTGGCCGCGGCGGCCACCCGCGCCAACCGGGAATACCTGGTGGCCGGCATGCGCTACGTGGAAGCGATGCAGGCGCATGGCGCCCCGGTGAGCGCGGCCGCAGACGCCACCCCGGCGGTCACCGACGCCGACCTGGCCTGGCGCCTGGCGCGCAAGAACGTGCACATCGCCTTCAGCAATTTCGCCGAGGCCTTCTACCGCATGATGAGCGAGCCCAAGTCGCACCAGGTCAGCGTGCCCGAGCTGAACAACCTGCTGATCCAGAACCACGTGCTGGCCTCGCAGATCACCGCCGCCATTCCCATCCTGGCCGCGCTGCCGGCTACGCCCGAGGCGGTGCAGCGGGCGCTGGCCGGCATGGTCGACCTGCTCGACGAGAACCGCGCGCAGCCCCCCGCCGACCTGCCGACCCAGTTCGACACCGAAGGCGAGCAGGCGGCGCTGGTCTATCCCGTCAAGCAGATGATCAAGGCTGCGCACATGATCCGCCAGGAACTGCTGGCGCTGGCCGATCCGCAGCACGCGCCGCCGGTCGCGGCGCCAGCCTGAATCGAGCCGCCGCGCTTCGCGGGAACAAAAAAACCGGCCCTTTCGGGGCCGGTTTTCCGCGCTACCCGCGTCCCGCTCAGAGCTTGCGGCGAAACACCAGCCTGTCCTCGGTCGAGGCCGAGGCGTCGTACTTGTAGCCCTCCAGGTCGAAGCCGTGCAGGCCTTCGGGCTTGGACACCTTGTGCAGGATGGCGTAGCGCGCCATCAGGCCGCGCGCGCGCTTGGCGTGAAAGCTGATGATCTTCCAGGCGCCGTTCTTCCAGTCCTGGAACACACACTGCACCACACGCGCCTTGAGCGCCTTCAGGTCGACCGACTTGAAATACTCTTCGGAAGCCAGGTTGACGATGACCGGCGCCTTCTGCCCGGCCTGGCGCTCGTTCAGGTACTCGGCGATGCCGCTGCCCCAATACTCGTACAGGTTCTTGCCCTTGGGCGTTTCCAAGCGCGTGCCCATTTCCAGGCGGTAGGGCTGCATCAGGTCGAGCGGCCGCAGCACGCCGTACAGGCCGCTGAGGATGGCCACGTGTTCCTGGGCCCAGTCCAGTTGCTTGGCCGACAGGGTCGAAGCCTCCAGGCCCTCGTAGACGTCGCCGTTGAAGGCCAGCACGGCCTGGCGCGAATTGGCCTGCGTGAAGGTGCGCTTCCAATGCGCATAGCGCTGCACATTGAGCTCGGACAGCGCCGGGCTCAGGCTCATCAGTTCGGCAATGTCGTCCGCGGTCTTGGTCTTGAGCACCTTGATCAGGCCGGCGGCCTGGTCCACGAACAAAGGCTGGGTGTGCGTCTCGACGTGCACCGGCGAGTCGTAGTCCAGCTTCTTGGCGGGGGAAAGCAGAAACAGCATTCGGAGGTTCCTTTGATCAGCGCGCCGTCCAGCCGCCATCGACGGAGACGGTGGTGCCGGTGATTTGCGCGGCGGCATCGGAGGCCAGGAAGACGGCCGTGCCGCCCAGTTGTTCAGGCGTGACGAACTGCAGCGACGGCTGCTTTTCGCTGAGCAATTCGCGCGCGGCGGTTTCCTGGTCGACGCCGTTCTTTTCGGCCAGCGCCGAGATCTGTTTTTCGACCAGCGGGGTGCGCACCCAGCCCGGGCAGATGGCGTTGGCGGTGATGCCCTGGCCGGCGGTTTCCAGCGCGGTCACCTTGGTGAAGCCGACCACGCCGTGCTTGGCGGCGACGTAGGCGGATTTGTTGGCCGAGGCCACCAGGCCGTGGGCCGAGGCGATGTTGATGATGCGGCCGAAGCCCTGCTTCTTCATGTGCGGCAGCGCGGCGGCGGTGCCATGGAACACGGCCGACAGGTTCAGCGCCAGGATGGCATCCCATTTTTCGGTGGGAAAGTCCTCGATCAGCGCGGTGTGCTGGATGCCGGCGTTGTTGACCAGGATGTCGATGCGGCCCATCTGGCGCACCGCGTTGTCGACCAGGCCGCGCACGGCCTCGCCCTTGGACAGGTCGGCGCCGTCATACAGCACCTTGACGCCATGCTGGGCCGCCAGGCCGGCGCGCACCTTTTCGATCTCGGCGGCGTCGCCGAAGCCGTTCAGGACGATATCGGCGCCCTGCGCGGCCAGCGCGGTGGCGATACCCAGGCCGATCCCGCTGGTGGAACCGGTGACGACTGCGACTTTTCCTTTGAGCATAGATGTTCTCCTGTGGCGAGGCGCGGAAGGCGGGCGGCGACCGGAACATGCCGGTCGCCGCCGTGGGCGAAACACGGGCTGAAAAACAGCGTCAAGTGTAGCTGCCCGGCAAGGCGCCCATCATGCCATGCCCCCACGCGGCGCGGGGTCAAGGACGCGGCGACGGGGAATCCGATGGCTCCGCCTGGCCCGGCGGCGGCGCGGAATCCGACCGGTCCTGCGCCGTCTCGGCGGGCGGCGGCGCCGGCAGGTCCGCCATGCCCCCGAGGCGCTCCGGCACTCGCTCGAGCAGCTTGATGAGGATCGGCACCACGCCCATCGACACCGCCACCACCACTGCCAGCACGTCGCGCTGGTCCAGGTCCATCAAACGGTTGCTCCAGGCTTCGTTGAAGATGGCGAAGCTGAATTCGCCGCCCTGCGCCAGCACCATGGCGAACAGCAGGCGGTGATAGCGCGGCAGGCCCAGGAACCGCGCAAAGCCATACAGCACTAGCGCCTTGACCAGCAGCAGCGCCGTCACGCCCGCCAGGATGAAAGCCCAGTGATCCGCCACCACGTGCAGGTTCACGGACATGCCGATCGCGACGAAGAACAGGCCCAGCAGCAGGCCCTTGAACGGCTCGATGGCGTTTTCCAGTTCGTCGCGATAGCGCGACTCGGCCATCAGCACCCCCACCAGGAAGCCGCCCAGGCCGGCCGACAGGCCGGCGTAGTTGAACAACTGGGCGGTGCCGACCACCATCAGCAGCGCCGCCGCCGTGAACAACTCCTTCAACTGCGCCTTGGCGGCCCAGCCCAGCAGCCGCAGCCGGTAGGCCACCGCCACCACTGCCACCGCGATCAAGGCCTCCTTGAAGGACGGCTCCGACGCGGCACCGCTGCCCAGCAGTCCGGCCGCCACCAGCATCGGGATCGCCGCCATGTCCTGGAACAGCAGCACTCCCAGCGCCGAGCGCCCCATCGGCGTGCGCGTCAGGCCGCGCTCCTCCAATAGCCGCATGGCCACCGCGGTGGACGACAGGGCCAGCGACAGCCCGCACAGCACCGCCGCCTGCCAGCCCATGCCGGCCAGATGGCGCAGCGCGGCGCCGAACACCAGCCCCAGCAGCAGCCCGCAGGCCAGCATCTGCGACGCCCCCAGCGTGAACACCTCGTGGCGCATGGCCCACAGGCGCCGGGGCGCCAGTTCCAGGCCGATGATGAAGAGCATCATCACCACGCCCCACTGCGACACATTGACCATGTCGCCCACGTCGGTCACCAGCTTCAGGCACGACGGCCCCACCAGCACGCCGGCCAGCAGGTAGCCCGGGATCGCGCCCAGCCCCAGCCGCTGGGTCAGCGGCACGCACAGGACGGCGGCCAGCAACAGGATGAGGATCAGATTCATCGGCGCGAAGCGTGCAATTCGAGACAGTCCGATTCTGAGCAAAGATTACCCATGCGGGAAGCCGGGGAAACCGTCTGAAGCGCCCAACATCGAAAGGCTTTACACAAAACTTTTTTTTGCTGTAGAATTGCGGGCTTCGCTGCTCCGACAACGCAGATTCTTCCGACCAGGAATCTGATCGTGGGAAACCAGGAACCGCTGATGGGCTTGCCCTGAACCGGCCACTGGAATTTCACCGTTGCGGAATCCAGCCACGGAGAGGTGGCAGAGTGGTCGAATGTACCTGACTCGAAATCAGGCGTACGGTATCCCCGTACCGTGGGTTCGAATCCCACCCTCTCCGCCAGTATTCAAAAAAAGGCCAATCCCCCGGGATTGGCCTTTTTCTTTGCCTTCTTGCCGCAAGTCCTGCCCCTACCCCTCGGCCACGATCTTCGCGTCCTGGATGGTCTTGGCGTACTTGCGCTGCTCGTCGCGCATGAAGTCGGCGAAGCGCTGCACGCTGCCGCCACCGTCTTCCGCGCCGACCTGCGCCAGCTTTTCCTGCACGTCGGCCATGGCCAGGACGCGGTCGATGTCCTGGTTCATGCGCGCGACCATGTCGGCGGGCATGTTGGCCGGGCCCACCATGCCGAACCAGATGCTGGCCTCGAACCCGGGATAGCCCTGCTCGGCCACCGTCGGCACATCGGGCTGGCTCCTGGAACGCTGCCGCAGCGTCTGGGCCAAGGCCAGCACCTTGCCGGACTGGATCAGCGGCGTGGCCGTGGTCATGCCCTCGAAGCAGTACTGCACGTGGCCGCCCAGCAGGTCGTTCATCAGCGGCGCCGAGCCCTTGTAAGGCACGTGCAGCACGTCGATGCCGGCGCGGGCCTTGAAGATCTCCAGCGCCAGATGCTGCGCCGACCCGCTGCCGGCCGAGCCGAAGATGATCTTGCCGGGCTGCGCGCGACACAGCGCCACCAGCTCGGGCAGGGTCTTGGCCGGCTGCGCCGCGCCGCCAATCAGCAGCGTCGGCGTCTTGCCCACCAGCGCGATCGGCGAGAAATCGCGCTCGGCCGAATAGGCCAGCCTGGGCTGCAGGCCGGGCGCGATGCCGTGGCTGTTGACGTGCGCCATCAGCAGCGTGTTGCCATCGGGAGGCTGGCGCGCCACCTGCTCGGCGGCGATGATGCCGGCCGCGCCGGCGCGGTTCTCGACGATCACCGGGATGCCCCACATCACGCCCAGCTTCTGGCCCAGCAGGCGCGCCAGCACATCGGTGCCGCCGCCCGCCGGAAATCCCACCACGATCTTGACCGGGCCCGGCGGCAGCGGTTGCTGCGCCCTGGCCGACGGCAGGACGAGCGCCGCCCCCAGCGCCGCGGCGCCGGTAATGAATTCCCTGCGTTGCATGGTTGTCTCCTCGCGCGCCGGGTCCATGCCCGGCGACTGTTGGTAAGCCTTGCCGGCCGCGGCCGGCTGGGCCGCGGCGTCCTGCGGGTCCTGCTGGCGCGGTCAGGCGGCGGGGGCCGCCAGCCGCTGGGCCAGTTGCGCCGACTGCGCGGCGTCCAGCTCCACCAGCGGCGGCCGGACCGTGGCCCACACCGGATCGTTGCGCCGCTGCGCGATCGCGGCTTTCATGGCCGGGATCATCGGGTACGACTGGAAAATGGCGCGGGTCTCGTTCAAGGCGCGCTGCCGGTCCTCGGCGCCGGCCTCGCGCCACGACCGGTACAACGCGACGATCGGGCTTGCATTGACGTTGCCGGTGGCGGTGATGCAACCCGCGCCGCCGGCCCGCATCGTTTCCAGCAACACCGTTTCGGTGCCGGCGAACACGTCGAAGCCGCGCGGCTGGAAGTCGCGCAGCATGGCCGCGGTGTTGTTCCAGTCGCCGGAACTGTCCTTGATGCCAGCGACGATGCCGGGAAATTCGCCCAGCAGCCGATCGATCAGGCCCAGGCTGATCGGCACGCCCGACACCGGCGGGATGTGATACAGGTAGATGCGCAGGCGCTCGTCGGCGACCCGCTCGATCACGTGGGCGAAGGCGCGGAACAGGCCCTCGTCGCTGACGCCCTTGTAGTAGAACGGCGGCAGCATGAGCACCCCGCCGCAGCCGGCCTCGACCGCATGACGGGTCAGCTCCACCGCGTCGGGCAACGCGCAGGCGCCGGTGCCGGGCATCATGCGCGCGGCCGGCAGGCCGGCATCCAGCAACGCATCCAGCAGATGGCGCTTTTCCGCCACGCTGAGCGAATTGGCCTCGGAGTTGGTGCCGAAGATCGCCAGCCCCGCGCCCTGTTCCAGCAGGGCGCGGCAATGCCCGACGAAGCGCGGCACGCTGGGCGACAGGTCCGCGTTGAAGGGCGTGAGGACCGGGGAATAGACGCCTTGCGGCCGGTCTGCGGCGCGTGTGCTCATGAAAACTCTCCTGTCAGCGGCCGACGCGGGTCCACTTGCCGTAGCGCTCGACCATGCGTTCATCGAAACCGAATCCCAGCCCCGGCTCCTGGTGCAGCACCACACGCCCCTGTTTGTGGGTCAGTTGGCGGTCCACCAGCTTGCGGAAATTCAGGACCTGGTCGTCCCAGAAAAATTCAACATAACGCGCATTGGGCGTGGCGGCCACCAGCGGCGCGTGCACGTCGTGGAACCAGTGCGGGCACACCACCACGCCATAGCTCGCCGCGGTCGCCGCGATGCGCTTCCATTCGGTGATGCCGCCGCACACCGCCGCGTCGGTCTGCAGGATGCCGGCCGCGCCCTTGTCCAGCAGCTCCTTGTGATACCAGCGGCCATAGCCGATCTCGGCGGTGGCGATGGGCAGGTGCGTCAGGCGCGCCAGCTTGGCGTGGCTGTCGATGTCATCGGGGCCGAACGGCTCCTCGATGAAGTACGGCTCGTACTGCTCGAAGCGGCGGATGTACTGCATGGCCTGGGTCACGTCCTGCCAGGCGTTGTTGCAGTCCATCATCAGCTCGACATCCGGCCCGACGGCCTCGCGCGCCGCCTTCAGCCGCGCCTCTTCCTCGCGCGGCGACAGGCGCCCGGTCTTCATCTTGACGGCGGAGAAGCCCTTGGCCACGTAGCTGGCCATTTCCTCGCCCAGGTGCTGCGGCGTCTTGCCATCCAGGTAGTAGCCGCCGCTGGCATAGGCCGGCACCGACTCCAGCTCGACCGCGCCCAGGAACTTGTGCAGCGGCAGCCCCGCCGTCTTGGCGTTCAGGTCCCACAGCGCGATGTCGAGCGCGCTGAGCGCGCGCATCACCGTGCCCTGGCGCCCTTGCAGCAGCGCTTCCTGGTACATCGCCTGCCACAGCCCTTCGACCGCGTGCGAGTCCTTGCCCAGCAGCACCGGCGCCAGCAGGCTCTGCACGGCGGCCTCGAAGATCGCGCCGCCGGCGCTGCCGACGTAGCAGAAGCCAATACCTTCGACGCCATCGGCGCTGCGGACCTTGACCAGTCCGTAGTGGCGGGTGGAGACGGTGCGGTTCGAAAACGAGGTGACCTTGTCCAAGGGCACCGCGGCGGCGCAAACGTCGATGGATTCAATGATGGGCACGGCTGGCTCCTGATAACGGGAATAGTGCGGGTCGCGCTGCCGGCGCGCCTTGCGCTGGCGCAACGCTCAAGCGCATTCTTGCCGCCATCAAAGAAACAAACAATTATCTTCATCCATCTTTAGAATATGTAAAAAGCATCTTCTATGAGCGCCCGCCGATGGATTCGAGATTCCTGCAGACCTATGTACATGTGGTGGAACTGGGCTCCATCGCGCAGGCCGCGCGCCACCAGGGGCTGACGCCGGCCACCGTGCAGCAGCGCCTGCGCGCGCTGGAAGCCGACATGGGCAGCGCGCTGATCGCCCGCTCGGGCCGCACCGTCAAACCCACCGCCGCCGGCACCCGCATCCTGGAGCGCGCCCGCAACGTGCTGCGCGACCTGCGCGACCTGCGTTCGGCGGCAACCGAGTCCGACCTGCCGGCCGGCCCCTTGCGCCTGGGCGCCACGCCCACCGCGCTCACCGGCATCATGCCGCCGGTGCTGCGCACCTGGGCGGCGTGTTATCCCCACATCGAGATCTACATCGAACCGGCGCCCACCACCCTGCTCTACAGCAAGGTGCTGGCTGGCGAACTGGATGGCGCGCTGCTGGTGCATCCGCTGTTCGCGCTGCCCAAGTCCTGTGTCTGGCGCGACCTGCGGCGCGAACCGCTGGTGCTGGTGACGCCGGCCGACATGGCGGTGAGCGACCCGCTGGCGGTGATCGCGCGCGAGCCCTATATCCGCTACGACCGCAGCGTGGTGGGCGGCCGCATGGCCGACGACTACCTGCGCGCCCGTGACCTGCGGCCACACGTGCGCTTCGAGCTGGACGGCATCGACTCGATCGCCAAGCTGGTGTCGGAAGGATTGGGGGTGGCGCTATTGCCCGACTGGGCCACCACTGGCGCGTCGGCGCCAGTCAGGCGCTGGCCGCTGCCGGCGCCATGCCCCGTGCGCACGGTCGGCGCGCTCTGGCCGCGCTCCGGCGTGCGCTCTGAATTGATGCGGGTATTCGTGGAACTGGCGCAGAGCCAGGCGGCGGCGGACCGCTGACGGCGAGGCGACGCCTACGCCGCCACGCTATCCAGCAAGCGGCCGTCACGCGCCACCACCGCACCGCCCGAAATCACCAGGCGACGCGGGACGCGCTGCGCCACGGCTTCGGCCACGCCGCTGGCCGCCACCAGCACCAGGTCGGCGCGGGCGCCGGGCGTCAGTCCGTAGTCGGCGAAGCCACAGGCGCGCGCCGCGGCGCCGCTGACGCAATCGAACGCCCAGCCGATCTCGTCATCGCGGCGCAGGTCGTTGCGCAACCCGATCATCATGGCACGCGCCAGCATGTCGGGGCTGCCGTACGGCGTCCAGGTGTCGCGGATGCCGTCGTTGCCGCCGAACAGCGTCACGCCGGCCTCGCGACAGGCGCGCAGCGCAGGCACCGGCCGCGACGGCGGCGCGGTGGTCAGCAGCGCCACGTCCAGCGCGGCCAGGCGCTTGAGCAGGCCGTCCAGCCGCTTGGCGTCCACGCCGCCCAGGCAGAAGGCGTGGCTGATGACGACGCGGCCGCGCATGTCCAGCGCCTGCACCCGGTCCAGGATCAGGTCGAGCGAAAACGCGCCCAGGTCGCCCGGCTCATGCAGGTGAATGTCGAGGGGTTTGCCGTGCTTGTCGGCCAAGCCGAACAGAACGTCGAGCGATTGTGCCGGGTCGCGGTCGATGGCGCAGGGATCCAGCCCGCCCAGCACATCCGCGCCTTGCGCCAGGGCCAAGTCCAACAGCGCGGCCGTGCCTGGCCGCCCCAGCAACCCTGACTGCGGAAACGCCACGGTCTGGATCTCGATCAGGCCGGCCAGTGCCTCGCGGGTGGCGTGCACCGCCTCCAGATGGCGCAGTCCGGCATCGGTATCGACGTCGACGTGGCTGCGGATGCGCGTAGTGCCTTCGCGCAGGAAGGCCAGCGCCAACGCGCGCGAGTGGCTGGCGGCGTCATGGCCGCTGGCGGCGCGCCAGGCCCGCTCGTTGTCGATACGGTCGGTCAACGCCGGCCCCACCTGATTCACATACCAGGGGGATTCCCAGGTGGTCTTGTCCAGGTGCGTGTGCCCCTCGACCAGACCGGGCAGCAGCAGCAGGCCGGCACCCGCTTCCCGCGCCACATGGGCCGGCGCCTGCAGATTCGGTCCGACGCGTTCGATACGGCCGCGGGATATCGCTACGTCGACCGCCGCGCCATCGGGCAGTCGAACGTCGTTTAACAACATGTCGGTCATGGATAGGTCCTCGGCCTCGCCTGCCCGCGTCGGGCGGCCGCGCCGGATCAGGCCTGCTGCGGCGGTTCGATCCAGAAGAAGCGCTGGCCCTGGCGAATCATGTCCGCCACGCCTTCGGCGCCGAGGCGATAGTCGGTGCCCATCAACGTGGCGCCGCCGTCGTCGTGTATGTGGATGACGGCCAGCGGGTCGTTGGCCATGGTGTACCAGTAGTAACCGGGCTTGAGATCGTGCAGGTCAGTATTCATACGTCGAGTATACAAACAACCTTGGAACGTATTCAAAAAGACACACTAGTAACCGTTTGCCTGACACGGCGATTGCCACGCGTCATACTGTTCCATGCGAGGTTTCGGATAACCCGCCATGTTGGCACGTGTCGACGCGGCCACAGCACTGCTGGTATGCAAGCGTCGAACGTGAGGGGAACAACAGGTATGAAAAGGCAAGCACTCCAATTCAGCGAGCCGCTCAAGCAAGCCATCCTGGATGGTTATAAGGTGCAAACCCGGCGCATCGTCAAACCGCAGCCCACCAAGCTGACGACCGCCTGGTATGCCGATGCGGCGGATTCCGGCAAATGGGTGGCCATGGGCCCGACCCGCGAAGGCGCGACCGAATTGCGCAAAACCTCGCCGTGGGTCACCTGCCCCTATGGCCGGTCGGGCGAGAGCATCACGCTCGAAGACGAATCCGGCAAGCCCTTCGCCACCGCCGTAATCGTGGGCGTGCGCATCCAGCGCCTGCAAAAATTGTCGGACGCCGACGCGCGCGCCGAAGGCACCCAGGCGCTCTACCAATCGTCGGCGCTGTTGCCCGGCGTTCCCCTGCAGACGGCCTTTGCCTTGACCTGGTGCGAACGCTATGGCGCGCACGCCTGGGCCGCCAACCCCTGGGTGTGGGTGGTCGAATTCCGCTGCCAGCAGCCGCAAGAGGCCTAGGCGTCCGCCGGCCCTGCCAGTCCGCTCCAGGCCGCCAACCGACTGGCGCTGGCGCACCGGTGTTGCTGCCAGGGGAAATCAGGCCCCAGGATCGTGACTGCCTGTAACTCGCCGCCCCCGCTTCACCGCATTCCACCTTATTTCAGTCGATTTCAGACGGGGGTTTACCAGAGTGAAGCCGGCCTGCCGCGACGCAGCATGGGGAACGTTCGTCGCCCCGCCCCCGTTGCGGATTGTCGCTATTGAGGGCCGCCCGCTTACCCCTGCCGATCCGAAAAGACCGAAAATAGCGTCAACGAATACTCAACTTTGCTGCGTCACGCAGCAGGCAGGTGCAACATGAAAAAATGGCTCATCGCAGGGGCAGGTGTCGCGGGTCTGCTGATCTCCAGCGTCGCGTTGGCCCGGGTGGATGTCGGCATCTCGATCGGCGTGCCCGGGGTGGTATACCCGGCTCCGGTCTACGCCGCGCCCGCGCCCGTCTACGTGGCGCCGGCGCCGGTCTACGCCCCGCCGCCCCCCGTCTACTACCGTCCGGCGCCCGTCTATGTGGCGCCCCCCGTGGTCTATCCGGCCCCTGTCTATATCCGCGGCGGCGGCTACTGGGGCCCGCGCGGCCACTGGCGCGGCCCCGATCGCGGCTACTATCACGGCCGCGGCGGCTGGCATCGTTGATGCCGCCGGGCTCCCAGCCCACCGCAATAAATACAAAGGCCACTCTTGCGAGTGGCCTTTTTTCCACAGGGTAATTTCCGGTACCCCACGGAAGGCACGTCAGGCGACAGGGGCCTGGACGGGTTTGCCCGCCGTGACGGCGGGCGGCTGCTGCGGCACCGCGACGGGCTTGCCTGCGGCCCAACGCGGCGCTTCCTGAACAAGATCGATCCAACGACGCGGAGCACTCGACGCCCGCCACCAACCATTATGCGGACGCATGCGCAAACTCCGGTTCACCGTTGAAACGAACGCCGTTTATTTCTTCAAACAATTGCCGGCTTTCCTGTTCCGCTTCGTGCAAGCTGTTGAACGGCGCCTGTCCGGGCACCGTCCAGCATTTTTCCGGCGCGGTTCCGCCTACCCGGCGGGTCCATATCTGCACACGGTAGCCCTGCTCGTCATCTTGAGCCACAGAGCATCTCACACGAAAATCTCCAATCATTCTTGAAGTCATGGACAACTCCTTGTTATTTATGTGAATGAAGCGCGTTGAACGCAGGTGTATTGTGCCGAACTATCCGGCCCTTTTATTGAAAATACACAATTGCTCACATCAAAATCCAGTACTGGCGTCGCCAACATAATCCATCGAGACGACAGGAATATGTCTCGATCATAAATAGGCCGCGTTTTCCGCCCCATCCACCATGTGGCCGACTTGCATCCTCAGCAAGCGGCGTGCCCACGCCGAGCGGCAATAAAAAACGGAGCCCGCGGGCTCCGTTTTTTTATTGCCGGATCGCTCAGCCGGGCGTCAGGGCTTCAATACCGTCAGGCCGCCCATGTAAGGTTGCAGCGCCTGCGGAACCACGATGCTGCCGTCGGCCTGCTGGTGGTTTTCCAACACCGCCACCAGGGCACGGCCCACGGCCAGGCCGGAGCCGTTCAGGGTATGCACGTATTCCGGCTTGCCCTGCGCGTTGCGGAAACGCGCCTGCATGCGGCGGGCCTGGAACGTTTCGCAGTTGGACACCGACGAGATCTCGCGCCAGGTGTTCTGCGCCGGCAGCCAGACCTCCAGGTCGTAGGTCTTGGCCGAGCCGAAACCCATGTCGCCGGTGCACAGCAGCATCACCCGGTACGGCAGCCCCAGCAATTGCAGCACGCGCTCGGCGTGACCGACCATGTCCTCCAGTGCTTCGTAGGATTGGTCGGGCTGCGTGACCTGCACCATTTCAACCTTGTCGAACTGGTGCTGGCGGATCATGCCGCGCGTGTCGCGGCCGCCGCTGCCCGCTTCGGAACGGAAGCACGGCGTGTGGGCGGTGAGCTTGAGCGGCAGGTCGGCGGCCGCCTGGATGGTGTCGCGCACCACGCTGGTCAGGGTGATTTCCGAGGTGGAGATCAGGTACTGGTCTTCGCGCACGAACGGCTTGCCGTGCTCGTCGACCTTGGGATCGTCGTCGCCGCCGCCCTTGGACACGGCGAACATGTCATCCTTGAACTTGGGCAGTTGGCCGGTGCCGTACAGCGTCGAGGCGTTGACGATATACGGCGTGTAGCACTCGGTGTAGCCGTGCGTGCCGGTCTGCAGGTCGAGCATGAACTGCGCCAGCGCGCGGTGCAGGCGGGCGATGGGACCGCGCATGAACGAGAAACGCGCGCCCGACAGCTTGGCGGCGGTATCGAAGTCCAGGCCCAGCGGTTCGCCCAGCGCGACGTGGTCGCGGGGCTCGAACGGCAGCGCGGGCGGGTTGCCATCGGCGCCCGCGGCGGCCGGCAGCCAGCGGCGCACTTCGACGTTGTCGTCGGCGGATTCGCCCAGCGGCACGCTGGCGTGCGGCAGGTTCGGCACCGACATGAGCAGCTCGTTGAGCGGCTGCTGCAGGGCGGCCAGCTCTTCTTCCAGTTGCTTCAGGCGCTCGGGCACGGCCTGCGATTCGGCCATGACGGCGCTGGCGTCCTCGCCCTTGGCCTTGAGCTGACCGATCTGCTTGGCCAGCGCGTTGCGGCGGGCTTGCAGGGATTCGGTTTCGGTCTGGACCGCCTTGCGGCGAGACTCCAGCTCGTTGAACCGTTCCGTGTCGAAGGACACGCCACGGCTCTTGAGGCGGTCTACGACGGTTTGCAGGTCTTTGCGCAGCAGTATCGGGTCTAGCATGGTGATGTCGGTGAGATTGCGGGAAGCAACGGGCGGCGCCCGTTACCGTTTCTTGGCGCGTTCCTGCGCGTCCAGCTCGCGCAGGAATGCCAACTTCTGCTGGATTTTAGCCTCCAGGCCGCGATCGGTCGGCCGGTAGAAGGAAGGCTTGAGCCCATCGGGGAAATATTGCTCGTCCGCGGCGTAGCCATGCGGCTCGTCGTGGGCGTAGCGGTAGGCCTTGCCGTGCCCCAGTTGCTTCATCAGCTTGGTGGGCGCATTGCGCAGGTGGATCGGGACCGGCGCGCTGCCGTGCTCGGCGGCGAACTTGCGCGCCTGGTTGTAGGCGTTGTAGACGGCGTTGGACTTGGCCGCGCAGGCCATGTAGACCACCGCCTGGGCCAGCGCCAGTTCGCCCTCGGGCGAACCCAGCCGTTCATAGATGTCGGCGCCGTTGACCGCCAGGTCGGTGGCGCGCGGGTCGGCCAGGCCGATGTCCTCGACCGCCATGCGCACCAGCCGGCGCGACAGGTATTTGGGATCGGCGCCGCCGTCGATCATGCGGCAGAACCAGTACAGCGCGGCGTCGGGGTTGGAGCCGCGCACCGATTTGTGCAGCGCGCTGATCTGGTCGTAGAAGGCGTCGCCGCCCTTGTCGAAGCGTCGCAGGTTCTGCGACAGCGAGATCTCGAGCCAGGCCGCGTCGACCGTGTCGCGGCCGGCGGCCTGCGCCGATTCGGCCACCACCTCGACCGCGCTGATCAGGCGGCGCGCGTCGCCGTCGGCCCAGGCCGCCAACTGTTCGCGCGCGTCTGCGTCGATGTGGATGCGCGCGCCCTCTTCGTGGCCGTCGTTGAACGCCGTGATGGCGCGGTCGACCAGTTGCTGCAGTTCCTCGGGCGTGAGCGATTGCAACACGTAGACGCGGGCGCGCGACAGCAGCGCCGAGTTGACCTCGAACGAGGGGTTCTCGGTGGTGGCGCCGATGAAGGTGAACAGGCCGCTTTCGACGTAAGGCAGGAACGCGTCCTGCTGCGCCTTGTTGAAGCGGTGCACCTCGTCGACGAACAGGATGGTGCGGCGGCCCTGGCCCTGCGCCACCTGCGCCACGGTGACGGCGTCGCGGATGTCCTTGACGCCGCCCAGCACGGCGGAAATGGCGATGAACTGGGCATCGAAACCGTCGGCCATCAGGCGCGCCAGCGTGGTCTTGCCCACGCCGGGCGGGCCCCAGAAGATCATGGAGTGCGGGCGGCCCGACTCGAAGGCCACGCGCAGCGGCTTGTCCGGCCCCAGCAGGTGCGACTGGCCGACGACGTCGGCCAGCGTTCGCGGGCGCAGGCGTTCGGCCAGGGGCACGTAAGGCCGATGGGCGGGATCGGCCGCGAAGAGATCGTTGCTCATTGGCAGCAGATGGGGGAAGACGGCAAGGAAATCAAGCCAGTATTACAACATGTCCGGCCGCCCCGCGCCCCGGGCGGCCCGGCCGGGAACCCGCGTGCGGCGGCCCACCCGGCAGCCCCGCGAGAAACCGTCGCTTCAGGCCAGTTCCGGGGTCCCGAAGCGGCGGTTGGCCAGCACCGGCAGCACCTTGCGGGCGTGCGCCAGGCGCTCGGGATCGATGTCGGCGAACACCAGCGCCGGGGCCTCGCCGGCCTGGGCGGTGACCACGCCCAGCGGATCCACCACCATGCTGCAGCCGATATTGCGTTCGCCGCACTCGCCGGTGGCGGCGACGTAGCAGGTATTTTCCAGCGCGCGCGCCGTCACCAGCACTTCCCAGTGCTTTTCCTTCAACGGGCCGCGCACCCAGGCCGCCGGCAGCGCCAGCAGGTCGGCGCCGTCAAGCGCCAGGCGCCGGGCCAGTTCCGGGAAGCGCACGTCGTAGCAGGTCATGAGGCCGACCTTCAGCCCACCGATCTCCAGCAGCGGCGGAATGTCGTTGCCGGGCGTGACGTTGGTCGATTCCTTCATGGTGAAGGCGTCGTACAGGTGCAGCTTGCGATACTGCGACACGATGCGGCCGTCCTGCAGCGTGACCAGCGTGTTCCAGACCCGGCCGTCGCCGGTCGGGACGTGCACGCACATCATGGTGGCCAGCGAGGAGCCGCGGCTGGCCTCGAGCAGCCGCGTCATGAAGGGGCCATCCAGCGGCTGGGCGGCCTTCAGCACGATCTGCGGATCGGTGATGTCACGCGCCAGGATGCCCTCGGGAAGCACCAGCAGGCCGGCCCCGCCATCCCGGGCGCGCGCCATGAGATCGACGCACACCTGGGCGTTTTCTTCCCAGACGCGGCTGACGGCGAACTGGCCCAAAGCGACTTTCAGCATGAATCTTCCTTGTTGGGGGGCGGCAAACAGGCATCGCCGCGGATTTCCTATTGTCGCGCCAATGGCCGCGAGAGTGCAGCCGCCTGTCGGTTCGCCTGGCCGGCGCCTGCCGGCGTCTGCCATGGCGGTCGCCAACTACGGGTAACTCCCAACTGCCGTTTGTAAATTTCTTTCAGGATAATTGAAAAAAACGGATTTACCGTAAATATTTTCCATAGAAGAATCGCGCCATGCCTCATTCCTCCACCACCGCAGCTCCCCTGGACGTCAATGGCAAGGGCCTGGGCGCGTTTCCCGCCGCCTGTACCAACGCCGGCGTGGCGGCGCTGAACTGGAACCTGCTGGCCGAGGACGTCAGCCTGCCGGTTGCGGTGTTGTACGAGGCCCGGGTGCGGCACAACCTGCAATGGATGCAGCGCTTCATGGAAGCCTACCGCGTCAAATTGGCGCCGCACGGCAAGACCACCATGAGCCCCGCGCTGTTCCAGCGCCAGATCGACAACGGCGCCTGGGGCATCACCCTGGCGACCGCGCCGCAGGTGGCGGCCGCCTATAACCACGGCATCCGCCGGGTGCTGATGGCCAACCAGTTGGTGGGCCGCGCCAACATGGCCTTGATCGCCAAGCTGCTGCGCGATCCGGCGTTCACCTATTTCTGCATCGTCGACTCGGCCGCCAACGCCGCCCAGTTGGGCCGCTATTTCGGCGAGCAGGGCCTGGTGCTGCCGGTCCTGATCGAACTGGGCCCGAAGGGCGGGCGCACCGGCGTGCGCGATGACGCGCAATTGCAGTCCGTGGTCGAGGAAATCGGCCGCTGGCCCGGGCTGGCGCTGGCCGGCATCGAAGTCTACGAAGGCGTGCTGCAGGAGGAAACCGCGATCCGCGCCTTCCTGCGCCGCGCCACCGACGCGCTGCGCGGCCTGGCGACCGCCGGCCGCCTGCGCAAGAACGGCCCCGCCCTGATCTCCGGCGCCGGCTCGGCCTGGTTCGACGTGGTGGCCGAGGAATTCTCGCAACTGGATATCGGCGCGCCGCTGGAAGTCGTGCTGCGCCCCGGCTGCTACCTGTCGCACGACGTCGGCGTCTACCGTTCGGCCGCCGAGCGCATCAATGCCCACAACCCGGTAGCCCACAAGATGGAGCCGGGCCTGCAACCCGCGCTGCAGGTCTGGGCCTACGTACAGTCGCTGCCCGAACCCGGCCGCGCCATCATGGCCATGGGCAAGCGCGACGCCGCCTTCGATGCCGGCCTGCCGACGCCGTCGCTGCATTTCCGTCCCGGGCAAAGTGCGCCTGGCGCCGCGCCGTCCCAATGGAAGCTCACCGCCATGATGGACCAGCACGCGTTCATGCAGATCGGCGAGAACGACGACATCCAGGTTGGCGACATGATCGCCTTCGACATCTCCCATCCCTGCCTGACGTTCGACAAGTGGCGCCAGGTCCTGCTGGTGAACGAGCAGTACCGCGTCATCGACGTCGCGGACACCTTTTTCTGAGCCCTTGCGCGCGGCGCGGCCGCGCGCTCCGTTGCGCTACCGACAAGCCCCGCGCCCGGGGGGCAAGAACGAACTCGGGCATCCGGCGCCTTACCGGCCTTTCACTGAATCACGCGACAACCTGTTTTTGACCCTCTGGAGAGAGAATCATGAACTTCCGCACCTCCCGGCAAGGCGGTGGGCTGAAAAGCCTGCTCGTGGCCGGCGCAATTGGCTTGACCGCATTGTCGTCCCCCGCCCTCTGTGCCACGCCGGTCAAGGGAGGCACGATTTCCGTCGCCACCATCGGCGAGCCGCCCACGCTCGACCCGATGAGCAGCACCGCCGACCTGGTCGGCATCCTGACGCAGCACTTCTTCGAAACGCTGTACACCTTCGACGCCAAGTGGAACCTGACGCCGCTGCTGGCCGACAAGATGCCCGAGGTGACGCCGGACGGCCTGGTCTACACCATCGCGCTGCGCCAGGGCATCACCTTCCATGACGGCTCCAAGATGGATTCGTCGGACGTGCTGGCCTCGCTCAAGCGCTGGACCGAGACCGCCACGCGCGGCAAGATGGCCGCCAAGGTCATCGCCAACATCGAGGCGCCCGACGCCAACACCATCCGCATCACGCTCAAGCAGCCCTACGCCCCCTTGACCGCGCTGCTGGCCATGAACAACGCCGCCGCCGTGATCATGCCCAAGGGCAAGATCGCCCCGGTGCTGACCGAGATCGTCGGCACCGGCCCCTACCAGCTCAAGGCGCGCGTGCCGGACCAGTACATCCAACTGACCCGCTTCGAGGGCTACAAGCAGCGCGAAGGCGAGCCCGACGGCTACGGCGGCGCCCGCAAGCAATACCTGGACGAGATCCGCTTCGTGCCGGTCGCCAACGCCAACACCCGGTCCGAAGCCGCCGCCGCGGGCCAGTTCGACTACGTCGACTCGCTGCCGGTGGAAGCGCTGGACAAGCTCAAGGGCGGCCGCTCCGACCCGATCATGCTCAAGCCCTTCGGCTGGCCGCGCCTGGTGCTCAACACCAAGCAGGGCATCATGTCCAACCTGGCGGTGCGCCAGGCGGTGCAACTGGCGCTTAACGAAGAGGACATGCTGTTCGCCGCGTTCGGCAACAAGGACTTCTACAAGCTCAACGGCGACCTGTATCCGGAAGGCTACCCGTGGGCCACGTCGCTGGGCGGCAAGGTCTACAACAAGGGCGACGCCGCCGCGGCCAAGAAGCTGCTGGACAGCGCCAACGTGGCCGACAAAAAGATCCGCATCCTGACCAGCCAGCAGTACGAGTTCCACTACAAGATGGCGCTGGTGGCCGCGGAATACCTCAAGGCCGCCGGCTTCACCGTCGACATGCAGGTGGTCGACTGGGCCACGCTGACGCAGCGCCGCCAGGACCCGGCCGTGTGGGACATCTTCATCACCCACAGCGTGTTCCTGCCCGAACCCGCGTTGATCGACTTCCCGTCCAAGGACGCGCCGGGCTGGTGGGACACGCCGCGCCGCGCGCAGGTGATGGATGCCTTCAACCAGGCCCGCACCCAGGAAGAACGCGTCAAGCGCTGGGCCGACGTGCAGCAGGCCGTGTATGACGAAGTGCCGTTCGTGAAGGTCGGCGACTTCAATGCGCAGGCGGCCCGTTCGCCGTCGCTGCAAGGCGTCAAGCCGGCGCCGTGGCCGTTCTTCTGGAACGCCTGGAAAGCGCAGAAGTAAGCCAGGCCGCGGGGCGGTCCGCTCAGGGCCCGCCCCGCCTGAACCACAGCGCCGGCATCGGCGCACCGATCCTTAGGATGCCACTGTGTTGCGTTATCTCTTGAACCGGCTGGTCGGGCTGGTGGCCGTGATGTTCATCGTCGCGACCATCGTGTTCGTCATCATCCGCGTCACGCCCGGCAACCCGGCCGCCGTGATGCTCGGCCCCCAGGCCAGCCAGGCCGACATCGCCGCGCTGGAGCACCAGTTGGGGCTCGACCAGCCGCTGGCGGTGCAGTACGTGTCGTGGCTGGGCAAGCTGGTCCAGGGCGACCTGGGCCAATCCATCTTCATGAACAAGCCGGTGCTGGCGGCCTTGGCCGACCGCGCCGAACCGACCCTGCTGCTGACGCTGATGTCGCTGTGCATCGCCACGCTGATCGCATTGCCGGTCGGCATCCTGTCGGCGGTCAAGCGCGGCACCACGCTGGACCAGTCGGTGCTGTCGTTCTCGATGTTCACCTCCAGCGTGCCGAGCTTCTGGCTCGGGCTGCTGCTGATGCAGGTGTTCTCGGTCAAGCTGGGCTGGCTGCCAGTGTCGGGTTACGGCGGCCCGGACGCCTCGTTCGCGACGCGGCTGTCGCACCTGGTGCTGCCGGCGGTGGTGCTGGGGCTGGTGAACTCGGCGCTGATCACCCGCTTCATCCGCGCCAGCATGCTGGACGTGCTGCGCGACGACTACGTGCGCACCGCCCGCGCCAAGGGCCTGCCGGAAAGCCGCGTGATCCTCAAGCACGCCGTGCGCAATGCGTTGATCCCGATCCTGACGGTGCTGGGCCTGACCACCGCTCTGCTGATCAGCGGCGCCGTCGTCACCGAGACCGTGTTCGGCCTGCCCGGCGTGGGCAGCCTGGTGGTGTCGGCCGTGCTACGCCGCGACTACCCCGTCATCCAGGGCGCGCTGCTGATCATCGCGGCCATCTACGTGCTCATCAACCTGTTCATCGATCTGCTGTACCTGCTGGTCGATCCGCGCGTCCGTTATTGATGATGAACCCACCCACGACCCGCCTTCGGCGTCCCCCCCTCACAGGAGCGCCATGGGCGGCCCGGCAAAGCCGGCTCCGCGGTGGCCCCGCTTGGAAGTGTTGCGAACGAAACGACCGAAATGACTAGTCCAACTACCGTTAACGCCGGCGCGGACCGCTGGCAGGTGCTGCGCCTGCTGGTGGCTCGCAAGACCGTGCTGATCAGCCTGATCGTGCTGATCGTGCTGGTGGCCGCGGCACTGCTGGCGCCGTGGGTCAGCCCCTATGACCCGTTCAAGCTGTCCATCATGAACCGCCTCAAGGCGCCCGGCGCCGCGCACTGGTTCGGCACCGACGACTTTGGCCGCGACGTGTTCAGCCGCGTCATCTACGGCGGCCGGCTGTCGCTGATGGTGGGCTTCTCGGTGGTGATCCTGTCCAGCGTGCTGGGCATCGCGCTGGGCCTGATCGCCGGCTTCTTCCGCTCGGCCGACAAGTTCGTGTCGCGCCTGATCGACGCCATGATGGCGTTTCCCGACATCCTGCTGGCGATCTCGCTGGTGGCCGCGCTGGGACCGTCGCTGGTGAACGTGGTGATCGCGCTGGGCATCGTCTACACGCCGCGCCTGGCCCGCATCGTGCGCGCCTCGACGCTGGTGATCCGCGAGCTGCCGTTCGTCGAGGCCGCCCGCGCGCTGGGCGTGTCGACCTGGCGCATCGTCACCGTGCACGTGCTGCGCAACCTGCTGTCGCCCATTCTGGTGCAAGGCACCTTCATCTTCGCCTACGCGATCCTGGCCGAAGCCGGCCTGTCGTTCCTGGGCGTGGGCGTCTCGCCCGACATCCCCACCTGGGGCACCATGATCAACGCCGGCCAGCAGTACATGGGCTCGGCCGACTGGATCATGATCTTCCCCGGCATCGCCATCGTCCTGTCGGTGCTGTCGCTGCAACTGGTCGGCGACGGCCTGCGCGACGTGCTCGATCCGCGCCTGCGCAAGGAGCTGTAATCATGACCGCAAGCACCCGAGACATCGTGCTGTCGGTGGAAGGCCTGAAGACCTGGTTCCACAGCCGCGACGGCGTCGCCAAATCGGTGGACGGGGTCACCTTCGACCTGGCCCGCGGCGAAACGCTGGCCATCGTCGGCGAATCCGGCTCCGGCAAATCCGTCACCAGCCTGTCCATCATGGGCCTGCTGCCCAAGCCGGCCGGCCGCATCGAGGCGGGCAAGATCCGCTTTCGCGACCGCCGCGGCCAGGAACACGACCTGGCCCACGCCTCGCCGGCCACGCTGCGCCGCATCCGCGGCGCCGAGATCGCCATGATCTTCCAGGAGCCGATGACCAGCCTGAACCCGCTGTACACGGTGGGCGACCAGATCGCCGAAGCCGTGCTGCAGCACGAAGGCGGATCGCGAGCGGCCGCCATGAAGCGCGCCCGCGACATGCTCGACCGCGTCGAGATCCCGGCGGCCGACCGGCGCGTCAACGAGTATCCGCACCAGATGTCCGGCGGCATGCGCCAACGCGTCATGATCGCCCTGGCGCTGGCCTGCAACCCGGCGGTGCTGATCGCCGACGAACCCACCACCGCGCTGGACGTGACGGTGCAGGCCCAGATCCTGGACCTGCTGCGCCGACTGCAGGCCGAGATGAACATGAGCATCCTGTTCATCACCCACAACCTGGGCGTGGTGGCCGAGATCGCGCATCGCGTGGCGGTGATGTACGCCGGCCGCGTGGTCGAGGACGCCGGCGTCTACGACCTGTTCGAAAAGCCCACCCATCCGTACACGCGAGGCCTGCTGTCCTGTCTGCCGACCGCCGCGCTGCTGGCCTCGGGCGAGCGCCTGCGCGCCATCCCGGGCAACGTGCCGAGCGTGCTGTCGCTGCCGGCCGGCTGCACCTTCGCGCCGCGCTGCGCGCTGGCCGACGACAACTGCCGTCGCGACGTGCCCGAACTGGTGGCGGTGCAGGACCAGCACCGCGCCCGCTGCATCAAGGTGACCCCGCTATGACCGCAAGCCCCCAACCCGCGCGCGCCGCCGAACCGCTGGTGCGCATCGAGGACCTGAAGGTCCACTTCCCCACCTCGCAAGCGCGCAACGCGCCGGTGGTGCGGGCGGTGGACGGCGTCAGCTTCGACGTGCCGCGCAACACCATCGTCGGCCTGGTGGGCGAGTCCGGTTCCGGCAAGACCACCACCGGCCGCGCCCTGCTGCGCCTGTTCGCGCCCACCGCGGGCCGCCTGCTGTTCGACGGCCAGGACATCACCAGGCTGTCCGAGAAAGAGATGCTGCCGTGGCGCCGCCGCATGCAGATCGTGTTCCAGGACCCCTACGCCAGCCTCAACCCGCGCATGACGGTGGCCGAGATCCTGGGCGAAGCGCTCGACACCCATAAGTTGGCGCAGCACCGCCGCGCGGCCCGCATCGGCGAACTGCTCGAACGCGTCGGCCTGAACGCCGACCACAGCCGCCGTTATCCGCACGAGTTCTCCGGCGGCCAGCGCCAGCGCATCGGCATCGCCCGCGCCCTGGCGGTGGAGCCCGATTTCATCGTGGCCGACGAACCGGTGTCGGCGCTGGACGTGTCGGTGCAGGCGCAGGTGCTGAACCTGCTGCAGGACCTGCAGCGCGACCTGGGGCTGACCATGCTGTTCGTGGCGCACGACCTGGCCGTGGTCGACTACCTGTGCGACGAGGTGGTGGTGATGTACCTGGGCCGCGTCATGGAACGCGGCCCGACCAGCGAGGTCTACGCGCGGCCGCGCCATCCCTATACCCGCGCGCTGCTGTCGGCGGCGCCGGTGCCGGATCCGCGCGCGCCGCGTTCGCGTATCCTGCTCAAGGGCGACATTCCCAGCCCGGTCAACCCGCCGTCGGGTTGCGTCTTCCGCACCCGCTGCCCGCACGCCATCGATGCCTGCGCCACGACTGAGGCGCGCGACGTCAACGTCGGACCGGGCCACTTCGCGGCCTGTTCGCGCCTCGGCGACGCCGAACTGGCCGCGTAGCGCCTCGCCCACCCCGACCCAGGAACACCACATGAACATCATCCGCGACATCGTCTTCCAGATCCGCAGCCGCCGGGACGACCTGAGCGTGACCGAGCGCAAGGTCGCCGACGCCATCCTGGACAACATCATCTGGAGCGCCAGCGCCACCGTGGACCAACTGGCGGCCAAGGCCGGCGTCAGCATCGCCACCATCTCGCGCTTCGCCCGCACCGTGGGCTGCGACGACACCCGCGACCTGAAGATGAAGCTGGCGCAGGCCAGCACCGTGGGCAGCCGCTTCCTGGACCAGAGCACGCCGGCCGAGGAAAGCACGTTCTACGCGCGGATCTATGCTGACATCGAAAGCACCCTGCGCGCCCACCTGCCGACCTTCACCGAGCCGCTGTTCGAGGCCGCCGCCGCCATCGTCGACGGCGCCCGCATGGTCTACGTGTTCGGCATGGGCGGCGCCTCGGCCGTGCTGGCGCAGGAAGTGCAGTCGCGCCTGGTGCGACTGGGCTACCCGATCGCGGTGTACAGCGACGCCGTGCTGCTGCGCATGGTGGCCGCCACGCTCGACGAGCGCGACGCCGTGGTGATCCTGTCGGCCTCCGGCCTGACGCCCGAAATCGTCGGCGCGGCGCGCATCGTCAAGCAGTACCGCGCCCGCATCGTCGCCGTCACCGACGCCACCTCGGAACTGGCCAAGCTGGCCGACGTGGTGCTGCCGATCCGCACCGACGAAACCGACTTCATCTACAAGCCCTCGGCCTCGCGCTACGCCATGATGCTGGCGATCGACCTGCTGTCGACCGAGCTGGCCATGCTGAACCAGGAAGAAAACCGCGAACGCCTGCGCCGCATCAAGCTGGCGCTGGACGAACATCGCGGCGGCCCCAACCGGCTGCCGCTGGGCGATTGAATTTGGAAACCAAGATGTACGACACCCTCATCGGCAACGTCCGCGTGCTCGACGGCTCGGGCGGCGCCGAATACACCGCCGACGTGGCGCTGGCCGGCGGCCGCATCGCGGCCATCGGCGACCTGTCCGGCCGGCCGGCGGCGCAGATCATCAACGGCGCCGGCCTGGCGCTCGCGCCCGGCTTCATCGACGTCCACACCCACGACGACACCAACGCCATCCGCACGCCCGGCATGCTGCCCAAGCTGTCCCAGGGCGTGACCACGGTGGTGGTGGGCAACTGCGGCATCAGCGCCTCGCCGGTCTCGCTGCGTGGCGAGCCGCCCGACCCGATGAACCTGCTGGGCCAGCGCGACGACTTCGCCTACCCGACCTTCGCCGACTACACCCGCGCCATCGAGGCCGCGCAGCCCGCCGTGAACGTCGCCGCGCTGGTCGGCCACACGGCCCTGCGCAACAACCACATGGACCGTCTCGACCGCAGCGCCACGCGCGACGAGGTGATGGCCATGCGCGACCAGTTGCGCGAAGCCCTGGCGCACGGCGCCATCGGCCTGAGCACCGGCCTGGCCTACGGCTCGGCGATCGAGGCCGACACCGCCGAGGTCAAGCTGCTGGCAGAGGTCCTGGACGAATTCGGCGCGCTCTACACCACCCACCTGCGCTCGGAATTCGCCGCCATCCTGGAAGCCATGCAGGAAGCCTTCGACATCGCCCTGCACGCCCGCGTGCCGGTGGTGGTGTCGCACCTGAAATGCGCGGGCGCCGGCAACTGGGGCCGCACCAAGGAAGTGCTGTTCAAGCTGGAGAACGCCGGCCGCATGCAGCACGTGGGCTGCGACTGCTATCCCTACTCGGCCAGCTCGTCGACGCTCGACCTCAAGCAGGTCACCGACGAATTCGACATCGACATCACCTGGTCGGTGCCGCACCCCGAACAGGCCCGCCGCAAACTGTCCGCCATCGCCGCCGACTGGAACGTGACGCTGCTGGAAGCGGCGAAACGCCTGCAACCGGCCGGCGCCGTCTACCACAACATGCACGAGGACGACGTGCGCCGCGTGCTGTCGAACCGGCTCACCATGGTCGGCTCCGACGGCCTGCCCAACGACCCCATGCCGCACCCGCGCCTGTGGGGCGCCTTCCCGCGCGTGCTCGGCCACTACAGCCGCGACGTCGGCCTGTTCCCGCTGCCCGAAGCCGTTCACAAGATGACCGGCTTGTCCGCCGCCCGCTTCGGCCTGGCCGAACGCGGCCTGGTGCGCGAAGGCTTCCACGCCGACCTGGTGCTGTTCGACCCCGCCACCGTCATCGACCGCGCCACCTTCGCCGCCCCCGTCCAGACCGCCGCCGGCATCGAGGCCGTCTGGGTCAACGGCGTCCTGTCCTACCGCCATGGCCAACCCACCGGCGACCGCGCCGGCCGCTGGCTGCCCCGCAACGGCGACCTGCGCGCCAGCTTCGCCGCCTCCACCCCCGCCCTCCAGGAGCCCTGACATGAGCAGCACCACCCCCACCCCCGACAACAACGGCATCACCCGCTACGGCGTCGCCGGCGGCACCGGCCAAGGCGGCTCCCACATGCCTTTCGCGCGTGCCGTCGCCGCCGACGGCTGGCTCTACGTCTCGGGCCAGGTCCCGATGGAAAACGGCGAAGTCATCGAAGGCGGCACCGTCGCCCAATCCCACAAGGCCATCCAGCAGGTCCTCGCCATCCTCAAGGAAGCCGGCTACGGCCCCGAACACGTCGTGCGCTGCGGCGTCTGGCTCGACGACGCCCGCGACTTCCCCTCGTTCAACAAGGTCTTCAAGGAATACTTCGGCGACAATCCCCCCGCCCGCGCCTGCGTGCAGTCGCCGCTGATGGTGGATGCAAAGGTGGAAATTGATTGTGTTGCGTATAAGCGCCCGTGACCTGACGCGACGCTCAAGGCGTGAGCGGTAGTGTTTTCGGTTGCCCGCGCCTGCCAATAACTGGATGGTGTGCGGCAACCACGCCGCCGGATGGTGCACAGCTCCTCTTCGACCACTAGCAGCGCAGCGGTCCATCCATCCCCCCACTCACCGCAAGCGCGCAGCGACCAACACCCCGCCGCAAGACATCACGTATGCCGGAATCGGCCGCCCGCGCGGCCGACTCCGGCGGGCGACGCAAGCCTCTCGCATGCCCCCTAGGTCTAACAGCGCCACGCATCTCGAAACCGTAGCCCGGCGCGGGGCGCGCAGGCGGTGAGCGCGCCGTCGATGCGCCCGACGGAATCTGAAGCGAAGGCCGAAGGCCTGGACGAAGATGAGGAAGGGGAAGTCCGGAGCGAACGCTCCGGACCGCAATCGTTGGCGCGCTCACCGCCTGCGCGCCCCGTGACGGGCGGCCTACGAAGCAACCACTGCACCAACCAAGAAAGAAATACTCAAGAACTCAAAGGCAAGTCAGCACAGACGCCGCAGGACTCCCTACATCTTGACGACATCCACACCCTTAGGCGCCACAAACCGAAACTCCCCCTCCCCAAGCTTGGGATTAGGAACGATCCCGGAAAGATCCACCCGTGTCGTCTGCCCGAACGAATCCAGCAGCTCAACCCGCACCGGCAGATTGTCCTTCATCCCGATATCGACGCGCGAAAACCCCGCATCCGCCGTGCGCGGCTTCGCCCGCAGCCAATCGATGCCATCCTTGGACGGCAGCGCCGACACATCGAACGATTGCTCAAGCGACCCCGACCCGAACAGGATCGCCGCCGGCGACGTCCCGATGGCCGCATCCACCTTGCGCTCGGTCACCTGCGCCAGGTCCGGATCGAACTGGAACACCTGCTTGCCGTCGGAAATCACCAACTGTTCATAGGGCTTCTGCACCGACCACTTGAACTTGCCCGGCCGCTGGAACGAGAACACGCCCGTCTGCGCCGGCTGCGTGCGCCCCTGCGTATTGACGGTGTATTGGGAAAACGCGCCCGTCGCCGCCGTCACCGACCCCACGAACGCGCGCAACTGTTCCTGCGCGCTGGCGGCCATCGCCGCGGCCGGCGTCAACGCCGGGACCAGGCAGAAGGCCAGGCCGGCGGCCAGGCCACGAAACGTCTTCATCATGCTTCCTCTCGAGCGGCGGCGGGCACCAGGATCTCCCGGTTGCCATTGGACTGCATCGCCGACACGATACCCGATTGCTCCATCTGTTCCAGTAACCGCGCCGCACGGTTGTAACCAATGCGCAGATGGCGCTGCACCAGCGAGATCGAGGCGCGGCGATGCTTGAGCACCACCTCGCAGGCCTGGTCGTACATCGGGTCCGACTCGGCGTCGCCGCCGATGCCGGTGACGCTGCTGGCGCCTTCGCCGCCGTCACCGTCCAGCCCGCCTTCCAGCAGGCCCTCGACATAATTCGGCTCGCCCTGCGCCTTCAGGCTTTCGACCACGCGGTGCACTTCATCGTCGCTGACGAAGGCGCCGTGCACACGCACCGGCAGACCGGTGCCCGGCGGCATGTAGAGCATGTCGCCCTGGCCCAGCAGGGTCTCCGCGCCCATCTGGTCGAGAATGGTGCGCGAGTCGATCTTGGACGACACCTGGAACGCGATGCGGGTCGGAATGTTGGCCTTGATCAGCCCGGTGATGACATCCACGCTGGGACGCTGCGTCGCCAGGATCAGGTGGATGCCGGCCGCGCGCGCCTTCTGCGCCAGGCGGGCGATGAGTTCTTCGATCTTCTTGCCCACCACCATCATCAGGTCGGCCAGCTCGTCGATGACCACCACGATGGTGGGCAGCGGCGACAGCGGCTCGGGCTGGTCGGGCGTCAGCGAGAACGGATTCGGGATCGGCTCCTCGCGCTTGATGGCGTCGCGGATCTTGGTGTTGTAGCCGGCCAGGTTGCGCACGCCCATCTTGCTCATCAGGCGGTAGCGCTTCTCCATTTCGCCGACGCACCAGTTCAGCGCGTTGGCGGCATGGCGCATGTCCGTGACCACCGGCGCCAGCAGGTGCGGAATGCCTTCGTAGACGCTCATTTCGAGCATCTTCGGATCGATCAGGATCAGGCGGGTGTGCGAGGCGTCGGCCTTGTACAGCAGCGACAGGATCATGGCGTTGATCCCGACCGACTTGCCCGACCCGGTGGTGCCCGCCACCAGCAGGTGCGGCATCTTGGCCAGGTCGGCCACCACCGGATTGCCGGCGATGTCCTTGCCCAGCGCCATGGTCACCACCGAATGGCTGGCGTGGTAGGTCTGCGAGCCCAGGATCTCGGACAGCTTGACCACCTGGCGGCGCGGGTTGGGCAGTTCCAGGCCCATCAGGTTCTTGCCCGGAATGGTCTCCACCACCCGGATGCTGACCAGGCTGAGCGCGCGCGCCAGGTCCTTGGCCAGGTTGACGATCTGGCTGCCCTTGACGCCGGTGGCCGGCTCGATTTCGTAACGCGTGATGACCGGACCAGCCTGCGCCGCCACCACGGTGACGGACACGCCGAAGTCGGCCAGTTTCTTTTCGATCAGGCGCGAAGTGAACTCGATGGTCTCGGCCGACACGGTTTCCTGGTTGGCCAGCGGCGGATCCAGCAGGCTGATGGCCGGCAGGTCGCCCTCGCCGCCCGGCGGCGGCGCGAAGAACAGCGACTGCTGCTTTTCCTTTTCGACGCGCTCGGACTTGGGCACCACGGTGATCGCCGGCTCGATGCGCACCGGTTGTTCGTGCACCAGCTTTTCCTGCTTGGCCACCACCTGCTCGGTGCGCACGGCCTTGGCCACCTCGCCGACCTTGCGGTCTTCGCGCGCGGCGTAGGAATTGCGCACCCGACGCACCAGGCCTTCGATCCAGGTGCCGACGCGCTCGGCCACGGTCAGCCACGAGAACGAGAAAAACAGGCTCAGGCCGATCGCCAGCATCACCAAAAAGGCCAGGGTGCTGCCGGTAAAGCCGATGCTGCGGCCCATCAGGTCGGCCAGGGTGTGGCCGATGACGCCGCCGGCGCCGCTGGCGCTTTCCGAGGCGCCCGGCAGATGCGTGCCGCGGCTGGCCAGGCGCAGGGCCTCCATGCCCAGCGAGCCGACCAGCAGCAGGAAGAAACCGATGCCCTCTTCCCAGTGGACCCGGGGTAACACCTCAGGCTGCTTACCATTGGTAACACGAAGATGGCTGGCCAGGCGGCGGTAACCCGCCCGCACGCGGTGCAGCAGCAGGATCACCCACCACCAGGCGGAGAAACCGAACAGGTACAGCAGGATGTCCGCCAGGTAGGCGCCCAGCGTCCCGCCCTTGTTGTGGATGACGCCGGCGGGGACGGAGTGCGACCAGCCCGGGTCGGCGGCGCTCCAGGTGGCCAGCACCAGGGTGAGCCAGGCCGCCAGGGCGGCGAAGAGGATCCAGCGGGCTTCGCGCAGCAACGCGGAGATACGCGTCTGCAGTGGCGAGGGCCCGTTGCGGGTGTTGCGCGAAGCGCGCGGAGAAGCAGTCGAGATACGCGGCATGCGGCTCATTATAATTGGGCGTTAACCTAAAGATACCCGCCCATGTCCACGCCTACGCACGCTAAAGTTTTGATACTCGGATCCGGCCCCGCCGGCTACACGGCGGCCGTCTATGCGGCACGCGCCAATCTGAGCCCCGTCCTTGTTACAGGTTTGGCCCAAGGCGGCCAACTGATGACCACCACGGACGTCGACAACTGGCCGGCCGACGCCGACGGCGTGCAGGGTCCGGACCTGATGCAGCGCTTCCAGAAGCACGCCGAGCGCTTCAACACCGAAATGCTGTTCGACCACATCGCCAAGGTCGACCTGTCCAAGCGGCCGTTCACCCTGACCGGCGACACCGGCAAGGTCTACACCTGCGACGCCCTGATCATCGCCACCGGCGCCTCGGCCAAGTACCTGGGCCTGCCGTCCGAAGAGGCCTTCATGGGCCGCGGCGTGTCCGGCTGCGCCACCTGCGACGGCTTCTTCTACCGCAACCAGGACGTGGTCGTGGTCGGCGGCGGCAACACCGCCGTCGAGGAAGCCCTGTACCTGTCCAACATCTGCCGCAAGGTCACCCTGATCCACCGCCGCGACAAGTTCCGCGCCGAACCGATCCTGGTCGACAAGCTGATGAGCAAGGTCGAAAACGGCAACATGGAACTGAAGCTGTTCCACACGCTGGAAGAAGTGCTGGGCGACGACAGTGGCGTCACCGGCGTGCGCGTGCGCCACGTCGACACCGGCGCCACCGAAGACCTGAAGGCCACCGGCGCCTTCATCGCCATCGGCCACCAGCCCAACACCGAGATCTTCCAGGGCCAGCTCGAAATGAAGGACGGCTACATCGTCACCAAGAGCGGCCTGTCCGGCATGGCCACCATGACCTCGGTCCCGGGCGTGTTCGCCGCCGGCGACGTGCAGGACCACGTCTACCGCCAGGCCATCACCAGCGCCGGCACGGGCTGCATGGCCGCCCTGGACGCACAACGGTGGCTGGAGAATGCGGGGCAATAAGGTCGGCGCGGCCGACCTGAAACGCCTCAAGAAAGACCTGCAGGCCGAGCTGGAGCGCGCCGCCCTCGCCCAGCGCGTGGCGGCGCTGAAGAAAACCGCGCCGGCGCCCGGCGCGGACGCCGATCCGGCCGACGACATGGCCGCGTTCCGGCGCAGCATGCAGACGGTCAAGCCGATCAGGCAGGTCGCGCGCGCCGAGCACAAGCCTGTGCCGCAGCCGGCCCCGGCCCTGCGCCGCGCCAACGCCTTGGGAGAGACCGCCACGCGCGCCGATGCCGGCGTCTCGGACGGCGGCGAAATCACGCACCTGCTGTCCGAAGGCGGCACCGCCTTCGTGCGCGGCGACGCCGCGCCCGACACCGCGCGCAACCTGCGCCGCGGCCAGTGGCGCGCCGGCGCCGAACTCGACCTGCACGGCCTGCGCGTGGAACAGGCGCGCCACGCCATGCTGTCGTTCCTGGACGAATGCCAGGAACACGGCATCCGCTGCGTGCGCATCGTGCACGGCAAGGGCTATGGCTCGCAGGGCCTGGAACCGGTGCTGAAAGACAAGGCCCGCACCTGGCTGGTGCAGAAGAACGAAGTGCTGGCATTCTCCGAGGCGCCCGAGCGCGAAGGCGGCGCCGGCGCCCTGCTGGTGCTGCTGCGCCAATCCGAGGGGCCGCGCAAATGAAGTGGCTCTACCTGGGCATCGCCATCGTCGCCGAGATCTTCGCCACCAGCGCCCTGAAAAGCTCCGAAGGTTTTTCACGGCTGGTGCCGTCGGTGGTGACGGTGTTCGGCTACATGATCTCGTTCTATTTCCTGTCGCTGACGTTGCGCGAAGTGCCGGTCGGCATCGCCTACGCCATCTGGTCGGGCGTGGGCATTGTGCTCATCTCCCTGATCGGCGCGCTATTCTTCAAGCAGCACCTGGACACCCCGGCGCTGGTCGGCATCGGCCTGATCATCGCCGGCGTGGTGGTCATGAACGTCTTCTCGAAGTCCGTGTCGCACTGAGCCGTTCCAGGCGCGAGCCCGGATCCGGCCCGCGCCGGGCATATATCCGGGCCACCCGGCGCCTGCCTCCGTTTCAGACCGTGCCGTTCTCCGTTGGCGGCTTCGGCGCGCCCGGATGACGCAGATAATCCACCAGCGCCAGCGTGGCGCGATCCGGCGGCGGCGTCAGCAGCGACACCACGACGATCGTCAGGAACGCCACCGGCGCGCCGAACACGCCCGCCGCGATCGGCTGGATGCCCCACCACAGGTCCACCGGCTGGGTCCGCGAAATCCCCAGCACCCACTCGCGCAGCCACGGATGCGTGTGCGTCATGTAGGCGAAGGTCACCAGCAGGCCCGCCGCCATGCCGAGCGTGGCGCCCCATTTGTTGGCGCGGCGCCAGAACACGCCCATCACCAGCGCCGGGAAAAACGACGAGGCCGCGAACGAGAACGCCGCCGACACCATGAAGAGAATGTCGGCCGGCTTGCGCGCCGCCACCCAGGCCGCGCCGAACGCCACCACCAGCAGCAGGATCTTGGACACCATCACCCGCCGCGCCGCCGACATGCGCGGCGAAACCATCCGGTACCACATGTCGTGCGACAGCGAATTGGACAACGTCAGCAGCAGGCCGTCGGCGGTCGACAGCGCGGCCGCCAGTCCGCCCGCCGCCACCAGCCCGGAAATCACGTAGGGCAGTCCGCCGATCTCGGGCATGGCCAGCACCACCACGTCGGCGCCGATACTGATCTCGCTCAACTGCACCACGCCGTCCCGATTGATATCGGTGACATCCAGCAGGTTGCTGTCGACCGCGCTCCAGGCATGCACCCAGTTCGGCAGGCTGAGGAAATTCGACCCCACCACCTGCGTATAGACCTCGTACTTGACCAGCAGCGCCAGCGCTGGCGCCATGAAATAGAGCAGCAGGATGAACAGCAGCGACCAGCACACCGAGCGGCGCGCCTCGATCACCGACGAAGTCGTGTATGACCGCATCAGGATGTGCGGCATGCCCGCGGTGCCCAGCATCAGGCACAGCACCAGCGCCAGGAAATTGATGCGCATGTTGCGCCGCTCTTGCGGGTCTTCGGAAGGAAATGGCTCGGCGTGCGGGGTCAGTGGCGCGGCACGCGCCTCGAAGGAGGCCTTGGCCTGAGACCAGGCGATCCTGGCCTCCTCGACATTGGGCGGAAAGGCCGCCAGCTCGCGCTCGACAGAGCGGATCTCGACCATCGGCGCATCACCGGCATTGAGCTGGGCCAGGCGGCTGCGCAGCTTGTCCTTCTCGAGCGCCCAGGACTCGGGCAGGTCGCGCACCCGCTGCGCCATTTCGTCGGCGCGCTCCTGCCACAGGCGGCGCACCTCGATCTCGGCCGGATCGTTCTGCAGATAGACCTCTTTCTCGGTCACTTGCTGCAGCACCGCCCCAGCCGACAATTGCGGCACGGGCATGTCGGTATGCTTGATCGACAGCCACACCACCGGCACCAGGTAGGCGATGACCAGGATGATGTACTGGCCTACCTGGGTCCAGGTAACGGCGCGCATGCCGCCCAGGAACGAACAGACCAGCATGCCTCCCAGCGCCACGAAGATGCCCAGCTCGAACGAAATGCCGGTCATGCGCGTCGTGATGATGCCTACGCCATAGATCTGCGCCACCAGGTAGGTGAACGAACAGAGGATGGCGCAGGCCACGCCAGCCAGCCGCGGCAGGTTGCCGCCGTAGCGCGCGCCCATGAAATCGGGAATGGTGTATTGCCCAAAGCGGCGCAGGTACGGCGCCAGCAGCATCGCCACCAGCACGTAGCCGCCGGTCCAGCCCATGATGTAGGCCAGCCCGCCGTAGCCCGTCAGGTAAAGCGTGCCCGCGACGCCGATGAAGGAGGCCACCGACATCCAGTCGGCGGCGGTGGCCATGCCGTTGTAGAAGGCCGGCACCCGCCGGCCAGCCACGTAGTATTCGACCTGGTCCGAGGTGCGGCAGACGATGCCGATGCCCGCGTACAGGCTGACCGTGACCAGCAGGAACACATAGCCGATCCAGTTGCGCGGCAGGCCCAGGATCTCGGCCAGCGCCATCAGCAGAATCATCAGCGCGAAGCCAGCCGTATACAGCACGTAGATGCGGCGCAGCCGGATGCTGAATTGCTGCGGGGTGTCTCCGCCGAACGGCATCAGGCGTCCCCCTTGCCCTCTTCCGAGCGTTGGTCGGCGCGGTTCATGATCCGCGCGTAGATGCCGATGAGGATGAGATAGGCCAGCGGCGCGCCGTAGGCCGCCATCCAGAACGAAAACGGCCAGCCGATGAAGTCGAACGACAGGCCGCGGGCGAAATAGGACGGGACAAAGGTCAGCGCCGCCCAAACGGCCAGCAACAGCACGATCAGCCGCACGTTGCGGCGCCAGTAGCGCGTGGGGACAGGTTTGGAGGAAGCGCGGGATTCCGGCATAGCTGGCGTGAGCGAAACCTGGGGAATAACGCGAAACGCGGCGCTGGAAAAAACCCTGGCGTGCGGAATACGGGCTTTTTATGCGACAACGGCCGGCACTGCCTGGTGCCAGCCGTTGTGCGTTTTGCTTTTCTTGAGTACTGCTACTTTTTTATGTACCGGTGCCGCCGGTAATTGCCCATGCAGGGCTTTGTCTCCTCACCTGCATGGGAAGAGATTCTGCACCAGATGCGGGAATGCCACACTAGGGGAATGCCCTAATTCGGCGCATTCATTTACATATTCCATGCACCACAGTAGTGCATTTTAAGGCTCGTGTTCTAAATATTGGGATTTATTCGGCCCCAACCCGCATTCCAGGGGCTGCCGGCGGGACCCATTTTGAGCCAGCCTCAACTACCGCCGACCCCGCCGCCCGCTTCCGGGCACCCGCGCCGCGCCATGGCGGCGCATCCACGAACCGGAGGATGACAGCGCGTCTTTACGTTCCGTTTACACCCCCCCGCCAAAGCTATACCCCGTTTTTACCCCCTGCTCCGTAACCTGCCGATGTCCTGATTGGTCACTTCGCCCGCGCGGTCCGCATCCCCTTTTGCCGCCCGGGCCCGTCGTTCGAAGGGAGCGCCGCTCCCGGGAGGAAAAACGTGGATGCCATCTATATCGCGATCTTCGCCGTCATGGCCGGGCTGACCTACGCCCTGGTCTCGTTCTGCGAAGCCTTGTCCTCGGGAGAGCAACCATGAGCTGGCTCTACTGGCTGAGCGGCATCACGTCCGCGCTGCTGTTCGTGTACCTGCTGGTCGCGCTGTTCAAACCGGAGAAGTTCTGATGACTGCCGAATTCATCGGACTGCTGGTCGTGTACCTGGCGGTCCTGCTCGCGATCGCGCCCTTTCTCGGGCGCTATATCCGCGTCGCCATGGAAAACGGGCAATCCCGGCTGACCGCCTGGGGCCGCCCGCTGGAACGTGGCATCTACCGGCTGGCGGGCATCGACCCGCAAGCCGAAATGGGCTGGAAGCGCTACGCGCTGGCCGTGCTCGCCTTCAACATCCTGGGCATCGTGGCGGTCTACGCGCTGCAGCGCCTGCAGGGCTTGCTGCCGCTGAACCCGGCCGGCATGGGCGCCGTCTCGCCCGATTCCTCGCTCAACACCGCCATCAGCTTCGTGGCCAACACCAACTGGCAAGGCTACGGCGGCGAATCGACGATGAGCTACCTGACGCAGATGCTGGCGCTGACGGTGCAGAACTTTGTCTCGGCCGCCACCGGCATTGCGGTGCTGTTCGCGCTTATCCGCGGGCTGGCGCGCCATTGCTCGGCCACGGTGGGCAACTTCTGGGCCGACATGGTGCGCAGCACGCTGTACGTGCTGCTGCCGCTGTCGCTGGTGCTGGCGCTGGCGCTGGTAAGCCAGGGCGTGATCCAGAACTTCAGCCTCTATCAGGACGTGCAGACGGTCGAAGCCCTGCACTATGACCAACCGCGCGTGGACGCCCAGGGGCAGCCGGTGCTCGATGCCAAGGGCCAGCCCGTGACCGACCCCGCGGTCACCCAGACGCAGACGCTGGCCATGGGCCCGGTCGCCTCGCAGGAAGCGATCAAGATGCTGGGCACCAACGGCGGCGGCTTCTTCAACGCCAACTCCGCGCATCCCTTTGAAAACCCGACGGCCCTGTCGAACTTCCTGGAGATGCTGGCGATTCTGGTGATCCCGGCGGCGCTGTGCTTCAGCTTCGGCGAAATGGTCGGCAACCGGCGCCAGGGCGTCGCCATTCTGGCGGCCATGACCGTGCTGTTCGTCGTATTCGCGCTGACCACGGCTTACTACGAACAACAGCCCAATCCGATGACCGCGCAAACAGGCGTCGACAGCGCCATGAGCGCGCTCTCGCCGGGCGGCAACATGGAAGGCAAGGAGACCCGCTTCGGCATCGCCGCCACCTCGCTGTTCGCCACCATCACCACCGCGGCCTCGTGCGGCGCGGTCAACGGCATGCACGATTCGCTCAGCGCCATGGGCGGCCTGTCGCCGATGCTGCTGATGCAGTTGGGCGAAGTGGTCTACGGCGGGGTCGGCTCCGGGCTCTACGGCATGCTGGCGTTCGCCATCCTGGGCGTCTTCATCGCCGGGCTGATGATCGGCCGCACGCCCGAGTACCTGGGCAAGAAGATCGAAGCCTATGACATGAAGATGGTCTCGATCGTGATCCTGGCGACGCCGCTGCTGGTGCTCGGCGGCACCGCGCTGGCAGTGTCGGTGACGGCCGGCCAGGCCGGCGTGCTCAACCCCGGCATCCACGGCTTCTCCGAGATCCTGTACGCCCTGTCCTCGGCCGCCAACAACAACGGCAGCGCCTTCGCCGGCCTGTCCGCCAACACGCCCTTCTACAACGTGCTGCTGGGCATCGCCATGTGGTTCGGCCGCTTCGCCATCATCGTCGCAGTGCTGGCGATGGCCGGATCGCTGGCGGCCAAGCGCCGCCTGCCCGCCGGCCCCGGCAGCATGCCGACCACCGGCCCCCTCTTCGTGGTGCTGCTGATCGGCGCGGTCCTGCTGGTGGGCGCCCTGACTTATGTGCCCGCGCTGGCCCTGGGCCCGGTCGCGGAACACCTGCAACCCTGAATGCAACAGGCTAGGAAAGAAAATGGCCAAGATTGATATGCCAACCCAAGGCGCGGGCGGCGGCGCCGCCCGCGCGCCGTCGGCCGCGCCGCTCGAACGCAAGTTCGGCATGTGGTCGGGCGCGCTCGTCGGTCCCGCGCTGCTGGACAGCCTGCGCAAGCTCTCGCCCGCGGCGCAACTGAAGAACCCCGTGATGTTCGTGGTCTACGTGGGCAGCATCCTGACCACCATCCTGTGGATCATGGCGTTGCGCGGCCAGGCCGAGGCGCCCGCGGGCTTCATCCTCGCGATCTCCGTGTGGCTGTGGTTCACCGTGCTGTTCGCCAACTTCGCCGAAGCGCTGGCCGAGGGGCGCGGCAAGCAGCAGGCCGCCACCCTGCGCGGCCTGCGCACCACCATCGATGCGCGCCTGCTAAAGGGGTTCCGCGATGAGGATGCCGCCCGCGCCGAGCCGGCGCTGTGGCGCAACCAGGCCGTCAAGCAGGCCTCCGGGCTGCTGCGCCGCAATGACGTGGTGCTGGTGGAAGCCGGCGAAACCATCCCGGGCGACGGCCAGGTCATCGCCGGCGTCGCGTCGGTCGATGAAAGCGCCATCACCGGCGAATCGGCGCCGGTCATCCGCGAATCGGGCGGCGACTTCTCGTCCGTCACCGGCGGCACCCGGGTGCTGTCCGACTGGATCTTCGTGCGCATCGCCGCCGACCCGGGCGAGAGCTTCCTGGACCGCATGATCGCCATGGTCGAAGGCGCCAAGCGCCAGAAGACGCCCAACGAGCTGGCGTTGACGATCCTGCTGGTCGGCCTGACGGTGGTGTTCCTGCTGGTGGTCGCGACGCTGATGCCGTTCTCGATCTACTCGGTCACGGCCGCCGGCGGCGGCACCACCGTCACCGTCACGGTGCTGGTGGCGCTGCTGGTGTGCCTGATCCCCACCACCATCGGCGGGCTGCTGTCGGCCATCGGCGTGGCGGGCATGAGCCGCATGATGGGCGCCAACGTCATCGCCACCTCGGGCCGCGCCGTGGAAGCCGCCGGCGATGTCGACGTGCTGCTGCTGGACAAGACCGGCACCATCACCTTCGGCAACCGCCAGGCCTCGACCTTCCTGCCCGCGCCCGGCGTATCGCCGCGCGAACTGGCGGACGCGGCGCGCCTGGCCTCGCTGGCCGACGAAACGCCCGAAGGCCGCAGCATCGTGGCGTTGGCCGACAAGGCCATCCACGCGCCGGCCGTGCGCGCCGCCGATGCCGAGTACGTGCCCTTCACCGCCCAGACCCGCATGAGCGGCGTCAACCTGAACGACCGCATGATCCGCAAGGGCGCCATCGACGCGGTGCGCGCCTGGCTGGCCGAGCAGGACGCGACGGTTCCCGAACAGGTGCTGCGCCTGGCCGAGGACGTGGCGCGCCGCGGCAGCACGCCGCTGCTGGTCAGCGACGGCAACCGCGCGCTGGGCGTGGTCGAGCTCAAGGACATCGTCAAGCCCGACATCCAGTCGCGCTTCGCCGAGCTGCGCCGCATGGGCATCAAGACGGTGATGATCACCGGCGACAACAAGCTCACCGCCGCGTCCATCGCCGCCGAAGCGGGCGTCGACGACTTCCTCGCGGAAGCCACGCCGGAAGCCAAGCTCAAGCTGATCCGCGCCTACCAGGGCGAAGGCCGCCTGGTGGCGATGACCGGCGACGGCACCAACGACGCGCCGGCGCTGGCGCAGGCCGACGTCGCGGTGGCGATGAACTCGGGCACCCAGGCCGCCAAGGAAGCGGGCAACATGGTGGACCTGGACTCCAATCCCACCAAGCTCATCGAGATCGTCGAGATCGGCAAGCAGATGCTGATGACGCGCGGCGCGCTCACCACCTTCAGCATCGCCAACGACGTGGCCAAGTACTTCGCCATCATCCCGGCGGCGTTCGCCACGGTGTACCCGCAGTTGAACGTGCTGAACATCATGGGCCTGGCCACGCCGGCCTCGGCCATCCTGTCGGCCGTGATCTTCAATGCGCTCATCATCATCGTGCTGATCCCGCTAGCGCTCAAGGGCGTGCGCTACCGTCCGCTGGGCGCCTCGGTCCTGCTGCGCCGCAATCTGCTGATCTACGGACTGGGCGGCCTGCTGGTGCCGTTCGCCGGCATCAAGCTGGTCGACATGGTGCTGGCCGCCCTGGGCTGGGTCTGACCCGCGCTCGTCACTGGAAAGGAACTCCTCATGAAACAAGCTCTTCCCCTGCCGCGCCAAGGCGGCATCCTGCGCCCCGCGCTGGTCGTGTTCGCCGCCCTGTCGCTGGTGACCGGCCTGGCCTACCCCTTCCTGACCACCGGCATCGCCGCCGCCGTGTTCCCGCACGAAGCGTCGGGATCGCTGATCCGCCAGGGCGACAAGGTGGTCGGCTCGGAGTGGATCGGCCAGTCGTTCAGCGCCCCCCAGTACTTCTGGGGCCGGCCGTCGGCCACCTCGCCGATGCCGTACAACGGCGCCAACTCCGGCGGCTCGAACCTGGGCCCGCGCAATCCTGCCCTGGCCGAGGCCGTGCAAGCGCGCATCGCGGCGCTGAAGGCGGCCGACCCGGACAATCCCACGCCAGTGCCGGTGGACCTGATCACGGCCTCGGGCAGCGGCCTGGACCCGCACATCAGCCCGGCCGCCGCGGCCTACCAGGCCGCGCGCGTGGCGCGTACCCGCCATCTGCCGCGTGAGAAGGTCGACGCCCTCATCGAGGCTAGCACCTCCAAGCCCTGGTTGGGCGTGCTGGGCGACCCGGTCGTCAACGTGCTCCAGCTCAACCTGGCGCTGGACCAACTGGCGCCGGTGAAATGACACGCCGGCGTATAGTATTGCCAGCCGCTCCCCCACTTCGCTTGCGCGTTCATGGCCGACAATCCTGACGAGCGTCCCGATCCGGACGCGCTCTTGAAAGACCTCGACGACGCCGCGCGCCAGGCGGTGCGCGGCAAGTTGCGGGTCTACTTCGGCTCATCCGCTGGCGTCGGCAAGACCTACGCCATGCTGGTGGCCGCCCGCGCCCACGCCGCGCAGGGCGCCCGCGTGCTGGCCGGCATCGTCGAAACGCACGGCCGCCGCGAAACCGCCGCCCTGCTCGAGGGCCTGGCGGTCCTGCCGCTCAAGGACGTCGCCTACCGGGGCCACGCGCTCAAGGAATTCGACCTGGACGGCGCGCTGGCCGCCCACCCGGACCTGGTGCTGGTCGACGAACTGGCCCACTCCAACGCGCCCGGCTCGCGCCACGCCAAGCGCTGGCAGGATATCCAGGAACTGCTGGCGGCCGGCATCGACGTCTGGACCACGCTCAACGTACAGCACCTGGACAGCCTCAACGAGGCCGTCGGCAGCATCACCGGCGTGCGGGTCTGGGAGACCGTGCCGGACGAGGTCTTCGACGCCGCCGACGAAGTCATCCTGGTCGACCTGTCGGCCGACGAGCTGCTGCGCCGCTTGCGGGAAGGCAAGGTCTACTTGCCCGAGCAGGCGCGCCACGCCACCCGCAACTTCTTCCGCAAGGGCAACCTGATCGCGCTGCGCGAACTGGCGCTGCGCCGCACCGCCGACCACGTCGACGACGACGTCCAGGCCTATCGCCGCGACCGCGCCATCGAGCCGGTGTGGCGCACGCGCGAAGCCGTGGTGGCCTGCATCGGCCCCGACGCCGACGCCGAATACGTCATCCGCAGCGCCCATCGCCTGAGCCAGCAGCTCGAATGCGACCTGCATGTGGTCACCATCGACGTGCCGCGCGCCGCGCCGCCGCCGCAGGCCGAGCAGGAACGGCTGCAACGCAGCCTGGCGCTGGCCGACTCGCTCGGCGCGCGCTGTGAAACCCTGGCTGGCGGCGACATGGTCGACGCGGTGGTGCGCTACGTGCGCCGCCACAACATCACCAAGGCCATCGTCGGCCGCACCCGCGCCAGCGGCCTGCAGCGCCTGCGGCTGTCGCTGTCGGCGCTGCTGACCGCGGCCATCAGCCCCGGCTGGCTGTGGCGCCGCCACAGCTTCGCCGACATGCTGGCCGCCGGCTGCCCCGAGATCGACATCATCCGCCTGGGCGCCCCGCCGCTGCCCGCCGCCAGCGTGCCGGGCCGCGATCCGCTGACGCTCGGGCGCCGCGGCCGACAAGCGGCCGACGAACGCGGCCCGCAGGCGCTCGCCGGCTATGCCTGGGCGCTCTGCTATTGCACAGTGGCCACGGCGCTGTCGGCGCTGGCGTTCCCCGCGCTGCACCAGACCAACATCGTCATGCTGTTCCTGCTGGCGGTGGTGGCGGTGGCGCTGCGCCATGGCCGCGGCCCGGCCGCGCTGGCCTCGGTCGTCAGCGTGGGGCTGTTCGACTTCTTCTTCGTGCAGCCGCTGGCCTCGTTCGCCGTGTCCGACGTGCAGTACCTGCTGACCTTCGGCGTGCTGCTGGCCGTGGGCCTGTTGATCGGCCAGCTCACCGCCGGCCTGCGCTTGCAGGCCCAGGCCTCGGTCAAGCGCGAGGCCGACGCCCGCAGCCTGTACGAGTTCGCGCGCGAGCTGTCATCGGCGCTCTTGCCCGAGCAGATCGTCGCGTCCGCCGGCGCCTTCGTGCACGCCACCTTCGGCTCGCGCTGCGCGCTCTATATCCTGGGCCTGGACGACCGCCTGAAGCTGGCCTCGCCCGCCGCCGACGACATGCCGCCGCTGGAATCGGCGCTGGCCCAATGGGTCTACGACCACGGCCAGCCGGCGGGCGCCGGCACCGCCACGCTGTCCAACAGCGACCTGCTGTACCTGCCGCTGAAGGCGCCGATGCGCACCCGCGGCGTGCTGGCGCTGGCGGCGCCGCGCCGCAGCCTGTTCTCGCAGCCCGACTCGCGCCGCCAGATCGAGGCCTACGCCACGCTCATCGCCATCGCCCTGGAACGGCTGCACTACGTGGAAGTGGCGCAGCAGGCACTGGTCAGCATGGAATCCGAGAAGCTGCGAAACTCACTGCTGGCCGCGGTCTCGCACGACCTGCGCACGCCGCTCACCAGCCTGGTCGGCATGACCGACACGCTGACGCGGCGCCAGGACGCGCTGCCGGCCGACATCCAGGACACCATCCGCGCCATGCGCGACCAGGCGCAGCGCATGCACGCGCTGGTCGCCAACCTGCTCGACATGGCGCGGCTGCAGAGCCGCGACACCCCGCTGCGGCTGGAGTGGCAGTCGATCGAGGAACTGGTCGGCGCCTCGCTGGCCGCCATGCGCGAAGCGCTGGCGGCGCATCGGGTCACGGTCGACAGCCTGTCCGGGTTGCCGCTGGTCGAATGCGACGGCGTGCTGATCGAACGGGTGCTCTGCAACCTGCTGGAAAATGCCGCCAAGTACACGCCGGCCGGCAGCGCCATCCGCCTGCACGCCGTGGCGCAGGACGGCGAGCTGCGCGTCGCGGTCTGCGACAACGGCCCCGGCGTCGCGCCCGGCGCCGAACGCCGCATCTTCGAGAAATTCACCCGCGGCGAACGCGAATCCGCCACCCCCGGCGTCGGCCTCGGCCTGGCGGTATGCGAAGCCATCGTCAGCGCGCACCACGGCCGCATCTGGGTCGAACACGCGCCGGGCCAGCAAAGCGGCGCGCAATTCGTCTTCACGCTGCCGCTGGGCACGCCGCCCCAGATCCAACCCGAAATCGCCTGAGTCCATCGCATGTTCGACTTTCAGCCCACCCTCCTCATCATCGAGGACGACGCCAATATCCGCCGCTTCGTGCGCCAGGCCCTGGAGAGCGAGGGCTGCGCGGTTTTTGAAGCCGATACCGTCAAGCGCGGCCTGATCGAGGCCGGCACCCGCCAGCCCGACGCCGTGGTCCTGGACCTGGGCCTGCCGGACGAGGACGGCATGACCCTGATCCGCGAACTGCGCGGCTGGACCGAAGTGCCGGTGCTGGTGCTGTCGGCGCGCACCGCCGAGGCCGACAAGGTGGCGGCGCTGGACGCCGGCGCCGACGACTACCTGACTAAGCCATTCGGCGTCAGCGAACTACTGGCGCGGCTGCGCGTGCTGCTGCGGCGCCATGCCCGCGGCGGCGCCGGCAGCGCCGCCGAAATCAGTTTCGGCGACGTGCGCGTGGATTTCGCCAGGCGCGTGGTCGAGCGCGGCGGCCAGCACGTACACCTGACCGCCATGGAATACCGCCTGCTGGCCGCGCTGCTGGCCCATCGCGGCAAGGTCATGACCCACCGCGAACTGCTGCGCGAGGTCTGGGGCCCATCGCACGTGGAAAGCAACCACTACCTGCGCATCTACATGGGGCACCTGCGGCAGAAGCTCGAGGCCGATCCGGCGCAGCCGGCCTACCTGCTGACCGAGATCGGCGTGGGCTACCGCTTCGCGGGCTGACGGCGGGAGCCGCACGCAAGCGCTCGAATGAGCCAGGCTTGGCCGCGCGGCGCGTTGTGTTGCCGCGCGGCGCACGGGGCGGACGCGACCTGCCGCGCCATTGATGCGCCTTTTACGCGCGCCGCGCGAGTCTTGTCTCGCCGTTTATGCCGCTTCTCCTATTGTGGCGATCCCGTCCAACACAGGAGAATTCCATGTCCCGCAACACCCTGGCCGCGCTCGCGCTGTTCGCCCTTGCCGCCCCCGTGCACGCCGCCGATGCGCCCACCGCCGGCGAGCCGGCTCCCGAGTACTCGCTGACCGCCAACGTCACCCTGGCCAGCCAGTACCGCTACCGCGGCCTGATGCAGACCAACAACCAGCCCGCGATCCAGGGCGGCTTCGATTTCACCCACGCCAGCGGCCTGTACCTGGGCAACTGGAACTCCAGCATCAGTTGGCTCAACGACAGCAACAGCAAGGTCTCGGCGCCGGTCGAAATGGACTTCTACGGCGGCTACAAGGGCAACCTGGCGCCTGACGTGCCGTTCGACCTGGGCGTGCTGCAGTACTACTACCCCGGCGACTACCCGTCGGGCTACACCAGCCCCGACACCACCGAGCTGTATGCCGGCCTGGGCTACGGCCCGATCCTGTTCAAGTATTCGATCGCCATGACCAATCTGTTCGGCTTCGCCGACAGCAAGTACAGCCAGTATTTCGACCTGAGCGGCAACTTCGACACCGGGTTCTGGGGCCTGACGGTCAACGCCCACGTCGGCCGCCAGACGGTCCGCAACGTCACCGACGGCGCCTACACCGACTGGAAACTGGGCTTGACCAAGGACTTCGGGCAGGGCCTGGCGATCTCGATCGCCTATATCGACACCGACGCCGACCGCGCCGTCTACACCAACAGCCGCGGCCGCTACATGGGCCGCGCCACCGGCCTGCTGTCGCTGACCAAGACCTTCTGAAACGCCCGGGCGTTGACGCGCTTTTTACGCGTCTCGCCCGCATTTATCGGCAGGTTTTACGGCCCGCTTTCTATAGTGGAATCGTCATCAACCAACCGGATACGCGCGAGCCCGCCCTCACGGCTGCGCCCCCCCCGACCGCCATGATTCCCCGCCAAGAACGCAGCACGTACGCCTCGTTTGAACGTCCCGCTCCGGCCCATGCGCCGCAACCCGCGCAGATGGTTTCCCTGACCGTCAGGATCGACACGCTGGACGCCCTGAAGGTCCGGCTGGCCCTGCACCGCGAACTGGGCGAACGGATCGGCGTATACGTGCTGTCGGTGGATCACGCCCATGGCCAGAGCATCCTGCAACTGCATTGCGACCGCAACCAGGTCGACGCCCTGATGCACGCGGTGATGTGCGGCCTGCCCCAGGCCGAATTCGGCCCGCTGCGCCCCGCGACCGCCATCACGGTGCAATAAGCCATGGATACCCCGCTCACTCCCGCTTTCGAAGGCCTCTGGCTGCCGATGGTCACGCCGATGCGCGGTGGCTACGTCGATTGCGAAGCCGCCCAGGCGCTGGCGCGCTACTACCGCAACGCCGGCGTGGCCGGCCTGGTGCTGTTCGGTTCCACCGGCGAAGGCAACCTGCTCTCCATCCCCGAGAAGATCGAGATGATCGAGGCCATCCGCCGCGATCCGCACGCCCTGCCGCTGGTGTTCGGCGCGGGCGGCGTCGACACGCGCGGCGTGGCCGCCGCCATCCGCCGCCTGGACAAGTACGCGCCCGCCGGCTACCTGGTTCCCCCGCCCTACTACCTGGGCCCGTCACAGCAGGGCATCCTGTGGCACTACCGGCAGATCGCCTGGGCCACAGAGCGCCCCATCATCCTCTACAACATTCCCAAGCGCGCCGGCGTCACCATGACCGTCGAAACCATGGAATCGCTGGCGTTGCTGCCCAATTTCCGCGCCGTCAAGGAATGCAATGCGCCGGTGCTGATGGCGTTGAACGCACGGGGACACCTGGCGGCCCTCTGCGGCGAGGACATGGCGCTGCTCGACCATTGCCTGGCGGGCGGGCGCGGCGCCATTCCGGCGGCCGCGCACCTGTTCCCCGAGCGCTTCGTCGAAGTCATGCAACTGGCGCGCGACGGCCACGTCGAAGCGGCGCGCGAACTGTTCGAACCGCTGCGAGGCCTGATCCGCCTACTGTTCGCCGAACCGAACCCGGCGCCGATCAAGCGCGCCCTGGCCCTGCAAGGCCTGATCGCCGACGAACTGCGCCTGCCCATGACCGGCGCCAGCCGCGAGCTGACCCCGCGTCTGCAGCGGGCCATGAGCGTGGTGCAGGGCTCCCCTAGCAGGCTGCAGACAGCTTGAACACCGCCACCGCGCGCGCCAGGTCGTCGGCCTGATCATGCAAGGTGGAGGCCGACGCCGCGAACTCCTCGACCAGCGCCGCGTTCTGCTGCGTCACACTGTCAAGGTGCGTCACCGCCTGGTTGATCTGCTCGATGCCCACGCTCTGCTCGGACGACGCGGTGGCGATCTCGCCCATCAACGGCGCACTGCTCGCCGCCGAGTGCAGCACGCTGCTCATGGTGGCGCTGGCCTGCGCGACGCGCTGGCTGCCGCGCTCGACGGAATCCGACGACGCCTCGATCAGCGTCTTGATTTCCTTGGCGGCGGTGGCCGAGCGCTGCGCCAGCGCCCGCACCTCGCCCGCCACCACGGCGAACCCGCGCCCCTGTTCGCCGGCGCGCGCGGCCTCCACCGCGGCATTGAGCGCCAGGATATTGGTCTGGAACGCGATTTCGTCGATCAGCCGGATGATCTCGTCGATCCGCTGCGAGCTCTGCGAGATTTCGCGCATCGCGTCGATCGCGTGCTGGGTCTCTTCGCTGCCCTGCCGCGCCAGTTGCGCCGACTGGCCTGCCAGCGAACTGACCTCGCGCACGTGGTCGGCGCTCTGCTTGGCGGTGGCCGTTATCTGCTCGACGCTGGCCGCCGTCTGTTCCAGCGCGGCGGCCTGTTTCTCGGTGCGGTCGTGCAGGTCCATGCTGCCGGCGGCGATCTGGCGAGAGGCCGCCGCGATCGAACCGGTGGAGTGCACAATGGTGCGCACCGCCACGTCCAGCCGCTCTTGCATCAAGGCCATGGCTTCGAACAGCCGGCCGATCTCGCCGCGATGATGGCGCGAAATGATGCTGGACAGGTCGCCGTGCGCCACCCGCTCACAGACCGCCACCGCCTCGTCCAGCGGACGGATGATGTGGGAACGGAAGAACCGCAGCGCCGCCGCCAGCAGTACCACCAGCAGCACCAGCGTCACGCCGCCCTGGCGCCACAGCGTCGCGCGAAAGGCGGCGTCGACGTCATCCACGTACAGGCCGGTGAACATCAGCCAACCCCATTCCGGGTCGTAGACGGCGTAGCTGGCCTTGGGCAGCGCCTCTTCGGCGCCCGGGCGCGGAAAGTGGTATTGGACGAAGCCTCCTCCCGCCTTGCCCTGCGCGTAGAGATTCTCGAAGATCGGCAGGCCGTCGCTGTCCTTGACCGCGCGCACATTGGTGCCGGCCAGCTTGGCGTCGGGATGCACCAGCAGCGTGTAGCTGTCGTCGAACACGCCGACATAGCCGTCAGCGCCATAGCGCAACTGCGCCAGGCGCTGCGCCACGTTGTGCTTGGCCTGCTCGGGCGAGAGGCGCTCGTCGATGGCGCGCTGCTTGCCGTTGCGCACGATGCCGGCGGCCAGGTCCAGCACGTTGCGCAGTTCCGTCTTGCGCTCGGCCAGCATCTCGGCGCGCCGCTCCCAGGCATCCCATCCTCCCAGGGCCAGCACCGCGACCCCGATCGCGAGCACGAACCACAGCAGCTCCCTGCGCAAGCTTGAATTCTTCATAGACCCTCTTCTCCATACCCACCGCCGTCGGAAACCAAAGACAGCAAAATGTGACTATTTATCTGTTGCGTCTGATCAGGATAAGGGGGAGCGCCAGGGTTTTCACCGGCGAGGGGAGACTGGCTTGATCTGCGTCAAACCCGGCAGGCATTTGGAATGCGCCCCGCGCGCACAAAAAAAAGCAAGGCCGCCAGGGCCTTGCTTTGCGGGGCGACATGCGGCTACGACGGGCCGCCGGATCCGCTATCGTTTCGCCGCCAGACGCTGCTGCGCCAGTCCGGTACGGGCCGATGTCAGGGCATACAGCACCACCACCGTCAACGCGTAGATCGGCACGCTGCGCATGTTGCGGAACATCATCTCCGACAAGCTGAAGACGAAATAGCCCAGGCAGAACAGCATGCCGATCTGTGAGCCCACGTGCACCACCGGGTCATCGCTGGCGGAGCGGCGCCAGAAGACCGCGGCGGGCACCAGGTAGAGCGCCAGCATGCTGAGCAGCCCCAACAGCCCGTATCCTGCCAACGCGCCCAGCATGTCGTTGTGAGGCTCGCCATAATCGGTCGAGACCAGCTCGGTCACGATGCCCTGCTTCTGCAACTTGACCAGCTCCGGTCGGAAATTGGGCACGCCCACGCCAACCAGCGGGCTTTCGCGGAACATCAGCCAGGAAGCCTTCCAGAGCTGGATGCGGATGCCAACCGAGGTATCGCGGTCATGCTGCTCATAGCGGCTCACGTCCGACACCATATTCTTCCAGCGGCTTTCCTTGCTGTTCCAGGACAACGCCGCTCCCGCAGCCATGATCACGACCAAGGCCGCCACGAAGATGAGCTTGGTGCGGCGCTGCCATTGCCGCTTGGTCAGCAGATAAACCAGTGCGAACACCAGCAAAAGCGCCCAACTGCTGCGCGTTTGCGAGACCCAGACACCGTACAGGCAGATCGGCACCGCGGCGATTTTCAACCCGGCTTCCAACCTCGGCCAGGGCGATAACCGCCAGGGCAGCGTCAACACGGAGGCGAGGCCGAAGAAGATCGTCAGGTCGGCAAATGCCACCGCGTTGTAGCGCCCGCCATATTCGGACACCGCGCCCCGGCCCAGGCTGGGTTCGTGGATGATGTACACCAGCATCAGCGATCCGGCGAAAGCGCCGAACAGCAGGCTCCACTGCACCTGCTGCAACCAATTGCGGGGCGCTCGCAACAACATCCAGCAGACCGGCACCGCCAGGGCGAAGCGCAGCAGCTTTTCAATTTCGGAAGAACTCCAGACGCCCAGGTAGACGCTGCTGATCAACATCGCCAATAGTGGCGCCGTCAGCGCCACGATCATCGCCGACATTTCCTTCAGCGCGAAGGGTTCCGAGCGTTGGACCAGATTGGCGGCCATCGCCACCAGGGCGATCAACGCAGTCAGATAGAGGATGACGGGCCCACCTACGGCACTGGTCAAGGCCAAAGCGGGAATCAGCAGTGTCAGGAGCGCAACACCGCGCAGACATGGAATGGACATCATGGGATTCAATTCGACCTTTGGAAGGGCCAGTCGATACTTCAGGGGGAGAGGAGCCTTCGGCGCACAGGGACGAGATGGGTTATGCGGATCCGGCAGACCGTCACGCACGGCTGTCGCGCCGGGTCTAGATCAAGATCGAACGACCTTTGCGGCGGCCATGGACTTCTTGTAGTCCCGCGTCAGGCTTTCGAAAGCCGACATGACGCTGCCCGGCCGCAGCCATTCGCGCCACAAGCGATCACGCCAGCGGCCGCCCGGGATAAAAACGGGATACGCGATACGCGACATTGACCAACCCGGGCGCCAGGCCTTGGTCCGGGTGGGTCTGCCCGTCAGCGTCAGCGTCGGCACGCCCACGCTGGAGGCCAGATGGCCAATGCCGGACTCGTTGCCGATGAACCAGCCGCACTCATGAATGAATGCCGCCACGTCGGCCAGGGAGGGAGACTGCTGGATCGCCAGGCCGGCGTCGGTCAGGCAGGTCCATTCGGCGCGCTCATGAGGCGCCAGGATGAAAACAGGCTCGTAGCCTTGGCGCTGCAGGCGCAACCCCAGTTCGACAAAGTGCCTGGGCGCCCAGCAACGCTGCGCCCCAGTGGACGACGGATGCACCGCAACCCTTTTCTCGAACGCCCGGTGCCTGCCCGCCACAGGTGGACGCAGGCCGATATCGGTGCCCGCCAGCGACAACCCCAGCGCATCACGGCAGTAGTCACGGATCTGGTTGAGCTTGATGAACCCCTTGCCGGTGATCACGACATGGGCGTCGTAATAGAAATAGGACGCGGCACAATCATGCAGGGCATATGGCCAGCCGACGTGCATCTGCGCCGCGCAATCGTAGTCGGCCAGCGCGGCCGGCGCCTGCTCCCGCGGCAGCGACGGCCTGATGTCCATGCCGGGGAACCAACTGCGCAGGCCATAGGCAAAATCGCCGAAGACCGTCACCTGGCGTCCGTGCGCGGCAAGGTTGAACGCCATCGTCATCATCAACAGCGTGTCACCCAACCTGGGAGCCATCAATAGCGCTACCCGCCTGGCGTCGCGCAGGTTGCGGACGCACGCCAAGGCATCATAGGGTGGCATATTGGGAGCGGGCTGGGCCATGTCAGGGGAATATCAGCGAAACCGGGGCAGCAAAACCAAGCCAAGAGTATCAGCGGTGGAGGGAAAAATGCAGCATTTCTGAACGGCGAAATTATACTGCTGCAACAATAACACTCTGATTCTTTTTGTCTTGTTTTGGTATATTGCGACTAAGGACTGCCCCCATTTCGATCTAGATCTTCACAACGGTTGGCCGTGAAAAAGCCCGCAAGCCTTGCGGCTCACGGGCTTTCCGGTGACGAGCCCGATAATCCCGGTCACATATTCTCGATCATGACCTGGCCAAAACCGGAGCACGACACCTGCGTCGCGCCCTCCAGCAGCCGGGCGAAGTCATACGTGACCTTCTTGGACAGGATCGACTTCTCCATGCTCGAGATGATCAGGTCGGCCGCCTCGGTCCAGCCCATGTGGCGCAACATCATTTCCGCCGACAGGATCTCCGAACCCGGGTTGACGTAGTCCTTGCCCGCGTACTTGGGCGCCGTGCCGTGGGTGGCCTCGAACATGGCGACCGAATCGGACAGGTTGGCGCCCGGGGCGATGCCGATGCCGCCCACCTGCGCGGCCAGCGCGTCGGAAATGTAGTCGCCGTTCAGGTTCAGGGTGGCAATGACGTCGTATTCGGCCGGGCGCAGCAGGATCTGCTGCAGGAACGCATCGGCAATGACATCCTTGACGATGATCTCGCGGCCGGTCTTGGGGTTCTTGAACTTGCACCACGGGCCGCCGTCGATCAGTTGCGCGCCGAATTCCTTCTGCAGCAGCGCATAGCCCCAGTCGCGGAAGCCGCCTTCCGTGAACTTCATGATGTTGCCCTTGTGCACCAGGGTCAGCGAGGTACGGTCATTGTCGATGACGTACTGCGCCGCCTTGCGCACCAGGCGCTCGGTACCTTCGCGCGACACCGGCTTGATGCCGATCGACGAGGTGTTGGGGAAACGGATCTTCTTGACGCCGAGCTTGGTCTGCAGGAACTGAATCAATTCCTTGGCCTGCTCGCTTTCGGCCATGTATTCGATGCCGGCGTAGATGTCTTCCGAGTTCTCGCGGAAGATCACCATGTTGGTCTTCTCGGGTTCGCGCACCGGCGAGGGCACGCCCTTGAAATACGCCACCGGGCGCAGGCAGACGTACAGGTCCAGTTGCTGGCGCAACGCCACGTTCAGCGAACGGATGCCGCCGCCCACGGGCGTGGTCAGCGGACCCTTGATCGACACCACGTAGTCCTTGACCACGTCCAGGGTCTCGTCGGGCAGCCAGACGTCCGGTCCGTAGACCTTGGTGGCCTTCTCGCCGGCGTAGACCTCCATCCAGTGGATCTTGCGCTTGCCGCCGTAGGCCTTCTGCACGGCGGCGTCCACCACCTTGATCATGACGGGCGTGATGTCGGCGCCGGTGCCGTCGCCCTCGATGTAGGGCACGATGGGCTGATCCGGCACATTCAGCGAGAAATCAGCGTTGACCGTGATCTTCTGGCCCCCAGCGGGCACCTTGATATGTTGATAGGACATGAATGCTCCATTTGCTCCGAGTGGTTTTTCTGCACGCGCGCCGCATCGGCTGGCGTGTGGTCCGCGGGCCGCGCGGCCCTGGCGAAACGCACACTGGATAGCGGATAGCAACCAATTCTATATCGCATTGCGGCCGGCGGGCGGGCGCCGTGGCGGCGGGCGGTAAAATAAAGCCCTCTCTGGCCAGCATGGCATCCGTCTGACAATGTTCAACCCCTCCCGCGACCAAGTCCGCGAATTCTTCATCGAAACCTGGCGCAAGCACCGCGCCAACGAGGTCCTGACCCCGCTGGAGGCCATGGCCCTGGACTGGATCATCGAGCATCCGGAATACCACGGCGACCTCGAAAGCCCCGAGGCCATGACCGCCGAATACGCGGTGGAAAAGGGCCGCACCAACCCGTTCCTGCACCTGTCGATGCACCTGGCCATCGCCGAGCAGTTGTCGATCGACCATCCGCCCGGCATCCGCAGCGCCTACCAGCGCCTGGTGGCGCGCACCGATGCGCACCAGGCCGCGCACGAGATCATGGAATGCCTGGGCCGGGTCGTCTGGGAAGCGCAACGCCTGGGCACTCCGCTGGACAGCGATACCTACATCGACCTGATCCGCCAGCGCGCCGAGCGCTAGCCTTACGCAACGCGAAAGCCCATGTAAAAAACCCTCGGTCTCCCGAGGGTTTTTTACATGCGGGCCGGACCGTCCCGCTACTTGCGCACGCCCAGGTCGCTGGGCAGGGACGCCAGCCAGGCGGCCACATTGCTGATGTCCTGGTCGGAGAGCTGGGTGGCGAAGGCGCCCATGATGGGGTTCTTGCGCACGTTGGCTGTGGCCGCGCTGCCCGAGGCGCCGCGACGATAGGCCTTGAGCGCATGCACCAGGTAGTCGGCGTGCTGGCCGGCCAGCGTCGGATAGGCCGGGTCCACCGCTGTCTTGGCATCGGCGCCGTGGCACGACGCGCAATTGAATTTGTCGAAGACGGCCTTGCCGGCCGCCAGGTCCTGGGCCTGGGCAGTCGCGCCCGAAATGGCCAGCGTCGCGCCCGCAAGGGCAAGCATGATGCGGTTCATTGTGATTGCCCCCGGTTATTTCAGGTTCGAGTAGTAAGCGGCCAGGTCGGCGATGTCCTGGTCGGACAGGCTGCCGGCAATGGCATCCATGGTGGGATGGCTGCGCGCGCCTTTCTTGTACTCGTTGAGGGCGGTCTCGATGTACTTGGCGTTCTGGCCAGCGATCATCGGAACGTGATAAAGCTCGGGAAACGTCGCCTTGTAGCCTTCGATGCCATGGCAACCGATGCACATGGAAACCTTGTCGCGGGCGTTCTGGACATTACCGACCGGCGCTGCATCCGCAGCTGCTGCCTGGCCGGTGATCGCACAGGATGCCAATGCGGCCAGCAGGGAAACCGAGTACTTCAGAGAGAATCGCAACTTCATTGGGATGGCTCTTCTTGGTATGGCTTGAGGACTAGGGCCTGCTCACACGAAAAGGCCCCCGGCAAACACGTTGCGGGTCGAACCCAACTGCAAAACCGCCTGATTGTACGATAATTGTCTAGGATTAATACCCAAAAATGGCCTTGATCCCCATCAACCCCGAGAAGTCCGCCAATCCATGTCCGCTGCCCAGACCGCTCCTTCCGCACCGCAAACACGCTTCGATGGCACCGATCGCTACGTTGCCACCGATGACCTCAAGCTCGCCGTCAATGCCGCGCTCACACTGCAGCGCCCGCTGCTGATCAAGGGCGAACCCGGCACCGGCAAAACCATGCTGGCCGAGGAAGTGGCGCGCGCGCTGGACCGCCCCTTGCTGCAGTGGCACATCAAGTCCACCACCAAAGCGCATCAGGGTCTTTACGAATACGACGCGGTGTCGCGCCTGCGCGACTCGCAGCTCGGCGACGAAAAGGTCCGCGACATCCGCAACTACATCGTGCAGGGCACGCTGTGGCAGGCCTTCGAGGCCGAGCAGCCGGTGGTGGTGCTGATCGACGAGATCGACAAGGCCGACATCGAATTCCCCAACGACCTGCTGCGCGAACTCGACCGCATGGAATTCCATGTGTACGAAACGCGCCAGACCATCGCCGCGCGCCACCGCCCGCTGGTCATCATCACCTCCAACAACGAGAAGGACCTGCCCGACGCCTTCCTGCGCCGCTGCTTCTTCCACTACATCCGCTTCCCCGACCGCGAGACCATGCGCGACATCGTCGCGGTGCACTTCCCCGAACTCAAGCAGGACGTGCTGCGCGCGGCGCTCGACACCTTCTTCAGCCTGCGCGACGCGCCCGGCCTGAAGAAAAAGCCGTCGACCTCCGAACTGCTGGACTGGCTGCGCCTGCTGCTGGCCGAGGACGTCAGCGCGGCGCAGATCGACGCGCACACCGCCACGGCGGTGCCGCTGATGGCTGGCGCCCTGCTCAAGAACGAACAGGACGTGCACCTGCTGGAACGGCTCGCCGCCATGACCCGCGGCACCCAGCGCCGCTGACGCCCTCCTCGCGGCCATCATGCTGATCGACTTCTTCTACCACCTGCGGGCACACAAGCTGCCGGTCTCGGTGCAGGAATACCTGACGCTGGTGGACGCGCTGCGCCAGGACGTCATGACGCCGACGCTGGACGACTTCTACTTCCTGGCGCGCACCGCGCTGGTCAAGGACGAATCGCTCTACGACCGCTACGACAAGGCCTTTGGCGCCTACTACAAGGGCATCGAGGCCGCGCTGCCGGCCGGCAAGGACATCCCGCTGGACTGGCTCATCAAGCAGTTCGAGAAGAGCCTGACGCCAGAAGAATGGGCCGCCATCGAGAAGCACGGCTGGGACAAGCTGATGGAGCTCTTCAAGGACCGCCTGGAAGAGCAGAAGGAACGCCACGCCGGCGGCAGCAAGTGGATCGGCACCGGCGGCACCTCGCCCTTCGGCAACGGCGGCTACCACCCAGAAGGCATCCGCGTCGGCGGCCAGTCGGCCGGCAACCGCAGCGCGGTCAAGGTCTGGGACATGCGCCAGTTCAAGGACTACGACGACCAGGTCGAACTGGGCACGCGCAACTTCAAGGTCGCGCTGCGCCGCCTGCGGCGTTTCGCGCGCGAAGGCGCCGAACTCGAACTGGACCTGGACGACACCATCGCCAGCACCGCGCGCAATGCCGGCCACCTGGATCTGCGCATGGTCCCGGAGCGCCACAATACGGTCAAGGTGCTGATGCTGCTGGATGTCGGCGGCAGCATGGACGACCACATCGGCCGCGTCGAGGAACTGTTCTCCGCGGCGCGCAGCGAGTTCCGCAACCTCGAGGTCTACTACTTCCACAACTGCCCGTACGAAAGCCTGTGGCAGAGCAACCGCCGGCGCCAGAACGAACGCTTCGACACTTGGGACGTGCTGCGCAAGTACAACCCCGACTGGCGCCTGATCATCGTCGGCGACGCCACCATGAGCCCCTACGAGATCCTGCAGCCGGGCGGCTCGGTCGAGCACTACAACAAGGAACCGGGCGCACAGTGGATGCGCCGGCTGCTGGATGCCTGGCCCAAGTCCGTGTGGCTCAATCCCGAGCCCACCGCGTCGTGGCAGTACCGTCAGTCGATCGCGCTGATGCGCGACATCATGCAGGACCGCATGTACCCCGTGACGGTCGCCGGACTGGAGCAGGCGATGCGGGTGCTGTCGAAGTAGCGCGACGCCACGCAGCAAGACGCGGTCCCGGCGACGCGCTCAGCCGTCCACCGGCCGCGCCGGGGTATCCAGGGTCAATTGGTAGAACGCCAGGTCGAGCCAGCGGCCGAACTTGAAACCGGCCTCGCGGATGGTGCCGGCATGCACGAATCCGAGCTTCTCGTGCAGCTTGATGCTGCCCAGGTTGGCCGCGTCGATGCCGCCGATCATCAGGTGCACCTGGTTGGCGCGGGCGCGTTCGATGAGCACGCGCATCAGCGCCTCGCCCAAGCCCCGCCCGCGAAAGCGGCCGTCGACATAGACCGAATGCTCGACCGAATACTTGTAGGCCGGCCAGGCGCGGAACGTGCCGTAGCTGGCGAACCCCATCAGCTCGCCCGCCGCGTTCTCGAACCCCACCACCGGAAAACCTCCCCCGGCCTTGGCCTGGAACCAGCCCTGCATCGCCTCGCGCGGACGCGGCTTGTAGTCATACAGCGCGGTCGAGGTGGCAATGGCCTCGTTGAAGATGGCCAGAATCTGGTCCGCATGGCGTTCGTGCGTGCAGTCAACCAGGATGGCGCCGTCCGGGGCGCGGTTATCAGCGTGGGAAGTCATGCTTCGGATTGTAGCGAGCCACCCCGACCGCAAGATAAAAAAAACCGGCGATCTCGCCGGTTCAGTGAGGGGACTGCCGCTTCTGGCCACTCTCAGGCGGCGCGGCTCTCCACAGATCGATTGGCACTGTCGGCCATGCTGCGCATCCCGGGACACTGGCGCCAGGACAATTCGTCCGCATCCATGTCCAGGTCGAACAGGTCATTGGCCGCGGGCCACGGATGCTGGCGCGCCTCGGCGCCCTCCATCTCGAGCACGTGCCCGGCAAAGCCTCGCGGCGACCCTCCGCACTCGGCGAAATAGCGCTGCGTGCTCAGGTCCACCACGTAGGTGGTCATGTCATGGGTCAGTATGGCCACGAATTGGCCGTCATCACTGGCATAAGCGTACTGAAACTGCCCTTTGATGCGGTCGCCGCTCATGGGGCTGCCGGTCAATTGGGACAAGGCACGCGTGACGATCTCGGTCAGCATGGGTCGTTCCTCCGAAAGATGCGCCGGCAGGATGCCGGCGGCGAAGGCGCGAACAACAAGCACCGTCGTCGCCCGCGAGGCGGGGACGCGCGATCCGGCATGCGACCGGCGCGGCCCGGCGGGGCGGCGGCTGGCGTTGGACGGGAAACCTGTAGACGGCTGTCGCGCATCCCGTCGACAACAGCAACTACGTTCCGCAAAGCTTACACCCGCGCCCGTCCCGATCTCAAATCGGCCGCGCCACGCCAGGATGTTGCATTGCAACATCTCGGCAGGACGGGGCCGGCCGACGCTTATGCAGCGGCAAACGGCTCCCTGCCTGCGCCTGCGTCACCATTTTTTTGTGCATGCCACGCCTCTCGCGCCAGCCGGTACAGCACGTGCGTCTTCAAAGGATGGCCGTCCGGCACCGCCGGATGCTCGAAGCGCTGTGCGTCTTCGCGCATGCCCAGACGCCGCATCACCGCGCGCGATGGCTCGTTTTCCGGCACCGTGAACGCCACGATCTCGGGCACGCCGATCTGCTCGAACCCCACCCGCAGCGCCGCCTGCGCGGCCTCGCTGGCATAGCCCCTGCCCCAGTAGGGCGCCGCCAGGCGCCAGCCGATTTCCACGCCGGGCGCGAACGGCAGCGTCGGCGCCAGCGCCTTGATGCCGACGAACCCGATGAACGGCGCGACGCCCGGCGCCTCGACGGCCCAGAAGCCCCAGCCGTATTCATCGATGCCGGCGGCCAGCCGGTCGGCCAGCGCGTCGCTTTCCGGCGGGGTCATCGGCAACAGGTAGCGCGTCACGCGCACATCGGTGTTCATGGCCGCGAACGGCTTGCGGTCGGCCGCGAGCCACTGCCGCAGCACTAGGCGGGGAGTCTCGATTTCAAGGGATAGCGACATACAAGATTTTCCGGACGGAACGACGGGCCGGCGCGCCAGGGGCGCAGCCCTGAACCATTCACACCGTATACACTCCAACGGATTCTGCCATGCCAAAGGAATAGTCCGCCATGCGCCTGTCCATATCGAAGCTGCCGCGCCCCCTGGGCGCGCTGCTGTTCTCATCCTTCCTGGCCTTCCAGGCCGGAGCCGCCAGCCTGCCGGCCGGCGTCACGGAGGCCGCCTCGATTGAAGGCATCACCGAATACCGCCTCAGCAACGGCCTGCGCGTCCTGCTGGTGCCCGACGAATCCAAGCCCTCGACCACGGTCAACATGACCTATCTGGTCGGCTCGCGCAACGAGAACTACGGCCAGACCGGCATGGCCCACCTGCTCGAACACATGCTGTTCAAGGGCACTTCCACCACCCGCAACGCCATGGGCGAATTCTCGCGCCGCGGCCTGCAGGCCAACGGCTCGACCTCCAGCGACCGCACCAATTATTTCGCCAGCTTCGCCGCCAATCCCGACACCCTCAAGTGGTACCTCGGCTGGCAGGCCGACGCCATGGTCAATTCCCTGATCGCCAAGGAAGACCTCGATTCCGAAATGACGGTGGTGCGCAACGAGATGGAAAGCGGCGAGAACAGCCCTTTCCGCATCCTCATGCAGAAGATGCAGGCGGCCGCGTTCCAGTGGCACAGCTACGGCAAGAACACCATCGGCGCCCGCTCCGACGTCGAAAACGTCGACATCGGCCAGTTGCGCGCGTTCTATCATGAGTACTACCAGCCCGATAACGCGGTGCTGATCGTGGCCGGCAAGTTCGATCCGCAGGCCACGCTGGCCGACATCGAGGCCACGCTGGGCAAGCTGCCCAAGCCCGAACGCAAGCTGCCGCCGGAATACACCGTCGAGCCGGCCCAGGACGGCGAACGCGCCGTCACGCTGCGCCGCACCGGCGGCACGCCGCTGGTCGCCGCGATGTACCACATCCCGGCCGCGGGCAGCGCCGACTTCGTGCCGTTCGACCTGGCCACCACCATACTGGCCGACACGCCCTCGGGCCGCCTCTACCACGCGCTGGTGCCGACCAAGCTGGCCTCGGGCGTGTTCGGCTTCACCATGGAAAACCTGGATCCGGGCCTGGCCATGTTCGCCGCCCAGTTGACCCCGGGCAAGAACCAGGACGCCGCCATGAAGGCGCTGACCGGCACGCTGGAAGATCTCGGCAAGAAGCCCTTCACCCAGCAGGAACTGGACCGCGCGCGCAGCAAATGGCTGACCTCCTGGGAGCAGACCTACAGCGATCCCGAACAGGTCGGCGTGGCGCTATCCGAGGCCATCGCCGCCGGCGACTGGCGCCTGTTCTTCCTGCAGCGCGACCGCGCCCGCAAGGCCACGCTGGCCGAGGTGCAGCGGGCCGCCACCACCTACCTGGTGCAAAGCAACCGCATCGAAGGCCGCTACATCCCGACCGACAAACCGGTGCGCGCGCCGCAGACCCAGCGCGTCGATCTGACGGCCGTGTTCAAGGACTACAAGGGCGATCCCGACTTCAAGGCCGCGTCCGCCTTCGATCCCACCCCGCAGAACATCGACCGCCTGACCCAGCGCAAGACGCTCGACCTGCCCAACGGGCCGGTGCAGCTGGCGCTGCTGCCCAAGGCCACGCGCGGCAACCGCGTGCAGGCGCAGATGCTGATCCAGTTCGGCAACGAGAAAGACCTGCTCGGCCAGCGCGTGAACTCCAGCGCCGTGGCCGACCTGCTGACGCGCGGCACCGCCAAGCTGTCGCGCCAGGACATCCAGGACCGCCTCGACAAGCTGCAGGCCGAGCTCGGCTTCAGCGGTGGCGGCACCACGCTCAAGATCGCCATGTCGACCAAACGTGAAAACCTGCCCGAACTGACCCGCCTGGCGCTGGACATCGTGCGCAACGCCAACTTCCCCAAGGAACAACTCGAGGAATACCAGCGCCAGCTCGAAACCTCGATCCAGAACGCCATGACCGAACCGCAGGCCCTGGCCGGACGCGCCCTGGCCCGCCAGGACAATCCGTGGCCCGCCGACGACCTGCGCTACGTGCCGACGTTCGAGGAATCGCTGGCCGGCGTGCGCGCGCTGAACCGCGATGCGCTGGTCAAGTTCCACGCCAAGTTCTATGGCGCCGGCAAGATCGAATATTCGGCCGTGGGCGATTTCGAGCCCGAAGCCGTCGAAAAGGCCGTCAAGGATGGCCTGGCCGGCTGGAAGCGCGCCCCCGCCTACACCCGTGTCGGCAATCCGTACCGCGACATCCCCGCCAAGCAGTTCGACATCGAGACCCCGGACAAGGCCAATGCGTTCTACATCTCGCGCATGCCGCTGAAGTTGCAGGATACGGACGCGGACTACCCGGCCCTGTACCTGGCCAATTACCTGTTCGGCGCCTCGGAAACCTCGCGCCTGTGGAACCGTGTGCGTGAAACCGAGGGTCTGTCCTACAACGTGCGCAGCTCGCTGTCGGTCTCGTCGTTCGAACCCAGCGCCAGTTGGACCATGTATGCCATCTACGCGCCGCAGAACCGCGAGCGCCTGGAAAAGGCCATCGGCGAGGAACTGGCCCGCGTGCTCAAGGACGGCTTCAGCGACAAGGAGATTTCCGACGGTATCACCGCGCTGCTGAACTACCGCAACCTGGCCCGCGCCCAGGACGACGTGCTGGCCGGCACCTGGCTCGACTACCTGCAGCGCGGTCGCACCTTCGAATGGTCGGCCGAGATGGACAAGAAGATCAGCGCGCTCACGCCCGACACGGTCAACGCCGCCCTGCGCAAGTACCTGCGTCCCGACGGCTTCAGCACCGCGGTCGCCGGCGACTTCAAGAAAAAGACGCCCTGAAGCCAGCTCTTCCTGGCATCCCAAGCCCCTGCCTCGGCAGGGGTTTTTTTTGCCCCAAAGCGCATCTCGCGCCGTTCATGGGGACGGGGCACCTGCATAACCATGCCATAGACGGGGAAATATCTTATCCAAATGTTTATTACCCACCCATTTGGAAAGATGTTTTCAAGATATACGGGTTTATCCCAGGTGGGATGACGCGCACAATTCAGTCATCGGGAACAAACAACGAACCACGACGGAGGGCCGCCGGATTCGGCCCCGTCTAACAACATTGGAGGTCATTATGAAAACCCTGACGACTACCCTTCTGATTTCCCTAGCCCTGGCTGCCGCTGGCGCGCAAGCCGCCGGTGTCGAACAAGCCAAGTCGAGCGCCCAGGTGGCGACCGAACTGCAACAGGCCAAGGTCAGCGGCCAATACACCTTTGGCGAACTGGACTACCCGCCCGCCCTGCCCCAGGCCACCAGCCTGAGCTCGCAGGAAGTGCAGGCCCAGTTGCAACAAGCCAAGACCAGCGGCGAATACACCTTCGGCGAACTGCAGTACCCGCCCGTCAAGGTGGCCGCGGCCGGCGTCAAGTCGCGTGCCGAAGTCCAGCAGGAACTTGCCCAGGCCAAGGCCAGCGGCCAATACACGTTCGGCGAGCTCGAATACCCGCCGATCACCCGGTGAGCTGCTTGCTGTAGCCCGGCCGGCCCCGGGTGGCATCATGGCTCGGGGTCGGTTTTTTCAGGTCAGCGGCGGACCTAGCAGTGGAAGTAGCAGTACCTGTAGTCAGCAGTACGAAGTCTGTTTGGAAGAAGCAGCACCTGTAGTTAGCAGTACGTTTCGCAGTACGAAGTCTGAAGCAAGAAGTTGCAGTACCTGCAGTGAAACCGCGGCGCAAGCCGCGGTTTTTTTTCGTCCGTCCAATCGCACGCCGGTGCGCGATTGCCGCAATTCAATATAATAATTCTCATTAGCAAATAAATGAGTCCGCCTTGAGTTGCCTCCCAATCGCCCCGCCGGATCCCGTCACGGACCTCTACCGTGATCACCATGGCTGGCTGCTGTCATTCCTGCGCCGCAAACTCAACGGCGACCGCGACAACGCGGCGGACCTTGCTCACGACACCTTCGAGCGGGTGCTGCGGCAGGACATCCGCCCCATCCTGCTGGCGCCGCGCCCGCACCTGACCACCATCGCCAAGGGGCTGGCCATCGACCAGTTCCGGCGCGCGTCGCTGGAACGCGCCTACCTCGATGCGCTGGCCCAGCAGGCCGAACCCATCTCCCCCTCGCCCGAGGAACTGGCGCTGGTGCTCGAAGCGCTGGACACCTTGTGCGCCATGATCGACGGCCTGCCGCAGCGCGCCCGCGCCGCCTTCCTCATGGCCCAGCTCGACGGCATGCCGTACGAGCAGATCGCCCGGGCGCTGCGGGTGTCCGTCAACGTGGTGCAGAAAGACATGATCAAGACCTGGCAGCGCTGCTACCAAGTGATGTACGCCTGAGCGCCCGCGCCGACGATGAACACGCAACCCCTGATTGCCCCACTGCGGGCCGACAAGCGCGTGGCGGTGCACGCCAGCGTGGTGGCGCAGGCCGCGGAATGGCTGGTGCGATTGCATGGCGATGCCGACGAGCGCACCCGCCGCGCCTGTGACCAATGGCGTCAGGCCGATCCGAGCCACGAACTGGCCTGGCAACGGCTCAGCGCCATGAGCCGGGATTTCAACCGGGTCGGCAGTCGCGCGCCCGCCGGCGCGGCGTCAAGAACGGTGCTGGCGGCCGGCGCCGACCAGGCGCGCCGCCGCAGTCTCAAATGGATGTTCGCGGGCATCGGCGCCGGCGGCGCGGCGCTGTGGCTGTGCCGCGATCCGCAGGCGCTCTGGACCGACGGCGACCGCTACCAGACCGCCGTCGGCGAACAGCGCGAGGTCACGCTGTCCGACGGCAGCGCGCTGGCCTTGAACACCGGCACCAATCTCTACGTCCAGTTCACGCGCCACGAACGCCGCATCCTGCTGCGCGAAGGCGAGATCCAGGTCACCACCGCGCCCGACCCCGAAGGCCGCGGTTTCAAGGTGGTCACCCACAATGGCGAGCTGGTGCCGCTGGGTACCCGCTTCATCGTGCGTGACCATGCCGACAACGGCCGCCAGAGCCTGGTCGCGGTGCAACAAGGCGCGGTGGCGATCCACGCCGGCGGGGTCGAGCGCGTAGTTCGGGCCGGCGAACAGGCGCTGTTCGGCCCGGCCGGCACATCCGCCGTCGCGCCGCTGGACACCGCGACCGCGGCCTGGACCGACGGCATGCTGGTCGCCAATCGCATGCGACTGGATCGGTTCCTGGCCGAACTCGGCCGTTATCGGCAGGGCCTGGTGCAGTGCGAGTCCGAACTGGCCGGCAAGCTGGTCACGGGCGCTTTTCGTTTGGACAATACCGACGAGGCCCTGGCGCTGCTGGCGCGCGTGCTGGGAGTGCGGGTACGTTACCGCACGCGGTATTGGGTCACGGTGGTGCCGGCCTGATCCGCGGCCGGCCCGCGCAGAAAACAAATTTGTAACCGCCCGGCAGATTTTCCAGTCTCGTTCGAAAGACAGGTAGACGGACGCGAGGCGCACGCGTTCCCTTCGCCCTTCCACGAGACAGGACCTCCGACCATCATGGCCACACCGCAACACCCGCGCGCATCCCGGCGCGGCCCATCCGCCGCGCGCCGCGCGCGTCCGCAGCCCTTCCTCGTTTCCGCGCTGACCCTGGCATTGCGCGCCCTGCCGGCCACGGCCGGCGCCGCCCTGCTGACGACGGGGGCGCAAGCCCAGGCACAAACCGCGCCCGTCGCCGAGATCGCCTTCACCATCGCGCCGGGTCCGCTGGACACCGCGCTCGGCGCCTTCGGACGGGCCGCACAGATCAATGTCGCGGCCGATCCCGAACTGACAGCGGGCCGCGACACCGCCGGACTGCAAGGCCGCTATCCGATCGACCAAGGGCTGCGCCAACTGCTGTCCGGCACGGGCCTGATGGCCGTGCCGGCGCCGGCCGGCGGCTACCTGTTGCGCCGCTTGCCGGTCGCGCAAGGCGACGCCTCGGTGCTGGAGCCGGTGATGGTGGTGGGCAGCCACGAGGTGACGACCGAGGGCACGGGCTCCTACACCAGCGGCGCGACCAGCATCGCCAAGGGCGCGCAATCGCTCAGGGACATTCCGCAGTCCATCAGCGTCGTGACGCGCCAACGGCTGGACGAACAATCGCTCACCTCGATCTACGACGCTCTCGCAAACACCACCGGCATCACCCTGCAGCAAAGCCCCCAGGCGGGCAAGTACGTGTATTCGCGCGGCTTTCGCAATACCTCCTACCAATACGACGGCATCCCGCTCGATCGCAGTATGTACGGCCGCGCCAGCAATTTCGGCGGCGGCACCGCCATCTATGACCGCGTCGAAGTGCTGCGCGGCGCGGCCGGCCTGCTCCAAGGCGGCGGCGAACCGGGCGGCGCGGTCAACCTGGTACGCAAGCGCGCCCTGCCCGAAGCGGGCTTCAGCGTCATCACCAAGGCCGGCCAGTGGGACCACTACGGCATGCAGCTCGACGGCGGCGGCCCGCTGAACGAATCCGGCACCCTGCGCGGCCGCGCAGTGGTGGACTACGAGACCCGCGGCTCGTATGTGGACTACGCCAACAACCGCGACCAGACCTTCTATGGCACCCTCGAATACGACCTGACGCCCGACACGCGCGCCAGCGTCGGCTTCAGTTCCGAAACCAGCCGCGGCCGCCCCAACATGCGCGGTTTCCCCGCCTATGACGACGGCTCGCCCCTGGACGTGTCGCGCGCGTACTACATGGGCGCCGACTGGAATCGCCGCAAGTCCACCACCGAGACGTTCTACTTCGATCTGTCGCACCGCTTCAACGACAACTGGCAGGGTCGTGTCGCCGCCATCCACCTGCGCGAACGCCACGACATGAAGTTCAACAGCCCCATCCGCGAGGCCGCCGTCGGCACGAACATCAGCGCGACAGCGGCGGACATCACCGAAGCCGACATCGGCATCACCGGCGTGGACGCCAACCTGCTGGGCAAGATCGACGCCTTCGGCCGTACCCACGAACTGGTGCTGGGCGCCAACTACGCGCGCAACGATGTCAACACCGACTACGGCAGCATCAACGACTACTGGGTCGGCAACGTCTATGACTACCGGCCCGGCTCGATTCCGGAGCCGACCAAGGGCCAGCTCTACGCCAACTTCCGCGAGCACCGCGACGGCCGCGGCCTGCAGTACGGCGTGTACGGCGCCGCCCGCCTGCAGTTGGCGGATCCGCTCAAGCTGGTGCTGGGCGGGCGCGTCAGTTGGTACGACACGATCTGGGACACCCGCACCACAGGCAGCCGCTACAGCGAGAACTCGACCTACGGCAGCCGCGAGAACGGCAAGTTCACGCCCTACGCCGGGCTGCTCTATGACCTGAGCCCGCAATGGACGGCATACGCCAGCTACACCGATATCTTCAAGCCGCAAAGCGAGAAGTCCAGCAGCGGCAGGCCGCTCGATCCCCTGCTGGGCACCAACTACGAGATAGGCCTGAAGGGCGAACTGCTGGACGGCCGCATCAACACCGCCATCGCGCTGTTCCGCGTCGACCAGAAGAACCGGGCCCAGACCGACTACCGCAGCAGCCCCGATTGCGACGCCGGCTGGTATTGCTCGATCGCGGCCGGCAAGGTCCGCAGCCAGGGCGTGGACGCCGAGATCAGCGGTGAAATCCTGCGCGGCTGGAACCTGTTCGCCGGTTATACCTTCAACACCACCCGCTATCTGGAAGACGAGACCAACCAGGGCAAGCCGCTGAATTCGCTGACGCCCAAGCACATGCTGCGCGTCTGGACCACCTACAAGCTGGCGGGCGCCGCGCAACGCTGGACCCTGGGCGGCGGCGTCAATGCCCAGACCAGCAGCTACGACGCCGGCACGATCCGCGTCAACAGCCCCGGCTACGCCATCTGGAGCGCCTACGCCCGCTACCAGATCAACAACCACTGGGCCGCCTCGGTCAACCTGAACAACCTGTTCGACAAGACGTATTACACCAGTGTGGGCAGCAACAACGGCAACTTCTATGGCGAGCCGCGCAATGTCATGCTGACCCTGCGCGGCGACTTCTAGGCGCCGATAGCGCGACGCCTGCGCTGGGCGTCATCCATGCGGCGCCAAAGCAAACGGCCCGGGACCCGGATGCGAGATCCGGGCCCCGGGCCGTGGTCCGCCAGCGGGCGGCGCGGTCAGGTCAGCCGATTCAGCTAAAGAATTCCTTGACGCGATCGGTCCAGGACTTGCTTTGCGGCGAGTGGCGGTCGCCCCCGTCGTTCAGCGAGGCCTCGAACTGGCGCAGGATGTTCTTCTGGTCGTCGCTCAGGCGCACCGGCGTCTCGACCACCACGTGGCAGTACAGGTCGCCCGGATAGCTGCCGCGCACGCCGCGGATGCCCTTGCCGCGCAGGCGGAAGGTCTTGCCGGACTGCGTGCCCTCGGGGATCGAGATCTCGGCCTTGCCGCCCAGGGTCGGCACCTGCAATTCACCGCCCAGCGCCGCCGTGGTGAACGGGATGGTCAACTCGCAGTGCAGGTCGTCGCCGTCACGCTGGAAGATCTTGTGCTGCTTGATGTGGATTTCCACATACAGGTCGCCCGGCGGGCCGCCATTGATGCCCGGCTCGCCATTGCCGCTGGAGCGGATGCGCATGCCGTCGTCGATGCCGGCGGGGATCTTGACCTGCAGGGTCTTGTTGCGGCGGATGCGGCCGACGCCATCGCAGGCCACGCACGGGTCGGTGATTTCCTTGCCGTTGCCGTGGCAGGTCGGGCAGGTCTGCTGCACGCTGAAGAAGCCCTGCTGCATGCGGACCGCGCCAGAGCCGCCGCAGGTGCGGCAGGTCTTGGGCGAGGTGCCGGGCTTGGCGCCGGAACCGTGGCAGGTGTCGCAGTTTTCCCAACTCGGTACGCGGATCTCGGTGTCGAAGCCGGCCGCGGCCTGCTCCAGCGTGATCTCCAGCGCGTACTTCAAGTCGGCGCCGCGATACACCTGCGGACCGCCGCCGCGACGGCCACCGCCGCCACCACCAAAGATCTCGCCGAAGATATCGCCAAAGGCGTCGGCGAACCCGCCGCCCATGCCGCCACCGCCCATGCCCGCGGCGTTGGGATCGACGCCCGCGTGGCCGTAGCGGTCGTACGCGGCGCGCTTCTGTTCATCGCCCAGGACCTCGTAGGCTTCCTTGGCTTCCTTGAACTTCTCTTCGGCTTCCTTGCTGTCCGGATTGCGGTCCGGATGGTATTTCATGGCCAGCTTTCGATAGGCCTTCTTGAGTTCGTCGTCCGAAGCGTTTTTCGCCACGCCCAGGACGTCGTAATAGTCGCGTTTTGCCATGATCGGTGGGCTCGGGGGAGAGCCTTCTTTTCAGTGCTACAGAATGAGTTCGCCCGGTAGGCGGATTTCTCCGGCTACCGGGCGGCAGAGGCAGGTCAGCGCCCGGCCATTATTGGTCGCGCTTGACTTCCTTGAAGTCGGCGTCGACGACGTTGTCGTCCACCGGCTTCGCGTTGTCGGCGGCCTGCTGCTGGCCGGCCGCTTGCTGCGCCTGCATGTCGGCGTACATCTTTTCGCCGAGCTTCTGCGAGGCGGTCGACAGGGCTTCGACCTTGGCGTCGATGGCGGCCTTGTCGCCGTCCTTCAGCGTGTCTTCCAGCGCCTTGATGGCCGCTTCGATGCTTTCCTTCTCGGACGCCTCGAGCTTGTCGCCGTACTCGGTCAGCGACTTGCGGGTGGCGTGCACCAGCGCATCGGCCTGGTTGCGGGCCTGGGCCAGCTCGGCGACGCGGTGATCTTCCTCGGCGTTGGCCTCGGCATCCTTGACCATGCGCTGGATCTCGTCTTCCGACAGACCCGAGTTGGCCTTGATGGTGATCTTGTTTTCCTTGCCGGTGCCCTTGTCCTTGGCCGACACGTGCAGGATGCCGTTGGCGTCGATGTCGAACGTGACTTCGATCTGCGGCATGCCGCGCGGCGACGGCGGGATCCCTTCGAGGTTGAACTCGCCCAGGGCCTTGTTGCCCGCGGCGATTTCGCGCTCGCCCTGGAACACCTTGATCGTCACGGCCGGCTGGTTGTCATCAGCGGTCGAGAAGGTCTGCGAGAACCGGGTCGGGATGGTCGTGTTCTTCTGGATCATCTTGGTCATCACGCCGCCCAGGGTTTCAATACCCAGGGACAGGGGGGTGACGTCCAGCAGCAGCACGTCCTTGCGGTCGCCCGACAGCACGGAACCCTGGATGGCGGCGCCAGCGGCGACGGCTTCGTCGGGGTTCACGTCCTTGCGCGGATCCTTGCCGAAGAATTCCTTCACCTTTTCCTGGACCTTGGGCATGCGGGTCATGCCGCCGACCAGGATCACGTCGTCGATGTCGGAAACCTTCACGCCGGCGTCCTTGATGGCCACGCGGCAGGGTTCGATGGTGCGTTCGATCAGTTCCTCGACCAGTGCTTCCAGCTTGGCGCGCGTGATCTTCAGGTTCAGGTGCTTCGGACCGGAGGCGTCGGCCGTGATGTACGGCAGGTTGATCTCGGTCTGCTGGCTCGACGACAGCTCGATCTTGGCCTTTTCGGCGGCTTCCTTCAGGCGCTGCAGGGCCAGCACGTCCTTGGACAGATCAACGCCTTGTTCCTTCTTGAACTCGCCGATGATGTAGTCGATGATGCGCTGGTCGAAGTCTTCGCCGCCCAGGAAGGTGTCGCCGTTGGTCGACAGCACTTCGAACTGCTTTTCGCCATCGACGTCGGCGATTTCGATGATGGACACGTCGAACGTGCCACCGCCCAGGTCATAGACGGCGATCTTGCGGTCGCCCTTTTCGGTCTTGTCCAGGCCGAAGGCCAGCGCGGCCGCGGTCGGCTCGTTGATGATGCGCTTGACTTCCAGGCCGGCGATGCGGCCGGCGTCCTTGGTGGCCTGGCGCTGGCTGTCGTTGAAGTAGGCCGGCACCGTGATGACGGCTTCGGTCACTTCCTCGCCCAGGTAGTCCTCGGCGGTCTTCTTCATCTTGCGCAGCACGTCGGCCGACACTTGGGGAGGCGCCATCTTCTTGCCGCGCACTTCCACCCAGGCGTCGCCGTTGTCGGCCTTGACGATGGCATAGGGCATCAGGTTGATGTCCTTCTGCACCGCCTTTTCCTCGAACTTGCGGCCGATCAGGCGCTTCACCGCGTACAGGGTGTTCTTGGGGTTGGTCACCGCCTGGCGCTTGGCGGGCGCGCCCACCAGGGTTTCGCCGTCGTCCATGTAGGCGACGATCGACGGGGTGGTACGGGCGCCTTCGGCGTTTTCGATGATCTTGACCTGACCGCCGTCCATGACAGCCACGCAGCTGTTGGTCGTGCCCAGGTCGATGCCAATAATTTTGCTCATGGTCGGGTTACCTTGGATAAATCTATGAAATTGGAGAGAAATTTCCTGTCCCCACATAACTGGGGCTGCCCACAGGGTTTTTCAAGACGCCTGGCTGGAATTTTCCGCCGGGGTTTCCTGCAGGCGCCGGATCGCCGCCGTGAACTGGGGCAATCCGGGCCAACCGGTGATGCGGCCGAGCCGTTTTCCGGCACGGTAAAGCACAAAAGTGGGGACACCATGCAGGGAGAAGCGGCGTCCCAGGGGTTCGTCGGCGTAGACATCGGCCTCGAACCAGGTCAGGCCCAGGCCCAGCAGGGTGTCCTGGTGCAGCAACGCCGCCTGCTTGAAAAGATTGCAGTTATAGCAATCCTGGCCCCACAGGAACACGCAACGCAAGTCCGATCCCGGCGCCTGGACCACGGCCTCGTCGAATCCCGCGGTGTCGACATGCCGCATGCCGAACACAGCGAAAACCTGGGCCGGATCGAACCTGGGGTCGGTCATGGCGCGCGGTCCGGTCAGCCTTGGCCGGCGGACACCACCACCAGGGCCGGACGCAGGGTGCGGTCGGCGATGGCGTAGCCCTTCTGCAGCAGTTGAACCACGGTGTTGGCGGGCTGTTCGGCCGGAATCGAAGAAATGGCCTGGTGCAGGTGCGGATCGAATTTGTCGCCCTGGACCGGCGCGATTTCCTTGAGCATGTTGCGCTCGAAGGCGGCCGCGAGCTGCTTGAGGGTGACCTCGACGCCTTCGCGCAGGGTGTCCACGGTCTGGTCGGCCTGGGCCAGCGCGGCCTCCAGGCTGTCCTTGACCGGCACCAGGCTTTCCGCGAACGACTCGATGCCGAACTTGCGTGCCTTGGACACTTCTTCCTGGGCGCGGCGGCGCACGTTCTCGGCCTCGGCGCGGATGCGCAGAAGCTGGTCCTGCTGCTCATTGACGGTAGCCTGGGCCGCGTCCAGTTGGGCGCGCAACTCGTTCAGCTCGGCCTGCGCGGCGTCCTGGGCGGCTGGGGCCGCATCGGCGTCGTCGCCGAATCCGGGCGTCTGATCTACAGGCTCGTTGGGTGCCGTCATGGGGAATCCTCCAAAAAGAATGGCTTTCGCAGACATGAATGGGGGCCAATACCCCTATTTCAAGCCCGGGAAAGCAAATATTCCCCGTCGCGCACCGCCGGGGCAACCGGCAGCCACCCATGAAAATCCGGAAATTCGTGCCTGAAAATCGGCTCCAACCACGAAGATTCCGGCAGTCGGCATTTTCGACACTCCGGACGATGTCAGGGACAGGTCATTTCTTGTGCGGCTGCGCCGGGGCGGCAGCGTCGCTGGCGGGAAAGCTCTCTTTCAGGGCGCGGTCGACGCGTGGATCATCGTCCGGTTCCGGATTGATCGCGATGGGATCGCTGGCGGGGAAGGTTTCGGCCAGCGCCTCGTCCAGCTCGTGCTCGACCTGATCCTCGTCCACCGGGGTGCTGACGTCCCCCTTTTTCACAACTTTGCCCGTCTTGGGATCATGGTGCATGCGCCCTCTCCTTCAAGTCCGTGAATGTGTGGGCCATCCCCGCAAGTGGCGTTCCGCCAGGGTGGCCAACCCCGAGATCCAGGCCGGATCATCATTCAGCGCCGGGATGTAACGGAACTGCTTGCCGCCCGCGCCGAGAAAGGCGTCGCGGCACTCCAGGCTGATCTCTTCCAGGGTTTCCAGACAGTCTGCCACAAATCCCGGACACACCACATCCACCTCGGTGACGCCCGAGGCGGCCAGCGCCTTGAGGGTCGGTTCGGTGTAGGGCTCGAGCCAGCGGGCCGTGCCGAACCGGCTCTGGAAGGTCACCTCGATCTGCTCGCGCGGCAGCGACAGGCGCTGCGCCAGCAGCCGCGCGGTTTCCATGCAGTCGCGGTAGTACGGGTCGCCCAGCTCGATGGAGTAGCGCGGCAGGCCATGGAAGCTCATGACCAGCTTCTGCGGTTTGCCATGCTCGCGCCAGTACGCTTCGATGCTGGCGGCCAGCGGATCGAGATAGATGGGGTCCTCGTGGAACCGCTTGATAAAGCGCATTTCCGGCTGGTCGCGCAGCCGGCCGGCATGTCGCGTGACGGCATCGACCACCGTGGCGGTGGTGCTGGCGGCGTATTGGGGATAAAGCGGCACGGTCAGGATGCGTTCGCAGCCCTGCGCCCGCAGGCGCGAGATGGCGTCGGGAATCGACGGGTTGCCGTAGCGCATGCCCAGCTCCACCACCGCGTTGACCCCGGCCGCGGTCAACGCGGCCTGCACGCCTTCGGCCTGGCGGCGGCTGTAGACCATCAGCGGCGAGCCGTCCTTGAGCCAGATGCCGGCGTAACGCGGCTCCAGTTTCTTGGGACGCAGCGTCAGCACCAGGCCGTGCAGGATCGGCTTCCACAGATAGCGCGGAATCTCGATCACACGCGGGTCCGACAGGAACTCGCCCAGGTACTTGCGGATGTCCTTCCTGCCCGGTGTGTCGGGCGTGCCCAGGTTCACCAGCAGCACGCCGACCTTGCCCGGCGCGCGCGGCGGCGGGTCTTCATTGAAAGGGTCGTCCTGCTCGGCTTCGGGCAGGTAGCGTTCAGGCCAGAGATACTTGAACAGGCGAAGAAACACAAAAACTCCCCTTCCTCCGCGAGGAGGATGTCGGTTCGAATGGAACTACTGGTTGTGGCTGAGGGCGTTGGACAGCAGACGCGCCGTGATGTCCACGATGGGAATCACCCGTTCGTAGGCCATGCGGGTCGGGCCGATCACGCCGAGCGTTCCGACCACCTTGCCGTCCACGCCGTAGGGCGCCGTGATGACCGAGACTTCTTCCATCGGCACCAACTGGGAATCGCCGCCGATGTAGATCTGCACGCCCTGCGCGCGGCTGGACACGTCGAGCAGTTGCAGCAGGTCGGTCTTCTTCTCGAACAGCGAGAACATCTTGCGCAGCCGGTCCATGTCGGAAGCGATGTCGGTGACGTCCAGCAGCTTGCGCTCGCCGGAGATGACCACGGCATCGCCGTCCTCGGCGGCCTCGGCACTGGCCTCGACCGCCGCCTGCATCAGCCGCGAGATGTCTTCGCGCAACTGCGCCAGTTCGGTGGACAGGGTGCGCCGCACCGCGTCGAAGGACTTGCCGGCGAAGTGGACGTTGAAGAAGTTGCCGGCCTCCAGCAATTCGGCCTCGGCGTAGTCGCGCTGCACGAACAGGATGCGGTTCTGCACGTCGCCGTCGGGGGTGACGATGATCAGCAGCACCCGCTTGTCCGACAGGCGGATGAATTCGATCTGGCGGAACACCTGGGCGCGCTTGGGGGTCAGCACCACGCCGGCGAACTGGGTCAGGTTGGAAAGCAGCGCTGCGGCGGCATTGACCGCGCGGGTGGGCTCGGCCGCGGCCAGCATCTCGCCCATGTTGTGCGGTTCGAGCTGGTAGGACTGCACCACCAGCAGCGAATCGACGAACATGCGGTAGCCGCGGGGCGTGGGAATGCGCCCCGCGGAGGTGTGCGGACTGTGGATCAGGCCCAGCTCTTCCAGGTCCGCCATGACGTTGCGGATGGTGGCGGGCGACAGATCGAAAACCTTCGATAGCGTCCGCGAGCCGACTGGTTGCCCATCGGCGATATAGCGTTCGATCAACGCTTTCAGTAATGCGCGTGCGCGGTCATCCATAGCGGCTATTTTAGGGAATCTTTTCCAATTAAGGCGATTTTTGTCCCGCAAGCCAATATGCGGCCCCATATAATCGGCTAACAGGCCCGATTCCGGACCGATTTCGCTTTTTCTGATTCGCCTTGCCACCATGCACTTTCCTACCGTCGCGCTGATCGGCAGATACCAGGACGCCGGCCTGGCCACTCCGCTAAGGGCGCTCGCGCACGCGCTCACGCAGGCCGGGCGGCAGGTGCTCGTCGATGCCGACACGGCTCGCAACACCGGCCTGACGGAATATCCCGTCGCCACCTACGCGCAGATCGGCCAGGACGCCTCGCTCGCGGTGGTCATGGGCGGCGACGGCACGGTGCTGGGCGCCGCGCGCCATCTCGCCCCGTACGGCGTGCCGGTGGTCGGCATCAACCATGGCCATCTGGGCTTCATCACCGACATCCCGGTGCAGGACGCGCATGGCGCCCTGACGCGCGTGCTGGAAGGCAACTTCCAGATCGAGGAACGCATGCTGCTCGAAGGCAGCGCCTGGCGCGGCGACCAGCAGATGTACGCGGCCTCGGCGCTGAACGACGTGGTGCTGAACCGCGCCGGACGCGGCGGCATGATCGAAGTGCGCGTCGAACTGGACGGCGCCTTCATGTACACCCAGCGCGCCGACGGCCTGATCATCGCCACCCCCACCGGCTCGACCGCCTACGCGCTGTCGGCCAATGGCCCGATCCTGCACCCCGGCATGAACGCCATGGTGCTGGTGCCGGTGGCGCCGCAGACCCTGTCCAACCGCCCCATCGTCATTCCGGACACCGGCGTGCTGAACATGACGCTCACCGCCATGGGCCGGGTCGAGGTCGGCGCCAGCGTGCATTTCGACATGCAGACCTGGTCCGACCTGCAGCCCGGCGACCGCATCGTCGTGCAGCGCGCGCCCTATACCATCCGCTTCGTGCATCCGGAAGGCTACAGCTTCTTTTCCACCCTGCGCCGCAAGCTGCACTGGAACCTGATGCCGCAGGCCACCGACAACGTAGAGTAGTAAGCGCCCCGACATGCTGCGCACCCTGCACATCCGCGACTTCGTCATCGTCGAGCAGACCGAGATCCATTTCGGTCCCGGCTTCACCGTCTTCTCCGGCGAGACCGGGGCAGGAAAATCCATCCTCATCGACGCGCTGGCGCTGGCGCTGGGCGAGCGCGGCGACGTCAGCGTGCTGCGCGAAGGCGCCGCGCGCGCCGACATCACCGCCGTCTTCGACACGCCGCCGGCGCTGCGCGCCTGGCTTGCCGAACGCGAGATCGATGCCGACGATGAACTGGCCCTGCGCCGCGTGATCGACGCCCAGGGCCGCAGCCGCGCCTACATCAACGGCACCCCGGCCACGGTGGCGCAATTGCGCGAACTGGGCGACAGCCTGGTCGACATCCACGGCCAGCATGCGCACCAGAGCCTGATGCGTGCGGAGGCTCAGCGCGACCTGCTGGATGCGCATGGCGGCCACGGCGACCTGCGCCAGGCGGTGGGCCAGGCCTGGAAGCAATGGCGCGCGCTGGCGCGCCAGTTGGAATTGGCCGAAAAGGACGCGGCGGGCCTGGCCGCCGAACGCGAGCGGCTGCAATGGCAGGTCGACGAACTCGATCGCCTCGGGCTCGCCCCGGACGAATGGGAATCGCTGCAATCCGAGCACACCCGCCTGTCGCATTCACAGTCGCTGCTGGACGGCGCCACCCAGATCCTCGACGCCCTCGATGGCGAAGGCGACTCGGCCCACCATCGGCTGACTGCGGCCAACCACCGCATCCAGCAGATGCTGCGGCACGACACCGGCCTGCAGGGCATCTACGACGAACTCGAATCGGCCCGCATTGCCATCAGCGAAGCGGTGTCCGACCTGAACAACTACGTCAGCCGCGTCGATCTCGATCCGCGCCGGCTGGCCGACGTCGAGGCGCGCCTGAGCGCGGTATTCGAGACGGCGCGCAAGTTCCGCACCGAACCCGACGGGCTGTGCGCGCTGCGCGACAGCTTGCACGCCGAACTCTCGGCCCTGCAGGCCGCCGCCGACATCGACGCGCTGCGCGCCCAGGCGCAGGTGGCGCAGGCGCAGTACGACGCCGCCGCCGCCAAGCTCACGGCGGCGCGCCGCAAGGTCGCCAAGGACCTCGGCAAACAGGTCACCCAGGCCATGCAGACGCTGGCCATGCAAGGCGGCAAGTTCGAGCCCACGCTGGCAGCGGCCGCGCCGTCGGCCCACGGTAATGAACACGTCGAATTCCTGGTGGCCGGCCACGCCGGCACCACGCCGCGGCCGTTGGCCAAGGTCGCGTCCGGCGGAGAACTGTCGCGCATCTCGCTGGCGCTGTCGGTCATCGCCAGCCGCGCCGCGCGCGTGCCCACGCTGATCTTCGACGAAGTCGACAGCGGCGTCGGCGGCGCCGTGGCGGAAGCCGTCGGCAAGCTGCTGCGCGAACTGGGCGAGCGCCACCAGGTGCTGTGCGTCACTCACCTGCCGCAAGTCGCTGCCTGCGGCAACAACCAGTTCCTGGTCAGCAAGACCGAATCGCGCGGCACCACCCGCTCGCGCATCGAAGAGCTGGACGACGGCGCCCGGGTCGAGGAAATCGCCCGCATGCTGGGCGGCATCAAGCTCACCGCCACCACCCGCGAGCACGCCCGCGAAATGCTGGCAGGCTTTGGCCGCGCACCGGCCTGAGGCGGTTCAGGCCCGGGCGATCCCCATTCCCCAAGCCGGACTCGGTCCGGGAATAAAAAAAGCCCCTTCTTGGAGAAGGGGCTTTTGCTTTCACTGACTCGCGGCGAGCGCGGCCGCGGTCAGGTCCGACGCGAAAAAGCTCAGCGGCCTTTCAGGCAGCTGCCGCAGATGCCGTACAGCACCATGGCGTGGCTTTCCAGCGCGAAGCCGTTGTCCTTGGCGATCTTTTGCTGGCGCTTTTCGATGTCCGGGTCGGAGAATTCAACCACCTTGCCGCAGTTCGTGCAGATCAGGTGGTCGTGGTGATCGCCGTCGTTCAGTTCGAACACGGCCTTGCCGCTGTCGAACTGGCTGCGGGCAAGGATGCCGGCCTGTTCGAACTGGGTCAGCACGCGATAGACGGTGGCCAGGCCGATTTCGACGTTTTCGCCGATCAGGGCACGGTAGACGTCCTCGGCGCTGAGGTGGCGCTGGTCCGACTTACGGAAGATATCAAGAATTTTCAGGCGCGGGAAAGTCGCCTTCAAACCCATGTTTTTCAGTTCGCTTTGGTCGCTCATGGTGTAATCGCTCTCCGTCCGCGTTGGCATGGGCAAGGATACTCGGTAACCGCGAGCCGGCTCCCCAGAATTCCTGCCGCCCCGCAGAACTATCCTTATGAAACCTTTATGATAACGGTTTTGTCTGCTTCCAAATAATAGGGGCGCGTAGTGTCCATGATTGCACGAATTCCTTCCCGCTCGCTCAAGACCGGATTGGCCATCGCCGCCCTGGCCGTCGCCCTTGCCGGCTGCACGGGGGACAAGTGGGGCTTCCCCTACAAGGCCGGTGTCCAGCAAGGCAACTGGATCACCCAGGAGCAGGTGGCGCTGCTGCAGCCGGGCATGACGCGCGAACAGGTCCGCTTCGCGCTGGGCAGCCCCACCCTGACCAGCGTGCTGCATGCCAACCGCTGGGACTACCCCTACTATTACAAGCCCGGCTACGGTGAGGCCCAGGAACGCAAGTTCACGGTCTGGTTCGAGAACGACCGGCTGACCCGCTGGGAAGGCGACAAGCAGCCCGACCTGCAGCCCTACCAGATCAACACGCCCAGCGCGGCCGCCGATGAAAAGGCCGACAAGCGCCTGAGCGAAGACGAGGCCCGGCTCAAGCAGGAAGAAGAGCAGAAGAAACGCGACGCCGCCGCCCCCACCAGCCCGATGAACCAATACCCCGGCCAGCCTGGCAACGCGCCCGAGCCGCTGCGCTAACCCAAGGATTTTCTTCATGCGTATTGCTATCGCCGGCGCCAGCGGCCGTATGGGCCAGATGCTGATCGACGCCGTCCTGAAGGCCGACGGCCTGCAACTGGCGGTCGCGCTCGACCGCAAGGGCTCGCCCTCGCTGGGCCAGGACGCGGGCGCCCCGCTCGGCCAGCAGACCGGCGTCGCCATCACCGACGACCTGGGCGCGCTGGCCAACGCCGACTGCCTGATCGACTTCACCCGCCCCGAAGGCACGCTGGAGCACCTGCAGGTCTGCGCCAGGCTGGGCGTGAAGGCCGTCATCGGCACCACCGGCTTCGACGACAATGGCCGCGCCGCCATCGAAGTGGCCGCGCAGAAAACCGCCATCGTGTTCGCGCCCAACATGAGCGTGGGCGTGAACGCCACGCTCAAGCTGCTGGACATGGCCGCCCGCATCCTCAATTCGGGCTATGACGTCGAGGTCTTCGAGGCCCACCACCGCAACAAGGTCGACGCCCCCTCGGGCACCGCACTCAAGATGGGCGAGACCATCGCCTCGGCTTGGGACGTGGCCCTGCCCGACGTGGCCACCTGGAGCCGCCACGGCGACACCGGCGTGCGCAAGCCGGGCACCATCGGCTTCTCGGTACTGCGCGGCGGCGATATCGTCGGCGATCACACGGTGTCGTTCTGCGGCATCGGCGAACGCATCGAGATCACCCACCGCTCGGCCAGCCGCGCCACCTATGCCGAAGGCGCGTTGCGCGCCGCCCGCTTCCTGGAAGGCAAGCACAACGGCCTGTACGACATGCAGGCGGTGCTGGGACTCTGATCCCTTAGCGCCCAGAAAAAAAGGACCCGCGAGGGTCCTTTTTTCATGCAGCACCAGGTCACACCACCACGGGCTCCGGCTCCAGCGCCACGCCGTAGCGCTCGGCGACCGCATCCTGGATCGCGCGCGCCAGCGCCAGGATGTCGGCGGCGGTGGCGCCCCCGCGATTCACCAGCACCAGCGCCTGCCGGTCATGCACCCCGGCCGCGCCCAGGCTGCGCCCCTTCCAGCCGCACTGGTCGATCAGCCAGCCGGCCGCCAGCTTGTAGCTGCCGTCCGGCTGCGCATACGACACCAGGCCGGGATAACGGGAGACGAGCGCTTCGCGCTGCGCCGCGGACACGATGGGATTCTTGAAAAAACTGCCGGCGTTGCCGGTGACCGCCGGGTCCGGCAGCTTGGCACGCCGGATCGCGCAGACCGCCTCGAAGATGGCGCGCGCCGACGGCTCTTCCATAAGGCCGGGATGACGCTGCAGGTCCGGGTACGACAACACCGGCCGCCAGGGCCGCGGCAAGCGCAAGCGCACCGCCACGATCACCCAACTTCCGGGCGGCTGGTGCTTGAAAATGCTGTCGCGGTAGGCGAAGCGGCAATCGGCCGCGCTCAGGTCGACATACCGGCCCGCCTGCACGTCCCAGGCCGTCAGGCTGTCGAAGCGGTCGGCCAGCTCGACCCCGTAGGCGCCGATGTTCTGCACCGGCGCCGCGCCGACCGTGCCGGGGATCAACGCCAGGTTTTCCAGGCCGTCCCAGCCCTGCCTCACGCACTCGGCGACGAAGTCGTGCCAGGTCTCGCCGCCTGCCGCCTCCACCAGCCAAGCATCAGGCTCGGCCCGCAGCAGGCGCACGCCCCGCAGCGCCACGCGCGCCACCAGGCCCGGCACGGCCTCGGGCAGCACCACATTGCTGCCACCGCCCAGCACCAGCAGCCGGTCGTGCCGCGCGGCCAGGGCCGACAGGGCCGGCAGTTGCGCCACATCGTCGAGCGTGACGCAGGCCGGGGCCGTGGACGCCAGGCCCAGGGTGTTCAAGGCGGAAAGGTCCCGCGCCTCGGGAGTGAGGACAGCCGCGGTGGCAGAGGAATTTGACATGGATACTACCGGGTATGCTATATTTTCTGTCTTCGCTCATATTACTTGATTGAGCTTGGCAGCCAGACAGCACTCAGTTGCAGCCTTGGCCACGCGAAGTTCAGCGCGATCCGCCTGCCACGGCAATCTGCCAGCGGCAAGCACGATCGAAAAAAATCATGTAGAATGCGCGCCTTCTGATCGATAACCAAGTTGATCAGGCAACCACGAAAGTGGTTGGCAATAAGAAATGGTTTGCACTGGCACTGCGTGGAATTTTCACCAAGCCAGAGATTGCGGACCCATGCGGGAGTAGCTCAGTTGGTAGAGCGCAACCTTGCCAAGGTTGAGGTCGCGAGTTCGAGACTCGTCTCCCGCTCCAGATTTTATGGGCAGTGTCTTCACACTGCGCATGTTGCAAGAAAGGGCCTGCGGGCCCTTTTTTCATTTCCGCGGCGACAATCACACATTCGCGAGAACAACCGGAAATGGCCTGCATGACGACACTCATGACGACACCCATGACGACACCCCCGCGAACGGCGGCACAGGACGAGATCTGCGCCCGATACGGCATGCAGGGCATGGCGCCGGAAGAGATGGTCGCGGTCGCCCTGCATACCCTTGGCGCCATGCCGATTTACGGCACGCGCATCGCGTTGCCGCGCGACGGCACCGTCAGTTGGTTCATCCACGCCGGCGAATACTCGGACGCCGACGACTTCTACCAGCCCCTTCACACCGCGCACCTGGCGACGCTGCTGCCGCGGGTCGTCGAGTACCTGCGCCTGCCGCCAGGCGCGAAATTCATCATCGACGACCAGGGCTACGAAGACGTGTGGATGGACGCCTAGGGCCTATCTGTGCTGGAAAGGGAGTCCCCGCGCGGCGCCTGGACGGCAACCGCGGCCAGGGTATCAGCCGCATCCGCGAAGTACGCCGCGATCTCCGCCTGGGTTCGCAGCCGGGCCGCCTCCAGCGCCTGCCCGCCCATCGCGGTGCCCTCCACCGAAAAGAACGTCAGGCGCTTCAGGCCGATGGTGGCCAGCGCCGCCTTAAGGTAGGGCGTCAGGAAATCCGGCTGGCGCGCCTCGCACCCGGAAAACAAACCGCCCGACGCCACCGCCACGAACACCGGCTTGTCGGCCAGCACGCCCACCTTGCCTTCGCGCGTCACGCTGAACGTGCTGCGCACACGCACCACGTGATCGATCCACGCCTTCAACGCCGACGGCACGGTGTAGTTGTGCATCGGCGTGGCGATGACGACGTAGTCGGCATCGACCAGGGATTGGATCAGGTGGTCGGACTGATGCAACGATCCGGCGGGATCGCCGTCCGGGTCGGAGGGCGATCCCAGCGCCCACGCGTATTCGGCATCCACATGCGGCAACCGGTTGGCGTCGATCTCGACAAGGTCGCGGCCACGCGCGGCATCGGCCCGCGCCAGGCCGTCGACGATGAACTGCGACAGCCGGTGGCTTTCCGATTCCGCGCCGCGCGGGCTGCACGTCAAACGCAGGACGCTCATGCCGCTTGCTCCCCCAGCACCTTGCTGAAACGCATCGCGCCGGTCAGCAACCCCTGACGGAAGTAGAAGCGCTGCGCCAGCGCGTTGGCCAGCCCGGTGTCCAGCACCAGCTTGGCGCAGCCAGCCTCGCGCGCCATGCGCTCGAGCGCCTGCAGCAGGGCGGCGCCATGGCGCCCGCCGCGACTGCGCTCGGTGACGACCAGGTCGTCGACATAGAGGAAGCGGCCGTAGATCAGGTTTTCCTGGAAACGGTAGCCGGCCAGCGCCACGGGCGCGTCGCCTTCCCACACCGCCAGCAAGGCGTAGCGCTCGTCGCGCATGCGCGCGACGCGTTCGGCGAAATCACGCTCGTCGGCCAGGTGCGGGCGCAATTCGCGCATGACTGGAAAACAGGCGCGCAGCGCCTCGGCTGATTCGATAGAGCGGATGTCCGGTTGACTCATGAGGATCCTGTCTTGAAAGAAACCACCCGCCGCCAGGGCAGGCACAACCATGATGCTAGGGAAGCCATGCCATAATTTGAAGAACCATAAATTGACCTTTCGACTAGGCCATGACGCCCGCTTCCCTTGCCAGCCTGCCGCCCGCCGCTTCCGGCGACGAACCGCTGTACCGGCAGGTCTACGAGCGCTTTCGCGGCGCGATTGCCCAGGGCACCCTCAAGCCGGGCGACCGCATTCCGTCCGCGCGCGCACTGGCCAAGGACCTGGGCGTGGCGCGCGGCACTATCGAGATGGCCTATTCGCTGCTGCACGCGGAAGGTTATGTGCAGCCGCGCGGCCAGGCCGGCACCGTGGTCACCCCCGGCCTGCAGGCGCAGGCCGCGCCCGGGCCGCTGCCGCCACCCGACAAGGCGGACCCCGACACCTGGCGCCAGCCGCCGACGCTGTTGCCGTTCCAGATGGGCCTGCCGGCGCTGGACGCCTTTCCGCGCAAAATCTGGGCGCGGCTCGGCGCCCGTCACCTGCGCGCCACGCAGGCGGCCGACCTGTCCTACCCGCCGGCCGATGGCCTGCCCGCGCTGCGCACCGCGATTGCCGCGCACCTGCAGGTCGCGCGCGGTATCCACTGCTCACCGGCGCAGGTGTTCATCACGTCCGGCTATCGCGAGAGCCTTAACCTGGTGATCCAGGCGCTGCTGCAGCCCGGCGACGAGGTCTGGGTGGAAGACCCTGGTTACCCGCCGACGCGCGAACTGTTGAAGCACTCGGGCCTGGCGCTGGCGCCGGTGGAAGTCGATGCCGAAGGCATCGTGGTGTCGCAAGGCATTGCGCAGGCGCCAGAGGCGAGCGCCGCGATCGTCACGCCCGCCCACCAGAGCCCGCTGAGCGTGACGCTGTCATTGACGCGCCGCCAGGCGCTGCTGGAATGGGCCGAGCGCAATCAGCGCTGGATCGTGGAAGACGACTACGACGGCGAGTACCGCTACGTCAGTCGGCCGCTGCCGGCGCTCAAGAGCCTGGACCGCCATGGGCGCGTGCTCTATGCCGGGACGTTCAGCAAGGTCATGTTTCCCGGCATCCGCCTCGCCTATCTGGTGGTGCCCGAGGCCCAGGTGCGGCGCTTCGAGGACGTGAACCGGGTGCTCGGCAACGGCATTCCGGGCCTGACCCAGACGCTGGTCAGCGCGTTCATGCTGGAGGGTCATTTCGCGCGCCACATCCAGCGCATGCGGCGGCTCTATTCAGAGCGCCGCAACGCCACCGCCGCGGGGCTGGCCAAGGTCTTCGGCCCCGCCATGCCGATCAATCCGCAACCGGGCGGCATGCACCTGCTGGTGCGGATGCAGGGCCACCAGACGGACCGCCCACTGGCGCAGCGCATGGTCGAGCACGGCATCTACGCGCACGCCCTGTCGCGCTGGACGACCCGCGCGCCGTGCGGCGCCGGCCTGCTGATGAGCTTCACCAACATCGAGTCCCAGGAGCGCGCCGAGCAACTCGGCCGCCGCATCCTGGAACTGATGTAGCGACGGCACGCGCGCAACCGCCCGCGGGCAAGGCGCCGCCGCCCCCTTCAATCCGGCTTACCTCAACCCAGCCTTATCCAGACCGAAAGCCGCGTCGGCGGAACCCGGTTCGGTGCGGAAGGCGACGTTCAGACGATTCCAGCCATTAATGCCCACCACCAGGAAGGTGAGGTCCGAGATTTCCTCTTCGGACAACTGGCCGCGGACCTGCTCGTACACCGCATCGGACACGCCGTGCGGGTGCAGCGCGGTCAACGCCTCGGTCCATTCCAGCGCGGCGCGCTCGCGCGGACTGAACAGCGTGGATTCACGCCAAATGGCGATGTGGTGCAAGCGCAGCTCGCGCTCGCCGCCGATCTTGGCCTGCTTGATGTGCATGTCCAGGCAGAAGCCGCAGCCGTTGAGCTGCGAGGCGCGGATCGTCACGAGATCATTGAATTCCCGGATGACGGCCTTCTTCTTCAGCGCGGCGCTGAAGTCGAGGTAATGCTTGGAAAGTTCGGCGGAAACCTGGAAGTAATTCAGACGCTGGGTCATGTCACGGACACCTTGTAGAGGGAATTGCGGACGACATCGCCGCACACCCACATAGTGCCGCCTGCAACCGCGGCGCAAAAGCGCCAAGAATCGCCATAGGGTCTGGGCCATGATGCCGCATGCCATGCGCTCCCTCGCGCCGCGTCCGCTTGCCCTGGCCGCTAATTACGGTATACTCTCGCCTCTTCGCAGTACAGCAGTATCCGCGCGGGAGTAGCTCAGTTGGTAGAGCGCAACCTTGCCAAGGTTGAGGTCGCGAGTTCGAGACTCGTCTCCCGCTCCAGCAGATGCGCCGTTTCACGAACGTCGCCGCATTGTTGGAACAACCGCCGGATCTCCCGACCAAAACGGATCGCCATCGGCTTGATCGGCGCCGCTTGCCTTCTCGACAGATTCCTGTCGCCTCCCCCGACATTGCCGTGATGTGCGCTTCGATGCCCGCATCGTCATTGCCCCGCATCCAGCCCGAGTGCACGACGCGGCCGCGCCGCCCGCAAGGTGCCGCGCTCGACACCATCTGGCAACTTTTTTTCTCGGACGCCCGGACAGACCCGCACAAGTCCTAAAAACTGTGTATAATCGCTGTCTTTGGTGGACACGGCCTCTTTCAAAAGAGACCGACAAAACAGGTTCATCAAACGCAGTGCCCACGCGGGAGTAGCTCAGTTGGTAGAGCGCAACCTTGCCAAGGTTGAGGTCGCGAGTTCGAGACTCGTCTCCCGCTCCAAATACAAAAAGGAAGCACCGGCCTATACCGAGCTTCCTTTTTTCTTGCAGTACTGGCGCAATGGCAGAGTGGTTATGCAGCGGATTGCAAATCCGTGTACGTCGGTTCGATTCCGGCTTGCGCCTCCAGTATTTCCTCCCCAGCATCTCGTTACCCATCCCTACGCCCAGTCAATCGTTTGATTGCTAAGGTGACGCCGTTTTCATTTGACGACGATCCCATGTACAACAATCAAACCTCGCGGCGCGCTTCCTCCACCCTGCTGGCGTTGTCCGCGGCCACGCTGATGACGTTGGCGCCGCTGGCCGCGGAGGCGGACTCCGACCGCCACCACCATCGCCATGGCCATGGCCATGGCCGCGGCGAGTATAAAGAGAAGTATTGGGACGGCGCCTGTGAAGTCGAGCGCAAGTGGAAGCGCAACGGCGACTACCGCGAAAAGCGCAAGTGCCGCGACGACTACCGCTACGGCTACGCCCCCCAGCCCGTGCTGGTGCCGGCCATGCCCGCGCCCGCCATCATCATCAACCCGCCCCCCATCATCATCCGCCCCTGACCATGGATGCCTCGGTGAAAGACGCCATCGCCCGCTGGCCCGACGTGCCTGCGGTGTTCGGCTGGCTGTCGCTGGATCCGCGCGGTCGCTGGCGTCTGCATCCGCAAGGGCAGGCCGCCGCGGGCGGGCCCGGCGAGTCCATCACCAATGCCCAGATCCAGGGTTTCATCGACCGCAATTACGAACGCGACGACGCAGGCCGCTGGTTTTTCCAGAACGGTCCGCAGCGCGTCTTCCTGCGGCTCGATGCCGCGCCATACGTGCTGCGCCTCGATGACGCCGGCCGCGCCCTGCTCACGCATACCGGCCAGGCGGTGAGCGCGGTAAGCGGCTGGTGGCTGGATGACGCCGGACAGTTGTACGCCATGGCGCCGCAGGGCCCCGGCGTGGTGCTGGACCGCGACCTGCCGCCCCTGATGGAGCGACTCGTCACGGAAGACGGCGCCGCCCTGCTGGACGCCATCGATCGCCTGGCGCCTGCGCGAGCACTGCGGATCGCGCTGCCGGGTATCTACGGCCCGGCGCCACTGCGCCTGATCGAACACGCCCAAGTGCCGAACGTCCTGGGTTTCCAGGCCAATCCAACCGCCTGATCCGGCGCGTTCGCGCAAGACGGCGCGCCAGCGGCAAGCCTCACGCCTCAGAACATGCCGTTGCTGTTGGCGGAGCGTTCGGGAATTGGCTGCACCGCGTCCCAGTGCTCGACGATCTTGCCGCGCTCCAATCGGAAGATGTCGATGATGGCGTTGCCGCGCGTGCCCGGTTCGCGCACCGCGTGCACATGCAGGATCACATAATCGCCGTCGGTGAAGACGCGCTTGATCTCGCTTTTCGATTGCGGATATTTGTCGCGCAGGAAGGCGATGAACTTGCGGAACCCGTCGGGCCCGTCGGCCGCGTTGGGATTGTGCTGGATGTAGCGGTCGCCCAGATACTTCACGGCGGCGTCCGCGTCTTTCTGGTTCAGGCCCTTCTCATAGAAGGCCAACACGGCCGCCTTGTTGGCGGCCTCTTGTTCGGTCGAGGCCTGGACGGCGGGCGACAGGGCGGCGGCAAACAGGACTGCGCCGAAGACACGCGTGATGAACGACATGGAATCTCCATAAAAGCCAAGGCGGCCGGCCCATTCTAGGTGCCGGCCGCCTGGCGGGCGATGCCCAATCCAGTTGACAGTTTGGTGCGCGAGCCGGTCAGCCGCGACCGCTCTTGAGCAGCGCGAACTTGCCGTCACCCAGCAGCGCCAGGACCGCCGCGGCCACCGACAGGAACACCGGATATTCCCAACCGCCGTTGGGGTTGCTGAAGCCCCAGCCGTTGCCGAAGTGCACGGTGGAAGCGACGAACAACTGCACCGCCGCGATCACGGCGATCCAGCGCGGCCACACGCCCAGGATCAGCAGCGCGCCGGCGCCGATCTCGAAGAAGGTCACCGGATACGCCAGCCAGCCGGCAAAGCCGATCTTGGCGAAGAACTGCGCGGTGCCCGGCAGGGTGAACACCAGCAGCTTGGTCAGGCCATGGGCCAGGAACATCACGCCCAGCGCGATGCGGAGCAGGAGCGCGGCATAAGGCGCGGTACGGGTATCGATCATTGCATTCTCCGTGAGCGAATCGCCCAGAACGGGAAGATTCTTCATGGCCGCTATTCTTGCGATTCCAAAAACAAAGATAAACATGCAAAATCGCAACTTATTGTTCCCCATTAGGTAACAATCATGGACACCCACACTGCCATGCAGACCTTTGCCCGAGTCGTGGAACTGGGCTCGTTCGCGGCCGCCGCGGACAAGATGGGGCAGGCGCGCTCCGTGGTCACCCGCCAGATCGCATACCTCGAAGAAAAATACGGCGTGCGGCTGCTGAACCGCACCACCCGCAAGCTCAGCATGACCGACGCCGGCCGCGCCTTCTACGAGCGGGTGCGGCCGATCCTGGCCGAAGTGGCCGACCTCGAGCTGTCGCTGCAGGCCGAGGGCCAGGCGCCCAGCGGGCGCCTGCGCGTCAGCGCGCCGGTCTCGTTCGGCATCCTGCACCTGGGACCGGCCATCGCCGAATACCTGCTGCGCTATCCCGACGTCATCATCGACCTGGATCTGAACGACCGCGTCGTCGACCTGGTAGAGGATGGGTACGACGTCGCGGTGCGTATCGGCCCGCTGCAGGATTCGTCGCTGGTGGCGCGACCGCTGGCGCCGCAGCAGTTGCTGGTGTGCGCCGCGCCCGCCTACCTGGAACGCCATGGCGTGCCACAGACACCGGACGACCTGAAACAGCACCGCTGCCTGCATTACGCCTACGCCAGCACCGGCAACGAATGGCATTTCGAGAAGGACGGGGTCACCCACCTGGTGCGGATCAACGCCGCCCTGCGCGCCAACAATGGCGACGTGCTCCGCACCGCGGCGCTGGCCGGGCACGGCGTGATCCTGCAGCCGGAATTCCTGGTGGGCGAGGACGTGCGCGCCGGCCGCCTGACCGCGCTGCTACAGGACTACGCCCACACCCCGATTTCCATGTACGCCGCCTATCCGCACCGGCGCTTCCTCTCGCCCAAGGTGCGTTCCTTCGTCGAACACCTGGAAGAACGCTTCGGCACCCGCGCGCCGATGGCGCCCGCGCGGCGCGCCAGCCGGCGCCACAGCCGTTAGAATCGTAGCCATGACCGCCAAATCGCCCCTCGAATACTTCCCCGCGCCGCGCCGTGCGAATTTCTGCAGCCAATGCGGCTCGCCCGTGAACCGCCGGGTGCCCGAGGGCGACAACCGCGAACGGGACATCTGCGACCACTGCGGCGCGATCCACTACCAGAATCCGCGGCTGGTGGTGGGCACGGTGCCGGTTCTGGACAACCGCGTGCTGCTGTGCCGGCGCGCCATCGAGCCACGCTACAACACCTGGACGCTGCCGGCCGGCTTCATGGAACTGGGCGAGAGCACCGCGCAAGGCGCCGGCCGCGAAACGCTGGAAGAATCCGGCGCACGCATCCGGCTGGGCGATATCTACACCATCATCGACGTGCCGCAGATCGAGCAGGTGCATGTCTTCTATCTGGCCGAGGTGCTGGGCCCCGAGCTGGATCCCGGCCCGGAAAGCCTGGAAGCCCGCTTCTACGACGAGGCCGACATTCCCTGGGACGACCTGGCGTTCCGCACCGTGGCGACCACGTTGCAACGCTATTTCGAGGACCGCAGGCGCGGCACGTTCGGCCCTCACCACTACACCCTAGAATCGCACCGTTGAAGCTGCCCTGGCTTGCCGCGGACACGCCGTTTCCACCGGCTGAATTCGCCCTGACGGATCCGGACGGCCTGCTGGCGGCCGGCGCCGACCTGTCCACGCCGCGCCTGATCCAGGCCTATTCGAACGGTATCTTTCCCTGGTATTCCGAGGGCGAGCCGATCCTGTGGTGGAGCCCGGATCCGCGCATGGTGCTGGCCTGTCGCGACTTCGCGCCCTCGCACTCGCTGCGCAAGCTGCTGCGCCAGATCGCCAGCCAAGAGCAGGAGGCCGCGCCGCGCATCGAGGTGCGGGTCGATACGGCATTCGCCACGGTGATGGCGCACTGCGCCGCGCCGCGCGATGGCCAGCCCGGCACCTGGATCACCGCCGCCATGCGGCAGGCCTACCTCGACTGGCACCGGGCAGGTTACGTCCACAGCATCGAAACCTGGATCGACGGCGAACTGGCCGGCGGCCTGTACGGCATCAACCTGGGCCGCATGTTCTTCGGTGAATCGATGTTCACGCGCGTGCCCAACGCCTCCAAGGTCGCGCTGGCCTACCTGGTGCGCTACGTCAGCGCGCAGGGCGTGCAATGGATCGACTGCCAGCAGCAGACCCGCCATCTCGCCAGCCTGGGCGCGCGGCCGGTGCCGCGCTCGCGCTTCCTGGAGCACATACGCGCCGCCACCGCGCAACCGCCGCTGACCTGGGGTCCGGGACGGCTGGACAGCGGGGGGCGGCTGCTGCCCCTGGCGCCGGGCGCCCCGGCCTGACGGCCTTCCCGCCGGGTGGCGCCGCGCGCCGCCCTCCCCGCACATCACCGGCCGTGTTAGGCGTTAATATGTAGTGGTCCCCGTCACGGACTTGGCGCCGGACGCCGGGATTCCACATGAGCCAGCTCAAAGAATTACCTTTCTCCACGCTGCAGTTCTACGCGACCGCTCCCTACCCTTGCAGCTATCTGCCGGGACGCCAGGCGCGCTCGCAGGTCGCCGCACCCGGCCACCTGATCAACGCCGGCACCTACTCTCAGTTGGTCGAGCAAGGGTTTCGACGCAGCGGCCTGTTCACCTACCGCCCGCACTGCGACAACTGCCACGCCTGTGTGCCGGTGCGGGTCGACACCGCCAGCTTCGCGCCCAACCGCAGCCAGCGCCGTGCGTGGCGAGACCATCGCAACCTGCAGTCGTTCGTGGCCGAATTGGCCTGGTCGCCAGAACACTATCGGCTCTATACCCGCTACCAGCAGGGGCGCCATCCCGGCGGCGGCATGGACGAGGACAGCCGCACGCAGTACGCGCAGTTCCTGCTGACCAGCCGCGTCAACACCCGCCTTGTCGAATTCCGCGATCCCGCGGGGGTGCTGATGATGGTCTCGATCATCGACGTGCTGGACGACGGCCTGTCGTCCGTCTACACCTTCTACGACCCCGACGTGCCGGGCAGCCTGGGCACCTACAGCATCCTCTGGCAGATCGAGCAATGCCGCACGCTCAATCTCCCGTGGCTCTACCTGGGCTACTGGATCGCCGACAGCCAGAAAATGTCGTACAAGGCCAGCTTCCATCCCGCCCAGTATCTGGTCGACGGCGCCTGGGGAGAGCCGCCCGCGCCCGCCGCGTCCGGTCCCCAGGCCTGATCCGCGACCGAGCCTGGCCCGCAGGGCGGGCCAAAGACGCTTTACAATCCCGCTCCATGTCGATCCTCTTCCACGCCTATTCCCTGGCCCGCCCGGCGCTGTTCGCCATGGACGCGGAAACCGCCCACGAAGTCACCTTGTCGGGACTGCAGCGGGCCTATGATTGCGGCGCCACGCGCAAGCTGCTGCACGCCCAACCCAAGGCGCCCTGCACCTTGATGGGCATGCGGCTGGCCAACCCCATCGGACTGGCGGCGGGACTGGACAAGAACGGCGCCTATATCGACGCGCTCGGCAATCTGGGGTTCGGTTTCGTCGAGGTCGGCACGGTAACTCCCCGGGCACAGCCGGGCAACCCCAAGCCGCGCATGTTCCGCCTGCCGCGCGCCAACGCGCTGATCAACCGCCTGGGCTTCAACAACCAGGGGCTGGACGCGTTCCTGGCCAACGTGCAGCGCAGCCAGTGGCGCAAGCAGGGCGGCATCCTCGGCCTGAACATCGGCAAGAATGCCGACACCCCGATCGAGCGCGCGGCCGACGACTACCTGATCGGCCTGGCCGGCGTCTACCCGCACGCCGACTACGTCACGGTGAACATCTCATCGCCCAACACCAAGAATCTGCGCGCGCTGCAAGGCGGCGACGAATTGTCGGCCCTGCTGGCGCAACTGGCGGACAAGCGCCGCGCACTGGAAGACCAGCACCAGCATCGTGTGCCGATGGCGGTCAAGATCGCCCCCGACCTCACCACCGAACAGATCGACGCCATCGCCGACGCGCTGCCGCGCCATGGCATCGACGGCGTCATCGCCACCAATACCACGCTATCCCGCGACGCGGTCACCGGCCTGGCGCACGCCGAGGAAGCGGGCGGCCTGTCCGGGGCGCCGGTGCATGAACTGTCGCTGGCGGTGATCCGCAGGCTGAAGGAACGCCTGGGCGACAGCCTGGCGATCATCGGCGTGGGCGGTGTGCTGTCGGGCCGCCAGGCCCTGGAGAAAATGCAGGCTGGCGCCGACGCGGTGCAGCTATATACCGGCCTGATCTACCGCGGCCCGGCCCTGGTGGGCGAGTGCGTGCGGGCCGTCGCCCGCTGAACGCCGGCGCGCCCCGGAAAACGGGCAAAAAAAGAGGCCACCCGAAGGGTGGCCCTAATTCCAGCTCTGCTCTGTCACTCAACAGTACTACATTACTGCGATTTGCGCAGCATCACGCGCCAAATACTCAGGCGCTGCGACGGCTACGGCTGGCAACCTTGGTGGCGGCGTCGGCGGCATCCGTCGCGGCCTTGAAGGTTGCGTTGGCGGCGGCATTCAGGTTCGACTCGGCGACCTCGGCGGCCTGCTTGGCGGCCTTGGTCAGGGAATCGTAGGCGCTGTTGGCGGTGGCCAGCGAGGACTTGATCAGGGCGACCGCGCTTTCCGAACCCGTCGGCGCGTTCTTGGAGAACTGCTCGACGGCTTCGCTCAGTTGCTGCTGGCCTTCGGCGATCTGTTCTTCGGTCAGCTTGACCAGATTGCCCTGCACGCCAGCGACGATGTCATACACGTGCTTGGTGTAGGCCAAGGCCTTTTCGGCGCCCGGTTGCAGCAGGCCGGAGGCGAACGCCGCGGCTTCCTGCGGGTCCTTCACTTCAGCGGCTTGCTGCGACTTCTGGGCGACTTCGTCCAGGGTGGCGCGCACGACCTTCAGATTCAGCTCGACCAGCTTTTCGAAGCCGGCGAACACGGCCGACTGGGCGGCCACGAAAGTGTTGATGCTGGCTTTTTGACGGTCCAGGACTTGTTGCGGGATAGCGCTCATAGAATTGCTCCTTTTAGGGGTAGCCGGAGGCTGTCCGGCGAGTAAGGATGGTGTCTGCGACGAAATAAGGAACGTGCGCGGAAACTGGTACTACAAGCTACCGCCGGCCCGTTTGATGCACTGCACAATTGATATTCTACGGGCCTAAAAAACCTTGTCAAGCAATATTGGTGCAACGCAACAACTATTTGCACATTAACAGTGCAGGCGCCGGTGCAGGATTGATCCAACTCAAGCATTTCCCATGATTCGGGAAATACCGGACATGACGGCGTATCAATTCTTTTCTACACTGCTTGCACGCTGATGACAGATAAACACAAACGATAAGTCAGCGGTCAAAAACACATCGCAGCAAGCAAAACCCTGCAATTGGAGACTTCATGACCCTCATCCCCCGCACGCTTTCGGCCCTGCTCGCGGCCAGCGCCATGCTCGCGGCCGGCGCCGCCCACGCGGAATTCCCGGAACGCCCCATCAACATGGTGGTGCCTTTCGCCGCCGGCGGTCCGACGGACAACGTCGCGCGTTCGCTGGCTGAAGCCATGCGGCATTCGCTGGGCCAGACCGTCGTGGTCGAAAACAAGGGCGGCGCGGGCGGCACGATCGGCACCACGCAGGTGGCCCGCTCGCAGCCGGACGGCTATTCCGTGCTGCTGATGCACGCCGGCTTCTCGACCGCGCCGTCGCTCTACAAGAACCCGGGGTACGACCCCTACAAGAGCTTCGAGCCGATCGGCCTGGTGGTCGACGTGCCCATGACCATCATCGCGCGCTCCGACTTCCCGCCCAACAACATCCAGGAACTGGCCGACTACGTCAAAAAGAACAAGGACAAGGTCTCGCTGGCCAACGCCGGCATCGGCGCCGCCAGCCACCTGTGCGGCACCATGCTGGTCGAGGCCCTGGGCGTGCAACTGCTGACCATCCCCTACAAGGGCACGGCGCCAGCCATGAACGACCTGCTGGGCAAGCAGGTCGACCTGTTGTGCGACCAGACCACCAACACCACGCAGCAGATCGACAGCGGCAAGGTCAAGGCCTACGCCGTCACCAGCCTGCAGCGCGTGCCCACCCTGCCCAAGCTGCCGACCATGGACGAGTCCGGCTTCAAGGGTTTCGAAGTGGGTATCTGGCATGGGATGTGGGTGCCGAAGGGCACGCCCAAGCCGGTGGTCGACAAGCTGGTCAAGAGCCTGCAGGCTGGCCTGGCGGATCCGAAGTTCCAGGAACGCATGAAGCAACTGGGCGCCACGGTGCTGACCGCCGACGCCAACCCGCAGGCCCTGGACGCCAAGGTCAAGCAGCAGGTCCCGCAGTGGGCCGAGCTGTTCAAGAAGGCCGGCGTCGAACAGCAGTAATTCAGGGCGGGCCCCGCCGGGCGGGGCCTGCGCTGTGCATCGCGCCTGGCGGATAGTTTCGCCACGGCCATGAAAAAGCCCCTCGGTTGCTGAAACCGGGGGGCTTTTTCATGGCCGCGGCAACGCAGGCGATCAGGTGCGCATCGCTTCCGCCGCCATACCCAGGCCGTTGAAGCCGCTGGATACCGAGGGCTCGTAGCCCAGCGCCTCGGAAATGCTGGCGGCCGTGTCCACCAGGGCCTTGATCCAGTCGTCCTGCAAGCGTTCGGCGGGCGCCGAGATCGACAGACCGGCGACCAGCTTGCCGGTGTCATCGAAAATGCCCGCCGCGATGCAGCGCACGCCCAGCTCCAGTTCCTCGTTGTCGCGGGCGTAGCCATGGCGACGCACCAGCGCCAGCTCGCGTTCGAGGCGGTCGAGATCGGTCAGGCTGTTGCGCGTATGGCCGGCCAGGCCGGTGCGCAAGGCGTAGGCGCGCACCTGGCGGGCGTCGCCGGTGGACAGGAACAGCTTGCCGGTGGAGGTCAGGTGCAGGGGCGCGCGGCCGCCGATGGCGCGCACCACTTGCATGCCCGAGCGCTCGCTCCAGGCGCGGTCGATGTAGACGATTTCGTCGCCCTGCTGCACCGACAGGTTGATCGTCTGACCCGTGAGCTTGTGCAGCGACCGCATCGCCGAAATGGCCGCCTCGCGCACATTCAGCCGCCCCTTGACCAGCGAGCCCAGCTCCAGCAGGCGCATGCCCAACTGATACAGGCCGTTGTCGACACGTTCGACATAGCGTCCCACGACCAGGTCGTTCAGGATGCGGTGCGCGGTCGAGGCATGCAGGCCGGTGGTCGCGGACAATTCCTTGAGCGTGACGGGTTCGGGCTGCGCGGCCAGCGCATCGAGCAGGCGCATGGCGCGCTCGATGACCTGAATGGCGATGGGACTGCCCGAAGCGCCATCGGCCTCGGCGTCCAGGGCATTACGGGTGGAAGAAGGACGGGACATAGGAAAGGAAGGGCAAGCGCGGCGCCACCGAAAGAGACCAGACTTGCGGCAACGCAGCAAACAGTTCTTTCCCGTATTGTGAAATTTACCGGGCCGTTTGGCAATCGTTTTTTGGCCTTGGAAACGGGGACATGCCCCGTTTTCCTTAGCGCTCCCGATTCAACCCGCGGGTGGCGCCAGCTTGCCTCCCAGGCGCAGCACTTCGGCCCGCAGGAACGCCAATGCCTCGGCCGCCGCCTCGGGCTCGCCCTTCACGCCCAGGTCGATGTGCGGCGTGCCGCCGGCTTCGCCGACGCTCGGCAGGCTGAAGGCGCGCACCCCGGGCCAGCGGCTCTCGACGGTTTGCATGGCCGGCGTGATGCGCGATTCCGGCATGCTGAACACCAGGAACGAATGCTCCGCGTGGCGGCGCGTATGCTGCAACGCACGATAACGCGTATCGAGGGTCCATTCGAGCATCGGCCAGGCCATCACGGGAAAGCCTGGCACGAAGGTATGGTCGCGGATGAAGAAGCCCGGAATCCTGTTGTACGGATTGGGCACAATCTCGCAGCCCTCGGGAAACACGCCCATCTGCAGCCGCTGCTGGTTCTCGGGCGCGCTCATGTCGGCCGTGCCCTGCCCCTTGGCCGCCATTTCGGCGGTGCGCAGCGCGATCGCCTGCTCGGCCTCGGGATGCAGGGCCAGCGGCAGGTCCAGGGCCGCCGCGGCGGCCTGGCGGGTATGGTCGTCCGGCGTGCCGCCGATGCCGCCACAGGAAAACACCACGTCGCCGGTGGCGAAGCTGCGCCGGTAGGCGGCAACCAGCACGTCACGGTCGTCGGGCAGGAACTCCGCCCAGGCCAGTTGCATGCCGCGCGCGCCGAGCAGCTCGACGACCTTGGAAAAGTGCTTGTCCTGGCGGCGGCCCGACAGGATTTCGTCGCCGACGATGATGAGGCCGATACGGCGGGAGGCGGATTCTGCAGCCATGTCCGGTTCCAGAGATTGGCGGTTGAATGAAGGCGAAGGCGCCGCGTCAGGCGACGTCGATGGTGCGTTCCTGGCGCAGCCGCTGGAGCGCGTCCAGGCCGTAGTGCGCGTAGACCAGTGCCGAGAACACCGGCAGGATAATCCAGGCAGGCGGCAGCAGGTTCAGCAACGAACAGATCAGGCCGATGATCCAGAAGCCGCCGTTGTGGCGCTCCAGGATGAGCTTGCGCTCGGCCGGGCTGGCGTGTTCGACGATGGCGTCGACCCGCATCATGCGCGAAAAGGCGAAGGTCCACCAGAAGATCGGCAGGATCAAGGCCATCGGCGGCACCAGCCACAACGGCATGGTGAACAGCCAGCCAAGCACGAACGCGCCCGATACCCAGATCGCGTTCCAGACGCTGACGGAGGTCGCCAGCTTGCCCTGCCGGCTGAGGCCGGCGTACTCGCGGTGGCCCACGTGGCGCAGCACCAGCGGCATGACGAAAACGGCGGCGATCGCCAGGCCCAGCACGCCCGACAGCGGCAGCAGGATCGACACCGCGATCACCGGCACCAGGTAGATCTTGAGCGAGAACAGCCCCATCGCCAGCAGCCATTCCTCGGTGCGGTTGATGAAGTCCCAATGCGAGGCCTGGGCGGCAAGCCAGTCGGTCAGGGGCGTCCAGAACAGCCAGAACAGCAGCACCACCCCGACCAGCGCAATCAGGAACGGCAGCAGCACCGCGAACAGCATCGTTGGATGGCATTGCGACACCAGGGCGCGCTTGAACGCCAACCCGACGCCGGTGGCGGCACGGGCGAAGCGGCCGGCTTCGGGCGGCGGGGAATCAGTGCGCAAGGCGGTCATCGCAGGACGAAAGGAAGGTGGTCATCCCGGGTATGATAGTCAAACACGCCCCCCTGCGCTCGTATGACATTACTTGTACCCGGCTCCGACCTCACCGCCCTGCGCGCCCAATTGGCGGCCTCGCCCGATGCCTGGCTGGTCGCCTGTTTCTGCGCCGCCTGGTGCGACACCTGCGAGGAATACAAACCCAAGCTGCGGGCGCTGTCCAGCGCGCTGCCGCAGCATGTCTTCGCCTGGATCGACATCGAGGATCATGCCGAATTGCTGGGGGAAGTCGACGTCGAGAACTTCCCGACTCTGCTCATCCAGATCGGCGGCCGCGTGGTGTTCTACGGCCCGATGCTGCCGCACATCGGCCATCTGGAACGTCTGTTGGAAAGCCTGGACGCGCAGAGCGCCGCAGTGACCTCGGCGCTCCCCGACCTGCCCCGGCTGCTCGCCGCCTGAACGGCCCGCAGAAAAAAAAAGCGCCCCGGGCGCTTTTTTTGTCCGCGCGTCGCGCATCCGGAATGCGGGTGCGCGACGACGCCACTACTTGCGGCTGCCGCCCAGCAGGACGGCGATCTGGCGCTTGGGCGCGGACGAGTTGCCGCCCTGGCGCGGCGCGTCGGGCTCTTCGGCCGGGGCCGACGACGTCGACGGCTCGTAGGGCTTGAGGAAGAAATCGTCCACCGGCTGGCGCGACGAACCGCCGTTCGAACGGCGTTCCGACGAACGGCCACGCTCGCGGCCGCCTTCTCGCGGCGACGCGGCGCGCTCTTCGCGGCGGCCATGGCCATGATGGCTGCGCGCGACCAGGTCGGCGGGCAGCTCCAGCGTGCCGCGCGGCACTTCGCGCTTGATCAGCTTTTCGATGTCGAGCAGGAAGCGCTCTTCGTCGCCGGTGAACAGGGCGATGGCTTCGCCCGTGGCGCCGGCGCGGCCGGTACGGCCGATGCGGTGCACGTAATCCTCGGCGTTGTACGGCAGGTCGTAGTTGATGACGCAAGGCACGCCAGCCACGTCCAGGCCGCGCGCCGCCACGTCGGTGGCGACCAGCACTTCAAGTTCGCCGGCCTTGAAGGCTTCGAGCGCCTTCATGCGGTCGGCCTGGGTCTTGTCGCCGTGGATCGATTCGGCCTTGACGCCGTCGCGCTCGAGCTCGCGCGCCAGGCGCGCCGTGCCGATCTTGGTGTTCGAGAACACGATGACCTGCTTGAGGCCGCGCGACTTCACCAGGTGCACCACCGCGGCGCGCTTCTGGTCGCCCGACATCTTGTAGGCGATCTGCGTGATGGTGTTGGCCGTGGCGTTGCGCGCCGCGACTTCGATTTCGACCGGGTGGTTCAGGTACGAACGGCCGAGCTTGCGGATTTCGTTGCTAAAGGTGGCCGAGAACAGCAGACCCTGGCGCTGCGCGGGCAGCAGCCGGATGATGCGTTCGAGATCGGGCAGGAAGCCCATGTCCAGCATGCGATCGGCTTCGTCCAGCACGAGGATGCCGACCTGGCTCAGGTTCACGTTCTTCTGCTCGACGTGGTCGAGCAGGCGGCCGGGCGTGGCCACCAGCACTTCGCAGCCACGGCGCAGCGCTTCCTTCTGCGGACCGATATCGACGCCGCCGAAGACCACCGCGGAACGCAGCGGCGTCTGCTTGCTGTAGCGCTTGACGCTTTCGTAGACCTGGTCGGCCAGCTCGCGCGTGGGCGTGAGGATCAGCGCGCGCACCGGATGGCGGGCGGGGGAGGCGCTGGTGTTGGCCAGCGGCATCAGGCGATGCAGGATCGGCAGCGTGAAGGCCGCCGTCTTGCCGGTGCCGGTCTGGGCCGCGCCCATGACGTCGCGCCCCTCGACCACGACGGGAATGGCTTGCGCCTGGATCGGGGTGGGCGTGGTGTAGCCGGTTTCGGCGATCGACTGCAACAGCAGGGGATGCAGCCCGAAGTCGGAGAACGTGGGCGTCGGCGCGGGCGCTTCGGCGGTGGGTGCTGCGGATTGAGTGGATTCAGTCATCAGGGTTAGGCAAGTACCGGGACCAGTGAAAAAGAACAAAACGAGAGTGCTGCAAGCACTGCACTGCATATGCATCGGGACAACCGGAACGCGCGCCACGCTCGCGCGGCCACGTGCGAACCACCCGAAGCGCAAGCGCGTCGCGGGCAATCGGCACCCTGCCTTGCAGGCCAGGTGGCGCATTCTGGTTTCGATACTTATGAGGGCAGTACCAGGCCCGGATTGCTGTGGATAACTTAATTTTAGCGCAGCCGGACGCCGGGGCGGTCAAGCCACTGCCGGGGAGCGACTCCTTTGGCCTGACGGAAGCTCTTGCTGAAATGGCTCAGGTTGCTGAATCCGGTGGCCAGCGCGGCGTCGGTGACGCTGTAACCGGCCTCCAGCATGGACGCCGCGGCGTCCAGCCGGACCGATTTCAGATAGGCATGGACCGAACGGCCGGCGACCTGGCGAAAGCCGGCCTTGAGCTTCTTTTCGCTCAGGCCAACCTCGCGCGCCAGCCGCGATACCGTCCATTCCTCGCCGTAGCGGGCTTCTATCAGGCGCCGCGCCTGCGCCAGCAGGCACCGTTCGCGCGGCGCCACCGGCGGCTCCGCGGCCGCGTCGCTCATGGTTTCCAGCACGATGGCCAGGGCTTCGAGCGCCTTGGCGCGCATGTACAAGCGGCGCGCGGTGGCGTCTTCGTGGCGGCAGTCCAGTACGTCCGCCGCCAACCGCAACAAGCCTGGCGGCGCGGGAAAGCCCGCCATCAGCGATCCCGTGGCCGGTACGCTGTGATCGAGCACGAAAGCGCCGCGCAACGCGGCCAGCGGCCTGCCGCCGGCGCGCAGCAGCCCGGCGGGTGAATAACGAATGTCCACCAGACGGACATTCTGCCTGCCCGGCATGTGAAACCAGCCGCGTGTCCCGCGCTCGCCGGTTTGCACCACGGCCATGCCCGGCCCCACCGCCAACGGCTCTCCCCCCTGGATCGACATGCGCGCACGGCCATCCAGGAAAACCGCGATGCAGAACATCGGCGGGCCTTCGGCGTTGACGTTGAGCCCGACCGCGGGCGTACCGCTCCAGACGGTCAGGGCCAGGTCGTCGTCACGCGACTCCATGCGCAGCATCGTCATCCACTCGGGCGGCATGGCCACCGCCGACAGCAACGGATGGTCGGCGCGCGCGATAGGCCCGGCGGCGGGGGGCGCGATAGCGCCGATGGCGAAATCCAAATTTAGACCCCGATTTGAACAACGGCGGCACCGAAAACGTCAGCGCGACGCCCATCAAACAACAATAATTCTCATTAATGATTCTACCGAAAGCCCGGGCCGACACCATGACGACTGCGTTCCCTTTCCGACACACCGCCCTGGCGGCCGCCTTGTGCGCCTTCGCGGCGCCCGCCGCGGCACAGTCCGTCAGCGAGCTCGCTCCCATCACCGTCACCGCCAGCAAGCAGGAACAATCGCTGCGCGACGTCAACGGCGCCGTGGTCGTCGTGCCGGCCGAGGCGCTGCAGGCCGCGCAGGTCGACAACACCATGCAGTTGTCGCGCGTGCTGCCCGGCGTGCAGATGTCCAGCAGCGGCTCGTTCCTGTACCCGGTGATCTCGGTACGCGGCATCACGTCCGCGCAGGACTTCTACAACCCCGCCCTGACGGTCTACGTGGACGGCGTGCCGCAATTGCCGACGTTCACCTCGCAACTGCTGACCGACGTCGACCGCATCGAGCTGCTGAAGGGCCCCCAGGGCACGCTCTACGGCAAGAGCGCCATGGGCGGCGTCCTCAACATCGTGTCGCGGCAACCGGGCGACGAACCCTATTTCCGCGCCAGCGCCGGCGTCGCCAGCCGGGACGGGTACCTGTTCAAGGCCAGCGGCGGCGGGCCGCTGGTCGACAACCTGCTGTACGGGTCGGTCACCGCCGTGGCGAACGACGCGCCCGGCCGGCTGGACAACGCCGCCACCGGCGCCAGCCACGTCGGCGGGGCCTCGGCCAATGCGGGCGCCGCGCGGCTGCGGCTGGCGCCCGCCGGCAGTCCGTGGGAACTGGGCCTGGCCGTCAGCGGCGAATGCACCCGCGCCAGCCAGGACGCCTACGTCCCGTTCGACGATCTCCATGCCAGCCACGCGTACACCGCGCCGGGCATGCCGGCGTCGCTGGCGGATTTCTACCAGAAGCGCTGCGGCAACAGCCAGTCGCTGACCGGCCGCTACGACTTCGACGGCTGGCGCTTGAACGCGGTGGCGGCCTGGCAGGCCCTGCACTACGACCGCCACTACCCCATCGGCCCCAGCTACACCAGTCAGCCCGAGCGTTGGCGCCAGCAGGTGCAGGAGCTGCGCCTGTCCACCACCGGCAAGCGCGTCGTCGACGGCGTGTTGGGCCTGTATCGCCAGCGCGTCACCCAATCGCGCGCAGTGTTCAACCAGATGCAGGGGCCGATGCCGCTGGACACGCACCAGTCCGACTCGCGCAACACCAGCGAATCGCTCGCCGCCTATGCCGACGCCACCTGGCACGCCACCGACGCGCTCGACCTGTCGGCCGGCCTGCGCTATTCCCGCGACAAGGCCGCCACGCGCTATGACGGCCAGACGCTGGATTTCTCCACCTTCGGCCAGACGCCGTTCGGCGGTTCGGGCGCCAGTGCGGGCAATAGCGTGCTCGGCAAACTGTCGGTCGGCTACCGGCTGTCGCCCGAGTGGCGCGTGTACGCCAACGCCGCGCAGGGCTACAAGCCGGGGGGCTACAACCTGGCGCCATCCAACCCCAGCGATGCCCGCCCCTATGGCAGGGAAAAAGGCCTGAGCTACGAGGTCGGCACGCGCCATGTCGGCGACACGCTGCGCCTGGGCGCCGCCGTCTACCGCACCGACATCCGCGACGCGCAACTCTACGTCGGCGGATTGGGGCAGCAGCACCTGCAGAACGTCGGCAATACCCGCGCCACGGGCGTCGAGTTCGACCTGGGTTGGGACGTCTCGGCGCAGTGGACGCTGGGCCTGGACGGCTTCGTCAACCACACCACGTTCCGCAGCTTCAGCGATGCCTCCGCCTGCCAGGGCTGCGACGGCAACCGGGTGCCGTTCTCGCCGGGCTACGGCCTGACCGCCAGCGCCCGCGGCCGCTTCGACACAGGCATCGGGCGGCTGTCCCCGACCCTGGCCGTGCGGCGCATCGGCGCGCAGTTCTTCGATATCGCCAACACCCTGCGCCAGGACGCCTACACGCTGGTCGACCTCAGCCTGGCCTGGCGCATCCGACCGCAGGTCGAGGCGACGCTGTATGCCAACAACCTCACCGACAAGCGCTACCGCGCCTTCGCCTTCGCCGGCGGGCCGATGGGCAACTTCGCCCAGCTCGACCCGGGCCGGACGGTCGGCCTGAACCTCGCCTTCGAATACTAGGATCGGCTTCATGCGCCCAGACGTGCCCGCGCGCCTGCCGACGGCGCAGGTGATCGCCGCCATCGGCGGCATCTGCATGGCCCAGAGCCTGGTGAGCGGCATCGCCTTCCAGGGCGTGCCCGCGCTGCTGCGCGACGGCGGCGCGCCGCTGGCCCAGATCGGCCTGGCCAACCTGGCGTTCCTGCCTTGGGCATTGAAGTTCCTGTGGTCCCCCTGGATCGAACGCTACCGGCTGCCGGCGGGGCAGGCCGAGCGGCGCACCCGCCGCATCGTGCTGCCCGGGCAATGGTTGCTAGCCGCGCTGCTGTTCCTGCTGGCGGGCCTGGGCCAGCCCTCCATGCCCGTGCTGCTGGCCATCCTGGGCCTGATCTCATTGACCGCGGCCACGGTGGACATCGCCGGCGACGCGTTCGCCGTCGAACAGTTGGCAGAGAACCGGCGCGGCTGGGGCAACGCCACCCAGGTCGGCTCCAGCTACCTGGGCATGTTCCTGGGCGCCGGGCTGTTCGTCGTCCTGGCAGGCAGCCACGGCTGGCGCGTGGCGGCGGCCACCATGGGCGGACTTGTCCTGCTGTTGACGCTGCCATTCGCGCTGGTGCGCGAGCCGGCGCGCGCGGCCCACCCGTCCGCGCACCGTCCCAGCCTGGCGCATGCGCTGGGCCGTCGCGACGTGCGCCTGGGCCTGATCATCACGATCGTGTTCCAGGCCGGCTCCCGGCTGGCTTATGGCATGACGCCCCTGCTGCTGCTCGACCGCGGCGTGCCGCTGGCGTCGGTGGGCTGGATCAATGGCGCCGGCGCGGTCGTGGCGGGCCTGGCCGGCACCCTGCTCGGCGCCTTGATCCTGCAGCGCCTCGCGGCGGCGCGGGCGGTAGTCGTGGCCCTGGCCCTGCAGACCACGGCGCTGGCCATCTTCCTGGCCGCCGTGCTGGCGTCATCCTGGCTGCCGCATGCCGGCACGCAGTGGCTGGTGGCGCTGGCGTTGCTGAAAGCGGCGACGGCAGCAACCGGCTTCGTGGCCTTGTACGCGTTCCTCATGGGCCGGGCCTCGCCAGCGCAGGCCGGCGTCGACTTCACCCTGTTCCAGTGCGCGGACGCCATGATCGCCACGATCGGCGGCGTGGCCGCCGGCTGGCTGGCGCAGCACTGGGGCTATGGCGTCTGCTTCGGCGCGGCGGCGGCCTTCGGCGCTGCCGGGGTGCTCGCCCTCCCTGCCCTGATGCGGCGCCTGGCGCCGCCTTTTTCCCCGGAGAACGAACATGTCTGAACGCACCGTGGTTATCGCCGGCGCCGGTATTGCCGGGCTGGCCTGCGCCTGGTGGCTGACGCGGCACGGCTGGCGCGCCGTCATCGCGGAACGCGCCGCGCATCTGCGCGACGGCGGCTACATGATGGGCCTGTCCGGCCCGGGCCTGCTGACCGCGCGCCGCATGGACCTGGTACCGGCGCTGCGCGCGGTGGAGCGCGAGATCGGCGAAAACATCTACCGCGATCGCCGGGGCCGCGAAGTCATGCGGATCCGCTATCGCGAATTGTTGAAGGATCTGGACTGGATCACCTTGCGCCGCACGGACCTGGTGCAGGTCCTGCATGAGGCGGTGCGCGATCACGCCGAGATCCGCCTGGCGACCACTGTCGCCCACTGTGCCCAGGACCTCGGCGGCGTCGACATCACGCTGTCGGACGGCAGCCAATTGCGCGCCGCCCTCCTGATCGGAGCGGACGGCGTGCGCTCGGCGCTGCGCGCCCAGGTGTTCGGCGCCGACGATCCCCCGCTGTCCACGCTGCGCTATCGCTACGCCGCCTACGACACCGAGGACGACACCGGCATGGCGCGGGACTTCGTGTCCTACGCGGCGCCCGGCCACCAGGTGGAATACCACGGGCTCGGCGGCGGCCGCAAAGCGGCCTTGCACGTCTGGCGCAGCCATGAACACGGCTGGGTCGAGGCGCCGCAGCGGCTTGGCCTGCTGCGCGAACTGTCCCGCGGCACGCACGCGGAAGTCGGCCGGCAACTGGCCATGCTGGCGCAGGACACCCCCATCGTCATGGACGACCTGGCGCTGGTCGAGGTGCCCTGTTGGCATCGGGGCCGCATCCTGCTGGCGGGTGACGCCGCGCACAGTCTGTCCCTTATTTCTGGGCAAGGCGCGGGGATGGCATTGGCTGGCGCCTACGTGCTGGCCCAGGAACTGGGCCGGTTGCCGCTTGAAGAGGCGCTGGCGGCCCACGAACGGCGGCTGCGGCCCGTGATCAACAGCCTGCAGCAGCGCAGCCGCAAACTGGCGCCCGTCTACGTGCCGACCTCGGCATTCGCTTTCGGCCTGCGCAATACGGCCCTGCGGCTGCTGCCCAGGCTGATCCTGAAGCGCTATTTCCTCAGTGGCCTGAAGTCCGAAATGGAAGCGGCCGCCGCGCTGGGCTGACCGGCCTCAACCCGCCAGCCAGCGCAGGCCCCACAGCACCAGCATGCCGACCACGATGACCAGCACGGCGCTGCGGGTGCGCAGAAAGACCAGGATGGCCACGATGCCCGCCACCAGCTTGTAGTCAAAAATGGGGCCCAGCCCCGCCTTCCAGGGCAGCAGATCGGGCACCACGATGGCGGTGAGCGCGGCGGCCGGCGCATAGCGCAGGGCGCGTCGCACGCCATCGGGCAGCGGAATATAGTCGCCGAACAGCATGAAGCCGGCGCGCGTCAGCACGCTGCACAACGCCAGCAGCAGAATGGCGGAGTAGACATAGATTTCGGAAGGCCAGAGGGTCATGCGCGCGCCTTGAAGAAGCGTTCGGCCCACATGCCGGCCACCACGCCGGCGATGACCGCCGCCGCCAGGCCCAGCCGCAGCGGCAGCACCTGGCCGGTCCAGGCGACCACGCCCGCGGCCAGCATCGAGACCAGCATGGGCTTGGAATTGGCCAGCGGCACCGTGATGGCCAGCAGCGCCAGCACCGCCGCGAAATCCAGCGACCAGCCGGTGGGCACCATGGTACCCAGGTAGATGCCGACGATCGACGAGGTCTGCCAGACGAACCAGCCCGGGGCAATGGTGCCGATGAAGTACCAGAGCTGTTCACGGGTGCCACGCTCGGCGGCATCGCCGAAGCGCGGCATGAACAACACGAAGCCCATGTCGGTGGTGAAATAGCCCAGCCCCAGGCGCTTGGGCCAGGACAAGTGGCGGAAATAGGGTTGCAACGCCGCGCCGAAGATCAGGAAGCGCAGGTTGACCACGCAGCCGGCGGCGAAGATCAGCCACAACGGCGCACCGGTGGCGATCAGCGGCAGGGACGTGAGCTGGGCCGATCCGGCGTACAGCAACAGGGTCATCGCCAGCGCCATGGATTCGGTCAGGCCCGACTTGACCATGGCCACGCCGGTCACCAGGCCCCACGTCGCCGTGGCGATGAGGGCGGGCACGATGGCATGCACGCCGGCGCGGAAGGCGGCCACGCGCTCCTGACGGACCTCCCGGGGGTCTTCGGTTTCGGGAAACGCTGACTCAGAGGACAACGGCGAGCCCCTGGGAATTCGAACGGAACGACATGGACACTCTGTGGGGAAGGAACCGCACGACAAGCTGCTCGCCCGCCGGGCCTGCGGACTCCCGCAGGCACCGTGCCGGTGCACGAATGGACCATTATTGTAACCTCGTCGCTTGATACAATACGGCCCTCAGGTTTATTGAGGGAGCAGACCATGTCGATGGCTGACCGCGATGGCTTCATCTGGTATGACGGCAAGCTCGTGCCCTGGCGCGACGCGACCACGCACGTCCTGACGCACTCCCTGCACTATGGCCTGTCGGTATTCGAAGGCGTGCGCGCCTACCGCTCCGAGATCGGCACCGCCATCTTCCGCCTCGAAGACCACACCAACCGCCTGTTCAACTCGGCGCACATCTACCAGATTCCCATGCCGTTCGATCGCGACACGATCAACGAGGCCCAGCGGATGGTGGTGCGCGAGAACAAGCTCGAATCCTGCTACCTGCGCCCGCTGGTGTTCTACGGCCCCGAAAAGATGGGCGTGTCGCCCAAGGGCGCCAAGGTGCACGTGGCGATCGCCGCCTGGCCCTGGGGCGCCTACCTGGGTGAAGAGGCCCTGTCGCAGGGCATCCGGGTCAAGGTGTCGTCGTTCGCCCGCCAGCACGTCAACGTAACCATGCCGCGCGCCAAGGTTGCCACCACCTACGCCAACTCGATCCTGGCCAACACCGAGGCCCTGCAGGACGGCTACGACGAGGCCCTGCTGCTGGACACCGAAGGCTTCGTGGCCGAAGGCTCCGGCGAAAACCTCTTCCTGGTCAAGGACGGCGTGCTGTGCGAACCCGAGATCGCCTCCGCCCTGACCGGCATCACCCGTTCCACCATCCACGCCCTGGCGGCCGATTTCGGCCTGCGCGTGGTGACCAAGCGGCTGACCCGGGACGACGTCTATATCGCCGACGAGGCCTTCTTCACCGGCACCGCCGCCGAAGTCACGCCGATCCGCGAGGTCGACAACCGCCAGATCGGCTCGGGCCGGCGCGGCCCCATCACCGAGAAGCTGCAGAAAGCGTTTTTTGACATGGTGAATGGCCGCAACCCGAAGTACCATCACTGGCTGAGCAAAGTCTGATCCACGCCGCCCTGCCCCACAGGGTGACATTACTGCCCCAACCTACCGATTCACCGGTATTTTTTATTCAGGAAATTCCATGACCGCCGCTGCCCCGGCCGCCGCCCCCCACGAAGTCATCGAAGTCGGCGCCGAAGACCTGCCTGTGTTCTGTCCGGGTCCGAAGGCCCCGCTGTGGAGCATGCACCCGCGCGTATTCCTGGACGTCGCCCGCAACGGCTCGGCGCGCTGCGCCTACTGCGGCGCCGAGTACAAGCTCAAGCCCGGCACCGTGCTGCACGGCCACCACTGAGAATCGCCGCTCAACAGCCATCCGCCCCGCCATCATGTTCGCCACGCCCGAAGAAGCAGAACACGCGTTCTACGAAGCCCTGGAGCAGGGGGACACCGTCCGCCTGATGCAAGTGTGGGCGGACGACGAGGAAGTCGTCTGCATCCACCCGGGAGGCCTGCGCGTCGTCGGCCACTCGGCTGTGCACGAGTCCTGGCAACACGTGCTGGCGAACGGTCCCCTGCACATCCGGCCGCTGCGCCCGCTGGTCATGCTGAGCATGATGTGCGCGGTGCACGTGCTGGTCGAGCAGGTCGCGGTGCGCACACGGGAAGGCACGCAGTTCGCCAACTGCTACGCCACCAACATCTATCACAAGGGCCCCACGGGCTGGCGCATGGTCATGCACCACGCCTCGTCGGCGCCCACTGAAGCCGGGGTGCTCGACTTGCACGACGTGCCCGACATGCTGCACTGATCCGGGTCGACTTTGGCTGCTGCACGTTTCGACACAACGCCCTGCCCTGTTCCGTCCTGGCTGCCCGGAGGCGATGCCCAGACGGTGTACGCCGCGCTGTTCGCGCAGTACCACCGCATCGCCTTCGTGCGCGACCGGGTGGAGACGCCCGACACGGATTTCGTCGACTTCGACTGGACCGGGCCGGGGCTGTTCCCGCACAAGGCCGCCAACGGCGCGCCCGTGAGCGGTCAACAGCCCGTGGCCAACGGCAAGACCGCCGCCGCGCGCTGGATGACCGACGCCGACTGGAAGTCGCTGCCGCAGACGGCCGACACGCCCGCGCTGCTGCTGTTCCACGGCCTGGAGGGCGGCAGCAACAGCCGCTATGCGCAATCCATCGCGCACCATTTCCGGGCGCGCGGCTGGATCGTGGTCATCGCGCACTTTCGCGGTTGCTCCGGCGTGCCCAACCGCCTGGCGCGGGCTTACTACTCGGGTGATTCAGCCGAGGTCGGCTTCCTGCTGAACACGGTACGCAACCGCATCCCGCATGCGCGCTGGCACGCCGTTGGCGTATCGCTGGGCGGCAATGCGCTGCTGAAATACCTGGGCGAGCACCAGGAGGACACCGGCTGGCTGACCGCCTGTGCGGGCGTCTCGGTGCCGCTGGACCTGGTGGCCTGCGGCAAGACGTTGTCCACGGGGTTCTTCAACCGCAAGGTGTACACGGGCCACTTCCTCAAGACCCTCAAGCACAAGGTGCTGGAGAAGGCCCATCGCTACCCCGGCGCCATTGACGTGATGCGCATCGCCCACGCGCGTGACCTGCGCGACTTCGACGACGCCTACACCGCGCCGATGCACGGGTTCCGCAATGCGCTGGACTACTGGACGCGGGCGTCCAGCAAGCCGTGGCTGCCGCGCATCTCGGTGCCGACGCTGGTGCTGAATGCGCTGAACGATCCGTTCATTCCGGCCAGCGCGCTGCCCAAGCCGGACGAGTGCTCGCCCACCATCCTGCTGCACCAGCCCGCCGATGGCGGCCACGCCGGCTTTCCGACCGGCGCCTTTCCGGCCCATTTGGGCTGGCTGCCGCAACGGCTCGGGCGCTTCTTCGAGACCGGGCTGTAGGCGCCGGAACGCGTCGGCGGCCCGTCCACGGCGTCAGCCCGACTTGAAGCGTTCCAGCAGTTGGCGTTCTTCGGCCAGCTTGTCCTTGACTTCCTTGATCTGCACGTCGATTTGCGATTGCTCGTAGAAATCGCTCGACATGCCGCGCGCCTGCTGCAACTGTGATTCCGCCGCCGCGAAGGCGCCGGTCAGGACGTAATAACGCGCCAGGTCGCGGCGCGCCTGCACCGGCTTGCCGGTGCGCTCCTCGCTGTGCGCCAGCATCTGGTAGAGGCTGGGCTCGTCGCTGCCCCACTGCTTGATCTTGGCCCGCAGGTAGTCCTGGGCCTCGGCATGGCGGCCGTTGCTCTGCAACGCCGAGGCGTAGGCGATGCCCAGCGCGCGCTGTTCGGGCCAGCGCTTGGTGGCGGCCTGCGCCAGGTCCAGCGCGCGCCGGTTGTCCTTGCGCGCCAGCGCGATGTCGACGGAGAGCCTGGCCATCTGCGCCGACTCGCGCCCGTCGGCCGCGGCCAGGCCCAACTGGCGCTCGGCCTCGTCCAGGTTGTTGCGCTGGAACGCCTGCAACGCCAGCCCGTAGTAGGCGGCGGAGCGGCGCACCCCGGACAGGGCCTGGGCCTCGTCCTGCAGTTGCTGCGTGGCCGAACGCAGGCTGACCGCGTCGCGGCCCTGCACCACGCGCATCTTGGCGCGCACGTACCAGAAATCGTCGCTGTCGACGTGTCGCGAGGGCGGCAGCGAGCGCACGCGGTTCTGCACGTCGGACATCCGCTCGATAGACAGCGGGTGGGTGCTGGCCCAGGAGCCGCCGCCCGCCCCTTCGTTCAGGCGCGAGGCGTTCATCAGGCGCGAGAACATCTGCGCCATGCCTTCGGCGTCGTAGCCGGCCTTGGTCAGCATGGTGAAACCGGCCCTGTCGGCCTCGCGCTCGGCGTCGCGCGAAAAACCCAGCTGGCGGTTGATGGCGGCGGCCTGGCCGAACGCGGCCACGCCCATCGCCAGGTTGCCGCCGCCGCCGGCCAGCGCTGCCAGCAGCGCACCCGCCAGGCTGGCCAGCATGACCATGCTGTTCTGGCTCTGCTGCGTCATGCCGCGCGCGATGTGGCGCTGGACCACGTGGCCGATTTCATGCGCCAGCACCGCCGCCAGTTCCGATTCGCTGCCCGAGGACACGATCAGCCCGGTGTTCACGCCGATGAAGCCGCCCGGCATGGCGAAGGCGTTGATCTCGGGATCGCGCACGCCGAACATCTCGACTTCGGGCACCGCGCCGGGCGCGAAGGCCGCCAGTTTGCGCCCCATGGTGGTGAGATATTGGCTCAGTTCGGGGTCATCGACATAGGTCGGGTCACGGCGCCCCTGCGACATGATCGCCTCGCCCAGGCTGCGTTCCAGCATCGGCGAGAGCTCCGCGGAGGAAGCCGCGCCCATCGAGGGCAGGCCCACGGGCTGGGCCCAGGCCGTGACCGGCAGGGCCGGCGCGGCCAGGGCGACACAGAGTCCGGCGATCGCGCCCCGCTGCGCAATCGAGCAAATGGATGGCATTTTTCTGCGATTCATGAACCTATGATAGCGATGCGCTTAAAATGTTTCATCGATTGCCCCTTATGAGGTTTAAATGCGCCCCGTCCGTAAAGCCGTTTTTCCTGTCGCGGGCATGGGTACGCGCTTCCTGCCCGCCACCAAGGCGATGCCCAAGGAAATGCTTCCCGTCGTCGACAAACCGCTGATCCAGTACGCAGTCGAAGAAGCCGTCGCCGCCGGCATCACCGACCTGATCTTCGTTACCGGCCGCAACAAGCGCGCCATCGAAGACCATTTCGACTCCGCTCCCGAGCTCGAATCCGATCTCGAAAGCAAGGGCAAGCATGAGCTTCTGGCAATGGTGCGGGGCATTCTACCCGCCCACGTCAATTGCCTCTATATCCGCCAATCGGCGCCGCTGGGTCTGGGCCATGCCGTGTTGTCGGCCGCCCCGGCCGTGGGCGATGAACCCTTCGCCGTGCTGCTGGCCGACGACCTGATCGACGCCGATACGCCGTCCATCAAGCAACTGGTGGATGTGGCCGTGGCCCGCAGCGCCAGCGTGCTGGGTGTGCAGGATGTCCCGCGCGAAGACACGCGCAAGTACGGCATCGTCGCGGCCCAGGCCGACAGCAGCCATGCCGACGGCCGCACCGAGCGCGTGACCCACATCGTGGAAAAACCCGACCCCGCGGATGCGCCGTCGACGCTGGCGGTGGTGGGCCGCTACGTGCTGGAAGCGGCGATCTTCGACCACCTGCGCTCGACCAAGCGCGGCGCCGGCAACGAGATCCAGTTGACCGACGGCATCGCCTCGCTGATGCGCGAGCGCGCCGTGTACGCGCACCGCTACGAAGGCACGCGCTACGACTGTGGCAACAAGGCCGGCATGTTCGAGGCCACGGTGGCGCTGGGCCGGAAGTACCACGGCCTGCTGCCGCAATAAGGCGGCCGGCGCCCGCCCGCCAGACCCGACGCGAGCGCCCCTGCGGCGCTCGCGACGCTTTTGGAGCGGCGCTCAGGCGGAAGCCGCGCGGCGCCCCCGGGCGCGCGCCATGGCGTCGCGGTCGGCCTTGCGCAGGCGACCCTTGGCCGACAGCCGCATCAGGGTCCCGAGGGCCACCATCAGGCCGATCACCTCGACCAGCGCCGCCGGGATCCACATGGTCAGCCCGCCGATCGTCTGGTCGGTCTGCGCGGACATGGCAATGGCGCGACCGCACAATTCGAACAGGGGATAGATGTCGCTTTCTGTGAAGGCGATGACCGCGCCCGCCACCATCTGCGGCAGCATCGTCAGGATCGGCGAGATCACCCGGCCGCCCGGCGTCATCGCGGCCGGCGGGGCGGGACGGCGGTCCAGGATCAGGTTCCAGTACATGAAGCCGCTGATGACCACGGACCAGTTCATCAGCCGGTACAGCCGCCAGTCGAGCATGGAATAGAACTGCACCGACGGAATCAGCCAGACCAGCACCAGGAACACGAACAGGGCCGGCACGAAGATCTTGTTGGTCAGCACCGCCACGGTGGCCCGGCCTGCGCCGGTGCGCAGGAAATCACGCAGGCGGATGCGCCACGACATCGGCAGCCCGGCGCGCATGACCTGCCCGGGGAAGGCCGCCATCACCAGCAGCGGGCCGAGGTGATGCAGCACCAGGTGCTGGATGCGGTGGATGAAGAACATGCGCTCGGCGTAATAGTCCAGGCGCGTGTGCATGGACAGATACAGCAGCACCATGCCCAGCCAGAACAGCGCGCGGCGCGCGCCCGTCACGTGGTGCACGCGCTGGCCGCGCACGAACAGCACGATGGCCACCAGGAAGGAGGCCACCAGCGTGGGAGAGAACTCCCAGGGTATGAGCCATTCGAGACTGTCCATGCGGGTCATCCGGAAAATGCCGACGGGGGCGTGGCGGGCCGTAACACGCAGCCGGGTCGATTGTAGTAGACCCGGCCGCCCCCTGTACGGCTCAGAACCGGTGCGAAATACCCGTACCGAAGCGCGACGTGTGGGAATGGCCAGGGTCGAACTGGTTGTCCAGGGTGTAATTGGACGCGTAGCCGGCGAACGCATAGAGCGTGGTGCGCGGCGACAGGTCATACGTATACCCCAATGTCACCAATTGCGCATTGCGCGCGCTCGAACCATCCTCCCATTTCCAGTCGGGACGCGCCAGCGACCACTGCACCACCACCGTGCCGTGGCCGACCGGCATGCTGGCGCCCAGCAGCCAGGCGTCGACGGTGCCGCCGCGCGCAAAGGCCGCCGGCCCCAGGTTCCGGCCCAGGTTGTCCGGATCGCCGCCGTCCAGGCCAACGTAGCCGTTGCGCTGGCGCGACCATCCCGCCGACACCTTGAACACCTCGAAGTCGTAGGAGGCGCCCAGTTGCACCGCCTGCGGCCGGCCGTTGCTGCCCTCGACCGGCTCGGCCAGGCGCAGTTGGTCCCAGGTGGCGACCGCCAGCAAGGGGCCGTCCTCGTACTTCAGGCCGAGGCTGAGGGCGCGGTTGTTGGCCGCGGTCTTGAAGCGGTCGCCGTCGTCGGCGTCGAAGGAATAGCCGACGCCCGCCTGGAAGCCCTGCCAGGTCGGCGTGTAGTAGTTGACCAGGTTGCTGAACTGGTAGTTGTCCGAGGCCTTGAAGGTGGCGCCCATGCCCATCTCCTTCCAGGAGGCCAGCTCCAGCGCGTTGCCGTAGGTCTTGCCGACGGTGTACTGGCGCCCCAGGCGCAGGTCGCCGTAGCTGTCGTGGGCCAGCCCGACCCAGGCGCCGTAGTTGAACAGTCGGTCGTCATCGGCGCGCTTGCCGGTGGACGGGTCGAAGCCGCTTTCAAGCTGGAAACGGGTGCTCCAGCCGTCGCCCAGGTCCTCGGTGCCGCGCAGGCCCCAGAGGGAATCGGTCAGGCCGCCGTTGAGGATGCCATTGTGGGTGCCCTGTCCGGAGGTGTGGGTGGTGGCGATGCCCGCATCCACCACGCCGTAGAGCTGGACGCCCGGGCCATCGCCGGCCGCACAGACCGTCAGGGGAAGGCTGGCCGCGCCCGCCACGAGCGTCGTGGCAACAGTCGAGATTTTCATGCTTATCTCCAGAATCCGGGGTGGCACCGCCACCGCCGGTGGTATTGAATCGACGGTGGGCGCCTGCCCACCGCCAGGTGTATCAATAGTGACTATTGCCAGCCGTAGCGGCGCACCCACACGCCCTTGAGCAATTGGGTCAGCACGCAGTAGCTCAGCAGGATGCCGGCCAGCCAGGGGAAGTAGCTCCACGGCAGCGCCTGCAACTGGAAGTACTCGGCCAGCGGCGAGAACGGCAGGAACAGGCCCAGCCCGACCACCATGACCGTCATCAGCATCAACGGCCATGCGGCGCGGCTTTGCAGGAACGGGATCTTGCGTGTGCGGATCATATGCACGATGAGCGTCTGCGACAACAGCCCTTCGACGAACCAGCCGGACTGAAACAACGTCTGGTGCTCGGGCGCATTGGCCTGGAATACGTACCACATGAGCGCGTAGGTGGTGATGTCGAAGATGGAGCTGATGGGGCCGAAGAAAACCATGAAGCGGCCCAGCCCGGCGGGATCCCACTGTTGCGGCTTTTTCAGAAGCTCCTCGTCGACATTGTCGAACGGGATCGCGGTCTGCGAGATGTCGTACATCAAGTTCTGCAACAACAGGTGGATCGGCAGCATCGGCAGGAAGGGCAGGAACGCGCTGGCCACCAGCACCGAGAAGACGTTGCCGAAATTGGAGCTGGCCGTCATCTTCAGGTACTTGAGCATGTTGCAGAAGGTCTTGCGGCCCTCGATCACGCCGTCCTCCAGCACCATCAGGCTCTTTTCCAGCAGGATGATATCGGCGGCCTCCTTCGAGATATCCACCGCCGAGTCCACCGAAATGCCCACGTCGGCGGCGCGCAGGGCCGGCGCGTCGTTGATGCCGTCGCCCATGAAGCCCACGGTGTTGCCCTGGGCCCGCAACATGCGGACGATGCGCTCCTTGTGCGCTGGCGTCAGGCGCGCGAACACATTGGCCTCGCGCACCGCCACGGCCAGCCGGTCGTCGTCCATGGCCTCGATGTCGGCGCCCAGGCAGACCTTGCGGACCTCGAAGCCGACTTCGCGGCAGACCTTCTGCGTCACCAGTTCGACGTCGCCCGTGAGCACCTTGACCTCGATGCCGGAACCGCGCAGCGCGGCCAGCGCCGGGCCGGTGGATTCCTTTGGAGGATCGAGGAAGGCGATGTAGCCGACCAGCACCAGTTCGGCCTCGTCGGCCACGCCATAGGCTTGCTGGGTCGGCGGCAGCTCGCGCACGCCCACGGCGATCACGCGCAGTCCGTCACGGTTCAGGTCGGCGGTGACGCGACGGATGTCGGCGCGGCGCGCGTCCGTCAGCGGATGCACGTCCTTGCCGATCCGCAGGCGGCTGCAGACGGAGAGCATTTCCTCCAGCGCCCCCTTGCAGATCAGTTCGTGGTGCTCGCGGCCGTTCTCGGTTTCGCTGACCACCACCGACATGCGGCGGCGCGAGAAATCGAACGGAATCTCGTCGATCTTGCGGTAGCGCGCGGCCAGGTCCAGCTTGCGTTCCACCTCGGCGTGACGCAGCACGGCCACATCGAGCAGGTTCTTCAGGCCGGTCTGGTAGTAGCTGTTGAGATAGGCGTAGGCCAGCACGTCGTCACTGGTGGCGCCATACACGTCGGTGTGGCGTTCGAGCACGATGCGGTCCTGCGTCAGCGTGCCGGTCTTGTCGGTGCAAAGCACGTTCATGGCGCCCAGGTTCTGGATCGCGTCCAGGCGCTTGACCACCACCTTGCGCCGCGACATCCGCACCGCGCCCTTGGCCAGCGTGGCCGTGACGATCATCGGCAGCATTTCCGGCGTCAGGCCGACCGCGATCGCCAGCGCGAACAGCAGCGCCTCGAGCCAGTCGCCCTTGGTGAAGCCGTTGATCAGCAGCACGATGGGCGCCATCACCAGCATGAAGCGGATCAGCACCCAACTGACCCGGTTGATGCCCTGCTGGAACTGCGTCGGCATGCGCGAGGTCTGCGTCACGCGCCCGGCCAACTGGCCGAAGTAGGTGCCGGCGCCGGTGGCCACCACCAAGGCGGTGCCGGAGCCGCTGACCACATTGGTCCCCATGAAGGCCATGTTCTCGAGTTCCAGCGCGTTGGCGGTCTCGACGCGCTGCATGGCGTACTTCTCGACCGGCAGCGATTCGCCAGTCAGGGCCGCCTGGGCCACGAACAGATCCTTGGCGCCCAGGATGCGGCAGTCGGCGGGGATCATGTCGCCCGCGGACAGCAGCACCACGTCGCCCGGCACCAGTTCGGCCAGCGGCACCTCGATCTGGCGCGAGCCCGAAGCGTGCAGCGTGGCGCCGAAGAAGCGCCGCGCATCGCCCTCGCCCATGCCGGCGGCGTCGCTGCGCAGCACCGTGGCGGTGTTCTGCACCATCGCCTTCAGGGCCTCGGCGGCGCGGTTGGAGCGGCGCTCCTGCACGAAGCGCAACAGTGTGGAGATCACCACCATCGAGCCGATGATGATGACGCCCTTCCAGGACTGGTCGTCGGGCTCGGCCATGTACACGTCGGTGACCCACGACAGCGATGCCAGGCCGGTCAGCAGCAGGTTGAAGGGGTTGCGGAACGATTGCCACAGATGGGCGTACCAGGTCAGCGGCTTTTCGTGGTCGACTTCGTTGGCGCCATAGCGCGCGCGGGCCTCATCGGCCTGGACTTCGGACAAGCCGCCGCGGCCGCTGCGGAACATCGAGAACAGCACATCGAAATCCATGCGCGCCACATCGAGCATGCGACGGTTGGCGCGGCGCGCGGCATCAGAAGAATCGGCCGCGGTGGCAAGTTGCGCGCCGCCCTGCTCCAGCATGGGGGAACGCCGAAAATGGCGCCCCGATCGCCGCAGCCCGGCCGCGGAGGAAAAGAAGGTCTTCAGGAATTTGAACATCGGAGTGTTCCAGTTATTGGTGTTGTTCTGGAAGACACGGGCTGCCCGCCGCCATGCCTTTGCGCGGGCAGCACGGGGCCGCGGCCCGCGCAAAGCAGGCCGTTTCCGCCACGTACAGGCGTGCGCAGGCACCGGGGCGATGTTGCCGGTGTCCGGATCGCGTCGAGGCGCGCCGGGTGCGGAAGGCGGAACGGGAAACTAGCGGAAGAACCGGGGCCGGCGGAACCGGCGCGCGCGGAGCGGGCCTGGCCGGGGGTTCAGGGCTGCGGATTCCGTACAGACCGGGTGACTATCCGGCCAGTCGGCTCGCAAGGGAGAGGACGGGTCAGACAGGCAGGCCGGCGCCGCGCACAAGGCGCAATCGAGGCTCGGGGTCTAAGGCACTGGGCATGGTCTCTCCTGGATTGGCGGACGGCGGCGTCAGGCCGCCAGCGGTTGCGCGCCGAAATGCACGTGGCGCACAGCGGGGTTGGCGCTGAGCCGGCGGGCTTGCGACATCAGTTCGCCGCGCAGCTCAGGCGGGCAGTTCACGGTGATGCAGGCCGAAGCCATGCCGGGGTCGCGGCCCTGGTCGATCTGCACTTGCGACACGTCGAGTCCGGCCGCGCTGAAGTCAAGGCAGATCTGCTTGCGCAGGGCGCCCAGTTCATCGCGCGGGCAGATGACCGTCAGGCGCGAAGTGCCGCGGCGGCGGCCCATGGCGGTGGCGCGGTCCACGCCGGCGCGGCGCAGGAACAAGTCGAAGAAACGCATAGCGGCCTCCATTGCGTAATGGGGAGCGGCTTTCGCGCATACGCGCGCACGCAGGCACACGGCGCATGGCGGGCGGGCACGAAAAAGGCGTGCACGAACGCGGGCGCTGCGACTAGCGGCGGTTCTGGCGGTTTACGTTGGGGAGAATCCCGGCAAGCCGTGGGCTTGCGCTGCTGCCCGGCAAGAAGCCCGGGGCTTGGGATACAACCGCAACCTGTTCAACAGGCTGCGGCAGATGGAGTTCTGCGTGGTCCTGTCAAACAGCGACGTCGATGCAAGATCGACTACTTTCGCCGGAATCGGTATTCACGAAGACTGCTCCTGGGATGGATAACGGGCAAGATTTTACGCGGGTTTCCACTGATGGACAAGGTTTCTGGGCAGAAAATGCCTCTTCGGTGCAAAAAAGGCGCGGGGCGGTTGCGTCCCGCGCCTTCAAACCCTTCCCGACTCGTCAGGCGTAGAAGTGCCAGCCCAGGTAGGCCGCGAACAAGGCGTAGAAACCACCCACCGCGGATAGCGCCGGCACGCTCATGCCGGCGCGACGGAAGCGCAGCCACAGCAGGCCGATGGAGAGCATGGTGAACAGGCCGGCGGCCAGCAGCGGGCCGTCGAGCAGCCAGGGCGTCAGGAAGATGCCGAGCGCGCTGGGGATGGTGGCCTGGATCATCATGGCGCCGGAGATGTTGGCCAGCGCGAGGCGCTCCTTGCCCTGGCGCACCCAGATCAGCGCGTTCATGATCTCGGGCAGTTCGGTGGCGACGGGCGCCAGCAGCAGCGCGGCCACGTGCGGCGAGGCGCCCATGGCAATGCCGAGCACCTCGATCTGGTTGACGAACACGTGCGAGGCGCCGGCGATCACGACCAGCGCCAGCAGCGTCTGGGTCGCGGCCCAGAACATCGACGGATTGTCGTCGCGCGGCCGCAGCTTGAGCGGCTCGAGGTCTTCGCAGTCAATGCAGTCTTCGTCGTTGCTCAGTTCGCGCTTGATGTACAGGCCGTACGTCGCCAGGAACAGGATGCCGAGCCAGGGCTTCCAGGCAAAGGCCAGCAGGCCGAGCCCGACCTTGAAGACGAAGATGCCCATGAACCAGGCCTGGTCGCGGGCCAGCCGGCGCTGGTCCGCGTTGATACAGTCGGCTTGCGCGGGCTGGCCGCGACGCGCACGCCACAGGGCCAGGCCGACCACGGCGTAGGCCAGCGTCGCCAGCACCAGCGGCCCGCCCATGGCTGCGCCAACGCCGATATCTTTCTGTTCGGGCGTGTCGCCGAACACCACGGCCATGAAGGTCACTGCGCTTTCCGGCAGGGCGGTACCGAAGGCGGCCAGCACGGTGCCGGTCGCGGTGGCGCCGAGCTGGAAGCGGTGTCCGACCCATTCGACGCCATTGACGAAGAATTCGCAGGCGAGGTAGATCACCGCCGCAGACAGGAAAAACAGGAAAAGGGTGAGCAACATATAGACGAGCCGGACGAGCAGAAACCAATTGGCGCGACATTGCGGCTCGCCCGGCCAGGGTGAACGCAACGCGGCCAAAGGTCTCGCCTGGCTGATCCATGCGCGGGCGGGCCGCGACATGGAGACCGTTAGCGCCATGGAGTTCTGGCTACCGCTACGCGGCACCGAACCACCAAGTCTGTTGACGCTAACTCCTTTGGGGACAAAGGATGGCTACTCCCCAATGACAGTGCCGCGATTGTAGCAGCCCGTCCGTGACAGTCCAGTGAATCCATGCGTCGGGCGCGGGAATGCCGCCAGACTGTCGCATCGGCGGCACGACGGGTAAAGTAAACGGCACCACAGCTTCCCGCCGGGCCTTGCGCCCCCTTGCCCATGAGCCTGCCTCCCACCGATATCGCTCCCTTCGCCGCCCGCCGCCAGCGCCTGATGGCGCGAATGCGCGCCGATGGCGGCGGCATCGCCGTCCTGGCCACCGCGCCCGAAGCCATCCGCAACCGCGACGCCGAGTACCCCTACCGGCACGACAGCGACTTCTTCTACCTGACCGGCTTCACCGAGCCCGGCGCCTGGCTGGTGCTGATCGCGGGCGCCACCGACCGCGCGCTGCTGTTCTGCCGTCCGCGCCATATCGAGCACGAGATCTGGGAAGGCCGGCGCTTCGGCCCGGAGGCCGCGGCCGAGCATTTCGGCTTCGACGACGCGCACGCGCTGGACGCGCTCGACGAACTGCTGCCCCGACTGCTGCTGGACCAGCCCACCCTGTACGCGCCCCTGGCCGGCGACAAGCGTACCGACGGCCGCCTGCACCGCTGGCTGGCGACGGCGCGCGAGGCCAGCCGCGGCGGCCATCAGCCTCCCACGCGGCAACAGGACATCCGGCCGATCCTGGCCGAAATGCGGCTGATCAAGGACCCCAGCGAGATCGCCGCGATGCGGCGGGCGGCCAAGATCTCCGCCGGCGCCCATGCGCGCGCCATGCGAGCAACGCGCGCCGGCATGCGCGAATACGAACTGGAAGCGGAGCTGTTGTATGAATTCCGCCGCCATGGCGCTCAGGCAGTGGCCTACAACAGCATCGTCGCGGCCGGCGCCAATGCCTGCGTGCTGCACTACCCTGCCGGCGAGGCGGTGCTGCGCGATGGCGACCTGGTGCTGATCGACGCCGGCTGCGAGGTCGACAGCTACGCCAGCGACATCACCCGCACCTTTCCGGTCAACGGCCGCTACAGCGGCCCGCAGCGCGCGCTGTACGACCTGACGGTGGCGGCGCAGGAGGCCGCGGCCCAGGCAACCGCGCCCGGCCGCGGCTGGAACGACGGCCATGAAGCCGCGGTGCGGGTGCTGGCCCAGGGCATGCTGGACCTGAAACTGCTGAAGGGGTCGCTGGACGGCGTGATCGAGTCGGGCGACTACAGCCGTTTCTACATGCACCGCACGGGCCACTGGCTCGGCCTGGACGTGCACGATGTGGGCGACTACCGCCAGCCGGGCGGCGCAGCCGGCGCGGAACGCCCATGGCGCAAGCTGGAAACCGGCATGATGCTGACGATCGAGCCGGGCATCTATGTGCGTCCGGCCGACGATGTGCCCGAGGCCTACTGGAACATCGGCATCCGTACCGAGGACGACGCGCTGGTGACGGACGAGGGCTGCGAGCTGATCACTCGCGGCGTGCCGGTGCAGGCCGGCGAGATCGAGGCGCTGATGCGCGAATGAGCGAGCGGCGCGCGCAGGCCGGCATGGCGTCGGCCGCGCTCGTGAGGGCGGCCCCGGACCTACAGCGTCAGGCCGTCCAGCCAGCCCATCGCCACCCAGACGTAGACCACCACCATCGCGATCGCGAACATCGACACGGTGGCGCCCACCAGGCAGGCCAGGATGGCCACCAGCACCGGCCCCCAGCCGGTCCTGGGGGACGGCGGCAATCCGGGGTTGTAGCGGCGGTCGAACTTCTCGTCGGGCATCAGCGAGAACACCGCGCTCTCGATGAAGCCGTCGATCATGGGAATGAACACCAGGAAAAAGGCCGGGTTGTCGTACCAGACCGGGTAGTAGCGGAACGCGCAGAACAGGCTGAGCAGGGACAGCGTCGTCACCAGCCAGGCGTAACGCCGGCCCAGGTACCACCAATGAGCGCCGAGCCAGCCGAACAGACAGGCCAGCAGGCCGACAGCGACCTTGCCGCGAGGGCGGCGCGGGATTGCGGCGGACAGCGAAGAAGAAGCCTCGAGCTGCGTCATATCAATCAACCGGTGAAGGGTCCCGGGCGCCAAGCCGCGCCGGCAGACCCGGATTGTAGTGGACAGGTAAAATCGCGACATGACTATCTCCGCCTTCGACATTGCGATTCTCGGCGCCGGCCCCGTGGGGCGTGTCCTGGCGTTGATGCTGGCGCGCGTGGCGCCGGACCCCTCCCGCATCGCCCTGCTGCAAGGCGCCAGCCCGGCCGCCGCGACGCCAGCCGCCGCCATTCCCGCGGCCGATCCGCGCGTGCTGGCGATGAACCATGGCAGCCGGGTGCTGCTCGAATCGCTGCGCGCCTGGCCCGCCAAGGCGGCGGACATCCTCAATATCCACGTTTCCCAGCGCGGCCGGCTTGGCCGCAGCGTGATCCGCAACACCGATTTCAACGTGCCACAGCTCGGCTGCGTGGTCGCCTACTCGGCGCTGCACGCCAGGCTGGAGGAATGCGTGGCCGCCAGCGGCGTCACGCTGCTGTCCGGTCCGCCAGCCGTGGTCGACGGCCAGGACGCCGACGGCGTGCGCATCAGCCAGGGCGACACCGCCCTTAGCTGCCGCATCGCCGTGCAATCCGACGGGGCCGGAGGCAGCGACGTGCGCCGCGACTACGGTCAGCACGCCCTGCTGACCACCACCCACGCCAGCCTGCCGCGCCGTGGCTGGGCCTGGGAACGCTTCACCGCCGAAGGGCCGCTGGCGCTGCTGCCGCATCCGCAGACGGCGGACGCCTATTCGGTGGTCTGGTGCAGCGCGCCCGGGCGCGCGGCCGAACTGGCGGCGCTGGACAACACCGCCTTCTCGCACGCGCTGACGGCGGCCTTTGGCGACCGCCTGGGCCGCCTGACGTGCCAGGCGCCGCGTCATGTCTTCCCGCTGGCGCTGAGCGCGCGCCGCGGCCTGGTGCAGGGCCGCGTGGCCGTGATCGGCAATGCGGCGCAGACGCTGCACCCGGTGGCCGGCCAGGGACTCAACCTGGGACTGCGCGACGCCGCCCGGCTGGCCCAGTCCCTGGGCGGCTGGCTGGCCCAGCCGAACGCCAGTCCCACCCAGGCGTTGCAAGACTTCGCCCGCGCGCGCCAGGTCGACCGGCTCATCACCGCCGGCGTCACCGACCTGATGCCGCGCATCTTCGCCACCGGCCTGGCGCCGATCGAACACGCCTGTGGCCTGGCCTTGCTGGGCCTGGATCTGGCCGCGCCGCTGCGGGCGCCGTTGGCGCGCCATCTGCTGCAGGGTTTCCGGGCCTGATCCTCCCCTTTTTTCGTCGGCCTGTTACCAAGCTGTTGCGGACGAAAAAAGAGGGTTCGATCGAGCCGGTTAAAATGTGACCATGCGCATCGGCCCGTGGACTCTCCCCAACAACGTTCTGGTCGCGCCCATGGCGGGCGTGACGGATCGTCCTTTCCGACAGCTCTGCAAGAAATTGGGGGCCGGCTACGCCGTCTCGGAGATGGCCGCCAGCAACCCCAAGCTGTGGGACAGCGTCAAGACCTCGCGGCGCCTGAACCACGACGGCGAGATCGCCCCCATTTCGGTGCAGATCGCCGGCGCCGACCCCGCCATGATGGCCGAGGCCGCCGTGTTCAACGCCAACAAGGGCGCGCGCATCATCGATATCAACATGGGTTGCCCGGTGAAAAAGGTCTGCAACGTGGCCTCGGGCTCGGCCCTGCTGCGCCACGAAGACCTGATCGCCCGCATCCTGGACGCCGTGGTCGAGGCCTGCGCGCCGCTGGGGGTGCCGGTCACCCTCAAGACCCGCACCGGCTGGGACCGCAACAGCCGCAACGCCCTGCGCGTGGCCAGACTGGCCCAGGACGCCGGCATCGCCGCCCTGACACTGCATGGACGCACCCGCGCCGACCTCTATACGGGCGAGGCGGAATATGACACTATCCGCGCCGTCCGCGCCGAGCTGAAAATCCCGCTGATCGCCAATGGCGACATCGACTCGCCCGAAAAGGCCAGGCGCGTCCTGGATTACACTGGCGCCGACGCGGTCATGATCGGCCGGGCGGCCCAAGGGCGTCCCTGGATCTTCCGCGAGGTCGACCATTACCTGCGCACGGGCGAAACACTGGCCCCACCCAGCTATGGGGAAATGCGCGAACTGCTGCTCGAACATCTCGACGACCACTACCGCTTCTATGGCGAACACACCGGCGTACGCACGGCGCGCAAGCACATAGGGTGGTATCTGGACGGCCTGCCGGGCGCGGACTCGTTCCGCGACCGCATGAACCTCATCGACAACACCCGCGACCAGTGGCGGGCGGTGTCGGAATGGTTCCTCAATCTTTCCCGTGACGGCAACCCCAACCCGGCGCCTGTCGCGAAAGCCCTGCTGGCGGCATAACCGCCTCACCACCAACATAAAAATATCTGTACTCCGATGAGCAAGAAAGATGTCCTGGAAGAATGCGTGCGCGCCAGCCTGGAGCGCTATTTCGAAGACTTGGGCGAATCCGAGCCCCACGACATGTGGGACATGGTGATGCGCTGCGTGGAGCGCCCGGTCCTCGAAGTGGCGTTGGAACGGTCCGGCGGCAACCAGTCGCGGGCATCCGAAATGCTGGGCATCACGCGCAACACCCTGCGCAAGAAACTGCTGGCCCATAACATCCAGGTATAGCGCATCGCCGCGCGGGCGGGCCGGCTGGCGCGCCCCGCATGACAGATTTCCCATCCCGACCTGAAGCGAGACAGGCGCCCGCGCCCCACTCCCGTCCCTCACCATGAAAATCGAAACCGCCCTGCTTTCGGTGTCCGACAAGACCGGCATCGTTGAATTTGCCCGCGCCCTGGCCGCGCGCGGCGTGCGCCTGCTGTCGACCGGCGGCACCGCCAAGCTGCTGGCCGAGTCCGGCCTGACCGTCACCGAAGTGGCCGCCCACACCGGCTCGCCCGAGATCCTGGATGGCCGCGTCAAGACGCTGCACCCGAAGATCCACGGCGGCCTGCTGGCCCGCCGCGACAGCGCCGAGCACATGGACACCATCAAGGCGGCCGGCATCGATCGCATCGACATGCTGGTGGTCAACCTGTATCCGTTCCGCGAAACGGTGGCCAAGCCCGACTGCACCTTCGCCGATGCGGTCGAGAACATCGACATCGGCGGCCCGGCCATGCTGCGCGCCGCCGCCAAGAACCACGGCACCGAGGCCGGCGGCGTGACGGTGGTGATCGACCCGGTCGACTACTCGCGCGTGCTGTCCGAAATGGACCAGGGCGGCGGCACCTCGTACGGCCTGCGCCTGGCGCTGGCCGCCAAGGTCTACGCCCACACCGCGGCCTACGACGGCGCCATCGCCGCCTACCTGACCAGCCTGACCGACGCCGAACCGGCGCAGGACGCCGTGCCGGCGCGCCAGGAATGGCCCCGCACCCTGACCCTGCAGGTCAAACAGGAGCAGGCCCTGCGCTACGGCGAGAACCCGCACCAGACCGCCGCGTTCTACGTCGACGCGCAGCGTCCGGCCGGCCTGCTGGGCAACTACCGCCAACTGCAGGGCAAGGAACTGTCGTACAACAACATCGCCGATGCCGATGCCGCCTGGGAATGCGCGCGTAGCTTCGAGGCGCCCGCCTGCGTCATCGTCAAGCACGCCAACCCCTGCGGCGTGGCGGTCGCGGCCGACACGCTGGGCGCGTACCAGCAGGCCTTCAAGACCGACCCGACCTCGGCCTTCGGCGGCATCATCGCCTTCAACCGCCCGGTCGACGCCGCCACCGCCGAAGCCGTCAGCGCCCAGTTCCTGGAAGTGCTGCTGGCCCCGGCCTATGACGGCGCCGCGCTGGCCATCCTGGCCGCCAAGAAGAACGTGCGCGTACTGGAAGTGCCGATGGGCACGGGCCAGAACGCCTTCGACGTCAAGCGCGTCGGCGGCGGCTGGCTGGTGCAAAGTCCGGACGCCTACAACGTGCCGCGCGACGCCCTGAAGGTCGTGACCAAGCGCCAGCCCACCGAGCAGGAAATGAACGATCTGGCGTTCGCCTGGAAGGTCGCCAAGTACGTCAAGTCCAACGCCATCGTGTTCGTCGGCGGCGGCATGACGCTGGGCGTCGGCGCCGGCCAGATGAGCCGCATCGACTCGGCCCGCATCGCCTCGATCAAGGCCGAGAACGCCGGCCTGACGCTGAAGGGCTCGGCGGTGGCGTCGGACGCCTTCTTCCCGTTCCGCGACGGCCTGGACGTGGTGGTGGCCGCGGGCGCGACCTGCGTGATCCAGCCCGGCGGCAGCGTGCGCGACGACGAAGTCATCGCCGCGGCCGACGAGCATGGCATCGCCATGGTGCTGACCGGCACCCGCCACTTCCGCCACTGATGCGCGTCCTCGGCATCGATCCCGGCCTGCGCCGCACCGGCTTCGGTGTGATCGATGCCGACGGCCCGCGCCTGCGTTATGTCGCCAGCGGCACCATCGTGGTGCCGCCGGCGCTGACGCTGTCCGAACGCCTCAAGGTCATCCTGGACAACCTGCGCCAGGTGGCGCGCGACACGCAACCCGACGTGGCCGCGCTGGAAATCGTCTTCCTGAACACCAATCCGGCCTCGACCCTGCTGCTGGGCCAGGCCCGCGGCGCGGCGCTGTGCGCGCTGGCCGACAGTTCGCTGGCGGTGCACGAGTACACCGCGCTGCAGATCAAGAAGGCCGTGGTCGGCACCGGCCGCGCGGCCAAGGAACAGGTGCAGATGATGGTGCAGCACCTGCTGGCGCTGGACGGCACCCCCGCCCCCGACTCGGCCGACGCGCTGGCCTGCGCCATCTGCCACGCCCACGTCGGCCCCTTGCAGGACCGGCTGACGGAATTGGGCACGCGCCTGAGCCTGAGCGGCAAGACCCGCCTGCGCAACGGCCGCCTGCTCGGCTGAGCCCCGCCCCCCGCTTCGCGCGGACCCGTATAGAATCCCCGCATCCGCCGCGACTGACGCGGCCCCCTCTTTTGCCAGGCCATTGCCACCATGATCGGACGCATCACCGGAACCCTGATCGAGAAACTGCCGCCCACCGTCTGCGTGGACGTGAACGGTCTGGGCTATGACATCGACGTGCCCATGAGCACGCTGTACTCGCTGCCGGAAACCGGCGCGCGCGTCACGCTGTACACGCACCTGACGGTGCGCGAAGACGCCCACATCCTCTACGGCTTCGCCACCGCGGGCGAACGCAGCGCCTTCCGTGAACTGATCAAGGTCAGCGGCATCGGCGCGCGCACCGCGCTGTCGGTGCTTTCCGGCCTGTCGGTGGCCGACCTGGCCCAGGCCATCACGTTGCAGGAATCGGGCCGCCTGACCCGCGTGCCCGGCATCGGCAAGAAGACCGCCGAACGCCTGCTGCTGGAAATGCGCGGCAAGCTGGGCGCGGACATCGGCGCCACCGCGCATCCGGTGCAGGACAACCAGTCCGACATCCTGAACGCCTTGCTGGCGCTGGGGTACTCCGAGAAGGAATCGTTGTCGGCCCTGAAGACGCTGCCCGAAGGCGTGGGCGTGTCGGACGGCATCAAGCAGGCCTTGAAGGCGCTGGTGCGCTGAACAGGCCCGCGGCTCGGTTCCGGGCCACAAGCGCCCGGGCGAAGCCCGCGTGACGCGGCGCCGGCTAACGCGCCTGCGCCAGGTAGCCGGGCGCCACCGCTTCCAGTCCCGTCGGCACCACGTTCAATTCGGGCGCCATCGGCGCGCCGCAGATATTGTCGTGGCGCAGGGAATCCAGGTTGTCGCGCGACATCAGGGGCTGGCCCGGCAGGCACTCGAACAGCATGGCCTGCATCCGCCCAAGCCCCATCGGCAAGCTGACCACCGGGCGCGGGTTGCCGCCCCAACCGGCGCACAGGCGCGCGATCTCGCCCAGCGTGTAGACCTGCGGGCCGCCCAGTTCATAGGTCTTGCCCCAGGTGTGGGTGTTGCCCAGCGTCGCCAGCATCGCCGTCACCACGTCGCCCACGAACACCGGCTGCATGCGCACGTGTGCGCCGGCCAAGGGCAGCACGGGCAGCCAACGCGCCAGGCGCGCGAACATGTTGGTGAAGCTGTCGTCGGCCCCGAACACCACCGACGGGCGGAAGATCGTCCAGCCGCCCTCGCGCCAGTCGGCCAGCTCCTGCTTGATGGCGGCCTCGCCGTCGCCCTTTGAACGCTGGTACATGCTGGCGCCGTTGGAGTCGGCGCCCAGCGCGCTGACGTGCAGCAGGCGGTGCGCCCCCTGGCGGCGGCAGGCGCGCGCGATGCGCTGCGGCAGGTGCACATGGGCCCGCGCGAAATCGGAGCCATAGGGCCGGCCCGAATTGCCATGCAGGATGCCCACCAGGTTGACGACCGCGTCACAACCGCTCACCAGGCGGTCGAGCGCGTCGTCGTCATGCACGTCGCTGGCGAGCAGGGTGACGGTGGGCAACATCTGGAGTTCTCGCCCCTGGCCATAACGGCGGGTGGGCACCAGGATCTGGTGCTGCCCGCCCGCCAGCCGGGCGATGAGATGACGGCCGATGAAGCCAGTGCCGCCGATGACAAGGATACGCATGGAGCAGCCCCTGTTCTTCAGGATTCAGGCCCGATTCTGCCCTGCGTGCGCCGCCTCCGCAAGCAGGCGGCCAAAGCGCCGGACGATATCCCGCCGGCGCCTCGCCCCCGGGTCAGCCCGCCAGCAACTTGCCGTAGGCCGGAAGATCGACGTTGCCGCCGCTGATGATGACGCCAACGCGCGCGCCCCGCACCGGCACCACGCCCTGGAGCACGGCCGCGGCCGCCAGGCAGCCGGTGGGTTCCACCACCATCTTCATGCGTTCGGCGAAGAACTTCATGGTCGAAACCAGTTGGTCATCCGTCACCGTGACGATGTCGCGCACGTACTTCTGGATGAGGGGGAAGGTCAGGTTGCCGAGATGGGTGGTGGCGGCGCCGTCGGCCAGCGTCTTGGGCGCCTGGATACGGACGATCTCGCCCTTGCGCAGCGACTGCTGGCCGTCGTTGCCGGCTTCCGGCTCGACCCCGTAGACCAGGCAGCGCGGGCTGAGCGCGAATGCCGACAGCGCCGACCCCGACAGCAGGCCGCCGCCGCCCAGGCACACGAACAGGTAGTCCAGCTCGCCCACGTCCTCGAACAGTTCCTTGGCCGCGGTGCCCTGCCCCGCGATCACGTCCTCGTGGTCGTACGGCGGGATCAGCGTGGCGCCGGTCTCGGCCTGGATGCGGCGCGCGATCTCTTCGCGGTCCTCGGTGTAGCGGTCGTAAGTGACGATCTGGCCGCCGTAGCCTTCGGTGGCGGCGCGCTTGGCCGCCGGGGCGTCCAGCGGCATGATGATGGTGGCCTTGACGCCCTGCAGCCTGGAGGCAAGGGCGATCGCCTGGGCGTGGTTGCCCGACGAAAACGTGACCACGCCGGCGGCGCGCTGCTCGGGCGTCAGGCGGGCGATGGCGTTGAAGCCGCCGCGGAACTTGAACGCGCCCATGCGCTGGTAGTTCTCGCACTTGAAGAACAGCGAGGCGCCGGCGATGGCGTCGGCCGTGGTCGAGGTCAGCACCGGCGTGCGGTGCGCATTGCCGGCCAGGCGCTCGCTGGCGCGCGCGACGTCGTCGAATGAGGGCAGTTCGGGCAGCATGTAAACAGTCCTTTGTACGCGAAGAAAGTCGGATTTTATTTGCCGAACAGGTCGCCGCTGCTGCTGGCCGCGCCGGCGGGAGGCGTCAGGCCCAGGTGGCGCCAGGTGGTCAGGGTGGCGGTGCGGCCGCGCGGCGTGCGTTGCAGGTAGCCGTGCTGGATCAGATAGGGCTCGATCACGTCCTCGATGGTGTCGCGTTCTTCGCCGATGGCCGCGGCCAGGCTGTCCACGCCCACCGGGCCGCCATCGAACTTGTGGATGATGGCTTCGAGCAGCTTGCGGTCCATCAGGTCCAGGCCCTGCGGATCGACTTCCAGCATGGCCAGGGCGCGGCCGGCGACGTCGGCGTCGATGGTGCCGCCGGCCTTGACCTCGGCGTAGTCGCGCACCCGCCGCAGCAGGCGGTTGGCGATACGCGGCGTGCCACGGGCGCGGCGCGCCACTTCGGCGGCGCCGTCGGCAGTAATGGTGGCGTTGAGCAGGCCCGCGCTGCGAGTGACGATGCGGCCGAGGTCGTCGGCGTTGTAGAACTCCAGCCGCGAAACGATGCCGAAGCGGTCGCGCAGCGGATTGGTCAGCATGCCGGCGCGGGTGGTGGCGCCGACCAGGGTGAACGGCTGCAGGTCGAGCTTGACGCTGCGCGCGGCCGGGCCCTCGCCGATCAGGATGTCGATCTGGAAATCCTCGAGCGCCGGATAGAGGATTTCCTCGACCACGGGCGACAGGCGATGGATTTCATCGATGAACAGGACGTCGTTCTTTTCCAGGTTGGTCAGCAGCGCGGCCAGGTCGCCCGGGCGCTCGAGCACGGGGCCGGAGGTCTGGCGCAGTTGCACGCCCATTTCATGCGCGATGATGTGAGCCAGCGTGGTCTTGCCCAGGCCCGGCGGGCCGAACAGCAGCACGTGGTCCAGCGCCTCGCCGCGCTTGCGGGCGGCGGCGATGAAGATCTCGAGCTGTTCGCGCGCGCGCCGCTGGCCGACGTATTCTTCCAGCGCCTTGGGCCGCAGGGCGCGTTCGATCGACTCCTCGTTGGGCGACGCCGGTTGGGGCGCGACGATGCGAGGCGCGTCGGGGCGGGAGGAAAGCGAATCGGACTGGATGGCCATGGTGCGGGAACGACTGGATACTGAGCGGGATGCTGCATCGTACCGTAACCGCTGGGCCCGGGGCGGGGTCCGCGCCCAAAACGCCCCCGGGGCGGAATCAGGCGCCGTCCACGACCGGCAGCTTGACCCGCACGCACAGCCCGCCCGACTCGGCCTGCAATAGTTCCAGCGAACCGCCGTGCGCGCGCGCGATGGCCTCGGCCAGCGCCAGCCCCAGGCCGACGCTGCCGGTGCGGGTACGGGCGTCGTCCAACCGGCTGAAGGGTCGCAGCGCCTCCAGGCGCCGCTCCGGCACGATGCCAGGGCCATGGTCGGAGACATCCAGCACCGCGTAGCGGTCCTCGCGCCGCAGGCCGATGTCGACGGGCGGCGCGCCATGGTTCAGGGCATTGCCGATCAGGTTGTCGAGCAGGCGCCCCAGCGCCACTGCGTCCCCGTGCACGACCAGCGCGTCATCGCCGCCAGCGGTCTTGAGCGTAACGTCGGTGCCGGCGCCGCGCCAGGCATTGACGCGCTCGGTCAGCCAGTCGGGCAGCGCCATTGACGCATAGCGGTAGGCAGCCGGATCGGTGCCGCGCACGAAGCCGATGAACTGGTCGACCATATGCTGCATGTCCTGCAGGTCGGTGCGCAGGCCTTCCTTGAGGGCCGAATCGTCGGCCAGCTCGATGCGCAGCCACATGCGCGACAGCGGTCCCTTGAGGTCGTGCGGCAGGCCCGACAGCAGCGTGCGGCGCACGGAATCGGATTCGGACAGCGCGTCCAGCATGGCGTTGAAGCGTTCGCCCAGCACCCGGGTCTCGTGCGGACCGGAAGGCTCCACCCGCTGCGGCTGGCCCGCGGCCAGGCGGTCGGCGGCGTCGGCCAGACGGGTGATGGGGCGGGTGATGTGCCAGGAAAACCCCACCGCCAGCAACAGCAACAGGCCCAGGCCGCCCAGCCAGGCGGCGATGAAAGGCGTGGCCACGGGCGGGTCCAGACGGTCCAGCGGGATCACCAGCCACTCCCGCAGGCGCGGCGCATCCTCGCTGGCCGGGTTGGGCGCCAGCGAGATGAAGATCTCCGGCGTGGGGCCGCGCGACAGCGCCACCCGGGTGCCATCGTTCAGGCGCTCGTTGAGCTGCTGCACCAGCCCGCGCAGGTCGCGGCGGATGTCGTCGGGTTCGGGCTTGTAGCGGCGGATGTGCTCTTCGCGTTCACGCTCGCGTTCGGCGTGGCGTTCTTCGCGTTCGACTTCACGCTCGTCGCCGCGCATCTCGGGCGGCAACGGCGGCCCCTGGATCTGGGCGCTCGGTGGTGGCGGCGGCGGAGGCGGCGGATGCTGCGCATTGCGCGGCGGCGGCCGGCGGCCATTGAAGCGTTGCAGCTTGGCCTCGGCGGGCAGCACCCGCGACCACAGGCGCCACTGGTTCTGCGAGGCGGCGCGCACGAAGTCGGCGCGATCTTCGGCGGGCACTTGCGACACGGCGGCGCGCAAGGTGCGGATGGTGGTGGTGATGTAGCCGATGGCCACGTCTTCCATGAACTTGTGGCGGAAGTACGAGACCGTCACCAGCGTCGCCGCCTGTGTCAGCAACACCGATCCGAGAATCAGCAGGATCAGCCGCGCCCGCAGCGAACGGGGCACCAGAAAGCCGGCGGAGAAGCGCATCAGGGCGAGAACCGGTAGCCGATGCCCCAGACGGTCTGGATCCAGCGGGGTTGCTTGGGATCGTCCTCGATGACGCGGCGCAGGCGCAGGATGGCGATGTCGATGGCGCGATCGTTGCGCTCGCCGGCGTCGTCGTCGCGCGCCAGCGCCAGCAGGCGTTCGCGCGACAGCGGCTTGCCGGCGTTGCGCACCAGGGCTTCGAGCAGGTTGATTTCGCCGCCGGTGAGCTTGACCACGGTGCCGTCGCGCGACAACTGGCGGGTGGAAGGGTCGAAGAGGAAGGGACCAAACGCAACCGGGGCGTCCTTGGTCAACGCGGAAGGGCCGCGCTTGCGCCGCAGCACTGCCTCGATGCGGGCCAGCAGTTCGCGCGGATCGAAAGGCTTGCCGACGTAGTCGTCGGCGCCGGCCTCCAGGCCGATGATGCGATCGACGGCCTCGTCGCGGGCGGTCAGCAGGATGACGGGGATGTCTTCGCCCTGTTCGCGCAGGCGACGACAGGCGTCGGCGCCGTCGCCGCCGGGCAGCATGCGGTCCAGCACCAGGAGGTCCGGGGCATAGCGGGTGATGCGCGACGGCAGGTCGCTGGCGTCCGGCGCGAGCAGCGTGTCGTAGCCGTGGCGGTTCAGGTAGTCGGCCAGCAGTTGCCGCAGGGCCGGATCGTCGTCGACGACCAGCAGCTTGGTGTGGTGATTGTCCATGGATGCCATAGTGGAGCCGTCCGCCTCTGGCGGCAAGAGCCGGGAAATCATCTGAAATATACCTGTTGCACGATGTTTGCCGGCGATGCCGTCCCGTTGCCGCCGACATCGCCGCCAGCCGGGACTGGCCCTAAAATACTGGACATTGCCCCGCATACGCTGGTCCGGTTTACTAAAAATCGTTTACAGCTGGGGCAACGTCCCCTTTCTACACTGTTGGTTATGGTCGCCCCTGCATCCTGGCGCAGGCGGCTGCTGCACACGGCGTTGACGGCTGGCCTGGCCAGCCCGTTGATCCCCGCGTCCGGCGCGCCCGCCGCCCCCTCGTCTCCCCCGCCGGCCCCGGCGTATGTGGCGCGCGGCATCGGCGCCCTGTCGCCGGTGCAGCCGGTGCCGGTGCGGCCCGCGCCCTCGATGGCGTCGCGGGCGGTGCCGCTGGACCCGACACCCTGCGACCTCCAGGGCGCCGAGCCGGCCATGGACACCAGCGTGGCGGGCGGCGGCGAGGACGAAACAATTCCGGGGACGGGACCCAGCCTGTCGGGGGATGCTGCGGCTGGCCCGCTCGGGTGCGAAGCGACCCAGACGGCCGCGGCGCCCGCCGATGCGCCGGATTACTCCTTCGACCTGGAAAGCGGGGACATACCTCGGGTGCCCGTGGTCGTGATCTCCGGCGTATCGCGGCCGAGCCGCCCCTGGTTCGCCTCGGTCAGCGGCCAGGACGGCCTGCGCTACGGCGGCGACCGCAACTGGGTGTACCGCAACACCACCGGTCCGTCGTTTTCGGTGGGCAACATCAACGCCAATGCGCCCGCCTGGGGCAGCAGCGCGCCGGTCGGCGGCCTGCAGATCTCCAACCTGCCAAGCACCACGGCGCCGCTGGCCGAGGGCAGCTTCGGTTATTCGTCCTCACTCGGCCGGCTCAACCGCATGGATCCGTCGGCCACTTCCGGGGCGGTCGACTATGGCGCCTCGGTCGGCAACAGCACCGTGCGCTACGGGCTGACGCCGGTGCTGACGCTTGAAGGCCAGATGCAGAGCGCGCCGTCGCTGACCACCCGCGGCATGGGCACCACCTACGCCGCCGGCGACTACGGCACCTTCCAGGCCGGCGCCACCCAGAGTTCGTTCGATGCCGCCAGCGCCTGGCGCTACCGCTTCGGCTACAGCGTGGACGTGGCCGACGCGGTCAACCTGGGCTACACCAACGAACAGATCGGCGCCGGCTTCGGCGACCTGTCGACCTATTCCGGCGGCGTGGCCGCGGCCCCGCAGACCCGCAACACCCTGACCGCCGGGGTGCCGATCACCGGCTGGGGCACGCTCAGCGGCACCTATTCGGGCCTGCACGAAGGTTCGGCGCTGGCCGAGCAGCGGGTCGGCCTGAGCCACAGCATGTTCGTGGCGCCCAAGGTCAAGCTGGCGGTGGGCGCCGACCGCGACATCATTTCGGGCAATTACGAGTGGCGCGCCAACCTCAGCATGCCGGTGGACACCTTCATGCGCGGCACCTGGCTGAGCTGGTGACGCGGCCGGGCCGGTGGACGAAAATGCCCCCGCGCGCCCGGGTCGCCGGATTTGCGGCTTAAAATCCCCGCCATGATGCTCACGGCCTACCCCCATGTCTGACACGCGCGCCCTCGGAGTCCTGCAGCGCGTTTTCGGTTACGAATCCTTCCGCGGCGACCAGCAAGCCATCGTCCAGCAGGTCATCGACGGCGGCGACGCGCTGGTCCTGATGCCCACCGGCGGCGGCAAGTCGCTCTGCTACCAGATCCCGTCCCTGGTGCGCGAAGGCACCGGCATCGTCGTCTCGCCCCTGATCGCGCTGATGCAAGACCAGGTCGACGCGCTGACCGAGCTGGGCGTGCGCGCCGCGTTCCTGAATTCGACCCAGGAATGGCGCGTGGCCCGCGACGTCGAACAGGCCTTCCTGGCCGGCGAGCTGGACCTGCTGTACGTGGCGCCCGAACGCCTGCTGACCGACCGCTGCCTGCAACTGCTGGAACGCGGCAACATCGCCCTGTTCGCCATCGACGAGGCCCACTGCGTTTCGCAATGGGGCCACGATTTCCGGCCGGAGTACCTGGGCCTGTCGATGCTGCACGAGCGCTGGCCCGACGTGCCGCGCATCGCGCTCACCGCCACCGCCACCGCCGAGACCCGTAACGAGATCGCCCAGCGCCTGTCGCTGACCGACGCGCACCACTTCGTCTCCAGCTTCGACCGCCCCAACATCCGCTACCGCATCGTCGAGAAGAACGAGGTGCGCAAGCAGTTGCTGGACATGATCCGCACCGAGCACGAGGGCGAGTCCGGCGTGGTCTACGCGCTGTCGCGGGCACGCGTCGAGGAAACCGCCGAATTCCTCTGCAACCAGGGCATCGACGCCATGCCCTATCACGCCGGGCTCAGCCCCCAGGTGCGCGCCGCCAACCAGGCGCGCTTCCTGCGCGAGGACGGCGTGGTCATGGTCGCCACCATCGCCTTCGGCATGGGCATCGACAAGCCCGACGTGCGCTTCGTGGCGCACATCGACCTGCCCAAGTCGGTCGAGGGCTACTACCAGGAAACCGGCCGCGCCGGCCGCGACGGCCTGCCCGCCACCGCCTGGCTGGCCTACGGCCTGCAGGACGTGGTGCAGCAGCGCCGCATGATCGACGAATCCCCCGGCGACGACGCCTACCGCCGCCGCCTTGGCCAGCAACTGGACGCCATGCTGGGCCTGTGCGAAACCGTGGAATGCCGCCGCGTGCGGCTGCTGGCGTACTTCGGCCAGCACATCACGGCCTGCGGCAACTGCGACGTCTGCCTCGACCCGCCGCAGGCCTGGGACGGCACGGTGGCGGCGCAGAAGGTGCTGTCCGCCGTGTACCGGCTGTGGAAGGAACGCGGCCAGCGCTACGGCGCCGGCCACATCATTGACATCCTGCGCGGCAAGGTCACCGACCGCACCAAGCAGCACGGCCACGAAACGCTCAGCGTGTTCGGCGTGGGCGAAGACCTCAGCGATACCGCCTGGCGCGGCGTGCTGCGCCAGTTGCTGGCGCAGGGCCTGCTGACGGTCGACAACGAAGGCTACGGCACGCTGGCCCTGACCGAAGGCAGCCGCGCCGTGCTCAAGGGCGAGCGCCAACTGATGCTGCGGCGCGAATCCGAAAAGAAAGCCCGCTCCGGCAAGACCGGCGGCAGCCGCGCCAAGGCCGCCGCGATCGACCTGCCCGCCGAACTGCAACCGGTGTTCGAGGCGCTGCGCGCCTGGCGCGGCGAAGTGGCCAAGAGCCACGGCGTGCCGGCCTACGTCATCTTCCACGACGCCACGCTGCGCGAAATTGCGCTGGCCCAGCCCGACTCGATGGACGCCCTCAGCCACATCAGCGGCGTCGGCGCGCGCAAGCTGGAAGCCTACGGCGAGGAAATCCTGCAGCGGGTGGCGCGGCCGGTGCTGTAAGGCCGGGCTTGGCGCGGCATCCCCGGGAGCAGGGGCGGCCGACGGCGGCGGCGCGGCACAGCGGATGGCATGGCCATCCGCCGTCGCCTCACCCCCGGCGGCATCAAGGCGACGGCGGCGGCAACAGCGGCACGGGCGCGCGCTCCTTGCCGAACACCGAGCGATAGGCCAGGATGTTGAACACCAGCACCACCGGGATCCCCACCACCGCGCCGGCCATCACCAGGCGCATCGAGCCCAGCGCGCCAGCGCCGTCCCACAGCGTCATGTCGTCCAGGATCAGATAGGGGAACAGGCTGTAGGCCAGGCCGCTCAGCATCAGCAGGAACAGCGCCACGCACAGCACGAACGGCAGCCAACTGAAGCGGTCGGCGCGGCCCGGCAGGCGCGCCAGCAGCATTTCGGCGGCAACGAAGCCCGCCAGCATCAGCACCCATACGGTGGCCGCGAGGCTCAGGTGGGCGATGTTGCTCCATTTGTAGAAGATGCCGGCGTTGGCCAGGCCCAGCGTGACGGCGATGGCGACCATGCCGACCGCGGTCCAGCGGATCGCGTGCCGCGCCCAGTTGGCCGCGCGGCGCTGCAGCTCGCCGTCGACCCGCATCACCAGCCACGACGCGCCCAGCAGCACATAGGCGGCCACGGCGCACAGGCCGACGAACAGCGCGAACCAGCCATAGCCGGCGTCGGATTGGTAGCCAGTGGCAATGCGCCCCAGCAGCATGCCCTGCCCAAAGGCGGTCATCAGCGAACCGGCCCAGAAGGCGAAGATCCAGCGCGGCTTGGCCTCGTTGCGGGCGCGGATGCGGAATTCGAAGGAGACGCTGCGCAGCACCACGCCCAGCACCATGAAGGTGAGCGGCCCGTAGAGTTTGCCCAGCACCGCGCCCCAGGCGAATGGAAAGGCGGAAGCGAACAGCCCCATGCCCAACAGCAGCCAGAATTCGTTGGCGTCGCGCCAGGGGCTCAGCAGGCTCATCATGCGGCCGCGTTCCTGCTCGGGCGCGAGCTGCAGCAGGATGCCCACGCCCAGGTCGAAGCCATCCAGCACCACGCCGGCGGCGACCACCACGAACAGCAGGCCCATGAACGCCAACGGCATCCAGAAGGAAGGATCATCGGGGCTGAGCCCCTGCGAGGCGGCGAGCATGGCGATCATGGCGTTCCCCCGCCCAGTTTGCGCACCGGCACCACGCCGTAGCGCGCCGCGTGGAACAGCATGCCGGCGAAGGCGGCCAGCAGCAACGCGTACAGAAGGCCGTACCCGACCAGGCCGTACAGCACGGTGCTGGAAGACATGGGGCCCAGCACCTCGGTCTGGGTGATCGTGCCGTTGACCGCGAAGGGCTGCAGGCCGATGATGGACACCCACCAGGCGGCCACGACGGCGATACCGCCGGAAAACATCATGCCGCACAGCACGCGCTGCCACCATTGCGGGACCACCGCGACATCCATGCCGCGGCGCCAGGTCAACAGAAGCGTGACCCATGACACCGCCAGCATCAGCAGGCCCAGCCCCGCGGCCACCCGTAGCGACCAGAAGGTAAGCGCCACCGGCGGCAGCATGCCGGAATACTTGTCCAGCCCCTGGTAGGTGCCGTCTTCATTGCGGTGCAACCACATGCCGCCAGCGTTGTTCCAGGTCCAGTCGGCCACGTTGACATGGTTGCGGGCGTCCGGCCAGCCGAACAGCACCAGGCGCGGCTCGGCGCCGCTTTCCCAGTAGCCGGCGGCGGCGGCGGCCTTGGCGGGCTGGTACTGCGCCACCATCTGGCCGGCGCCCGAGGCCACCGGCAATTGCAGCACGGAAGCCAGCGCGGCGATCGCCAAGCCGGTCTTGAAGGTGCAGCGCTCGCCGTCGTCCAGCGGACGGCGCAGGGCCTGCAGAGCGGTCACGCCCATCATCAGGAAGGCGGCCGCCAGGGCCGAGCCCACCACCACCACGGCCATGCGCCAGCCGACCGAGGGGTTCAGCACCACCGCCACCCAGTCGTAGACCTGGTAGCGGCCATCGACCAGCACGGCGCCGTCCGGCGTCTGCATCCACGATTGCAGCGCCAGCACCCAGAACAGCGCCACCAGTTGCCCCACGGCCACCATCAGCACCGCCAGGGTGTGGGCGCCGTCGGACACGCGGCGCTGGCCGAACAGCATGACGCCCAGGAAACACGACTTGAGGATGAAGACCGACAGGATGCCGTAGCCCAGCAGCGGACCGGCGACGTTGCCGATCTTGTCCATCAGGCCGGCCCACAGGCTGCCGAGCTGGATCAGCACGGGCACGCAGGCGGCCAGTGTCAGCACGAAGGACAGGGCGAAAATGCGCACCCAGAAGCGGTAGGCGGCGGTCCAGCCGCCCTGCCCCGAGACGCGGGCGCGTATCTTGAAAAACAGCAGGACCCACGCAAGCGCCAGGGCCACGGCCAGGAACAGCGCCAGGAAGCTCAGGCTGGCCACGAATTGCGCGCGGGCCAGGGAAAGGGTGGAGATATCCATGATGGCCCGTAGTGTAGAGCCAGTTACACGACAATGGGGGCCAGTTTGAAACCGCTTGCAGCGAGCCAAAAATGGCTTGTCCCGGGAACGTGGCAAAATTGACGCTTTGTCGCTGCTTTTTCCTATTCTTTCAAGAATGACCTCCGCCACGACGCCGACCCCCGCCGCATCCAATTTCCTGCTCAACATCGTCGAAGACGACCTGCAAGCCAACCGCTTCCAGGGCAAGCGTTGGGCGGGCAAGCCTGGGCCGGCCTCCGTGCAGCAGCAGGGCGAACCCGATCCGGCGAAGATCCGCACCCGTTTTCCGCCGGAGCCGAACGGCTATCTGCACATCGGCCACGCCAAGAGCATCTGCGTGAACTTCGGCCTCGCCCGCGACTTCGGCGGCGTCTGTCACCTGCGCTTTGACGACACCAACCCCGAGAAGGAAGACCAGGAGTACGTCGACGCCATCATCGAGGCCGTGCACTGGCTGGGCTTCGACTGGAAGGCCGACGGCCGCGACAACCTGTATTTCGCCAGCGACTACTTCGGCTATATGTATGAGTTCGCCGAGGCGCTGGTCGAGGCCGGCCACGCCTACGTCGATGAACAGAGCCCCGACGAGATCCGGGCCAACCGCGGCACCCTGACCGAACCCGGCGTCGACTCGCCCTGGCGCAACCGCCCGGCCGCCGAGTCGATCACGCTGCTGCGCGAGATGCGCGACGGCAAGCATCCGGACGGAAGCCTGGTGCTGCGCGCCAAGATCAACATGGCGTCGCCCAACATCAACCTGCGCGACCCGGTCATGTACCGCGTGCGCCACGCCACTCACCACCGCACGGGCAACCAGTGGTGCATCTACCCGATGTACAGTTGGGCGCATCCGGTGGAGGACGCGCTGGAAGGCATCACCCATAGCGTCTGCACGCTGGAGTTCGAGGACCAGCGCCCGTTCTATGACTGGATCCTGGAACGCCTGGCCGAACTGGGCAAGCTGGCCCGGCCGCTGCCGCACCAATATGAGTTCTCCCGCCTGAACCTGAGCTACGTGGTCACCAGCAAGCGCAAGCTGCTGCAACTGGTGCGCGAAGGCCACGTGGATGGCTGGGACGATCCCCGCATGCCGACCATTTTCGGCCTGCGCCGCCGCGGCTACACGCCGGCCTCGATCCGCCTGTTCTGCGACCGCACGGCAGTGTCGAAGTCGGATTCGCGCATCGACTACAGCCTGCTGGAGCAGGCCGTGCGCGACGACCTGGACCCGATCGCGCCGCGCTCGGTGGCGGTGCTGGATCCGCTCAAGCTGGTCATCACCAATTACCCGGAAGGCCAGACCGAGATCTGCACGGCGCCGCGCAATCCGCACGATCCGGAGGCCGGACTGCGCGAGTTCCCCCTGTCGCGCGAACTGTGGATCGAGCGCGATGACTTCCGCGAGGAAGCGCCGAAGAAGTATTTCCGCCTGTTCCCGGGCAACCTCGTGCGCCTGAAGTATGGCTATGTGGTGCGCTGCACGGGCTTCACCAAGAACGAGGCCGGCGAAGTGGTCGAGGTGCAGGCCGAGTACCTGCCGGAGACGCGCAGCGGCACGCCGGGGGCGGACAGCGTCAAGGTCAAGGGCAATATCACCTGGGTCAGCGCGGCGCATGCGGTGCCGGCGCAGATCCACCTGTACGACCGCCTGTTCGCGGATCCGCGGCCGGACGGCGGCGACAAGGATTTCCTGGCCTGCCTGAATCCGAATTCGAAGGAGACGGTGACGGCGTGGCTGGAGCCGGGCACGGTGGCGACGCCGGGGGCGACGTGGCAGTTCGAGCGGCTGGGCTATTTCACGGCTGACTTGAAGGAGTCGACGGTGGAGAAGCCGGTGCTGAATCGGGTGGTGACGTTGCGGGATTCTTGGGCGCAGGGGTGAACGGGATTTGCCTTTTGGCGTTGTGCATTGAAAGAAGCGCCTTCGGGCGCTTTTTTTATGGCCAGTTGGGAGGGTTCTTCGTAGGCCGCGCGAGGCGCTACCGGTGTGGAGACATGGAGTGCTGCTGGACCTTGGGGTTCTGGAGAGGGTTGCGGGGCCCGCCAAAATCGGCCGCGCGGGCGGCCGGTTTTGGCATACGTGGGGTCTGGCGTCGGGGCGATGGGCGCTGCGCGGAGGGGGGCGTGGTGGTTGCTTGGGGGCGGGGACGCCCCCCGCCCTCTTTCAGTCCAGTTTGATGTTGGCGGCCTTTACTACGTCGGCCCACTTGGCGGTTTCGCTTTTCATGTAGGCCTCGAAGTCGGCGGGGGTGCCGCCCAGGGGTTGGCTGCCTTCGTCTTCCAGGCGCTTGATGACGGCGGGTTCCTTGAGGACGGCCTGCATGCGGGCGTTGAGCTGGTTGACCATGTCGGCGGACATGCCGGCGGGGCCGACCAGGCCGGTCCAGGCGGAAGCTTCGAAGCCGGGGTAGCCGGATTCGGCCACGGTGGGGACGTCGGGCAAGGCGGCCAGGCGGGCATTGGAGGTGACGGCCAAGGCGCGCAGCTTGTTGGCGGCGAGCAGGGGGAAGGCGGTCTGCGGGGTGATGAAGTAGAGGTCGGTCTGGCCGCCGACCAGGTCGGTGACGGCGGGGCCGGCGCCCTTGTAGGGGACGTGCAGGAACTCGACGCCGGCGCGACGCGCGAGCATGACGCCGGACATGTGGCCGATGGTGCCGTTGCCGGCGGAGGCCAGACGCAGCGAGGCGGCGGGTTTTTTCCTGGCGTCATCGACGAGGTCGGCCAGGGTCTTGTAGGGCGAGTCGGCGCGCACCACCAGGACCACCGGCTGGGCCGCCACCAGGCCGACCAGGGTGAAGTCCTTCTTCGGGTCGAAGGGCATCTTCGGGTACAGCGCAGGGTTGATCGCGAGGTTGGCGGCCTGGCCCATGCCGACGGTGTAGCCGTCGGGCTGGGCGCGGGCCACGTAGTCCATGCCGATATTGCCGGTGGCGCCGGGCTTGTTCTGCACCACCAGGTTCCAGCCGGTGGCCACGCCCAGGCGCTCGGCCAGCAGGCGGCTGACGACGTCGGTGCCGCCGCCCGGCGGCATCGGCACGACCAGGTTGATGGGGCGTTCAGGATAGGCGGCGATGGCGGGCGCGGCGCCGGCCAGGGTGGCGACGGCGATCGCGGCCGCGGCCAGGCGGCGCGGCATGAGGCGCGAAAGGACTTGCATGAGGTTGTCTCCAGATGGAATGCGTAGCGGAACGGCCGGGGCCGGCCGGGTCAGTTCACGGGCCCGACGACGCCCGCTTCGGTCAGGGCCGCGATCTGCGTCGCGCTCAGCCCCAGGGTTTCCAGCAATTGGGCGCCATGCGCGCCCAATGCCGGGGGATCGATACGTACGCCGGGGCGGCGGCCGCCCAGCGTGATGGGCAGCAGCGGCACCTTGGCATGCGCGTTGCCCGCACCGCTGCCCGCACCGTCTTGCGGCAGGGCGATCTCGGCCAGGCCGCCGGTGGCGGCCAGGTGCGGATCGTCGAACAGGTCCTGCGGCTTGGCGATGGGCGCGTAAGGCAGGCCGTGCGCCTCGAAGCGGGCGGCGATGGCGGCGGCCGGCTCGGACGCCAGGCGTTCGCGCAGGATCGGCATGAGCCAGGCGCGGGCCTCGACCCGGTCGTTGTTGCCCGCCAGGCGCGCGTCGGCGGCCAGGTCGGCAAAGCCGAAGGCGTCGCAGAACAGTTTCCACTGGGTATCGGACACCACGGCCAGGAAGATCTGCTCGCCGTCCTTGACGGTGAAGACGTCGTACACCGCCCACGCGGAGATGCGGCTGGGCATGGGCGCGGCCGGCTTGCCGGTGACGGCGTACTGCATCATGTGGTGGCCGACCAGGAACACGTTGTTCTCGAACAGCGCGCTCTGCACTTCCTGGCCGCGGCCGGTGCGCTGGCGCTCGAGCAGCGCGGCCATGGCGCCCATGGCGCCGAACATGCCGCCCATGATGTCGTTGACGGCCGCGCCCGCCCGCAAGGGGCGTCCTTCGGGGCCGGTCATGTAGGCCAGGCCGCCCATCATCTGCACCACCTCGTCGAGCGCGGTGCGGTGCTGGTAGGGACCGGGCAGGAAGCCCTTGTGCGAGACGTAGATCAGGCGCTCGTTCAGCTTCGACAGCGTGGCGTAGTCCAGCCCCAGCCGGGCCATGGTGCCGGCCTTGAAGTTCTCGCTGACGATGTCGGCGGTGGCGATCAGCTTGAGCACCAGTTCGATACCGCGCGGATCCTGCAGATTGACTGGCAGGCTCTTCTTGTTGCGGTTGAACATGGTGAAGAAACCCGCGCCCGAGCCTTTCAGGCGGCGCGTGTTGTCGCCCTGCACCGGCTCGATCTTGATGACCTCGGCACCCAGGTCGGCCAGCATCATGCCGCAGGTGGGACCCATCACCATGTGGGTGAATTCGACCACCCGCACGCCTGTCAGCGGCAGCGCCGGTTCGTCCCTGGCTGGATGTGCGTCATGCGCGCTCATGCGGCCTCCCGCGCGTAGGTGAATCCTTTCGGCAGGCCCGCGTCGGGCACGTGACCGTACAAGGGTTCGCCCGGCAGCCCGTCGCGCAGCGCGGCGCGGGCCGCCATCAGCGCGTCGACGTCGATGCCGGTATCCAGCCCCATCGACTCCAGCAGGAACACCAGGTCCTCGGTGACGATGTTGCCGGTGGCACCGGGCGCGTAGGGGCAGCCGCCCAGGCCGCCCTGGCTGGCGTCGAAGGTGTCGACGCCGGCTTCCAGCGCCGCCACCACGTTGGCCAGCCCCTGGCCGCGGGTGTTGTGGAAATGGGCGCCGCCGGCGCGCGCGCCGAGCTCGGCGCGCAGCGCCTTGAACAAGCGACGCACCTGCGCCGGATTGGCGTAGCCGGTGGTGTCCGACAGCCCGACCTCGTCAACGCCCAACTGCGCCATGGCCACCGCCATGCGCAGCGTGTCGGCTTCCGGCACCCGGCCGGCCAGGGTGCAGCCGAAGGCGGTGGACAGCCCCGCCTCCAGCGTCACGCCAGGAAAGCGGGCATCGCGCAGCGCCACCACCGCCGCGACTTCGTCACGCATCTGCGCGTGGGTCTTGCGCACGTTGGCCAGGGAGTGGGCCTCGCTCACCGACACCGGCAACGTGACCTTGGCCGCGCCGGCCTCGAAGGCGGCCTGCGCGCCGCGCAGGTTGGGGGCCAGCGCCGCGACGTGCAGGCCGGGCAGTTCGCGCGCGCCCACCACCACTTCGGCGGCATCGGCCATCTGCGGCAGCAGCTTGGGCGGCACGAACGAGCAGACCTCGATTTCGCGCAGGCCGGCCGCCGCCAGCGCGCCGATCCAGCGCAGCTTGGCGGGCGTGGACATGACGGCGGCGATGCTCTGCAACCCATCCCGGGGGCCGACCTCGCTGACTAGAATCTGGGGCATTGACTTTCTCCTTATCGTTCTATAAGATAGAACGTCGTTCTATAAATTATTCCCCATCCGGATTCCGGGTGTCAACCCTGCCTGCCCGAAAGGCCGTTTCGCCATGCCGAGAAAAGCCAGCCAGCCCTCCCTCGCCGACCAGCACGCCGCGCCCGGCGGCGCCGCCGCGGTCGATCGCGCGCTGTCGGTGCTGTCCGCCTTCCGCGCGGGCGACGCCTCGCTGTCGCTGGCGGAACTGGCCGAGCGCACCCAGCTCTACAAGAGCACCGTGCTGCGCCTGCTGGCCTCGCTGGAACATGGCCGCCTGGTGCAGCGCACGGCGGATGGCCAATACGCACTGGGCGCCGAGATCGCGCGGCTGCACGCCGTGTATGCGGCGTCGTTCTCGCTGGAAGGGGTGGTGATGCCGGTGCTGCGGGAACTGACCCGCGTGACCCGCGAAAGCGCCGCGTTCCACGTGCGCCAGGGCGACCATCGCCTGTGCCTGTATCGGGTGGATTCGCCGCAGCCGGTGCGCGACCACATCAAGGCCGGCGACCTGCTGCCGCTGGAACGGGGCGCGGGCGGACGCGTGCTGATGGCCTTCGCCGGCGCGGCCGGCGAGCCGTACGAGACCATCCGCCACAGCGGCGTGGTCGTGCTGGAGGGCGACCGCATGCCCGAGTTGTCCGGCATCTCGGCGCCGGTCTTCAATGAAACGGGCGCCCTGGCCGGCGCCGTCACGCTGACCATGCCGACGCCTCGGCTGCAACGCGAGCATGCTGCGCTGGTGGTGGCCGCCGCCGCCGAAGCCACCCGCAACCTGGGGGGTTTTTACCCTTGGCCGACCGATTGAACGGGGCCTGGGCGGGTTATCATGCCCGACATTCCGCAGACGGTTGCGCGCGCCCCTTCCCGGCGCCCCGAGCCGCCAGCCCCAACCAAGATGAACACTGAATCCCTAGCCCTGGACTTCAAGAGCGCCACCCTGTACGCGATCCGGGTGGTCCTGCACAGTGCCGACCCCGAACGCCTGAACGCCGCGCTGGCCAAGCGCATGGCCGACGCCGGCAGCTTCTTCGAGAATGAGCCCGTGGTGATCGACGCCAGCCGCGTCGAGGACGCCATCGACTGGGCCGCGCTGGTCGCCGCCTTGCGCGGGCACAACCTGCCCCCTATCGGCGTGGTGGCCGAAGGCGCCAACCTGGCCGCGGCCCGCGCCGCCGGCCTGACGCCGGTGGAGCTGTCGACCCCGGCCGCGCGTCCGGCACAGGTGATCGACACCGCGCCGCCCAACGACGTCGCCACGCCGGTGCCGTCGGTGCCGGCCGCCGCCGTCGAGATCGCGCCCGCCCCCACGCCCGCCGCCGAAGCGCCGGCCGATAAGGCAACGGCAAAGGCAACCGAAAAGACGGCCGATCAATCCGCGGACAAGACTGCCGGCAAACCCGCCGCCGAGCCGCTGCCCGAGCGCGCCGCCGCCAGCACCACGTCGGCGCCGAGCCCGACGCCGGCCGCGCCGCAATCGTCGTCGGCGCTGGTCATCACCCGGCCGCTGCGTTCCGGCCAGCGCGTCTACGCGCGCCACACCGACCTGGTCGTGATCGGCATGGTCAGCCAGGGCGCCGAGGTCATCGCCGATGGCAACGTGCATGTGTACGGACCGCTGCGCGGCAAGGCCATGGCCGGCGCGCGCGGCGACACGTCGGCACGCATCTTCACCACGCACCTGGATGCCGAGTTGCTGGCCGTGGCCGGCGTGTACCGCGTGGTCGAAGACAAGCTCGACCGCTCGCTGCACAACCAGCCCGCGCTGGTACGGCTGGATGGCGACACCCTGCGCATCGAGGCCCTGAAAGCCTGAGATGCCCTGCCCGGGATCCATGCCGGCCGGACTGGCGCAAGACCGCGCCAGCGCGAAACGGTCCTGCAACGCAATACTCTGTCAGTCTCGAACGGGCCGTGCCCGTTCAACACATTCTGTAAGAAGCCTTACACGGGCTTTTTGCTTTACGATAACGCGATTTATTCGAACATAAGGGTTTGATCGTCATGACACGCATTGTTGTGGTGACTTCCGGCAAAGGCGGCGTGGGTAAAACCACGACGAGCGCCAGTTTTTCCGCGGGCCTCGCGATGCGGGGCCACAAGACCGCTGTCATCGACTTCGACGTCGGCCTGCGCAACCTCGACCTCATCATGGGCTGCGAGCGTCGCGTGGTGTATGACTTCGTCAATGTGATCCAGGGCGAAGCCACGCTGAACCAGGCGCTGATCAAGGACAAGCAGCTTGAAAACCTGTTCATCCTGCCCGCCTCGCAGACGCGCGACAAGGACGCGCTGACGCAGGAAGGCGTGGAAAAGGTCATCAACGACCTGAAGGAAATGGGCTTCGACTACATCGTCTGCGATTCGCCCGCCGGCATCGAGACGGGCGCGCTGATGGCGGCCTATTTCGCCGACGACGCGCTGGTCGTGACCAACCCCGAAGTCTCGTCGGTGCGCGACTCCGACCGCATCCTGGGCATCCTGGCGGCCAAGTCCAAGCGCGCCGTCGAGGGCGGCGAGCCGGTCAAGGAATTCCTGCTGCTCACGCGCTACAACCCCAAGCGCGTGGTCGACGGCGAAATGCTGTCGCTGGGCGACATCGAGGACATCCTGCGCATCAAGCTGATCGGCGTCATCCCCGAGTCCGAAGCCGTGCTGCAGGCCTCGAACCAGGGCCTGCCCGCCATCCACCTGAAAGATACCGACGTGTCCGAGGCCTACAAGGACGTCGTGGCCCGCTACCTGGGCGAAGACAAGGCCCTGCGCTTTACCGACTACGAAAAGCCGGGTTTCCTGAAACGCCTGTTCGGAGGCAAGTAAGCAATGTCCTTCCTGTCGTTTCTGCTTGGTCAAAAGAAAACATCCGCTTCCGTCGCCAAGGAACGGTTGCAGATCATCCTGGCCCACGAGCGGGGCCGTGGCGATTCGCCCGACTACCTGCCGCAGTTGCAGCAGGAACTGATCGCCGTGATCTCGAAATACGTGAAAATCAACCCCGAGGACATCAAGGTGCACCTGGAACGCCAGGACACCCTCGAAGTGCTCGAGGTCAAGATCGAGATGCCGCAAAGCGAGTCCTGACGCGTTCTCCGCGCGCCGCTGGCCGGCGCCGGATGCGCGCGCAACGCACGCAAAAAAACGCCCGGCGATGCCGGGCGTTTTTGCGTGTGGGCTCGGCACGCCAGCCGACGCTGGCGACTGCCTCGTCCGCGGCTTAGTGCTTGCCCACCTGATCGCCGATGACGCCACCGATGGCGGCGCCACCCACCGTGCCGAGAATGCCGCCGTTGGTGATGACGGCACCCGCCACACCGCCGAGCGCCGCACCGCCCACCGTGCTTTTCTGGCGATGGCTCATGCTGTCCCACGACGAGCAACCCGCCATGGCCGCGGCCATGGCAACAGCGACACAGATTTTGGAAAGAGATGCGATTTTCATGATGAGGCTCCTATTCTTGTCCCCGGGGTCGCACCAAGATCCAGACGCGAGCGCACGATGCCCCTTGTGGGTTTAGAGCCTTCAGGATCGCAAAATATCCCGCCCCGCGCTGTGAAGTTTGCCCAGGAATTGTGTCAAACGGCGAGGGAATCCTTGCGCTTCCCAGGGACAGTGTTGCTGGAACGGGCCGCTATTTGACCAGACGTAACACGTCGCGGAAGCGTGCATGCTCGCAAGTCTCCATCCACTCGAAAATGGCCATTTCCGACGTGACGATCTCGGCGCCGTGGGCGCGCGCGCGGCGCAGCGCGGCATGATGGTCGGATGGCTTGCGCGAGCCCGCCGCGTCGGCCACCAGCACCGCCTTGTAGCCCAGCTCGGTCAAACCGATGACGGTCTGCAACACGCAGATGTGGGCTTCGCAGCCGGTCACCAGGACCGTCTTGCGCGCCGCCGGCAGCCAGGCCTCGAAGCCACGCTCGCGCGCGGCGGAGAAGTGCATCTTCTGGAACGTGGACTGCACCAGTTCGGCCAGCGGCGCCACCGTGACGCCCAGCATCTTGCTGTGATGTTCCGTCGCGACCACGGGCACATCCAGCAGCCGAGCGGCCCGCGCCAGCTTGGCGTTGGCCGCCAACACCGCGTCGCCGTCGTGGATCACGGGCATCAGGCGGCCCTGCATGTCGACGATGAGCAGCGTGGAATCGGAGGCTTGCAGCAGCATGGGAGGTCTCCTGAGGTTGAAGGCGGTATCGACGATACGGTATGACCATCACGCCAAACCGCTTCATTCAATGATATCTCGGGGGATCAACCGCCAGGCTCAAGGTGTTGGCGAGCGCCCGCAGCCGTTTGTCCCGGGTCCATAGCGCAGCGCCAGGTGTCAGTCGCGTGGACGCCAACAAGTGTAAATCCACATAGCCGATGCCCTTTCCAAACAATTTCTCGCTATGAAGAAAGTGCATGACTTCGTCATGACTCGCACGCACGACTTGAGGCAATAGCGACATCGCGCCCAATACGACATCACGTCGGCCCAACGAACCCAGCGCCAATTCACCCGCGATGAACGGGTGCATCAATACACTTTCTTCCTCCAGCAAGCGCACCAGATATGGCTCGCCGTCGGATAAATGGTCTATCCAGATGGAAGTGTCAACCAGGATCATTGCATTCCGTCTGCCGCCGCGGGATAGGCTTCAACTTGGGCGAACTACCACCAAGCTTGGCCAACCGCTTCGCGGCCTCTTTCTGCACAAGCTGGGTCAACGCTCGCGTTACGAGCGCCGATGTCTCCTGGACGCCCGTATAGGTACGGGCCAATTCGAGCAGGTCGTCATCGAGCGTCACAGTCGTGCGCACACTGGCCTCCTTGCAATGATTGGAGCAAAAATTCGCATCAAATGATGAACTTTTTGATTCTATCATCCGAAAAAAAATCCCGGCGCGCAATGGCCGGGATTTTCGGACCGCCTGGCAGGCCGGCTTACTTCAGTGCCTTGTAGCGCAGGCGCTTGGGCTTGGCGCCCTCTTCGCCCAGGCGGCGCTTCTTGTCGGCTTCATATTCCTGGTAGTTGCCGTCGAAGAACACAACTTGCGAATCGCCCTCGAAAGCCAGGATGTGCGTGGCGATACGGTCCAGGAACCAGCGGTCGTGGCTGATGACCATGACGCTGCCGGGGAACTCCAGCAGCGCGTCTTCCAGCGCGCGCAGCGTTTCGACGTCGAGGTCGTTGGACGGTTCGTCCAGCAGCAGCACGTTGCCGCCGGCGATCAGCGTCTTGGCCATGTGCAGGCGGCCGCGTTCACCGCCCGACAGTTGGCCGACCACCTTGTTCTGGTCGCCGCCCTTGAAGTTGAAGCGGCCCAGGTAGGCGCGCGAGGACATCTCGAACTTGCCCACGGTGATCAGGTCGGCGCCGTCGGCGACCGCGTCGAACACGGTCTTCTTGTCTTCGAGCGCGTCGCGCGACTGGTCGACGTAGGCCAGCTTGACGGTCTGGCCGATCTTCACTTCGCCCGAATCCGGTTGCTCGCGGCCCGCGATCATGCGGAACAGCGTCGATTTACCGGCGCCGTTGGCGCCGATGATGCCGACGATGGCGCCAGCCGGAATCTTGAAGCTGAGGTTGTCGATCAACAAGCGGTCGCCGTAGGCCTTGCTGACGTTGTTGAACTCGATGACCTCGTTGCCCAGGCGCTCACCCACCGGAATGAAGATTTCCTGGGTCTCGTTGCGCTTCTGGTATTCGTAGGACGACAGTTCCTCGAAGCGGGCCAGGCGCGCCTTGGCCTTGGCCTGGCGGCCCTTCGGGTTCTGGCGCACCCACTCCAGTTCCTTCTTGATGGTCTTCTGGCGGGCCGATTCGGAAGCCTCTTCCTGCTTGAGGCGATCTTCCTTCTGCTCCAGCCACGAGCTGTAGTTGCCCTTCCAGGGAATGCCGTAGCCGCGGTCCAGTTCGAGGATCCATTCGGCGGCGTTGTCCAGGAAGTAGCGATCGTGGGTCACGCCCACGACGGTGCCCGGGAACTTGTGCAGGAACTGTTCCAGCCATTCGACGCTTTCGGCATCCAGGTGGTTGGTGGGCTCGTCCAGCAGCAGCATGTCGGGCTTGGACAGCAGCAGGCGGCACAGCGCCACGCGGCGCTTTTCACCGCCGGACAGGTTGCCGACGATGGCATCCCAGGGCGGCAGGCGCAGCGCGTCGGCGGCGATTTCCATCTGGTGTTCGATGTCGTCGGCGCCGCTGGAGGCGGCGGCCGCGATGATGGCTTCCAGCTCGGCCTGCTCGGCGGCCAGCGCGTCAAAGTCGGCGTCAGGCTCGGCGTAGGCCGCATAGACTTCGTCCAGGCGCTTCTTGGCGGTGACCACCGCGCCCAGGCCTTCCTCAACCGCCTGGCGCACCGTGTGCTCGGGGTTGAGCTGCGGTTCCTGCGGCAGATAGCCGATGTTCAGGCCCGGCATGGGGATGGCTTCGCCTTCGATCTCGCGATCCACGCCCGCCATGATCTTCAGCAGCGTCGACTTGCCCGAGCCGTTCAGGCCCAGCACGCCGATCTTGGCGCCAGGAAAAAACGAAAGCGAGATGTCACGCAGGATCTGCCGCTTGGGCGGCACGATCTTGCCGACGCGGTTCATGGTGTAGACGTATTGGGCCATGGGCTCGTATAGGGAAAGAAAGCTGATGAATCGCTGATTGTAGGCCGGAACCCGGACAGGCGTGCGGGCGGGGTCCGCGCGCGGGTGGCAAGGCTATATTTACGGCTTGTGTCCGTTCCATGACGCCTTTCGCGGCGCCCTGCCCACCCCGATGACCGAAGCCGACCTGCTGGCCCGCACCCCGTTTCCCGCCACCCGCGACAGCCTCGCGGCGCAATTGCGCGAGGGCGGCCTGCGCCCCGGCGCCACGGTGCTCGTGCACACCTCGCTGCGCGCCCTGGGCTGGATCGCGGGCGGTCCCGTGGCGCTGATCCAGGCCTTGCTCGATTGCGTCGGTTCCGACGGCCTGGTGGCGATGCCGGCGCACTCCTCCGACCTGACCGATCCCGCGCAATGGCAGGCGCCGCCGGTGCCGGCCGCCTGGCTGGACACCCTGTACGAGCACATGCCGGCCTACGATCCCGCCATCACGCCCACGCGTGGCATGGGCGCGGTGGCCGAACTGTTCCGCACCTGGCCCGGCGCCGTGCGCAGCCTGCATCCCACCTGCTCGTTCGCGGCCGTCGGCGCCGGCGCCGACGCGCTGACCGCCAACCACCGGCTGGACGACCCGCTGGGCGAAACCTCGCCGCTGGCAAAGCTGCTGCGCGCCGACGCCGAGATCCTGCTGCTGGGCGTCGGCTTCGATGTCTGCACCATGCTGCACCTGGCCGAACAACGCGCCTGGCCGACACGGCCGCGCCAGCCCGAGGCCTCGCCCATCATCGAGCACGGCCGGCGTGTCTGGAAGCGTTATGACCAGCCCGCGCTGCTCGACTCCGACCATTTCCTGCCGGTCGGCCAGTCGTTGATCGACGCCGGACTGGCGCGGCGCTTCGCGCTGGGCGCGGGCCACGGCCTGCACGTGCCGGCCAGGGTGGCGGTGGAACACGCCCTGCGGTACTGGCACGGCAAGCCCGTGCCCGACTGAGGCGCGTGGCGCCCTACGAGGCTGCCCGCGCGCGGCGGGCCCCGGCGAAGGGCGCCCGCATCTGCGCCAGCATCACGCCGGCCAGCGCCATCGCGCCGCCAACGATGTGGAACAGGTGCGGTTTCTCGTCCAGGAACAGCGCCGCGATCGCCACGGTGGCCACCGGCATCAGGTTCAGGAACACGCTGGCGCGGGCCGGCCCCAGGTGGCGCACGCCCTGCATCCACAGGAACGGCGCGAACAGCGACGGGAACAGGCCGGCATACAGCACCAGCGGCAGATTATCGCCATTGAGCGGCGAGGCGGGCGCCATCAGAAAGGCGGGCAACTGGAACAGCACGCCGAACGCCACCTGCACGTACAGCGACACCCATGGCCCGGCCGGCAAACCCCAGCGCCGCAGCAGCACGCCGTACAGCGCGTAGGCCAACGCCGCCACGCCCATCAGCACATCGCCATGGTTCGCGCCCACCGACAACAGGCGCGCCGGATCGCCTTCGCCGATCAGCAACGCCAGCCCCGCCAGCGACAGCAGGCCGCCCAGCAGCGCCATCAGGGAGGGACGCTCGCGCAACGCCACGGCGCCGACCGCGATGGTCAGCAACGGAATCATCGCGGTGATGATGCCCATGTTGGTGGCAGTGGTGCTGCCGGCCGCGACGTAGGCCAGGCCCTGGTACAACGCCATGCCCAGGCCGCCCAGCACCGCGAACTTGGGCAGGTACGGCCACAGCGCGCGCCGCTGGCGCCAGGCGGCCGGCAGCGCGAACGGCGTCAGCAGCAGCCCCGCCAGCGCCCAGCGGTAAAAGCCGATGGCGGCCGGCGCGATCACGCCGGCCGCCATCTTGGTCACGATCATGTTGACCGACCAGATCAGCGCCGCCAGCAGCGGGAACAGCAGATAGCGGGCGGGAGTGGGCGAAACATCGGCGCGCGTCATGGGGATAAAACCAAAAGCAGATAACGGCCGGCCAGTGTAGGACCTGTCCGACTCGCTGTATATAATGAAAAACCGACAACCACCAGTGAACTTCGGACATGGACCTCGCCGCCGCCCCGCCCAGCCTTGGCCCGGGCCGCCCCTATCCGCTGGCCTGCCGCATCCTGCACTTCCTGCCGCACTCGCGCATACAGCGCCACAGCTCGCCCTGGGGCGAACTGAATTTCGCCCTGTCCGGCATCATGGAAATCGGCATCGAGGACAGCACCTACCTGTCGCCGCCCCACTACGCCATCTGGATACCGCCGCACGTCTCGCACTGCTGCCAGAACCAGGGGGAAGTGCACTACGCCTGCATCGACATCCCGGCCGCCGCCTGCGCCGACCTGCCCGCCAGGCCTTGCACGCTGGAGATCAGTCCCGTCATGCGCGCCATTCTGGCCGACTTCGAACGGCGCGGCATCGCCTATCCAGATACGCCGGACGACCGGCGCCTGGCGCAAGTGGTCATCGACCAGATCCGCGTCGCCCCGGTCTACGCCAGCTACCTGCCGTCCACGACCGAACCCGTGCTGGCCCCCATCCTGACCGCCCTGCAGCGCCAGCCCGGCGACAAGCGCGGCGCCGCCTACTGGGCCGCCACCGCCGGCATCACCGAACGCACCCTCCTGCGCCACTGCCAGCAACACCTGGGCATGTCGTTCAACGAGTGGCGCCAACGCTTGCGCGTGGTCAGCGCGCTGGAAATGCTCGACGCCGGCCAGTCAGTACAGGTGGTATCGCGCGAACTCGGCTACAGCACGCCGTCCGCCTTCATCGCCATGTTCCAGCGCCTGACCGGCCAGTCACCCGACAGCGCCCGCAAGCGCGCCCCGGCGGCCGCCTGAAGGCCGCGTAATCCAAGCGCCCGATGCAAGCCGCGCGCGATCGCGAGACAATAGCGTCTGCATTTTCTTCGTAACGCCGTCCCCGCGGCATCATCGCGCCAGGAACCCCCATGTCCGCCTCCGCCACGCCCCCGCCTTCCCTGACCCACTTCAGCGCGACCGAGCTGGACATGCTCGCCAAGACCGCCGACGCCCTCAGCGCCTACCTGGGCAAGCCCGTCCTGGCCGAAGTGGTGCTGGGCGAAGAAGGCACCGAATGGGTCACCTATGGCGTGCCCATTGACGAAAACGCCGAGCCCGACGAAGAACAGACCCACGTCCAGCTCGGCGGCCCCGGCGCCCGCCTGCTCGGCAACCGCGGCGGCCTGCCCCCGACCGGCGACGACACCTACGACTGCCTCTACCTCTGGGCCATCCAGATCTCGCTGAACGAAGGCGAACGCTTCATCAAGCTCGACCACGACGGCGAGGAATCCGCCTGGTCCGACAACCTGGAAGATGTCCTCCCCTTCGCCCTGACCGAGGAACCCCTGCCCGACCCGGATGAGGAAGACGAGGAAGACGACGACGAGGACGAAGACGACGGCCACGACCACGCTCACGACCACAACGATCCGGGTCACCGCCACTGAACCGGAAGGCAGGCGGCAGGCCCCCATGAGCCGCCCTCCACCAAGCAAAAAGGGCTTCCCAAAAGAAGCCCTTTGCCAAAACCACTCTCCCGCGACACCGCCCCGCCAAAAAAGCAGGCGAGCGAGCAAACCAGCACCACCTCGACGCCCCACCCCTCAGACGCTGCAACGGGCCGCCCGCGCGGCCCCGTTGCAGCAGCCCCGCAAGACCCTCTCCCCCCAACGACGGTGCCGGCAAACACGCCAAGCACACCAGTCGCCCCAGCACCCGTCATGAGCCGCTGACGCAAGTCTGTCGCGGCGGGCGGCGGGGTGTGCGGGGCGTGTAGATGCGCCCAAGGGAATCCGTAGGGAGCCGAAGGCGGACGAGGATGACGCAGGGGCAGTCCGGAGCGAAGGCTCCGGACCGCAATCGTAGCCCCGCACACCCCGCCGACCGCCGCGACAGACGCCTCAAGAACCCAAACAACCCGCAGGACTAAGACAGCAAAAGATCACCCCGCAATCCGCCCCTCCTCCACCGCATGGCAAGCCACCACCGCCCCCCCCGCCATCCGCCCCACCGGCGCCTCCCCCCTGCACCGCTCATTCGCATGCGGACACCGAGGATGAAACGTGCACCCCGACGGCGGATTCAGCGGATTCGGCACCTCCCCCGCCACCGCCGTGCGCGGCTTGCCGGCCCCATCGATATCCGGAATCGCCGCCAGCAGCATCCGCGTATACGGATGCCGCGGCCGCGCGAACAGCTCGTCGCGCGGCGCCACCTCCACCATCCGCCCCAGGTACATCACCCCGACCCGATCGGCCACGTGATGCACCACCGCCAGATTGTGCGAGATGAACAGATAGGTCAGCCCCAGCTCGCGCTGCAGGTCCTTCATCAGGTTCAGCACCTGCGCCTGCACCGACACATCCAGCGCCGAGGTCGGCTCGTCGCACACCAGGAACTCCGGATTCACCGCCAGCGCCCGCGCGATCGAAATCCGCTGGCGCTGCCCACCCGAGAACTGGTGCGGATAGCGGCCCTGGTCGGCCGGATCCAGCCCCACCTGACGGAGCAGCTCGCCGACTCGCGCCGTGCGCTCGGCCGGCGTCATCTTCGTGTGCGTCAGCATCGGCTCGGCGATGATGCGGCCGACGCGCCAGCGCGGATTCAGGCTCGCGTACGGATCCTGGAAAATCATCTGCAGCCGCTTGCGCAGCTCGCGCCCGCCCGGCTCCGCCATGCGCGACAGCGGCTGGCCGTCGAAACGGATATCGCCGCGCGTCAGGCCATACAGCCCCACCAGCATGCGCGCCACCGTCGACTTGCCGCAGCCCGACTCGCCCACCAGCGCCAGGGTCTCGCCGCGATTGATCTCGAACGACACGCCATCGACCGCGCGCAGCATCACCCGCGGCTTGCCCGCCAGCTTGCGCTCCAGCCAGGGCGGCGACACATCGAACCATCGCGCCGCGTCCTTCACCTGTACCAACGGCGTGCTCATGGCGTCACCTCGACTTCGCTTTCATGCAACCAACAGGCCGCTCGGGACGTGCCCGCCGGCATCAATTCAGGCCGATCCTGGCCGCAACGCGGCAGGCGCCGCCCGCAACGCGGATTGAAGGCACAGCCCGGCGGAATCGCGTTCAGCCGCGGCATGCTGCCGTCGATCTGCACCAGCCGCTCGGCATGTCCCTGCAGCGACGGGATCGATCCCATCAGCCCCATCGTGTACGGATGGCGCGGCTGGTGGATGACGTCGCGCACGGGGCCGATCTCGGCCACGCGTCCCGCGTACATCACCGCCACCCGGTCCGCCGTTTCCGCGATCACGCCCATGTCGTGCGTGATCAGCATCACCGCCGTGCCCTGTTCGCGGCACAGGCGCTTGAGCAGCTCGATGATCTGCGCCTGGATCGACACGTCCAGCGCCGTGGTCGGCTCGTCCGCCACCACCAGCTTGGGCTCGGCCGCCAGCGCCAGCGCGATCACCACACGCTGCCGCATGCCGCCCGAGAACTGATGCGGATAGTGGTCGATGCGCTCGCGCGCCGCCGGGATGCCGGTGGCCGCCAGCAGCTCGACCGCGCGGTTGCGCGCCTGCGACCAGCTCATGTCCAGATGCGTCACGATGGTCTCGGCCAGTTGCCGGCCCACCGTGTACAGCGGATTCAGGGAGGTCAGCGGGTCCTGGAACACCGCGCCGATCTCGCGGCCGCGCACGCGGCGCATCTGCTCGTCGGGCAGGTTGTCGATGCGCCGGCCCGCCAGCAGGATCTCGCCGCCGGCGATGCGGCCAGGCGGTTCCAGCAGGCCGATGATGGACGCGCCGGTCAGCGACTTGCCGGCGCCCGATTCCCCCACCACGCCCAGGACTTCGCCCGCCTGGATCGAAAAGGACACGTCGTCCAGGGCCAGCAGCGTGCCGCGACGCGTGGGGAACTCCACGCGCAGGTTGCGGACTTCAAGTAATGCGCTCATAGGTATTTCTCAAATTCGTGTTCCACGTACAGCGCCCCCGAGGCCGATGAAATGCCGACGGGGCCATCGGGATGCCGCGGAGCCGGCTTCGCCGGTCCGCCAGCATGCCCCCTTGAGGGGGAAGCGCGCAGCGCTTCGGGGGTGGGCCATCACCCTAAGCGCGGGTTGAGTGCGTCGCGCAGCCAGTCGCCCAGCAGGTTGACCGACAACACCAGCAGCACCAGCGCCGCGCCCGGGAAGATGGTGATCCACCATTCGCCGGAAAACAGGAAATCGTTGCCGATGCGGATCAGCGTGCCCAGCGACGGCGCCGTCGGCGGCACCCCCACTCCCAGGAACGACAGCGTCGCCTCGGTGATGATGGCGGTCGCCAGGTGCACGGTGGCCAGCACCAGCACCGGCCCCAGCACGTTGGGCAGCACGTGGCGGAACATGATCACGGGCGAGGCCACGCCGATCACGCGCGCCGCCTGCACGTATTCGCGGTTCTTCTCCACCAGGGTCGAGCCGCGCACCGTGCGCGCGTACTGCGGCCAGCCGGCCAGCGCGATGGCGCCGATCAGCACCGGGAACGCGATGATCTCGTGCAGCTCGCGCGGCACCGCGGCGCGCGCCACGCCGTCGATCAGCAGCGCGATCAGGATCGCCGGGAACGACAACTGCACGTCGGCGATGCGCATGATGAAAGCATCGATGCGCCCGCCCGCGTAGCCCGAGATCAGCCCCAGCACGATGCCGATCAGCATCGACAGCAGCACCGAGGCCAGGCCGATCAGCAGCGACACGCGGGTGCCATACAGGATCGCCGAATACAGATCGCGGCCCTGGCTGTCGGTGCCCAGCAGATAGGTCGACTGGCCATTGGGCGACCAGGCCGGCGGCAGCAGCGCGTCCAGCAGCTCGACCTTGGTCAGGTCGAACGGATTGTGCGGCGCCACCCAGCCGGCCCCGAAGGAGCCGATCAGCAGGGCCGCCAGCAGCACGGTGGCGACGATGGCCACGGGCGCCCGGCGCCAGGCCCAGGCAATGTCGCTGTCCCACCAGCGTTTCAGAACGGCACGCATCAGTGGCCACCTCCGCCGCGGGTCAACCCGGAGCGCAGGCGCGGGTCCACGACAAAATACAGAAGATCGACGATCAGGTTGATCACCACGAACACCAGCGCGATCAGGCACAGGTACGCGGCCATCACCGGCACGTCGGCGAATTGCACCGCCTGGATGAACAGCAGCCCCATGCCGGGCCACTGGAACACCGTCTCGGTCACGATGGCAAAAGCGATGATGCCGCCCAGTTGCAGTCCGGTGATGGTGATGACGGGCACCATGGTGTTCTTGAGCGCGTGGCCGAAATGGATGGCGCGCCGCTTCAGGCCGCGGGCGCGCGCGAACTTGATGTAGTCCGAACGCAGCACCTCCAGCATTTCGGAGCGCACCAGCCGCAGCACCAGCGTCATCTGGAACAGCGACAGCGTGATCGACGGCAGGATCAGGTGCTTCCAGCCATTGGCGGTGAACAGGCCGGAGGTCCACCAGCCCAGCGCCACGGTATCGCCGCGGCCGTAGCTGGGCAGCCAGCCCAGTTGCACCGAGAACACCAGGATCAGCAGGATGCCGATCAGGAAGGTCGGCAACGACACGCCCAGCAGCGAGCCGGCCAGCAGAAGCTGCGACAGCAGGCTGTTGCGCTTGAGCGCGGTGTACACGCCCAGCGGCACGCCCACCACCAGCGCCAGCAGGGCCGCCACCAGGGACAGCTCCAGCGTGGCCGGCAGGCGCGACTTGAGCAGGCTCGAAACGGGTTCGCTCTGGCGCAGCGAAATGCCGAAATTGCCCTGCGCGGCGTTGGCCACGAAGTGGCCGAACTGGACGATGGCGGGCTCGTTCAGCCCCAGGCGCTCACGCAGTTCGATGCGCTCGGCATCGGTGGCGTCCTGCCCCAGCATGATGGTGACAGGGTCGCCGACGTATTGAAAAAGCACGAAGGCCAGCAGCGCGACGGTGAGCATCACCGCTACGGCCTGCAACAGGCGACGCAGTATGAAAGCAAACATAGGCGGGAAAGGCAAAACGGCGAAGCCCCGCGGGGCTTCGCTGTCTGGTTAGCCGGAAGGGCGGGGTCAGTCGACCTTGACCCAGTCGGCAACGAGGCGGTTGTCCGCGCGGTGGATCACCGACACGTTCTTGCGCATGGCCCAGGGAATGACCTGGTCATGCAGCGGGATGTGGCCGAATTCCTGGGCGTGGACTTCCAGCACCTTGCGGATGTCGGCGTCGCGCTTGGCCGCGTCGGTTTCGGTCTTGATGCGGTCGATGATCGCATCCAGGTCCTTGTTGCTGTAGTTGCCCAGGTTGTACATGCCGTCCGCGCCCTCGCCCTTGGTGCGGATCAGGTTCTGCAGCGTGTACATGGCGTCGAACGTCGGCACGCCCCAGCCGAACAGGTAGGCGCTGGTGTCGGAGTTCTGCACCTTGGGGAAGTAGGTCGAACGCGGCATCGCGTTCATGGTCGCCTTCACGCCCACCTTGGCCCACATGCCGACCACCGCCTGGCAGATGGCCTCGTCGTTGATGTAGCGGTTGTTGGGACAGTCGAGCGTGAAGTTCAGCGTGCCGTCATAGCCGGCGTCCTTGAGCAGGGCGCGGGCCTTCTCGGGATCGTAGGGCACGCGCTTGTGCAGCGACTCGGCCCAGCCGTGGACCTGCGGCGCGATCATGGTGCCAGTGGGCGCCGACAGGCCGCGCATCACCGCGCGCTTGATGGCGTCGACGTCGATGGCGCGGTACAGCGCCTCGCGCACGCGGATGTCCTGGAACGGGTTCTTGCCCTTGATGTTGGAATACTGCAACTCGGGACGCTTCTGGTCCAGGCCCAGGTAGATGGTGCGGTACTCGTTGCCCTCGACCACCTTGGCCGACTGGCGCAGGCGGTCCAGATCCTGAGCGGCCGGATCGAGCACGAAGTCGATCTCGCCGGACAGCAGCGCCGCGGTGCGCGTGGCGTTCTGCTTGATCGGGGTGAACACCACTTCGGTCACGTTGCCGACCTTGTTGGCCTGGTTCCACCAGCCCTTGTTCTCTTCGAACACGGTGCGCACGTCGACTTCGCGCGACTTCAGCTTGTACGGGCCGGTGCCGTTGGTGTTGCGGGCGCCGAATGTCTCTTCCTTGTTGACGAAGTCCTGCGGCTTGGCGATGTTGTTCTTCTCCGACCAGGCCTTGTTCATGATGAACACGTTGGGCAGCTGGCGCAGCAGCACCGGGTTGGGCGCCGAGGTCTCGATCTCGACCGTCAGGTCGTCGATCTTGCGCGCTTCCTTGATGCCGGTGGTGTAGGCCTTGTAGTTCGAGGTGGGCGCCATGGCGCGGTGCACCGAGAACACCACGTCGTCGGCCGTGAAGGCGGCGCCGTCGTGGAACTTGACGCCGGGGCGCAGCTTGAAGCGGTACAGCGTGGGCGAAACCTGCTCCCACTCGGTTGCCAGGCGCGGCACCACCTTGAAGTCCTTGTCGTAGTCCACCAGCGGTTCATAGACGTAGCTGTTGGCGGCAATCGTCATGCCTTCGTTCTGCGAGTGCGGATCAAAGGTGAGGATGTCGCCCTGGGCGGCCCAACGGAAGGTCTTGGCCTGCCCGATCGAGGGCACGGCCACGGCGGCGGCGATCGCGATGGCAATCAAAGTGCGGCGCATAGGTTCAACTCCTGACTGTAGTCTGAATACCGGCGCGATATTGCCTAGGCCCAAGACCCGCGTCAATTAAGGGTTTATGCGTACCGGAGGGGGTTTTCAGAGGGAGAACATATTTAGGGACGTATAAAAATATGACAAAAGAATCGCTGGCCCGGTATGTAAACAGCGTTCGGTCGGCCCATCCCATCCCGGCACCCCGGATCGGGGGCTTGTTTGCCGCCCCGCCCGCGCGCACCGCCCTATTCGTCGGCGTCCAGCGGCAGGTCGAGCGGCACGTGCTCGGCCATCAGGCGGCGCAGCATGTCAATCAGCAGGGCCGCCTGATCATCGCCGAACGGCGCCAGCACCGCCTTCTGGTGCTGCATGGCCTGCTCGCATAGCGCGGCGATCAGATGGCGGCCCTTGGTGGTGATGACCACGCGCGTCTGGCGGCGGTCGGCGCGCACTTCGGTGCGCGTCACCAGCCCTTCGGTTTCCATGCGCTGCACCACCTTGCTCAAGGTCGGTTGCTTGGTGATCGCCAGCACCGCCAGGTCGCCGATGGTTTCGCCAGCGCTGCCTTCCAGGCTGGCCAGCACCCGCCATTCGGTGACCGACAGGCCAGCCGCTTTCACCTGCTGATGGAACTCCGCCGAGATGCGCTGGCTGGCCTGTGCCAGCAGGTAGGCCAGGTAGTCATCGACGAACCGCGCACCGCCGTCCCGGGTACCGCCGCCGTGCTTGTCCGACCGCATGTTGTTCCGCTCCCACGCATCAATATTGAATAGGCGACCCGAGGCCGGCAGGCGCATTGCACCACGATGGCGCGCGCTGGCGCCATGACGCGGCGCAATGCTGTTGCGCAGCACAGGGTATACCCCGAATCGCGACCCGTTTTTGCACCATCAAAGCGCGTTTTCACGAGCACTCGGATAGAGAACAACCAGTATATACACCCTTGTTTTCGCGTGATATTTTTTTGATTCCATGAAATTTCATCTTTTTTGTTGACAGCTAAAACGTTGACTCCTAAAGTATTTTTCAGAGCGAAATTTCGTGACATGGGCGTGCTGCGCAGCAGCATGGCTTCGGGACCCGGATGCCGGTCCGCGTGGAGGAGTTCGAGATGGCTGAAAGGTCTTTCAAGAAAGAAGTCCAGCAGTTGCGCATCGGCGCGGGCGAGGAGTTCCGCGGCGAGGGGATTCTCGCGGTCACCAAGGCGCTGCTGCAGTCCGGCGTGGGCTATGTCGCGGGCTACCAGGGCTCGCCCATCTCGCACCTGATGGACGTGCTGGCCGACGCCAACGACATCCTGCAGGAACTCGGCGTGCACTTCGAGGCCAGCGCCTCGGAAGCCACCGCCGCCGCCACGCTGGCCGCCTCGGTCATGTACCCGATCCGCGGCGCGGTCACCTGGAAATCCACCGTCGGCACCAACGTCGCCTCCGACGCGCTGGCCAACCTGGCCTCGGGCGGCGTCACCGGCGGCTCGCTCATCATCGTCGGCGAAGACTACGGCGAAGGCTCGTCCATCATGCAGGAACGCTCGCACGCGTTCGCCATGAAATCGCAGATCTGGCTGCTCGATCCGCGCCCTAACCTGGAAAGCATGGTCAAGGCGGTGGAAGACGGCTTCGCGCTGTCGGAGGCCAGCAAGACGCCGGTGATGCTGCAATTGCGCATCCGCGGCTGCCACGTGCACGGCCGCTTCATCGCCAAGGACAACCAGCGGCCGGCGTTCTCGCTGGCCCAGGCGCTGGAAAGCCCGGCGCGCGACACCAGCCGCATCGTGCTGCCGCCGGCCTCGTTCCTGCACGAGCAGGAAAAGATCAAGGAACGCTGGCCCGCCGCCATCCGCTATATCAAGGAGCACAAGCTCAACGAGCACTTCGACGGCGACCAGGACGACATCGGCCTGATCCTGCAGGGCGGCCTGTACAACGGCGTGATCCGCGCGCTGCAACTGCTGGGCCTGGCCGACAACTTCGGCAACAGCCGCATCCCGCTGTACGTGATGAACGTGGCCTACCCCGTGATCGAGGACGAGGCCATCGACTTCTGCCGCGGCAAGCGCGCCGTGCTGCTGCTGGAGGAAGGCCAGCCCGACTACCTGGAACAGGCCCTGCACGCGGTGCTGCGCAAGGCCGGCGTCGATACGAAGCTGTCCGGCAAGGACGTGCTGCCGATGGCGGGCGAATACACCACCCAGGTGATGCGCGACGGCCTGCGCGAATTCCTCAAGCGCGAACGCCCCGAATCGCTGCAGACCCATCCGGCCGTGGCCGCCGACGCTGGCGCCGCCGAGCCCGCGCTGCAGGTCACCGAAATCACCCGGCCCAAGCCCGCGCCGCGTCCGGCCGAGCAGCCCATCACCTTCCACAAGCACGTCGCGGAACTGGCCGCCGTGGTGCCGCCGCGCCCGGCCGGCTTCTGTACCGGCTGTCCGGAGCGGCCGATCTTCTCGGCCCTGACGCTGGCGCAGGAAAAGCTGGGCCAGCACCATATCTCCTGCGACATCGGCTGCCACCTGTTCTCGATCCTGCCGCCGTTCAACCTGGGCGCGACCACCATGGGCTACGGCCTGGGCGCCTCCAGCGCCGCGGCCTTCAACGTGCCCGCGGCCAAGCGGCCCATCTCGATCATGGGCGACGGCGGCTTCTGGCACAACGGCCTGGCCTCGGGCATCGGCAACGCGGTGTTCAACAAGTACGACGGCGTTATCGTCATCGTCGACAACTTCTATGCCTCGGCCACCGGCGGGCAGGACATCCTGTCCTCGCGCGCCGAGAATCCGGACCGCTCCACCAACAACCCCATCGACCAGGCCGTGCGCGGCGTGGGCGTGAAGTGGGTGCGCACGCTGGACCGCACCTATGACGTGGCCAAGGTGCGCGCCACCATCGAGGAAGCGCTGACCACCGACATCAAGGGCCCCAAGGTAATCATCGCCCAGTCGGAATGCATGCTGAACAAGCAGCGCCGCATCAAGCCGCTGTTCAACCAGGCAGTCAAGGCGGGCAAGCGCGTGGTCAAGGAACGCTTCGGCGTCGACCCCGACGTCTGTACCGGCGACCATGCCTGTATCCGGCTGTCCGGCTGCCCGTCGCTGACGGTCAAGGACAGCGGCGATCCCCTCAAGGAAGATCCGGTCGCCCACGTCGAGAGCAGTTGCGTCGGCTGCGGCAACTGCGGCGAAGTGGCGCACGCCGCCGTGCTGTGCCCGTCGTTCTACCGCGCCGACATCGTCCACAACCCCAGCGGCCGCGACCGTTTCCTGGCGCGCCTGCGCCAGGGCGTGATCGGCTACCTGCAGCGCCGCCGCGAAGCGCGCCTGGCCAAATTCGCCCTGTGAGGACCCGCCCCATGAACCCGGTGGCATTGCAGCAAGGCACTCCCATCAAGATCGCCATCCTGGCCATGGGCGGCCAGGGCGGCGGCGTGCTGGCCGACTGGATCGTCGACATGGCCGAGCACGCCGGCTGGTGGGCCCAGACCACCTCGGTGCCGGGCGTGGCGCAGCGCACCGGCGCCACCATCTATTACCTGGAACTGCTGCCCGAATCCGACGTGACGCGCGCCGGACGCCCGCCCGCGCTGGCGCTGATGCCCACGCCGGGCGACGTCGATCTGGTGGTGGCGGCCGAACTGATGGAAGGCGGCCGCGCCATCCAGCGCGGGCTGGTGACGCCCGACCGCAGCGTGCTGATCGCCTCGTCGCACCGCAGCTACGCGGTCAGCGAGAAATCGGCGCCGGGCAACGGCATCGCCGATCCCAACAAGGTACTGGAGGCCGGCCGCGCGGCGGCCCGCCGCTTCCTCTGCTTCGACCTGCAGGACCTGGCCGACCGCGCCGGCAGCGTCATCAGCGCCAGCCTGTTCGGCGCCGTCGCCGGCAGCGGCGCGCTGCCGTTCTCGCGCGACGACTTCGAGGCCACCGTGCGCCGCGCCGGCGTCGGCGTGGACGCCAGCCTGCGCGCCTTCGCGCTCGGCTTCGAGGCCGCCGACCAGGCGCCCGCGCAACCGGCCGCGATCGACCTGACCCGGCCACAGCCGGTCGTGCCCGAACGCGCCGCCAGCCCGGCGGCGCAGGCGCTGCTGGACCGCATCACGCGCGATTTCCCCGCCTGTGCGCAGCCGATGTTGACGGCCGGCGCGCGCCGCCAGATCGAGTTCCAGGACCTGGCCTATGCCGAGGACTACCTGGCCCGCATGGCCGCGATCCGCGAACTCGACGCGCGCCACGGCGGCGAATCGAAGCAATGGGCGCTGACCTGTGCCGCCGCGCGCTACCTGGCCACCGCCATGGCCTATGACGACGTGATCCGCGTGGCCGACCTGAAGACGCGCGGCAGCCGCTTCGAGCGCGTGCGCGCCGAAGTCGGCGCCAAGCCGGACCAACTGGTCTACACCACCGAATTCATGCATCCGCGGCTGGAGGAAATCTGCGGCACGCTGCCGGCCGGGCTGGGCCGCTGGCTCGAACGGTCGAAGGCCTTCGGCGGCTTCGTCGAACGCCGCCTGGGCAAGGGCCGCCGCATGCAGAGCGGCACGCTGGTCGGCTTCCTGATGCTGTACACGCTGGCCGGCATGCGGCGCTTCCGCCGCCGCACGCTGCGCCACCAGATCGAATCCGAGGGCCTGACCCAATGGCTCGACCTGATCGCCAGCCTGGCGCCGCGCGACTACGACCTGGCCGTCGAGACCGTCAACTGCCGCCGCCTGGTCAAGGGCTACAGCGACACCCACGCGCGCGGCGGCGGCAAGTACCGCCAATTGATCGCGGCCGCCGCCCAACTGGCGGGCCGGCCCGATGCCGCGGCTTCGCTGCGCGCCTTGCGCCAGGCCGCGCTGGCCGACGAGAAATGCGGCCCCATGGAACGCCAACTGGCCGAGAAACTGGCCGCCTGACATCGAGATAGAGACGAACGCCGTGCAAACCCTGAAACTCATCGTCCGTGAAGTCCGCCAGGAATCGCCGCTGATCCGCTCGCTGCGCCTGGCGCGCGAAGACGGCGGCGCCCTGCCCGCCTTCGGCCCCGGCGCCCACCTTAAGGTCAGCGTGCCGGGCCTGCGCGAACCGCGCTGCTACTCGCTGGTGCAACTGACGCCGGAAGCCGGCCGCTTCGCCGAACCCGTCGAATATCGCCTGGGCGTGCGGCTGGAAGAAGCCAGCGCGGGCGGCTCGCGCCACATGCATGGCCTGGCGGTGGGCGACACGCTCAGCGTCGAAGGGCCGAAGAACGATTTCCCGCTGCACGAGGGTCCGGCTGGCGACGAACCGGTGGTGCTGATCGCCGGCGGCATCGGCATCACGCCGGTGGCGTCGATGGCGGCGGCGCTCAAGTCCGCCGGCCGCGCCTTCGAACTGCACTACAGCGGCCGCAGCCGCGACCAACTGGCGTTCCTGCCGGAATTGCAGGCGCTGGCTGGCGACGCGCTGGTGCCGCATGCGGACGACGACGCTTCCTGCCGCTTCGACCTGAAGGCGCTGCTGGACGCCGCCAACCCGCGCCAGCACCTGTACGTCTGCGGCCCCAAGGGCCTGATCGACGCCGTCATCCACGAAGCGCGCGCCCGCCACTGGCCCGACGCCCACATCCATTTCGAGCTGTTCGCGACCGCCGCGCCGCAGGCCGGCGACCAGCCCTTCGAGGTCGAGCTGCGCCAGTCCGGCCGGGTGCTGACGATTCCCGCCGACAAGACCATCGTCGACGTCATGGAAGAAGAAGGCTGCGACCCGATGTACGACTGCAAGCGCGGCGAATGCGGCGTGTGCCAGGCTACCGTGCTGGAGGGCGAGCCGGACCACCGCGACTACTACCTGTCGGATACCGAGAAAGCCAGCGGCAAGATCATCCAGATCTGCATCTCGCGCGCCAAGTCGGCGCGCCTGGTGCTGGACCTGTAGGGCCGGGCGCGACAAGAGGAGACTCCCATGGCCAAATACCGCGACAACCCCGACGCCATCCGCGCCCTGCTGCGCGAGACCGAGGTGCACAAGGACCTGTTCATCGACGATGAATTGTTCGACCTGGAGATGGAACGGCTGTACGCCAACACCTGGGTCTACGTCGGCCACGACAGCCAGGTGCCCAACCCCGGCGACTACATCACCACCACCGTCGGCAACCAGCCGGTGGTGATGGTGCGCCACAGCGACCGTTCGGTGCGCGTGCTGCACAACCGCTGCCCGCACAAGGGCACCATGGTGGCGGGCGACGCCTGCGGCAACACCGGCAAGTTCTTCCGCTGCCCGTACCACGCCTGGACCTTCAAGACCGACGGCAGCCTGCTGTCGATCCCGCTGAAAAAAGGCTATGAGAACACCGGCCTGGAGCAGTGTGAGGCCAGCCAGGGCATGGCGGCGGTGAAAGACGTGCGCAACCATCGCGGCTTCGTGTTCTGCCGCCTGAACCCGAACGGCCAGTCGTTCGAAGACTTCTTCGGCGACGCGCTGTCGACGCTGGACAACATGGTCGACCGCTCGCCCGAGGGCCGGCTGGAAGTGGCCGGCGGCGTGCTGCGCTACATGCACCGCTGCAACTGGAAGATGCTGGTCGACAACCAGACCGACACCTGCCATCCGATGGTGGCGCACGAGTCGTCGGCCGGCACCGCGGTCAAGGTCTGGGAACAAGCCCCGGCCGGCACGCCCAAGCCGATGGCGGTGGAACTGTTCGCGCCATTCATCTCGCCCTACGAGTTCTTCGAGAACATGGGCATCCGCGTCTGGGAAAACGGCCACGGACACACCGGCGTGTCCGATTCGATCCACGCCGCCTATTCAGGCATTCCGGGTTACTGGGAGTCGATGGTCGCCGCCTATGGCGAGGAACGCGCCCGCCAGATCCTGGGCGACGTGCGCCACAACACCGTGTACTTCCCCAACATCATGGTCAAGGGCCCGATCCAGACCCTGCGCGTGTTCAAGCCGATCGCCGCCGACCGCACCCTGGTGGAGTCGTGGACCTTCCGCCTGGTCGGCGCGCCCGACCTGCTGCTGGAACGCACTCTCATGTACAACCGCCTGATCAACGCGCCCACCTCGGTGGTCGGCCACGACGACCTGGAGATGTACGAGCGCGCGCAGGATGGCCTGCAATCGCGCGCCCGCGACTGGGTCAACGTCGGCCGCCTGTACGACCCCGCCGAAATCGGCCAGAAGAACGTCACCACCAACGGCACCAACGAATGGCAGATGCGCAACCAATACCGCGCATGGGGCCGCTACATGACGGAGCAGGCATGAGCTTGAGCGACCGCGACCTGATCGATTTCGTCTACGCCGAGGCGCGCCTGCTCGACGAGTTGCGCTTCGAGGACTGGCTGGATCTGTACACCGAGGACGGCCACTACTGGATGCCGCTGGCCCACGGCCAGACCGACGCCCGCCTGCACGCCTCGCTCATGTACGAGGACAAGCTGCTGCTGCGCGTGCGGGTCGAGCGCCTCGCCGGCCAGCGCACCTTCTCGCAGCAGCCCAAGAGCCGTTGCCATCATCTGCTGCAGGCGCCCACGGTCGAACACGACCATCCCGATTCGGCGCCGGACCAGGGCCGCCACGTGGTGCGCACCGCCTTCCATTACGTCGAGACGCGGCAGGACGCGCAGACGCTGTACGCCGGCTGGGCCACGCATCACCTGGTCGAGCAGGACGGCGCGCTGCGTATCCGCCTCAAGCGCGTCGACCTGGTGAACTGCGACGCCGCGTTCGGCAACATCCAATTGTTCATGTAGGAGCGGCTTGTGAGCACCACCGTCCACCAGGCTTTCCTGGACACCGCGGCCCGCCACGGCGCCCGGCCCTTCCTGTGCATCCTGCCGGAAACCGCCGGCATCTACGGCATCGGCGCCGGCGAACTGGGCTATGCGCAGGCTGCCGCCGCCATCGAGACGCTGCGCGCGGCCTATGCCCGCGCCGGCTACGGCCACGGCCACCGCGCCGGCCTGCTGCTGGAAAACCGCCCCGCCTTCTTCCTGCACTGGTTCGCGCTGAATGCGCTGGGCGTGTCGGTGGTGCCGATCAACCCCGATCTGCGCGCGGCCGAACTGGAGTACCTGACCGGCCATTCCGAAATCGCGCTGGCGGTGGCCCTGCCCGAGCGCCACGCCGACCTGCTGGCCGCCGCCGAGCGCGCCGGCCGGCCGCTGCGCGTGATGGGGCCGGACGACGCCCCGCCCGCCGCGCCCTTCCCCGCGCCGCTGGCGGGCGAGCCGGATGAACTGACCGAGTGCGCGCTGCTGTACACGTCCGGCACCACCGGCCGTCCCAAGGGCTGCATCCTGCCGAATCGCTATTTCCTGCACGCGGGCGGCTGGTACGCCCGCATCGGCGGCCTGGCCGAGCTGCGCCCCGGCGAGGAGCGCATGCTGACGCCGCTGCCGCTGGTGCACATGAACGCCATGGCTTATTCCGCCATGGCCATGGTGCTGACCGGCGGCTGCCTGATTCCACTGGACCGCTTTCATCCCAAGACCTGGTGGGACAGCGTGCGCGAATCCGGCGCCACCGTGCTGCACTACCTGGGCGTGATGCCGGCGATCCTGATGAAGGCCGAACCGTCGGCGCGCGACAGGCAGCCAGCCATCCGATTCGGTTTCGGCGCGGGCGTCGACCGCAAGCTGCACCAGCCCTTTGAGGAACGCTTCGGTTTTCCGCTGCTGGAAGCCTGGGCCATGACCGAAACCGGCGCCGGGGCCGTCATCATCGCCAACCAGGAGCCGCGCCACATCGGCAGCAGTTGCTTCGGCCGCGAAGAGGACGACGTAGAGGTGCGCATCGTCGCCGACCACGGCGGCGAGGCCGCGGCCGGCGAGCCGGGCGAGCTGCTGGTGCGCCATGCCGGCGATGACCCGCGTTACGGCTTCTTCGCCGGGTACCTGAAGGACGCCGAGGCCACTTCGCAGGCCTGGGAGGACGGCTGGTTCCACACCGGCGACATCGTGCGCCGCGAGGCCGACGGCGCGCTGCGCTTCGTCGACCGCAAGAAGAACGTGATCCGCCGCAGCGGCGAGAACATCTCCGCCGTGGAAGTCGAAAGCGTGCTGCTGCAGCATCCGCTGGTCAAGGCCGTGGCGGTGGCCGCCGTGCCCGACCCGGTGCGCGGCGACGAGGTGCTGGCCTGCGTGGTGGCGGAAACCGCGCCCGCCGACGCCGCCGCCCGCGCCGACGCGGCCCGCGACATCGTGCAGTGGAGCCTGCAACAACTGGCCTATTACAAGGCGCCCGGCTACGTCGCCTTCGTCGACAGCCTGCCGCTCACCACCACCAACAAGATCCAGCGCGGCGAAATGAAGGCGCTGGCGCCGACGCTGCCCGGCAGCACGAACTGCGTCGACACCACCGCGATGAAGAAGCGCCAGGAGCCGGCCCGATGACCCCGCCGCGCGCCCGCTACGACGGCGTGGTGGCGGCCCTGCCCGTCAGCATTCCGTACGAGCGCTATTCCACCCATGCCGCGCATTGGTGGCTGGGCCGCGCGCTGGGCGCGCTGATCCGCCAGGCCGGCATCGCCAAGACCGACGTCGACGGCCTGTGCGTGTCCAGCTTCACGCTGGCGCCGGACACCGCCGTGGGCCTGACGCAGCACCTGGGCATGAGCCCGCGCTGGCTCGACCACATCCCCATGGGCGGCGCCAGCGGCGTGGCCGCGCTGCGCCGCGCCGCGCGCGCGGTGCAGGCGGGCGACGCCGGCATCGTCGCCTGCATCGCGGGCGACACCAACCAGGTCGACTCGTTCCGCAACACCGTCAGCCAGTTCTCGCGCTTCGCCCAGGACGCGGTTTACCCCTATGGCGCGGGCGGCCCCAACGCCAGCTTCGCGCTGCTGACCGCGCACTACATGCGCAGCACCGGCGCCACTCGCGAGGACTTCGGCAAGGTTTGCGTGGCGCAGCGCGACAACGCGCTGCGCTATCCGCACGCGCTGATGAAGAAGCCGCTGACGCTCAAGCAATACCTGGACGCGCGCGTCATCACCGACCCGATCCACCTGTTCGACTGCGTCATGCCCTGCGCTGGCGCCGACGGCTTCCTGGTGATGAGCGAAGACCGGGCGCGGGCGCTGAACCTGCCCTACGCCCGCATCCTGTCCACCATCGAGCGCCACAACGCCTGGATCGAGGACCCGATCCAGACCCGCGGCGGCTGGACCATGGACATCGACGAACTCTACGGCATGGCGGACGCGGCGCCGGCCGACATGGACTTCCTGCAGGCCTACGACGACTACCCGGTCATCAACCTGATGCAGATGGAAGACCTGGGCTTCTGCGCCAAGGGCGAAGCGCCGCAATTCGTGCGCGCCAACACCTTCACCATCGACGGCAGCTTCCCCTTCAACACCAACGGCGGGCAGTTGTCGGTGGGCCAGGCCGGCGCCGCCGGCGGCTACCTCGGCATGGTCGAGGCGCTGCGCCAGTTGACCGGCACGGCCGGCGGCACGCAGGTGGCCGACGCGCGCCTGGGCCTGGTCAGCGGCTTCGGCATGATCAACTACGACCGCGGGCTGTGCACCGCCGCGGCCATCCTGGCCAGGAGCGACGCATGACCGAGCCGCTAGCCAAGCCGCCGCGCAAGAACCCCGTGGCGCGCACGCGCCAGCCGACCCTGCCGCCGGGCGCCCGCAGCCGCGCCGCCCTGGGCCTGACGGCCGCGGCCGCCGAAGGCCGCTTCGAGCTGCAGACCTGCGCCGATTGCGGCGCCGTGCAGTACCCGCCGCGCGAGGTCTGCGGTCATTGCCTGTCGGAACGCCTGCCGTGGCGGCCGGTGGATCCCAGCGGCGTGCTGCTGGTCAGCACCACGCTGCATCACAGCAACGACCTCTATTTCCGTGAACGCCTGCCGTGGCGGGTGGGCACGGTGCGCATGGACGCCGGCCCGCCGGTGGTGGCGCACGTGCACCAGGATTGCGCCGACGGCGCCCGCGTGCGGCTGGCGCTCAAGCTCGACCGCGGCGGCCAGGCCGTGATGATCGCCCTGCCCGAAAGGAATACGCCCAATATGGAAGACGACAAGACCCTGCGCGAGACCTCGTGCGATCCAAAATTCCGCCGGGCGCTGGTCACCGACGGCAAGTCGGCGGTGGGCCAGGCGGTGGCGCGCGCCCTGCTCGACGCCGGCTGCCCGACCGTGTTCCTGGGCGATCCGCAGGCCTGGCGCCGCGACGCCGGCTTCGACGCGCTGGCGGCCGATCCACGGGTGCAGGCGCTGGCGCTGGACGTGACCGACAGCGACTCGGTCGAACGCGCCGCCGCGTCGATCGGCGGCAAGGTCGAGATCCTGGTCAACACCGCCGACCTGGAACGCGAAGGCGGCCTGCTCGGCCGCAAGGACGTCAACACCGCGCGCGACGCGCTGGACGTCAATGTGCTGGGCCTGATGCGGCTGGCGCAGGGCTTCGGCCCGGCGCTGTGCGGCCGCGCCGCCGACGGCGTCAACAACGCCACGGCCTGGGTCAACGTGCTGTCGATCTACGCCCACCTCAACCTGCCGGCGCGCGGCATGTGGTCTGCCTCCAAGGCTGCCGCGCTGTCGCTGGCGCAATGCCTGCGCGCCGAAATGCGGCCGTCCGGCGTGCGGGTGGTGAACGTGTTCCCCGGCCCGGTCGACCACGAATGGGAGCAGCGCACGCCGCCCCCGCGCGTGGCGCCCACGGCCATCGCGAGCGCCATCGTGCGTGCGCTGAAGGATGGCGTCGAGGACGTGTACGTCGGCGACGTGGCACAGGAATTCCGCGCGCGGCTGGCGGAGAACCCCAAGGGACTGGAACGGGAACTGGGCGCCTGACGCCCCGACACGAAAACCAAAGGAGCAACAGATGAGCCAACCCATACTTGCCCAATTCATGACCGAACTGGTGTCGGGCCGCATCCGCCTGGTGGACCTGACCGAGACGCTGACGCCGGAATTCCCGACCATCGTGCTGCCGCCGGAATTCGGCCAGGCCTGGCCGTTCCGCATCGAGGAGATCTCGCGCTATGACGAGCGCGGCCCGGCCTGGTACTGGAACAATTTCTCGTGCTCCGAGCACACCGGCACCCACTTCGACGCGCCGGTGCACTGGGTCACCGGCAAGGACCAACCCGACAACACCGTCGACACCATCCCGGTCGAGGCCTTCATCGCCGGCGCCTGCGTCATCGACTGTTCGGCCGAGGCGCGCGACAACCCGGACTTCCTGCTGACCATCGACTTCGTCAAGAAGTGGGAGGAACAGCATGGCCGCATCCCGGCCCGTTCCTGGGTGCTGATGCGCACCGACTGGTCCAAGCGCGCCAAGCCGGCCGAATACCTGAACATGCAGGAAGACGGCGCCCATTCGCCCGGCCCCGACGCCGAGGTGGTGCCGTGGTTGATCAAGGAACGCGACGTGCACGGCTTCGGCACCGAATCGGTGGGCACCGACGCCGGTCAGGCCCATCACCTGAATCCGCCCTACCCCTGCCACTACTTCATGCACGGCAACAACCGCTACGGCCTGCAGTGCCTGACCAACCTGGACCAGCTGCCGCCCACCGGCGCGGTGATCTTCTCGGCGCCGCTCAAGATCCGCAGCGGCTCGGGCAGCCCGCTGCGGGTGCTGGCGCTGGCGCCGCGCGCCTGAGCGGCCGTCAAGAACAACAGAACACAGGGGGATTCACCATGACGCAAACCAACGTCGCCATCGTCACCGGCGGCAGCGCCGGCATCGGCGCCGAAATCTGCCGCAGCATGCTCGAAGCCGGCTACGAAGTGATCTCGATGGCGCGCCGCGCCGCCGACTTCAGCCACCCGCGCCTGCACAACGTGCAGGTCGACCTGCTGGACGCCGACGCTACGGCCCAGGCCGGCGCCGAGATCGCGGCGCGCTTTCCGGTCAGCCATGTCATCCACAACGCCGGCGTCATCTGGCCCAACCTGCTGCCGCAGGTGACCCAGGAGGAACTGCACGGCCTGACCCAGATCCACCTGGGCGCGGCCATCAGCCTGGTGCAGGCGGCCTTGCCCGGCATGCAGGAACGCCATTTCGGCCGCATCGTCATGATGTCCTCGCGCGGCGCGCTGGGCCTGCCCACCCGCACCGCTTATTCCGCCACCAAGGCCGGCATGGTCGGCATGGCGCGCACCTGGTCGCTGGAACTGGCGCCCCATGGCATCACCGTCAACGTGGTGGCGCCCGGCCCGATCCAGACCGACATGTTCTACGAAGTGATCGAACCCGGCAGCGAACGCGAAAAGCAGCTTGCCAACGGCATCCCGGTCAAGCGCCTGGGACGCTCGGACGACGTGGCGCGGGCGGTGATGTTCTTCGCCGACCCGGCCAACAGCTTCGTCACCGGCCAGACGCTGTTCGTCTGCGGCGGCGCCAGCGTCAGTTCCATCACCATCTGACCGGCGTCCCACGCATCCGCTTCGGGTTTTGACGGATAGGTAAGCACGCAGACCGCGTCTACAGTGCAGTGCCAGAAAGTTGAAACCAAAAGCAATTTCCGCGGTATCCGTTTTCTCCGTTTTCCAGCCGCACCCACTCTGCCCCCTATCCGGAGGTTTTGCCATGCTGTCGAAGAAACTCCCCCTGGCCGCCGCCGTGCTGGCCACGCTGGTCTCCCTGCCCGTCCTGGCCCAGGTCAAGGTCGGCGTGGTCACCTCGTCCACCGGCCCCACCGCGCTGGTCGGCATCCCGCAAAAGAACACCGTGCCGCTGCTGCCCAAGAAGATCGGCGACCTGACCGTGGAATACATCTCGCTGGACGACGCCAGCGATTCCACCAACTCGGTCACGGCCTTCAAGAAGCTCATCACCGAACAGAACGTGGACGCCCTGATCGGGCCGTCGGGCTCGCCCAACGCCATGGGCGTGATCCAGTTCGCCGCCGAGGCCGGCGTGCCGATGCTGGCGCCGGTGGGCACCGCCGCCGTGGTGCTGCCGATGAACGAGCAGAAGAAGTGGGTCTTCAAGACCACCCAGAACGATGACATCATCGCCCGCGCGCTGGTCGACCACATGGCCAAGACCGGCATCAAGACGGTCGGCTTCATCGGCCTGAACGATCCGTATGGCGAGAACTGGTACAAGGTGTTCTCCGGCCTGGCGGCCGAAAAGGGCATCAAGATCACCGCCAACGAACGCTACCTGCGCTTTGACAGCTCGGTCACCGGCCAGGCGCTGAAGATCCTGGCGGCCAAGCCCGACGCCGTGCTGGTGGCCGCCCCCGGCGCCGCCAGCGTGCTGCCGCAGGCGACGCTGTTCGACCAGGGCTACAAGGGCAAGTTCTACCAGACCCACGGCGCCGCGCTGCCCGACTTCCTCAAGCTCGGCGGCAAGAAGGTCGAAGGCACCGTGCTGGCCGCCAGCCTGATGCTGGTGCTGCCGGAAATGCCCGACAGCAACCCGTCCAAGAAGGTCGCCAGCGACTACATCGCCGCCTACGAAAAGCTCAACGGCTCCAAGCCCGCCACCTTCGGCGCCAACGTCTACGACGCCGGCCTGCTGCTGGAGAAGGCCATTCCGCTGGCCGAGAAGGCCGGCAAGCCGGGCACCAAGGAATTCCGCAGCGCGCTGCGCGACGCGCTGGAGCAGACCCGCGAGCTGGTCGGCACCCAGGGCGTCTACAACATGAGCGCCGCCGACCACAGCGGCTTCGACGACCGCGGCCGCGAACTCATCACCGTCAAGGACGGCAACTGGACGCTAGTCAAGTAACCCCCCTTGAACGCTGCCCCATCGAGATGCCGCGGAGCCGGCTTTGCCGGTCCGCAGGCATGCCCCCCGGGGGGAGGCGCGCAGCGCTTCGGGGGGATAAATCCGCTGCAGTGATTTTCCGTTTTATCCGGAAGTACCGATGAATGCTCAGATCGCCCTGATACTCGGGCAGGATGGCATCACCAACGGCGCCATTTACGCGCTGCTGGCCTTGTCCATCCTGCTGGTCTTTACCGTTACCCGCGTGCTGTTCATCCCCCAGGGCGAGTTCGTCGCCTTCGGCGCGCTCACCATGGCCGCGCTGCAGGCCGGCAAGCCGGTGCTGCTGGTGTGGCTGCTGCTGGCGTTCGCGCTGGCCGAGGCCGTGGCCGACCTGATGGCGCGCGCCAGGCGGCCGGGACGCCGCGCGCCGCTGTGGCGCATCATCGCCAAGGTGGTGTATCCGCTGCTGCTGGCCGCGCTGTTCTACCGCCTGCCGCTGGCGCAGTTGCCGATGGCCGTGCAGGCGCTGCTGACGCTGCTGCTGGTGGTGCCGATGGGTCCGCAGCTTTATCGCCTGTTCTACCAGCCGATCGCCTCGGCCTCGACGCTGGTGCTGCTGATCGTGTCGATCGCCGTACACCTGGCGCTGGTGGGCCTGGGCCTGCTGGCCTTCGGCGCCGAAGGCGCGCGCACCGCGCCGTTCAGCGACGCCAGCCTGGCGCTGGGTCCGGTCAACGTCAACAGCCAGGCGCTGTGGGTGGTGGCGGTGTCGGCGCTGCTGATCGTGGTGCTGTACCAGTTCTTCGAGCGCTCGATGTACGGCAAAGCATTGCGCGCGGCCGCCTTCAACCGGCTCGGCGCGCGCCTGATGGGCATTTCGCCGGTGTTCGCCGGCAAGGCCACGTTTTTCCTGGCGGCGCTGATCGGCACCGTCTCGGGCATCCTGATCGCGCCCATCACCACCATGTATTTCGATTCCGGCTTCATGGTCAGCCTGAAGGGCTTCGTCGGCGCCATCATCGGCGGCCTGGTGAGCTACCCGCTGGCCGCCGCCGGCGCCGTGCTGGTCGGCCTGATCGAGGCCTTCTCCTCGTTCTGGGCCAGCGCCTACAAGGAGATCATCGTCTTCACGCTGATCATCCCCGTGCTGCTCTGGCGTTCCCTGAAAAGCCACCACGTCGAGGAAGAAGAAGAATGACCCCGCGCCACCTCGTCCTCGTGTTCCTGGCGCTGCTGGCGGCCGCGCCGCTGGCGTTGCCGCCGTTCTACGTCACCCTGCTGAACTACATCGGCCTGTACGCCATGGTGGCGCTGGGGCTGGTGCTGCTGACCGGCGTGGGCGGCCTGACCAGCTTCGGCCAGGCGGCCTTCGTCGGCGTCGGCGCCTACACCACCGCGCTGCTCACCACCCGCGCCGACGCCCTGCCCGCCTGGCTGGCGTGGTTGGGCGCCTCGCCCTGGCTGACGCTGCTGGCAGGCCTGCTGCTGACCCTGGTGGTGGCCTACCTGCTGGGCGCCATCACGCTCAAGCTGTCCGGCCACTTCCTGCCGCTGGGCACCATCGCCTGGGGCCTGTCGCTGTACTTCGCCTTCGGCTCGGTCGAGGGCCTGGGCGGCCACACCGGCATCCCCGACGTGCCGGCCATCCACCTGTTCGGCTGGGCGCTGACGCAGGGCGATGAGATCTACTACCTGATCTGGGCCTTCCTGCTGGTGGCCATGTGGTCGACCAGCAACCTGCTCGACTCGCGCGAGGGCCGCGCCATCCGCGCCCTCAAGGGCGGCCGCGTCATGGCCGAATCGATGGGCGTGGACACGGCCCGCTCGCGCATGGTGATCTTCATCATCGCGGCGTTGCAGGCCTGCGCCTCGGGCTGGCTGTACGCGCACATGCAGCGTTTCGTCAATCCGAATCCGTTCGGCCTGCAGATGGGCATCGAGTACCTGTTCATGACCGTCATCGGCGGCGCCGGCCAGGTGTGGGGCGCGCTGGTCGGGGCGGGCGTGTTCACGGTGCTCAAGCAATGGCTGCAGGACTGGCTGCCCAAGCTGCTGGGCCAGACCGGCAACTTCGAGGTGATCGTGTTCGGCTTCGGCATGGTGCTGCTGCTGCACCGCTTCCGCGGCGGCCTGTGGCCGGTGCTGGCGCGCTGCGTGCCGGTGCGCAAGCGCCAGCGCCAGATCGACAGCCAGGCCGAGCCGCTGCCGCGCAAGCCCATGCCGCCGCGCGGCGAAGTGGTGCTGAAAGCGGTCGACGTGACCCGCAAGTTCGGCGGCCTGGTCGCCAACAACGCCATGAACCTGGAGATCCGCGCCGGCGAGATCCTGGCGCTGATCGGCCCCAACGGCGCCGGCAAGAGCACCATGTTCAACCAGATCTCGGGCGTGGACACGCCCACCTCCGGCCAGGTCACGCTGCTGGGCCAGCCAGTGGCCGGCGCCGGCGCGCGCCGCATCGCCCGCCTGGGCCTGTCGCGCACCTTCCAGCACGTGCGGCTGCTGGGCCGCATGAGCGTGCTGGAGAACGTCGCCATCGGCGCCCACCTGCGCGGCCATCGCGGCGTGCTGCCGGCGGCCTGGCGCCTGGACCGCGCCGAGGAGGCCCGCCTGCTGGCCGAGGCCGCGCGCCAGGTAGAGCGCGTCGGCCTGGGCAAACACCTGCACGACGAGGCCGGCTCGCTGGCGCTGGGCCAGCAGCGCATCCTGGAGATCGCGCGGGCGCTGGCGTCGGATCCCTGCATCCTGCTGCTGGACGAACCGGCCGCCGGCCTGCGCTACCAGGAAAAATGCGAACTGGCCGAGTTGCTGAAAAAGCTGCGGGCCGAGGGCATGGCGATCCTGCTGGTCGAGCACGACATGGATTTCGTGATGGGCCTGGTCGATCGCGTGGTGGTGATGGACTTCGGCGAGAAGATCGCCGAGGGCCTGCCGGCGGAGATCCAGCACAACCCCGCGGTGCTGGAAGCCTATCTGGGCGGAGTGGAATGATGAGCGCGAAACTGCTGGAAGTGCGCGACCTGCGCGTGGCCTACGACAAGGTCGAGGCCGTCTCGGGCGTCAGCCTGTCGGTGGACGAGGGCAAGATCGTCACCGTCATCGGCCCCAACGGCGCCGGCAAGACCACCCTGCTGTCGGCCATCATGGGCGTGCTGCCCTCGCGCGGCGAAATCGTGTTCGGCGGCAAGCGCCAGGAACACGCCGAGATCGAGGAAATGGTGGCGGCCGGCATGAACCTGGTGCCGGAGAAACGCGAGCTGTTCGCCGAGATGTCGGTGGAAGACAACCTGATGCTGGGCGGCTTCGACCGCTTCCGCCGCGGCCTGCGCGACCAGGACCAGACGCTGGCCGAGGTCTACGACCTGTTCCCGCGCCTGCGCGAACGCCGCGCGCAGTTGTCGGGCACGCTGTCCGGCGGCGAACGCCAGATGCTGGCGGTGGGCCGCGCGCTGATGGCCAAGCCGCGCCTGTTGATGCTGGACGAACCCAGCCTGGGCCTGGCGCCGCGTATCGTGCGCGAGGTGTTCCGCATCGTCGAGCAGTTGCGCGGCATGGGCGTGTCGATCCTGCTGATCGAACAGAACGCGCGCGCCGCGCTGCAGGTGGCCGATTACGCCTACGTGCTGGAAACCGGCAGCCTCACGTTGGAAGGCCCCGCCGCGCAGGTCGCCGAAGACCCGCGCGTGGTCGAGGTCTACCTGGGCCTCGGCCACGCCGCGTCAACCCCGGCATAGCCTCGCATGGCGGCCCGGGTGAACGCCCGGCCGCCCCTCATGCCACGCCGCGCCGCCGGTCGCGGCGGTACAGCGCATAGCCCAACGGCCACATCACGCCCACCATCAGGCGTGCCCATGGGTTTGTCAGGCGATAGGCCTGCAGCGCCGTGGGCACGCCGGAGTGCTTCAGATGCAGCCGGAAGCGCGTATAACGGGCCGCGGCCATGATGAATTCGCGCGGCCGAAAGCGGAAGAATTCCAGGTGGTGCTGCAGCATGTCCCAGGCCAGCAGGTACAGGCCCTGGGCGTTGTTGGCCACCGACGTCGTGCTCTGGCTCAGGCCGCCCGGCGTGTCGTGGTAGGTGCGCACCACTTGATTGATGAAGCGGCTGAGGTAACCGGCCCGCGCGATCGCCCACCACACCAGGCTCTCGGGCACGAACCCCGCCACGTTTTCCGGAAACGGATACTTCTTGAGGACGTCGGTGCGCATGCAACCGAATTTCTCGCCCTTGATGCGGTAGCGGAAATACACGTCCACCGCCGTGCTGTCGAACACGTCCTGCGGATAGCGGTCGCCCACGATGCTGCCGTCGGGCCGGGCGCACAGGCCGGTCACCGCCACGTAGGAATCGCGCCGCGCCGGCGGGATGGCCTCCCACGCCGCCTTGAACGTCGCCAGCGCCTCGGGCGGCATCTCGTCGTCGCTGTCGAGCGCCACGATCAACTGGCCATGCGCCTCGCGCACGCCCCGGTTGAAGGCGGTTTTCTTATGCTGGTTGTTCTGCCAGATGTAGCGAATGGGGAAACGGGCCCGCTGCTGCCAGTCGAGCACGGCTTCGTGGGTATTGTCGGTGGAGCCATCGTCCACGATCACCCACTCGAAATCCCGGAATGTCTGGCGGGATAGGGATTCGTACACCCTGTGCAACGTCCCCGCCCGGTTGTAGGTGGGCGTCAGGACGGTGAAAAACGTCGGCGTATCGATCATGCGAACTGGGCCCCTTGGCGATTCCGGATAACCGCTGCGGTCTTGGTATGGTGTGTTCGCCTGAAGTTTAGGGGATATGCCCGCGGCAACTGATGGCATGGCATGCAAATTTGCAATCAAATCTGACAAGGCGCGGATTCTCGGACTGATTCTGGTCCGCGGCGCCGACGTTGGGACTCGCGCCGGAGTGGCGTAAACTCGGGCGGCCCACACCGGAACGCCTATGGAAGCCCCGACCGTCCAGCTCAACGACATCGCCCTGTTTGTAGAAGTGGCCAAGCGCAAGAGCTTCAGCCTGGCCGCCCGGGCGCTGAACATGCCCACCTCGACGCTGTCGCGCCGTATCAACGAGCTGGAACGCGCGATCGGCCTGCGCCTCATCAACCGCAACACCCGCCGCCTGGACCTGACGGAAGCCGGCGCGGCCTACATGAGCCGCTGCCAGGGCCTGATCGACGAGGCCCGCCTGGCGCACGAACAGTTGCAGGCGCTATCGGGCGGCCCCTCGGGCAATCTGCGGGTGTCTATGCCCTACAGTCTGGCGATCTGGCTGCTGCCGGAAACGATCAACGATTTCACGGACCGCTATCCCGAGGTGGAGTGCGAGTTCGACCTGAGCATGATGACGGCGTCGGACGCCCAGGGCACGCCGTTCGACATCGTGCTGCGTTTCGGCCGCAACAGCGACTATCCGGTGACGAACGCCGACCACGGCAATGGCAATGGCGCTGCGCCGGCGCCCCGCAGCGACGGCGCGGTGGTGCAGGAACTGGTGGCGCTGAACAACTATCTTTATGCGTCGGACCGCTATCTGGAACGTTTCGGGGAACCGAAGACGCCGTCGGACCTGACGCAGCATCAATGCCTGCGCACGACGATCGACGACGCCCATTCGCACTGGACGCTGCACAATGGGCGGGTGAGCGAGCAGGTGCCGGTGAAGGGGCATCTGGCGGCAAACAACATGAGCATCGCGGGGACGCTGGCGGGGCTGGATCTGGCGATCACGCGGATGCCGCATTGCCAGGCGCTGGATCCGATCATCAAGCGCAATTCGTTGCGGCGGGTGTTGCCGGGGTGGTCGGTGGATCCCATTTCTATCTACGTGGTGTATCCGTCGAGTATTCAACCGGCCAAGACGCGGGCGTTCATGGATTTCATTCGGCCTAAGTTGGGGCCGGCTGAGTAGTCGTTTTTTTCTGGACGATGCGGGGTTCTTGCGCCGCGCGTGGCGGGATCGGCGGGGGATGGCGGGGCTCCGATTGCGGTCCGGAGCCTTCGCTCCGGACTACCCCTGCCTCAACCTCGTACGCCTTCGGCTCCCTTCGGTTTCCGTCGGGCGCATCTACACGCCCCGCCATCCCCCGCCGATCCCGCCACGCGCTCACGATGAGACTTGGCCTAGGGCGTTGGGGCGGTCGGCTTGCTTGGCGTGCTGGTGACTATCAGGAGTGGAGCGGAGGATCTTGCGGGGTCCGCCTCAAACCGGCCGCGCGGGCGGCCTTTTGAGGCTTACGCGGCGTCTTGCGTCGGGATGATGGCGCTCTCGCGTGTGCGAAGGGGCCAATTAGCTGGCCTGTCGATGCATCCTGCACACGGAGCGGACCGAAAGGGGGCTTACCAAGCCAAATGCGTCCCTATTTTTTTCGTTCCCGGGTCTCCAGGCAAGCCTCCCCCAAATTGGCGCCCTAGCCACTTTCAGGCTAGAATGCCGAGTTACCCAATTTCCCCGCCAGCCCAGTTTCCGGTTGTGCGGCCGGGTCGAAGACACCCGCAAGCCAAGCTTGAAGGCGGCTTCGCCCCGCTAATTCGATTTCCGCAAATTCAACAGGAGAATCAACATGGCTGAACGCAAACGCGTGCGTCGCAACACCCTGGAACGCCGTTGCCTGGGCAAGGCCTTCAAGCGCTTGTTCGTCAAGTCGCCCAAGGGTGTGTTCAAGATGCTGGAAAAGATCAAGCGCGTCTAAATGACCCGCCGGCCGCGCCAGATTCCTGGCGTGCGGCCCGATCGAAAAAATCCCCGCTAGTGCGAACCGGCGGGGATTTTTGTTTGGGGCGGCCGTTGGCGCCGGCTGTCGGGACGCCCCAGCCTCAGGTCCGCAGCTTCGCCAGCACCTGCTCGGCGCGGGGCAACGGGTCGACCGCGCCATAGCCCAGCGTCGACAGCGCCGCCGCCACGTTGGCGTAGCGCACCGCGGCGGCCCAGTCGTCGCCCTGGCAGCGGCGCGCCAGCAGGCTGCCAGCGAAGCAGTCGCCGGCGCCGGTGGCGTCCACCGCATCCACGCGCAATGCCGCCACCGGCGCGCGGGTCTTGCCGTCGTCGATGATGGAGCCGTCCTTGCCCAGCTTCAGCACCACCACGCCGGTCGCGCCGGCGTCGCGGATCCAGTCGAGGGTGCGTTCGGGGTCGTCGTTGTCGGTCAGGTGCTGCATGTCGTCCATGCTCGGCAGGAACAGGTCGGCGTGGCACAGCGCTTCGCGCAGCACGGCGCGGGCGCGGTCCAGCGGCCACAGGCGCAGCCGCAGGTTCGAATCCAGGCTGACCTGCACGCCGGCCGCGCGGGCGCGGGCGATGGCGGCGAAGACGGTGTCGCAGGCGCTGGTGCTGATCGCCAGGCTGATGCCGGAGACGTGCAGGAACCGGGCGCGTTCGATCAGCCCGCCGTCGAGGCTGGCGGGCGTCATCAGGCTGGCGGCCGAGCCGCGGCGCAGGTAACTGAAGGCGTGGCCGTCGGGGCCGTGCTGCACGAAGTACAGGCCGGTGTGCGCAGTGGCGTCGACCTCGACGCCCGAGGTGTCCACGCCCTCGTCGCGCCACAAGGCCAGGAACTGCGCGCCGAAGGCGTCATCGCCGACGCGCGTCAGGTAGGCGCAGCGCGCGCCCTGGCGGGCGGCGGCGATGACGGCGTTGGAGGTGTCGCCGCCAAAGCCTTGCAAGTATTGGCGCTGGTCCTGGCTGGTCTGGTTCAGTTCGACCAGCGGTTCGCCCAGCGCGACGATATCGAAATCAGCCATGGGCGGCCTCGCGGGTGCGGGTGATCTGGGCCACCAGCGCGGCGGTGTCGCGCGCGGCGAAGGCGGCCTTGTCGTAGAGGTTGCTGCCGATGCCGACCAGGCCCGCGCCGGCGGCGAAATACGCGGCCATGTTTTCGGCGGTGACGCCGCCGGTGGGGCAGAACACCGTGTCCGGATACACCGATTTCAGCGCCGCCAGATGCTTGGGGCCGCCGGTGTCGGCCGGGAACACCTTGACCACATCGACGCCAGCGCGGCGCGCGGCCAGCACCTCGGTGGGCGTGAAGGCGCCCAGCAGGCAGAGGGCGTCGGCGGCATGCGCCAGGTCGACGATCTCGGTGGCCAGTGCCGGCGACACCAGGAAGTCGGCGCCGGCCACCAGGGCCTCGCGCGCCTGGGTTTCATCCAGCACCGTGCCCACGCCCAGCAGCAGCGCGGGGCCGTGCTTGTCGCGCAGCGCGCGCACCAGGTCGGTCACGCCCGGAATGGTCCAGGTCAGTTCCAGCGTGGTGCAGCCGGCGGCCACGGCCACCTCGGCGGCGTAGGCCGCCGTGGCGGCATCCTGGTAGCGCAGCACGGGCACGACCCGGGCGGCGAGCAAGGCGTCGAGTTTCGAGGCACGGGGAGCAGCGGTCATGGCATTCCTTTCGGGATGGATCGTTCAGGCGCCGCCGGATGGCAGCACGGCGAGTTTGGCGGCGGCCGCATCGCGCAGCCGCAGCAGGGGTTCGATATAGGCCGATTGCGGATCGTCACTGCGCCGGAACATCAGCGTGCTGACGCTGACGCATGCGACCGGCTGGCCGCCGGCATCGCGCAGCGCCACGCCATAGCAGACGATGCCGGGCTCGTTTTCCTCGTTGTCCAGCGCGTAGCCGCGCGCCGCCGTCTCGGCCAGCGCCGCGCGCAGCGCGGGCAGGCTCGCCACGGTGCCGGGCATGCGCGATTCCAGCGGCAGGTCGCGCAGCAGATGTTCGCGCGCCGGCTCGTCCAGCGCGGCCAGGTAGGCCTTGCCGACCGCGCTCGAATGCAGCGCCACCGCCGCGCCCACGCGCGAGGCCATGCGCACCGGGCCCGGACTTTCAAGCTTGTCGATATAGATCATTTCGGTGCCGGCCGGCACCGCCAGGTGCACGGTCTCGCCGGTGGCGTCGCGCAGCGCCTGCAGGTCGGCCGCCAGCGCGGCGCGCAGGTCGAACTGCGACCAGGCGCGGCTGGCCAGGGCCAGGAGGCGCGGCCCGAGGCGATAGGCGCCGTCGGCTTCGGCCACCATGCCCTGCTCGGCCAGCGCCGCCACGATGCGATAGACGGTCGGCCGCGGATAGCCGCTGCTGCGCGCCAGCGCCGCCGCCGTGGGCGGCCGCGGCGCGTCCGCCACCGCCTGCAACACCGTCATGAACTTGGCGAACGCGGCCGCGCCCGCCACCTTGGATTCCGACACAACCGCCCCCACCTCGGGTAGATGCCCTGCGTTAACAACGCGCCCGCGGAAAGCACTCGGCAAACCGCGCCAATTTCAGACGAATCTGCGATACTGTTTATTTGTACAGCTTCGTCGCGCATGTTTGACCACATTGTGGACACATGCCTCACGATATAGGCAATTATTCCACATCGCCGCGCCCGGAACCAGCCATTGGCCGTCGTCCGGGGCCGCCCCCTCCCTCAGGCTACGATACCGTCCATGAGCTCCCAAATCCGCATCGTTGGCGCCCGCCAGAACAATCTCAAGAACCTGGACCTGACCATCGCCACCGGCGAACTGGTGGTCGTGACCGGCGTGTCGGGGTCCGGCAAGAGTTCGCTGGCCTTCGACACCCTCTACGCCGAGGGCCAGCGCCGCTACGTGGAAACCTTCTCGCCCTACGCGCGCCAGTTTCTGGACCGCATGGACAAGCCGCAGGTGGACCGCATCGAGGGCATTCTGCCGGCCATCGCCATCGACCAGACCAATCCGGTGCGCAGTTCGCGCAGCACGGTCGGCACGATGACCGAGCTCAATGACCACATCAAGCTGCTGTTCGCGCGCGGCGCGCGCCTGCACTGCCGCGGCTGTGGCAAGGTCGTGCAGCGTGACACCCCCGAATCGATCCACCGCTCGCTGGCCGAACGCTCGGCCGCGGCCGGCGATCCGCGCCTGGTGGTGACCTTCCCCATCGCCGTGCCGGCCAACTTCACCGAAGACGAAGTGCGCGGCTTCCTCGAGCAGCAGGGCTACACCCGCGTGCACGCCGAGGAAACCGCCGTGCCGAACGCCACCGCGCCGGCCAAGGGCGCCAAGAAGGAAAAGGGCAAGGCCAAGGCCGCCACCGAGGAACGCCGCATCCTGCACGTGATCCAGGATCGCTTCCGCTTCGCCGGCACCGAACGCGAACGCGTGATGGAAGCGCTGGATACGGCATTGCGCATGGGCGCCGGCCATCTGGCCGTGTACGTCATGGACGCCGAGGGCGCCGATGCGCACATCTGGAAGTACAGCGACCGCCTGCACTGCGCCGACTGCAACATCGAATACACCGACCCGCTGCCCAGCAGCTTCTCGTTCAACTCGCCGCTGGGCGCCTGCGAGGCCTGCCGCGGCTTCGGCCGCGTGATCGGCATCGACTTCGGCCTGGTCATCCCGGACGAGAACAAGACCTTGCTGGAAGGCGCCATCAAGCCCTGGACCACGCCCTCGTACAAGGAATGCCAGGACGATCTGCAGAAGTACGCGCCGCGCGCCGGCATCCCGCTGGGCGTGCCGTGGAAGAGCATGAGCGAGGAGCACAAGCGCTGGGTGCTGTACGGCACGCCCGACTGGAAGGGCGGCAACGACGCCTGGAAGCACCAGTGGTACGGCGTGCAGCGTTTCTTCGACTGGCTCGAGACCAAGTCGTACAAGATGCACGTGCGCGTGCTGCTGTCCAAGTACCGCAGCTACACCCCCTGCCCCACCTGCAACGGCGCGCGCCTCAAGCCCGATGCGCTGCTGTGGCGCCTGGGCACCAAGGCCGAGGCCGACAGCGTGCTGCCGCCGGAAGACGGCCGCTACAAGCGCTTCATGCCGGTCGGCGCCAACTGGAGCCGCGAGCAGCTCGACAACCTGGACGGCCTGTCGATCCATGACGTGATGCTGCTGCCCATCGAACGGGTGCGCGCGTTCTTCGACAAGCTGTCGTTCGAAGGCGCGCTCGACGCCGCCACCGACCTGCTCATGACCGAGGTGCGCGCGCGCCTGAAGTTCCTGTGCGACGTCGGCCTGGGCTACCTGACGCTGGACCGCCAGAGCCGCACGCTGTCAGGCGGCGAAGTGCAGCGCATCAATCTGACCACGGCGCTCGGCACCTCGCTGGTGAACACGCTGTTCGTGCTGGACGAGCCGTCCATCGGCCTGCACCCGCGCGACATGCACCGCGTGGTCGAGGTCATGCACCGGCTGCGCAACGCCGGCAACACGCTGGTGGTGGTGGAGCACGACCCGCAGGTCATGGTGGCCGCCGACCGCATCATCGACATTGGCCCCGGCCCCGGCGAACGCGGCGGCCAGATCGTGTTCGACGGCACGCCGGCGCAGTTGCGCGCGGCCCGCACGCTGACCGGCGACTATCTCGGCGGACGCCAGCGCGTCGAAGCGCCGCGCCCCATGCCGGTGGCGGCCAACACGCCGCGCCTGCTGCTCGAAGGCGTCAGCGCGCACAACCTCAAGAATGTCTCGGTCGAGCTGCCGCTGGGCCGACTGGTGTGCGTCACCGGCGTGTCCGGCTCGGGCAAGTCGACGCTGGTGCAGGACGTGCTGTTCCCCGCCCTGCTCAAGCAGAAGGGCAAGCCGTCGGAAGCGCCGGGCGCCTTCGAGCGCCTGCTGGGCGTCGAGCAGATCGCCGACGTCGTCATGGTCGACCAGACCCCCATCGGCAAGACCGCGCGTTCCAACCCGGCCAGTTACGTGGGCGCGTTCGACGCGATCCGCAAGCTGTTCGCGCAGGCGCCGCTGGCGCGTGAACGCGCCTACACCGCCGGCACCTTCAGCTTCAACGGCGGCGACGGCCGCTGCCCCACCTGCGGCGGCACCGGCTTCGAACACGTCGAGATGCAGTTCCTGTCCGACGTCTACCTGCGCTGCCCCGATTGCGACGGCAAGCGCTTCCGCCCCGAAGTGCTGGAAGTGCGCGTCGAGCACCTGGGCAAGAGCGCCTCGATCGACGAGGTGCTGGAAATGACCGTGAGCGAGGCGCTGGAGTTCTTCAAGGGCCTGCGCGACGTGCAGACGGGCCTGGCGCCGCTGGCCGACGTCGGCCTGGAATACGTGCGGCTGGGCCAGCCGGTGCCGACCCTGTCGGGCGGCGAGGCGCAGCGCCTGAAGCTGGCCGGTCACCTGGCCGAAGCGGCGCGCAGCGGCATCTCCACCGCCAAAGTCGCCAAGAAGGGCAGCCTGTTCCTGTTCGACGAACCCACCACCGGCCTGCACTTCGATGACGTCGCGCGCCTGATGCGCGCCTTCCGCAAGCTGCTGGCCGCGGGCCACACGCTGCTGGTCATCGAGCACAACCTGGACGTGATCCGCGCGGCCGACTGGCTGATCGACCTGGGCCCCGAAGGCGGCGACGCCGGCGGCCTGGTGATCGGCGTCGGCACGCCGCAGGACCTGATGGCCAACCCCGCCTCGCACACCGGCGCGGCGCTGCGCGACTACGAAGTCAGCATCCTGCCAGCCGACGTGGTGGTCAGCAGCGACATCGACGCGCAGGAAGCCGAGCAGGCCGGCCTGACGGCCCGCATCGCCGAGCCGACTGCCGCCTATGGCGCCGGCGAAGGCACGCCGCTGCAATCCGTCATGCGCAAGCGCCGCCAGGACAACATGGCGATCGAGATCCGCAACGCGCGCGAACACAACCTTAAGAACGTCAGCGTCGAGATCCCGCGCGATAAGTTCACCGTGATCACCGGCGTGTCCGGCTCGGGCAAGTCGACCCTGGCCTTCGACATCCTGTTCAACGAAGGCCAGCGCCGCTATCTCGAATCGCTCAACGCCTACGCCCGCGCCATCGTGCAGCCTGCCGGCAAGCCGGATGTGGACGCCATCTTCGGCATCCCGCCGACCGTGGCCATCGAACAGCGCACCAGCCGCGGCGGCCGCAAGTCGACCGTGGCCACGATGACCGAGATCCACCACTTCCTGCGCCTGCTGTACGTGAAGCTGGGCACGCAATACTGCCCGGACTGCAACGTCGCGGTGGAGCCGCAGAACACCGACCAGATCGTGGCGCGCCTGCTGCGCGAGCGCAAGGGCGAGCACATCGGCCTGCTGGCGCCGCTGGTCACCGCGCGCAAGGGCTACTACACCGACCTGGCCAAGTGGGCCGGCTCCAAGGGCCACACCCACCTGCGGGTCGACGGCGAATTCATCCCGGTGGCGCCGTGGCCGCGCCTGGACCGCTACAAGGAACACACCATCGAACTGCCGGTGGCCGACGTGGTGGTCGACCCGGCCAACGAGGCTGACCTGCGCGCCGCGGTCAAGAGCGCGCTGGAAAACGGCCAGGGCGTGATGTCGGTGGTGTGGCCGGTGGACAAGCTGCACGAGGCGCTGAACAGCGAACTGCAGCAGCAGCATTTCTCGGTCAAGCGCGCCTGCCCCTCGTGCGGCACCAGCTTCCCCGAGCCCGACCCGCGCCTGTTCTCGTACAACTCCAAGCATGGCTGGTGCACCGGCTGCTTCGGCACCGGCCTGCAACTGCAGGGCTTCGACGAAGAGCAGACCGGCGAGGAAACCGCCTGGAACGCCTGGTACGAAGGCGAGGCCAAGGTCTGCACGCAGTGCGACGGCCAGCGCCTGAACCGAGTCGCGCGCGCCGTGCGCTGGCGCGACAAGTCGATCGCCGAGCTGGCCTCGCTGCCGGTGTCGGACGCGCACACCTTCTTCACCGGGTTGGTGGCGCGCGGCCGCGAAGGCGAGATCGCCCGCGACATCCTCACCGAGATCCGCGGGCGCCTGAACTTCATGCAGGAAGTCGGCCTGAACTACCTGGCGCTGGACCGCGCCGCCCCCACCCTGTCGGGCGGCGAGGCGCAGCGCATCCGGCTGGCGGCGCAGTTGGGTTCGAACCTGCAGGGCGTCTGCTACGTGCTGGACGAGCCCACCATCGGCCTGCACCCGCGCGACAACCGCATCCTGCTGGACGCGCTGGCGCGCCTGGAAGGCAACGGCAACACGCTGGTGGTGGTCGAGCACGATGACGACACCATCCGCCGCGCCTCGCACATCATCGACATCGGCCCCGGCGCCGGCATCCGCGGCGGCCGCGTGGTGGCGCAGGGCAGCGCGCAGGACCTGATCGACGCGCCCGAATCCGTCACCGGCCGCTACCTGGCCAAGCCCTTGCAGCACCCGCTGCAGGGCCGCCGCCCGGTCGAGGCCGACACCCCCATGATCGAGATCAAGGGCGCGCGCCTGCACAACCTGCGCAGCGTCGACGCCAAGATCCCGGTCGGCCGCCTGAGCGTGGTCACCGGCGTGTCCGGCTCCGGCAAATCGACCCTGGCGCGCGAAGTGCTGCTGGACAACCTGATGCAGGCCGTCTCGCAGGGCAAGGCGCCCGGCTGGGCCGGCTGCGAAAGCATCAAGGGCTGGGAAGCGATCGACCGCGTGTTGGAAGTGGACCAGACCCCGATCGGCAAGACGCCGCGCTCGTGCCCGGCCACCTACGTCGGTTTCTGGGACGACGTGCGCAAGCAGTTCGCCGACACGCGCGAAGCGCGCATGCGCGGCTGGACCTCGGCGCGCTTCTCGTTCAATACCGGCGACGGCCGCTGCCCGATCTGCGAAGGCCAGGGCATGCGCACCATCGAAATGAACTTCCTGCCCGACGTGAAGGTGCCGTGCGACGCCTGCAACGGCGCGCGCTTCAACAGCGACACGCTGAGCGTGCAGATGCGCGGCAAGAACGCCGGCGAACTGCTGGCCATGGAAGTCGATGACGCGATCGAATACTTCGCCGCGCACCCCAAGATCCATCGGCCGCTGCAGCTGATGCAGGACGTCGGCCTGGGCTACCTGACGCTGGGCCAGCCGTCGCCGACGCTATCCGGCGGCGAGGCGCAGCGCATCAAGCTGGTGACCGAGCTGTCCAAGGCCCGCCTGACCGACGGCCTGATCAAGACCGGCCGCGCCTCGCGCATCCCGCACACGCTGTACGTGCTGGACGAGCCGACCGTGGGCCTGTCGATGGCCGACGTGGAAAAGCTGATCCACGTGCTGCACCGCCTGGTGGAAGCCGGCAACACGGTGGTGGTGATCGAGCATAATCTCGACGTCATCGCCGAGGCCGACTGGCTGCTGGACCTGGGCCCCGAAGGCGGCACCGGCGGCGGCAAGCTGGTGGCGCAGGGGTCGCCTGAACACGTCATGACCTTGCGCGACCACTCCCACACGGGCCGGGTGCTGACGGAGTTCCTGGCGCAACAGTAAAGAGAGTCATGCATTGTCGTTTTGAAGACCGGCTGGCCGGCCGCGCGCTGCGGCTGGACGGCTTCCTGGCCCGCATCGAGGCGCGCGCGGCGGCCGAGGTCGGCCCCGCGCTGGCCGCCATCGACGCGGCGCGCCAGCGCGGCCACTGGGTCGCGCTGCTGTTGGACTACGAACTGGGCGAATGGTTGTTGCCCGAAGCCACCCGGCCCGCGCCCGCCGGTCCCTGGACGCCGCCGCATGATGACGGCCGGGCGCGCCTGACGGCATTGGTGTTCGAGCGCCAGATCGACGAAACGCCGTGGGACCCGCCGGCGGCCGACAGCCCCCCGGCCGCCCTCAGCATCCCCGCGCCGCGCATGACCGAGGCCGGCTACGTGCGCCAGATCGAGGCCATCCGCGCGCTGATCGGCGCCGGCGAGCTGTACCAGGTCAACTACACCCAGCCGCTCGACGTGCAATACCAGGGCGACGCGGCCACGCTGTATCGCCGCATCGCCGCGCGCAATCCGGTGGCGCACGGCGCCTATATCGAGGACGGCGCGCGCACGGTGCTGTCGTTCTCGCCAGAGCTGTTCGTGACCCGCCACGGCGCACGATTGACCACCCGGCCGATGAAGGGCACCGCGCCGCGCCACCCCGACCCGGCCGAGGACCAGCGCCTGGGCCAGGCGCTGCTGGCCAGCGACAAGAACCGCGCCGAGAACCTGATGATCGTCGACCTGCTGCGCAACGACCTGGGCCGGCTGGCCGAGCCCGGCTCGGTCAAGGTCGAGGCGCTGTTCTCGCTGGAACGCTATCCCACCGTCTGGACCATGACCTCGACCGTGTCCGCGCAGGCGCCGCGCGCCACGCTCGAGGACGTGCTGCGCGCGCTGTTCCCGTGCGGCTCCATCACCGGCGCGCCCAAGGTCGCCGCCATGCGCCGCATCCGGCAAATGGAGGCCGCGCCGCGCGGTCTGTATTGCGGCAGCATCGGCTGGCTGGCGCCGGACGGCGACTTCTCGCTCAACGTGGCGATCCGCACGCTGGTGCTGGATGCGGCCGGCCATGGCGTCTACAGCGTCGGCGGCGGCATCGTGCACGACTCCGATCCGGCCGAGGAATGGCAGGAATGCCACTGGAAAGCCCGCATCCTGCGCGCCTGAGTGCGCAATCCGTGTCCACGGGGTAGGATAGACCCCGGCCCCGCCCTCCTTCGCCCGCCGTTTACCAGGAGCCCGCATGCAACCCGAACTGATCGAGACCATCCTGGTCGACGCCGAGCGCCGCGTGCCGCTGCTGGCGCGCCACCTGCACCGCCTGGAGCATTCCTGCAAGGCGCTGGGCTACACCTGGGGCGGCAATGCGGTGCAAAGCGACATCATGATCGCCGCGCTCAGCCTGAACACCCCCGGCGCGCACCGCCTGCGCCTGTTGGTGGCGCGCGATGGCAGCCGCCACATCCAGACCGCCATGCTGCCGCCGTTGCCGGCGGCGCAGGAAATCATGCTGGCGCCCGAGGCGCTGCGCTCCTCCGAACCGCTGCTGCGCTACAAGACCACCTACCGGCCCTGGTACACCAAGACCATCGAATGGCTGCCGGCCCATCCGCACATCTTCGACCTGGTCTACCTGAACGAACGCGGCGAGCTGTGCGAAGGCAGCCGCAGCAACGTCTACCTGCGCCTGGATGGCGACTGGTATACGCCGCCGGTCGACAGCGGCTGCCTGCCCGGCGTGCAGCGCGCCGAACTGCTGGACACCGGCAACGTCAGCGAACGCGTGCTGACCCTGGCCGACCTGCACGCGGCCGACGAAATCCGGCTGTCCAACGCCCTGCGCGGCTGGTTCACGGTCACGCTGCGCGAAACCTGAACCCCGGCGCGCCGGGCGGTGAGTACGCGCCCCCCTAATCCGCGAACTGCTCCACCACCACCTGCCGCAGCCACTGGTTGGCCGGCTCGCGATGGTTGCGGGCGTGCCAGAACACATTGATGACGGACTCCGGGATCTTCACCGGACAGGGCGCGGTGGCCAGGCCGAACGGCTTGCAGGCGCAATCGGCGAAGCGCCGCGGCACCACCGCGATCATGTCGGTGGCCTGCAGCACCGGCCCCACCGCCATGAAGTGCGGCACCGTCAGCCGCAGGCGCCGGCGGATGCCGGCCTGCTCGATCACCTGGTCCACCACCCCGTGGCCGGTGCCTTCGGACACGATGGCGACATGCTCGGCGGCGCGGAACTGCCGCGCCGACACGCCGGTGCGCGCCAGCGGATGGTCCTCGCGGAAGATGCACACATAGGGCTGGCGGAACAGCCGGCGCTGGAAGAAGCCGTGCTTCAGGCCCGGCAGGAAACCCATCGCCAGGTCGATGCGGCCGCGCTCCATCTCGTCCTTCACGTCGATCGAAGTGGTGCGCACGGTGCGGATGGTGACGCCGGGAGCGGCGTCGTCCAGCGCCCGCATCAGGCGCGGCAGGAAGTAGGTCTCGCCGACGTCGTTGACGCCGATGACGAAGGCGCGCTCGCTGCGCGCCGGATCGAAGCTGGCGCGCGCGTTGAGCGTGCCGTGCAGCGCCGCCAGCGCATCGGCGATCGGCTGCGCCAGCGCCTCGGCATAGGGCGTGGGCACCATGCCGCGCGAGGTGCGCAGAAACAGCTCGTCGCCCAGCAGTTTGCGCAACCGCCCCAGCGCGTTGCTGACCCCCGGCTGCGAAATGCCCAGGTTCTGCGCCACCGCCGACACCCGGCCGTGCTTGCACAGCTCGTTGAACACGACCAGCAGGTTCAGGTCCATGTCTTGCAGGTTCATGCTTGTCTCCACCAATATTTATTTTGGTGATTGTTGTCATCATCCAGATTCTATTTATTTATTTCACACCCTGGCCGATGATGCAACAAACGCCTGCGCCCATGTCGCGCCGGCTCCGATGGATGAAGGAGACAACCATGCGCCATCCCCGCGTCACGCCCTGTAGGCACGGCCGCCTCGCCGGAGGCCGCCGATGAACACTCCCCTGGATACCGCGACGGACACGATCCCCGGCGCCCGCGCGAACTCTGCCTGCCCCGCCAGCGCCGCCCCCGAACAGCCGCTGTCGTTCATGCCCCCCTGGCAGGGCGACGGCAGCCACCGCATTCCCTTCGGCGTCTACACCGACGCCGCCCTGCACCAGCGCGAGCTGGAGCGTTTCTTCTATCGCGGCCACTGGAGCTACGTCGGCCTGGAAGCGGAAATCCCCAATCCCGGCGACTTCAAGCGCACCGCCGTGGGCGAGCGCTCCGTCATCCTGCTGCGCGACAACGACGGCCAGGTGCGCGTGGTGGAGAACGTCTGCGCCCACCGCGGCGTGCAGTTCTGCCGCGAACGCTCCGGCAACCGCAGCGAGTTCGTCTGTCCCTACCACCAGTGGAACTACGACCTGCAGGGCAACCTGATCGGCGTGCCGTTCCGCCGCGGCGTCAAGCAGGACGGCCGCGTCAACGGCGGCATGCCGCCCGACTTCAAGCCGGAAGAGCACGGCCTGACCAAGCTGGCCGTGGCCTGCCGCAACGGCGTGGTGTTCGCCTCGTTCGACCACGACGTCGAGCCGCTGGAAGACTACCTGGGCCCGGACATCCTGCACTACTTCGACCGCGTCTTCGACGGCCGCCAACTGGTCATCCACGGCTACAGCCGCCAGCGCATCCCGGGCAACTGGAAGCTGATGCAGGAGAACATCAAGGACCCTTACCACCCCGGCCTGCTGCACACCTGGTTCGTCACCTTCGGCCTGTGGCGCGCCGACAACCGCTCCGAACTGAAGATGGACCGCCACTTCCGCCACGCAGCCATGATCTCGACCCGCGGCCAGGGCGGCAAGGGCAGCGTCACCAGCGGCGTGTCCAGCTTCAAGGAACAGATGACGCTGAACGACGACCGCTTCCTGGACATCGTGCCGGAACCCTGGTGGAACGGCCCCACCGCCGTGCTGATGACGCTGTTCCCCAGCGTCATCATCCAGCAGCAGGTCAACTCGCTGTCCACGCGCCACATCCAGCCGGTCGGCCACGACGCCTTCGACTTCGTCTGGACCCACTTCGGCTTCGCCGACGACACCCCCGAGATGACACAGCGCCGCCTGCGCCAGGCCAACCTGTTCGGCCCGGCCGGCTTCGTCTCGGCGGACGATGGCGAAGTGATCGAGTTCTCGCAATCCGGCTTCGCGCAGAAGCCCTGGCACCGCAGCGTGGCCGAATTGGGCGGCAAGACCGCCGAGAACACCGACCACATGGTGACCGAAACCCTGATCCGCGGCATGTACGCCTACTGGCGCCGCGTGATGGAAGCGGAGGCGTGAACATGCTGGACTTCCCCCTCTACTACCAGTTGACCCGGCTGTACGCCGACTACGCCGCCGCGCTCGACGCCGAACAGTGGGAGCAATGGCCCGACTTCTTCCTGGAGGACTGCGTCTACAAGGTGCTGCCGCGCGAGAACCACGAACGCGGCTATCCGCTGGCGACCATGTCGTTCGAGAGCCGCGCCATGCTCAGGGACCGCATCTACGGCGCCACCGACACCATCTTCCACGACCCCTACTACCAGCGTCACGTGGTCGGCGCCCCGCGCGTGCTGTCGGTGCGGGGCGACCGCATCGAATCGGAAGCCAACTACGCGGTGTTCCGCACCAAGCCGAACCAACTGACCACGGTCTACAACGTCGGCCGCTACCTGGACGTGATCCGGCAGACGCCCGACGGGCTGAAGTTCGAGTCGCGGCTGTGCATCTTCGACAGCGAGCTGATCCCGAATTCGCTGATCTACCCCATCTGACCAGGACACCAAGACATGAGTACGAACTGGATCAAGGCCATCGCGCTGGCCGACGTGCCGGACGAAGACGTGATCGCCGTGCAGGCGGGCGGCCGCGAGATCGCGCTGTACGGCGTGGAAGGCAACGTCTACGCCACCGACAACCTCTGTACGCACGGCAATGCGCGCCTGTGCGACGGCTTCCTGACGGGCCACGAGATCGAGTGCCCGCTGCACCAGGGCCGCTTCGACGTGCGCGACGGCCGCGCGCTCTGTTCGCCGCTGCGTGACAACCTGGCGACCTACCCGGTCAGGATCGAGGACGGCGTGGTGTTCGTGGCGCTGTGACCCGGGCGCGGCGGCGTTCCGTGACGGGCCGTCGCCGCCCAGCTAGCCTTGCAACGCCAGCCGCAGGGCCTCGTTGGCAGCCGCCATGCCCATGGCGGCGGTCACGGTGACCACCGAGCCATAGCCGGCACAGGACAACCCCTGCGGCGCCACGGCCTGCGCCGAGGCGCCCATATCGTCCTCGGCCTCGGCCTGCCGCGTCCATTCATCGGGCAGGATGGCGGGCTGATCGAACCACAGGGCATGAATCCCCATCTTCGGCACGCGCTTGAGCGCCTTGCCGTTCTTGTCCGCCGCCCGCGGAAACCCATGCTCGCGCCGCAGCTTGTTGCGCAGCTTGGACAGCAAGGCGTCATTGACCGCGGCCGACAGGTCGCCGGCGCGCAACGCCAGCGGATCGGTCTTGCCGCCGGCGCCGCCGCACAGCAGCATCGGAATCCCCAGCGCCCGCGCATGCAGGATCATGGCGATCTTGGCGGCGGCCTGGTCGGTGCAGTCGATGATGGCGCTGTAGGGGCCGGGCAACACTTGCGCGACGTTTTCCGGAGAAACGAAATCGTCCACACGGGTCAGGCGACATTCGGGATTGATGGCCAGGATGCGTTCGGCCATGGCATCCACCTTGGACTGCCCCAGGGTTTCCGTGAGCGCATGGATCTGCCGGTTGACGTTGGATTCGGCGATGTGGTCCAGGTCGATCAGCGTCAGGGCGCCGACCCCGCAGCGGGCCAGCGCTTCGACCGTCCACGAGCCTACGCCACCCAGGCCGGCGACGGCGATGTGGGCGTTCTGGAGGCGGGCGGGAGCCTCGGGGCCGTAGAGGCGGGACAGGCTGCCGAAGCGGCGGGCGATGTCGGCTTTTTCTTCTGGGGCGGTCATGGGGGGTATTTTATATGGGCGCGCGTCGGGCGATCCCCCCGGGTCCTTTCACGGCGAAGGTTGCCATTCATCCCGGACATAACCCGGTGAAAGGCCCGTCACGACCACCCCGTCCGGCGTGGCAGGCCCGGCCGAGACCACGATCGACCGCTCGGTGGAGCTTGCCGATTCACGAAACCGGACAAGGCTCTTTCCCGCGTCAGTACGAATCGCCGTGGCCGGCACCACCATCGCCTGCTCATCATGAAAGATCACGATCGAGGCGCTCGCCGTCATTCCCAGCCGCACCACCGCCTGTTGCGCCGCCGTCAGCGGCGGCAATGCAATCACTACCCGATACATCGTGCCCGCCTGCGAGTCTCCCTCGAGTCCCTGCACCCCGATCGATTCCAATTCGCCGGAAAGCGCCAGGTCCCTGAATCCTTCGCCACGTATTTCCACCGGCTGGCCTGGACGCAGCCGATTCAGATCCGTCTCGTCGACCTTGGCCACGACATGGACCCGCGCGACGTTGGCAATGGCCAACAGCCCCTGGCCCTGCCCAACCTTGGCGCCCGCCAACAATGGCTCTCCGACGGCGTCCCGCCTGCCATCGCCGTTGCCCGGGACCCGGATCACGACACCCGAAAACGGCGCCACCACCACGCCGGAGGCCTCATCGGCCAGCGCATTGAGCCGGGCCGTGGCATTGGCCACCTCCATTTCCGCGAGTTGCCGCGCTTGCCCCTTGCCGCGCTCCCGGGCGTCGGCGAGTTCCGCCTCTGCCGAGGCCACCGACAGGGATTGCATCTTTTCCTGCTGGATCAACGCATCCAGCTCCATGCGGGGCACGATTCCGCGCTCATAGAGCTGCCTGGTCTCAACCAGCTTCTGATGCGTGTCGCTCAGACTGAGACGCGCGCTCGACAGGGTTTGACGAGCGCGGGCGACGTCAGGGCCAGACTCCCAGTGGTCGATGTCGCTCAGGAGCTTGCGCGCCTTGATCTGTTCGCTCAGCGCCTGGCGTCGCTGTATGTCGAGTTCGGTCACATCCATCTCGAGCAGGCGCTGGCCCGCCTCCACCCGCTGCCCTTCCGACACCTCAAGCGACTTGATATTGCCATCGAAGGGCGCTGTGATTGTGACGATCTGCGCCGAAACGATCTTTCCCGCCACGCCCAGACGAATCTCGACCGGCCGTGGCGAAACCAATGTCCAGGGCGAGGGTTTATCTTGCGCCCTGCCGCCAGGCGGCCGATGCCATGCAAAGGCGATCGCCGCGACGGCAAGCAGGGCCACGCCCGCTGCCATCAGGCCGGATTTATAGGCAAAGCGCTTAGTCATTCAGCGAGATACCCCAACTTTGCAATGTCATGCCAAGCTTCAGGTCCAACTGCGCCTGTGCATCCAGATAGCCGATCAAGGCATTGAGTCGGGCGTTCTCCGCCCCGCGTAGATCGGTTTCAAAGGCCAGCACCTGAAAATTGCTCGATCGTCCTGCCTGCAGTTTCTGACGTTCGATCTCGAGCTTCTTGCGTGAAAGATCGCGAACGCGTCCCGCGATTTCGTACTGGCGCCATCGAGAGGCCAGTTCCCGCACCGCGTTATTCACGTCCAGCACCAACTGCTGTTCGGCGTCTTCGAGCAGCAGCGCCTGGTTGTCCGCGTCGGCTTTTGCATGGACGGCAGCCTGTCGTGCGCTCAGGTCGCCGATCGGTATCTGGACCTGGACACCCACATACCCGTCCCAATGGCGATCGGACACCGCGTCCGCACGGCTCGACCGCCTCGTTCGCCCCTGGCTGGCGCCGCCCATCAGGGAAACATCCCACAGGCGGTTGTCGCGCGCGACCGCAAGATTGATATCGGCCTGTTCCCGGGCGATCACCTGCTGCAAATACCGCGGTTGGTGCATCAACGCGATGCGCTGGGCATCCTGCACGCTGAGCGTCGAGGGCATTTTCCCGGGCGTGTCGCTGGCCCGGATCCGGCTGCGCAGATCCAGGGCCAGCAGTTGCAGCAACATCAATCGGCTGGCGTTGAGATCGTTATCGGCATTCTCGACATTGAACTCCTGGGCGGCCACATCGGCCTCCGTCTGCACCAGGTCGACCCGCGCCATGCGTCCGGCGGCGATCAGCGCCTGGTTGATCTCCAGAAGCGCTTGGGAACGCTGCAATGCCGCCTTGGCAATGGTGACTTGCTCTTGCGCCCGCATCAATTGCCAGTAGGCCTGGACGATCTGCGTAACGGTCTGGGAAACCGAATCCTGCAAAGTCAGCCGATTGCTTTGCTCGATCAAGCGCGCCATGCGCAAGGGCGCGGTTGCCACCTCGCGGCCCGCGCCGCGCAGCAAGGGTTGGATGATCGCGAGCGTGACGCCGTCGTCGCGGAACCCTCCCGCCCGGTTGGCCTTGCTCAATTGGCTGGTCCAACCCAGGCTGAAACGCGTGCCGAATTCCCCCACCATCGTCGCCGCGGGCGAAAGCACCCCCTGCCGCGAACGATCGTCCTGATTGCGGTTGCCGGTGATCTGCCCGGTAACGAGAAGCTTGGGCGAAAAGAAATCCTCGGCCACGCGCAGGTCGAACTTCTGCGCCACGCGGGTCAGGTAGGCGCTGCGTATGCCGCGATTGGCGCGCAAGCCGAGAAAGACGGCATCGGTCAAGGTCAGATCGACGACGCCCTGGCCCACCACGGCCGGCGCCTGATACGGCATGGTCGGGCGAGACGGCAACGGCTCATCACCCGCGCGTGCCACGGGTGACAGCGCCGCCAACCCAAGCGCCACGATGAGCATTCGCGCCGCACTACGCATCGCGCAAGGCCTGGACAGGTTCCAGCCGCGAAGCCGCGACGGCCGGATACCAACCGAAGAACAAGCCCGTCAGCAGCGCCGTGCCCATCCCCAAGGGCAAGGATGCGGGCGCCAGCACGAAATCCCAACCGGAGTAGCGCGCAAAAGCGTAGGCCGCGCCAACGCCGAACACTGCGCCCAGCGCCGCGCCCACCATGGCCAACAGGCCCGCCTCGGCGAGGAACAACAGGCGGATGTCGCGCCGGGTCGCCCCGAGCGCCAGGCGAACGCCGATCTCGCGCCGCCTTTCGGAGACACTCATCAGCATCACGTTCATCACGCCCACGCCGCCCACCAGCAATGAGATCGCGCCCAGTCCCGCGAGCAGATATGAGAAGGTTCGGGACTGGCGCTCGAGACCATCGATCAATTGCCGGGGAATATCCACCTGGACCTCCCTGCCGGGCACCTGCGTGCCGACATACTCGCGCAGCGCGCTGGCCGTTTCCACAAGGTCGGCCATAGGCGTCGCCCTGGCCAGGATGGCGCCGAGTTCAGGCTTGGGAAACAATCGGTGCAGCCCTTCAACGGGAACGATCACCGATCGGTCCGCATCGACCGGAATCAGCGGATTCCCCTTCATGCTGCGCGTGACGCCGATGACCTGATAGAAGTAGCCGCCAATTTGCAGCGAGGCCCCCAGGGCGAGCGGATGCGCCGGACTGCCCAGTTCACGCGCGATTTCCGCACCGACGACGGCAAACGTGGCATGACGATCGAACGGCGACAGGAAACGGCCGCGATCCATGCGCAGATTCATCGCGGCGGCAAGATCCGGCGTCGTGCCTACGATCCTGGGAACCATCGTACGTCCCGGGAAACGCAGCGGCACGTTGTAGACCGACAGGGGCGCCGCATGGCGGATGCCCGGCACGGCTTGCGCCAACGCGCCGGCATCCAACGCGCGGGGCAGCGCGCGCGGCTTGGCGCCCGTCACAGGGAAAGTCACCACCAGGATGTCCGTACCCATGTCCTTGAACATGCGCATCACCTGTTCGGCGGCGCTATGCCCGATGTTCAGGAGCGCGATGATGGCGGTGCTGCCGACCATGATGCCGAGCAAAGCCAACAAGGCCCTGCGACCCATTTGGCGCAGGCTGTCGGCCGCTTGCAGCGCAGTTTGCGTCAGCGATGGACCGCGCATGCACCGGAACACCGGAAATCAACGTCTTTCATCGCAGTGGCAGGGTTCATGCAATACACCGTCGCGCACATGGAGCTGGCGCGAGAAGCGGTCAGCCAGGTTGGCATCATGCGTCACCATCACGATCGTGACCGCCCGCTCGCGATTCAGCCCCATGAGCAAGGCCATGATGCTCTCGGCTGAAGCTTGATCCAGATTACCGGTCGGTTCGTCCGCAAGAATGACGGAGGGATTGCCGACCAAGGCGCGGGCAATGGCGACCCGCTGGCGCTGCCCGCCGGAGAGATCGGCAGGGAGATGCCCGCCGCGATCGGCCAATCCAACTTGACGAAGCCAATCCGTGGCCGTGGCCCGCGCCTGGGCTCGCGGGATACCACGATAGAACAGTGGCAAGGCAACGTTATCGAGGGCGTTCATACGGGGCAACAGGTTGAAGGACTGAAAAACGAACCCGATCTCTCGATTGCGAACCCAGGCGCGAGCGTTCTCGTCCATATCCAGCATGTCGCGTCCGCGAAACAGGAACTGGCCGGCCGACGGCCGGTCGAGCAAGCCCAGGATATTGAGCAAGGTGCTCTTGCCGGAACCGGACGCCCCAAGCAGCGCGCAGGTTTCGCCGGGGTGGATCCCGAGCGTCACGTCCCGTAGCACGGATACGGATTGGCTGCTCATGCGATAGGCATGGCTGACATGTGTGACGTGAATGAGCGGATGGTGCAGCATCTTGCAAGCCGCATCAGTCAAAAGGTCCAAATCGATTCAAATGTATTCGATAGCGGGTTATAGCCAAACCGGCAATGACCCACTATCGATCGGAACTTGCTTAGTCGTTGTAATACACCACCATCGAGGAAATTATGTACCTGGGGTACGGCCCGGCACCCGTACCGGTATATTTGACATAGAACGTATTATCGGCAGGACTGCCAACAAAATATTGGTAAATTCTCCCATCGTAGGATATCGGAAGGCAATTAACTGTATTACCGTAGCAAACCTGCATCGATACATCCGCCTGGGCGCTATCTCGAAGCTGCACTTGCACACCCTTTATTTTTTTACCCGAGGGTGAGACGAGAAAATTAGCCGGCCGATACATAACAATTGTTGTCGCCCCCTTCCTTGACACGGAGTCGCTACCATTATCAGCGGACCAAACATAATCCCCGGCGAATGCGCTGCCGGAGAACAGCAGCGAAGCAGCTATCAACGCATTCAGCAATCCATTCTTCATAAAATCTCTTCCAAAAAAAGGTGAACTTCGTATCGATCATCGGCTGATGCTGAACTTCCCCGGCTTTTGCTGGCGAGGCCCGATCAACATACAGGACGACAGGTTGATAACCTGCAACTCAATTTGAGCGCCACAATGGGATTGCATGTTGTTATTTTTGGAACACGCGCGACCGAATTGGTCAGACCATGAAAAATCCCATCATTGCTTAGCGGACCGTCGCTACATCAAAGAGAAAAATCAGATTGAGCCACGATCATAAAAAAACCCAATGGAACGCATCGGGTTTTTTTCGGAAAGGCACATAAGAGCGTGCCACTCTGAAATTAATAATCTATACCGAGCGATTGGATGCCTTCGACGTATGACCCAATTTTCCATAAAGCAAATCCATCAGCAGGTATTGCCTGTCCCGTTCCATAGCATGCACTTTGTGCTGCAACACGCTTCGGGAAATTTCATCCTTTGTCTGCGTAGGCGTCCCAGCGTCTGATTCATCTGGTGGGACATACGTGATGGACGTAATACCATTAACGAACGGATTCCCGTGACCTCCCCACGGATCCATTGACTCTACCGCTTCACGATACTTGACACTCAATCCGAATCTGTAGGCGAAATCGTTCGGCTGAGACAAAATCACATGCCCCATTTTTTTATAGATATCCATTGCTGAACTGCCCTTTGCCTTCTCGGCGGCATACATGGCTTTCAATTCGGCATTGCACGCATCGGCTTGTCGTTTATCGATCATTTTACTTTCAGGAGTGATCGGAATTCTCGTAGTCGCGTAGTAATCCGGCCCCCCATAAATTGCGTCGCTGCAGTCACATGCGGCCCCATCGCCGAAGAAAGCCCAAGTCTCGAGCCGTTGATACCGTTCCTCCTCGGTATAGTTGTTAGCAAAGCGAGCCAACTCTTCAGGTGTCCAGGCCGTCAACAAGCTGAGATCTGCATCCTTATCTTCCGACTCCTTATTTGACAGCGCCACCGCCTTATCAGACAGGGTCACGGCCTTCGATGCGGGGGGGCTTTCGATATATTTTTGCTTCGCAGAACCCATGACTTCGGTGAAGCGGGCTTCCCCATTCGCGTCCGTAGTGAACCGCGTCGACGAATAGTTGAATCCGAGCGGGCCGCTCGGACCTGACAGCGTTGAATTGGATACTTGCACAAGTAGCTCCTGATTGATTCAAGCCATTGATGCCATTGGCTGTTCTCCAAATGGGCGCAAGGGCAAGGAATTGGATCTTTCAATCTAGAACGGCGAGTGGCCCTTGACGTTGCCTTATAAGAAACGCGCCAGACCGAAAAGGTAACGTACGGGCAACCCACCCGAAGGCGGTACTCACTGCACACATGGGAGCAATTCGCCCGGCAATGGCTAGTCAACCTGATGAGGTTTTTCTGTTGCCGGGAGTTGCCCCCTAGCGGGGTTTCCCAGGTAGGAACCGGTCCGCCGAAAGCCGGTCGAGCAAGCCCAGGATACTGAGCAAGGTGCTCTTGCCGGAACCGGACGCTCCAAGCAGCGTGCAGGTTTCGCCAGGATGGATTTCGAGCGTCGCGTCCCGTAGCATGGATACGGATTGGCTGCTCATGCGATAGGCATGGCTGACATGTGTGATTTGAACGAGCGGATGGCCCGACGACGCCTCTTTGCTCTGCATCGGTCACGATGTCCAGAATCAGCTTATATATTTCGGATGGCGATTTATTTTCAAATCGAAAACAAATCGCCATCCATTGCTGTTTTCTCAGTCGTTGTAATAAACCACCATCGTGGCAAGGATATAGCGAGGATATGGCCCAAGCCCTGTTCCAGTATATTTCACATGGAAAGGCTTATCGGCGAGTTTGCCATTAAAATACTGCGATATCTGCACGCAGCAATGGGGTTTTTATGACATCTCTCCAGGGCTAGGTATGAAACTACGCATCAATCAGCGATTGATGCCCCCCCTTAGATGACTTGCTTTCAGCTTGACAACATACGGGGTGGACAGGTTGACAACCTGCACATCAATTTGAACGCAGCAACGGCGTCGTTTATTGCTATTTTGGGAACACGCGTTACCGTATCGGTCAGAAAAATATGGTTTTGCCCCTAGCCATAAAAAGCTATGGTCGGCCCGATCCCCACGAAGCGCTACGCCTAGCGGGGTTCTGTCTGACCATCTTTATTAGGCCCGGCGAATCCAATATGCCGACGCCTTTCCGAAAATGCGACATGCGCATTTTTCGGAGAAACCTGATTTACGCCTGGCGACCTGTGGGTTTCGACTTATGGTTCACTTTCCCATACAACAGGTCCATCAACTGATGCTGCCTGTCTCGCTCCATATCATGTACTTTCTGTTGCAGCGTGTTGTGCGAAAACCCATCTTTCATTTTTTTCAACATCGCGACATTCGATTCGTCTGAAGCGGCGTGACTGAGGGTAGAAAAATCACCGCGCTGCCGTTCGACCGGGTTAGCACGTCCCCCCCATTGCATGGACTCCACCCTCTCGCGAAACGTGACACTGAATCCGAACCTATAAGCAAAATCATCCGGTTGGGCCAGAATCAATTTTCCGATCTTCTTGTAGATATCCAGCGCTGAGCTGCCTTTGTTCCTTTCGGCCTTATACATCGATTTCAACTGCGCAACGAACGTATCTGACTGCCGCCTGTCGACAATTTCACTTTCTGCGGTAACCGGAATCTTCGTGGTCGCATAGTAAATCTGACCACCATCTTCAGTAAGCTCACTGCAATCGCACCCCGGTGAATATTGACTGTTAAAAACCATAATATCCAGTTCCTCGAGCCGCTCGCTTTCCGTATAGTTCCTGGTGAACCGCGCCAGCTCAGCCGGTGTCCAGCACGCCAACAAGCTGAGATCTGCATCCTCATCTTCGGTCTCCTGGCTTGACAGCGCCACCGCCTTATCAGACAGGGTCACGGCCTTCGATGCGGGGGGGCTTTCGATATATTTTTGCTTCGCAGAACCCATGACTTCGGTGAAGCGGGCCTCCCCATTCGCGTCGGTGGTGAACCGCGTCGACGAATAGTTGAAACCGAGCGGGCCGCTCGGACCTGACAGCGTTGAATTGGATACTTGCACAAGCAGCTCCTGATTGATTCCAGCAATTGACGCCCCTGACTTCTTTTCCAAAAGCGCTACAAAGGCAGGGAATTGGATCTTTCAATCTAGAACGGCGAAAGGCCTATCACGTTGCCTTATGGGCAACGTGATAGGCCCAAAAGGTAACGTGTGGATGTGATCGAGCCAGGCTCACGCACCGATAGTGGCCGTTTACCGCGCGCGGGAAGGTGGAGAGGTGTCTTCGCGCATGGCAATCACCCGCTCAACGAAGCGCGTCACGTTCTGGCGTGCGACGCGGGTTGAGCGCAGGAGCCAGGTCGTCAACGCCGCCGGCTCGGCCAGCGGACGGCTGAGGATGCCGAGTTCCCAGCTTGAAAGGGCCTGGGAAGCGCCCACCAGTGCGAGGCCGACGCCAGCGGCCACCATCGAAAGCATGAGATAGGTCGATTGCACCTGCGCCGCCACGAGAGGTTGGGCCGAACCCTTACTGATCAAGCGGTCGATTTGCCGGCGGCATCCCTCGCAATACTTCGGATCGCCAAGCACCAGGGGATGCCTGAGAACCGCGCTCAATGGAATCACTTCCATCGCCAGCAGCGGGTGGCCGGTGGGGAGAATCACATGGATCGGGTCTTGCCAGGCTCGTTCAGCCACGATGCCGCGGCCCACGTGGTCGGATGGAGCGAAACCCAGGTCGTAAAGGCCTTGGTCCAGGCCTGCGAGTTGCTGGGCGAACGGCACCTCCGAAAAATGGATGACCACGCGCGGCTCGTCCGCGCGGCAACCGGCCATCAACGCGGCCAATCGCGTCGGGTTCATTCCTTCTGACAGGGCAATATGTAGCGCGCCGCGATTGCCAACGGCCACGCCTAGGACGCTGTCGCGCGCCTGACCGATTGCGCTGAATATGGCCGGAATGTGCTCCCGTAGCGCTTCCCCCTCCGGCGTGAGCAGGGTGCCCCGGTTGGACCGCACAAAAAGAGACACCCCCAAGGTGGTTTCCAGCGATTGAATCGCCCGAGACAACGGCGAGATTTCAATATGCAGCCGTTCGGCGGCGCGGCGATAGTTCAACTCGTCGGCCAACACAGCGAAGTACTTCAGCAGTCGCAAGTTCATTCTGAGTATTTCGGTGACGGTGATCGTACGTTGCGGTGAACGTGATCAGTCTGGCGGGGTATTGCGCGGTCAATCGATTGTAGCGACGGCCTTCATGATTCAGCGTCGGCTGACGCTGCTTTCCGTCTTCTATTGCATCAGGTGAAACCGTCCGAATCTGACGGCATAGGCGACGATTCGGGAACAGGCCGAAGCGCTGCGGGTCAGCTTGCGAACTGCCCGAGCCAATATCGAAGTTGACGCGGCCAGGAGGATCGGACGCGATCGGATTTCAGCGCTGGCGCCGGCGATATCGCGCGCCGACGCCGGGGCTTTTTTCAACGCGCTATGGGCGCGATCCGCTCATCGGCCGTCCACCGCGCCAGCACCGGCCATGACGACGGCATCGTCTCCTCCCAGCGCCTGATAGACCTTCACCTGATTCACCAACCGATTCAGGGCATTCTCGTCCCGCGCGATCTCGGCTGCGCGCCGCTTCTCTTGCGCATCCAACCAGAACCGCAACGACACCGATCCCGCTCGGTAGCGCACCTCGTACAGGCGCTCCGCCTCGCGCGCCGCCTTCAGCGACGCGTCCAACTGCTCAGCCTGCAGGCGCAACTGCGTCCGGTTCGACAACGCGTTTTCCACATCCGCCATGGCTTGGTACAGCGCCTGGCGGAAGCTCACCACCCGTTCGTCGAAATCCGCGCGCGAGACCTTCAGGTTCAGGTTCAGGCGGTTGAACTGCAGGAACGGCAGCGTCAGCGCCCCCGTCAGCGTGCCCACGGGGTTCTGCAGCACATTCGACAGCGTCGGGCTGGAGCTGCCCAGCGCGCCGGTCAGGTTCAGGGTCGGATAGAAACTGGCGCGGGCCGCGTCGATATTGGACAGCGACTCCCGCAGGCGCAGTTCGGCGGCGCGCAGGTCGGGACGGCGGCCCAGCAGTTCGGCCGGCACGCCTTCGCGCGCCTGCGGCAGCGGGTACTGCGGCAGGCGTTGCGGGTCGGCCATGGTGCGGTCGGGCGGGCCGTCGAACAGGATCGCCAGCGCGTTCACGTATTCCACCCGTTGCTGCACCAGCAGCGCGTGCGCCGCCTGCTGGCTGGCCACGGTCTGCTCGGCCTCGGCCACTTCCAGCGCCGAGGCGCCGCCGGCGGCATATTGCGCGCGCACCAGTTCCTGCGTCTTGCGGGCGTAGGCGATGCTCTCCAGGCTGCTGGCGATGCGCTGGTTGATGAAGGCGGTCTGCCAATACAGCGTGGCGGTGGTGCCCACCAGCGACAGCGCGGAGCTTTGGCGGTCCTGCTCGCTGGCGAGCGCTTCCCACTCGGCGGCGTCGAGCTGGCGCGACAGCTTGCCCCACAGGTCGACCTCGTAGCCGATCGACAGTTCGGCGCTGTTGGTGCGCGTGATTTCGCGTTCGCCGCGCAGGTTGCGCGCGCGCGTCACGTTGCCGGTGCCGGACAGTTGCGGGATAAGTTGGTCCTGTGCCAGTCCGGCCTGCAATTGCGCGCGGCGCACGCGGATGGCGGCGGCGGCCAGGTCGTTGTTGCGCGCCAACGCGCCATCGACCAGGCCGTCCAGCACCGGGTCGTTGAAATTGCGCCACCAGGCGCCTCCAGCGGCCAGCGCGTTGGCCGGCGCGTCGGCGCCCGTGCCGTGGAGCCAGGCGGCCGGCGACTGCGTCCGCGGCGTTTCGTATTCGCTCTTGAGCAGGCCGCCGCAGCCGGCCAGGGCCAGCACCAGAGCCAGGGCGGCGGGTTTGCGGATCAGGGAAACAGCTTTCATCGTTCTCATTCCCGGGCCAGGGCCTCGACGGGATCCAGGCGCGCCGCGTTGCGCGCCGGGAGATAACCAAACAGCACACCGATCAGCGTCGAGCAGGTGAATGCCGCCACCATCGACGCGGTGGAATAGATCATGCGGAAGGACCCGCCGGTCGCTTTCGAGACCAGCACGCCCAGGCCCAGCGACAGCGCGATGCCCACGGCGCCGCCGATCAGGCAGACCAGCACGGCTTCGATCAGGAACTGCTGCATGATGTCGCTGCGACGCGCGCCCACCGCCATGCGCACGCCGATTTCGCGGGTACGCTCGGTCACGGACACCAGCATGATGTTCATGACGCCGATGCCGCCGACCATCAGCGAGATCAGCGCGATCAGCGACACCAGCAGCGTCATGGTGGCCGTGGTGCGCTCGATGGTCTTGCGGATCGCGTCGGTGTTGAACACGAAGAAATCCTTCACCACGTGGCGCCGCAGCAGCACCTTGGTGATGGCCTGTTCGGCCGCCGCCGGCGGCGCGGCGTCGTTGACGCGCACGGTGATGCTTTTGAGATGCTGCTGCCCCAGCACGCGCGACAGCGCCGTGGTGTAGGGAATCCACACGTTCAAGGTCTCGTTGTTGCCGAACACCGTGTCGTTCTTCTTGGTGACGCCGATCACCCGCGCCGGCATCGACCCCAGGAACACGATCTGGCCGATCGGGTCGGTGTGCGAACCGAACAGGGTCTTGCGGGTGCTCTCGTCGATCACCACTTCCTGGGCGCGCCGCGCCACGCTGGTGGCGTCGAAGAACTTGCCCTGCGCCAGCTTGACGGCGCGCACCCGGAAATACTGCTCGCCCACGCCCTGGATCGAGCCATTCACCGCCACGTTGCGATAGCGCAGCGTGTTGCTGGTGGAAACCTCGGGCGTGACGCTGTCCACGTAGGACTCGCGTGACAGGGCCTCGGCATCGGCCGGCACCAGGGTGCGGATGGTCAGGGCCTTTTCGTCGCCGAAGTCCTTGCCGGGAAACACTTCGACGGTATTGGTGCCGATCTCGCTGATGTCTTCGAGGATCTTCTGGCGCGAACCCTCGCCCAGCGCCACCACTGACACCACCGCGGCGATGCCGATGATGATGCCCAGCATGGTCAGGGAGGTGCGCAGGCGGTGCGCGTTCATGGCCAGCAGCGCCATGCGCAGCGCTTCGCCGCAGCGGTCCAGGTAGGCCTGCCAGGCCGGCCGCGGCGGCAGCGGCGCCGCCTCCTCGCGCTTGACCTCGATGCGCGGCGCGTCGGGGTTGCGCTGGTCCGAGACGATCTCGCCGTCGCTGATCTCGATGATGCGCTGCGCGTGCCGCGCCACGTTCATGTCGTGGGTGACCAGGATGATGGTGTGGCCGGCGGCGTTCAGTTCCTCCAGGATGCGCAGCACTTCCTGGCCGGTGTGCGTGTCCAGCGCGCCGGTCGGCTCGTCGGCCAGGATGATGTCGCCGCCATTCATCAGCGCGCGGGCGATGCTCACACGCTGCTGCTGGCCGCCGGACAACTGGCCGGGCCGGTGGCCGGTGCGTTCGCCGAGCCCCAGGCGCTCGAGCAGGTCGGCGGCGCGTTTCAGCCGGGCCTCGCGACGCTTGCCGGCGTAGACGGCCGGCACTTCGACGTTGCCCTGCGCCGTCAGGTCGGACAGCAGGTGGTAGCGCTGGAAGATGAAGCCGAAATGCTCGCGGCGCAGCTCGGCCAGCTCGTCCGGATCCAGTTCTCCGGTACTGCGGCCGCTGACGCGGTAGTCGCCGCTGGTGGCGCGGTCCAGGCAGCCCAGGATGTTCATCAGGGTCGACTTGCCCGAACCGGACGCGCCGACGATGGCCACCATTTCCCCGGCCTCGATGGTCAGGTTGATGTCCTTGAGAACGGCGATGGTCTGCTCGCCCGCGGGGAATTCGCGCCGGACCCCGGACAGCGAAATCAACGGTTCGGCCATGTCAGCGTCCCGCCGCGGCGGCCACCGGCGCGGCGTCGGCCGACACCACGCGCTCGCCCACCTCCAGGCCTTCCAGCACCTGCGCCTGCACGTTGTTGTTCATGCCGATCCTGACCTGGCGGGTCTCGGTCTGGTTGTTCTTGCCGACCACCCGCACCTCGTAGCGGCCGTCCTGGCCGCGCTTGCCCAGGGCCGAGGCCGGCACCACCACGGCGTCACGGGCCTCGCCCAGCACGATGGAAACCTGCGCGGTCATGGAAATGCGCAGCTTCTCGTCCGGGTTGGGCACGTCGAACAGACCGTTGTAGTAGACGGCCGCGCTGGTGGAGGTGGAGCTGGAAGAGGTCAGCGACGCGGTGGCATCGTCCTTCTGGATCGAATCCGGCGCCGGCTCCACCGCGCGCAGCGTGGCGTGGTAACGCTGGTCCGGCTCGCCCAGGATGGTGAAATAGACCGGCAGGCCCGGCTTGACGCGGGTCACGTCGGCCTCCGAGATCTGCGCCTTGATGGTCATGGTGGCCACCTGGGCCACCTTGATGATGGTGGGCGCGCTCTGGATCGCGTTGACGGTCTGGCCTTCCTTGGTGACCACCGCCACCACCACGCCGTCGATGGGCGACACGATGCGGGTGTAGCCCAGGTTGACCTTGGCCTTGTCGACCTCGATCTCGGCCTGGACGATCTGGGCGTCGAGCGCGGCGATCTCCGCCCGCGTCACGCTCAGCGTGGCCTCGGCAGATTCATACGCCTCGCGTGAACTGGCGTCGGCCGCCAGCATCTGGCGCTGGCGGCGAAACGCCAGCTCGGCCTGCTTCAGGGTGGCGACCTTGGCGGCGCGCTCGGCGCGGCGCGTCTGCAGCGCGGCCTGTGTATTGCGCAATTCATTCTGCTGGGTCAGGTCGTCGATCTCGGCGACCAACTGGCCTCGGGTCACCCGATCGCCCAGCGCCACCTTGAGCGACTTCAACTGGCCGGTGGCTTGCGCGCCGACGCTGACACGCTCGATGGCATCCATGGTGCCGCTGGCCAGCACACTGTCTTCGAGATTGCCGCGGACGACCTCGGCCACGGCGAAAGTAGGCGGCTGCGGCGACGAGAAGAAGGCGGCGCGGACGCCAAAGGCGATGATCAGGAGAACGACGGCGATCAGGACGTAACGCTGGACTTTGCTACGAGGCTTTTTCATTGAACCAGTTCGGAGGAGGCGGCGGAGGCATCGTCCACCGCTCGAATAACTCGATACGGATCGGGCCGGCTGTGCGTACCCATACTGCCCGCTCATCCTAAACGGGGGGCTGCGTCAAAGCATGGCCAATCTGTGGCGAAAGGGTGAAAAACGGTAAAGGCCCCGGCATTGGGTCCGGGGCGGGCAAAATTGTTCCGTTGCACGAACGATACATCTGTTGCGGCGCATTAGCGTTTCCATTCTATGGAACCGTGCCGCCAACATGGTGCCATCTTGCCGCATCCCTATCCCAGATGGGCCATAGATGGCGCCTATCTTGTTGCCACTGGCGATCGCGAAATGCGGCGGCGCAAAAAAACCACGCCTCGACATAGGGCGACGATAGGGACAGAATGAATGCAGTTAAGCCGTATCCGTGTCCAATCCGCCCCCCTCCCCCTCTTCAAACAGCGCCGCCCCGGAGTTTTCCGGGGCGGCGCTGTTGTGCGTGCTGGCCATGCTGAACCACGTGGCGCTGACCGGTGGACGCATCACCGTGTCCCTGACGGCGCTGCAGATGGGCTTGTCGACCTTCAAGGTCGGCACCCTGGTGGCCGTGTTCGCGGTGCTGCCCATGCTGTTCTCGGTGCGCGCCGGCCGCTGGGTGGACCGGGTCGGCATCGTCCGGCCGCTGGTCATCGGCACCACGCTGGTGGCGGTGGGCACGGCGCTGCCGTTCCTGTCGCAGACCCAGTTCGCGCTGCTGGTGGCGTCCTGTTGCATCGGTATCGGCTTCATGCTGCACCAGGTGGCCACGCAGGACCTGCTGGGCCATGCCGAGCCAACCCAGCGCCTGCGTAATTTCTCGCTGATGTCGCTGGCGCTGGCCGGTTCGGGTTTCTCGGGTCCGCTGATCGCCGGACTGGCGATCGACCATCTCGGCACCCGGCTGGCCTTCGGCCTGCTGACGCTGGGCCCGCTGCTGTCGGCCGCCGGCCTGTACGCGCTGCGGCACCAATTGAAGGCGGTGGATTCGCAACTGGCCGGCGCCAAGGAAGCGCAGCGCCGCCGCGTGACCGAGCTGCTGGCGGTGCCCGCGCTGCGCCGCATCCTGATGGTCAACACCATCCTGTCCGGAGCCTGGGACACGCATCTGTTCGTGGTGCCCATCTTCGGCGTTGCCATCGGCCTGTCCGCCACCACCATCGGCGTCATTCTTGCGTCCTTCGCGGCGGCAACGTTCATCATCCGCCTGGTTCTGCCCCTGATCCAGCGCCGGGTGCGTTCCTGGACGCTGGTGCGGGTGGCGATGGCCACCGCCGCCATCGACTTCATGCTTTACCCGCTGTTCACCGACGTTGGCGTCCTGATCGTGCTGTCCTTCATCCTGGGGCTTGCGCTGGGATGCTGCCAACCGAGTATGCTTTCACTACTGCACCAGCATTCGCCGCCCGGCCGCGCCGCTGAAGCCGTGGGGCTGCGGATGGCGCTGATCAACGGTTCCCAGGTGTCCCTGCCGCTGACCTTCGGCGCGCTGGGTGCGGTCATTGGCGTCGCTCCCCTGTTCTGGGCCTATTCCGTGGCCCTGATGGCCGGGGGCTGGGCCAATCGCAACCCCCCGCTCGAGTCTGACCGGAAACCGTAGTCGTGAACATGCAGTCTTCTCCTCCCGTGGCCGGCGCCAGCCTGCCTTTTCGCCTGTGGACGCCCGAAGAGCGGCAGGCATCGCTGCAGGCGGCCTTGCAGCATTGGCGGGACGGGGAAGACGTCTGGGTATATGGGTACGGATCACTGATCTGGCGCCCCGACTTCGACTTCGAGGAACGGCGCCTGGCCACCCTGCGCGGCCACCACCGCGCGCTGTGCCTGTGGTCGCGGGTCAACCGCGGCACGCCGGAATGCCCCGGGCTGGTGTTCGGCCTGGATCGCGGCGGCTCCTGCCGCGGCGTGGTCTACCGCCTGGCCGGCCGCCAGGTGCCGACCTATTTCCCCGCCCTGTGGGACCGGGAAATGTCCACCGGCGCCTACCTGCCCCGCTGGATCAATTGCAGCACGGAGGCCGGCCCGGTCCGCGCCCTGGTCTTCATCATGAACCGGGACAACCCGGCCTACATCCGCGCGCTGCCCGAGGCCGAGCTGCTGGCCATCGTGCGGCGGGCCGCCGGCCGCTACGGCCCCTGCACCGACTACGTGGTGCAGACCGCCCAGGCCCTGCGCGCCGCCGGCATCCACGATGCCCGCCTGGACGCCATCGCCCGGCGCCTGGAACAGGACAGCCACACCCTGCCCGAGGGCGCCTGAAGCGAGCCCGGCGCGGGGCCGCCAGGCCTGGCCGAAAGGCGCCAGAGGCCCTCGCGGCGCAAAAACTTGTCCGGCCCCTGCGCGGGGTCAATGAGGGGAGCGTTTCTTCGGCGGTATAAACTGCTTGTTATCAACGCTGAATCAAACGTCCCATGTCTGTCTCCGATCTGCGTCAAAGCTACGAAAAGAACGTGCTGCTGGAAAGCGAGGCCGCCGCGTCCCCGTTCGAGCAGTTCACCCGCTGGTTCGACGAGGCCCTGGCCGCCAAGGTGCCCGAGCCCAACGCCATGACCCTGGCCACCGTCGACGCCGCCGGCCAGCCCAGCGCCCGCATCGTCCTGATCAAGGGTTTCGACGAACACGGCTTCACGTTCTTCACCAACTACGAGTCGCGCAAGGGCGCCGACCTGCTGGCCGAGCCGCGCGCCTGCCTGCTGTTCTTCTGGCAACCGCTCGAGCGCCAGGTGCGCATCGAGGGCGTGGTGGAAAAAGTGCCTGCCGAGGAATCGGACGCCTACTACCACAGCCGCCCGGCCGGTTCGCGCATCGGCGCCTGGGCCTCGCGCCAGAGCCAGCCCATCACCCGCGCCGAACTCGAAGCGCGCGAGCAGGAATTCCGCGCCCGCTATGGCGACCAGCCGCCGCGCCCGCCGCACTGGGGCGGCTACCGCCTCAAGCCCACCTCGATGGAATTCTGGCAAGGCCGGCCCTCGCGCCTGCACGACCGCCTGCGCTACGTCGCCGACGGCCAGGGCTGGAAGATCGAGCGCCTGTCGCCCTGACGCCGCCGGGCGCCGGCCACGGCGCCCGCCCCATTTCTCAATTGCATGCCAGCCTCCTCCCCTGATTTCGACGCTGCCTTCTTCCGCACCGCGCTCGGCCGCTACGCCACCGGCGTCACGGTCGTGACCACCGCCGACCTCGATGGCGCCCCCATTGGCCTGACGGTCAGCTCGTTCAATTCGGTGTCCCTGAATCCGCCGCTGGTGCTGTGGAGCCTGTCGCGCAATTCCTCGTCGCTGGCCGCCTTCGAGCAGTGCCAGCGCTACGTGGTCAATGTATTGAGCGCCGACCAGATTGCGCTGGCGCGGCGCTTCGCCACCGGCAAGACGCCGGACCGTTATGCCGGCCTGACCGTGCACCACGCGCCGGGCGGCACGCCGATGCTGGACGGCCATTGCGCCGCCTGGTTCGAATGCCACAACCGCAGCCGCTATGTCGAGGGAGATCACGTCATCATGGTGGGAGAAGTCGAACGTTGCGGCCATAGCGGCGAACCGCCGCTGGTCTTCCACGCGGGCGGTTTCGACCTGACGCCCGCCGGCGCCCGCGCGGAAGGCGGGAAGCCATGAGCGCCGACATCGATTGCGTCGTCATCGGCGCGGGCGTGGTCGGCCTGGCCATCGCCCGCGCCCTGGCCCAGTCGGGCCGCGAGGTGCTGGTGGCCGAGGCCACCGAGGCGATCGGCACCGGCACCAGCTCGCGCAATTCCGAAGTCATCCACGCCGGCATCTATTACCCGGCGGGCAGCCTCAAGGCCCGCCTGTGCGTGCGCGGCAAGCATCTGCTGTATGCCTATTGCGCCGAGCGCGGCATTCCGCACAAGCGGCTGGGCAAGCTGATCGTGGCCACCAGCGCCGAGCAGGCCGCCCAGCTCGAAGGCATCGCGCAGCGCGCCCGCGCCAACGGCGTGGACGATCTGCAGTTCATTTCCGGCGAAGACGCCATGCGGCTGGAACCGGCGCTGCGCTGCACGGCGGCGCTGGTGTCGCCGTCCACCGGCATCGTCGACAGCCACGCGCTGATGCTGGCCTACCAGGGCGATGCCGAGAACGCCGGCGCCCAGTGCGTGTTCCACACCCCGCTGGTGTCCGGCCGGGTGCGCCCCGAAGGCGGCTTCGATCTGCAGTTCGGCGGCGATGACGCCATGAGCCTGAGCTGCAACGTGTTGATCAATTCGGCCGGCCTGCAGGCGCCGGCGCTGGCGCGCCGCATCGAGGGCGTGCCGGCCGCCAGCATCCCCACCGATTACCTGTGCAAGGGCAGCTATTTCACGCTGTCCGGCCGCGCGCCGTTCTCGCGCCTGATCTACCCCGTGCCGCAACACGCCGGCCTCGGCGTGCACCTGACGCTCGACATGGGCGGCCAGGCCAAGTTCGGCCCCGACACCGAATGGGTCGGCACCGAGGACTACACCATCGACCCGGCCCGCGCCGAGGTCTTCTACGCCGCCGTGCGCAGCTACTGGCCGGCCCTGCCGGACGACGCCCTGGCGCCGGGCTATACCGGCATCCGCCCCAAGATCTCCGGTCCGCACGAGCCGGCCGCCGATTTCGTCATCGCCGGCCCGGCCGCGCATGGCGTGCCCGGCCTGGTGAACCTGTTTGGCATAGAATCGCCCGGGCTGACTTCCAGCCTGGCACTGGCCGAGGAAACCCTGGCGCGCCTGGCGGACGACGCTTCTTCTCATTCTTCCCACTGAATCATGCAGCACAACGACTACATCCTGACCCTGTCCTGCCCCGACCGCACCGGCATCGTCTTCCGCGTCAGCGGCCTGTTGTTCGAATCGGGTTGCAACATCCTCGATTCGCAGCAGTTCGGTGACGAAGAGACCGGCCGCTTCTTCCTGCGGGTGCACTTCGACCTGCCGGCCGGCGCGGCCCCGGACGCGCTGCGCGCCCGGCTGGACGAGATGGCGGCCGAGTACGGCATGGATTTGCAGCTTCATGACGCGCGTCGCAAGGAACGCCTGCTGATCATGGTCAGCAAGCAGGGCCACTGCCTGAACGACCTGCTGTTCCGCGTGCACAGCGGCCAGTTGCATGCCGAAGTGGCCGCCATCGTCTCGAACCACAACGACTACGCCAGCCTGGCGGCGTCCTACGGCATCCCGTTCCACCACCTGCCCGTCACACCCGACACCAAGGCGGAACAGGAACGCCAGGTGCTGGCGCTGGTGGACCGCTACGAGATCGACCTGGTGGTGCTGGCGCGCTACATGCAGATCCTGTCGGCCGACATGTGCCGCGCGCTCAATGGCCGCGCCATCAACATCCACCACAGCTTCCTGCCCAGCTTCAAGGGCGCCCGCCCGTACCACCAGGCGCATGCGCGCGGCGTCAAGATCATCGGCGCCACCGCCCACTTCGTCACCTCGGACCTGGACGAAGGCCCGATCATCGACCAGGACATCGAGCGCGTCGACCACACCATGACGGCGCAGGACCTGACCCAGGTCGGCAGCGACATCGAGTCGCTGGTGCTGTCGCGCGCCGTGCGCAGCCACGTCGAGCACCGCATCCTGCTGAACCGCAACAAGACCGTGGTGTTCCGCTAGGACAGCACCGGCATCCGCATTCCCCGGCGGGGCGCCGCCCGCCTCATGAACGCCGGCCACCGTGCCGGCGTTTTGCTTGACCCGCCTCGGCTGCGGGAAACTGGCGCTCGACCAGCGCCAGCGCCTTTTCCTGCAGCGGCGAACGATCCTCGTCCGGCCAGATCACCTGGCTGACCGAGCGCGCCTCGTGCTCGAACGCGATGAACCGGGTGCCCGCCAGGCCGCTGCGCGACAGGCACGACGGCACGATCGACACGCCCAGCCCCTGCGACACCAGCGAGGCCACGCTGAGCCAGTGGCGCACCTCGTGCCGGACCACGGGCATGAAGCCCGCCGCCACGCACAGCGACAGCACGGTCTCGTAATAGCTGGGTGAAGCGGCGCGTGCGAAGAACACGAAATCGTCGCCGGCCAGGTCCGCCAACGCCAACGAACGCCGCCCGGCCAGCGCATGGCTTTGCGGCAGGCACACCACGAAAGGTTCGGCCAGCAGGTCGCGCGCCGCCACCCCGGCCGGCACGGGGTTGGCATGGATGAAGCCCAGGTCCTGCTCGCCGCGCCGCACCGCCTCGATCTGGTCGTGCGAATTCAATTCGGTCAGCACGTGTTCCACGTCCGGCAGTTCGGCCCGCATCGACGCCAGCAGCGCCGGCAGGCCGCGGTACAGCATCGAGCCCACGAAGCCGATGCGCAGCCGGCCGCGCAGGCCGGCGTCGACTCGCTGCACCAGCATGCGCACGTCCTCGGCCTGGCGCAGCAGCGTCAGGGCCTCGCGGTACAGCACCTGGCCGGCGGCGGTCAGTTCGACGTGCCGGCTGGTGCGCGCCAGCAGGCGCGCGCCGACGTTGTCCTCGAGCTGGCGGATGGCGTAGCTCAAGGGCGGCTGGGAGATGTGCAGGCGCGCGGCGGCGCGGCTGAAATGGCGTTCTTCGGCCACGGCGATGAAATAGCGCAACAAGCGCGGATCCAGGTCCATCGGTCTCCTCCCGGGGCACGCCTGCCGACGGCGCCCGAGATCCATATTTTTATTGGATAGGTCTACACCAAAACGGTATTTGTATAGATTAATCCATCATCGCACCATGCCGGAAACTCCCCTTTTGCGCAGGATGCCGCCATGGATACCCCCGCCCAGCCCCCCGTCGCCCCCGCCCACGCCGCCACGCCCGTCCCGGACGCGCGCGGTCTGAACCTGTTCCGCGCCGATCCGTACGCCGCGCCGCTGGCCCGGCGCTACCTGCCGGCCGCGCTGCACGCGCACCTGCTGCCGCACCTGGACCGCCTGGGCGGACTGGCCGGCGGCCTGATGGACGAGCTGGCGGCCACCGCCGACAAGCATCCCCCCACTCTGTCGGTGCGCAGCCGCGCCGGCGCCGACGAGTCGCGCATCGACAAGCATCCGGCCTATATCGAGCTGGAACGCCTGGCCTACAGCGAATTCGGCCTGGCGGCGCTGTCGCATCGCGGCGGCGTGCTGGGTTGGCCCGAACCGATGCCGGCCGCCGCCAAGTACGCGCTCAGCCATCTGTTCGTGCAGGCCGAGTTCGGCCTGTGCTGCCCTGTCAGCATGACCGACTCGCTGGCGCGCACGCTGCGCAAGTTCGGCGACCCGGCGCTGGTCGAGCGGGTGCTGCCGCAGGTCACCAGCCAGGACTTCGACGCCCTGCGCCAGGGCGCCATGTTCATGACCGAACAGGGCGCCGGCTCGGACGTCAGCGCCACCGAGGTCACGGCCACGCGCCAGGACGACGGAAGTTGGCGCATCCACGGCGACAAGTGGTTCTGCTCCAATCCCGATGCCGGCTTCGCCATGGTGCTGGCGCGCAGCGAAAGCGAGCCCGGCCTGAAGGGCGTGTCGCTGTTCCTGCTGCCGCGCGACCTGGCCGACGGCACGCACAACCACTACCGCATCCTGCGCCTGAAGGACAAGCTCGGCACCCGTTCCATGGCCAGCGGCGAAATCCGCCTGGAAGGCGCGCTGGCGTGGCTGGTGGGCGAGCGTGGCAAGGGCTTCAAGCACATGGCCGACATGATCAACAACTCGCGCCTGTCCAACGGCATGCGCGCGGCCGGCCTGATGCGCCGCGCCGTCACCGAGGCCACGTACGTCTCGCAGCACCGCCGCGCGTTCGGCAAGCGCCTGATCGACATGCCGCTGATGCAACGCCAGCTCGTGAAAATGACGGTATGGGCCGAACAGGCCCGCAGCGTCATGTTCCAGACCGCCCTGGCCCTGGCGGACGCCGACCAGGGCCAGGGCGACCCGGCGCTGGCGCGCATCCTGACGCCGCTGATCAAGTTCCGCGCCTGCCGCGATGCGCGCAAGGTCACCGGCGACGCCATGGAAGTGCGCGGCGGCTGCGGCTATATCGAGGAATGGACCGAGCCGCGCCTGGTGCGCGACGCGCACCTGGGCTCGATCTGGGAAGGCACCAGCAACATCGTGGCGCTGGACGTGCTGCGCGCCATCAAGAAGGAAGGCTCGCTGCCCGCGCTACGCCGCCATATCGACCAGTTGCTGGCCGACGGCCTGCCCTGCCCGTCCGCGCTCGCCGCCACCCAGGCCGATGCGCTGGAGCGGACCTATGCGCTGGCCGAACATGCCGCGCAGGGCGACCACGCCGAACTGGCGCGGCAGGCCGCCTCGCTGCTGTACCACGCGGTGTCGATGGCGGCGCTGCGCTGGGAAGCCGCCGGCGAGGGCCTGGCCAGCCGCGCGCTGCTGGCCGACCAGGTGCTGCAGCACCGCCTGGCGCCGCGCGATCCCTACGCCATTCCCCTCGACGAAAGCGCCGCCTGCCGCGGCATCCTGCAACACGCGCTGTAGCCTGGCGCCCCCGACGCCGGCGGCACAGCCGGCGCGCCCACCACTGGAGACAACCATGAAACGCCTGTTCACCCCCCTGCTGCTGGCGGCCGCCGCCATCGCCGCCGTCCCTCCCGCGCTGGCGGCCGACGCCTATCCGTCGCGCCCCGTCACGCTGGTGGTGCCGTTCCCGCCCGGCGGCCCGACCGACGCGCTGGCGCGCCGCCTGGCCGAAAAGCTCAAGCAGCCGCTGGGCCAGACCGTCATCGTCGAGAACCGCGCCGGCGCCGGCGGCAACATCGGTTCCGAATACGTGGCCGCCGCCAAGCCGGACGGCTACACCATCCTGTTCGGCACCTCGGGACCGCTGGCCATCAACGTCAGCCTGTACAAGAACCAGGGCTACAACCCCGAGACCAGCTTCGCGCCCATCATCCGCATCGGCCACCTGCCCAACATCCTGGTGGTGAACCCGTCAGTGCCCGCCAACAACGCGCAGGAACTGATCGCCTACGCCAAAAAGAACCCGGACAAGCTCAGCTATGCCTCGTCCGGCAACGGCGCGTCCTCGCACCTGGCCGGCATCCTGTTCAACCAGATGGCCGGCACCCGCATCATGCACATCCCGTACAAGGGCACCGGGCCGGCGCTCAACGACCTGCTGGGCGGCCAGGTGTCGATGTCGTTCACCGACATCCTGACGGCGCTGCCATACATCAAGGCCGGCAAGCTGCGCGCCATCGGCCTGGCCAGCGCGCAACGCTCGGACGCGCTGCCGGACCTGCCGACGCTGTCCGAACAGGGCCTGTCGGGCTATGACGTCAGCGTGTTCTTCGGCATCGTCGCGCCCAAGGCCACCCCGCCCGAGACCGTGGCCAAACTGAACCAGGCATTCCAGGCCGCGCTGTCGGACCCCGCGATCGAACAGACGCTGCGCAGCCAGGGCATCGTGCGCGCCCAGGACCAGACGCCGCAGGGACTGTCCCGCTTCATCACGGCCGAAGTGCCCAAGTGGCGCACGCTCATCAAGAGCGCCAACGTTTCCATCGACTGACCGCAGAGGCTCCATGGCTCCCAAGCTTCCCGATGCCGGCGCCCTCGCCGGCTGCAAAGTGATCGACCTGTCGCGCGTGCTGGGCGGTCCTTATTGCACCCAGATCCTGGCCGACCACGGCGCCGACGTGCTCAAGATCGAGCCGCCCGGCGGCGACGAGACGCGCGGCTGGGGCCCGCCGTTCCTGGGCGATACCGCGTCGTACTTCGTCGGCGTCAACCGCAACAAGCGCGGCATGACGTTGGACCTGTCGCAGGCGGCCGGACAGGAACTGCTGCGCCACCTGCTGGCCGACGCCGACGTGCTGGTCGAGAACTTCAAGCCAGGCACGCTGGAGAAATGGGGGCTGGGTTACGACACCTTGAAAGAACGCTTCCCGAAACTGATCCACTGCCGCGTCAGCGGCTTCGGCGCCGATGGCCCGCTGGGCGGCCTGCCGGGCTACGACGCCTGCGCGCAGGCCATGTGCGGACTGATGAGCGTGAACGGCGAGGCCGATGGCGACGCCACCCGCGTCGGCCTGCCGGTGGTGGACATGGTGACGGGCCTGAACGCGGCAGTGGCGATCCTGCTGGCGCTGAACGAACGCGTGCGCAGCGGCCTGGGCCAGTTCCTCGACATCACGCTGTACGACTGCGCGCTGTCGCTGCTGCATCCGCACGCGCCCAATTACTTCTACAGCGGCAAGACGCCGGGCCGCAGCGGCAACGCGCATCCGAACATCGCGCCCTACGAAACCCTGCCCACGGCCAGCGGCCCGATCTTCCTGGCGGTCGGCAACAACCGCCAGTTCGCGCAGTTGGCGCAGGTGCTGGAGGCGCCGGCGCTGGCGACGGACCCGCGCTATGCCGCCAACGCCGACCGGCTGGCGCACCGCCAGGCCCTGCGCGACGACCTGTCCGCGCTGCTCGCGCAGCACGACGCCGCGGCGCTGGCGGACCGCCTGCTGCGCGCCGGCGTGCCGGCCGCGGCGGTGCAGACCGTGGACCAGGCGCTGGCCCATCCGCACACGAAGCATCGCGGCATGGTGCTGGAACAGGGCGACTACCGCGGCGTCGGTTCGCCGATCAAGCTGTCGCGCACGCCCGCCACGCTGCGCCGCCTGCCGCCCGACCTGGCGCCGTCCCAGCCATAGCGGCCAGGGCTGCGCCCCCCGCTCCGAGCGCCTTCCCGCCCGCCTCGCGCGGGCATTTTCATGCCCGACCAAGCGGCAATCGCACCCGGGATTGCCGCCTTTCCCTACACGCGCTTGCATGTCTTGCATGCACAGACAATTCGTTGCATGACTGTTGCACTGCCGCGCGCGCGGCCGATTTAGACTTTTCCCCATCACACCGGCCCGCCCCTCCCGGCGGGCTCCGGGGGAGCGACGCGCGGCGACATCCGCGCAGCAGGCCCGCTCCCTCGACGTTGCCCTGGCGCGACTCCCCCATCGAACGAGAACAAGGAGAAAGACTATGGCCACGAACGCCTCCAGCGGCGAGCCGCAACAGAACGCCCCGCTCAAGCGGGTGATGGGCCCCAAGCTGCTGCTGCTTTTCATCGTCGGCGACATCCTGGGCACCGGCGTCTACGCCCTGACCGGACAGGTCGCCAAGGAAGTCGGCGGCGCGGCCTGGCTGCCGTTCCTGGTGGCCTTCGGCGTGGCGCTGCTGACCGCGCTGTCGTACCTGGAACTGGTCACCAAGTACCCGAAAGCGGCGGGCGCCGCGCTTTACGTGCACAAGGCGTTCGGCGTGCATTTCCTGACCTTCATCGTCTGCTTCACCGTGATGTGCTCGGGCCTGACCTCGGCCGCGACGGCGTCGCAGGCTTTCGCGGCCAACCTGTTCGCGGCCTTCGGCGTCGAGGCCAGCAAGACCTGGATCACCGTGGGCGCGCTGGGATTCATGGCGCTGGTGATGCTGGTGAACCTGCGCGGCGCGTCCGAAAGCGTGCGGGCCAATGTGGTCCTGACCCTGATCGAGCTGTCGGGCCTGCTGATGGTCATTCTGCTTGGCTTCTATGCCATGTCGGAAGGCCAGGCCGATTTCTCGCGCGTCATCGCTTTCGACACACCGGAAGACAAGAGCGTATTCCTGGCCGTCACCTCGGCCACGGCGCTGGCATTCTTCGCCATGGTCGGCTTCGAGGACTCCGTCAACATGGCCGAGGAAACGCACAATCCCAGCCGCATCTTCCCCAAGGTGATGCTGACCGGATTGGGCCTGACGGCAGTGATCTACGTACTGGTGTCGATCTGCGCGGTGGCGCTGGTGCCGGTGGGCGAACTGGCCAGCAGCAGCACGCCGCTGGTGCTGGTGGTCAAGCGCGCCGCGCCCGGCCTGCCGGTGGAATACATCATGCCGGTGATCTCGATGTTCGCCGTGGCCAACTCGGCCCTGATCAACATGATGATGGCCAGCCGCCTGCTGTACGGCATGTCACGCCAGGGCGTGCTGCCGGCCTTCCTGGCGCACGTGCATCGCCGCAACCAGACCCCGTGGACGGCCATCCTGTTCACCACCGCGCTGGCCTTCGGCCTGATCATCCTGGTGGCGCTGGCCGATTCCGAGGCCATCCGCGCCCTGGGCGGCACCACGGCGCTGCTGCTATTGGGCGTGTTCGCCTTCGTCAACGTGGCGGTGCTGGTGCTGCGCCGCGACCAGGTCAAGCACGAGCATTTCCGCATCAACCGCATCGTGCCGTGGCTGGGCGCGGCCGCCTGCCTGTTCCTGGTCACGCCGCTGACCGGGCGCGACCTGATCCAGTACCAGGTGGCGGGCTGGCTGCTGTTGCTGGGCGTGGCGATGTGGGGCGTGACCTACCTGGCGCGCAGCCGCGAGGAAAAGATGCGGCTGGATCCTTCGGCGCTGGAATGAGCCGTTGCGCCCGGCCCCGCCCTTGCGGGGCCGGGCGCCTCGAACGCCGAGCGGCCTGTCACGACTGAAAACCCTCAACCGCCCTTGGCCAACCCCTCACGGCGCGGATCGACCCCGCCCTGCAAGCCATCGGCATCGATCACGATGCCGTGGATGCCGCTGGGGAACTCGGTGATCTTCACCGGATGCCCCATGCGCTCGAGGGCCGGCGCCAGCGCTTCCAGCGCGGTGCCCTTCTCCAGCTCGGTCTCCTTGTTGCGGCTGCCCAGGTTCGGCAGGGCCGCCGCGGCCTGGATGTCGAGCTTCCAGTCGAGCACCGCCAAGATGGTCTTGGCGACGTAGTTGATGATGGCGCTGCCGCCTGGCGATCCCACCAGCAGGTAAGGCTTGCCGTCGCGCAGCACGATCATCGGCGCCATCGCGCTGCGCGGGCGCTTGCCGGGTTCGACGCGGTTGGCCACCAGCCGCCCTTCGGGATCCTTGAACGACGACGAAAAATCCGTCATCTCGTTGTTCAGCAGGAAGCCGCGCACGAAGATCTTGCTGCCGAATTCGTTCTCGATGGTGGTGGTCATCGACAACGCATTGCCGTCCGCGTCCACCGCCACCAGATGACTGGTGGAGGGTTGCTCCAGGGCGTTGTCCCGGCCCAGCGACAGCAGCTTGCCTTCGGGGTCGCCGGGCAGCGCGACCTTCATGCTGCGGTCGGGCCGGATCAGCGCGCCGCGCGCGCGCAGGTACGCCGGATCCAGCATCGCGCGCACCGGCACACGGACGAAATCCGGGTCGGCCACGTAGAAGTCGCGGTCGGCAAACGCCAGCCGGCCGGCCTCGGCGAAATAATGCGCCGCCTCGACGCTGCCGGGCGCGAAATCGCCGATCGGATATTGCTCCAGTTCGCCCAGCATCTGCAGCACCGCGATCGGGCCGCTGCTGGGCGGCCCCATGCCGCACAGCTCGTAGCCGCGATAGGCGCCGCAGACCGGCTCGCGCTGCCGCGCCTGATAGCCCGCCAGGTCGGCCAGCGCCAGGTCGCCCGGCTTGGGATGCGCATGCACCGCGGCCACGATGTCGCGGGCGATATCGCCCTGGTAGAAGGCGTCCGCGCCGCCCTGCGCCACGGCCCGCAGCGTGGCGGCAAAGGCGGGATTCTTCAGCACGTGGCCAACCGGCCAGGCGCTGCCGTCCGGCGCATAGAAATAGGCCGCGGCGGCCGGTTGGCGCGGCAATTCCTTGTTGCCCGCCAGCAGTTTGTGCAGGCGCGGCGACACCGCGAAGCCCTGCTCGGCCAGCCGGATGGCGGGCTGGAACAGGTCGGCCCACGGCAGCTTGCCCTGGCGCTTGTGCGCCATCTCCAGGCCGCGCAGCAGGCCCGGCACGCCCACGGCCATGCCGTTGTTGACCGCCTGCGCGAACGGCAGCGGCTTGCCCTCGGCATCCAGGAAGCGATCGGGCCGCGCCGCCGCCGGCGCGGTCTCGCGGCTGTCGTAAGTGACGATGGCGCGGTCCTTGGCCGAATACACCACCATGAAGGCGCCGCCGCCGATGCCGGAGGATTGCGGCTCGACCAGGTTCAGCACCAACTGCGTGGCGATGGCGGCATCCACCACGCTGCCGCCGCGCTTGAGCATTTCATCGCCGGCCGCGGTCGCCAGCGGATTGGCCGACACCATCATGAAGTGCGCTGCGCGCACCAGCGTGCGCGCCTGGCTGCCGCTGGCGGCTTCCGGATTCAGGTCCTCGGCCGCGGTCGGCGTACGCGCCCAGGCCGAGGGCGCCACGGCCAGGACGGCGGCGATCAGGAAAGCGGCGGGGGAACGGCACACACGCATGGGACGGGCTCCAGGATGACGCCGGACGCCCGGCTTGGATGTCCATGATAGACAAGACCCGCGCCGCTGTCGCACGCGCGCCGCCGCGCCGTAGAATGCGGCATTGCGCCGATATCCCCCATTGCTCCATGCGCCTGCGCCACATCGAGATCTTCGAAGCCATCCGCCGCACCGGCTCCCTGACCCAGGCCGCCGCGGCGCTGCACATCACCCAGCCCGCCGCCAGCAAGCTGCTGGCGAGCGCCGAGTCGCAGTTGGGCTTCAAGCTGTTCGAACGCGTCAAGGGCCGCCTGGTGGCCACGCGCGAGGCCGACATCCTGACGCCCGAAGTGGCGCGCCTGAACCAGGACCTGGACAGCGTGCGCCGGCTGGCCGCCAGCCTGCGCGACCGGCCCCATGCGCACCTGCGGCTGGGCTGCGCCCCGGCGCTGGGCCTGGGCCTGCTGCCCGGCGTGGTGCGCGACAGCCGCGATGCGCAACCGGGCCTGACCTTCGATATCCACACCTATCACAGCAGCGAGCTGGTGCGCGGCATGCTGACACGCGAGCTGGACCTGGCGGTGACCTTCGACACCGGCGAGACGCCGGGCCTGACGCGCACCGAACTGGGCCAGACCGAACTGGTCCACCTGGGCCGCGGCCCCGGCGGCGGCCCGCTGGCGCTGGCCGACATCGCCGGCGACAGCCTGATCCTGCTGGACGCCAGCGACGCCGCCGGCGCGTTGCTGCGGATGGCCCTGGACGCGCAGGGCGTGGACCCGCCCGCCGCGATCCGCGTGCAGACTCACTACGTCGCCTGCGCACTGGCGCAGGCCGGCGCCGGTGATGCCATCGTCGACGCCATCACCGCCCAGGCGATGCTGCGGCCCGACATGCGCCTGCGGCGCCTGTCGCCCACGCTGGGCGTGCCGATCAGTGTACTGACGCGCAGCCAGGACCCGCTGACGGCGGTGCATCGCGACCTGATCGATCGATTGCGCGCGGCCTGCGAAGCAAGCCAGGCGGCGCTGGAACGCTGACCGCGCCGGCGCGGGTCCCTCGCGCCACAAAGCAAGAGGCGCCCCGCGGGGCGCCTCTTGCTCAGGCCGGTGGCGGACGGCCGGCAAAAAAGCCGCGCCGTTGCCCCATCAATCCAGCTTGATGTTCTGCTTCTTCACGACGTCCTTCGCCCAGTCGTACTGTTCCTTGATTTCCTTGGCGAACTCTTCCGGCGTGTTGCCCGACGGGGCCGAGCCCTGGTCGTCCAGCGCCTTGATCACCTTGGGGTCCTTCAGGGCCACGACGGCGGCGTCACGCAGCTTGTTGACGACGTCCATCGGGGTGCCCTTGGGCGCCAGCAGGCCGTACCAGACCGGCTGGTTCAGCACCGGGAAGCCGGCTTCCTTGAAGTTGGGCACGCCCTTGAGCGAGGCGATGTTGTCGGGCCAGGCGATGGCCATGGCGTTCAGCTTGCCCGCCTGGATCTGCGGCATCGAGGACGGCAGGTTGTCGAAGATGATTTCGATCTGGCCGCCGACGGCGTCAGCCACGGCCGGGCCCGACCCCTTGTAGGGCACGTGCACGATGTCGGTGCCGGTGGCCATCTTGAACGATTCACCCATCAGGTGCAGCACGCCGCAGGTGCCCGAGCTGCCGTACGAGTACTTGCCGGGGTTCTTCTTCAGTTCTTCGACGAAGCCCTTGAAGTCCTTGGCCGGGAACTTCGGGTTCACGGCGACCACGTTGGCGGTGTTGGCGAAGTTGGTGACGGCCTGGAAGTCCTTGATCGGATCGTAGGGCAGGTCATTGGGGCGGCACGCCGGGTTGACGGCCATCGTCGAGACGGTGGCGATCGACAGCGTGTAGCCGTCCGGCGCGGCGCGCGCGGCTTCGGCCGCGCCGATGGCGCCGCCGGCGCCGCCCTTGTTCTCGACGACCATCGGCTGGCCCAGTTCCTGGCTCATGCGCTGCGTCACGAGGCGCGCGATGATGTCGGTGGAGCCGCCGGGCGCGAACGGGACGATGACGCGAATCGGCTTGTTGGGGTAGTTGTCGGCGGCATGCGCGGCCGAAGCGCCGATCGTGCCGGCGGCCAACGCGACAGCGATAGCCAGGGAGCGAACTTTATTCATGTGTGTGTTTCCTCCTAATGTGCGAGCCCGCATGTGAACGGACCGTTTTGTGGCGCGCCCGTCTGTAGACGAGTCAGCAGTTAACGGTGGGGGCGCATCGCTTGGTATGCAGGGCAGAAAGCCGTGCTGTTTTGAGTTGCTTGTGGCACACGCGCCCGCCAGAATGACGGAGAATAGCAGCAAATGCTTACGATCGCATAGCGAGCCGATCCCCGGCCGACGCGCTCGAAAAACACATTATCGACATGTCGGTCGCACTGCTGGTTTTCCCTGATTTCATGCTGGTCGCGCTGGGTTGGGCGTTGCGGCACAAACTCAATTTCTCGCGCGAATTCTTCGCTGGCGCCGAGCGCCTCGTGTACTTCGTGCTGTTCCCCGCCCTGCTGTTCCAATCCATCCTGCGCACGCCGATCAGCGCGGGCAATGCCGCAATACTGTTGCAGGCGACGGCGGCGGTGCTCCTCTCTGGCGTGGCGCTGTCGTGGCTGGCGGGCCTCGTCCTCAAGCCCTCCTCGCTCGGCCTGGCATCTTCGGCGCAATGCGGCTTCCGCTTCAACACGTATATCGGACTGGCCCTATCGGCCAGCCTGGGCGGCACGCCCGGACAGACCGTGATGGCGCTGATCATCGGCTTCGCGGTGCCGATGGCCAACGTGGCGGCGGTGTACGGGTTGGCGCGCCACAACGGCGGCAACCTGCTGCGCGAGCTGGCGCGCAATCCGCTGGTGGTGTCGACCCTGGCGGGGCTGGCGTGCAATCTCGCGGGGCTGCATCTGCCGGGGCCGGTGGACACGGTGCTGGCGCGGCTGGGCGCGGCGGCGATCGCGCTGGGGATCCTGTGCGTGGGCGCCAGCCTGGCGTGGGAAGGGGGCAAGGGCTATGGCGGGTTGATCGCGTGGATGCTGGCGGTGAAGCTGGTGGCGTTGCCGCTGGTGGCGCTGGGCGTGGCCAGGTTGCTGGGGCTGGCGCCGCTGGAGGCGCGGATGCTGTTGTTGTTCGCGGCGTTGCCGACGGCTTCGGCGGCTTATGTGCTGGCGATGCGGATGGGGGGAGATGGGAGGATGGTGGCTGTGCTCATTTCCCTGGGGACATTGTTTTCTGCTGTGACGATTCCTGCTTGGGTGTTGTTGGTGGGGAGCGCTTAGGGGCTTTCTTGGTTGCGCGGCTCGGGGGGTTTTGCGGCGGTTGCTTTCTTCGTAGGTCGCCCCTCGCGGCGGCGTTGGGCCGAGTGAGCGCCCACGATTGCGGTCCGGAGCGTTCGCTCCGGACTGCCCCGTTGTCCTCCTCGTCTTCGCCTTCGGCGACTCCTTCGGATTCCCTCGGGCGCATCGAGGTTGCTCACTCGGCCCAACGCCGCCGCGAGGGGCTACGGGGTTTGAGAAATGTCGCGCTGCTGGGCCGAGGGACAGGGAAGGGAGTGCGTTGCCCGCCAGGGCCGGCCGCGCGGGCGGCCGGACCTGGCATACGTGGTTGTGGGTGTCGGGGCGGTGTGCGCTGCGCGTTTGCGCGGACGGCGCGCAATGGCAGCGATGACAGCGCGCGCAGTGCGTCGTGATGAGAGATTGGGGCGACGCAGAGGGGTCACATCCTCCTGTAGGTGGCGAGGTAGTCGGTCAGTGGCGGGGTGCGGCCGCGCCATCAAGCGCGGCGCGCAAAAAAAAGCCGCCCCAGTCGGGGCGGCTTTTTTTTGCGGCGGGATTACTTGCCGGCGTTGGTCATGCTGCCGGGCACGACCCATTCGGCGAATTGGGCTTCGGTGACGTAGCCCAGGGCCAGGGCCGATTCCTTCAGCGACAGGCCTTCCTTGTGCGCCTTCTTGGCGATCTGGGCGGCCTTGTCGTAGCCGATGTGGGGGTTCAGGGCGGTGACCAGCATCAGCGAGCGGTCGACCAGTTCGGCGATGCGTTCGCGGTTGGGTTGGATACCGGCGGCGCAGTGCTTGTCGAAGCTGGCCATGCCGTCGGTCAGGAGGCGCACGGACTGCAGGAAGTTGTGGATCACCAGGGGCTTGTAGACGTTCAGCTCGAAGTTGCCGCTGGCGCCGCCGATGTTGATGGCGACGTCGTTGCCCATGACCTGGGCGGCCAGCATGGTGATGGCTTCGCACTGGGTCGGGTTGACCTTGCCCGGCATGATGGAGCTGCCGGGTTCGTTTTCGGGGATGCTGATTTCTCCCAGGCCGGAGCGCGGGCCGCTGGACAGCCAGCGCACGTCGTTGGCGATCTTCATGAGGCCGGCGGCGAGCGACTTGAGGGCGCCGTGGGCGAACAGCAGGGCTTCGTGCGAGGCCAGGGCCTGGAACTTGTTGGGCGCGGAGACGAAGGCGGTTTCGGTGGCGTGGGCCAGTTCGGCCGAGACCTTGGCGGAAAACTGCGGGTGCGCGTTCAGGCCGGTGCCGACGGCGGTGCCGCCGATGGCCAACTGGTGCAGGCCCGGCAGCGTGGCGCGGATCTGCTGTTCGGCCAGGTCGAGCTGGGCGACGTAGCCGGACAGTTCCTGGCCCAGCGTCAGCGGGGTGGCGTCCTGCAGGTGGGTGCGGCCGATCTTGACGATGTCGTAGAACTCGGCGCTCTTGGCGGCGAAGGTGGCGCGCAGGGTCTTCAGCGCCGGCAGCAGGTGGTGCTCGACCTGGACGGCGGCGGCCACGTGCATGGCGGTGGGGAAGGTATCGTTGGACGACTGGCCGCGGTTGACGTGGTCGTTGGGGTGCACCTTGCGTTCTTCGCCGCGCACGCCGCCCAGCAGCTCCGAGGCGCGGTTGGCCAGCACCTCGTTCATGTTCATGTTGCTCTGCGTGCCCGAGCCGGTCTGCCACACGGACAGCGGGAATTCGTTGGGCCACTTGCCCGCGATGACTTCATCGGCGGCGCGGATGATGCCGTCGGCGATCTTGGGATCGAGTTCGCCCAGGTCGGCGTTGACCTTGGCGGCCGCGCGCTTCAGGCGCGCCATCGCAATGACCAGCGGCTCGGGCATCTTTTCGGTGGAGATCGCGAAAAAATGCAGCGAACGCTGCGTCTGCGCGCCCCAGAGATGATCCTCGGGGACCTCGATGGGGCCAAAAGTGTCTTTTTCGATGCGGGTCTTCATGGCGCTTACTGCTCCGTGGCGGCGTCCGTCACGGCCGGCGGAACCCGCCTGGCCGGACGTATTTGAGAATAGCAATCACTTATAAGATTAGCAGAAACCCGAATTCCTATAATTGCGTTCGAACCGTGTTCCCATCCTGACCTTTTACCACTCGCCCCGCGACCCGCGCCATGTCCGCTCCCCTTCGCAGCCTGACCCTGCACCTGCCCGACGAAGCCGCCACCGAGGCGCTGGCGCGACAGCTCGCCCCGCTTGTCTCCGGCCGCGAAACCGGGCTGGCAGGCGCATGTATCCATCTTCAGGGAGACCTGGGGGCAGGAAAAACGGCCTTCTCCAGGGCATTGTTGCGGGAATGCGGCATCACAGGCCGAATCAAGAGTCCCAGCTACGCGCTGCTTGAATCCTATAAAGTTTCTAACTTATACTTCTATCACCTTGATTTTTATAGATTTAGTGATTCGCGCGAATGGCTGGACGCCGGATTCCGGGATTTGCTGCGTGAGGATGCGGTCGTTTTGATTGAATGGCCGGAACGGGCCGAGGGCCTTTTGCCCCCTCCCGACCTGCAGATTTCCCTGTCGTACGCCGGCCAAGGACGCGATGTCACGCTGACCGCGCACACCGCTCGAGGACAAACATGGTTGAACGCGATTGTCCCCCCGCCCGACACGGCGCCCTCCCTGCGGCAGGCGCCACCCGACGTCGCCTGATCAGCGTCGCCGCCACCCTGCTCGTCCTGCCGGTGGTGCCGCGGCTGGCGCAGGCCGCCACCATCCTGGCCGTGCGCACCTGGCCGGCCGACGAATACACCCGCGTCACGCTGGAGCTGGACAGCGAGCTCAAGGCTGAACAGTTCACTCTGGAAAATCCCCACCGCCTGGTGGTCGATATCGAGGGACTGACCCTGAGCGCAGCGCTCAACGACCTGGTGTCCAAGGTCCGCCCCGACGATCCCTATATCCAGAGCCTGCGCGTGGCGCAGAACCGGCCCAACGTGGTGCGGCTGGTGTTCGACCTGAAGCAGGCCGTGGCGCCCCAGGTTTTCACGCTCAAGCCGGTGGCGGACTACCAGTACCGCCTGGTGCTCGACCTGTATCCCAAGATCGCGCAGGACCCGCTGGTCGCCATCCTGAACAAGAGCGGTCCCGACGCCGACGATCCACTGGCGCGCATCCTCGAGGACATCCAGCGCAATCCGGCCACCCGCGCCGACCCGCCCGAACCGCCCCGCGTGCGCGGCCAGCAGCCGGCCGCGCCGCTGCCGGTGCCGAAGTCGCCGCCCGCCTCTGCCGGCCGTGGCAAGCAACGCATGCTGACCATCGCGCTGGATCCCGGCCACGGCGGCGAGGACCCGGGCGCCATCGGCGGCAGCGGCCTGCGCGAGAAAGACGTGGTGCTGCGCATCGCCCGGCGCCTGAAGGCGCTGATCGACGCCCAGCCCTACATGCGCGCCTACCTCACGCGCGACGACGACTTCTTCGTGCCGCTGCACGTGCGCGTACAGAAGGCGCGCCGGGTGCACGCCGACTTGTTCGTGTCGATCCACGCCGACGCCTGGATCAAGCCCTCGGCCAACGGTTCCTCGGTGTTCGCGCTGTCGCAGCGCGGCGCCAGCAGCGCCCAGGCGCGCTGGATGGCCGACAAGGAAAACGCGGCCGACCTGATCGGCGGCGTCAACCTGGGCAGCCATGACCGCCAGGTGGCCAAGGTGCTGCTGGACCTGTCCACCACCGCACAGATCAATGACTCGCTCAAGGTCGGCAACGCCTTCCTGGACGAGATCAAGAAGATCAACCGGTTGCACAAGAACAGCGTCGAGCAGGCTGGCTTCGCCGTGTTGAAGGCGCCGGACATCCCGTCGGTGCTGGTCGAAACCGCCTTCATCAGCAACCCGCAGGAAGAGGCGCTGCTCAAGACCACGGCGCACCAGGAGAAACTGGCGCAGGCCATGTTGACGGGCATCCAGCGCTACTTCACCGCCAACCCGCCGCTGGCGCGGCTCGGCGACGTCAGCTAAGACCATGCCGGATACGAATTGGGCCATGCCTGCGCATGGCCCTTTTCTTTTGCGGCGCGCCGTCGTTGCCTTCGGACGATCTGGCTGCGGCTTGAATACGGTGCGGCTATCAAAAGCGTCGGGTTACACCATCCTATATGCCGGCAAGTACGAGACTTGTCGCCGGAGTTTCAGACGGATCCATACAGATACCGGAAAGCGACCCCGGTAGATTAGCGGCCATCTTTTGGAAAGACCCATGGCCGTCCGCCTGCTATCCGCTCCGCCTTGCGTTCCAGCGCAATCCTGTATTCATCATGCAGGGATTCTGGAACATGAAACGCACGAAAATATCGCTGGCGGCAGCCCTCCTGTTGTCCACAAGCTCTTATGGCCAGACCGTCCCGAACGAGGCCACGCCCGGCGAGGCCAGGCACGACGCTCGTGATGGGCTGAAGATTTTTTCGCCGATCACTGTTAGCGCAACCATCAGGCCGGAAGATGTCACCACGCAATCCATTTCCGCCGATGAGCTGAAAAGGACGGGTGGCAACAACTTTGGCACCATCATGCGCTACCAACCGCTGATCAGCGCATCGGGCGTGAACAGCGGGTCCCGCAACGGCAAATCGGGTTTTGACCGTGGCGGTTACAGCAGCTACAACATTCGCGGCCTGGACGGCAACCGGGTGGCGCTGGATGTCAATGGCATCCCCTTGCCGGACGCCACCGGGCGCAGTTACGCGGTCTCCAGCGGTGAAGACACTTTTGGCATTGGCCGCGATTACATCGATCCCTATCTGTACGGCCAGGTGAACATCGCTTCCGGATCGCGCCAGAACACGGTCAAGAACGTGGTCGGCGGCTCTGTGTCATTCGTCAGCAAATCACCGGACGCCTATCTCACGGACGGTAAACGCAGCTACCTGGAATACACCGGCGAGTTCGACTCCTCCGATCATGGCTGGCACAACGGCGTGACCACCGCGTTCGGCAATGACAGCGCCAGGGCATTGTTCGCCTACAGCCGACGTGATGGCAGGCAGACGCGGAACAACAGCGGCTATCTGGATACTTATCCGATGCGCTGGCATTCCGATGCCGCGCTGATCAACGGCGTGATCGACACCGGCGGCAGCGGCCGGATCATAGGCACGCTGGATTTCTACCGTAAATCCAGCAGGGAGAGCGCGCCCATGTACAAAAAACTGAACAGCCGCGCTCCCCAGGAAAGCGTTGTCGGCGCAAGCAGGCAACGGAATTCCACGCAACGCGATTCGATCAGCCTGGCGCACGTTTTCACGCCGCGAAACAACGCGCTGATGGATACGATGGAAAGCAAGGTCTTCTATCAGCAAACGCGCGTTGGCGATGACACCGTTTCAGCGCAGGACATCGTCACTTCATCCAGGTCGTGGTCGACCGGAATGGAGACGGAGAACCCCTTGGAGAATGTTTCGACTTTCTCCAACATGAACACCAAGACTTATGGCCTGCAAAGCGAAATCACCAAGGACTATGGCGCGCAGGCATTGAATTACGGCGTGAATTTCTCGATAACGGATTTTTCCCGGCCGTTTGACCAAGTCGGCGCGGACTATCCCACCTTGCAGCCACAGGGCAACAACAGAACCTATGACACGAATGTATGGCTGAGCGACACCATCACCATCGGCGCGTTTTCGGTGATGCCGGGACTGAAATACTCGCGGCACAAAATCAACCCGCAGGGCTTTGAGGCCCCGTCCGACGACAACGCGCTGGGCGCATTGACGCTGGCGGAAATCAACGAGATACATGGCAAGACGTTTACGGACGGGAAGCTATTGCCTTCGTTGACCGTCATGTATGCGTTCAAACAGGGGTTCAATACCTACCTGCAGTACAAACGCGGAGTCTCCTACCCCACCAGCAGCCAGATAGCGGGAATCTGGCTGCACCCCAGGATTGGGCGCGCCTCGCCCGCCATGGTGGGCAATTCCGACCTCAAGTCCGAAACCAGCAACCAGTTTGAATTAGGGGTGGTTGGCAAGGCAGCCCGTGGCCTTACGGTGCGCGGCAATGTCTTCTACAACAGCTACGACAATTTCATCTATAACCGGAAATACGCGTTGAGGGACTACCAGACAGGCGCGCCGAAACCGGGCGTGCAAAGCCTGCTGGCCAGGCTTCCGGCCTCGATCTCCAGCCTCACCATCGCGGAGAACCGGGACAAGGCATACATCTATGGCGCCGAGGTCGTCACCCGGATCGATTATGGCGCGCTGTTCGGCGCCGCCCACGGATTGAGCAGCACTTTTGCCGTGGGATACAACCAGGGCAAATCGAAATCATCGTATTCGGGTGATGGCTGGGTGGAGCTGGACAGCGTGTTGCCTGTCAAGGCCATTGCATCATTGGCCTGGGATGACCCCCAAAACCGCTACGGCGCGAGCCTTACCGCCACCTTCGTCAAGGGCAAGCAAGCCGTCGATCCTGTCCGCCAGAATTTCCCGAACAATGGCAGCCTCTCATTCGAGGAATATTCCGAAAAATACGAAAAGAACTACCTGCGCGTACCCGGATACAGCATTTTCGATCTGACGGCCTACTACAACGTGAAGAAACACCTGACAGTGGCGATGGGAGTCTACAACCTCACCAACCGCAGATACTGGGAATACGCCAGCAATAGAAAAATGACGACGACCTCGGAGCAGGATCTGCGTGATATCGCCTTGGGCACCGCGCCTGGCAGGACCTACCAGCTAAGCGTCACCGCGATGTTCTGATTCCGTCGCTTTTCCATTTCCGGGGTGGCCAGGCTCGGTTTGCCGCGGTCAGCCGCCCCGGCGCGCGCGCAGCAGCTTGAACAGGGCCGCGCCGACCACCGGCACGATGGCCGCGGCCAGGCCGATCAGGACGATGGTGTTCAGGTGCTCTTTCACCAGCGGGATATTGCCGAAGAAATAGCCCGCCGCCACCAGGCTGACCACCCACAGCAGTGCGCCCAGCACATTGAAAAGCTGGAAGCGCGACAACGGCATGTCGGCCACGCCGGCCACGAACGGCGCGAACGTGCGCACCACCGGAATGAAGCGCGACATGACGATGGTCTTGCCGCCATGCTTCTCATAGAAAGCGTGCGTGCGCATCAGGGCGCCGCGATCCAGGAAGCGCAGATTCATCGAGAACACGCGCGGCCCGATGTAGCGGCCGATGGCGTAGTTCACGCTGTTGCCGGTGATGGCGGCCACGATCAGCAGCGCCCCCAGCAACACCGGATCGAGGCTGCCCGTGGCGCCGAAGGCGCCAGCGATGAACAGCAGCGAATCGCCCGGCAGGAACGGCAGCACCACCAATCCGGTCTCCGCGAAAACGATCAGGAACAGCACCAGATAGACCCACACGCCATACTGCTGGACCCAGACCCCGAGAGTCTGGTCGATGTGGAGCACCATTTGGAAAAATTCAAGCATCAATACGTCCCTGAAGGCGGAAGGGGAATCAGGCCACGACTATAGCCCACCGTATCCAGAGGCTAAAATCCTCCCTATGGCTACACCGGAACCCCCCATGACAGAACGCCGCTCCATTCTTGCGCTGCCCGATCTGCTGATCAGCCAGATTGCCGCGGGCGAAGTGATCGAGAGACCCGCCTCGGTGCTCAAGGAAATCCTCGAGAACGCCATCGACGCCGGCGCCCGCGCGATCGAGGTGCGCCTGGAGGGCGGCGGCATCCGCCGCATTGCCGTGACCGACGATGGCGGCGGCATTCCACCGGATGAGCTGCCGCTGGCGCTGGCGCGCCACGCCACCAGCAAGATCCGCAACCTCCACGAACTGGAATCGGTCGCGTCCATGGGGTTCCGCGGCGAGGCGCTGGCCTCGATTGCCTCGGTGGCGCAGGTCTCCATTATTTCGCGCACGCGCGATGGCGAGCATGCCTGGCAGATCCAGGCCGGCAGCATGCAGGTCACCCCCGCCTCGGGCCCGCCGGGCACCACCGTGGACGTGCGCCAGTTGTTCGACGCGGTGCCGGCGCGGCGCAAGTTCCTGCGCTCGGAAGCCACCGAATTCGGCCACTGCGTCGACGCCATGGAGCGCATCGCGCTGGCCCATCCGCAGATCGCCTTCCGCCTGTTCCACCACGACCGCGCGCAGCGCCAGTGGCTGCCGGCCGAACCGCCGCAGCGCATCCGCGACGTGCTGGGCGCGGAATTCGCCGAACACGGCCTGCTGCTGTCGCACAGCGTCGGCACGGTCAGCCTGGCAGGCATGATCACCCGCCCCACCGCGGCCCGCGCCCGCGCCGACCGGCAGTACCTGTACGTCAACGGCCGCTACGTGCGCGACCGCACCGTCAGCCACGCGCTGCGCGCCGCCTACGCCGACGTGCTGCATGGCGACCGCCAGCCGGCCTACGTGCTGTTCCTGGACATCGACCCGGCCGCGGTCGACGTCAACGTGCATCCGGCCAAGCACGAGGTGCGCTTTCGCGACAGTGGCGCGGTGCACCGCTTCGTCAACCACGCGGTCAGCCAGACGCTGGCGCAGACGGGCGGATCGTCGGCGGTGGCGCCGGCCGCGGCGCCGCGCGATGACGATGACGGATTCGAGACCGTGGCGCCATCAGCGCCCACGGCGCCCGGCGGCTTGCCCGCCTCCGCGCCGGCCGACACGCCTCGCCCCGGCTATACCGCCGCCAGCCCGGGCGCCGCGCCCGCCTACGGCCTGCGTCCTTCGCCGACGCCGCAGCGCCCGCATACGCAGGTGCCGTTCCGGCTGCACGCCGAGCCGGCCGGGATTCCCGCCGCCGACTGGCAATCGCTGTATCGCCCGCTGACCGAAGACACCGCCGCGCGCGTCGAACCGCTGCGCGACGTAGCGGCGCTGGCGCCGCAGGCCGCCCCCGCGCCGACGCTGCCGGCCGACGAGGAACACCCGCTCGGCATGGCGCTGGGCCAGTTGCACGGTATCTACATCCTGGCGCAGAACCGCCGCGGCATGGTGCTGGTGGACATGCACGCGGCCCATGAGCGCGTGGTCTACGAACAGCTCAAGCAGGCGCTGGACGCGCGCAGCCTGCCGCGCCAGGACCTGCTGGTGCCGGTGGTGTTCCACGCCCAGGAAAAGGATGTGGCGGTGGTCGAGGAATTCGAGGAACAGCTCGAAGACCTCGGCTTCCAGATGCGGCCGTCCGGCCCCACGTCGATCGCCGTGCGCTCGGTGCCCGCCATCCTGGCGCGCGGCGACATCGAGACGCTGGCCCGCGCCGTGCTGCGCGACCTGGCCGGCGTGGGGGTGTCGCGCCTGTTGACCGAACAGCGCAACGAACTGCTCTCGACCATGGCCTGCCATGGCTCGGTGCGCGCCAACCGCAAGCTCACGATCGAAGAGATGAACGGCCTGCTGCGGCAGATGGAGGCCACCGAGCGCGCCGACCAGTGCAACCACGGCCGGCCGACCTGGGTGCAGTGGTCGGTGTCCGACCTGGACAAGCTGTTCCTGCGCGGGCAATAGGCCTTGTCCGTGTCCGCCCCTCCCCTCGTCATCTGCCTGGCCGGCCCCACCGCGGCCGGCAAGAGCGCCTCCACCCTGGCGCTGGCCGAACGCTGGCCGCTGGAAATCGTCAACGTCGATTCGGCCACCATCTACCGCGGCATGGACATCGGCACCGCCAAGCCCTCGCCGACCGAACAAGCGCAGGTGCCCCAGCACCTGCTGGATATCCGGGATCCGGCGCAGTCGTATTCTGCGGCCGAATTCCGCGCCGACGCGCTGCGCCTGATCGACGCGATCCGCGCGCGCGGCCGCATTCCGCTTCTGGCCGGCGGCACCATGATGTACTACAAGGCGCTGCGCGACGGCCTGGACGACCTGCCGCAGGCCGATCCGGCCTTGCGCGCCGAGCTGGAAGCGCGCGCCGCCCGCGACGGCTGGCCGGCGCTGCACGCCGAGCTGGCGCGGCTGGATCCCGTCACCGCCGCGCGCCTGGCGCCCAACGACAGCCAGCGGATCCAGCGCGCGCTGGAAATCTGCCGGTTGTCGGGCCAACCCATGTCGGCGCTGCTCGGCCGCCAGCGCGCCGCCGTCGGCGACGACCACCGCTACCTGACCATCAGCCTGGAACCCTCGGCGCGCGCCGCGCTGCACGCGCGCATCGAAAAACGCTTCGACGCGATGCTGGCCAGCGGCCTGTTGGAAGAAGTGCGCGGCCTGCATGCACGCGCCGACCTGCACCCGGGCCTGCCGTCGGTGCGCTGCGTCGGCTACCGCCAGATGTGGGCCCATCTCGACGGCGAGATCAGCCTGGAGGAAGCCCGCGAACAGGGCATCGCCGCCACCCGCCAGTTGGCCAAGCGCCAGATCACCTGGCTGCGCGCCCAGCCCGAGCGCGTGATCGTCGACTGCCTGGCGGCCGATGCGGTGGCGCGGACCATCGACGCGGTGGCCACGGCGCTGGACGATGCATTCTGACGCAAGAGGCTGCCCGCCTTCGCGCCTGACCTTTTCGCCGTAGCCGGCCCCTGCGGCAGCGCCTGACCACGGGATATCGAACGGATGGAAATCAACGAAGCGAACCAGTCTTTTGCCGCCGGGCTGCGCAGGCAGAACGAGGCCTTGATCGGCGAAATCCAGCGGTTGCTCGGCGAACGCCCGTTCACGCTGGACCAGGGCGTTTCCAGGGAGACCGTGGACGCCATCCACTTCGAGTACGACTGGGAGTCGTTCGCTCCCGTCGCGATTCCCTTGAACACGCGTTCCGGCTACTGTGGCCGGGGCCTGCGGTTGGCATTGCAGTACCCGTTGATTCCGCCCGATGTCGACGCCGCGTTGACCGAAGCCATGGACAACGAGGACGACGATTTCGGCGATGAACTGCGCGAAATAATGACGGAGACCTACCTCGCCTGGTTCCAGGCGGCCTGGCGCGACGCGCGGGACGCCAACCGGGAGGTGCGTGGCTTTCTGTCCGTTCACGACACCATCTGGCGCACGGACCTGGATACGGGAGAAGCATTCCGCGAGGACGCGGGCCGGGTCAAGTTCTTCTAGCCGGACTGCGAAAGAAAAACCCGCCACCAGGGCGGGTTGTTCATTGCAAGGCCAGCCGGCTCAGACCACCACGGTCTGCGGCATGCCTTCGGTCTGCGCGACGATCTCGCCCAGCTTGCTGACGGTTTCGCCCTGCTCGCGCAGCGTGGCGGCGATCGCGTCGGCCTGGGCCGGATCCACCACCAGCACCATGCCGATGCCGCAGTTGAAGACGCGGTACATCTCGGTGTCCTCGACGCCGCCCTGCTCCTGCAGCCACTGGAACAGCTTGGGCATTTCCCAACTGTCGCGCCGCAGGCGGGCCGACAGGCCGTCCTGCAGGATGCGCGGCACGTTGTCGAGCAGGCCGCCGCCGGTGATGTGGGCCAGGCCCTTGATGGCGGCGCCGTGCTTGGCCAGCGCGGCCAGCACCTGCTTGACGTAGATGCGGGTCGGGGCCATGACCACGTCGACCAGCGGCTGGCCGTGGAAGTCGTCGTCGGGCTTGGCGCCGGCGCGCTCCAGGATCTTGCGCAGCAGCGAATAGCCGTTCGAGTGCGCGCCGCTGGACGCCAGGCCCAGCACCACGTCGCCGACCTTGATCGACTTGCCGTCGATGATGGCCGACTTCTCGACCGCGCCCACCGCGAACCCAGCCAGGTCGTATTCGCCGTCGGGGTACATGCCCGGCATTTCGGCGGTTTCGCCGCCGATCAGGGCGCAGCCCGACAGTTCGCAGCCCTTGGCGATGCCGCCCACCACCGACGCCGCCGTGTCCACCGAAAGCTTGCCGCAACCGAAGTAATCCAGGAAGAACAGCGGCTCGGCGCCCTGCACCAGGATGTCGTTGACGCTCATCGCCACCAGGTCGATGCCGACAGTGTCGTGGCGGTTCCAGTCGAACGCCAGGCGCAGCTTGGTGCCGACGCCGTCGGTGCCGGAAACGAGCACAGGCTCCTTGTAGTGCTTGGGCACTTCGAACAGGCCGCCAAAGCCGCCGATACCGGCCAGCACCCCGGGACGCATGGTGCGCGCCGCAAGCGGTTTGATACGGTCGACCAGGGCGTCGCCCGCGTCGATGTCGACACCGGCGTCACGGTAGGTCAGGGGAGCTTTGGGTTGATTCGTCATGAGAAATGCCGTGGGATATGTAACAATTGCTGGGAATTGGGGTGGAACGCCCTGCATTTTACGATGTTGCGGCCCGGTCCTGGCCAGCGCCCGGCGAAAGCCGCCAGCGGCGGGCGGGACGGCTCCGGCCCGGCGCGGCGCCATTTTGGCGCAAACCCAAGCCAGGCAAAGGGCTTGGACGCGACACCGGCGCCCCGGGTGGTTTAAAGTGTAGGGTTGGCCGATAGCGATTTTGCCAGTTTCTGGCGGGCAACGCCGCCGCCGGCCATGGGCTCACCCTGGAGCCTGGCTCTACCCGCCTGATCGATAACCTCTCATGAACCGCCAGCTGCTGCTCGACGTTCTTCCCGCGCCAGCGCCCTCGCTGAACAATTTCATCGCCGGTCCCAACGGAGAGGCGCTGGCGGCCGTGCGCACGCTCGCTCCCGGCCGCGCGCTGTACATCTGGGGCGCGGCCGGCTGCGGCCGCAGCCACCTGCTGCGCGCGCTGACCGCGCGCCCCGACGCCGTCTACATCGAAGCGGCCAACAGCGCCAACATCCTGCGCGTGCTGGCCGAGGCCGACTCCAAGTCGCCCATGCCCAAGTTCGTGGCGGTGGACGACGTGCACCTCATGGACGAGCACCGCCAGGCGGGCCTCTTTGCCCTGTACAACCGCTGGCGCGAATCGGCCGCCACCGGCCGCGCCTTCGCGCTGGCCGTGGCGGGCGACCGCTCGACGCTGTCGATGCCGCTGCGCGAAGACCTGCGCACCCGGCTGGGCTGGGACCTGGTGTTCCGCCTCGACCCGCTGTCAGACGCCGACAAGCTGGCGGCGCTGGCGGCCCAGGCGGCCGAACGCGGCCTGCACCTGGCGCCCGAAATCATCAACTGGATGTTGACGCACCACGAGCGCGACATCCGCAAGCTGGCGGCCTTGCTGGACGCGCTGGACCGATACTCGCTGGCCACCGGCCGTCCCATCACCCTGCCCCTGCTGCGCGCCATGCTCGCAGACCCGGATTCACAACGCACATGACCTCCCGACGTCTCGCCCTGTTCGACCTGGATCACACCCTGTTGCCGCTGGACAGCGACTACCAATGGGCCGACTACCTGGCGCGCACCGGCCGCGCCGGCGATCCGGACGAGGCCCGTCGCCAGAACGACGACCTGATGGACCGCTACAACCGCGGCGAACTCACCGCCGAACAGGCCGCCGAGTTCATGCTGGGCCTGCTGGCGGCGCACGCGCCGTTCGATCTGGCCGCCTGGCACGAGGCCTTCATGGCCGAGGTCATCCGCCCGTCGATCACCCCCGCCGCGCGCGCGCTGGTCGAATCGCACCTGGAAGCCGGCGACCTGTGCGCCGTGGTCACCGCCACCAACAGTTTCGTCACCGCCCCCATCGCCCGCGCCTTCGGCATCCCCCACCTGGTGGCCACCGACGCCGAAGTCCAGCGCGGCCGCTACACCGGCCGCATCCTCGGCACCCCCAGCTTCAAGGAAGGCAAGGTGGTGCGCGTGAACGACTGGCTGGCCGCCATGGGCCTGGGGCTTGCGGATTTCCCCGAATCGTTTTTCTATAGCGATTCGGTCAATGATGTCCCGCTGCTCGAAAAGGTGACCCGCCCGATCGCCGCCAACCCCAGCCCCACCCTGCGCGCCATCGCCCAGGAACGCGGCTGGCAAGTGATCGATCTGTTCGACCACGTCATAGATGCCAAGTCCTAAATGATCACCGAAACCATAAAAAAATTCGTCGGCCGACTGTTCGCGCCGGCAGCCCGGGGGCCTTTGCGCATCGGACGCGACAAGCACGGCATCGACCGCCGCAATGTCTCGCGCCACGCCATCAAGGTATGCGAGGTGTTGCGCCAGCATGGCTATGAAGCCTATATCGTCGGCGGCGCGGTGCGCGACCTGATCGTCGGCCTGGAACCCAAGGACTTCGACGTCGCCACCAACGCCACGCCCGAACAGATCCGCCCGCTGTTTCGCCGCGCCCGCATCATCGGCCGCCGCTTCCAACTGGTGCACGTGGTGTTCGGCCAGGAGATCATCGAAACCTCCACCTTCCGCGCCCCCGCCTCGGAAGACCAGGAAACCGACGCGCACGGCCGCATCCTGCGCGACAACGTGTTCGGCACGCACGAGGAAGACGCGGCGCGCCGCGACTTCACCATGAACGCGCTGTACTACGACCCGCACAACGAGGAAGTGATCGACTTCCACAACGGCGTGGCCGACCTGAAGAAGCGCCAGATCCGCATGATCGGCGACCCGGCCAAGCGCTACCGCGAAGATCCGGTGCGCATGCTGCGCGCGGTGCGCTTCGCCGCCAAGCTGAACGGCACGATCGACCCGGCCACGCGCCAGCCGATCCGCACCATGGCCGACCTGATCGAGAACGTGCCGGCCTCGCGCCTGTTCGACGAGATGCTCAAGCTGCTGACCTGCGGCCACGCCATGGACTGCCTGCGCCAGTTGCGCGCCGACGGCCTGCACAACGGCCTGCTGCCGCTGCTGGACGTGGTGCTGGAACAGCCGGGCGGCGAACACTTCGTGGAACTGGCGCTGGAACGCACCGACGCCCGCGTGCGCGCCGGCAAGACCATCAGCCCCAGCTTCCTGTTCGCCGCGCTGCTGTGGCAGCAGGTGGAAGTGCGCTGGAAGCAGTTGCGCGCCCAGGGCGAACACACCATCCCGGCGCTGTCGCAGGCCGCCGACTCGGTGCTCGACGAGCAGACCGAGAAGCTCGCGATCCAGCGCCGCTTCTCGTCGGACATGCGCGAGATCTGGTTCATGCAGCCGCGCTTCGAGCGCCGCATGGGCAAGACCATCTTCCGCATGATCGAACAACCGCGCTTTCGCGCCGCCTGCGACTTCCTGCAACTGCGCGCCGCCGCCGGCGAGTTCGACAGCGTGCTGGCGCAGTGGTGGATGGACCTGGCCAACGCCGACGATGCCACCCGCGCCGACATGATCGAGGAAGTCTCGCGCCTGCCGCGCGACGCCAGCGACGGCCCGGCGCCGGCCGCGCGCAAGCGCCGGCCGCGCCGTCGCCCCTCCTCGCGCGGCCCCGCCGCCGGCAATGCCAGCAGCGCCGAATAAGGCCATGGCCGCCCCCGTGCGCGCCTACATCGGGCTGGGCGCCAACCTGGGCGACAGCGCGGCAACAATACGCAGCGTGCTGGCCGAGCTGGCCGCCACCGACGGCATCATCGCGGTGACGGCCTCGCCCTTCTATCGCACGGCGCCGGTGGACGCCACCGGCCCGGACTTCGTCAACGCGGTCGCCGCGCTGGACACCACACTCGCGCCGCTGGACCTGCTGGACCGGCTGCAGGCGCTGGAATCGCGCCATGGCCGCGAGCGGCCCTACCGCAATGCGCCGCGCACCCTGGACCTGGACCTGCTGCTGTACGGCGACACCACGCTGGCGCACCAGCGCCTGATCCTGCCGCACCCCCGCATGCAGTTGCGCGCCTTCGTGCTGCGCCCGCTGCGCGACCTGGCGCCGACGCTGACGCTGGCCGGCCGCGGCCTCGACGCCTGGCTCGGCGACATCACCGACCAGCCGATCGAACGCCTGGACTGAACCGCGCCGGGCGGCGCGGTTGCCGCCGCCTTCCTGATTACCGTGAAGATCGGCCCTGCGGCCGCGTCACGCCTTGGGCGCGAACGCCAGCATGGCGCGTTCGACGTCGTCCACGCCGGGAAGCCCCGCCTCGTTGCCCAGGTGCTGGATCTTGTGCGCCGAGGCGGCGCGGGCGAAGGTGAAGTGTTCCTTCCAGGCCAGCTCGGGCCGGTTGAGGTACGACCAGACATAGGCGCCGTGGAACACGTCGCCCGCGCCGGAGGTATCGATGATGCGATCGGCCGGCACGTCCAGCGACGGCAGCGTGTCGACCGCGCCGGTTTCGTCGTACCAGAGCATGCCGCGCTCGCCCAGCGTCACCGCCCCGATGCGGCAACCTCGCTGTTTCAGCAGGTCCAGCAAGCCATGCGGCGACAGGTCCAACTGCTCGCACATGCGTTCGGCGCAGACGGCCACGTCGATGTGGCGCAGCAGTTCGTCGGTGTTCTCGCGCACGCCGCCGCCATCGAGGGAGGTCAGGATGCCGGCCTGGCGGCAGGCGCGCGCATAGTGCAGCGCGGCGTCGGGCTGGTGGCCGTCCAGATGCAGCGCGCGGTAGCCGCTGACGTCCAGGCGCGGAAAATCGTTCAGGTAGTCGGCATCGCGCGCCCGCACGATGGCGCGCTTGCCATGGTTGGGCATGATGAACGACAGCGACGAGCGCCGCACCTGGCGCCCGTGCAGCGTGACGCCGTGCGCGGCCGCCATGTCCGTATACATGTGGCCGAGCCAGTCCGGCGCCAGCGAGCAGATCAGGTCGGGCTTCGTGCCCAGCTTGCCGCAGGCGAACGCCGCGGTGACGGCATTGCCGCCGAACGACACGGCGTAGTCGCGCGCCACGCTTTTCTCGTCGCCGGTGGGCCATTCGTCGGCCAGCACGGTGACGTCGATGTAGGTATGCCCGATGAAAAGCGCTGCACTCATGAGACCGTCCGCGGAAAGATTTGCCGGATTGTAGGCCGGACACCGCCGGACGGGATCAAGCGGCGCTGGATTCGCCGGCCTGCGCCAGCACGCGGCGGGCGCGGGTGATGACGGGCGCGTCCACCATCTTGCCGTCCAGCATGAAGGTGCCGGCGGCCTTGTCGCGATGCGCGTCAACCACGCGGCGGGCCCAGGCCAGCTCGGCCGGATCGGGCGCGAAGGCGGCGTGGATCACCGGCACCTGCGCGGGATGGATGCACAGCATGCCGCCGAACCCCATCTGCTGGGCGCGCGCGGCGGCGGCGGACAGCCCGGCGTGGTCCTCGACCCCCGGGAACACGCCGTCCAGCGCCGGCGCCAGCCCGGCGGCGCGGGTCTGCAGCAGCACCTGCACGCGGGCGTGGTCCAGCACGGCTTCGGCGCCGGCGGTGTCCGGCGCCAGGCCCAGGTCCAGGCCGTAGTCGAGGCTGCCGAACGCCAGCCGCGCCACGCCGGGCGTGCCGGCGACCTCGGCGGCGTTGAGGATGCCACGCGCGGTTTCCAGGATCGGAATGACCGGCAGCCCCGCCTGCGCCACGTGGCGCACCTGCGCCAGGCTTTCGGCCTTGGGCAGCAGGATCCCGGCCACCGCGGGCTTGCCGCGGCAGGCCTTCAGGTCGTCGTCGTGCCACGAGGTGGAGGCGTCGTTGATCCGCACCCACACCCGCGCCTGCGGCTGGGTGCCGAGGAAGTCGCAGAGCGCTTCGCGGGCCGAGGCCTTGGCCAGGTGCTCGACCGCGTCTTCCAGGTCGACGATGACGGCATCGGCGCCGCTGGCCAGGGCCTTGGGGATGCGTTCGGCACGGGAGGCCGGCACGAACAGCGCGGTACGAACGACGGAATGCATCACACCACCTCCGAAGCATGGAATCGCGCCACCTGTTCGGGCGCGTATCCCAGTGATGCTAGCACCGCATCCGTGTTCTGGCCCACGGCGGGCACCGCCGCCATGCGCGGCGCGAAGGCGTTGCTGCTGGCCGGCGGCAGCAGCGCCGGCAGCGCGCCGGCCGGGCTGTCGACCTGGCTCCAGCGGTCGCGCGCCCGCAATTGCGGGTGGGCCCAGACCCCGGCCATGTCGTTGACCCGGGCGTTGGCGATCTGCGCGTCTTCCAGCCGGTCGGTGACCTGCTGCACGCTGAGGTCGGCGAAGGCCGCGACGATCAGCGCGCGCAGGGCCTCGCGGTTGGCGGTGCGCAGCGAGTTGGTGGCGAAACGCGGGTCCTCGGCCAGCTCGGCCTGGCGCAGCACCTGGGCGCAGAACACGCGCCATTCGCGTTCGTTCTGCAGGCCCAGCATGATGGTGTTGCCATCGCCGGTGGGGAACGGGCCGTAGGGATAGATCGAGGCGTGGGCCGCGCCGGCGCGCACCGGCGGCGCCGCGCCCTCGAACGCGTAGTACATCGGGAAGCCCATCCACTCGACCATGCTCTCGAGCATGGAGACGTCCAGGCGGCTGCCCAGGCCGGTCTTCTGGCGCAGCAGCAGCGCGTTGAGAATGGCGGAATAGGCGTACATGCCGGCCGAAATGTCGGCGATGGAGCAGCCGGCCTTGACCGGGTCGTCGGCGGTGCCGGTGACCGACAGGAAGCCGCTTTCGCTCTGGATCAGCAGGTCGTAGGCCTTCTTGTCCTGGTAGGGGCCGCCTTCGCCATAGCCTGAGATGTCGCAGACGATCAGGCGCGGGTGCCTGGCGTGCAGCGCCTCGAACGACAGGCCCAGGCGCGCGGCGGCGCCGGGCGCCAGGTTCTGCACCAGCACGTCGGCCTGTTGCAGCAGGCGTTCCATGATGTCGCCGGCTTCGTCGCGCTTGAGGTCCAGCGTCAGGCTTTCCTTGGAACGGTTGGTCCAGACGAAGTGCGACGACAGGCCGCGCACGCGCTCGTCATAGCCGCGGGCGAAGTCGCCCGCGCCGGGACGTTCGATCTTGATGACGCGTGCGCCCATGTCCGCGAGCTGGCGGGTGCAGAACGGGGCGGCGATGGCGTGCTCGAGGCTGACGACGGTGATGCCGTCCAGCGGGCGGGGGGCTGGCGTGCTCATGCGGTGAACCTCAGTTCGGCCTGGTGGGCCAGCGTGCCGTCCTGCTCGGCCCAGAGCCGGGCCAGACCCGGCTCGTCGATGCGGCCGGCGACCTGGAAGGGCGTGGGCGCGATCAGCGGCCGCAGGCCGCGGTACGACAGGTGCGTGGGGCGCGCGCCGGGGTGGGCGCGCAGGAAGGCGGCGACCATCTCGGTGGCGATCAGCGGGCCGTGCACCACCAGGCCCGGATAGCCTTCGGTGGCGGTGACGTAGGGATGGTCGTAATGGATGCGGTGGCCGTTGAAGGTCACGGCCGAATAGCGGAACAGCAGCACCGAGGTCGGCTCGATGGTGTCGCGCCACTGCGCCTGCGGCGCCGGCTCGGTGCCGGCGAGCTTGGGCGGCGTGGGCTGGCGGTAGACGATGTCCTGCTCTTCCAGGATGGCCACCTCGCCGTCCTGGCGGTATTCGTGGCGCACCGTCACGAACAGCAGCGCGCCGGTGCGGCCGGCCTTTTCCTTGACGTCGGCCACCACCGAAACCCGTTCGGCCGGCACGCCCACCCTAAGCGGCTGGCGGAATTCGACGCGCCCGCCGGCCCACATGCGGTTGCGGTCCTGCGCCGGCGGCAGGAAGCCGCCGCGGGCCGGGTGCCCATCCGTCCCCAAGCCATCGGCCGCGACCGTGCTGATGAAGAACGCCCATTGCCACAAGGGGGGCAAGGGGTCGCCCACGGCGGGCGCGGGGCCGCCCAGCGTGGCGGCGATGCGCGCCGCATGGCCGGGGTCCATCGCGTCCGCCTGGCGCTCGCCGCTGCCGATCCAGCCGGCCGGGTCTGTCGATGTCATGCCGATATTCCTCTGATGATTGATCTGGTGGCTAGCATCCCGCATGGCGGGGACACTGTGAATTCATTTTTCCTCAAGGCCGGCTTTGGGGCGCCTGAATCGTGCGCCCGGCGCCCGCCGCCGTAATATAGGCGCCATGCACTTCGATCTCGCCGACCTCCGCCTGTTCATCCACATCGCCGAATCCCCCAGCCTGACGCAGGCCGCCAAGCGCGCCCACCTGTCGCTGGCCGCGGTCAGCGTGCGCATCAAGGCGCTGGAGAACCAGCTCAACACCCGCCTGTTGTACCGCGACAGCCGCGGCGTGGAAATCACCCCGGCCGGCCAGCGGCTGTTGCAGCACGCGCGGGTCATCATGCGCCAGGTCGATCACCTGAAGCACGACTTCCAGGAGCAGGCCGACGGCGATGCCGGCCACATCCGCATCTTCGCCAACACCACGGCGGTCACCGAATTCATGCCGGACATCCTGGCGCGGTTCCTGGCGGGCCATCCCGGCGTCACCGTCGACCTGCAGGAACGCCTGACGCGCGACATCGTGCGCGGCGTGCTGGACGGCACCACCGACCTGGGCATCGTCGCCGGGCCGGTCGACGCGCCCGAACTGCAGACCATCCACTTCAGCACCGACCGGCTGGTGCTGGTGGTGCCCAATGGCCATCCGCTGCAGGACCAGGACAAGGTCAAGCTGGCCGACGCGGTGCGCTATCCGTTCATCACCATGCATGAGGGCTCGACCCTGGTGGCGTTCCTGCGCGACCAGCTCGAGCGCATCGGCCAGCGCCTGCCGCAACGCATCCAGCTCTACAGCTTCGATTCCATCTGCCGGATGGTGCAGGCGGGCGTCGGCGTCGGCGTGATCCCGGATTCGGCCGCGCGCCGCTACGGCGCGGAGATGAAGCTGCGCGTGGTGGAGCTGGACGAGCCCTGGGTGGTGCGCGAACGCAAGCTGCTGGTGCGCGACATCGACGCCCTGCCCGGCTGCGCGCGTGAACTGATCGAGCAGATCCGGCAGCCGGCGGCGGCCTGACGCAGGCCCTAGCGCCCCGTGAACGCCGGCGCGCGCTTCTGCGCGAAGGCGCGCATGCCCTCCAGGTAGTCGTCGGTGTAGCCCAGCTCGCGCTGCAAGGCGCATTCCAGGTCGAACTGCTGCGCCAGCGTGTTGCCGCTGGACGCATGCAGCGCCTGCTTGGTGGCGGCGTAGGCGCGCGTCGGCCCGTCCGCCAGGGTGGCGCGGACCTCGGCCAGCGTCGCGGCCAGGTCCGCATCCGGCACCACGCGCCAGATCAACCCCCAGGCCTCGGCCTGGCGCGCGCTGACGGCCTCGCCGAACAAGGCCGCGCCCATGGCGCGCGCCGAGCCCACCAGGCGCGGCAGGAACCAGGTGCCGCCGGCGTCCGGCAGCAGGCCGATCTTGCTGAAGGCCTGGACGAAGCGCGCCGACTCCACCGCGAACACCACGTCGCAGGCCAGCACCAGGCTGGCGCCAGCGCCGGCCGCCACGCCGTTCATGACGCACACCACCGGCGCCGGCAGCGCGCGCAGCCGCAGGATGAGCGGCTTGTACAGTTTTTCCAGGTTCTCGCTCAGGTCGCGGCGCGAACCGTCCTCGGCCGGCTTGCGCTCGCCCAGGTCCTGGCCGGCGCAGAAGCCGCGGCCGGCGCCGGTCAGGATCACGCCGCGCAAGCCGGCGTGCGCCTCCAGCGCGTCCAGCGCCCGCGCCAGCTCGGCGTGCATGACGGCGGTAAAGCTGTTCAGGCGCTCGGGGCGGTTGAGGGTGATGACGCCGACGCCCTGCTCCAGCGTGAACGTGATCTCGGTGTAGCGGTCATGGCTCATGCCAGTTCCTCCAGCACCGCCAGTTGCTCGGCGCTGTCGCCCAGCAGCAGGTCCACCACCGTCAGGCGCTTGAAGTAGTCGCCCACCTCCAGCTCGTCAGTCATGCCCATGCCGCCATGCAATTGCACCGCCATCTGCGCCACCAGCCGGCCCGCGCGCGCGATTTCGAGCTTGGCCGAGGCCAGCATGCGGCGGCGCTGCGCCGGGTCGGGTTCGGTCAGCGCGGCCACCGCCACGTAGGCCATCGATAGCGCCAGTTCCTTGGCCACCAGCATTTCCGCCAGGCGGTGCTGCAAGGCCTGGAACGCGGCCAGCGGCTGGCCGAACTGCTTGCGCGTCTTGAGATAGTCGACGGTGATCTCCAGCAACCGCTCCATCGCGCCCGCCGCATGGGCGCATAGCGCGGCCGTCCCCCATTGCAGCGCCTGCGCCAGGGCCGCGTCGGCCGCCTCGCCCCGCGCCAGCAGCGCATCCGCGCCAAGCGATGCCGCGTCGAAATCCAGCCGGGCGCAACGCGCGCCGTCCAGCGTCGGCGTGTCGGTGACGCGTACCCCAGTGACATCCGCCGGCACCGCCAGCAGCAGCGTGGCGCCGTCGTCGGCGCGCGCGCTCACCAACCAGGCATGGGCCGCGGCGCCATGCCACACTAGGTGCTTGGCGCCGTCCAAACGCCAGCCGTTGCCGTCGCGCGTTGCGCGGCAGCCATTCGGATCGGCCTGGTAGCGGCGTCCGGGTTCCTGGTACGCCACGCTGACCACCTGCTCGCCCGAGGCGATGGCGGGCAACCAGCGTTCACGCGCGGCGGCGTCGCAGGCGCCGATCAGGGCCGCGCCCATCACGGCGCTCGGGATCACCGGCTCGGCCACCAGCCCGCGCCCCAGTTCCAGGTGCACCGGCAGCAGGCTGGCCGGCACTTCGCCGAAGCCGCCCGCTTCCTGCGGAATGTTCAGCCCCAGCACGCCCAGCTCGGCCAGCGCGCTCCAGGCCGCCGGATCGAGCCGGCCGGCGGCCTCGCGGGCGCGGCGCCGAGGCCGGGTCCACGCCTGGTCCACCAGGCGGCGCAGGCTGTCGGCCAGCATGCGCTGTTCTTCGGTATAGAGGAAATCCATGTGTCGTGCTCCTTGCGGCGCGCGCCTGTCTTGCAATCCAGGCGGGCGTCCGGATTGGCGGATTACAGGCCCAGCACCAGGCGGGCGATGATGCCCTTCTGCACTTCGGTGGTGCCGCCGTAGATCGAGGTCTTGCGCATGTCGGCATAGCCCGCGCCCGATGCCGCGGCCATCTCCGGCCAGGGGCCGTGATACGCGGCCTCGGCCAGCATCCATTCGGGGTCGTACGGCCAGGCGTCGGGGCCGGCCACTTCCATCTGCAGCATGGCCAGGTCCTGCTGGATCTCGGAGCCGCGGATCTTCAGCACCGAGGCCTCCGGGCCGGGCGTGCCGCCATTGCTCGCCGCCACGCGCAGCAACAGCATTTCCAGCGCCATGATGTCGACCTCGATACGCGAGATGCGGTCCCGCATGCGGCTGTCGGCCAGCAGCGGCCGGCCGCGCGACGTGGCGCGGGCCGCCATGTCCTTGAGGATGCCGAGTTCGCGATGGCAATGGCCCAGGCCGGCGATACCGGTGCGTTCGTGGCCCAGCAGGTACTTGGCATACGTCCAGCCCTGGTTCTCCTCGCCCACCAGGTTGGCGACCGGCACCCGCACGTTCTCCAGCCACACTTCGTTAACATCGTGCCCGCCGTCGAGCGTGCGGATCGGACGCACGCTCACGCCCGGCGCGCGCATGTCCAGCAGCAGCATCGAGATGCCGCGCTGGGCGCGCGCCTCGGGGTCGGTGCGCGCCAGGCAGAACATCCAGTCGGCGTACTGCGCCAGCGTGGTCCAGGTCTTCTGGCCGTTGACCACGTATTCATCCCCATCGCGCACCGCGCGGGTCTTGAGCGAGGCCAGGTCCGACCCCGAACCCGGTTCGGAATAGCCCTGGCACCACCAGTCCTGCACCCGTGGAATGCGCGGCAGGAAGCGCGCCTGCTGCTCGGCGCTGGCGTACTTCATCAGCACCGGCCCGATCATGGACAGGCCGAACGGCAACAGGCGCGGCGCGCCGGCCTTGAAGCATTCCACTTCGAAGATCAGCCGTTCCAGCGCGTTCCAGCCGGTGCCGCCGTGCTCGACGGGCCAGTTCGGCGCGCCCCAGCCCTGGTCGGCCAGAATGTTGTGCCAGCGCACGTAGTCATCGCGCTCCAGCCGCTGGTGCCGGCGCACCTTGTCGCGGATGTCACGCGGCAGCCGGTCGGCGGCGAACGCGCGCACCATTTCGCGGAACCGGATCTCTTCCGGCGTCCAGGTCAGATTCATGGCCTACCTCCTTTGGCGGCTATCTAGCCATGCCGACCCGGCGCCGGACAATCTGCGGTTGCCGAAGGCGGGCTTTTGCCTCGGTGTAGGGCCATCGCGAACGGGCACTACGGGCCGGCAAAAGGCCTGCTTCAGCAATGAAGAATGGCACCTGCCGGCGCCAGCCCCGACACTGGCGGCTCATCCACCCGAAACCGTATGCCATGACCGCAACCGACCCACCCGCCACCGAAGGCGTCGAGGCGCAATACCGCCAGGCGCTCGATCAGGGACGCTTCCAGATCCAGCATTGCGACGCCTGCGACCGCGCCGTGTTCTATCCCCGCATGCTCTGCCCGCATTGCGGCGCGGACCAGTTGTCCTGGCGCACGCCGGACGGGCGCGGCACCGTCTATTCCACCACCACCGTGCGGCGCAAGCCCGAGGCGGGCGGCGACTACAACGTGGTGCTGGTCGACCTGCTCGAAGGCGTGCGCCTGATGAGCCGGGTCGAGGGCGTGGCGCCCGACGCCGTGCGCATCGGCATGGCGGTGCGGGCCCAGGTGGCCGTGACGGAAGGCCGCGGCCTGCTGGTCTTTGTTCCCAACAAGGAGGCGCAATGACGCTGAACGATCTGCGCGGCGCCGTCGCGGTGGCGGGCGTCGGCCATGCCGGCCTGGGCCAGGCCCACGGCTACACCGAAATGGAAATCCTGGTGCAGGCGGCGCAGCGCGCGGTGGCCGACGCCGGCCTGTCGATGCGCGACATCGACGGCCTCTGCACCGCCAGCGTGGCGGCGCCGATGTGGGCGATGCCGGTCATCGAGCACCTGGGCATCCGCCCCAGCTTCATCGACAGCACCATGCTGGGCGGTTCCAGCTTCGTGGCGCACCTGCTGCCGGCGCTGCACGCGCTGGCCTCGGGCCAATGCAACGCGGTGCTGGTCTGCTATGGCAGCACGCAACGCACCTCGACGCTGAGCCGCGCCGAGATCGGCCGCGTGCGCAAGCAGTTCGATCCGCAACCCTACGAGACGCCGTACGACCCGTTGAGCCCGCTGTCGTCGTATGCGCTGGCCGCGGCGCGCCACATGCACCAGTACGGCACCCGCCGCGAACACCTGGCACAGGTCGCGCTGGCCGCCAATCAATGGGCCCAGCTCAATCCCGAGGCGCAGTTGCGCGAGCCGGCCACGCTGGAACAGATCCTGGCCGCGCGCATGGTGTCCGACCCGTTGAGCGTGCGCGATTGCTGCCTGGTCACCGACGGCGCCGGCGCCTATGTGCTGGTGCGCGCCGACCGCGCCCGCGACCTGCCGCGCCCGCCGGTCTACGTGCTGGGCAACGCCACCGCCGTGTGGAACCGGCAGATCTCGTCGATGGAGGACCTGACCGTCACCGCCGCCAGCGAATCGGGCCGCCGCGCCTATGCCATGGCGGGCGTCTCGGCCCAGGACATCGACGTGGTCGAGCTGTACGACGCCTTCACTATCAACACCCTGCTGTTCCTGGAAGACCTGGGCTTCTGCGCCAAGGGCGAGAGCAAGGACTTCATCGCCGACGGCGCCATCGCGCCCGGCGGCCGGCTGCCGGTCAACACCAACGGCGGCGGCCTGTGCTGCGTGCATCCGGGCATGTACGGCGTCTTCATCATGATCGAGGCCGTGCGGCAACTGCGCGGCGAGGCCGGCGCGCGCCAGGTGGCCAACGCCGAACTGGCGCTGGTGCACGGCAACGGCGGCACGCTGTCCAGCCAGGCCACCGCCATCCTCGGCACCGCCGCCACGCTTTGACTCCGACCGCAGCAACCATGTCGCACTCAGAACCGCTCACCCGCATCCACCAGTTGCTGGCCCGCCAGGCCGGCAGCCAGCCCGACGCCATCTGCCTGTACGAGGAAGGCGGCGGCATCCTGACCTATGCGCAACTGTGGCAACGCGCCGAGGACGCGGCGCGCTGGCTGGCGGCGGCGGGCGTGAAGCCGGGCCACCGGGTGCTGATGGTCGGCGAGAACTGCGCCGCCATGATCGCCGCGTTGTTCGGCTGCGGCATCATCGGAGCCTGGCCGGTTGGCGTGAACGCGCGCTTGTCGACGCGGGAAATCGCCGCCATCAGCGCCCACGCCCAACCCGAGATCACGCTCTACACCAGCGGGGTTTCCGGCGCCGCCGCCGCCCATGCCGACGCGGCCGGCGCGCAACCCGCCGATGCCGCCGCCTGGGGGTCAGGCGTGCGGGCACGGCGCGCGGATTCTCCTACCCAACCCGAAACCGGCGCCCAGGCCGCCGAGGTCGCCACCGTGATCTACACGTCCGGCACCACGGGCGCGCCCAAGGGCGTCATGGTGCCGCACCGCGGCCTGCTGCATTTCGCCGGCGTCTCGGCCGCGTCGCGCCGCCTGACGCCACGCGACATCGGCTACGCCGCCCTGCCGCTGTCGCACATCTTCGGCATCGCCACCGTGCTGATGGCGACGCTGCACGGCGGCGCCAGCCTGGTGCTGCGCAGCCGCTTCGATCCCGAGGACGCCTTCAAGGCGCTGGCCCACCCCGGCGTCAGCATCCTGCAGGGCGTGCCGACCATGTTCAACCGCATGCTGGCGGCCGCGCCGCCGCGCGCCGAATTGCGCGCCCCGGCGCTGCGCTATCTCTACACCGGCGGCGCGGCGCTCGACCCGACGCTCAAGCGCGACGCCGAACGCTACTTCGGCGTCGCCATGCATCACGGCTATGGCATCACCGAATACGCCGGCTCCATGTTCATCACCGACATCGACGCCCCGCCGACCGATTGCAGCGCCGGCTACGCGGTGGACGGCGTGCAATTGCGCATCGGCCGTCCCGACGACGACGCGCCACGCCCGGGCGAACGCGGCGACATCCTGATCCGCGGCCCCGGCGTGATGCTGGGCTACTACCGCGACCCGGCGCAGACCGCGCAGGCGCTGCTGCCCGGCGGCTGGCTCAACACCGGCGACATCGGCTACCTGGACGACCGCGGCGCGCTCTACATCGCCGGCCGCTCCAAGGACCTGATCATCCGGTCCGGCTTCAACGTCTACCCGATCGAGGTGGAGGCGGTCATCAACGCCTTTCCCGGCGTGCGCCTGTCGGCGGTGGTGGGCCGCCCCACCGAGGACCACAACGAGGAAGTCATCGCCTTCGTCGAACCCCTGGCCGGCGCGCGCCTGGACACCCATCTGCTGATGCTGCACCTGCGCGCCCAACTGGCGCCGTACAAGCGGCCGGCGCAGATCCACTGCATCGACACGATTCCCACCACCGTCAGCGGCAAGATCCTCAAGCAGCCGCTGAAAGAAAGGCTGGCGTAGGCGCGGCCCCGCTGTTCCGCTCCTCGACCGGCTCATTCCACAAGGAGACATGAGCGTGAACATCAAGACCCTGCTCGCCGCGGCCGCCGCCGTGGCGGCCATGGCGACCGGCGCCAGCGCCGCCGCCGACAGCGCCTACCCCGACCGCCCCATTCGCCTGCTGGTGGGCTACGCCCCCGGCGGCCCCGTGGACACCACCGCGCGCGTCTTCGCCAAGTACCTGGGCGACAAACTGGGCCAGGCGGTCGTGGTCGAGAACCGCGCCGGCGCCAGCGGCATGATCGCCTCCGACGCCACCGCCAAGGCGCCGCCCGACGGCTACCTGCTGGGCTTTGCCGCCAGCCCCACGCTGACCATGTCGCCGCTGGTCCAGCGCAGCACCCTGTTCGATCCGCGCAAGGACTTCTCGCTGATCGGCCTGGTCGTCGACTACGCCAACGTGCTGCTGATCGGCCCGCAGGCCCCGGCCAAGAGCGTGGGCGAGCTGGTCGACTACGCCCGCGCCCATCCCGATGCCGTGTCGTTCGGCTCGGCCGGCATCGGGGCGTCGAACCACCTGTCGGCCGAACTGCTGAAGAAGCAGGCCGGCGTGCCGATGCTGCACGTGCCCTATCGCGGCAACTCGCCGGCGATGATGGACGTGGTCAGCGGCAAGATCACTTTCATGTTCGACATCACCAGCACCGCGATTCCGTTCATCAAGAGCGGCAAGGCGCGCGCGCTGGCCGTCACCTCCCGCACCCGCAACCCCGAGCTGCCCGACGTGCCCACCATGATCGAGGCCGGCATGAAGGACTACGAGGTGGTCGGCTGGTACGCGCTGGTCGGCCCGCGCAAGCTGCCCGATGCGGTGCAGGCGCGCCTGACCCGCGCCCTGTCCGAGGTGTCGAAGGACCCCGCCTTCCGCCGCGCCATGACCGACGGCGGCTACACCATCAACACCGGCGACGGCGCCGCGCTGCAACAGCGCATCGACCGTGAATATGCGCTGTGGGCCGATGTGATCCAGAGCGCCAACATTCAGGCCAACTGACTTTCAGGGAACACCGCCTATGACGCCAACCGCATTGCGCATGCAGACCCGATTGCCCATCATCGGCGCCCCCATGTTCCTGGTCTCCGGCCCGGACCTGGTGGCGGCGCAATGCGGCGCCGGCATCATCGGCACCTTCCCTGCGCTCAACGCCAGGCCGCAGGAACAGCTTCACGAGTGGATCACGCGCATCGAGGACAGGCTGGCGCGCGCGCGCCGGGCGGCGCCGCACGCTGTGATCGCGCCCTATGGCGTCAATCTCATCGTCCATCCCAGCAACGCCCGCTGGCAGGGCGACCTGGCCATCTGCGCCGAGCGCCGCGTGCCGCTCGTCATCACCTCGCTGCATCCACCCGAAGCGGTGGTGCGCGCCGTCCACGCCTACGACGGCCAGGTCTACCACGACGTCACCACGGTGCGCCACGCCCGCCGCGCCCTGGAGGCGGGCGTCGACGGCCTGATCCTGGTCTCCGCCGGCGCCGGCGGCCATGCCGGCCGGCTCAACCCGATCGCCCTCGTCAACGAAATCCGTGCCTTTTACGCTGGTCCCCTGGCCCTGTCCGGCTGCATCAGCCACGGCAAGGACATCCTCGCCGCCCAGGCCCTGGGCTGCGACTTCGCCTACATGGGCACCCGCTTCATCGCCACCCGCGAATCCCTGGCCAACGACGCCTACCGCGAAATGATCCTGCGCGCCCAGGCCGCCGACGTCACCTACACCCCGTACTTCTCGGGGGTGCCCGCCAACTATCTGAGCGAGAGCATCCGCGCCGTGGGACTGGACCCCGCCCGGCTTCCCGACTACGACGCCCCGCCCCCGAACCTGGACAAGAACACTCGCCCCAAAGCCTGGAAAGACGTCTGGAGCGCCGGCCAGGGCGTGGGCGCCGCGCAGGAAGTGCTGGCGGTACACGAGCTGGTGAATCTGCTCGAAGCGGAATACCAGGCAGCCAGGCAAGCGCTGCTGCGCTGACAGTCAGAAGCGATAGCTCATCCTGACGCTGCCCGCCTGCGACGACGCGCGGGACGTGTTGACGAGCGCATCATAGGCAAGAGACACGTCCAGTTGCCGCGTCAGCGGCAAGCCGACGCTCGCGCCGAACGTCAGGAATCCGCGCGACAGATCGGCGCCCGGCGCGGCGAAGCGCGTGCCGTCCTGCGACACGACTGTCATCGCGCGGCCGGTATCAAGCAGTTCGTGGGCGTAGGCCACACGGAACTGGAGATTCAACGGCCGCTGCGCGCTATCGAACGCCGTGTCGAAGGTCATGCCGATGTAGGGCTGCAGGCTGCGGGCGGTGTCCGAGCCGACATGCAGGTTCTGGCCCCTCGCGCCGCCTTCGTCAAAGCTGTTGGCGTGGAAATAGGCATAACGCAATCCCAGCCGGGGCGTCATGACCAGTCCGCCAAGCGCCAGGGGCTTGCTGACTTGCGCCGCCGCCGTGAATTCCTGCCCGACATGATCGCCCTTGGCCGTGCCGACATTCTCGAAGGGCCGCTTTTGCGACAGAAAATGCAGGCCGTAGCCGAGCATGCCCGTCACATCGACCGGCCCCAGGTCGCGGCTGGCATAGGTGGCCAGGCGCACCGTGTCGCGCGTGCCGGCGCTTTCCGTGCTCTCTTCCGACAGCTCGGCATGCGAATAGCCCATCGCCAGGCCGAAGGTGTTGCGATCCACCCGCTTGTCGGCGCCGGCGAGAAAGCCGTACTGGTTTTCCTGGAAGCCGGGCAGCCCCCCCGAGCCGGACAGCCGGCCATGCCGTCCCGTGGCGTTCGCCCAGACCGAAACGGTATCCGTCGCGTCGGCTGGCCCGGACGCGACGGCGCGCCGCGTCGCGCGTTCGAGCACCGCCGCCGTGGCCGACTGCGCGCTCATCAACGCGGCACTGCCAAGCGCCGTATAGATGCTGGTGCGGGTCGGCGCGATGATCACCGGCGTGTCGCCCGGCATGCCCGCGGCCGGATTGCTCAGCAGCAACGCGACCTCGTTGGCGCCATAGGCCACCGACGAGCGCAGGCCGTTCAGGTCCGCGCCGGAGGCCAGCGAACCCGTTACCGACGAGAAGCGCCCGCTGATGCCATTGGCCGCGCTCACCACGTTGTAGCGCGTGGCCGAATAGGTGCCCGGCGCGTATGTGATCGCCAGCGTCCCGTTCAATGTGGCGCTGCCACCGACCTTCAGCAACGATGCCTCGGTCGGACTGACTTCGATGGCCAAGGTCGCATTCGACGCCTGGGTGTAATTGCCGCCCACGTTCAGCGTGCCGATGGATCCACCGGGCGACACCATGCCGCCGTTCGTCACATCGCCGAGAATCGTGCCGTGCCCGCCGAGCGTGCCTTGCGCCCCGACCGCCACGTCGCCGCCCAGCACCGCGCCGCCATGGCCGGCATCGCCCACCTGGAGCCTGCCCTGAGCGACAGTCGTCGCGCCCGTGAATCCGGCATTCGAACCATTGAGCACGAGCATGCCGGTCCCTTGTTTGACCAACGCGCCGCTGCCCGTGAGCTCGCCTTCATAGACGCTGTCGGTGGCCGCGCCGAGCGTCAGCGTGCTGGCGCCGGCCAGCAGGCGCGAACCGGCCACCCCGTACACGCCGGCCAGCGTCTGGCCCGATGCCGCCGACAGGTCGAGCGTCGCGCCGCTGCCCATGAGCGAGACGGCCGAGGCCGCGGACAGCCGTCCCGCGCCGGTGAGCACCAGCGTGCCGCCGTTGATCGTGGTCGCGCCGGTGTAGGTGTTTACCCCCGAAAGCGTCTGCGTGCCACTGCTGAGCACCAGTCCGCCGGCGCCGTCGATGACGCCCGAAAACACGCCCGACGCGTTCGTCAGGGTCAGGGTGCGGCCGCCGAGCGCGACTCTCCCGCCGCCCGCAAGGCTGGCCACGGACGCGCCGCTCGTCGTCGCCGAAATGTCCAGCGTTCCGTTGCTCGTCACCCCGCTGGATGCCGCCACGCTGCCGCCGCCAGTAAGCGCGAGCGTCGCGCCGCTGTCGACGGTGGTGGTTCCCGTGTAGGTGTTGACGCCCGTCATCGTCAGGACCCTGCTGCCCTGGACGCTTACCGAGCCCGCGCCGGAGATGACGCCCGCAAACGTCAGGCCGCTTGTGGCCGAAGAGAACGCGACGCCGGACGCGGCATCGGTCAGGATCACGTCGTTGCCCAGCGTCAGCCCGGCGTGGCTCGCGGAAATGGTGGCGGTCGCCCCCGCATCGAACAACAGGCCGCCTACGATGTTGGAGCCCGTCAGCAGCGTCAACGTGTTGCCCGTGCCGCCGAACTGGATGGCCGCCGCGCGGGTGCCCGCGGGGCCATTGAGCGCGCCGGTGATGGTGCCCGCATTGACGATCGTGTCCATGCCGCGCGTCACGATACCGACCCCGCCGCCATTGCCGGCGCCGCCGGCGATGGTGCCGACATTGAGGATCACATTGCGCGAGCCGGCAAGATTGATGCCGGCCCCGCCTGCCCCGTCCGCCCCCGCGCCGGAATTACCCGCTCCCCCGCTGCCGCCCGCGCCTCCAGTGATGCTGCCGGTATTGGTGATGGTGGCGTTGCCGCCAACCGCGAGCAGGCCGTCGCCGCCGGCGCCTCCCCCGCCGCCAAAGCCGCCGCTGCCGCCGTTGCCGCCAGCGCCACCGGTGATCGTTCCGTTATTGTTGACCGAAGCCACCACCCCGGCCGACGTCAAGCCGCTGCCGCCCCCGCCGCCGCCGCCGCCGTTGCCGCTGCCCGTGTTGAAGACATTGCCGCCATTGCCGCCCGCGCCGCCCACGGCCGCCGCCGAATTGTTGATGGTGATATCGTTGCCCAGGTACTGAAGCGCGGTATTGCCGCCATTGCCACCGCCGCCGAAATTGGTGCCGTCGCGGCCGGCATTGCCGGCGTCGCCCGCGATCGGCGCGTTGATGGCCAATCCAGACCCCGGGAACATTTGTGCCGGTGCGTTGGCGGTCGCGTTGCCTGCGTCGCCGGCAGCCCCCGCGCCACCCGTTCCCGAGCCGCCCCAGCTTCCCGGCACCTGCACGGTCACGTTGCCCGGGCCGAGCTCGCTGGCGCCGCCCCCCTGGCCATTGCCATTGCCGCCAGCGCCGCCGCGACCGGGATAACCCGCTCCGCCGGGCGCGCCGCAACCCGTCGTGTCGCTGGCGGAACAGGCGGCCAAGGCGGGCGCCGCCGCGGTCGAAAGGGCCAGCGCCAGGGCGGCGCTGCCGGCCGCGAGCATGACGCTTGCGGCCGACCGCAAGCTGGCCACCGCAGGCGCGAAATCGTAGCGGTCTGACGTCGGAACGGTCGAAGACGCCGGCGCGTCACAGTGGGCCACAAGCCCGGATTTGCCTTGGAGCACGAATTTCCCCTTGCTTCCGCCCTGCCCAGTACCAGGATGACCCGGAGGGGACAACCGCCAGAATCCCGCGGCACGGCAATCATATGGAAGCCAGCGCCCGGGGAAGACCAAGCGTGTTCAACTGCCGAACGCTGGAGCGTTGCGCCGTCTGAGCGCGCATCGGCAGCAAATGTAATGCAAAGTTTCGTGGTTCGCCATGCTGGCGTTCCCGGCGGGGGGACGCGCCACCGGACCGCGCGGGGACGGGAACCCCTGCGCAGCGTGCTACGGCGCCTATTCCAGCTTGATGCCCGCCTTGTTGATCACTTCCCGCCATTTCAGGACTTCGCCGCGCACGAACGCGCCAAACGCCTCCGGGCTGCCGGGCTTGGGTTCCGCCCCCGCCGCCACCATCGCCTTGGCCGTCGCGGGATCCGACAACACCTTCACCATGTCCGCATTGACCCGCGCCACGATGTCGGCGGGCGTTCCTTTCGGCGCCAACACCCCGCTCCACGAATACGCCTCGTACCCCGGCACGCCGGACTCGGCGATCGTAGGCACGTCCGGCAACATGCTCGACCGCGTCGGATTCCCCACCCCCAACGCGCGCACCTTGCCCGTCTTCAGGTGCGGCACCGCCGACGGTCCGTCCGCGAACATCACCTGCACCTGCCCGCCCAGCAGATCCTGCATCGCGGGCGCGCTGCCCCGGTAAGGAATGTGCTGGATCTTCACGCCCGCCATCGCATTGAACAGCTCGCCCGCCAGATGCGTGCCGCCGCCCGTTCCGGAGGAACTGAACGACAGCTTGCCCGGATTCGCCTTGGCATAGGCAATGAGTTCGCTCACCGTATTCACCGGCAGCGACGGATTCACCACCAGCACGATGGGGAACACCGCCGCCATGCCCACCGGCACGAAATCGCGCGTGATGTCGTAGGTCAGGTCGCCGCGCAGGCTCGGCAGCACCGCATGATGGATGGAAGCAAAAAAGAAGTTGTAGCCGTCCGGCTCGGCCTTGGCGGCGAACTGCGCGCCAACGATGCCGCCGGCGCCCGAGCGGTTGTCCACCACCGTCGGCACCGACCACAGGTGGCCCAGCGGCTGCGCCGTGAAGCGCGCGGTGGTGTCCACCGGACCGCCGGCCGGAAACGGCACGATGAAGGTCACGGCGTGCCCGGGCCAGGCGGCGGCGCGGGCGAAGGTGGGCAGCAACGTCGTGGCGCACGCAGCGCCCAGCCCCGCGATCACGCGGCGGCGTTGAGGATCTAGCAAGGCAGTCTCCTGAGTCTCGTTCTTGTCGGTGGCGCGGCCGCAAACCACACCGGAACAACGCGGTGCCTTGCCGCCTGCCGGCCCCATTTTTCTACTGCCTGCGCGTCAGGCGCGGCCGGGGCTTTTTTTATTATTTGCCGCGCGGCCGCTTTTGCCGCTACACATTTTCAAAAGCCCCTCTTTCGCCGCGATGCCGTGTTCGCTGAACGGACACTATCGCGCATCCGATGTGGCGCCACGGCGACGGCCATGCGGCCCGTCAAGCCGTCGGCGCGGGCGGAACGCCACGCTCGCCGCGCCACGACACCGCCCCCGCCGCGGCTACTGTCCTCGCGCCGCGCGCTGCACGTGTTCGATGAAGCACTCGGCGAAGCTGGGCAGGTCGCGGCCGCGCTGGCGGCACAGCAGGCGGTCGCGCAGGGCCCAGGGATCTTCCAGTTTCAACACGTGCAAGGCATCGGGCCGGCTGTAGCGCGCCGCGCAGGCGCGCGGCACCACGGCGATGCCGGCGCCGGCCTCGACCATGCGGCACACGGCCTCGAAACTGCCCACGTGCACACGCTGGCAGATGCGCTTGCCCAGGCCGCTGGCGATGTCCTCCAGGAAGGTCTGGATGGCGCTGTCGGGATGGATGCCGACGAACTGATAGGCATCGATCAGGTCGGCAAAATGGGCGGACTTCGACGCCGCCAGCGGATGGTTCAGCGCCGTGACCACGGTGAGCTCATCGCGGAACAGCGGCGTCACATCCAGGCCCTCGACGTCGATGTTGCCGGCCACCAGCCCCAGGTCGCCGGCGCCCGCGCGGATCGCGATGACGATGTCGCCGGAGATCTTCTCTTCCAGCTCGACGTCCACGTCGGGGTTCTCGGCCAGGAAGGTCGACAGCGCATCCGCCAGGAAGGAATTGGTGGCGGTGGTGTTGGCCAGCAGCCGCAGCCGCCCTTTCAGGCCGCTGGCGTAGGGCTGCAGGTCGGCGTTCAGGCATTCGAGCTGGCGAAACACCGCGTTGGCGTGCTTGAGCAGCACCTCGCCAGCCGGCGTCAGCGCCACGCCCGTCGCCATGCGCACCAGCAGCCGCGCCTTGAAGGCCTCTTCCATGTGCTTGACGCGCGCGCTGGCGGCGGGCAGCGACAGGAAGGTGCGTTCGGCCGCGCGGGTCAGATTGAGCGTTTCCCCCACGTTCACGAAGAGCCGCAGGTCAGTCAGATCATGTCTCATGTTCCACCACACAGAAGGGGGGCATTTCTAATTTTGAATTCTTCGAATGCCGTGACGACCATACCATGGGGCAACCCCGTAAACCATACGGTTTGACGCGGAACTGTTTCCCACGCGGCGCGCGCCGCGGCATCTGGAGTAAGCCCCAATGAGCGGTATTGTTTCCGGCAAGGTAGTGGTCGTTACAGGCGCGGGCGGCGGCATCGGCCGCGGCATCGCGCTGGCCATGGCGCAGGCGGGCGCCAAGGTCGTGGTCAACGACATCGGCGTCTCGCTCACCGGCGAGGGCGGCGGCGAAGGCCCCGCGCAGGCCGTGGCAAGCGAGATCGTCGCGGCGGGCGGACAGGCCGTCGCCAACACCGACAGCGTGGCCGCGTACGACAGCGCCAGCCGCGTCATCCAGACCGCCATCGACGCCTTCGGGCGCATCGATGCGGTGGTCAACAACGCCGGCAACCTGCGCGACCGCGTATTCCACAAGATGAGCGAGGAGGAGTGGCGCCAGGTCATCGACGTGCACCTGAACGGTTCGTTCTTCATGAGCCGCGCCGCCGCGCCGTATTTCCGCGAGCAGGAATCCGGCGCCTTCGTGCACATGACATCCACGTCCGGCCTGATCGGCAATTTCGGCCAGGCCAACTATGCCGCCGCCAAGCTCGGCATCGTCGCGCTGTCGAAGTCGATCGCGCTGGACATGGCGCGCTACAACGTGCGCTCGAACTGCATCGCGCCGTTCGCCTGGAGCCGCATGACCAGCTCCATTCCCGCCGAGACCGACGAGGAGAAGGCGCGCGTCGAAAAGCTGAAGAAGATGGAGGCCAACAAGGTCGCGCCCATGGCGGTGTACCTGGCCAGCGACGCGGCCAGCGCCATCACCGCGCAGGTGTTCGCGGTGCGCGCCAACGAGATCATGCTGATGAGCCAGCCGCGGCCGCTGCGCAGCGTGCACCACGGCGAAGGCTGGACGCCCGAGCTGATCGGCGAGATCGCCGTGCCCGCCATGCGCAAGCATTTCTACGCGTTGGAGCGCTCGCCCGACGTGATCGACTGGGATCCCATCTGAGGCCGCCATGCCACTCGATTACGCAACCGTGAAGCACTGGCGCTTCGACGACGTGCGCCAGCACTACGACGACAAGGACACGATGCTCTACGCCCTGGGCATCGGCCTGGGGCAGGATCCGGAAGACGAGCGGCAACTGCGCTACGTGTACGAGAAAGACCTGCGCGCCTTTCCCACCATGAGCGTGGTGCTGGGCTATCCGGGCTTCTGGATGAGCGACCCGCGCGCCGGCATCGACTGGGTCCGGCTGGTGCATGGCGAGCAGCGCCTGGCGGTGCACGCGCCCCTGCCCACGTCCGGCACCGTGATCGGCAGGAGCCGCGTCACCCACGTGATCGACAAGGGCGCGGACAAGGGTGCGATCGTGGTCACCGAACGCACGCTGCACGACAGCGCCGGCACGCACCTGGCCACCTTGCGGCAAAGCACCTTCTGCCGTGGCGACGGCGGCTTCGGCCAGGGCGACGCCAGCCCCGAGCCGCTGCCCGCCGCGCCGCAGGGCGAGCCGGAGCGCCGCTGCGAACTGCGCATTCCACCGCAGGCGGCGCTGCTGTACCGCCTGAACGCCGATCGCAATCCGCTGCATGCCGACCCCGAGGTGGCGCACCAGGCCGGCTACCCCAGGCCGATCCTGCATGGCCTGTGTTCCTACGGCATCGCCGCGCACGCGCTGGTGAAGACCTGGTGCGACTACGACGCCTCCCGCCTGACCCGGCTGGATGCGCGCTTCTCGGCGCCGGTCTACCCGGGCGAAACCTTGCAATGCGATATGTGGCGCATGCCGGACGGCCAGATCCGCTTCATCGCCCGCGCCGTCGAACGCGACATCATCGTCATGAGCCATGGCGCCGCCGAGGTGCAATCATGACGCGCCCGCCCGCATTGGACGGCATCCGCGTGCTGGACCTGTCGCGCATCCTGGCAGGCCCGTGGTGCACGCAGAACCTGGCCGACCTGGGCGCCGACGTCATCAAGATCGAGCGCCCCGGCGTCGGCGACGACACCCGCGCCTGGGGCCCGCCCTTCCTGAAGGACGGCAATGGCGTCGACACCAACGAATCCGCCTATTACCTCAGCGCCAACCGCAACAAGCGCTCGGTCGAGGCCGACATGGCCACGCCGCATGGCGCGGCGCTGATCCGAGAACTGGCAGCGGTCAGCGATATCCTGGTCGAGAACTTCAAGGTCGGCGGGCTGGCCAAGTACGGCCTGGACTATGCCAGCCTGAAGGCCATCAATCCGCGCCTGATCTACTGCTCGGTCACCGGCTTCGGCCAGGACGGGCCGTTCGCGCGCCGCCCCGGCTACGACTTCATGATCCAGGGCATGGGCGGCCTGATGAGCATCACCGGCGAACGCGACGACCTGCCCGGCGGCGGACCGCAGAAGGCCGGCGTGGCGGTGACCGACATCGTCACCGGCATGTACGCCACCGTGGCGATCCTGGCGGCCTTGCAGGAACGCCACCGCAGCGGCCTCGGCCAGCACCTGGACATCGCGCTGCTCGACAGCCACGTGGCGCTGCTGGCCAACCAGAATTCCAACTACTTCAATTCCGGCGTGGCGCCGACGCGCGCCGGCAACGCGCACCAGAACGTGGTGCCCTACCAGGTCTTCGCCGCCAGCGACGGCCATCTGATCGTGGCCACCGGCAACGAATCGCAGTACCGCGCCTATTGCAAGGCCATCGGCGCGCCGGAGCTGGGGGACGATCCGCGCTTTGCCACCAACCGGCTGCGCGTGGCCAATCGCGAGCTGCTGGTGGCGCTGCTGGCCGACATCATGCGCCAGGGCCGGCGCGATGACTGGATCGCCAAACTGGAGGCCGTGGGCGTGCCCTGCGGCCCGATCAACAATATCGCCCAGGCCTTCGCCCACCCGCAGACGCAGGCGCGGCAATTGCGCCGCGACCTGCCGCACCCGGGGGGTGGCGCGGCGCCGGTGACGGCCAGCCCGCTGCGGTTCTCGGACTCCCCCGTGGTGTACCGACGCGCGCCGCCGCTGCTGGGCCAGCACACCGAGGAGGTGCTGCGCGAGGTGTTGGGAAAATCGCCACGGGCCATCGCGGAATTCGTGTCGACGCGGATCCGCTAACGTGATTGAGGATCTCACTTATCAGACGATATAACGAATGAAGGCTCACATTCGGCCAGGGTTTTGACCTTATGATTTCGGCCACCGTCCGATCCACTCCCTATTGCGCCGAGCGAGCCACCATGCCAGTGACCAGACCCTTGAGGCGCGTGTTACGGCGCCTGTTTCGGCGCACGCGCGACACACGGAATGCGGATCTTCTCGGCCAGATCGCGGCCATCCACAAGGCGCAGGCGGTCATCGAGTTCGACCTGGACGGCCATGTGCTCATGGCCAACCAGAATTTCCTCGATGCCATGGGTTACACGCTCGACGAACTGCTGGGGCAGCACCATCGCATCTTCGTCGCAGCCGATCGACGCGACTGCCCGCAATACCAGGCCTTCTGGGCCAAGCTCAAGCGTGGCGAGTACGACGCGGGCCGCTACCGCCGCATCCACAAGGACGGCAGCGACGTCTGGCTGCAGGCCAGCTACAACCCGATCCTCGACGCCTCCGGCCGGCCCTTCAAGGTGGTCAAGTACGCCACCGACGTCACCGAGCAGCAGCGCCGCCAGGCCGACACTGAGGGCCAGCTTGCCGCCATCTCCAAGGTGCAGGGCATCATCGAGTTCGAGCTGGATGGCACCATCATCCGCGCCAACGACCTGTTCCTGGACGCCATGGGCTACCGCGAAGACGAACTGCGCGGCCGCCACCACAGCATGCTGGTGCTGCCCGAGGAAGTCCGCGGCCCCGCCTACAAGGAATTCTGGCGCAAGCTGCGCGGCGGCGAATACGACACCGGCCAATACCTGCGCATCGGCAAGGGCGGCCGCCGCGTCTGGATCGAGGCCAGCTACAACCCGATCTTCGATGCCGAGGGCCGGCCCTTCAAGGTGGTGAAGTTCGCCACCGACATCACCAAGCGTTTCACCGCCGCGCAGACGCTGCGCGTGGCCGTGCAGGGCCTGACCGAGAACGCCGAGCGCGCCAGCCAGGCCAACACGCTGGCCCGCGACGCCTGCCAGGTCGCCGAGGAAGGCGGCAAGACCGTGGCCGGCGTGGTGGCCACCATGGGCGCCATCACCGACAGTTCCAAGCGCATTTCGGAGATCATCGGCGTGATGGACGGCATCGCGTTCCAGACCAATATCCTGGCGCTCAATGCCGCGGTCGAGGCGGCGCGCGCCGGCCCGCACGGCAAGGGCTTCGCCGTGGTGGCGGCGGAAGTGCGCAGCCTGGCCCAGAACAGCGCATCCGCGGCCAAGGAGATCAAGGACCTGATCACCACCTCGGTCCAGCAGATCGGCAACGGTGCCGAACAGGTGCAGTCCGCCGGCGCCACCATGGAGAACATCGTGACCTCGTCGCGGCGGGTCACCGAGATCATGGGCGAAGTGGTGGAGGTCTCGCTGGCGCAATCGGCCAAGCTGGGCGAAGTCACCGAGGACATCACCCAGATGACGGCCGAGGCGGCGCACGAACTGCAGAGCGCTTATGAGGCCCAGGACCGACCCGAGGCGGCGCGCGAAGCGGCGTCGGCGCGGGCCGCGGCGCCCCGCGCACCGGCGTCCTCGCAATCGGCGCTGGAGTACGTGCGCTACTGACCGGCCCTGATCGGGCGACCACGGGCGCCCGCGCCGACGGCAGGCCGCGAATCGTCCCCGGGAAAAAAAGGGCGCCGTCACCGGCGCCCTTTTCGCGTTCCTGTCGCCCGTTTACGCGGCGGCGACCGGGATCTTGCCGATCCGGGCCTGCCATTCCTTCGGCCCGGTGGTGTGGACCGAGGTGCCCTGGGCGTCAACCGCCACGGTCACCGGCATGTCCTTCACGTCGAACTCATAGATGGCTTCCATGCCCAGGTCGGCGAAACCCAGCACCTTGGCGCCGCGGATCGCCTTGGACACCAGGTAGGCCGCGCCGCCCACGGCCATCAGGTAGGCCGAGCCGTGCTTCTTGATCGACTCGATCGCGACGGGGCCGCGCTCGGACTTGCCGATCATCGCGATCAGGCCAGTCTGCTCCAGCATCATGTCGGTGAACTTGTCCATGCGGGTGGCGGTGGTCGGACCGGCCGGGCCCACCACTTCGTCGCGCACCGGATCGACCGGGCCGACGTAGTAGATGACGCGGTTGGTGAAGTCCACCGGCAGCGGCTCGCCCTTGGCCAGCATGTCCTGGATGCGCTTGTGCGCGGCGTCGCGGCCGGTCAGCATCTTGCCCGACAGCAGCAGGGTCTGGCCCGGCTTCCAGCTGGCGACCTCTTCCTTGGTCAGCGTGTTCAGGTCGACCTGCTTGGACTTGTTGTAGTCCGGCGCCCAGTGCACTTCCGGCCATTCCGACAGCGACGGCGGGTCCAGGCGCGCCGGGCCCGAGCCGTCCAGCTCGAAGTGGGCGTGGCGAGTGGCCGCGCAGTTCGGGATCATGGCGACGGGCTTGGAGGCCGCGTGCGTCGGGAAGGTGTTGATCTTGACGTCCAGCACGGTGGTCAGGCCGCCCAGGCCCTGCGCGCCGATGCCCAGCGCGTTGACCTTTTCGTACAGCTCGATGCGCAGCTCTTCGAGCTTGTTCTGCGGGCCGCGGGCCAGCAGTTCGTACATGTCGATGTCTTCCATCAGCGACTGCTTGGCCATCAGCATGGCCTTTTCGGCGGTGCCGCCGACGCCGATGCCCAGCATGCCCGGCGGGCACCAGCCGGCGCCCATGGTCGGGACCGTCTTGAGCACCCAGTCCACCAGCGAATCGCTGGGGTTGAGCATGGCGAACTTGGACTTGTTTTCCGAACCGCCGCCCTTCGAAGCCAGTTGCACGTCGACCTTGTCACCCGGGACAAGCTCGACGTGCAGGATACAGGGCGTGTTGTCGCGAGTGTTCTTGCGGGCGAACAGCGGATCGTCCAGCACCGAGGCGCGCAGGGGATTGTCCGGGTTCAGGTAGCCGCGGCGCACGCCTTCGTCGCACAGTTCCTGCAGGGTGCGCTTGGTGTCGAAGCGCACGCCCATGCCGACCTTCAGGAACACGTTGACGATGCCGGTGTCCTGGCACAGCGGGCGCTTGCCCTCGGCGCACATGCGCGAGTTGGTCAGGATCTGCGCCATCGCGTCGCGCGCGGCCGGGCTTTCCTCGCGCTCGTAGGCGCGGGCCAGGTGGCGGATGTAGTCGACGGGGTGGTAATAGCTGATGAACTGAATGCCATCGGCTATCGACTGGATGAAGTCTTCTTCTTTGATGAGGACGGACATGGCGATATGCGATTAACGAAGGGAACGTGAAAACGCGGCCGACCTACCGGCCAGCCGCGCTGGTGAAAGGAATACTTTTGCCGCCGGGCCGCCCCAAGGCAAAAGAGCCCCCGCGGGGGGCAGCTAGCTCGCATGGCGAGCGCGGCGTGGGGGCACCCATTTATTTACCTTGCCAGACCGGCTTGCGCTTCTCCGCGAAAGCCGTGGCGCCTTCCTTGGCGTCGGCCGACGAGAAGATGTGGGCGATCAACGGACGCTGGCGGCTGAACATCTCTTCCTGGGTCCAGTCGCCGGACTGCGCCACGATGCTCTTGGCGGTCTGCACCGACAGCGGGCCGTTCTCGACAATGGCGCGGGCCAGTTCCAGCGCGCCGGCCAGGGCGCCGCCCGGCTCGGTCAGGCGGTTGACCAGGCCGAAGCCGTAGGCGCGCTCGGCGCCCAGCATGTCGCCGGTCAGGATCACTTCCATGGCGATGTGGTACGGCAGGCGGCGCGGCAGGCGCAGCATGCCGCCGGCGCCGGCCACCAGGCCGCGCTTGACTTCGGGCAGGCCGAACTTGGCGTTGCTGGCGGCCACGATCAGGTCGGACGCCAGCGCCATCTCGCAGCCCCCGGCCAGCGCATAGCCTTCGACCGCGGCGATCAGCGGCTTTTTCGGCGGCGCTTCGTTCAGGCCGGCGAAACCGCGGCCCTCCACATACGGACGCTGACCCGACTTGGCGAAGGCCTTCAGATCCATGCCCGACGAGAACGTGCCGCCCGCGCCCGTCAGGATGCCGATGCGCACGTCGTCGCGGCTGTCCAGTTGATCCAGCGCGGCGGCCATGGCCTGGGCGGTTTCCAGGTTGATGGCGTTCTTGGCCTCGGGGCGATTGATGGTGATGATCTGGATGCCGTCGGCGACTTCCACCTTGATCAGGTCAGACATGCGGATGCTCCTTCCGGGGTTTTGGGGATGTTGGTTTTATATAAGACTGGTCAACCTGGAATGATACGACCAATGCCGGACAGCCGCAGGGCGCCGCGCCGCCGGTGTCCGCCTGGAGCACGCCTCGTCCGAGATGTAACGGCCAGAATGTAACCGCAATCCCGGGGGCCGCCCCCGGGGCCGCCCCGGGCCAGTTAAAATGCCCGGTTTCCCACGCCCACGGCAGACGTCGCCCGGCGATCGAATTCCAAGAATCCTATGCTCACCTTTCAGCAAATCATCCTTACGCTCCAGGAATACTGGGACAAGCAGGGTTGCGCCCTGCTGCAGCCCTACGACATGGAAGTCGGCGCCGGCACCTCGCACACCGCCACGTTCCTGCGGGCGATCGGCCCGGAGCCCTGGCGCGCGGCCTACGTGCAGCCCTCGCGCCGCCCCAAGGATGGCCGCTACGGCGAGAACCCCAACCGCCTGCAGCACTACTACCAGTACCAGGTGGTGCTGAAACCCGCGCCCCCGGAAATCCTGGACCTGTACATCGGCTCGCTCAAGGCGCTGGGCATCGACCCGACCCAGCACGACATCCGTTTTGTCGAGGACGACTGGGAAAACCCGACGCTGGGCGCCTGGGGCCTGGGCTGGGAAGTGTGGCTCAACGGCATGGAAGTGACCCAGTTCACCTACTTCCAGCAGGTCGGCGGCCTGGATTGCACCCCGACCACGGGCGAGATCACCTACGGCCTGGAACGCCTGGCCATGTACCTGCAGGACGTGCAGAGCGTGTACGACCTTGTCTGGACCGAAGGCGCCAACGGCCGCCGCGTGCTGTACCGCGACGTGTTCCACCAGAACGAAGTGGAACAATCCACCTACAACTTCGAATACTCGTCGGCCGAGATGCTGTTCGCGCACTTCAACGACTACGAAGCCGAGGCCAAGCGCCTGATGGACGTGCCGCTGGCGCTGCCGGCCTATGAAGCCACGCTCAAGGCCGCGCACACCTTCAACATGCTGGACGCGCGCGGCGCGATCAGCGTGACCGAGCGCGCCGCCTATATCGGCCGCATCCGCAACCTGTCGCGCGCCGTCGCGCAGGCCTACTACGATTCCCGCGAACGACTGGGCTTTCCCATGCTGGGCCGCGACAAGGCCGCCGGGGAGGCTGCATAAATGACGACGAACATCCGCCCCCTGCTGGTCGAGCTGCTGACCGAAGAACTCCCGCCCAAGGCCCTGCAGAAGCTGGGCCAGGCTTTCGCCGAGGGCGTGCGCGCCACGCTGGCGCGCCACGGCCTGCTGGCCGACGGCTGCGCCGTCGAGCCCTACGCCACGCCGCGCCGCCTGGCGGTGCGCCTGTCGGCCGTGCTGGCCCAGGCGCCCGACCAGGCCTACGCCGAAAAGCTGATGCCGGTGAAGATCGGCCTGACCGAAGACGGCAAGGCCACCCCGGCGCTGCAGAAGAAGCTGGCCGCCAAGGGCCTGGAAAACATCGACCTGGCCACCCTGGAACGGGAATCCGACGGCAAGCAGGATTACCTGGTCGCCCGCGGCACCGCCCCCGGCGCCGCGCTGGCCGCCGGCCTGCAGGAAGGCATCGACGCGGCCATCGATGGCCTGCCGATCCCCAAGGTCATGCGCTACCAACTGGCCGACGGCGAGACCACGGTCAAGTTCGTGCGCCCGGCGCACGGCCTGATCGCGCTGTTCGGCGCCGACGTGGTCCCCGTGACCGCCCTCGGCCTGACCGCCGGCCGCGAGACGCTGGGCCACCGCTACATGAGCAGCGGCGCCATCGCCATCGCCGATGCCGACGCCTACGCCGCCACCCTGGCCGAAAAGGGCCGCGTGGTGGCCTCGTTCGAAGGCCGCCGCGACGAGATCCAGCGCCAGTTGCTGGACCACGCCGGCCGCCTGTCGGCCACGCTGGGCGACGACCCCGAAGTGGCCGCCCTGCTCGATGAAGTCACCGCCCTGGTCGAACACCCCACCGTCTACGTCGGCGAGTTCGAGGAACAGTTCCTGCAAGTGCCGCAGGAATGCCTGATCCTGACCATGCGCCTGAACCAGAAGTACTTCCCGCTGTTCGACCCGGCCAGCGGCCGCCTGACGCACCGCTTCCTGATCGTGAGCAACATGCGCACGGACAACCCGGTGAACATCGTCGAAGGCAACCAGCGCGTGGTGCGCCCGCGCCTGGCCGACGCCCAGTTCTTCTTCGAGACCGACCGCAAGACGCCGCTGGCCGCGCGCGTCGAGCAACTGGGCTCGATCGTCTACCACAACAAGCTGGGCACCCAGCTCGAACGCGTCGAGCGCGTGCGCGCCATCGCCCGCGACGTGGCCGGCAAGCTGGGCGGCGACGTCGCCGCCGCCGACCGCGCCGCGCTGCTGGCCAAGGCCGACCTGGGCTCGAACATGGTGGGCGAGTTCCCCGAGCTGCAAGGCATCATGGGCGCCTACTATGCCGCCGGCGACGGCGAGCCGGACAGCGTCGTGCAGGCGCTGCGCACCCAGTACCGCAACCGTTACGACACGCCGGTCTCGCAGGACGACCTGACCGCCGCCACGCTGTTCATCGCCGAACGCGCCGAGACCCTGGTCGGCATCTGGGCCATTGGCCTGGCGCCCACCGGCGAACGCGACCCCTTCGGCCTGCGCCGCGCCGCGCTGGGCCTGATCAGCGCCTTCGAGCAACTGGCCGCCGGCGGCTGGCTCAAGCTCAACCAGGACGGCCCGCTGTCGCTGGACGGCCTGCTGGCCGCCACCGCCGCCACCTTCCCGGCCGGCAAGATCCCCGCCGACACGCTGGCGGAAGTGCGCGCCTTCATCTACGAACGCTACCGCAACCAGTTGATCAACGAGCACGACCGCAACGCGGTCGAGGCCGTCATCGCCCTGACGCCGCCGCTGCACCAGGTGGGCGAGCGCGTGCGCGCCGCCGCCGCCTTCGCGCAGATGCCCGAAGCCGCCAGCCTGGCCGCCGCCAACAAGCGCATCGGCAACCTGCTCAAGAAGGCCGAGGGCGAGATCGGCGCGGTCAATGACGCCGCGCTGGTCGAGCCCGCCGAAAAGGCGCTGGCCGCCGCCATCGCCGCGCTGCGTCCGCAGGCCGAGGCGCAACTGGCCGCCGGCGACTTCGCCGCCAACCTGCGCACGCTGGCGCAGGCGCGCGAGCCGGTGGACGCTTTCTTCGCCGACATCATGGTCATGGCCGAAGACCCCGCGGTGCGCGCCAACCGGCTGGCGCTGCTGGGCCAGTTGCACACCCTGATGAACCAGGTCGCTGACATTTCCAGGCTGGCACAGTGAAGCTCATCATCCTCGACCGCGACGGCGTCATCAACCAGGACAGCGACGCCTTCGTCAAAAGTCCCGACGAATGGATCGCCCTGCCCGGCAGCCTGCAGGCCATCGCCCGCCTGACGCAGGCGGACTGGACGGTGGTGGTCGCCACCAACCAGTCCGGCCTGGCGCGCGGCCTGTTCGACATGGACACGCTGACCGCCATCCACACCAAGATGCGGCGCGAGCTGGCCGCCGTCGGCGGCAGCGTGGACGCCGTCTTCATGTGCCCGCACGGCCCGGACGATGACTGCACCTGCCGCAAGCCGCGTCCCGGCATGTTCGAGCAGATCGGCCACCGCTATGACGTCGACCTGGCCGGCGTGCCGGCCGTGGGCGACTCGCTGCGCGACCTGCAGGCCTCCACCGCTGCCGGCTGCGCGCCGTGGCTGGTGCTGACCGGCAACGGCAAGAAGACGCTGGCCAAGGGCGGCCTGCCCGAGAACACGCGGGTCTGCGACGACCTGTCGGCCGTGGTCGACGCCTTGCTCCAGGACAACTGATGGCCCGGCTGCGCTCGCTCCTTTATTTCCTGTTCCTGGCCATCACGGTCATCCCCTATGCCTTCGCCTGCGTGCTGTGGGCGCCGCTGCCGCTGCACCTGCGCTACAAGCTCACGGTGGGCTGGCCGCGCCTGGCGATCTGGGGCGCCAAGGTGTTCTGCGGCATCCGCTGGCAGGTCAAGGGCTGGGAAAACCTGCCTGACGGCCCGGCGGTGCTGCTGTCCAAGCACCAGTCGGCCTGGGAAACGCTGTTCTTCCCGGCCTACATGCCGCGCGAAGTGTGCTTCGTCTACAAGAAGGAACTGCACATGGTGCCGTTCTTCGGCTGGGGCCTGGCGCTGCTGCGCATGATCGCCATCGACCGTTCCAAGGGCCGCGACGCCTTCGAACAGGTGGTCAAGCAGGGACAGGTCCGGCTGGACGAAGGCCGCTGGCCGCTGCTGTTCCCGGAAGGCACCCGCGTGCCGCCAGGCAAGACCGCGCGCTTCAAGATGGGCGGCGCGCTGCTGGCCTCGCGCACCGGCGCGGTGGTCATCCCGGTGGCGCACAATGCCGGCGAATGCTGGCGCCGCAACGCCTTCATCAAATATCCGGGCATGGTTACGCTGTCCATCGGTCCCGCGATAGAATCGAAGGGAATCTCCCCCGAGGAACTGAACCAGAAAGTGCAGGACTGGATCGAAGGGGAAATGCGGCGTCTCAATCCAGAAAGGTATGCCCAGCACTGACCAGCTCGAACTCCTGTTCGACGTGCAAGACTCCGACGCGTCTGCTGACGCGTCGCCCTTGAGCGCGTCTCCCGCGCCGCCCAAGGCGCCGGTGGCCACGCCGCCCGCGCCGCTGTTCCCTCCTCCTGCCTCTTCCGCGCCCAAGCCGGCCGGCGAACCGCTGCTGACGCTCTCGCCCAACGCCGCCGCGCGCGTGCCCACCCCCTGCCCCGATCCGCTGCCGCCCGGCGCGCGCTGGCGCGAGGTGGACACCGATCCGCAACCCATCGGCTTCGTGCTGCTGCGCTCGCGCCGCCGCAGCATCGGCTTCGTCATCACCGACGACGGCCTGCGCGTCACGGCGCCCAACTGGGTCACGCTGGCGCAGATCGACGACGCGGTGCGCGAGAAATCCCGCTGGATCGTCGCCAAGCTGCGCGAATGGCACACCCGCAAGCAGCAGCTCGCCATGGCCCACACGCGCTGGCAGGCGGGCGGCGAGCTGCCCTACCTGGGCAAGCGCATCGTGCTGGGCGTGGGCGGCGACAGCCGCCAGACCCGCCTGTCCGGCGATGCCGACGCCCCGGCCGACGGCGACACGCTGTGGCTGGCGCTGCCGGCCGACGCCGACCAGGGCCGCATCCGCGACGCCGCCCAGGCCTGGCTGCAGCAGCGCGCCGGCGCCTGGTTCGGCGCCCGGCTGGCGCACTTCCTGCAGATCAGCGGCCTGAAGATCCGCCGCTGGCGCCTGTCGTCGGCGGCCACGCGCTGGGGTTCGTGCACCAGCGACGGCAACATCATGCTGAACTGGCGCCTGATCCATTTCGCGCCGGCCATCATCGACTACGTCATCGCGCACGAACTGGCGCACCTGCGCGAAATGAACCACAGCCAGGATTTCTGGCGCGAGGTCGGCCAGATCCTGCCCGACTTCGAGGAAGCCAAGAACGTGCTGCGGCGCCACGACCCCGCCTCGCTGCCGCAATTCTAGGGTCGGTGCGAGAGACGCCCGCGCAACCGGCCCAGGGGCGTGTTCCCACTAAAAGAAGCCTCGCATGAGCACCCACGGAGACACACCATGCTTCTGCTGATTCCCGGCCCGGTCACGACCGATGCGCGGGTGAAGGCCGCCATGGCGCAGGACTACGCGCCCTGGGACAACGAATTCCGCGCGCTGTACCGCCAGGTCTGCGCCGACGTGCTGCGCGTGGCCGAGGCCGACGCGGACACGCACGTGGCGCTGGCGCTGCCGGGCTGCGGCCACTTCGCGGTGGAAGCCGCCATCCGCACCCTGGTGCCGCCCGGCGGCCGCCTGCTGGTGCCGTCCACCGGCGCCTACGCGGGCCGCCTGCAGAAGCTGGCCGCCGAGGCCGGCCGCGTCGCCGTGCCGCTGTACGTGGGCGCGCGTGACCGCGTCGACCCGCAGGCCGTGGCACAGGCGCTGGAGCAGGACCCGAGCCTGACGCACGTCGCGCTGGTCTACAGCGAGACCGGCAGCGGCATCTGCCACGACGTGCCGGAACTGGCCCGCATCGCCCACGCGCTGGGTCGCCGCGTCATCGTCGACGCGGTCTCGGCGTTCGGCGCATTGCCGCTCGACATGCGCGCCCTGCCCGCCGTGGACGCCGTGGTGCTGACGGCCAACAAATGCCTGGAAGGCCTGCCCGGCGCCGCCTTCGTGGTGGGCCGCCGCGACAGCCTGGAGGCCGCGCGCGGCAACGCCGGCAGTTGGTCTCTGGACCTGGCCGACATCTACCAGCACACCCTGGCGCCCAACGCCGGCCCGCGCTTCACCCCGCCAGCGCCGACGCTTGCGGCGCTGGCCGTGGCGCTGGAGCTGTATCATCATGAAGGCCGCGAAGCCCGGCTGGCGCGCTACACCGCCAACATGCGCACCCTCTACGACGGCGTGGCCGGCCTGGGGCTCCGCCCCTACCTGCCGCCCGCGCTGCAGGGCCCGATCGTCGTCAACGTGCATGCGCCCGACGCGCCGACCTGGAACCTGCAACTGTTCGTGGACGCGCTCAAGCAGCGCGGCTTCGTGCTCAGCAATTTCACCAACACCGAACTGCCCACTTTCCGGGTCGGTTGCATCGGCGCCTTCGGGCCCGACCAGATGCGGCTTGCGGTCGACGCCATGGGCGGCGCGCTGCAAGACCTCGGCATAACCCGGGAGTCCGCCGGACACGTCCACGGCTTCCCGCCACCCCTCATCGCTTAAGGAATTCCACCATGCGTATGCTCCACACCATGCTGCGAGTCGGCAATCTCGACAAGTCCATCGACTTCTACACCAACGTGCTCGGCATGCGCGTCCTGCGCCGCAACGACTACCCGGACGGCAAGTTCACGCTGGCCTTCGTCGGCTACCAGGACGAATCGGAAGGCGCGGTGATCGAACTGACCCACAATTGGGACACCGACAAGTACGACCTGGGCAACGGCTATGGCCACATCGCCCTGGAAGTCGACAACGCCTACGAAGCCTGTGACAAGGTCAAGGAACGCGGCGGCAAGGTCACCCGCGAGGCCGGCCCGATGAAGCACGGCACCACCGTGATCGCCTTCGTCGAGGACCCGGACGGCTACAAGATCGAGTTCATCCAGAAGAAAGGACGAGTGGACTGAACCCACCCGCCATCGCCATGATCCACTCCATCCTCAAAATGGGCGATCCCCGGCTGCTGCGCGTCGCGCCGCCGGTCGAGCGCTTCGATACCCCCGAGCTGCACGCCCTGATCGAAGACATGTTCGAGACCATGGCGGCGGCGCAAGGGGTGGGCCTGGCCGCGCCGCAGATCGGCGTGGACCTGCAACTGGTCATCTTCGGCTTCGACCGCAACGAGCGCTATCCCGACGCGCCGGCGGTGCCGCAGACGATCCTGTGCAACCCGGTCATCACGCCGCTGTCCGACGACATGGAAGACGGCTGGGAAGGCTGCCTGTCGGTGCCGGGGCTGCGCGGCCTGGTGCCGCGCTACCGCCACATCCGCTACCAGGGCAAGGATCCCTACGGCCGCGACATCGACCGCGAGGCCGAGGGCTTCCACGCCCGCGTGGTGCAGCACGAGTGCGACCACCTGATCGGCCGGCTCTATCCTTCCCGGATCCAGGATTTCTCGAAGTTCGGCTTCACCGAAATCCTGTTCCCCGGCATGGACCCGAATCAGGACGACTGATCGTTCTTCGGGGCGGGAGCCGGGCCCGGCGCCTGCCCCGGCGCCAGTTCCTCCGGCGCGAAATCATCCACCTGCAGCACCCGCGCGACGATCGCCTCGGCCTCTTCTAACTGCGCCGCCTGCGTCGCCGTGATGGCGCCGTGCCGGTGCGCCTCGCGCCAATCGCGCACGCCCGACTGGCGCAGCCGGTCACGGATCGGTTGCACCGCGTCGACCAGGGCGAAGGCGCGGGTCAGCAGCGCCAGCGGATCCTCATCGCCCTGGGCGCCCGCTGAACGTTGCAGGTCGGCCGCCAGCCGCGCATGGGTCGGCGACGGCTTGAGCAGCAGCTCCGCGCATTCGCGGCTGAGCGCGTCGTCCGGCCCCTTGGCCAGCCGCAACGGCAGGATGGCGGCGCGCAATGCCCAGGCCAACGGCCGGCCAGGCAGGTTCGACAACACCTGGTCCATGCGTTTTTCGATCTCGGCATAGCCCTGCGCCATGCACCAACGCACCAGCGGCAGGTCGTCGTGCTTGCGCCCCTCGTCTTCCCAGCGCTTGAGCACCGCCGACAACAGGTAGAGTTCGGCCAGGATGTCGCCCAGCCGCGCCGAGATCATCTCGCGGCGCTTGAGGCCGCCGCCCAGGCGCGCCAGCGCGGCGTCGGCCAGCAGCGCGAAGCCGGCCGCATAGCGGCCCAGCCGACGGTAGTGGCCGGCGGTGGGGCCGGATACCGGCGACGGCGCCAGCAGGCCGCCGGTCCAGGCGCGGCCGATGGCGCGCAGCGTGTTCATGCCGGTATGGCGCAGGTGGCGCCAGAACACGTCGTGGAACACTTCCATGCCGCGCTCTTCATCGGGATTGCCCAGCGCCAGGATCTCCGGCATCAGGTAGGGGTGGGCGCGGATCGCGCCCTGGCCGAAGATGATCAGGTTGCGCGTCAGGATGTTGGCGCCCTCGACCGTGATGGCGATGGGCACCGCCCGGTACAGCGCGCCCAGGTAGTTGCTGGGTCCGTCGATCACCGCGCGGCCGGCATGCACGTCCATGGCGTCGTTGACCGACACCCGCATGCGCTCGGTGGCGTGGTATTTCATGATGCCCGACACCACCGCCGGCTTCACGCCCTGGTTCAGCGCGGCGCAGGTCAGGCGCCGGGCCGCTTCCACCAGGTAGGCGTTGGCCGCCAGGCTGGCCAGCTTTTCCTGCACGCCCTCGAACTTGCCAACGGGGATGCCGAACTGCTCGCGCACCCGGGCGTACATGCCGGTGGCGTGCGCGCTCATCACGCACGCCGCCGCCGACAGCGACGGCAAGGAAATGCCGCGCCCCGCCGCCAACGCGCTCATCAGCATCTGCCAGCCGTGCCCGGCGCGCTCGACGCCGCCGATCAGCGCGTCCAGCGGCACGAACACGTCGCGGCCGCGATTGGGTCCGTTCTGGAACACCTGCATCGCCGGCAGGTGGCGGCGACCGATCTCGACGCCGGGCGCGTCGGTCGGCACCAGCGCCACCGAGATGCCGATATCGCGCGCGCCGCCCAGGATGCCGTCGGGATCCGACATCTTGAACGCCAGCCCCAGCACCGTGGCCACCGGCCCCAGCGTGATGTAGCGCTTGTGCCAGTTCAGGCGCACGCCGATCAGCTCGCGACCGTCCACCACCTGGCGACAGACCACGCCGGTATCCACCATGGACGCGGCATCCGAGCCGGCCTCGGGGCTGGTGAGGCCGAAGCACGGCACCTCGCGGCCGTCGGCCAGCCGCGGCAGCCAGTAATCGCGCTGGGCCTGGGTGCCGAACTGCATCAGCAGCTCGCCCGGCCCCAGCGAATTGGGCACCATGACCGTCACGCCAGCGGTGATGGAATAGGCGGAAATGCGCCGCACCACCTCGGAGTGGGCGTAGGGCGAGAAGCCCAGGCCGCCGTGACGCTTGGGGATGATCATGCCGAAGAAGCGCTGCGCCTTCAGGAAGGCCCAGACCTCGGGCGGCAGGTCGCGCCGATGCCAGGTGATGTCCCATTCGTCCAGCATGGCGCACAACTGCGCCACCGGGCCGTCGATGAAGCGTTGCTCATCCGGCGTCAAGGCGGCGGCGGGCACGTCCAGCAGCTTGCGCCAGTCGGGATTGCCGGTGAACAGGTCGGCTTCCCACCAGGTGTCGCCGGCCTCGATGGCCTCGCGTTCGGTGGCCGAGAGCGGCGGCATCGCGTTGCGGGCCCAACGGTATGCGGGTTCGGAGATGCGGCGCCGGCGCCAGGCGTTGAAATCCATGTGCTCTCTCTCGTTCGATGCCACTGGGCATATCAGGGCAAAGTACCAGAATTGGGCCATCGGGGACAAACCCCATGGGTCCGACTCTGCGACAATGGGCCTCCCCGCGCTGGTGCGCATTCCCTTCGCTATCCGGGCACACACCGCATGCTGAACAAACTCTGGCTGGGCTTCTTCCTGACTGCCGCCGCGGCCGCGCTGTACCGCTGGCTGGCCATCGGCGACGCGGACGTGTTCCGCGCCATGGTCGCCAGCCTGTTCGACATGGCGCGGGTGTCGGTCGAGGTGATGGTGCTGCTGTTCGGCACGCTGACGCTGTGGCTGGGATTTCTGCGCATCGCCGAAAGCGCCGGTCTGGTGGAACGGCTGGCGCGGCTGCTGGGGCCGCTGTTCGCGCGCCTGATGCCCGAGGTGCCGCGCAACCACCCCGCGATCGGCTTGATCACGCTCAACTTCGCCGCCAACGGCTTGGGCCTGGACAATGCCGCCACGCCCATCGGCTTGCGCGCGATGCGCGAACTGCAAGCGCTCAATCCCAAGCCCGACACCGCCAGCAACGCCCAGATCCTGTTCCTGGTGCTCAACGCCTCGTCGCTGACGCTGCTGCCGGTGACGCTGTTCATGTTCCGCGCGCAGCAGGGCGCGGCCGACCCGACCCTGGTGTTCCTGCCCATCCTGCTGGCCACCAGCGCCTCGACGCTGGCCGGCTTCCTGGCGGTGGCGGCGTGCCAGCGCCTGCGGCTGCTCGATCCCGTCGTGATGCTGTGGCTGGGCGGCGCGGCGCTGCTGCTGGGCGGCTTCATGGCGCTGCTGGCCAGCATGTCGGCCAGCGCCATCGCCGCGCTGTCGTCGCTGATGGGCAACCTGGCGCTGTTCGGCATCCTGCTGGCCTTTCTCATCGTCGGCGCCTGCAAGAAAGTGCCGGTGTACGAGGCCTTCATCGAAGGCGCCAAGGAAGGCTTCGACATCGCCAAGAGTCTGCTGCCGTACCTGGTGGCAATGCTGTGCGCGGTCGGCGTGCTGCGGGCCTCGGGCGCGCTGGATTTCCTGCTCGACGGCATCCGCTGGCTGGCCGCCAATGCCGGCTGGGACACGCGCTTCGTCGACGCGCTGCCCACCGCGCTGGTCAAGCCGTTCTCGGGCAGCGCGGCCCGCGCCATGATGCTCGAAACCATGACGCACTTCGGCGTCGATAGCTTCCCCGCGCTGCTGGCGGCGGTGGTGCAAGGCAGCACCGAGACCACCTTCTACGTGCTGGCGGTGTATTTCGGCTCGGTCGGCATCCTGCGCGCGCGCCACGCGGTGGGTTGCGCGCTGGTCGCCGACCTGGCCGGGGTGCTGGCGGCCATCGGCGTGTGCTACTGGTTCTTCGGTTGAACGGCGCCGGCCGCCAGCCACGCTGCCTCGACGGCGCGCCAGGCCTGCCTACAGGCACCGCGCGCCGCGAGACCGCTCAATCCACCAGCAGGATCTTCATGCCGTTGGTGCCGCCGCTGTCGCGGTAGAAGTCGCCCTTGGTCAGGATCACCCAGTCACCCGCTTTCACCAGATTGCGCTTCTTCAGCTCGTCGATGGCGGCGTTGCTCAGATCCGCCGGCTCGTAGTCCGACGGCGCGAACGGGATGGTGTAGACGCCGCGGAACATGGTCACGCGGTTCTGCGTGATGCTGTGCGGGCTGTAGCAGTAGATCGGCACGCCCGAGCGGATGCGCGACATGATCAGCGGCGTGTGGCCGCTTTCGGTCAGCGCGATGATGGCCTTGACGCCCGGGAAATGGTTGGCCGCGTACATGGCCGCCAGCGCGATGGTTTCGTCGCAGCGCGTGAAGGTCTCGCCCAGGCGATGGTGCGACTGCGTGCTGGTGGGATGCTTTTCCGCGCCCAGGCAGACACGCGCCATGGCTTGCACCGTCTCGACCGGATACGAACCCGAGGCGCTTTCGGCCGACAGCATCACCGCATCGGTGTAGTCCAGCACCGCGTTAGCCACGTCCGAGACTTCGGCGCGCGTGGGCATCGGGCTGGAGATCATCGACTCCATCATCTGGGTCGCGGTGATCACCACCTTGTTCAGGGTGCGGGCATGCTGGATGATGCGCTTCTGGATGCCGACCAGTTCGGCATCGCCCACTTCCACGCCCAGGTCGCCGCGCGCCACCATCACGCCGTCGCTGGCGCGGATCAGCGCGTCCAGCGCCTCGTCGTCGGCCACCGCTTCGGCGCGCTCGATCTTCGCGATGATCCAGGCTTCGCTGCCGGCGGCGCGCAGCAGTTCGCGCGCCTCGTCGATGTCGCTGCCATAGCGCGGGAACGACACCGCCACGTAGTCCAGCTGCATTTCGGCCGCCAGCTTGATATCGACGCGGTCCTTGTCGGTCAGGCTCGGCGCCGACAGGCCGCCGCCGCGCCGGTTGATGCCCTTGTTGTTGGACAGCGGGCCGCCCACCGTGACGGTGGTGTGGACTTCGTCGCCCTCGACGCGGTCGACCACCAGCACCACGCGGCCGTCATCGAGCAGCAGCTCGTCGCCGACGCGGCAGTCCGTCACCAGCTCGGGATAGTCGATGCCGACGATGCTGGCCGTGCCGGCGTCCTTCGGATGCACCCGCGACAGCGTGAACGGCTGGCCCACCTGCAACTGCACCAGCTTGTCGGTGAAACGCGCGATGCGGATCTTGGGGCCCTGCAGGTCGCCCATGATGGCGACGAAGCGGCCCTGCCGCGCGGCGCTCTCGCGCACCAGGCGGGCGCGCTCGCGGTGGTCGTCGGCGCTGCCGTGCGAGAAGTTCAGCCGCGCCACATCCAGGCCGGCCTTGATCATGGCATCGATGCGTTCCGGCGTCGACGTCGAGGGGCCCAGGGTGGCGACAATTTTGGTGCGGCGCAATACAGGCATGGCGATCCACTCTCACATGAACAACGAAAGCGCTATGGTACGACGGCGGCGGACACGCGGGTATCATGATCGACATCCCGTCCCTCAACGCACCGTGGCCGACCTCGTGAAAATCGTCATCGCACCCGACTCCTTCAAGGAAAGCGTCTCCGCCCCCGACGCCGCCGCGGCCATCGCGCGCGGCGTCAAGGCCGCCTGTCCCGGCGCGCAGACGGTCTGCATTCCGATGGCGGACGGCGGCGAGGGCACGGTCGAGGCGGTGCTGGCGGCGGCCGGCGGCCAGGCGCGCGAGCGCACGGTCAACGATGCCCTGGGTCACAAGGTCGACGCCGTGTGGGGCCTGCTCGACGACGGCACCGCCATCATCGAGATGGCCGCGGCCGCCGGCCTCGAACTGATCGCGCCGTCCAAGCGCGATCCGATGCGCGCCAGCAGCCACGGCGTGGGCGAATTGATCCTGGCGGCGCTGGATGCCGGCGCCGAACGCATCATCCTGGGCCTGGGCGGCTCCGCCACCAACGACGGCGGCGCCGGCATGCTGACCGCGCTGGGCCTGCGCCTGCTCGACCGGGACGGCCGCAGCCTGCCGCCGGGCGGCGGCGCATTGGGCCAACTGGCCAGCATCGACATGCGCGGCCTCGATCCGCGGCTGGCGAAGACAAGCATCGTCATCGCCTCCGACGTCGACAATCCCTTGTGCGGCCCGCAGGGCGCCTCGCACGTCTTCGGTCCGCAGAAAGGCGCCACGCCCGAACAAGTGCAGACGCTGGACGCCATGCTCGGCCACTTCGCCGACATCTGCGCGCGCCAGTTGGGCAGCGACCGCCGCCACGATGCCGGCGCGGGCGCCGCGGGCGGCCTCGGCTTCGCCGCCAAGACGTTCCTGAACGCGCACTTCCGGCCCGGCGTCGAGATCGTCGCCGAACTCGGCGGCCTGGCGCAGGCCATGGAAGGCGCCACGCTCGCCTTCACTGGCGAAGGCCGCATGGACGCGCAGACCCTGCGCGGCAAGACGCCGGCGGGCGTGGCCCGCATTGCACACCAGGCCGGCGTGCCGGTGGTGGCGCTGGCCGGCTCCCTTGGTGAAGGCTACGAAGCGCTGCACGCCGGCGGCATCAGCGCCGCCTTCAGCCTGGCGCCCGGCCCCATCACTTTGCAGCAAGCCCTGGCCGATGCCGAACGCCTGCTGCATGACCGCGCCCGTGACGTGATGCAATTGTGGATGGCGGCGCAGAAGCGCATGCTGTAGCGGCCACCGCGCGTCATCACGAAAAAAAGCCCGCTGTACGCGGGCTTTTGCTTGCCTGGCGGCGGTACGGCATCAACCGCCCTGCAGCACGCCGGCCTCGACCAGCGCATCCGACAGGCGGATGTAGCGATCCACCGATATATCCTCGGCGCGCGCGGTGGGCGCGATGTCCAGCGCTTCCCAAGGCACCTGCGGGGCCCAGTCGGCCAGCACCCGGCGCAACATCTTGCGGCGCTGCGAGAAGGCGCGGGCCACCACGGTCTCGAAGGCGCGCGCGCTGACCGGGCGCAGGCGCTCGGCCGGCAACGGCACCATGCGCACGATGGCCGACACCACCTTGGGCGGCGGATCGAAGGCCTCGGGCGGCACGTCGAACAGCTTGTGCATGCGATAGCGCGACTGCAGCATCACCGACAGGCGGCTGAAATCGCCGCTGCCGGGCTGCGCGACCATGCGGTCGATCACTTCCCGCTGCAGCATGAAATGCTGGTCGCGGACATGGTCGGCCCAGGTCATCAGATGAAACAGCAGCGGACTGGAGATGTTGTAGGGCAGGTTGCCTACCACCCGCAGCCCCGCGCCGAACTGCGAGAAATCCACCGTCAGCGCGTCGGCCTCGACCACGGTCAGGCGACCTTCCTCGAACTGCTTGCGCAGGCGCGCCGCCAGGTCACGGTCGATCTCGACCGCGGTCAGGTGATCGAGCCGCTCGAGCAGCGGCCGCGTCAGCGCCGACAGGCCCGGCCCGATCTCGACCACGGTGTCGGTGCGAGCGGGACTGACCGCGCGCACGATCGACTCGACCACGCTCTCGTCGGTCAGGAAGTTCTGGCCAAAGCGCTTGCGCGCCTGGTGTTGAGACATGAAAAACCCGGGCTGCGATCAGCGGTTGTTCTGGTTGATACGGTCCTGCTTTTCCAGCCGGTTGTCGATGTACGCCTGGGCGCGCAACTGATCCAGCCAATCTTCGAAAGCGGGTTGGGCACGGCGCTCGAACAGCGTCTGGCGGGCGCGCATGCGGGCCAGGTCGTCGGTGGCGTCGTGCTGGCGGCGCTCTTCGACCTGGATCAGGTGCCAGCCGAACGGCGTCTGGATCGGTTGGCTGATCTCGCCCGGCTTCAGCGCATTCATCGCTGCCTCGAAGGTCGGCACGGTCTCGCCCGGATTGAGCCAGCCGAGGTCGCCTCCCTGCGGCGCGGTCGCGTCCTGTGAGTATTGACGCGCCATGTCCGAGAACTTGGCATCGCCCGCCACCAGGCGCTGGCGCACCTGTTCAAGGCGCTGGCGGGCCTGCTCGTCGCTCATGACGGTCGAGGTCTTGATCAGGATGTGGCGCGCATGCGTCTGCATCACCTCGACCGGACCTTGCGGCGCCTGGGCCTGGGGTTGCGGACGCGGCTGCGGTGCCGGCGCGGGAGCGGGGGCGCGGGCGGTGCGGCTGGGCGCCGGTTGCGCGGTGCCGCGGTCCATCACCTTGAGGATGTGGAAGCCGTTGCCGCTCTGGAGCAGCGTCGACACCTGGCCCTTCTGCAGATTGCCGAGGGCCTTGGCGAACAGGTCGGGCCAGCCGTCCAGCGGACGCACGCCCATCACGCCGCCTTGCAGGGCTTCGGGGCCGTCCGAATTGGCGGCCGCCAGGCTGGCGAAGTCATCGCCGCGCTTGGCGCGGGCCAGCAGGTCCTCGGCCTTCTTGCGCAACGCGGCGACCTGATCGGGCGACGAGCCTTCCGGCACGCGCACCAGGATCTGCGCCACGGCGTAGAGCATCGGACCGGCCGGCGCGGCGGCCTGCTCGGGCGCGGCTTCCGGCGCCGGTTGCGGCTGGGCCTGCTGCGCCGACGGGGGGGCGGCGCCGAACGCCGGATTGCGGCGCTGGTCCCTCAGGAACGCATCGACCTCGGCATCGGAAATGACGATGGTGGAGTCGACCGCGCGCTGGCGCAGGCGATCGGAGCGGATCTCGTCCTTCAGGGACTTGCGATAACTGTCCCAGGAGGTGCCGGACTTCTCGATTTCCTGGCGCAACTGGGCCGGGCTGATCTTGTTGCGGTCGGCAATGGTCTTGATGGCCTGGTCGACCTGGGCATCATCGACGCGGATGCCGAGACGGTCGGCCTCGTGGCGCTGCACCCGTTCCATGATAAGGCGCTGCAATACCTGGTGCTGCAAGGTCTTGTCGTCGGGCACCTGGATGCCGCGGGCCTTCAGTTCGCCGGCAATGCGCAGCGACGCATCGCGCAATTCGCGCAGGGTGATCACGTCCTTGTCGACCACGGCGGCGATGCCGTCGACGAACTGCTCCCCGGCGGGCGGCGCGCTTTTCTGCGTGGTCGGCGCATTCTTGGCGCCCTTGGCGTTCGGCTCGGCCGCGTGCGCGGCGGAGAAAGCGGCGCAAACGGCCAGCAACAGCGCGTTGCCGGAGAAGCGACGCAAAGAGTGCAACCTACGCATCATTCATACCTTTCAAATGTGGTCCCGGTGGGCGCAGGCGGGGTGATGCGCGAGTAACCGGGGATACTTCTGTTCAGCAGGTTCATCGGATCGGTTCCCAGGGAACCCAGTCCGGTCAACTCCAACTGGAAAAACAGCGCCGTGTTGGCGTCGGTGGCGGACACGGCGTAGCGTTGGAACACCATCCGGCCAACCCAGCAGCAATCGCCCTTGTATTCGAGGCCGGCGATGGCCTGCGTGATACGCGGGGAGTCGTTGGTACCGCTGACCGTGCTGGACGGACCGTCGCGCAGCGAATAGTCCACGCGGCCCACGCCGTACCAGCGCTTGGTGAACGGCCATTGCACTGCCAGGCTGATCTGGTTCTGCCCTTGCGGCTGATAAGCCACGCCCGGCTGCGGATCACGCTGATAACGATAGGCCAAGGCCACCGTCGTCAGGCGCTGCGGCGACCAACGGCCGCTGAGCAATCCGCGCGACCAGCGGTTGTCGTAGGGGTTGTACTGCGCCGCCACGTCAGTCGAGAACGTGTCGGTCAAAGCGGCGCTGGCGCCCACCAGGAAGTCGGAGCGCACGTTCTCGCGCGGCGTCTCGCCGGGCAACGTCACTTGCTGGTCGGCGAAATACAGTCGTTGCGCCACGGCCAGCGACGCGCGTTCGAAACCGGTGGAGGCATCGAGCCAGCGCGTGGTCAGCGCGGCGGTCAACTGATTGGCGTTGGAAATGCGATCCCAGCCACCGGTGTAGATATTCTCCTCGAAGGCCTGCGAAAAGCTGAAGTCGGACAGCGATGTGTCGTAGACCGGAATCTTGGATTGGTCGCGGTACGGCACACGCAGGTAGTACAACCGCGGCTCCAGGGTCTGGATCGAATCCTTGCCGAACAACGTGGTGTCGCGCTCGAAGATCAGGCCGGCGTCCAGCGACATGATGGGCACCGTGCGCGACTGCGAGCGCGGGTAGCCGAACGAGGTGCCGGCATTGGCCGTGCCCGAGTTCAAACCGAGCCAGTCACCGTGATACCAATCCGTCTGGTACTGGGTGTAATTGACCCCGGCCTTGGGAATCACGAACCAGCCCGGACGGACGATCGGATATGACACAGTCGGGTAGGTCTGCAGGCGGTCGCCGTTGGGACCGTTGCGATTGCCCAGGAACAGCGGCTTGCTGAAACGCACCGCGGTCGAGGTCCAGTCCACGTCGAAGCCGCCCCAGTCGTAGCGGGCGCCGCGCAGGTACAGCTCGGGCTGCTTGTCATAGGGCGGCGTCAACAGCGCATCCGGATCCTGCAGGGTCTGGTACTTGTAGACCTGCGCATAGGCGCTCCAGTATGTCGAGGACCAGCCCACCCGCGCGCGCTGCGGCAGGTAGGTGGTGGACGCCTGGTTCAGGCCCAGTTGCGAAATATCGCGGAAGTAGTCGTTATCCGAGACCTTGGCCACGTCCCAGTCGGCGTAGAAACCGTTGCCCAGCAACTGCTGATGGCGCCACCAGTACATCCAGCGGTCTTCGCCACTGACGTTGTCGTTCGGCAAATAAGCGCCGTAGAAGCTGCCAGCGTAGCTCGCGCCGAGGTAGCGGAACTCGCCGCCCAACTGCAAACCGCGCTTGGAAAAGTAGCGCGGCTGGATCGTCGCGTCATAGTTCGGCGCGATGTTCAGGTAGTACGGCAGAGAAAAGTCGAAACCGCCCTTGCTGGTGGTGCCATAAGTCGGCATCAGGAAACCCGACTTGCGTTCCTTCTTGACCGGGAAGGTCATGTAGGGCGACGCCAGGATCGGCACGTCCTTGAAGTACAGCACGCCATTGCGGGCCACGCCTTCGTTTTCATCGAAGTCGATGTCGACCGTCTTGGCCTTGATGTACCACGACGGCGTCTCGCACGAGCAGCCGCTGTAGGTGACCGTATGCAGCCGCATCTGCGACTTGCTGAAGATGTCGGCGTGTTCCGCCACGGCGAAGCCGCCGGTGGCGCCCAGCCAGAAATTCGGTTTCTCGACTTCGCCGGAGTACTTGTCGACGTTGAACTTGGCGTTGGGCCCCGTCACCAGGGTGCCGTCGCGCATCATGCGCGCGTTGCCCTGCACGTCCACCTCGCCGGTATCCTTGCGGTAGTTGATCCGATCGCCCTTGATGACGCCGTCGATGCGGCGGACCTGGGCCGCGCCGGTCAGGGTCAGGTCGGAATCCGGATCACCCTCGATGGTGTCCGCTTCCATATAGGCCGGGATGTTCCCGTCCGGCAGGCGGTGCACCCGCAGCCCGGGGGAAGTGCGCAGCTCAGGAGCCGCCGTGATCGACGTCGACGCGGGAGCCGAGCCTTGGCTGCCCTGGGCCTGAACGGCCCCGGCGACGCTGATAGCAGATAGGATCAACCACCGAACCTTGCGCACGAGTGAAAACAGCCCTTTTTGACGATGGGGGAACCAGGCGATGGCGCCCGGCAGGGGCCCATGCTAACGGAAACGAGCCGGTATTATAGAGAAGCCGCGCCAGACGCCCAGCCTTATGTGCGCGCAACCCAATTTTCCGCAATATTGCCCTTCTGACACGGATCTTCCTTGAAAAACGATCATGACCCCCGCCTGGAGCAGATCCGCGCCTGGCTGCAAGGCCTGCCCGCCGCCCTGGGACTGGCGGTGGACAGCCTGCGCCCCGCCTCCGCCGACGCCAGTTTCCGCCGCTATTTCCGCCTGGACGCCGCCGGCCGCACCCTGATCGTGATGGACGCGCCGCCCCAGCATGAGGACTGCCGCCCGTTCCTGCACGTGGACCAGTTGCTGCGCGACGCCGGCCTGAACGTGCCCGACGTGATCGCGCAGGACCTCGACCAGGGCCTGCTGCTGCTGTCCGACCTGGGCGAGCAGACCTATTACCAGCGCATCCAGGACGGCGTGGACGACGCCCGCCTGCAATCGATGTACCGCGACGCCCTGGCGGCGCTGGTGCGCCTGCAGCAGGCCCAAACCACCGGCCTGGCCCGTTACGATACCGGGCGGCTGGCCGACGAACTCAAGCTGTTCCCCGAGTGGTACGTGCAGAAGCACCACGGCGCCACGCTCGACGACAAGACCGCGCAGGCCCTGGAAAAGATCTTCGCGCTGCTCTCGGCCAGCAACGGCAACCAGCCCACCGTGCTGGTGCACCGCGACTACCACTCGCCCAACCTGATGCTCTGCGACCAGCCGCAATACGGCCCCAACCCGGGCGTCATCGACTTCCAGGATGCGCTGGCCGGCCCCATCACCTACGACCTGGCGTCGCTGGTGACCGACGCCCGCACCACCTGGGAAGAACCGCAGCAGCTCGACTGGGCCATCCGCTACTGGGAAATGGCGCGCGCCGCCGGCCTGCCGGTCGACGCCGACTTCGCCGAATTCCACCGCGCCTATGAATGGATGGGCCTGCAGCGCAACCTGCGGATCCTGGGCGTCTTCGCCCGCCTGAACCACCGCGACGGCAAGGCCCACTACCTGGCCCACATGCCGCGGGTGAACGGCTACGTGCGCCAGGTGGCGCAGCGCTACGGCGTCTTCACGCCCCTGCTGCGCCTGCTGGACAAGCTCGACGACCGCCAGGTCAGCGTCGGATACACCTTCTGATGCGCGCCATGATCCTTGCCGCCGGCCGCGGCGAACGCATGCGCCCGCTGACCGACCGCCTGCCCAAGCCGCTGCTGCCGGTCGGCGGCAAGCCCCTGATCGCCTGGCACCTCGAACGGCTGGCCGCGGCCGGCTTACAGGACGTGGTCATCAACCACGCCTGGCTCGGCCACGAGATCGAACGCGCGCTGGGCGACGGCGCGGCCTTCGGCCTGCGGATCCGCTACTCGCCCGAGGCCAGCGCCCTGGAAACCGCCGGCGGCATCGCCCAGGCCCTGCCGCTGCTGGGGCCGGACCCGTTCCTGGTGATCAACGGCGACATCTGGTGCGACTGGGACCCCGCCGCCGCGCCGGCCCTGGCGACCGCGCTCCCGCCCGCCGGCGCCTGGCTGCTGATGGCCGACAATCCGCCGCAACACCCGGCCGGCGATTTCACCCTCACGGCCGACGGCCGGGTCGAGGACGGCGGCGAGGCCCGTTTGACCTTTTCCGGCATCGGCGTCTACCATCCCATGCTATTCGCGGGGATTGCCCGCGGCACGGCCGCGCGGCTCGCGCCCCTGCTCCGGCAAGCCATGGCACAGGGCCGCGTCCGTGGCGCCCGCCACGCCGGCCGATGGGCCGACATCGGCACCCCCCAGCGGCTGGCCGACCTGGACGCCGAACTCCGCCGCGGCGCGCGGTGAGTCCGGCCAATGCCCACATATTTCACAATATCAAGGTGCGCAACGAGGCTTGTCCGCGCGCCCATCGCCCCGGCTTAACCGGGTATTCTCTGACGCTTTGACTGGTGCGCGCGGCGCAGGGTCAGGCAACACACAGGACGTTTTCTAGGAATGGGGATGTTTGGAAGATCGCAACGGGCCGTATTCAAGCCCTCCGTTTACCAACCGGGCCAACGCACGCGCCGCATGCCGCGCTGGCTGGTCCTGCTGCTGGTGGGCATTGCCCTGGGCGCGGGCGGCGTGCTCTTCCTGCAGACCAACTACGGCCCGCAGCGGCTGACCGTCGAGCAATCCGAACAACTGCACAGCGAACTGAGCGCCTCCAAGCTCGAGAACCAGCGCCTGCAAAGCCAACTCGAAGAGGCCACGCAGCAACGCGACGCCAACAAGTCCGGCCATGAAAAACTCACCGCCGACCTGGCCGACGCCCGCGCCAGGCTGGAAACGCTGAACAAGGAACTGGTGCTGTTCCAGGACGCCATGCCGCCCGACCCCCGCGGCGGCAACCTGGGCATCCGCTCGGCCACTTTCAAGCGCCAGCCCGGCCAGCTCGACTACCAGGTGCTGGTGATGCGCGAAGAGCGCAATGGCGCGCCATTCAAGGGGACGCTCACCTTCTCCATCGACGGCAGCTACCCCAACGGCCGCGCCGCCACCATCACGCCGGAAGGCCCCACGCTCAACGTCGACCGCTACGACTACGCGCTGGGCCAGTTGAAGCTGCCCGACGGCTTCACTCCCAAGGTCGTGGTGCTGCGTGTCATGGACGGCAGCCAGAAGCAACAGGCCATGCGCATCTACTACGTGCGCAACTGAGCGCTGTCGCGCGCAGACAAGACCCGCCCGACCCGGCGGGTTTTTTTTGCCGTGGCCAAATGGTTGCGCACACAACCAATCCGACGATATAGTTGCGCAAACAACTAATATCCTGGAGACAGCATGGCACTCCCAGCCCGCGTGCCCGTCCTGATCGTCGGCGGCGGTCCGGTCGGGCTCACCCTGGCCGCGCTGCTGGCGCATTACGGCATCGCCTCGCTCACGCTCGAGGCCGACGACGGCTATTGCAGTGGCAGCCGCGCCATCTGCATCTCGCGCCGTTCGCAGGAAATCCTGGGCTGGGCTGGCGCCGACGCGGCGCTGACAGCCACCGGCCTGCCCTGGAGCGGCGGCCGCAGCTACTACCGCGACCGCGAAGTGCTGCACTTCGAAATGCCGCACGACCCGACACAGCGCTTCGCGCCGATGGTCAACATCCAGCAGTACTTCGTCGAGGAATACGCGCACCTGGCCATGCTGCGCCAGCCCGGCCAGGCCGTGCTGCAGTGGTCGGCCCGGGCCGTCTCGGTGCGTCCGGGCCCGGACGGCGTCGACGTCGAGGCCGAGATCGACGGCCAGCATCACACCGTGCGCGCCAACTGGCTGGTGGCCTGCGACGGCGGTCGCAGCAGCGTGCGCGACGCGCTGGGCCTGAAGCTGGAGGGCATGCAGTACGACGGCCGCTACGTCATTGTCGATATCGAACAGACGTCCGACCGCCCCGTCGAACGACTGGCCTGGTTCGATCCGCCGTCCAATCCCGGCTCCACCCTGTTGATGCACCGCCAGCCCGGCAACGTCTGGCGCGTCGACTACCAGATCCGCGACGACGAGGATGCCGCCGAGGCGGTCAAGCCGGAGAACGTGCTGCCGCGGGTGCAGAGCCATCTGGACATGATCGGCGAGACCGCGCCATGGAAGCCGCTCTGGATCTCGCTCTACAACGCCAAATGCCTGACGCTGGAACGCTACCGTCACGGCCGCGTGCTGTTCGCCGGCGACGCCGCCCACCTGGTGCCGATCTTCGGCGTGCGCGGCCTGAACTCCGGCCTGGACGATGCCGGCAATCTTGCCTGGAAGCTGGCCTGGGTGCTGCGCGGCCAGGCTTGCGAGGACCTGCTCGACAGCTACAGCGGCGAGCGCGTCCACGCCACCCGCCAGAATCTGGCCTACGGCGCCAAGAGCACCGAGTTCATGGCGCCGCCGGATTTCGGCTTCCGCCTGATGCGTGAGGCCGCTCTGCGGCTGGCCCTGACCGACGAACGCGCCCGGCCGCTGATCAATCCGCGTCAATCCGCCCCCATCTCGTATGACGGCTCGCCGCTGAACCTGCCTGACGGCGCGCAAGGCCAGCCACTCGCCGCGGCCCCCGGCCAGCCCGCGCCCGACCTGCTGCTGGCCGACGCCGACGCGTCGCCGCGCTACCTCAGCGCGTGTTTCGGCCAGGGTTTCGTGCTGCTGGCCTGCGCCGCGGACGCCCGCGCCGCCCAGACCCTGCGCACGCTCGCGGCCATCACCCGGCACAGCGCCAGTCCGTTGCAGGCCATCGTCGTCGACGGACCGGCGCCTGACGCCTGGCGCGACCCGCACCGCCACCTGCGCGAGCGCTTCGGCGCGCAGCCCGGCACGGTCTGGCTGCTGCGGCCGGACGGCTATGTGCTCGGCCGCTGGGCCATGGCGGACGAGCGCGTCCTGCGCGCCGCGCTGGCCCCCTACTATCCGATGATCGCCCCCTCGCCCCGGGAGCCACAAGCATGAGCAATGATGAACTGGACCGGGTGTACACCCTGATGGCGCAGGCCCTGACTCGCGTCGGCCCCGCGCAGGCGCCGCTGTTCCTGTCGATCCTCGGCCTGTCGGCGCTGGCGCGCCTGCCGGACGCCGAGGCCGCAACCGCCCTGCTGGCGCAGGCCGAGGCGGCCAGCGCCGCCCCTGTGGCACACTATCCCGCCGCCACCGCCGATCGCCCGACGTGACCACGCCCGCCCTCGAACGATTCCTGACCTACCGCCTGCACGTGATCAACAAGATCACCGACCGTGACACGAATCGTGCCTATCTGGAAGACTGCGGCATCCCGCTGGGCGAGGCGCGCTGCCTGGCCGCGATCGGCCGCTACGCGCCGCTCTCGGTCAACGACCTGGCGCTGGCCGCCAACCTGAACAAGGGCCAGGCGAGCCGTTCGGCGCAGGCCCTGGTCGAACGTGGACTGATCAGGAAAAAGGACTCGGCGGCCGACGGCCGCGGCGTGGTGCTGTCGCTGACGGCCGCGGGCGATACCCACTACCGGCGCATCATCGATCTGATCGCGCGCCGCAACCAGGAGATCTTCGGCTGCCTCAGCGCCGACGAACAGCGCCAGCTCGGCGACATGCTCGACCGCCTGATCGCGCATCAGCGCGAGCCCTCCGGCACGCGCGAAGGCTGATCCGTCTAGGCGGCCGCTTTCGGCGCGGTCGCGCCCATCTGCGCGGCGGCCTCGTCCATGAACTGCGCCATGCGCACGTCCAGCTCGGTCACGCCGCCGGCATCGTGCGTGGTCAGCATCACGTCGACCCGGTTGTAGACGTTGGTCCATTCGGGGTGGTGGTTCAGCTTCTCGGCGAACATCGCCACTCGCGCCATGAAACCGAAGGCGGCGTTGAAATTGGCGAAACGGAAGCGCTTTTCGATCGCGTCGCGCATCGCGACGGCCTGCCAACCGGACAGGGCCGCGATCGCGATATCGGTGCCGATGCGGGCAGGGGGAAACATGCTCATGGCGAACTCCAGGAAAAGCCAGGGAAGAGCGCCGCGCCGTTCGCGTCGGCGACGGCCCGGCACCATCACGGCCATCGGCATGCCGTCGACGCATGATGGGCGCGGCGCCCGCATGCTACTACTGCTTGACTGCGTACAGGTAGATCTCGACCCGGCGGTTCAGCGCCCGGCCGTCGGCGGTGGCGTTGTCGCCGATCGGGTCGTTGGGCCCGCGCCCTTCGATCGTCAGCCGCGTCGCCGCCACGCCCTGCCGCGACAGATACTCCGTGACGCTGCGCGCCCGGTTCACGGACAAGGTCTGGTTGTGCGCCAGCGCGCCCGTGCTGTCCGTATGGCCCACCACCTTGGCGCGCAATTCGGGATGCTGGTTGAGCGAGCGCGCCACGCTGTCCAGCACCGGCAGCAACGCCGGCTTGAGGTCGGTCTTGTCGGTATCGAACGACACGTTGCTCGGGATGTTGACCTTCAGGCTGCCATCCGGCATCTCGACCACGTCGATGCCCAGCGAGGTCGCGCCGGACTTCTGCACGTCTTCCTTCACCACCTTCCAGTTGTAGCCGATCAGGCCGCCGGCCACGGCGCCGATGCCGGCCCCGACCGCCGCGCCGGTGCCATGGCCGATCAGGGCGCCGATGCCGGCCCCCACGGCCGCGCCCGCCCCGGTCCCCACCGCGGTGTTGGTCTGCTGTTGCGTGGCACACCCCGCCACCAGCACACCCATTGCCGCGACTACAGCGATACGCTTGAGCATTGTTCTTGATTGCATGACAACCTCCACGATCCTGTCGGTGCGCCGGCGGATGCCGGCAGGGACCATGTTAAGGCCTGTCCCGCCCGCTGCGGGAATCGCGAGCGCGCAACAGTTTGTACCGCCCCCGGCTAGCGCACCGCCGCGCCCGCGCCGAACCCGGCCAGCCACGGCAACGCGTCATCCAGTCGCGGCGACTGCGCCTCGGGCGCCGGCGCGCCTTCAGGCAAGGCCAGGCCCACGCGGTTGTGCCAATAGGTGCGCAGCCCCACCTTGCTGGTGCCGAACAGGTCGTAGCCTGAGCCGGCCACGAACGCCGCCTGCGCGGCCGGCACCTCCAGCCGCGCCAGCGCCAGTTCGTAGGGCCGGGGATCCGGCTTGTAAAAGCCCGCTTCTTCCGAGGTCACCACCACGTCCCAGTCCACTCCGAGCAGACCCGCCGCGCGATGTCCCAGGCGTCGCGAACAGTTGGTGACCACGCCCAATCGGCAGTGCGGACGCAGCGCCCGCAGCAGCTCGCGCGCGCCGTCCCAGGCCGGCAGCCGGTCCCACTCCGCCTCCAGCGCCGCCGGCGCGCTGGCCGGCAGCCCCACCGCCGCGGCGGCGGTCTCGACCAATTGCTCATACGGCTGGTAGGCGCCACAGCCATACGTCAGGCGCAGATACTCTGCGCGCCAGGCGCGGCCGCGCGCCTCGGCGCCGGCCGCGGCATTCCACACCGTCCAGGAATCCAGCAGCGCGGTCAACAGATCGAACAGCACCGCGCGGGGATAGGCGGCGGACGGGGCAATTACAGGCATGGGGGCACTCCTTGGATTCGATGCCCTCACTATAGAGAGGACATCGCTCGCGGTGATTTAGCCAGGATGCAATCACCATTCAGTCCAGGCTTAATCCTGTCTGCCCGCCGATGGCGTACTTCGCGGCGCCCGGACCCGGCGGTGCGCCGTGATACCGCCCCACGGGCCGCCCCACAGGCCGTCCCGCGATGGCGTTTGCAATTCCATCGGACAACGATACAATTGCCCGCCTAACGATTGCATTTGCAATCGTATTTCCCCTGGCGGGCCGACTGGCAACCAAACTTACGACGCTCGCCCCATCCGGACTTTGCAGCATGCGTCTCTTGAACATCGAATCTTCCCCCCGTGGCGCCCGCTCGGCGTCGATCGCCATCGCCCAGTCGTTCCTGGCCGCCTGTCGCCAGGCTCACCCCGAACTCGAGGTCGACACCCTGAACGTGTGGGAAGAAGACCTGCCCGACTTCGACAGCCGGGCGATCGGCGCCAAGTACAAGGGCGTCGCCAAAGCCCCGCTGGACGATGCCGAGGCCACGATCTGGGCCCGCATCACCGAACTCGCCCGGCGCTTTCAGCAGGCCGACCGGATCGTGCTTGGCGTGCCGATGTGGAATTTCGACTATCCGTACAAGCTCAAGCAACTGATCGACCTGGTCAGCCAGCGCGGCATGCTGTTCAGCTTCGACGGGCGGGCATACGGCCCGATGCTGAGCATCCCGCGCGCCCTGGTCATCCACGTCCGCGGCCAGGGCCACGACCCCATCGCCTATCCCGCCAGCCCCGGCTTCGCGCACCAGGCCGACTACCTCGACTTCTGGCTGAAGTTCATCGGCGTCAAGGAAGTGCGGCGCCTGATGGTCGAACACACCTGGGACGCCCTGGCCACGGACACCATCGCGCAGGCCAGGATCAGCGCGAGCGCGATCGCGCAGGATTTCTAGCGCGACGCCAGCGGCAGCGGCCGGCCCCGAATCATGGGGGGGGGGGGCAAGCCCGCGGGCGCCCACAGGCCTGGAAAGTCACCGGCGCGCGGAAAATGAAAAAGGCCGTCGACGTGAAAAAGGCCGTCGACGATTAACGTCGACGGCCTTCGAAATTTTGGTGGGCTGTGAGTGGCTCGAACACTCGACCTACGGATTAAGAGTCCGCTGCTCTACCAACTGAGCTAACAGCCCTGCATGTTCAATCACAACCACCACTTGGTAAACGCCGCTTTCGCGTTGTCGCCGCTGCGTTTGTTGTGTTTGACCAGCGAAGAAGCGAGATTATAGGGACCTTTTTTTAATTGTGCAAGTCCATTGCAGATAGCCCCCAAAAAAACAGACGCGGGCCCTTCGATGCGGGCGCCCTCGCCCTGGCCTCAGGCCGCGCAGGGAGCGCCGGATCAGGCTGCGTACCCGCCGTCCACCGCCAGGCTCGCACCCGTCACGTAGCGCCCGTCGGGACCGGCCAGGAACGCCACCATGCCGGCGATGTCGCGCACTTCGCCGTAGTGCGGCAACGACAACACCGCCACCAGGTCGCCCGCACGCTCGCCATCGGCCGGATTCATATCGGTGTCGATCGGACCCGGATGCACCACGTTGGCGGTGATGCCGCGCGCGCCCAGGTCTCGCGCCAGGCCGCGCGTCATGCCCAGCAGCGCCGACTTGCTGGCCGAGTACAGTGTCACGCCGGCGCGGCCCGAGCGTTCGGCCAGGCAACTGCCGATGTTGATGATGCGGCCGCCGTCCGGCATCGAGGCCTGCGCCGCCTGGATCGCGACAAACGGCGCGCGCACGTTGATGTTCATCGTGCGGTCATAGTCCTCCAGCGTGACCTCGTCCAGCGGGCCGGCCAGGAAGATGCCGGCGTTGTTCACCAGCACATCCACCGGGCCCAGTTCGCCGATGGCCTGCTCCACCGCCCGCCGCACTTGCGCCGGATCGGCCGAGTCGGCCTGGATGGCTCGCGCGCGTCGTCCCTCTGCCTCGAGTTCGCGCGCCAGCGCCTGCGCCGTCTCGCGCGACGAGGCGCTGACGTAGGTAAAAGCCACGTCCGCGCCTTCCGACGCCAGGCGGCGCACGATTGCCGCGCCGATGCCACGGCTGCCGCCGCTCACGAAAGCCACTTTTCCGATCAGGTTCTGCATGGATTCACCATAATTTGTAGTGTTCAGTACAAATATCATCGACTGCCGCCAAGCGGCCGTCAACGATTTTTTTATCAATCAACACAAAATAACTCTCGCGAGTAAAATCCGGGTCATGGCAGAACGTGGGCGTCCCAGGAACTTCGACCGGGCCCAGGCCTTGCGCAAGGCCATGGAAGTCTTCTGGTCGAAGGGATATGAAGGAGCATCGCTAACCGATCTGACGGCCGCGATGGGCATCAACTCGCCCAGTCTCTATGGCGCATTCGGCTCTAAAGAGGGACTATTTCGCGAAGCGGTGCAGCTTTACCGCGACACCGACGGCGCCGCATCGCGCCGCGCGCTGACCGACGCCCCCACCGCCCGCGCGGGCATCTGCGGCATGCTGCTGGCGGCTGCCGAACGCTTCACCACCCCCGGCGCTCCGCCGGGCTGCCTGATCGTGCTGGGCGCGCCGGCCGGCGCCGACACCGACGCCGGCGTGGGCGTGTTCCTGGGCGACAATCGGCGCGAAATGCAAGGCCGCATCCTGGCCCGCCTGACCGCCGGCGCCGCCGCCGGCGAATTGCCCGCCGGCACCGACCTGAAAGGCTTGGCCGCGTTCTACACCACCATCCTGCACGGAATGTCGATCCAGGCGCGCGACGGCGCCAGCCGCAAGACCTTGCAAGCGGTCGCGCGCCAGGCGATGTGCGCCTGGGATGCGCTCGCCGGCCTGCCCCATTCCGGCCCGCCCCCAGGCCGCGCCCACGCCTGACGGTCCTACCTTCCATGCTCCGCCTCGACCTCCGGCGTCTCATCCTATGGATCAGCCTGCTGTCGATCTTCCTGGTGCTGGCCGCGGGTCTGCATGCCAGCTACCTGGTGCAACGCGACCTGCTGTTGCACAACGCGCTCGAAAGCAACCGTGTCTATGCCGCCAAGCTCGCCGCCACCACGGAATATTTCCTTGCTGACCTGCGGCGTCACCTGGCCTACAGCGCCGACATGCTGGCCCACATGGAGACCCACCCGGAACTGATGTCGTCGGAGACGCGGCGCCAGGAAGAGCAACTGGGCCATTTCAATTCCAGTTTCGTGGTGTCGGCGCAGGGCAAAGTGCTGGCGGTGTCGACCTCCTACCCGCAACTGATGGGCCAGCAGATGACCAGCGACGCCGCCCGGACCGCCCTGAGCACGCGCCGGCCGTTCATCAGCGAACCCTTCCGCGCCAGCACCGGCCGCTGGCTGATCCTGTACACCCATCCGATCTTCTCGCGCGACTACCGCTATCTCGGCTATATCGCCGGCACGCTCTACCTGCACGAAGACAACGTGCTGGATCGCCTGCTCGGCCAGCATTTCAACCGCGACGACTCGCTGCTGTATGTGCTGGCGCGTGACGGCACCCTGATCTATCACCCCGACCGCAGCCGCCTGGGCAGCATGTCCGCGAACAAGACCGCCTTGGCCGCGGCGCTGCGCGGCGAAACCGGCGAAGCGCGCTTCACCGACGCGACGGGCACCGAGATCCTGGCCGGCTTCGCGCCGGTGCCCAGCACCGGCTGGACCATCGTCGCGCAGCGGCCGGTGGCCAGCACCCTGCTGCCCCTGAACGACCTGCTGATGGCGACCGCGCGCAACACCCTGCCGCTGCTGCTGATCTCGATCCTGCTGATCTGGCTGCTGTCGCGCTGGATCGCCCGCCCGCTCGGGGAACTGGCCAGCATCGCCAAGCACATGCAGGACCCCGACTCGGCCGAGCGCATCCGCAAAGTGCGTTCGTGGTATTTCGAAGCCTCGCAGCTCAAGCGCGCGCTGCTGATGGGATTGAACTCGATCCAGCACAAGATCCGCGACCTGCGCCGCGCCTCCACCACAGACACCCTGACGTCGCTGCTGAACCGCCGCGGCCTGAACGAAGCCATGGCGCTGCTGCAGGCCGCCGAGACGCCGCTGGCCATCGTGGCGCTGGACATCGATCACTTCAAGAACGTCAACGATCTGTACGGCCATGCCGCCGGCGACCGCGCGCTGCAGGTGCTGGCGGCGTTGCTGATCGAGGGGTCGCGCAGCGGCGACACGGTCGCGCGCAGCGGCGGCGAGGAGTTCGTGATGCTGATGCCGGGTGCGCCGCTGGCGGCCGCGGTGGCCACGGCCGAGCGACTGCGCCAGAAGCTGGAGGCGCTCGGCACCGAAACCGGCCTGCCCGCGCCGATCACGCTGTCGGCCGGCGTGGCCTGCTACCCGGAGCACGGCGCCACGCTGGACGAGGTGATCCAGCGCGCCGACCGCGCCCTCTACTACGCCAAGAACCACGGCCGCAACGCGGTCTGCGTCGCCGACAACCAGGCGCGCGACGGCGCCCGCATGGCGTTGCCGCGCTGACGCCGCCTACTTGCCCTTGGGCGCCGGCGCCTTGGGCGGGGTGCGCATCTGCTTGAGCAGCGTGCCGCAGGAGTTGTCGTCGGAGGTGCTGGGCGCGATCAGCGCCAGCAGACCCGCCGCCGGCGTCAGGATCACGCCCAGCGCCACCATGCCCGCGCCGCGCGCCGCCAGCGGCCCCACGTGCACGCCCACGTCCGGCTTGCCGAAGGTGCCGCGCACATACAGCGGCGAACGCAGCGAGAAAATGCGGAAGCCCTTGCTGTCGGGCGTGATGTCCAGGTCGAGCTTCTCGTTCTTGAAGTCGGTGGTGCCGGTGATGTTGATCAGCGCGTTCTCGGTGTCGAACACGAACACGCGTGGCGTCATCACGCCGCTCTTCATCTCCAGGTCGGCCGCGCCGCAGTTGATCTTGACCTCGTCGTCGCCGAACAGCTTCGAGACGACGTAGTTGCCGACGTTCAGGCCGGCAATCTCCATCAGGCTGCGGCTGATGACGCCATCGTTGACCAGCATCTTCATATCGCCGCTGGCCGAGCCGAGCAACGCGGCCACGGAATTGCCCGTGCCCGACAGCGCCAGGTCGCCGTTCAATTCGCCCAGCGCGCTCTGCATCGACTCCGCCGACGGGAACAGTTGCTTGAGCCGCAATCGCCGCGCGTGCATCTCGACTCGCCCCGTCAGCGGCGCCTTGGATCCGTCCAGCCGCACGGTCGCCGCCATGTTGCCGCCGGCCATGCCGAAGCGCAGCGGATCGAGCGTGAGTTGGCCGTCCTGCAGGATCAAGTGCACCGTCAGGTCCGTCAACGGCAGCTTGGCATCGTGCACGATGCGGCCGGCCTCCAGCGCCACATCGGCGTCCATGTCGCGCCAACGGTCGGTGCGGAACGCCTGGGTCGGCAGCACCTTGCCGTTGGGCGGCTTGGCGGGGGCGTCCTTGGCTTTGTCCTGGGCCGGGGCGGGCTTACCGGACTGCACGCCGATCAGCGGCCCCAGGTCGGCCATGCGCAACTGCTTGGACGACAGCTTGCCGGTCAGTTTCGGACGCGGGGCCGCCAGCGAGAACGTCACGTCGCCATGCAGGTCGCTGTTGCCGACGCGGCCATTGAAATCACGGTATTCGAACACCGCGCCGCCGGCGTGGCGCAGCCTGGCCACCAGGTGGCCATCGGTGGAATACGGCGGGGTGTCGGGCAGCGTCACGCCGGTCAGCGGATACAGTTGCGCCATCGAGCCGCCCGACAGCTTCAGACGCAGGTCCAGCGCGCCCAGGTTGGCCGGGTCGGTCAGGGTGCCGGTGATGGCCGCCTTGGTGCCGCCGATCGACACGTCGGCCTGCACCGGGAACGGTTGCTTGGGATCCTGCAACGCCAGCATGCCGCCGACCTTGCCTTCGCCCTTGGTGGGAAGGTTCTTGAATTTACCGTCGACCTTCCAGCCGAAGACATAGTCGCGCGGCGCCGCGGCGGCGGCGTCTTCGGGCACGAAGGCCGCGCCGGCCACGTCGGCGAACGGCACGGGCTTGCCCAGCGGATCGACCAGCACGGTCAGGTCCGCCTGCAGGATCGCATCGGACAGGCCGACGCTGCCTTTGTCGAAGCCGATTTCATTGATGTCCAGCACCCACGGCGAAGGCTCGCCGGTCTCGGGCAGGGTGAAGACCCAGTTCGCGCGACCGTCGGCCAGGCGCTCGAGGTCGGCGGCGGGCTCGGTCAACTGGATGCGCCGGATCACGACCCGGTGGGCCAGCAGCGGCAGCGGCGACAGGCTGAACTCACCGCGCTTGAGGGTGGCGAACTCCGGCACCCTAGCCCATTCGGTATTGGCGACGCTGATGTCGTTGGCCACGATGTGCGGCCATGGCACCCATGCGCGCCAACCGCTCTCGTCCGATTCACGCGACCATGTCACGGTCAGGTCGCCATTGATGGCGAACGGCCGTCCGATGGCCGCGCTGACGCGTTCGTTGATCATCGGCCGGGCGCGGTTCCAGTCGAAGGTGGCGACCAGCACGACCAGCACCGCCACCAGGACGACGAGGCTGCCCACAATCCCGACCGCTATTTTTGTTTTGCGCGTCATCGTTATTATCCTTGCCGTTGCCGCCGGAGCGCCGATGCACCGGCCCTATTTACCCTAAAGGGTAGCGCGCCGCGCGCGGCGGGTTAAGCTTGCGGGCCCCATAATGTGTACGGATTTTTCCGTGTCATAGAGCGCGGTCGGCAAAAGTTACAAAGCCGCCCCCGCGGGATCCCGCCGTTTGCCCCCGCACGGAAGGATTTCCACCGTTTTTTTGACGCCCGCCCTGTTCAAATGCGCGGCGATCGACCGGCAACCGTCCTGGCGGCGGCGCAGTAGTATTACCTGGAGGCCCGATGCGGCATTCGAGCTTGATTTTCGTGGTGGCGGCGTTCGCGCTACTGACCCTCAGCCGCCTGGCCCTGGCCGCCTGGCAATGGCAGCGCGTGCGCAACGCCGGCGGCCTGGCTCCCCTGCTGCTGGGCGGGCTGCGCATCGACGCGCACCAGATCGGCGTGCTGGGCGCGCTGCCGATCGTGCTGTCGCCGTGGCTCGGCCACCTGCCGTTCGCCGCCACCGCCGCCGGCATCTGGTATCTGGTCGCGTTCATCCTGCTGGCGTTCCTGGAAGTCGCCACGCCGCCCTTCATTCTCGAATACGACACCCGTCCCAACCGGTTGTTCGTCGAATACCTGAAGCACCCGCGCGAAGTCTCGGGCATGCTGTGGCGCGGCTACAAGGGCGCGCTGCTGGGCGGCTTTGGCGCCCTCGGGCTGATTGGCTGGGGCGGCTATGCGCTGTTCGGCCACGCCGAGCCCGACGCGCAACTGGCCTGGTGGCAGATGCCGCTGGCCAGCCTGGCGCTCCTGGCGGTGGTGATCCTGGCGATCCGCGGCACCCTCGGCCACCGGCCGATCAACCCGTCGTCGGTGGCCTACAGTTCCGACGGCATGCTCAACACCCTGGCCCTGAACTCGCTCTATAACGTGTTCTACGCCGTCTACAGCATGAAAAACGAAAAGTCGGCCTCGGCTGTGTACGGCGGCATGGACGACGATGACATGCAGCGCCGCGTACTGACGCGGGCTGGCCTGCCCTATCCGCCGGCCAACGCGGAATACCCCAGCCTGCATCGCCAGCCCGCCAGCCGCAAGACCGCGCGGCCGCTCAACCTGGTCATCATTCTGGAAGAGAGCCTGGGCGCGCAGTACAGCGCCGGCCTGGGCGGCATGGATCTGACGCCCGAACTGGACGCGCTGGCGCGCGACGCCTGGACCTTCACCCGCGCCTACGCCACCGGCACGCGCTCGGTGCGCGGCCTGGAGGCGGTGGTGACCGGCTTCCTGCCCACGCCGGCGCAGGCCGTGCTCAAGCTGCCGCGCTCGCAACGCGGCTTCTTCTCGCTGGCCGACCTGCTGGGCCGCCACGACTACCACTCGCGCTTCATCTACGGCGGCGAATCGCACTTCGACAACATGAAGGGCTTCTTCCTGGGCAACGGCTTTCGCCAGATCGTCGACCGCGAGGACTTTGTCGATCCCGCCTTCGTCGGCACCTGGGGCGCGTCCGATGAGGACATGTTCAACCAGCTCGACCGGCTGCTGCGCGAGGACGGCGACCAGCCCACCTTCACGCTGGCCTTCAGCGTCTCGAACCATTCGCCCTGGGAATACCCGGCGGGCCGCATTCAGACCGAAGGCAACCCGGCCACGGTGGAAAACACCGTGCGCTACGCCGACTGGGCCCTGGGCCGCTTCTTTGAACGCGCCAAGGCGGCACCGTACTGGGAAAACACGGTCTTCCTGATCGCCGCCGACCACGACTCGCGCGTGTTCGGCGCCAGCCTGGTGCCGGTGCGCCACTTCCATATTCCCGCCGTGATCCTGGGCGCCGGCATCGAACCGCGGCGCGACGACCGCCTGATCAGCCAGATCGACCTGGCGCCGACGCTGCTGTCGCTGATCGGCGTCGATACCGAACACCCGATGCTCGGCCATGACCTGACCCGCAGCACGCCGGGCCGCGCCATCATGCAGTACGACAACACCTATGGCTACCTGAAGGAAAACGACCTGCTGGTGCTGGCGCCGAACAAGACCCCGGTGCAGTACCGCTACACCGCGCCGGAAGACTATGCCCCGGCGCCGCTGGACCCGGCGCTGGCCGACGAGGCGCTGGCGCACGCGCTTTGGCCCAGTTGGGCCTACCGCGAAGGGCGCTACTGCATCCCGGGCGCGGCCGCCGTGGCGCAGGATGCAAAGGCGCCGGCCGCTGCCGGATAGGCGCCGCAGGAGACCGGCGATGCGTGCCGGCCCGCCGCCACGTTATGCACAGGCGCCTAGCCAACGGGCCGCCTTGTGCCAGCCCCCCTTGTGTCGGCCGCCTTGGACCAGCCACCTTACGCCGGCCGCCGGAACGCCTTGCGCGCCTGCTCGCTGAGACCGTGGCAGTGGCAGTCGGGATGATGGTCGTTGACCATGCCGACCGACTGCATGAAGGCATACACCGTGGTCGGGCCGACGAACTTCCACCCCAGCTTCTTGAGGGCCTTGGACAAGGCCTCGGATTGCGCCGAGGTCGACGCGCCGCGCGTGGACGGGGATCCCGGGGGCGCCTCGAAACGCCAGAAGAACGCTCCCAGCGACCCTTCGCGCTGGATCATCTCCAGCGCCCGCTGGGCGTTGTTGATGACGGCTTCGATCTTGCCGCGATGGCGCACGATGCCGGCGTCGGCCAGCAGCGCCAGCACCTGCTTTTCGCCAAACCGCGCGACCTTGGCCGGCTCGAACGCGGCAAAGCCGCGGCGGAAGGCCTCGCGCTTGTTCAGGATGGTGCGCCAGCTCAGGCCCGACTGGAATCCTTCCAGGCACAATTGCTCGAACAGGGCGCGGTCGTCGCCTTGCGGGCGGCCCCATTCGTTGTCGTGGTACGCCATGTATTCGGCGGACGTGTCGACCCAGGCGCAACGGGCGAGGCCGTCGGAAAAGTCGGAGTTGGCGGTCATGGGAAAGGGTCCTGGCGGCTATCGGGTTTCCGATGCTACCGCAGCAACGTCCCCAAAAAAAGTCGTAGCGGCCGCAAGCCGAATCCAGCTACTATTTCCCACCCTGATCCCGCGCCGGCCGTGCCCGAGCGCGTCCCGGATCGGCCAGGCGGGCTTGCGGCATGCAAGCCCGTTTTGCGTCATGCCGGGACCGGACAGGCTTTCGGATCCCCGCCATGTCCCTGCTCGAGACAGCCGCCCTGACCCTGGTGTCGCCCGCCCTGCTGGCCGGCGACAGCAACCCCGCCACCAATCCCTGTCTGGACTGCGGCGCCTGTTGCTCGCATTTCCGGGTGTCGTTCTATATCGGCGAGCTGGCCGGCGAAAACGGCGGCCAGGTGCCGCTCGACCTCGTGACGCAGATGAGCCCGCTGCGCGCCTGCATGAAGGGCACTGAAATGGGCGGCGGCCGCTGCATCTCGCTGCGCGGCGAACTGGGCCGACCCGGCATCCACTGCGCCATCTACGAGAACCGCCCGACGCCCTGCCGCGAGTTCGACATCTGGATGCCCGACGGCTCGCCCAATCCCGACTGCCAGCGACTGCGGCTGGCGCTGGGCCTGCCCGCGGTGCCGCCGCGGCCCGACGCGGAAAACGATCCCCAAGGCCCGTCGCACCCCAACCAGCCCGACCAGCCGGCCGCGGCCTGATTCGCCTGCCGCCCTAGCGGGCGGCGACCAGCATGCCCTCGGCGCCCGCCTGCGCCTCCTGCCCCCGCGCGAGCCGCGGCGCATTGTCGCGACGCCGCACGCGCACGATGCCCGGGTCCTTGCCCAGGAAACTCAGGACGTTCTGCATCACGCGCTCTCGCTCGTGATCGACGCAGATCATGTGATAGCTGTCCTGCAGCAGCACCACCGACGCGCCGGGAATGCGCGCCCCCAGCAGCCGCGCCGACCGCGGGCTGGTCAGCTCATCCTCGACTGCGTGCATCACCAGCGTCGGGCAGCGCATCCGCTCCAGGCCGCGCTTGACCATGCCGCGCAGGCGATCGACCTGGCGCACGCAGGCCAGCGGCACCCATTGGTAGTGAAAGCCGTCGCCGCGCGCAAAGCCCGCCTTGATGAAGGCCCGCACCAGTTCACTCTTGACGCCGTAGGGATCTTCTTCCTCGACCCGGATGCGTCGCGGCACACCCGGCACGTGATACAGCAGATAGCGCAGGCCGCGGTACCAGGGCGTGCTCCAGCCATCCAGGAAAACCGGCGCCGACAGCGACACCAGCGCGCCGCGGGTGTGCGACTCGCGCTTGCACAGTTCGACCGCCAGCAAGGCGCCCAGGCACATGCCGATGACGTGCACCACCTCGTACTGCTCGCACAGCTCGCGATAGCGCCGGGTGACGACGTCCATCCAGTCCTCGACCCGCACGTCCAGCAGGTCCTCGGGCCGCCCCGCGTGCCCGGGCAGCGTGACGCCATGGGTTTGCACCCCGGCGCGCGCCAGCACCTTGTGAAGCGAGCCCATGTCGAATTCCGTGCCGCCCAGGCCGTGGATCAGCAGCGCGCCGGTACGCGGGGTCGTCACGGCGTGCTCCCGGCGGCGGCGTCGAGCTGCCAGGCGGCGCGCGTGGCCGCCAGCAGGCGCGCCAGGACGTGGGCGAAGGCGAGGACAGCCGTCGGAGCCGCGGCGGCGCCGGCGCTCCCGGCCGGCGGGAAAGCGAGGAAAGGTTGGCAAGTCATGGAACACCCTTGATGCATGGCGGGCAGGACGAGAAGACCTGTCCTACCCTGCCGCCATGGTAGGCAAAGGGCATCCGCGAAGATCCGCAAATCTGTCGGGAAAAAGTGAAGATCCGTAAAGGCTGGCCAGGGCTGGACGGCAGCCAGCGGCGCGACCGCACCCCCTGCCTGGCGGCTTACTCCCGGCCGGCGAGGTAGCGCGTGGGCGTCATGCCGAAGGCGGCGCGGAAGCTGCCGATGAAGGCGCTGGTGCTCTCGTAGCCGACCGACAGCGCGGCTTCGGTGACCGAGCCGCCGCGGCACAGCATTTCCAGCCCGCGCAACAGGCGCGCCTGCTGGCGCCACTGGCCCAGCGTGACGCCGGTTTCCTGACGGAAGCGGCGCATCAGGGTGCGCGTCGACATGTTCAGCCGCTGCGCCCATTCGTCGATGCCGGAGGGGTCTTCGGGCGTGCCCAGCAGGGTGTGGGCCAGGTCCTGCAGGCGCGGATCGTCCGGCATCGGCAGCAGCACCGGGGCATGCTCGCGCTGCTTGACCTCGACCAGCAACACCTCGAACAGTTGTTCGAGATAGGCCTCGGGCAGCTCGCCGGGCGCACTGGTGGTAAAGCGCTCCATCAGCGCGTCGATCAGGCGCGAAGACGGCCACGAGCGGCAATGATCCGGCAGCCGGGCGCAGGCGTCGGGCCGCACGTACAGGAACGAACCGCGCGCCTCGCCGAACCAGCGCGCCGCGTGCGAGACCCCGGGCGGAATCCAGCCCAGGCTGCCCGGCAGCACCGTCCAGACCTCGGCGCCCGACTGCACCATCACCAGACCCTCATGCACCAGCACCAGCATGCCCTCGTTGTGCACGTGGTCGGGCACCGACAGCCCCTTGGATGCGCGCGGATGCCGCATGCTGAACGGGGTCAGCAGGACATCGGGCAAGGCGTTGTGGACCACGGTCACGCGCATGGTTGGCAGATTTGAGCTACAGGTTGACGGAATTCCGTTAGCGGGGCCACTTGAAAATGTACATCATTCTCATCATTCGGGCATCGCCCCCGGCATGGAGAATCTACATGGACCATACCCGCCTGCGCGTGGCCGGCATCAAAGCCACCTTCCCGCGCCTGAAGATCCTGGACATCTTCCACCAGCACGCGGACCAGCACATGAGCGCGGCGGACATCTACCGCAACCTCATCTCGGAACACAGCAGCATCGGCCTGGCCACGGTTTATCGCGTCATCACGCAACTCGAAGACGCCGGACTGCTCAAACGAACTCAGCTCGACTCGCACTGCACCGTGTACGAGTTGAATGACAAGGGACACCACGACCACCTGGTCTGCCGCCATTGCGGCCGGATCCTGGAGTCCAGCGACCCCGAAATGGCGCAACTGGTGCGTGATATCGCCAGGCAACGCGGTTTCGCGCTGGACTCCTACAGCCTGGTGCTTTACGGCGGCTGCGGCTGCCGCAAGGCCGCGCCCGCCCTTTCCATCGGAGAATTCGAATGAACCGCGACCAGTTTTTCTTCCACGACCTATCCCACTTCCCCATCGTCACCGCCAAGCACGGCGGCGCCCCGGCCGGCTATTCCGCCAGTTGGATCCGCGAGATGGAGATGCTGGTCGACAACCCCGAGACCTTCGTCATGGTGGTGCCCGACATGCGCACCGAGGCCAGCCACGGCGACCGCAAGGCGATGATCGACTGGCAGACCGCCAACATGCCGAGGCTGAAGGCCCGCTGCCGCGCGTTCATCGCCGTCGAACGCGACGCCGACGCGCTCGACAAGATCCGCAAACGCGGCGAAAAGATGGCGCGCGCCTTCGGCATGCCGTTCCTGGCCGTGGCCACGCCGCATGAAGCGGTGCAGTGCGCGCGCGAATTGCTCGGCCAGGCCGGCCCCGGCGGCTTCGTGATCGACTGACGCGCCACAACGCTTGCACGCTGCTTTCAAGCGCGCCTTCGGGCGCGCTTTTTTTGCGTCTGGGGCCTGCGCAGGGCCGTAAATCGCTGTGCCAGGGCTTATTGCCGAAATTAGAATGCAATATTGATAAATTTGCGATTGTGGCAAAAGGTGTTGCTGGAATAAATTCCACCACTGGCCCAATCGCCTGGCCCACAGGCCCCGGGGCTGGCATTGCAGCGCGCCGGGCTCCCGGAAAGCGCTCTTTCCGCGGCGCAACCCACCCTCGCTTGCGTGGTCCGACGCCGTTGGCCGTGGCGTTCACAAGACGGCACGGCGCGCGGCCATCCCAAGGACCGCCGCCTCCCGCGCCGTTCATAGCGGTTGCCAGCCGCCCGGACTCGACATTGAGATTTACGGCACGCACATCAATGAAGCGATTCCAATTCGACAGCACCGCGCTTCGTTACTTTCTCACTGTCGTCGACACAGGGTCCGTCAATGGCGCCGCCGCGCGGCTCAATGTCGTCAGCTCGGCCGTCAGCCGCCAGATCGCCGGCCTGGAGCAACGCCTGCACAACCAATTGTTCGAACGCCACCCGAAGGGCATGCGGGTCACCGAAGTCGGCCGCATCCTGGCCGACCACGCGCGCCGCGTCGAGGCGGATGCCGCCCGCACCTATGCCGAAATCGATGGCCAGAACGGCCGCTACACCCAGACCGTGAAGATCGCCGGGGCGCCCGGCTTCGCCGCCTACGCCCTGCCGCGCAAGTTCGCCGCCTTCCAGGCCGAACACCCGACCATCCGCTTCAAGCTGCACATCCTCGACGCCGGCCTGGTGTCCGAGCGGGTCCGCTCGGCGCAGGCCGACATCGGCGTCACCTACAGCCACACGGCGGAAAAGGACATCGCCGTGATCTATTCGCATCCCGCCGAGATCGTCGCGGTGATGCGCCCCGGCCACCCGCTGGCCGCCTGCGAATCGCTGCACATCACGCAGCTTTCGGCCTATCCGCTGGCGCTGCCGGATGGCGGCAGCGCCTTGCGGCAGGTGCTGGACATGGCCTGCAGCCTGTACAACGTCACGCTGTCACCGGCCTTCACTTCGAATCTGCCGGGCGCGGCCTACCACTACGTCCTGGCCAGCGACGCGGTCACCCTGTGCGCCCGCCTGACCGCCGTCGAGCACCTCGAAAGCGGGCGGCTGATCTGCCGGCCCATCAACGACGCGCTGCTCAACGCCGGCCAACTGCAGTTCCAGACGCACGCCTCGCGCCCCCTGTCGGACGCCGCGCACCGCTTCCTGCGCTTCATCCGCAGCGACGCCCCTCAACTGTTCTGACCCTGCTGCGACGCCCGCCAACGCGCGGGAAAGCCAGGCCGTACCGCAGCGTTGCCGAAAGCAGAATGCCGGGATGAAAAATAATCAATTGTTAAATTTGTAATTCAAATTTACAGTCTGCCGGATTTTCCGCGACCACGCTTTGACGGGTCAGCCCCAAGACAGACACAGGAGCCCCCCACCATGCTTAAGAACCTGAAGATACGCACCGGCCTGCTGGCCGTGATGGCCATCTTCCTCCTGGCGCTGACAACGGCCACAAGCATGGGCTGGATCTATGCGCGGGACGCCGACGTCGCGGTGGACGACCTGAACTCGGTCGCCGCCGAGCAGACCCGGCCGCTGTACGAAACGCAGACGCTGCTGCTGCGCAGCCGGCTGATGCTGGTCGCCGCCTACCTGGACATCGTGTCCGGCAAGGGCAGCCAGGCCCAGGGCAGTGTCGACCAGGCCACGCAGTACCTGCAGGAAGCGCGCAAGCACTTCGCCATCTACCAGCGCGTGCCCAAGAGCACCGAGGCCGGCCTGAAGCTGGCCAGCGAACTGGACACCGTCTTCACCGCCTATGTGCGCAGCATCGAAGCGCTGGAGCAGGCGCTGCAGAAACAATCCGCCGATGGCTATGCCGCCGCCGTGGTGGACACCCGCGGCGCCGACGCCCGCTTCGCCGAACGCGTGACCGCCTTCCTGGCGCACACCGAACGCCGCAGCGCCGAGATCAATACCGCGTCCGACCTGCGCTACGAACGGGCCGAGCTGTCCACCATCATCATGCTGGCGCTGGCCGCCGCGCTGGCGCTGGGCTGCTGGCGCTTCATCGGCCGCCAGGTGCTGCAACCGCTCAGGGACGCCGCGGTGCATTTCGACCGCATCGCCTCCGGCGACCTGACCCAGCGCGTCACGGTCAATTCCAAGAATGAGATCGGCGTGCTGTTCACGGCGCTCAAGCGCATGCAGGAGAGCCTGACCCGCACCGTCAGCGAAGTGCGCCGCAGCGTCACCGAGATCAACACCGGCGCGGCCGAAATCGCCTCGGGCAACACCAACCTGTCGGCCCGCACCGAGGAACAGGCCGCGTCGCTGGAAGAGACCGCCGCGTCCATGGAAGAATTGGCCACGGCCGTCAAGCAGAACACCGAGCACGCGCACCAGGCCAACACCCTGGCGGCCGAGAGCCGCGCCATCGCCCTGCGCGGCGGCGAGGCGGTCGGCCAGGTGGTCCAGACCATGGCCCGCATCTCGGAAAGCTCGCGCCGCATCTCGGAGATCGTGTCGGTGATCGACGGCATCGCCTTCCAGACCAACATCCTGGCCCTGAACGCGGCGGTCGAGGCCGCCCGCGCCGGCGAGCAGGGCAAGGGCTTCGCGGTGGTCGCCGGCGAGGTGCGCACGCTGGCCCAGCGCAGCGCCCAGGCCGCCCGCGAAGTGAAGGACCTGATCGAACAGTCCTCCAGCAACGTCGAAAGCGGCGCCGACCAGGTCCGCGCCGCCGGCGACACCATGCAGGAAATCGTGGCGTCGGTGCAGCGCGTCACCCAGATCATGGCGGAAATCACCGAGGCCTCGACCGAGCAGTCCGTCGGCATCGACCAGATCAACGGCGCCGTGACGCAGATGGACGACGTCACCCAGCAGAACGCCGCCCTGGTCGAGGAAGCCGCGGCGGCGGCCTCGTCGCTGGAGGAACAGGCCAAGCGCCTGGCCGCCAGCGCCGCGTTCTTCAAGCTGCCGGCCGGGACGGTGATCGACGTCACGCCCCAGGCCATCTCCGCGCCATTGAGCCCCGCCTACGTGAACTGAAAGGGTCGGTAACGCGGACGCGCCGATTTAAGACTGCGCCCGATCGGCCGTTGTCCAGAAGGTCAGGCCCCGCTCCCCCTGCGGCCGGCCTTCCCCCGACCACGAGCCCCCCCGCATGAGCCGCGCCCTCGCCTGTCATTTTTGCCTCTCGACGCTGGCGCAAGGCGCCCCGCTGCTGGAACGGAACGGCACGGCCATCTGCAAGGCCTGTGTCGACGCCTTCTCCGTCGAATTCACCGAGCGGGCCTGGGCCATGGCGTCATCGCTGGACGAACAGCTCGACGTGCTGCTGCTCGAAAGCAAGCGGGCGCTGGAACAAAGCGCCACCCTGGCCGAGCGCGCCCGGGGCTGCGGCCTGAGCCTGGCCGACCTGTCGGCGATGCCGCCGCGCACCCTGTCCTGATCCGTCGGCCCGGCCGACAAGTGATGGCGGCGGCCGCCGCCTTGACCTCAACCACGGTTGAGGTTTGATACTGCGGCTTCGTCAATACGCTTGTCCACGGAGCCTTCGCATGTCGTCCCGCATCACCCCAGCCCTGTCCTCGCTCGCCTTCATCAACCCGCCCGGTCTGTACGACCCCCGCCCCAATGGCTACTCGCACGTCGCCGTGGCCGACACGCCCGCCCGGCTGGTGTTCGCCGCCGGCCAGGGCGGCGAAAACACCCGGGGCGAGCTGTCGCCCGACTTCCTGGCCCAGGTGCGCCAGGCGCTGGACAACGTCCAGACCGCCCTGCAGGCGGCTGGCGCCACCCTGTTCGACGTCGCCAAGCTGACCGTGCTGGTGGTCGACCACAGCCAGGAGCGCCTGGCGCTCTTCTCAAACGAGATCAAGTCACGCTGGGGCGTGCACCTGGCGCCTGCCTGCACCCTGATCCCGGTGCCGCGGCTGGCGTTGGATGGCATGCTGGTGGAAATCGAGGCAACGGCGCTGCTGCCGCTCTGATCCACGCCGCCCCAGGCGGCGTGGACGCGCCGGCAATCAGGCGCCGCCGACCGGGCTGCGCTCCAGCAACGCCCGGATCATCTGCAACTGCGTCTCGAACCCCTGCAGGCGCGCATCCTGGTGCGCATTCACCGCCTGATTCCAGGCCTGCAGCGTTTCCAGTATCCGCGGCGCCTGGGCCAGCCCCTGCGCGCATTGATCCAGCACCTGGCTCTGCGCCTTCTGGGCGTCGCCCAGCTCCGCCAGCACGCCGGCGGCGCGGCGCAGCTCGGCCGACTCCTCGGTTGACGCATCCGCCAACGCCCGTACCGCGCCGACCACGGCGCCACCGCGCTCGATCAGCAGCGTCAGCGCCTCGTCGATCGAGTCCGAGCGCGCCTTGACGGTGTTCACCTGCGCGATCGCCGCGTCTTGCCAGTCGCCGATCTGCTCGAAGCGCGCCTCGATCTGCGCCTGCACACGCTCGTCGCGTTCGCGCGCCTGCGCCAATTGCCGCTGCAAGGCCTCGTGCGACTGCAGCGTCTCGGCCTGGCGCTGCGCCAGCCGCTCGACCAGTTCGCCCAGGTGGTGCACCTGGCGCGCCAGCATCTGCTCGTTCACCACGTCGCCAGGCATGATGCTCAGGCGCTGGTTGCGAACGTCCAGGCACTCCAGCATGAACTTGCGGACGGCGCGGATGTAATCCTCGATCTGCCCCCGCAGCAGCACCATCATCAGGCCCAGCAGGATCGAGCCCACCAGGCCGAAGAGCGATGCCGCGAAGGCCGTGCCCATGGCGGTCAGCGGACTCTGCAACTGCGCCACCAGGCGCCCGAAGACCTGCTCGACCTGGGACCCATCGACGGAGTTCGTGTTGAGTTCCGCCAGCATCCCGCCGACGTCGCCCAGCGTATAGATCAGGCCGATGAACGTGCCGACCAGGCCCAGCGCCACCATCAGGCCGACCAGGAAATCCGGCAATATCTGGGCCTGATAGACGCGCACCCGCAGGTCCTGTACGTCCTTTTCCAGGGCCTCCTGCCCCAGCGCCAGGGTTTCCTGGCGCAGCAGCACCTTGCCCAGGGTGGTCTTGACATAAGGCAGCGTGCGCCAGTCCTTCCCCTGGCCCTCGACCTCGGCGATGAATCGCCTCAGGGCATCCCATCGCGTGTTGATCCGCAGGCTCTGGTTGACGATGAGCAGGGTGCCCACCGCGATACCCGTCAGGATCACGAAGGTGATGGCATGGCCTGATCCCAGCGCCAGCTTGATCAGGTCCGGCCAGATGGCTGACGCCACCGCCGCGCAGATCAGCGGCGACAGCACCTTCGCCACTTGCCAGCGTATCGATCGGAAACGAATCATGATCGGCTCCTCAAGGCTCGACGGACATGGAGACCGTCATGTCTTTCTGCCCGGCGGGCGCCGGGGTCATGTGCATCCGGATCTGCCCGGGCGCCACTTTCCGCTTCATCAAATAGTCCTTGATAGAAATGAGATAGAACAAAGCCGTGCGCTTGTTTTCGGTGAGCGCGTAATTCGGCACATAGATCACCACGTCGATGCTGGCGCCGCTGTCGCGCCGCGCCTCGAACTCCTTGAGCGTGCGTTGCAGGTCGTCCTCGATCTGCTGGCGGAAACGGCGGTCTTCCTGCGGCATCGTCGGCCCGAACTTGTCGACCGGTTTCTGTTTGCCCGCTCCCGCCTCGTTGCGACCCGCCCCGTTCCCCGCCCCATGTTCCAGCGCAGCCTGCTTCTTGCGCAAGGCAGCCAGTTCCTGCCGCAGGGCATCGTTCTCGCGGCGCAAGGTCGCATGCTCCAGGGCATCCTCCTCCCTGGCGGCGGCAGCGCTTGCCTGCGCCTCCCGCCTGGGGGAGGCATCGTCCCGCGCCGCGCCTTCGCGCCCACCGGACACGGCCCTGACATCGGCGCTGGAAGCGGGCTCGGCGTGAACGGCGGCCGGCATGCCCGGCGCGTCACCGCCTGCCTCCGCCGTCTGTTCAGGCCGCGGGTCGTTGCCAGGCGGCGCCGATGCCGGCTGCGCGGGCGGCGAGGCCTGCGCCTTTACATCGTCGGCGCTATCGGAGGCATCCATCGCCTCCTCCGCATGTGCGTCCTGCGCCTGATCGCCCCCGTCGCGCGCCTGCGGCTGCGCGACAGCCCGCGCGGCGGGATCCTTGCCGCCCGCCGACGCTCCGCCCGTGCCATCCCCCGCCAGCGAGGCCGAGGCCGCCCGCGATTCATCCAGGCGCTGCTCGACCAGCGCCCGCTGGATCGCCATCTTGGCCATGATGCCGCTGAACATCCCCAGCGACATGGCCAGGATCACGATCACGAAGACCAGCGCCAGCACCAGGTTGGAGAAGGCGTCCACGAAGCCCGGCCAGTAGTTGATGTTTGACGAAGATTGACTTTGCATCACAACCCTCTCAGATGACCGGATGGGCGCTGGAATGCAGCGCGCTGTCCAGCGCAAGCGCGACGTGGGTGTCCACGATCACCTGCAGCGCCAGTGCGGGTTCGGTGAACACCGTGTAATCGGCTCCGTCGTTCCCTTTGATCTGGCCGCTTTCCGTCCAGAACCGCGCGCCACCCAGTTGGCCGAACTGCAGCACATCGTGCTCGCCTCCCTGTACCACCAACTGGCGGAACGCGCCGTTCAACAAGCCGTCGTTGCTCAGGGACATGGCCGACCCGACATCCGACATCAGCCGCACATCAGTAGAGTCCATGACCAGGGTGTTGCCCTGCTCATGGGCCGCCTTGTCGGCGTCCAGATCCACCGCGTTGATCGTGCCGTGGCTGCGCGCGAAATCGACCAACTGCCCGTCGCCCGTGACCTCGACTTTCTTGTCAACGATGCCGAAGGCGCCATTGGCCAGGAACACCATGCCGGGCTCGCCATGCGTCATCGGGTCGGACACCGGCCCGTCCGCGCCGGCCGGGGTCACGGTCGCCAACAAGGTATGACTCTGGCCATCGTCGACCTGGGCCTGGAAGGAGAAGGCGGTGGGGTCCCCGGCCTCGTTGACCGCGTTGCCCAACACGGCGGACTCGAACTGCGCGAATCCGGTCAGCGGCGCGAAGGCGGTCTCTCCAGGCTTGATGACGCTGACATGCCAGTCATCTCTCAGGACCCCCTGCTGGAACAGCGTGGAATCCAGGTAGTGCCATCCCGCCTCCAGGTGCAGGGAGGCATACTGCCCGTGGGGCATTCCCCTGTCGGGCGACAGCAGGGTGTAGCCGTCGATTTTGAGCTGAACCTGATCGTCCCGGGTCGTGCTGCGGATCAGCCAGGTGCCGGCCTCCGCCTGCGCGACATGGAACCAACCCGTCGCCCGCCCGATCAGCGAAGCGTCGGACATGGTCACGCCGCTGTCGAACGCGTGCCGCCAATCGTAGGGCAGGTTGTCGGCCATGCGGGACACCACCGGCGCCACGGTCGCGGTCAACGCCAATGCGTCCGGGAAGCTGCGGTTGGCATCTTGGGGCAGATTCCAGAACTGCACGCGCAGCCCCTCTGCCGTTCGATGCGCCGTCAAGTCCACCACCTGCAACGTCTCGTCCTTGCCCAGGGGCGCGCTCAACGTATAGTCCAGCTTCACGTGGTGGTCCGCGTCCTTCGCCCCCAGGGCCACGCCCTGCTCGGTTGGACCGGTTTGCACGTCGCGGATCACGCTGAACTCGGATTCGCCTGGGCGGCGCCATTGCATCACCCAAGACCCCACCCCGCCGGTGTTGCCGGTATCGACCCGCAGGTAGTGCCAGCCCGCATCCAGGCTGACGTCGCCTTGGATGCCATTTCGCAGATACTCGCGGCCGACCATCACCCGGTCGCCATCGACGCTGACGATCTCGAAATCGTCCACCACCGGCGATCGGAATGTCCAGATGCCGGCCTGTTCGGGGCTGACGTGGAACCAGCCGCTGCCAACGTAGTTGGCGATGGTGGCATACGGCACACCCGGCAGCAGCGCGCTGTTGTACCCCCTGAAGTTAAGCTCCGGCAACTGCCCCTGGCCAGCGGGATTGGCCGTGGAAGTCGCCCAGATGTTGTTGATATTGGTCGCCTGCGCACTCCCCATATTCCACGCGAATACCGAGAACCCGCCGGTATCGAGCTGCACCGCGCTGCCCAGCGCCGCGTCGCCGTTCTGAACGCTGACCGGCGTGACGACCTGGCCCGGCGCAGGGGCGACGATGGTCAACGCGAACGGCTGCGAGGTTGCCCCCTTGACGCCCGGTTCGTTCTCCACCGCCACGGTCAACGTGTGCGAGCCATTGTTCAACCCTGGCGACACGTAGGTCCAGTTGCGGCCATTGGCATGGACGCTGGCGTAGCCCATCCGGGTATCGCCGTCATACAGGACGACCCGCTCGCTGCCCAGCAGACCGCGGTCCAGCGCCCCGCTCACCACCAGCGCGGCGCTGGCGATCGTCGCGCCAGACTCCACGCCGGACAATCCGCTGGCTTGGGGCGTCGACACGGACAATATCGTCGCCGCTGTCGCAATGGCAGCCTCGTCGATGAGCACGGGCAGCGCCTGCGCCGCGGCAACGCGCGTGTGCGTCGGCCCCTCGACCTGCACGGTCAGGGTCTGTGCGCCCACGCCCAGCCCCATGCCCGCGGCAGGGGTGAACGACCACGCGAAGCGGCCGTCCTTGTCCGCGGCGCCCTGTACCGTGGCATCGCCCAGCCGCACGGTTTCGCCGTTCAGCGTGCGGTACACGCCCAGGACCTCGTCCCGTCCCAAGCCGTGAGACAACGATCCGTTCAAGGCTTGCGCCGGATCCACGCGGCTGGCGAGCGCATCGATGCGGATGGCGTCGTCACCCAGCACCACGACCGGATAGGCAGCGGCATGGACCGGATCCGGCGCGGGCACCGGCTGCTCGTTGATGCGCAGCGAGAACGTGTGTTCGCCCTCGGACAAGGGCGGCGCGTTGAAACGCCAGCGCGTGCCGACAACCGCGGCTGCGCCCAGCAGCACGTCGTTGTCGAAGACCTGCACCAGGTCGCCGGCGCGCGGCTCCCGCGCCAGCGTGCCGAAGATCCCGACCCGCTTGCCATCCAGGCTCTGGCCAGGCCGGACACTTTGCGCCGCAAGCGTGTCGAAACGGCTGTCGGCCGACAGCACCTGCCCGGTCGACAGGGCGATCACGGCCTCGATCAACCCCGCCTGCAAGGGGTCCGGCGCGGCGTCATGCACGTTGACGGCCAGCGTCTCGAACACCAACGGCGTCGTGGGGCTGTTGCCGGCGCCGCCGATCGAGATCTTGAAGTCGTGCTGGCCATTGCCCAGCGGCACCTCGATGTCGAAATGCCACTGCTGCTCTTGAACACTGGCGCGTCCCAGGAGCTGGGCGCCGTCGCGGACTTCCACGTACTCGCCATCGGCCAGCGGCGCGGCCAGCGCTCCGCTGATCGTGAACTGCCGCTCGCTGGTGTTCTGCCCCACCACGACGCCCTTGGCGTCCTTGACCTCGATGCCCTCCAGCCCTTGCAGGTGGAAGCTGAAGGTGGGCGAAGGCCTGCCATGGATCGCGCTATCCTGCGCGGTATAGGTGGTACCCGCCCGCGCCGCGTTGTCCACTGTCGCGAACAGATTGACGGTGCCGAGCGCCATGTCCACGTCGCTGCGCCATTGCCAATTGGTTCCGGTGACCGTGGCCTCACCCAGGTAACTGACGTTGCCCTGGCCGTCATCCTGCCAGAGGCGCAACACCTGCGCGTTCGACAACGCCGCGCTGAGCCTGCCGGAAACCAGCGGACGCCGGAAGTCGATGTCCCCACCCATCGGCACATTGCCCACGACCGGGCCGTCATCGTCGCGCACGGTCACGATCGACACGGTCTGGGCGGGCGTGCTGCTGTCCTTGCGGAAGGACACGCTGTCCCCGGTCTCGGCAATGGCGGTGGTGGCCCCCACCACTTCCACCGACAGGACGTGCCGGCCGTCCAGCAGCGGCGCATCCGGCCGGAAGGACCATTTCAGCGGGTCGGCCCTGTCGATCACGGCCTGGCCCAGCTCGGAGGTGGCGCCATTGAAGGTATCCGACACGCGCAGGCGTTGCCCGAACTCGGCCAGCGGCGCGCTCAATGTGCCTTTGATGAGCGGAGTGGCCTCGTCGGTCAGGCGCGAGCCTGGATCTTGATCCAGCAGGTTGCCCTGCAAGGCCCCCGTCTGGTCGTTCAGCTCGGTGATGGTGAGATGCTGGACCTGGAAATTGGCTATCGCCGCGGCGATGTCGTTGCCGATCCCCGTCAACCGGTTCTCGGGAATCGCGCTCAGCGTGTAGGAGCCCGACGGCAGGGCCTCGCCTATCCGGAACTCCCAGGTCGTGTCGGTCAACATCCGGGCCACGCCCAGCCGCTGCCGCTCGCCGTCCTGCGGTTGTCCGTAGACCACGATCTGATCCTGTCCACCCAAAGCGGTGCTGACGGTGCCGCGCAATGTCGCGATCTGGCCCTCGATGGTGGAATTGGCGCTCAACTGGCCCGGCCGCTGGCCGTCTATCAGCCCCGTGATCGACGCGAACAGATCCGGACTCGGCCCGCTTCCGGCCGCCACCAGCGTCAACGCCGTCTGCGCCGACAACGCGGGCGCCACGCTGGCATCCCCGGCATCCACGCCCGCTGGCAGCGCCACCACGCTGTACTGATGATCCCCCGCCAACTGATCGGAAGACGTCAGCGCATAGCTCCATTTCTTGCCTTCCAGCGTCGCGCTTCCCAATGCCACGCCATCGCGCCGTACCTGCAGCGTGGTCCCGGCCGGCAACTCGCTCGCCAGGTGGCCGGACAACATCAGGTCGCCGCTGCCGATCAACGCCACCAGTCCGCCGTCCGCCAGGAGCTGCGCGTTGTCAGGCGCGTCGATCGTGATCGCATTCTGGTAGACGGTGGTCCGCGCCTCGCTGTCCGGGGCCGGCGCCAGCGTCGCCAGATTGACCGGTCTGACAGCCACTTGGTGGGCGCCCGGCGACTGCGCCCACAGCGTGTAGGACCAATTGGTACCCGAGGCATCGAACCCGGCCACCCCCACGTCCTTGCCATCGATGGACACCATGACGCCCATGCCCGGCGTCACCGCCTCGGTGGTGGTGCCGGTCAGCATCGTCAAGCCGCGGTCGGTGAAGATGGGCTCGGCGCCTGTCGTCAACGTGACGCCGAACGCGGGCGCATCGGCGCCGCTCACCATGACATTAACGGGCGCCAGGCTCCGTACCGCCTCGACCGGCACGCCGCCATCGAGCAACACGTATTCGACCCGGTGCATGCCCGTCGCCAGGTCCGCGCGCAGTTGGAACGTCCACGCGCCGTCCGCGCCGACGGACGCCTCGCCTGCCGCGTCACCATCGACCAGCACGCGCACCGACAGTCCCTGCGTTCTATCCGTATTCACCCTGGCCCGCAGGATCGGACGCAGCGTTTCGACAGCGCCCTGCGCCGACAGGTCCTGCACCGATATCGGCGAGAGCGACAGCACGTTGACATCGACCGCATCCGACCGCACCGCGCCGAAGCTATCCCCTCTGTTCTCGATGGCCGCGTAAATATGGCTTGCGCCGGCCGGCAGCGATACCGGCGGCCGCAACGACCAGGTCAGGCCGTCGGTATTAGCCGTGCCCAGCAGTTGGACAACACCGTCATGCTCGGCGTAGACCCGCAGCACCTCGAAGGCGTTCAGCGCCTGCCCCAAGGTGCCCGACAAGCGCGGACGCGTATCGTCGAGCACCGCCGTCGTCACCACCTCGCGCCGCGGCACCTCCTGCCCGCGCGCGGTCCGGTCCCACGTACCCAGCAGATTGTTCGAATCCAGCACCGACGTGATGGCCACCGCATGACCCGGCCGCAGCGTCGACACCGTGATTTCCGGGGTTTGCGCCGACATGCGCGACACCCCGTCGGACGTCAGCAGCACGGCGCTGAAGCGCTGGCTGCCCGTCTCCACGTCCGCCTGCGGCGTGAAGGACCACGACACTCCGTCGGCGTCCATCTGGGCCTCGCCGAGCCTGTTGCTGCCTCGGAAGATCGCCAGCACCTCGCCACTGCCGAGCGGCTGGGCCAGATGGCCCTTCAAGGTCGGACGCGCGTCGTCGGTGCGCATGAGGACCGGGCGTCCGTTTGCCCCGAGGGATTCAAGCGCGAACAGATCTCCGCGGACATCCCCCTGGTCATCGATCAGCGCCGTGATGCTCACGGACTGCTGGTGCACGACGAAGTCCGACGAAAGCGGGCCTTGCAGGGTCTGAGGATCCGCCCGGTTGACCACGCGGGCATTGAATACCGTGTCGCCGAAGGGAAGCTCCCGGTCGACCTGGAACGTCCATTCGGCATTCGCATCCACGGTGGCATAGCCCAGGAGGACCTGATCGGCCTGCCCGGGCAAGCGGCCGTACACCGCCACGCTCAGCCCGCCGGCCAGCCGCGCGGAAACACTGCCCTTGAGCTGTGGCAGCGCGTCGTCGGACGGCACCCCGGTGGCGTTGGCGCCCGTGAATGAGGATCCCGCCCCGTATATGTCGCGGGCCTGGCTGATCGTCGCGGTCTCGGTGGGCGCGCCACCGTCGATGTAGACCGTATGCGATGCCGACACCGCCCGCAGTTCGGCGCCGTCATGGTCCGTGACCTGGACGGCGATGACATGGGCGCCATCCCCGAGGACTTCGTCATCGGCCAGCGTGCCCGACCACGTCAGGCTGGCCTGATCGAACGTGACATGGCCATCGCGAGGCACATCGTCGATAACCAGCTTGAGGACTTCGCCCTCTCCCAGCGGCGCGCCCAGGTGACCGCCAAAAACGAACTTCCCCTGTTTCGAGGCGCCATCGACCCCGGGCAGCAGGATGTTCTGGTCCAGGTGCGCCGGATCCGCGATGGAGTCCAGGGTTACCTGTTGCACATGGATGGTGAATTCCGACGAGGCATCGCCCTCCTTGCCCAATACGATATTCTCGACTCGCGCCAGGAACGTATGGACACCAGCCCCAAGCGGTTCCCGGTTCTGGAAAGTCCACTCGGTGTCCGTGGCCAAGGCTTCTCCCAGCCGCACCATCTGACCGTCGATACGGTCATACAACACCACGCGGCGGGTATCGGCGTTGATCGGTTTGTCGAGCTTGCCGCGCACGATGCCGCGAGTGTCATCGGTGCTGACGCCCGCCTGCGTCAACAGGGCCTGCAGCGGCCCGGCGTGGTCTTCGTAGCCGACGATTTCCGCGTGTTCCTGGGGAACCTGGGTGTCGACCGTGAAGCCCACCTTCGTCACCGCCCGCACCGCGCGCGTGGAGGCATCCTCGATACGCGCCGACACCTCGTAGCGTCCCTCCTGCCAGACTCGCGGCGCGCCATTGCTTTGCGGCAGGCTGAAAGTCCAGTCGGTGCCGTTCGCCTCGAACTTCGCCACGCCAACCGGCGTGAACAGCGCGGCGCCCTCGCCCTTCACGTAGATCGTCACCCGCTCCGACGGCAGCAGCAGCGGCGCCCCGAGCTGGCCACGCAGCGTCACTTGGTTGTCGGCGGTGCCATGGCCATCCCGGCCCAGCACATTGACGCCCGTGGTCGGTTCGACCACTTCGGACACCTGGATGCTGTTCACGTTCACCGAGGTCGCCAGCGTATTGCTGGTCAGCCCCGAATTGACCGCCACCACTCGCGCGTGGAGCGTCGCGAGCCCATCCGGCAATGCTTCGGTCAGGGTGTAGGTCCAGTTGACGCCGTTCAGGGTTGCCGCGCCCAGGCGGCGCATGGCGCCGTCCTCGCGCGACAGGAACACCTGCACTTGCTGGCTCGCCCCCACCGCCTCGCTCAGAGTGCCGCTGACCACCGGCCTCCGGTCGTCGGTGCTGGCGCGAAAGCCGACCGGCCCCACCTGCGAGCCATCGGCGCCCACGCGATCGGTTACGTTCACCGTGAGCACCACCGCCGTCACCGGCTGGGCGACGGCGTCGATCGTGATGGGAACCGTCGAATCCGACAGCAGGACCTGAGGCCTTGCACCGGCGACGATCCGCTCCACCCTGACCTGGAACCCGTGCGCGCCGTTGCTCAAACCCGCGGTTGGCTGGAAACTCCAGGTGGTGTCCGCCACGGTCGCCACGCCCAGCAGGACCGCAGCGGTGCCATCGACCGAATCATAGACCGCGACGCGCTCATTCGGCCCCAGCGGCATGCCCAGCCTGCCCGACAACTGCGGGCGCACGTCGTCGGTGAAGGGCGGCTGGGCAAACAGCTTCGCATCCAGCAGATTGCCCTGCAGCGCACCGACACTGTCCTGGACCGCGTTGATGGTCAGTTGGCTTTCCCTGGCGGTGAATGTCTGGCCCACCGGTCCCAATTGCCCGTTGGCCCGGTTGACGATCCGGGCGGAAAACGTATGGTCACCCAGTTCCAGGCCTCCGGGCGGCGTGAAGCGCCAACTGCCGTCGGCGGCGTCGGCATTGAGCGTGGCTAGGCCCAGTACGTTCTCGACCACCCTGCCATCGGGCTGTCTCACGGAGTCTACGATCTGCACCGCGCGCGATGCCGGCAGCGTATTCCCGTCCAGCAGCACGCCCGAGATCAGCGGCCGGCGATCATCGGTGCTCTGACCGGGAGCCAGCGCGCCGACGAAGCCGCTGTTGCCAGGAATCTGGTCACGAACCTCAGTGATGTTGACGACCCCCGTGGGCGTGCCATCATCGAAGTCAATTTCCCGGTCCACCGCCAGACGAATCTGCCCGCTGGCCGTGTCCACCACTCGCACCGACAAGGTGGAATGCCCTTCCGGCAACTCACCCGCGCCGCCTTGCGACGCGCCCAGCTCCAGTTGCCAGGTGAATCCGCCCTGCGGGCGCTCGATCAGCGAAGCCTGGCCCAGCACCGTCTCCTTCCCTGCTTGCGCCGCCACGATCTGCAACGCCTCGCCCTCTCCCAGCGCGGTGCCCAGTTGGCCGCGCAGCACCGGCGCATGGTCGTCGGTCAGGAACGGACCGTCGCCGTCGAACACATTGCCCCTGATGGGGCCGGCGGCGTCATCCAGCTCGCTGAAGGTCAGGCTGTTGATACGCAGATCGAATTCGGCATGCCGCGGTCCCATGGCGTCGCCGCCGTTCACCACGCCCGCCATCAGGCGATAGTTGCCCTCGGCCAGCGGGGGATCGATCCGCAGCGACCAGGCCAGGCCCGTTTCATCGATCTGCGGCTGGTAGGAGAAGGACCGGCCGGGATTGTTGACGTCCTCCACGCGGACTTGCAGGCGTTGTCCGGCGAGCAACGGGCCTGACAGCGTCCCGGACAGCGAAGGTTGCGTGTCGTCGGTGGAAGCGCCGCTGACGATCAGGCCCGTGTAGACGCCCACGTCATCCATGACCTGGTCGATCACCACCTGCTGCTCGGGCAGCTCGGTGCTTACGATGACGGCAGGCGGAGCCGCGCTGAGCAGGGCCTGTGGCGCCCCATCCTCCGGCCCGGCGCGCTCGACCACGGCGCGCAGCCGGTGGACGCCATCCCTCAGTTCGCTGTCAGCGGGGAATTCGTAGCGCCACGTCGCTCCCGAGCCTTCGCTGGCAGGCGTGACGTCCGCCCTGCCCACCAGTGTCGGCGCGCCGCCATTGAGGGCGTCGTAGATGGCCACGTACTCGCCTGGCGCGGGCAGGCTGCCCAGCGCGCCCGTCAGGATGGGCTGGGTGTAGTCCGTCACGGGACTCGTGGTCTCCAACAGGTTGACTTCGGTCACGCCCGGAACGATCACGCCGTCGAACGACAGCGACTGCACGTTGACGTCCCAGGAGCCCCAGTTGGACGTTGCGTCCGGCGCATCGGCATCGACGCCCTCGGGATAGACCGGCGCGTACGCATCCAGGCCCGGCGAGAACACCTTGACCACGACGTGATGGCTGCCAAACGCCATGTCCGACACCGGCGTGAAGGACCATTGCGGCAATTGCCCCTCGCCGGCCGGCGCCACGTTGGCGTAACCCAGCAAGCGTTCGGCCCCGCCGTTCAGGCTATCGGCCAGCACCAGCACCTGGTCGCCTTCCAGCGCCGCGCTGAGCGTGCCGCTGAAGGAAGGCCGCCGATCGTCGGTGCTCATGTTGGAACTGAGCGCGCCCACGAAATCGTAGGGATCGGTGGATGGATCGCCGACGTCGTCGGCCACCATGACGATCTGCGCGGCCTGGGTCGGCTGTATGCCGACCAGCGTGGGCTCGGTGTACTGGTACGGGTGCGACACGGTTTCCGTCGTGTTGCCGGCCACGTCGCTGATGCGCGCCAGGATGTCGCCCGCGCCGTACCTGGAGAATCCCACCGCGACGCTCCATGACGCGCCGTCGGCCGACAGCTCGCCCACGGTCCACGTGGCGCCGCCGTCGATCGACACCATGATCCGGTCGTCACTGGTCACCGTGCCAAGCACCTTGCCGCGGATCGTCTGCGCCGGCTGCGTGAACAGGAAGCCGCCCGGCAGCACCGCGCCCGCGAACGGCGTGCTGATGCTGTCGATGGAAGCCACGCGGGCGTCCGGCGGCGTGACGTCCAGCACGAATGCATGCGAGGCGCCGGGCAGCGTCAACGGCTGCTCGCCGTCGACACCAGACACCGCCACACGCGTCAGCAGCCGCGCGTCCTCGCCTTCGCCGTCCAGCCGCAGGAAGCCGGAGACCCAGGTGCCGCCGCTCGCGCCATCAGCGGCGGGCGTCGCCTCGGCCTCCACCCAGGTCTTGCCGCCATCGGCCGACACCTCGATATGGGTGTTGGGCCCCAACGTGCCGAGATAGTGGCCGGACACGGCCTGCACCGGCTGATTGGTGATGAAGTCGCTGGGCGAAACGCCGGTATCGGCGCTCAGGCCGGTGATCTCATCGACCTCCACGCTGACCAACCCATAGGTCCGCAGGTCGGATCCGGCGATCAACTCGCCCTGGTCGTCGACGATTGCAGCGAACAAGCGCTTGGCGCCGTCCTCGCCCAATGTGTTCTCGCCGTAGTCCCCGGCCCGCAGCACCACGCTGCCGGCGGCCACGTCCTCCGCCGTCAACACGCGCGACAGGATGGTGCGGCCATCGAGCAGATGCAGCTCGACGCGCTGGCCGGCGCTGATGCGGTCGGCGCTGCCGGTCCATGACACCGTCACCGACGGCTGCGCATCCTTGCCCAGCGCATCGAGCGCGGGGAGGGGCGACGCCTCCGCGTCCGTGAACGTCGCCGCCACGGACGCCCAGGGCATCTGCGGCAACGTGAAGGTATCGAACAGGGCGGGATCGACCAGCCTGCCGAGCAGCACATTGGCTTCCTGCATGGCCGCCAGCAGGACCGCGCCCTCGATCGTCGGCGCGATCCGCAAGGCGCCATCGGCATCCGGCGCCAGGCCGCCGGCCAGAAGCTGCAGGGTGTTGCCCAGCGCGCCCGACACCGAATCCATGCCGGCCAGGGCCGCCAGCACCTTGCCATAAGCCTGCGCCGCGACCGACGCCTGCGCGAACGTGTCGGCATTGATGGCCACCACCGGCCCCAGGATGTCGACGAGCTGCGCATCGCTGGTGAACTGCGACATGAGCTTGGTCACCGCGGCCGCCATCGCGTTGACCTGCTCGGCCGACACCCCGTCAAGCGGCGTGGAGGGATCGGCCGGCGCGCCCACCAGGCGCGTGACGAGTTCGGTCAGCGGCGTCACCGAGATCGACAGTTCGGTCTGCCCCTCGGCGCGGTAGCCGATTGCGCTCAGCGTGGGGAAATCCGTCGCGGCGAATTGCGCCGCCTGCTCCGCCGTCATCCCCTGGGCCAGCGCCAAGGCCTGGCGATATTCATCGATATAGCCCTGGCCGTCGCGCGCCTTGTCGGACACCACCACGCGCACCAGGCCGACATAGTCGGACGGCAGTTCGGCGCGGTAGGACAGCACCTGGCCGCCGGGTCCCAGCACCAGGTCGCCCTCGCCCAGCGACTGCCCCTGGCCGTCGTACAGCGAAATCGACAGCGTCTGCGCATGGTTGAACACCCCGGCCGCGATGCCCCCCGTGACCGTGACGGCCGGCTTTGCCGGCGTGTCGCCGTCAGGGTCCGGCGTCGGCGACGGCGTGCTCCCGCCAGCCTCCGGCTGCTCCCCGGCGTCTGGCGCGGGCGCCGGCGCGGCCGGCCTGTCTTCTTCCTTGCCCTTGCTCTTGCCCTTCTGGCTGGACAGCCCCAGCGCCAGGCCAACGAGGCCGACCACGCCGAACATCCAGCCGTACTCCTGGTACCAGGCCAAGGGTTCCCCCGTGCCTTTGCCATCCTCCTTGGGCGCGCCCTGCGCGCTGTCCGACGGCACGGCCGCCGCCTCCTCGGCGAAGCCGAGCGTCTCTTGCGTCGTGGGTTCGGAGATCGGCACCTGCAGCGCCTCGGCGGCGTCCTTGAGCGCGGTGCTGTCGATATCCACCTTGGAGAACAGCTCCGCACCCGACAGCGATTGGTCATCGAACTGCAATTCGGGCGAGGGGCGCTCCAGGATCTTCACTGCCAGGCCGGGCAACAGCACTCGGCTGCCATCCTTCATCAGCGCGACCACGTCGACACCGACGATCGCCATGGCCTTGACGTCGGAGAGCTTGAAGTTCAGCGGAATGCGGCCGTCTTTGGCAAAGGTGGAGAGCGTCCTGAATCGATTTTTCATGGCGGTGGTTTCACAAAAGGAGAATCAAAATCCCGGGCCTGTCACGCCCGGCAAGACAAGGCAGGTCAGCGTTCACCCAGCGATTGCTGCAACCCCTTGGTGATGGGCTTTGCGAGGTACTGAAGCACCGTGCGCTCGCGCGCCTTGATGTCCACGGTGGCGGTCATGCCCGCCCGCAGTTGGATCTGTTCGGAGGAATGGCGCTTGAACTCCGCTTCCCGGATCAGGATGCGGACGCGGTAGTAATGCGAAGGCCCCTGGCGTGTCTCTTCCTGAAGCACGTCGGGGCTGATGTAGCTCACCTCGCCCGACATGACGCCGAAGATGGAGGAGTCATAGGCATCGATGCGCACGTTGGCGCTCTGGCCCACCTGGACAAAGGCGATATCGGCGGGTCCGACCCGCGCCTCGGCCAGCAGGTCGCCGCCGGTCGGCAGGATTTCCATGACCGTCTCGCCGGGACGCACCACGCCCCCTATCGTGTTGACGCGGATGTTGTTGACGATGCCATCGGCCGTGGCGATCAGCCGCGTCTGTTCCAGCACCTGATTGCGGTCGCGCAACTGCTCGGTCTGGCTGGTCAGGTCTTCCTGCGCCTTGGTCATTTCCGCCTGCGCGTCCTGGAAATACTTGTTGCGCCGGCTGGTCATCTGCGCCTCGATGTCGGCGACCGCGCGTTGCAGCCGCAGGATCTCCGCCTGGCTGACGTCGCCTGTGGCCACCAGCTTGCGGTTGATCGACAGTTCCTGGCGCGCGAGCGACAGCATGTTGCGCAGCGCCGCCAGGTCTTCCTTGATCGCGGTGCGGCGCTTCTGGTACAGGTCGCGCTGATTGCGCATGTAGTCCTTGTAATCCTGCAGATCCGAGGGGAACGCCAGCGGGGTGCCATAGACCTCGGCATGCAGGCGCGCCAGCGTGATCCGCAGCGCCGCCACCTTGGCGTTGCTGTCGCTGACGGCGGCGCGGGCCCGCTCTTCCTGCAGCGTCGCCAGCACGTCGCCGGCATGGACCACGTCGCCCTCGCTGACATGCAGTTGGGTGATGATGCCGCCATCGGGCGACTGGATCACCTGGGTGCGCGCGGCGGCGATGATCTGGGCGGGCGCCCGCGTGACCTGGTCGATCTTGCCCACCGCGGCCCAGGCCAGCAACGCGCACAGGCCGGCGAACATGGCGCGCATGCACCAGCGCGCCCGGCGCGGCGGCGTGGCCAGCGAGACCCCATCCGATCCGTCCGCGGGCAACATCGGCGCCAAGGCATTCCCCTTGCCGCGCGAGCGGGAATCAATGATCAGCCGGCTCATGCCTGCGCTCCCGCCACGCCCAGGGAGGCCCCGGCGGCACGCCGGGCATCATCATCGCGCCGGGCGGCCTCCAGGTCTTTCAATACCGCATCGCGCGGGCCGTCCCTGACGATGCCGTTGCCGATCATGACCACGACGCGCTCGACCAACGGCAGCACATTGGGCTTGTGGGTCACGACCACCAGCGTCGCGCCGGCCCGCGCCTCTTCGGCCAACACGCCGAGGCAACGGCGCTCCTGGTCGTCGTCCATCGACGCGGTGGGCTCGTCCAGCAGGATGATCCGCGGCCGGCACAGCACCAGGCGGGTGAACGCCACCAGTTGCCGCTGCCCGCCGCTCAATCCCCGCCCGCCTTCGACGATGGGCCGGTCCAGGCCCTTCGGATGCGCGGCCACGATGCGATCCATGCCGGTGCGGCGCATGGCGCGCAGGATCTCTTCGTCGCCGGGATCGGGCAGCCCGATCAGGAGGTTCTCGCGCAGGGTTCCCTGGAACAGGCGATGGTCCTGCTGCAGGTAGCCGATCTGCCGGCTCAACGCCAGCCGGCTGATGTGCGACAGATCCAGGTCGTCCAGCAGTACGCGCCCGGATTGCGGCACGTACATGCCGGTCAGTACGCGCAGCAGTGTCGACTTGCCCGACCCGATCGGCCCGACCACCGCGATTCTTTCACCCGGCTGGATACGCAGGTTCGGCACGCGCAGGGCCACGGGATTGTCGCCATAGGCGAACGACACGTCTTCGAGCGCAAAGCGTCCTTCGATCCGCTCCGGCGCCAGCGGACGCCGCACGCCGTGGTTGTCGGTCTTGAGTTGATAGAGTTTTTCCAGGCCGTCCTCGGCGGCCAGCGCATGCGCGCGCTGGATCATCAAGCCCGGCACCGCCAGGATCGGATTCAGGATCCGGCCGCTCAGGATGGAGCAGGCGATCAGGGCGCCGGTGGTCATCTCGCCGTGCATCACCGTCAGGGCGCCCACGACGATCAACGAGGCATAGCTGAGTTGCTGGATGGAGCCGCCCAGATACCCCACGTTTTCGCTCAAGTGGCGCATCTTGAGATCGTTGGCGATGGTCCGCGCGCTGACATCGAGCCAGCGCGACAGGAAGCGCCACCCGCCCGCGCCGGCCTTGATGGTCTCGGCCCCTTCGACGGCCTCCACCAGCAGGCCCGTCTTGAGATTGGCATACGCCGCGCCCTCCTTGGCCTGGCGCGCGATCCGGCGCTGCGATGCCAGGCCGATGAACAGCGCGACCAGCGCGAACCCCAGCAAAACCAGGCCCACCGCCGGCGTAGCCAGCGCCATCACGATCGCCACGAACACCAAGGCCATCGGCAAGTCGACCAGCGCGAACAACGAAGACGCGGTGTAGAACGCGCGCACCTGTTCGTAGCCGCGGATCTGCGCCGCCAGCGAACCGACGGAAGCCGGGACCTGATCGATGCGCAGCGACATCAGGCGATGGAAGATGTCGCGCGAAAGCATGCCGTCGACCCCGACCACCACGTGATCCATCACGCGGGCCCGGGCGATCTTGACGGCGAGTTCGATCAGGACGCTGATCAATACCCCGGTCGCCAGCACGAACAGGGTGTACTCGCCACGCGTGGGGATGACACGGTCATACACCTGCATCGAGAACATGGAGGTGGCCAGCGCCAGCAGGCCGACCATCACGGAGCCGACGCACGCCTCGATCAACGCGCCGCGGTACGGCCGGATGGCCGCGTTGCGACGCGAGCGGAAGGTCTCGGCCGGTGCCGGCCCGACCGGATGGCCGCTGACCGCGGAAGAACCCGCCGGCGCCAGTTGCATCCGCGTGCAGCGGTCTTGCAGCGCGGCGCTCGCGAACGCCTGGGTGACGGTGCCGCATGCCACCATCCAGTCGCCCGTGGGCGCCAGGTCGGTCACGATGCCCCACTGGCCGTCCGGCAGATGGCACAGCAGCGGCAAATGCGCGGCATCGGGACGCCGCAACCCCTGCGGCGTCCCCACCCCCAACAGGCGGCACAACAGAACCAGCAACTCGGCGGGATGCTGGACGCCGGCGCATTGACGCAGGCCGGACCGCAATTGCAGCGGATCCAGCACCGCGCCCTGCAACGTGGCCAGCCGGTTCAATGCCCAGGCCAGCGACTCCAGCGGCTCCATCTTGGGGACGGCGCTCACGGCGCCAGCTCCGTCGCGCCCAGGCGCACCTGCAGGCGATAGGCGGCCGCGGCCAGCGCGGCCTGCGAGTCGGCCCGGGCGTACTGGTTCTGCGCCAGTTCCCGCACGGCATTCAACAGGTCGATCCAGGTCTTGCGTCCGGCGGTGAACTGACGGGAATAGGAGTCGAGCACGTGCTGCGAGCCGGTGACGGCGCTCTCCAGCGCCGCCAACTGATTCTCGGCCGCCGCGATCTGATCGATATCGCCGAGCATCGCCTCCCGCTGTTCGAGCCAGGCCGCGTCCACGGCCATGCTTGCCGCCGACACGCGCTCGCGCAGGGCATCGGCCTCGACACCGGTCGAGAACCCTGCGCCCGGCGTATAGCGCAGGCCCACGAACACGGATACGCCACGGTCGGTGCGCGCGCCCGGATAGGCATCGCCCAATGGGCGGTTGACGCGCAGGTAGGCCGTCGGCCAACGTTGCGCCGACTTGGCGTCGAGCTGGGCCCGCATGACGGCCACATCGCCCTGCGCCATTTTCACGGCCGCGCTGTCCCATGCCTGGGCGCCGACGTCTTCCGCCAGCAAGCGGGCCGAAACGTCTTTGACCTGCTGCGCGTCGGGCCACGCGGCCAGCGTGTCGGCCTCAGCGTCCAGCCCGGCCACGCCCGACAATTGCTCGATCCGTTGTGCCGCCAGCCGCAGGGCGGAACGCGCCGTCGTCAGGTCGACTTCCGTCTGCCGCAGGCGCGACAGCGCCAATTCGATGTCGACCGCCGGCGAAGCATCGGCCGCCACCCGGCGGCGCATCTGGGCTTCGTAGCCGCGCAGCCGGGTCATGGTTGCCTCGGAAATGGCAATCCGGTCTCGGGCGCTGATCAGCGACTGCCAGGCGCCGATGACCTGCAGCGCCAGTTGCTGGCGCTGCCATGTGACCCGCGCCTCGCTCTTGCTCACATCCGCGCGCGCCCGGTCGATATTGGCATTGATCTGGCCGCCATCCCATAGCGTCTGCTCGAGTTGGGCGCCCCGCGATGCGGGCGAGTTGACGGAAGTCGAGTGCGACTCCATGACCAGGGACGCCGAAGGCCACCAGCGCCGCCGGGCCGCGTCCACGTCGACCTTGGCCGCGTCCAGCTCCTGCAGCGCGCCACGCGCGAGCGGATGGCCGCGCATCGCCGCCTCGACCAGGGCCTGCAGTGTGATGGGAGCCTCCCCGGGCCCGGAGGCACCCGCGGGCGCGCCAACCGACGCTGTCTTGCCGCCGGTCACACCGGCCCCGGCCGTGCCGCCCGTCGCGACCAGGGCCATCGCGACGACGGCGCCCGCGCACCAGCGCATTGCTCCCCATGACCGGGATCGGCCCGCCCCGGACATCAGGACGACCATGACGTACCCGTATCCATTACGGACACAGCAATCGTTGCGCATCGGTGCATTTGCCAATCGGCATTGCACCCCGCCTGCATTTCAGTTTTATATTTTTTCATTATTACGACGACAAAAAAACGGCCCTGCAAGCCATTATTTCCACCTGGATGAAATCCCGCGATTCCAATTGAAATCGCTACGTGCATTCAGCAAGGAAATAACCCCGCCGGCACGATTCCTTCGCGAGAATCGAGGCGATTTGGCTAATGAATTAGAGCACTTGCGGCACACGCGTCATGCGTAACGCCATAGGTATTAATTTCGATGGAGCAATCGAATGTCAATGCGCACGCCGCACTCTAATAATTATTATTGCGGGAAGCAGGACAAATAAAACACATAGATATTTATAAAACCGCGGCTTGGTCTTATATTATCCGAAGCCATTTCCAATAATGATATTTTCAGCTCGAATTATTTCCGTCGAGCTGCTCAGATGGCGTGATATTCAGATAAAAGGAAACCGCTCTTTCCCGGGAATCTGATTCATCCGCAAGAAAGTGGCCGATCAACAACGGCTGCGGAATCGCCCCGCACACCACGATGGCCATTGCGGCCAGATCGGTCGATCGGCGGGAGGCGGCTCGATCAGAGCCCAAGGGTCGGTCGCGAATCCTGAAGCGGCGCGCCGCGCAGCGGCCCGCCGGGGAGCACCGGTACTCGGATACCGGCGCGGCTCCAGGCGAAGAGCCGCGCAAAAAAAACGCCGCTTCGAAAGCGGCGTCTTTGGGTGCCATGGCATCAAGCTCCCCGGGGGATGGAGAGCTTGGGCTCAAGCGAGAATTCGGGGTGGTGGGCTGAGCGAGACTCGAACTCGCGACCAACGGATTAAAAGTCCGCTGCTCTACCGACTGAGCTATCAGCCCGACCGAAGCCCAAAATTATGGCTGATTTCGTGGACCTTGTCAAAAAATAGAGGCCAGGATGCCTCCACGCCGGAACGATCGCTGTCCGCCAGCGGCGCCGCTGCACGCGACCCGCGCTGCGGCGGGACCGTGAAACGGCCGTTCGGCCCGCCTCAACGGAAAACGGCCGCTTGCGCGGCCGTTCTGCATCGGGGAGGCGAACCTGGCTTACCAGGCAGCCACCACCGCGCCCTTGAACTTGGTCTCGATGAATTGCTTCACGGCGGGGCTGTGGTAGATGCTGACCAGCTTGGCGAACTCGGGACGGTCCTTGTCCTTTTCACGCACCACCAGCACGTTGGCGTACGGCGAGTTGGGCGATTCCTGGGCGATGGCGTCGGTGGCCGGGTTCAGGCCCGCTTCCAGCGCGAAGTTGGTGTTCACGGCCGAAGCGTCGGTGTCGTCCAGCGAACGCGGCAACTGGGCGGCGTCCAGTTCGATGAAGCGCAGCTTCTTCGGGTTCTCGATGACGTCGATCGGGGTGGCCTTCAGGCCGGCTTCCGGACGCAGCTTGATCAGGCCATTGGCCTGCAGCAGCAACAGGGCGCGGCCGCCGTTGGTCGGGTCGTTCGGCAGCGCGATGCGGGCGCCTTCCTTCAGCTCGGACAGCGACTTGATCTTCTTGCTGTAGATGCCGATCGGGAAGATCACGGTCTTGGCGATGCTGACCAGCTTGTAGCCGCGGTCGGCGTTGGCGTTGTCCAGGTACGGCTGGTGCTGGTAGCTGTTCAGATCCAGGTCGCCCGAGGCCAGCGCGACGTTGGGCTGCACGTAGTCGGTGAACTCGATCACCTGGATATTCAGGCCCTGCTTGGCGGCTTCCTGCTTGACCACGTCGAAGATCTGGGCGTGCGGGCCGGCGGTGACGCCAACCTTCAGGGGCTTGTCCTGGGCCAGCGCGGGCTGGGCGAATACGGCGGCGCCGAGGGCGAACGCGGCCAGCGACTTCAAAACCTTGATGCTCATGTTGCGAATTTCCCGGATGTCGGAAGGAGGAGAAGAATGTTCGGTGTGATCAACGATGCGAGATGCGGCGCACGTAGCGGTCGCCCAGGCTCTGGATCAGTTGCACCAGCACGATCAGCACGATGACCACGGCGGCCATCACGTCGGACTGGAAGCGCTGGTAGCCGTAGCGGATGGCCAGGTCGCCCAGGCCGCCGCCGCCGATGGCGCCGGCCATGGCCGAGTAGCCGATCAGGCTGACCACGGTGACGATGGTGGCGGCGATCAGGCCGGGCAGCGCCTCGGGCAGCAGCACCTTCATGATGATCTGCATCGGCGAGGCGCCCATGGCGCGCGCAGCCGTGATCAGGCCCGGATCGACTTCGCGCATGGCGTTCTCGGCGATGCGCGCCATGAACGGGATCGCGGCCACCGACAGCGGCACGATGGCGGCGGTGGTGCCGATCGAGGTCTGCGCCACCAGGCGCGTGAACGGAATGATGGCGACCATCAGGATCACGAACGGCACCGAGCGGGTGGCGTTGATGACCGCGCCCAGCGCGTGGTTGACGGCCTGGTTCTCCAGCATGTTGCCGCGCGCGGTGACGGTCAGGATCACGCCCAGCGGAATGCCGACCAGCACCGCGATGGCGCTGGCCACGCCCACCATCAGCAGGGTGTCAAGCAGCGACGTAATAAGCAGGTCGATCAGTTGCGGGCTCATGAGCGATTTCTTCAACGGTGATGTCACGGGCGGTCAACGCGGCGATGGCGTCCTTGACCGCGGCGGGCGCGCCCTGGGCCAGCACGAACATCGTGCCGACGGCCACGCCCTGGATGTCTTCGACGCGCGCCTGCACCAGGCCCACGTCCAGCGAATACTGCGTCGACAGGTCGGACAGGAACGAGCCCGACGCGTCGGTGCCGGTCAGCGACAGGCGCAGCAGGCGCACGGCCTGGCCCGGCTTGGCGGCGGCCAGCGCCTCGATGCGCTGCTTGACGGCGGCCAGCGTGGCGTCGGTCAGGTCCGACGCCGTCGCGGCCGACACCATGGCGCGGGTCACTTCGTGGCGCGGCTGCGCGAACACTTCGCGGGTGCTGCCCATCTCGACCACTTCGCCCTGCGACAGCACGGCCACGCGGTCGCAGACCTCGCGCACCACTTCCATCTGGTGCGTGATCATGACCACGGTCACGCCGGTCTTGCGGTTGATGTCGCGCAGCAGCGCCAGGATGTTGTGGGTGGTCTCGGGATCGAGCGCGGAGGTGGCCTCGTCGCTGAGCAGCACGTCCGGATTGTTGGCCAGGGCGCGCGCGATGCCGACGCGCTGCTTCTGGCCTCCGCTGATCTGGCTGGGATAACGGTCGCGCAGGTGCTCCAGGCCCACCAGCGCCAGGAGGCGTTCGACGCGGGCCGGGATCTCGCTCTTGGCGACGCCGGCGATTTCCAGCGGCAGCGCCACGTTGCCGTACACCGTGCGGCGCGACAGCAGGTTGAAGCCCTGGAACACCATGCCGATGCGGCGGCGCTGCGCGCGCAGTTGCGCCTCGCTCAGCCCGGTCAGCGCCTGGCCGCCGATGGCGATGGAGCCCTCGTTGGGACGCTCCAGCAGGTTGATGCACTGGACCAGCGTGCTTTTACCGGCCCCGCTGGGGCCGATGATGCCGAAGACCTCGCCCTGCTGGATGTGCAGGTTGATGCCACGCAGCGCCTGGAACTGGCCGTGCGGCGTGGCGTAGGTCTTGGATAGGTTCTCGATCTGAATCATGGCAAGCGATTTTGTATCTTTTCTCTTCTAAAGAGAACGACCGTTTTTTCCATTTTTAATAACTAACAGTAATATAAGATGCGTCCGCGCAAAGACGTAAAGGGCAGTCGGGAAGGAAAGCCTTCCTGACTGCCCTTTTTCATCGGCGGCCGGCGAACCGGCCCCGCCTGGCTCAGCGAGCGCGCGAAATACGGACTTCCGCGCCGCGGCGCTTGACCTCCAGACCCTCGGACGGCGAAATGCGCAGGCCTTCCAGCCCCTTGATGTAGCTGGAGCCCTGCATCTGCATGACGCGGATCTTGTTGCGCATGACCACCGGGTTGTGCACCGGCATGCCGAACATCCAGACCTCGTCGAGGATGCGGGCCGAATTGAATTCACCGGTGTGCTGCGCGGCCGGGCCGAGACAGAGCATGTGCCCTTCGCGGCCGAACACCGGGAACTGGCCCAGCTCGCAATCGATGGTCCAGGTGGTGCCGCCTTCGTAGCGATGACCGGTGTTCAGGTCCCACCAGGCCTCGCCCTTGGGCAGGTACACCCGCACCTGCTTGCCCGGCGCGGTGATCGGCGCCACCAGCAGGGCCGGGCCGAGCAGGTACTGCAGATCCCATTCGTGGGCATGCGGGTCGTTGGGGAACGACAGCGCCATGGAGCGCTGCACCGGCAGCCCGGTGCGGGCAGCGTCCTCGATGGCGCCCAGCACGTAGGGCACCAGGCGGTAGCGCCACTGCATCCAGGTCTTGACGTGCGCCAGGGTCTCGTCGCCGAAGTCCCACGGCAGCAGGCCGGCGACGCCCTGGAACGAGAAATTGGCCGAGAACACGCCGGCGGTCAGCCAGCGCAGGTACAGCTCGGGCGTCATGTCGGCCGTGCCGCGCGAACCGGTGCCAATGCCGTGCACCTGGACCGGCAGGCCCGAGGCGCCGATCGACAGCGCGGTGCGCAGGGTATGGCGCAGGCCTTCCCAGGTGTTGTCGACCTGCGGGCCAACCTGCCACGGCAGCCGTTGCGCGGCCGGGAACAGGTCGGTGCTGGGCACCACGCCCTCGGGCGGCACTTTCAGGCCGGCGACGGCGTCGAACAACGCGCGGCGCACCAGCAGCGGATACATGCTGCGCAGCGCGGGGCCGGTCTCGCCGTTGCGGGCGGAGACGCCATCGGGAATGGCGATCTGGGCGTCGCAGGCCGGCGCGTCCAGGCCGTCCTCGACCAGTTGGCGATGTCGCTCGACCCAGAGGTTGTAAATGTCGCGGTAGGTCAGGTCCAGCAGACCGTAGGGCTGGCCCGAGGTGGCGGCATTGCCGTCGAACACCTGCGCCGAGCCATCTTCGCGCGTCAGCAGCCAGCCGCGGTCTTCGAGTTCCTCGAACAGCGGGCTGGTCTTGATGACACCCGGGAAACCCGACGCCGCCACATGCACGTTGTGCTTGTGGAACAGCGCCAGCATCTGCTTGGCATCGGGGAAGCGCTGGGCGTCCCATTCGAACACGGTCTTGTCGGCCTGGAAGCCCCAGGCCGCCGGCTGCGCCAGGGTCACGGCATCCACCGGAATCTGGTTTTCGCGCATGCGGCCCAGCAGGGCCACGGTCTGTGTCGGCATCTCGCCGCTGGCCTGCTGCAGCCACGCGCCCATCGCCCACAGCACCGGCTGGCCGGCGCGGCCGGTCAGGGCGGTGTACTGGTTGAGGATTTCGGCGGGCTCGCCGGCGAACAGGAACACATCCAGCACCACGTCGTCGACGCTGACGACGTAGGCCGAATCGGCCGGCGCCGTGCCAACCGCGTGCTCGACGCGGCGCATCGTGTTGACGTACAGCCCCCAGCCGCGCGGGCTCCATGCCAGCGGCAGGGCGCGATGCTCGGGATCGTCGGAGACCACGGATTCTTCGCGGCGGTTCAGATCGCCCGGGGTTTCGCCCAGACCGTACACCCGCTCGCCCGGCAGCAGGGTAAAGCCCGCCGTCCAGGCCGCGGCGTCGGCCTGGTCCAGCGCGTTGTGCCCGAATGCGGGCGTATGCGCGGAAACCTCGGACTCGAACACCCGCTCTTCATTGCGGTAGAGCGCAAAGCGCACCGGGTTGGATTGGAGCTCCAGGGCCACGTCGCCCTGGGTGATGCGCCAACCGTCCCCGCCTTCGCGCGGGGCGATGGCGGCCTCGCCCACCGCCTCCTGGCGCGCGAGCAGCATCTCGGCCACGGCGCGCGCGCGCGCGCCGGGTTTGTCATCGGTAAGGTGGTTCGCCTCGCCGCAGCGCAGGCGGAACACACCAGGCGCATGCGCCTCGACTACCAGGTGCAACCCATCGCCCGCGTCGAAATCGATGCGACTGGGGCGGGACGTCAGCAGCTCGATGTTGTCGAGCTGGGTAGTATGGGCAAAGTCGAACTTGGGCGGCACAGAGCATCCCCCGGCTTAAGCCAAAAACCATCAAAAGACGCTATTTTGACGGATTTGAGCTTTGAAATAAACTCAGTCCCTCTTTTGGATGGCGATATCATCCGAAAAAAGGGGTCGCAAAGCCCCCGGCTGGCCCCCCGCAAGTCATCGCCAGAGCGCCACCGGAACACCAAACCTGCGCCCAACGCGGGTTCATTTGGCGCCAAATCCTGGCATTTGCCACAATTCTACGCCACCCCGCTCCGGGTTCTGCACGCCCCGGAAGTTTTTTTCAGCGTGGGGCGATCAACCGGGACAGATCGGTTTCAAGAGGTGACGGCTCGCCGCAAAGCCGGGCCGCAACCAGGTCCCCCATCAACGCGGACCAGGACAACCCGCGCGACGCGTAGCCCGCCGCCAACCACAACCCCGGCGCATGGGCCAGCTCGCCCACGGCGGGCAGGCGCCCCGGCAACACCGCCCGCCACCCCGCCCAGCCCGGCAGCGTGCCAGGCACGAGCGCGTCGAAGGCGGGAAAGTCGCCGCTGCTGAGCAATCCCGCCGCCTTGTCCAACGTCACGCGCTGGCCTTCGGCGCCGATACACGCCTCGCTGGCGCCATGCACGTACGTACTGCCCGCCACACAACCCGCGCCAGTGTCCGGCAATAGGTAGCCCTCGCCCCCGACCACGCAACGCGGACCGCCGCCCAGCGCCGCGGCCGGTATCAGTGTGACCTCGCCTGCCAGCGCATGCATCTGCGCTACCCGCGGCAGCGGCGCCAGCAGGCCACTGGCCGCCAGCACACCCTGGGCGCCGAAGGCGTTGGCCAGGATCACGACATCGGCCCGCGCCAGCTCCGCATCGGCGGCGTCGAGCGCGCGCCAACCCGTGCCGTCCGGCGCCACCCGCGCCACCGTCCCCGCCGCCACGCGCACGCCGGGCGTCGCCAGCAAGGCCGGAATCAACTGGGCGGGCTGCACCAGCATGCCCTGCCCGAAGAAAATACCGCCGCGCGCCAGCGGCAATCCGGCCAGCGCGCTGGCCTCGTCGCGGCTGACCGCGCGCACCCAGTCACGCGGAAACGCCAGCACCGACAGGGTTTCCTCCAGCGCGGCGGCGCGCCCGGCGTCACGTTCCAATTGCACGGTCCCGCACCGGATCGGCGCGGCGCCGCCGGCCAGCCCGGCCCAACGCGCCCGGGCGCGTGCACTGCCGGCGCGCGACAGGCGCGCGCGCGCATTGTCGTCGCGCGCCAGCACCGGCGTCAGCGCAGCCGCGGTGTGGCCGGCATGGGCCAGCGCGCCCCCCGCCAGCGCCGCATCCAGCACTGTTACCCGCCAGCCCCGCAGCGCCAGGGACTGCGCAATGCCCGCCCCCGCCAGGCCCGCCCCCACCACCAGCGCATGGCGGCCAGGGTCGGCCGTGGCGGCCGGCGCGGCGTCGGCGCCGACCGCCACCGCGCCTACCGTCATGTGCCATTTGCCGCCATAGCCCGGCGCCCGCCGCACGTCGAACCCCGCATCGCGCAGGGCCTGGCGCAGTTCACCCGTGCAGGCCCAGGTGGCCACCGTGGCCTGCGGCGCGGCCAGCCGCGCCAGGTCCTTGAGCAAGGCGGCCTGCCACATGCGCGGGTTGCGTTCGGGTGCGAAACCGTCGAGGAAATACGCATCGACTCGCGCGGCGAGCCGCGGCGCCAACACCTGCGCGTCGCCGAAACCCAGCGTCAGCGTCACCGCGCCGCCCTCGAATTCCAGCCGGTGCAGGCCGGGCAGCAAGGCCGGCCACTGGGCCGCCAGTTGCGTCGCCAGCGCAGCCACGGGCTCGGGCGCATGGCGCGCCAGCAAGGCTCGCAGGTCTTCGCCGCCGAATGGATGCGCCTCCAGCGACACCACGTGCAGGGTGCGCGAACGCTGTGGATCGTCGCGCCAGGCGCGCCACAACGCCAGGAAATTGAGGCCCAGGCCGAAACCGGTCTCGCAGACGGTGAAGGCGCCGCGACCGCGCCAGCGTTCCGGCAGGCCGTTGCCCCGCAGGAAAACGTGTTCCGCCTGGCCCAACGCGCCCGACGGCGAGTGATAGACGTCGCCATAGACCGGGCTGTACAGCCGGCCCTGGGCATCGAATTCAGCGACGGCGGGGGTCAGGGGCGCATAGGACGAGGACATGAAAACGGCGGCGATCGGAAAAGAAGGATTATCGGCTGGCGCAGCCGGCTGCGTTGGATATGCGCCACGGGCACGCGGGCTTTTGCCGCGTCGCCACGGATTTGACGCATGGGTGGGCTTACACTGGTTTCATGGAAACCTATGACCCGCCCCGCTCGCTCGCCTCGCCCGTAGACCTGTGCGCCGCGCTTGACGCCGCGGTCACGGCAGCCCACGCCGGCGCGGCCATCCTGCAATCCTACGCGCATCATCGCGCCGACCTCGTGATCGATCGCAAGGCGCGCAACGATCTCGTGTCCCAGGCCGATCGCGAGGCCGAGGCCGCGATCATCGAACAATTGCAGGCGCGCACGCCCAAGTTCGGCATCGTCGCCGAAGAGACCGGCGGCCAGGCGCAGGGCGCCGCCACCTGGTACATCGACCCGCTCGACGGCACCACCAATTTCCTGCACGACATTCCGCACTACGCCGTCTCGATCGCGCTCATCGCGCATGCCGGCACCGCGGTATCCCCCACCGAACGCCTGGCGCGCGACACGCCCGTGGCGGGCGTGGTCTACGATCCCTGCCGCGAAGAACTGTTCACCGCCGTGTACGGCCTGGGCGCCTGGCTCAATGGCCGGCGCATCAGTTGCTCGCGCACCCGCACGCTGGACGACGCCGTGCTGGCGACGGGCTTTCCCTTCCGTGATTTTTCCTTCGCCAGCCAATACATGCCGATGCTGCATGACGCCATCAACCGAGCCCGCGGCGTGCGGCGCATGGGCGCGGCCGCGCTGGATCTGGCATGGACCGCCTGCGGCCGCTATGACGGCTATTGGGAAATGGGATTGGCGCCCTGGGACGTGGCCGCGGGCACGCTGATCGTGCGCGAAGCCGGCGGCGCCTGCAGCGACATGCACCAGCAGGACTCCTGGCCCATCGGCGGACGCGTCGTGGCCGGCAACCCCGACATCGAGCGCGCCCTGCACGAGATGATCGCCCCCCACCTGGACCAGCCGGGCTGAGGCCCGGCCGTCCCCACGCCGCGCGCGCTCAGGCCGCCTGGCCCTGCGGCGCCGCGGCCTCGGCGTCCGGACGCAGTTCGCGCCGCAGGATCTTGCCGACGTTGCTCTTGGGCAACTCGTCGCGAAACTCGACGAAGCGCGGCCGCTTGTAGCCGGTCAGCTTGTCCTTGCACCACTGCTGCACCTGGGCCTCGGTCAGCGAGGCATCCTTCTTCACCACGAAGACCTTGACGGCCTCGCCCGAATGCCCGTCCGGCACCCCGATGGCGGCGCATTCGAGCACGCCCGGCATCTGCGACACCGCCGCCTCGACCTCGTTCGGATAGACCTTGAAACCCGACACGGTGATCATGTCCTTCTTGCGGTCGACGATGCGCGTATAGCCCTTGTCGTCCATGATGCCGATATCGCCGGTGCGGAAGAAGCCGTCGGCGGTCATCGCCTGGCGGGTCTCTTCCGGCTTCTGCCAGTAGCCCGCCATGACCTGCGGCCCGCGGATGGAGACCTCGCCGCGCTCGCCCAGCGCCACCTCGTGGCCCTCGTCATCCAGGATGGCGACGTCGGTGGAGGGCAGCGGCAGCCCGATCGAGCCCGAATACGCATCGGTATCGGTCGGATTGACCGTGGCCACCGGCGAGGTTTCGGACAGGCCATAGCCTTCGACCAGCGGCCTCCCGGTGACCTTGAGCCAGCGCTCGGCCACCGCCTGCTGCACCGCCATGCCCCCGCCCAGCGTCAGCCGCAGGCCGGAGAAATCCAGCTTGGCGAAGTCCTCGTTGTGGACCAGCGCATTGAACAGCGTATTGACGCCCGGGAACACGTTGATGGGCGTTTTGCGCCACGCGCCGATCAGCGACGGCTGGTCGCGCGGATTGATGATGAGCACGTTGCGCATGCCGGCGTGCAGCCCGTACAGGCCGCAGACCGTCATGGCGAACACGTGATACAGCGGCAACGCGCTCAGGATCGTGACCTGCCGCGCCGCCAGGTCATGCAGCGCGGGCGAGGCCACCGCTTCCATCTGCATCACATTGGAGGTCAGGTTGCGATGCGTCAGCATCGCGCCCTTGGGCACGCCGGTGGTGCCGCCGGTGTACTGCAGCACGGCCAGGTCGTCCATCGAAATGGCCGGCGCGGTGAACGGCAGGCCCGCCCCCGAGGCCAGCACCTTCGACAGCATCTGCGCGCCCTCGATGTGCCACGCCGGCACCAGTTTCTTGATGTAGCGCGCCGCCAGGTTCACCAGCGGCGCCTTCAGGCCGCCCAGCAGGTCGCCCGGCCCGGTCACCACCACGTGCTTGAGCTGGCCGCGGTCCGACACGCTCTGCAGCGTGTGGGCAAAATTCTCAAGGATGACGATGACCGCCGCGCCGCTGTCCTGCAACTGTCGTTGCAGTTCATCGGGGGTATACAGCGGATTGACGTTGACCACCGCGTGTCCGGCTCGCAGCGTGCCCAGCAGCGCCACCAGGTAGGCCGGCACGTTGGGCATCATCAACGCGACCCGCGACCCCTTGGGCAGCCCCAGGCTTTGCAGCCAGGCGGCGAACCCGCGGCCGTGCGCGTCCAGCTCCGCATAGGTGATGTCGCTGCCCATGGCGGTGCAGGCGATGCGGGTCGCGTACTGCTTGCAGGCCCGGTCCAGCAGGTCGGTCAGCGAGGTGTAGCCGTCGATGGAGATATCGGCGGGCACGCCTTTCGGGTAATGGGCAAGCCACGGACGGGTCATGGTGTTTGTCTCCATTAAATTGGTTTTTGATTGATGATAACCTTGTTGCGTTCCCATATTCCGCCTGATTCTTTCCATGAAACTGCTCGATCCCATCGTTGCCTGGCGCGACGATATCTCCCAGATCCGACGCGACATCCACGCGCATCCCGAATTGGCGTTCGAGGAATTCCGCACCGCCGACGTGGTCGCGGCCAAGCTCGAAGAATGGGGCATTGAAATCCATCGCGGCCTGGGCGGCACCGGCGTGGTCGGCATCATCCGCGGCGACCGTCCCGGCGAACGCGCCGTCGGCCTGCGCGCCGACATGGACGCCCTGCCGATGCAGGAAGCCAACACCTTCGCCCACGCCAGCAAGCACGCCGGCAAGATGCACGCCTGCGGCCACGACGGTCATACCGCCATGCTCCTGGCCGCCGCTCGCTACCTGTCGCAGCACCGCGACTTCGCCGGCACGGTGTACGTGATCTTCCAGCCCGCCGAGGAAGGCGGCGGCGGCGCCAAGCGCATGATCGACGACGGCCTGTTCACCCGCTTCCCGATGGAAGCCGTGTTCGGCATGCACAACTGGCCCGGCATGGCGCCCGGCCAGTTCGGCGTGACCGCCGGCCCCATCATGGCCTCCAGCAACGAATTCTCCATCGTGGTCAAGGGCAAGGGCACCCATGCAGGCATGCCCAACCTGGGCATCGACCCGGTGATGGCGGCGGTGCAACTGGCGCAATCGCTGCAGACCATCATCACGCGCAACCGCAATCCGCTCGACGCCGCGGTCCTCAGCATCACGCAGATCCACGCCGGCAGCGCCGACAACGTGGTGCCCAATCACGCCGAGCTGCGCGGCACCGTGCGCACCTTCACGCTGGAGGTGCTGGACCTGATCGAACGCCGTATGGAAGAGATCGCGCGCCACACCTGCGCCGCCATGGACTGCGAGGTGGAGTTCACCTTCCAGCGCAACTACCCGCCCACCATCAACCATCCCGACGAAGCCGCGTTCTGTGCCGAGGTCATGCGCGACATCGTCGGCGCCGACAAGGTCAACGACCACGTGCAGCCCACCATGGGCGCCGAGGACTTCGCCTTCATGCTGCAGGAACTGCCCGGCTGCTACGTCTGGATCGGCAACGGCGTCGGCGACCACCGCGCCGCCGGCCATGGCCTGGGCCCCTGCATGCTGCATAACGGCAGCTACGACTTCAACGACGACCTGCTGCCGCTGGGCGGCACCTACTGGGTGCAACTGGCGCTCAAGCGCTTGGCCAAGGCCTGACGCGCCGCTAGAAGTCGCCCGCCTGCGCCGTCCGCACCGCCTGGCACATCGCCAGGAAGCGCTGGGCGGCGCGGGCGGCGGCATCCGCGTGCGGCACCAGGATGCTCAGCGTGCGCGTCAGCGGACGCGGCAACAGCCGCAAGGCCGCCAACGCGCCATCCTCGTGCCGCATCGACATGGCCGACACGAAGCCCACGCCGAGCCCGGCGCGCACCGCCTGCTTCACCCCCTCCACCCCCGCCAGTTCCAGCCCGATCGACGGCGCGAGGCCGGCGTCGGCGAACGCGCGCTCGACCAGCCGCCGCACGCCTGAGCCCGGTTCCCGCATCACCAGCGCCGACTGCGCCAGGTCGCGCAGCGTCACCGCGCCCTTGCCGGCCAGCGCGTGGTCGGCCCGCACGATCGCCACCACCTCGTCCTGCCGCCACGCGTGCACCGCGGTATCGGCCGGCAGGCCCGTCGGCACGTCGCCCTCGATGAACGCCAGGTCCAGCGCGGGCAGGCGCTCTACGATCTCGCGCGTGTTGCCATCGGACAGGTGCAGGCTGACCGCCGGAAACGCCTGGCGGAAATCCGCCACCAGGGCGGGCAACAGGTAGCTGGCGGGCGTGGTGCTGGCCCCCAGGCGCAGCGCGCCGGTCTCCAGGCCGCGCCAGGACTCCCGCACCGCCTGCGCCTGGCGGTACACCTGGCGCAATTGCCGCGCCTGCTCGGCAAGGCGCTCGCCCGCTTCGGTCAGGGCGATGCCGTGGCCGCTGCGGCGGTACAGCGGCTCGCCGAACCATTCCTGCAAGGCGCGCAACTGGCCCGACACGGCCGGCTGTGACAGGTGCAGTTGCTGCGCCGCGCGGCTGATATTGCCGGCATCGGCCACCGTGGCGAAGGTGAGCAATTGATCGGGGGTCATGGGCGGTCCGGGCGGCGGCAGCCGTATTATCAGAATTTCCGATATTTCATATCAAAAATGAAAATTTTCCAAATAACGACCATGAAATTAATATTTCGCCTAGTTATTTAGATATGCACGAAGGCCCGCCATGAGCACCGCCAGCACCACCGCCCCCCACCATGCCGCCCCTGCCGCGCCGCCCGCCGCGGCCGCCGCGGCCACGCCCTGGCGCGACAAGCTCAACGGCGTGCTGTTCGTCGGCCTGATGTCGGCCGCGGTGATGCAACTGGCGGACCTGCCCGCCATCCGCCAGCTCGGTTTCTCGCCGCTGGTGGTCGGTATCGTGTGCGGCATGCTGTACGGCAACTTCCTGCGCGGCACCATGCCGGTCGATTGGGGCGTGGGCGTCAACTTCACCGCGCGCCGCCTGCTGCGCATCGCCGTGGCCTTCTATGGCCTGAACATCAGCATCCAGCAGATCGCCGCCGTCGGCCTGCCGGGCCTGGCGGTCTCGGTGGCGGTGGTGGTGGGCACGCTGCTGATCGGCACCTGGGTCGGCCAGCGCCTGCTCGGGCTGGACCGCGACACCGCCATGCTGACGGCCGCCGGCAGCGCCATCTGTGGCGCGGCCGCCGTGCTGGCCTTCGAGCCGACCCTGCGGGCGCAGCCGCACAAGAGCGCCGTGGCGGTGGCCACGGTGGTGCTGTTCGGCACGCTGTCGATGTTCCTGTACCCGGTGCTGTACCACGCCGGCTGGCTGCCTTTCGACACCCAGGCGCTGGGCATCTACATCGGCGGCACCATCCACGAAGTGGCGCAGGTGGTGGGCGCGGCCAGCAACATCGACCCCGCCACCACGGAAGTCGCCACCATCGTCAAGATGACCCGCGTCGCGCTGCTGGTGCCGGTGCTGCTGATCCTCGGCCTGTACCTGCGCAGCGCCGCCAGCCACGCCGGCGGCAACGCCAAGGGCGCCAAGCTGCCCATTCCCTGGTTCGCGGTCGGCTTCCTGGCCCTGGCCATCATCAACTCGCTGAACATCATCCCGGCGGACGTCGTCGCCGCCATCCGCCGCCTGGACGTCTTCGCCCTGACCATGGCCATGACCGCGCTGGGCATCGAAACGCGCTTCGCCAACATCCGCAAGGCCGGTCCGCGCGTGATGGCGCTGGGCCTGATCCTGTACGTCTGGCTGCTGGTCGGCGGCTACGGCATCGTCAAGCTGGCGTCCTGATCCGCGGGCGCTTCGATAAAGCGTCCCGACGTGGCGCCGGCCCGCGCCGGCGCCACGTTTTTCCTGCATAATCGGCTGGTTGCCTTGCATTGGAGCCGGCCGCATGACCTCCAGCACCAAAACCCCCTTCACGACTTTGCCCGCCAATCGCGACGCGGTATTGCGCGTCATGCCAATGCCGGCGGACGCCAACATCCACGGGGACGTTTTCGGCGGCTGGATCATGTCCCAGGTCGACATCGCCGGCTCGATTCCCGCTGCCCGCCGCGCGGCCGGCCGGGTCGCCACCGTCGCCGTCAATGCGTTCCAGTTCAAGCAACCCGTGTTCGTGGGCGACCTGCTCAGCTTCTATGCCTCCATCGTCAAGACCGGCAAGACCTCCATCACCGTCTCGGTCGAGGTCTACGCGGAGCGCCAGCGCCTGGATGCCGAAGTCGTCAAGGTCACCGAAGCCACGCTGACCTACGTCGCCACCGACGAAGCGCGGCGCAGCCGCCCTCTCCCCATTCTTTGAGCCGTATCGCATGACGCAGTCCGCCGCCGCGCAGAAACCGCCCGCGACGCCCCGCCGCCTCGACCCGGAAGACGCGCAGCACGCCCTGGCGGAAGTCCAGGAGCGCCTGCGCCGCCAACAGTTGGTGGCCGACCTGGTGCATCGCCAGGAAGAAGGCGACGCCAAGGCCAACCTGGTCGAAGACCTGGTGCACCGCCAGCACGAGGCCGAGCTCAAGACCCTGCTGGACGGCCTGCATCCCGCGGACATCGCCTTCATCCTCGAATCGCTGCCCAAGGATGAACGCCAGGCGATCTGGAAGCTGGTCAGCCCCGAGCACGACGCCGACGTGCTGCTCGAGGTCGAGGACTGGGTGCGCGAGTCGCTGATCGAGGCGATGGACCGCCAGGACCTGGTGGCCGCCACCGGCAACATGGACGCCGACGAACTGGCGGACCTGGCGCCCGACCTGCCGCCGGACGTGGTGGCCGAGGTCCAGAAAGGCCTGACCGAGGAAGAGCGCGCGCAACTGCTGGAAGCGATGGGCTATCCGGAGGACAGCGTCGGCGCCATCATGGACTTCGAAATGGTCCGGGTGCGCGAGGACGTCACGCTCGAAGTGGTGCTGCGCTACCTGCGCCGCCTGCACGAACTGCCCGACCACACCGACCAGATCTTCGTGGTCGACCGCCAGGACAAGCTGCAAGGCATCCTGCCGCTGTCGCGCCTGCTGGTCAGCGAACCCGAAACCGAAGTGCGCGCGGTCATGAACGCCGACTTCCTGACCCTCAACCCGCTCGACTCCGACGCCGACGCCGCCGGCGCATTCGAACGCTACGACCTGGTGTCGGCGCCCGTGATGGACGACCAGGGCCGCCTGATCGGCCGCGTCACCATTGCGGACGTGGTCGACGTGATGCGCGAAGACTCACAGGAGCAGGCCCTGTCGCGCGCCGGTCTGCAGGAAGAGGACATCTTCGCCCCGGTCAGCACCGCGCTGCGCAACCGTGCGCCCTGGCTGCTGTTCAATCTCTGTACCGCCGCCACGGCCTCGTTCGTGGCCTCGCAATTCGAGGGCACGGTCAGTCAGATCGTGATCCTGGCGTTTCTGATGTCCATCGTCGCCGGCATCGGTGGCAACTCGGGCAACCAGACCATGACGCTGATCATCCGCGCCCTGGCGATGGGCCGGATCACCGGCCGCAACCTGTGGCAACTGGTCAAGCGTGAACTGTTCGTGACCCTCATGGTGGGCCTGTGCGGCAGCCTGGTTGCGGCCCTGTTCGCCTGGGTGATTTCGCACTCCCTGTCGATCGCGCTGGTGATGATGGCCGCCATGGTCTGCAACATGCTGGTCGGCGCGTCGGTCGGGGTGCTGGTGCCGATGGTGCGGGCCCGTTTCGGCAAAGATCCGGCCATGGGATCCTCGGTCCTGCTGACCTTCGCGACAGACTCGCTGGGCTTTTTCATCTTCCTGGGCCTGGCCACGATTTTCCTGCTGTAGCGCGTCCGCAACGGACCCGCGCACGAATGTTTCACCGGATGTCCTGAACACTCGTTTGACAGCGACATGACAGTCAATATGACGGCCGCTCCGTTACAGTAACGGGGTTGTCATCATTTTCTGTCCCCGCAATGACCGCCCGTTTCCGGGCAGCGCTTTTTTGCCTGCTGCTCTCCACTTTCAGCGCCGCCGCGCACGCCTGCGATAACCTTCCCTCGTGGGCCCAATCCGCCTGTCAACGCCTCGACCAGATCTGGACCGAAGGCGGCAACGACCTCTATTTCAGCGGCTACGCGTGGCACAACCGCGCCATGTACAGCCGCGAAAAGATCAACAGCTTCAACGAGCTGGCCTGGGGCGGCGGCTATGGCCGCAGCATCTACGACGAAGACGGCGACTGGCAGGGCCTGTACGCCATGGCCTTCCTGGACTCGCACAGCAAGGTCGAGCCGATCGCCGGCTATGGTTTCCTGAAGATCGGACGGGTCAGCGAGAACTTCCGGCTGGGCGCCGGCTATACGGTCTTCCTGACCGCGCGCCGCGACATCATGAGCTACGTGCCCTTCCCCGGCGTGCTGCCACTGGTCTCGGCCGGCTACAAGGACACCATGCTGTACGCCACCTACATCCCCGGCTCGCGCGGCGCGGGCAACGTGCTGTTCATGTTCGGCCGCTGGGCCTTCTGACGGCCCGGCGCGCCGCCGCGGAACGGCCCCGGGCGCCCGCCGCAAGGCGCTTCGGCGGCCTCGGGCGCGCCGCCCTTCAGCAGGGCTGCATGCCCAGGCGGCGCACCAGCTCGCCCAGGCGCCAATCGTCAATGCCGTGGGCGCGCAGCGCCTTTTCGGTTTCCACCACGTAATCCAGGCACGGGCCTGAATGCCCAACCGCGTTGCGCACCGATGCCAGCAGGCGGTCGTCGCTCAGGTCGGCGGCGTATTCCTGGCAGGCGCGGTTCAAGAGGAAAACCAGTCCGCGCACGGGCGCCTGTTCGGTGTGGCAGGCCAGCCAGCGCGGCGTGTAGGCGCCGGTGACCATCTCGCGGCGCCATAGCGCCTCGAACACCTCCGGCACGTCGCAGGCGGCAATCTGAAATGCCACGCCGCGGCAGCAGCCGCCGCGATCCAGGCCGAACACCAGCCCGGGGTTGTCGGGCGAGCCGCGGTGGTCGTGCGACCAAAGGCAAAGCGAGCGGTGATAGCCGCGCACCGTGGCCAGGCGCCGTTCGCGCCAGGCAAAACCGGGATGCCAGATGAGGGAACCATAGGCGAACACCCACAGGTCGTCGGTGCCGTTCCATCCCACCAAAAGATCTTCCACCGACGCGGGTTGCGTCTTCGCCAGTCCGGCGCAGCCGGCGGGTACTGCCAACGACATAGGGTCCTCTGATATCCCGGGTTCATTCCCATGGCGGGAATGACGGATATGCTACGCCGCCTGGCGCGCAAAAGAATTGCGAGATGGGCCGCGCGCAACACCCCGAAAGAAATTTGTATTCGCCGGAGGGCGGCGCCAGGGAAAAAAATTGCGCATCGGCGCCGGGGCCCGATTGCCACCGGCCGCCCCCCTGGGGACGGTCCCGCACGGAGCGCGTCGGCCGCCCGCGCCTAGAGCGCGTCCAGCGGCAATTCCGTGGTGCTCTTGATCACTTCCATCGAGAAACTGGCGCTGACGTCCAGCAGGTCGACCGCGCCGATCAGGCGGCGGTAGAAGCGGTCGTAGGCCGCCATGTCCTCGACCACCACCTTGAGCAGGTAGTCGATGTCGCCGGCCATGCGGTGGAACTCGACCACGTTCGGCAGCGCCATGACCGCATTGATCAGGCTCTGGGTCCATTTCTCGTTGTGCTGGCTGGTCTTGATCGAGACGAACACGGTCAGGTTCAGCCCCAGCGCGCGCGGATCCAGCAGGATCGCGTTGCGGGCGATGACGCCATCGTCCTTGAGCTTCTGGATGCGGCGCCAGCAGGGGGTGACGGACAGATTGACCTGCTCGGCGATCTCGGCGACCGAGCAGGTGGCGTCCTTCTGCAGCAACGCCAAGATCTTGATGTCCGTCTGGTCCATGGGGGTTCCTCAAGCGATATCGCCGCAATCTTGCCCTGACGCCCCGACCGCGTCCAGCCGTGGAACACCCTAAGCGGCCGTGGCTTCAGTACGTGCCGGGGTAGCCACCGCCGTCAAGCAGGATGTTCTGCGCCGTCATGTAGCCAGCGTGCGCCGAGCAGACGTAGGCGCACAGCGCTCCCAGTTCCTCGGGCTGGCCATAGCGGCCGGCCGGGCTGGCGCGGCCCCGCTCGTCCCAAAGCTGTTCGAAGGTCTTGCCCCCCTCTTCCAGCATGCCGCGGATATGGCGCGCCTGCGCGTCGGTGGCGAAGGCGCCCGGCAGCAGGTTGTTGATGGTGACGTTGTGGCGCACGGTCTGACGCGCCAGGCCGCTGACAAAGCCGATCAGGCCGGCGCGGGCGCCGTTGGACAGTCCCAGCTCGGCGTGCGGCGCCTTGACGCTGCGCGAGACGATGTTGACGATGCGCCCGAAGCGCCGTTCGATCATGCCGTCGACCACGCGGCGGATCATGTCGATGGGGCCCAGCATCATGGAATCTAGCGCCGCGATCCAGTCTTCATGGCTCCAATCGCGGAAATCGCCAGGCATGGGGCCGTCGGCGTTGTTGATGAGGATGTCGGGGTGCGGACACGCGGCCAGCGCGGCGTCGCGGCCCTTGTCCAGCGTCAGGTCGGCCGAGACCCAGCCCACGCCGATGCCCGCGACGCGGGCGATCTCGGCGGCCGCCTGCTCCAGCGTCTGCGGGTTGCGGGCCGCGATCGTCACCGCCACGCCCTCGCGCGCCAACTGCAGGGCGCAGGCACGGCCCATGCCGCGGCTGCCGCCAAATACCAATGCCGTCTTGCCGCTGATCCCCAGATCCATGCCTGACTCTCCAGAGTGATGCCGTGAAGCGGATCAGTATAGGAGCGGCAGGCCGCGGCAGGGGTGGAATTTTTTTCTAATGTTCGGGCCCCGGCGGCCGAATTTGGCAAAGGCATTCCAGCGCAAATCCCTAAGATGAAACCTCGTCATTCAGGGGCCCGCCCATGACCTCCGTCCAACTTGCCGCCGCAGACCTGCGCTCGCTGTGCGAATCGGTGCAGGTCGCCCAGATGAACGCGGCCCGCGGCCTGCTGCGCGAGCTGGCCAGCAGCGTCGCCAATGCCGGCGACATGCTGCGCGGCCTGCCCGAAGACCTGCGCGCCGGCCGCGCCGACACCTACACCCGCCATATCGCCTACGCCGATCCGCATGGCGCCTTCACCGTCGCCTACCTGATCTGGCGCCCGGGGCAGTTCAGCCCGGTGCACGGCCACAAGACCTGGTGCACCTACCAGGTCCTGCAAGGCGAACTGGCCGAAACCCACTACCGCTGGGACCCTGCCGCCGCCGCGGCCATTGCCTGCGGCGAGATCAGTCGCCGGCCGGGCGATGTCGGCACCGCCGCCCCGGGCCTGCATCAGATCCACCGCCTCGGCAACGCTGGCCCGGGCGTCGCCGTGTCCCTGCATATCTACGGGGTCGACCAGGCCGACCTCTGCACCGGCGTCAACCATCTGGTGCCCACGCCCGCGCCGCACTGACGCCGTCCGCCGCAACCGGCATCCCGAAAAAAAGCGGGGCCTTCCAAGGCCCCGCTGCATATTTCCCGGCCGGGTTCTCAGCCCATCCACTGGCTGACCGGCGCCGCCGCGTCCTGCAGCGGCTGCGCCACCACGTCGATCAGCGCCGGGCCGTCATGCTCCATCGCCGCCTTGATCGCCGCGTCCAGCTTGGCCGGATCCTCGACCCGCCAGGCCTTCACGCCATAGGCTTCCGCGATGCGGGCGTGGTCGGTGCGATCGAAGTCCACACTGTAGTAGCGCTTGTCGTAGCCGGCCTTCTGGCTGGCCTTGATCCAGCCATAGACCGAGTTCGAAAACACGATCATCAGCAGCGGCGCCTTGTGGCGCACGATGGTCTCGAGCTCGCCGACCGTGAAGCCGAAGCTGCCGTCGCCCATCACCGAGACGCACTTGGCGTTCGGCCGGCCGACCCAGGCGCCCAGCGCCGCCGACATCGAAAAGCCCAAGGCGCCATGGGCGCGGTTGGTGATGAAGTGGCGGCCGGGCCGCGACACGTCGTAGTAAGCCGAGAAGTACGGGCACGGCGTGCCGGGATCCGCGCACACCACGGCATCGTCGGGCAGCAGGCGATTGAGCGACTGCACCACGCGTTCGGGGCGGATCGGCGCCTCCAGGCTGCTCGCCAGCGGCTCCAGTTGCGCGCGCCGCGCGGCCTTGGCGCGGCCCGCCAGCACCGCGCCATCAACGGCGTCGGACGGCCGGTGCGCCAGGCGCGCCTGCACCTCGGCGCCCAGCGCCTGCAGGGCGAGCTTGGCGTCGCCCACCATGCCGACTTCGGTCAGGTAGTTGGCGCCGATCACCATCGGATCGATGTCGATGTGCAGGATCGGCACGTCGCGGTTCGGGAAGCGCCAGTGCTCGGTCGAGGTCGAACCCGCGCGGCAGCCGACGAACAGCACCACGTCGGCCGCGGCCACCACGTCGCGCGTGGCCATCACGCCGCCGTTCGAACCCACCACGCCCGCGTTCAGCGGATGGGTGTCGGCCAGGCTGCCCTGGCCGCTGACGGTCACGCAGACCGCCGCCTTCAGGCTCTCGGCCAGTTCCTGCAGCGCGCCGCTGGCGCCGGCGATCACCACGCCGCCGCCGCAGATGATGACCGGCGAACGCGCGCCCACCAGGCGCTGCGCCGCGCGCGCCACGTCCGACGGATCCGGCGCGTAGCGCAGCGACGGAAACTGCGCATGCTCGGGCTGGGCCCAGACGTCGGCGCCATCGACCTGCTGCTTCATCACGTCATACGGAAAGCACAGGTGCGCCGCGCCGGGCTTGCCGGTGGTCATGGCGCGGAACGCCGCGCGCACCATGCCGGGGATCTGGTCGGCGCGATCGATGGTGCGGTTCCACTTGGTCAACGGCCGGTACAGTGCCTCCTGGTCCAGTTCGGTCAGCGGGTACTTGCCGCGCGAGCCCACCGCCACGTCGGAGGTGATGCCCAGCACCGGAATGGACGATTCGTTGGCCTCCACCAACCCCGGCAGCAGATAGGTCGCGCCGCCGCCGCTGGGCCCTTCGCACACGCCCACCTTGCCGGTCACGCGGGCATAGGCGTCGGCCATGTAGCCGGCGCTGCGCTCGTCACGGGTCAGGATGTGTCGCATGCCATGATCCAGCCGGTAGAGCGCGTCGTAGAACGGCAGGCTGGTATCGCCGCACAGGCCGAAAATATGTTTGACGCCGTTGTGTTGCAGCATCCGCACCATTGCTTCGGCGCCAGTCAAGGTATCCATGTCTTCTCCACGCGATGCGCGGACCGGGCGGCGCGCGAGGGCGCGCCGCCGCCGGCCGCTCAGTTATCCAGGTTGATGTTGCTGCTCTTGATGAACTTGCTCCAGCGGTCGTATTCCGCCTTCACGTAGGCATCCAGGGCCGGGCCGTTCGAGGCCACGATCTCGAAGCCGGCCTCTTCCAGCTTCTTCTTGACGTCCGGATCGGCCAGCACCGTGTTGAACGCCTGCGTCAGCTTTTTGACGGTCGCCTCCGGCGTGCCCTTGGGCGCGAACATGCCGCTCCACGAATAGGCGACGAAGCCCGGAAAACCGGACTCCGCCACCGTCGGCACGTTGGGCAGGTCCGGCAGGCGCTTCTCGCCGGCCACCGCCAGCGGCTTGATCTTGCCTGCCTGGATCTGGCCGCGCAGCGCGGCAAAGCTCAACCAGGTCATGTTGGCCTGGCCGCCCACCACGGCCTGGATGGCCGGTCCGCCGCCGCCGTACGGCACGTGCAGCAGTTCCACCTTGGACAGGCGCTTGAGCTCTTCGGGCGCCAGGTGATTCAGCGATCCCACGCCGGTGGAGGCATAGTTGAACTTGTTGGGCGGCTGCTTGGCCGCGGCCGCCAGGAATTCCTTCAGGTTGTCGCCCGGCACGCCCGGATTGGCGCCCAGCACCAGCGGAAAGCGCACGGTCTGGGTGATGGCGACGAAGTCCTTGAAGGTGTCGTAGGGCAGCTTGGGCTTCACCGCCGGGTTGATGCCGTGGTTGTCGAAGCTGACCAGCAGCGTGCTGCCGTCGGGCTCGGCCCGCGCCACGAAGGCGGTGGCGATCTGGCTGGCGGCGCCCGGGCGGTTTTCCACCACCACGGCGCGGCCGCCCAGTTCCTTGGATAGCCGTGGCTGCAGGATGCGGGCCAGGATGTCGGTGCTGCCGCCGGGCGGATACGGCACCACCAGGATCAGCGGCTTTTCTTCCGCCCGGGCGGGCGCGGCGGCCAGCCCGCCCCCCAGCGCGGCGAGCGCGCAGACGGCCGCCAAGGCGCGCCGCATCGTTGTGTAGGTCATGTGTTTTCCCCTGCTGTTGTGGTGTTGGCCGGCGCTGCGACAGCGGGTTCGGCCTGGTCCCGCATGTAAATCGTGGAAAAGCCGGTGCGGATGACATCGGTGATCTGGTCCAGCCGCCGGCCGATGTGGCTGCGCATCATGTCCGGCAGGGCATCCATGTCGCGCCGCTCCAACGCCTGGACGATGCGCAAGTGTTCGCCCTGGGTGTGGCTGCGACGGCCCTGCTGCATGTCGATCCAGCGCACGAAATGGATGCGGGCGTTGACGCTCTCCAGCGCGCGCACGAATTCCTCGTTGCGCGAATAGCGCGCCAGCGTCAGGTGAAACGCCTCGTCCAATTCCAGCAGGCGGGTCGCGTCACTGTCCTCGGGCACGTCGCGCGAGCGTTCGACAAACGCGCGCAGCGCCGCCAGTTCCTCGTCGGTGGCGCGTTCGCAGGCAGCGCGCACAATGCCGGCCTCGAGCACCGCGCGGTATTCATAGAGGCTATGGATCTGCTTGGCGTCGAGCAGCCGCGCGATGAAACCGCGGTTCACCGAACGGGTCAGGAAGCCCTCGACCATCAGTTGGTTGAGCACCTCGCGCAGCGGCGTGCGGCTCACGTTCAGGCGCCTGGCCAGTTCGACTTCGTTGATGCGCTCGCCCGGCTTGAACTCGAAACTCACCGCCATCGCCTTGACGGCGTTGTACAGCTCGGCCTGGCCGGCCATGGTGCGGGCTGCGGGTCGGGATGAGGTCATGAGGGTGTCGGCCGCCGGGGCGCTCCGCGATGGGGATAAAGTGCATACTAAAGTGCATACACTTTGCCGGACAACCCGGGTTTGCCCGCAAGCGCGAAGCAAGGCTCCGCCCCCAAAAATTGGGAACGGGAGGTCAACCAAAGAAAAGCCCGCGCGGCGACTGCGCGCGGAAGGCGGGATCAGACGCCGGTGTCGAGCGTGTAGTGAGCGCCGTCGCGGTTTTCCAACGTCAGCGTGGACAGCACCGGGGTCACGGCCGTGGCGTCTTCCCGCACGTGGATGTGCAGGTTGGCCAGCGGCACGTCCCAACCGCCGGCGGCGGCCTCGGCCGTCACCCCTGCCACCAGGGCCAGCCGTTCGGCCACCTGGCGCGGCTGAGCCGCGCGGGCGTCGATGCGCAGCAGGCTGCGGGCGCCGTTGGGATGGGCCATCAATTCAGGCGACCAGACGCACTCGGGCGTCAGGTGACGGCAGAAATACATGCGGATCCCGGGCAGCGGCTGCTCGGCGAAACGCACGGTATGGAAACGGGCCTCGACTTCCCGGCCGTCCAGCATGGCGGGACGGGACAGCTCCTGCATCGGATTGACGGCGAAGCCGGCGGCGAGCAGGCGCTCGCGCGTGGCCTCGGCATCGTAGGTGCGGAACACCAGCGCCTCGAGCCCGAAGGGCGAATCGGCGATTTCCTTGCGCGCCGGCGGCGCGCCGGGCGGCCAGCCCAGCAGTTCGACGTAGGTGCCTTCGAGCACGATCAGGCGGTTGCACGAACCCAGGTTGTGCACCGCCTTGTCGCTCAGGTGGAAGCCCTGGCGCTCGAAGTGCGGCGCCAGCGCATCCAGGCGGTCCCGCACCATGACCACGGCGTGGTCGAACTCGGTCTGGCCGACGGCATGCAGCATGGCGTTATCCGCTCAGACCAGCTTGCCGTGGCACTGCTTGTACTTCTTGCCGCTGCCGCACGGGCACGGATCGTTGCGGCCCACCTTGGGCAGCACGTTGCGCACCGGCTGGGCGCCCGCGTCGTCGGCCGACTGGGCCAGGGCCTCGTCGTAGTCGGAGTGGTGGTACTGCACGTTCTGCACGTGCGGCTGGGCCGCTTCGGCCTCGGCCTGCTCGACCTGCTCGGACGACTGCACGCGCACCGTCATCAGCACGCGCACCACGTCGTCGCGGATGCGGTCCAGCATGCCCGAGAACAGTTCGAAGGCTTCGCGCTTGTATTCCTGCTTGGGGTTCTTCTGCGCGTAGCCGCGCAGATGGATGCCCTGGCGCAGATAGTCCAGCGCCGACAGGTGCTCGCGCCAGTGCGTGTCGATCGCCTGCAGCATGATCGAACGCTCGAACTGCGACCACGATTCGGCGCCGACCTGGTCGACCTTGCCCTGGTAGACGTCGCGCGCCGCCGCGATCACGCGCTCGCGCAGATCCTCGTCGGTCAGGTTGGCTTCCTTCTCGAGCATCTCGGTCAACGGCAGGTGGATCTGCCAATCAGCCTCCAGCGCCTTCTGCAAGGCCGGGATGTCCCACTGCTCTTCCACCGATTCCGGCGGCACGTAGGTGTTGAATAGGTCGACCACCGCGGCGTCGCGCAGGTTCTCGACCGTGGCGCTGACGCTGGCCGCTTCCAGCACTTCGTTGCGCTGCGCGTACAGCACCTTGCGCTGGTCGTTGGCGACGTCGTCGTATTCCAGCAGTTGCTTGCGGATGTCGAAGTTGCGACCTTCGACCTTGCGCTGCGCGGTCTCGATGGAACGCGTCACCATGCCGGCCTCGATCGGCTCGCCCTCGGGCAGCTTCAGGCGCTCCATGATGGCGCGCACGCGGTCGCCGGCGAAGATGCGCATCAGCGAATCTTCCAGCGACAGGTAGAAGCGCGACGAACCCGGGTCGCCCTGGCGGCCGGCGCGGCCGCGCAGTTGGTTGTCGATACGGCGCGATTCGTGGCGCTCGGTGCCGATGATGCGCAGGCCGCCCGCAGCCTTGACCTGCTCGTTGAGCGGCTTCCAGTCGGCACGCACCTTTTCGATGCGGGCGGTCTTTTCGGCTTCGGACAGCGACTCGTCGGCGCGGATCAGGTCGACCTGCTTGTCGACGCTGCCGCCCAGCACGATGTCGGTGCCGCGGCCCGCCATGTTGGTGGCGATGGTAATGTGGCCCGGCTTGCCGGCCTCGGCGACGATCTCGGCTTCACGCGCGTGCTGCTTGGCGTTCAGCACCTCGTGCGGCAGCTTGGCCTTTTTCAGCAGGCCCGACAGCAGTTCGGAGTTCTCGATGCTGGTGGTGCCCACCAGCACCGGCTGGCCGCGCTCGTGGCAATCGCGGATGTCTTCGAGGATGGCGTTGTACTTTTCGCCGTCCGTCTTGAAGACCTGGTCGTTCTGGTCCTTGCGGATCATGGGCTTGTTGGTCGGGATGATGACCGTCTCGAGCCCGTAGATCTCCTGGAATTCGTACGCTTCCGTGTCGGCCGTGCCGGTCATGCCGGACAGCTTCTCGTACATGCGGAAGTAGTTCTGGAAGGTGATCGACGCCAGCGTCTGGTTCTCGTGCTGGATCTTCACGCCTTCCTTGGCCTCGACCGCCTGGTGCAGGCCGTCGGACCAGCGGCGGCCCACCATCAGGCGGCCGGTGAATTCGTCGACGATGATGACTTCGCCATCCTGCACCACGTATTGCTGGTCGCGGAAGAACAGCGTGTTGGCGCGCAGCGCCACCATCAGGTGATGCATCAGCGCGATGTGGCGCGGGTCGTACAGCGACTCGCCCTCGGGCAGGATGCCCAGGCGCGCCAGGATGCCTTCGGCGTTGACGTGGCCGGCTTCCGACAGGTAGACCTGCTGGCTCTTTTCATCGACCCAGTAGTCGCCCTCGGGTTCCGGCTCCTGCGGCTTGGGCTCGCTGGCCATGCGGGTCAGCAGCGGCGGCACCGCGTTCATGCGGATGTAGAGTTCGGTGTGGTCCTCGGCCTGGCCGGAGATGATCAGCGGCGTGCGCGCCTCGTCGATGAGGATCGAGTCCACTTCGTCGACGATGGCGTAGAACAGGCCGCGCTGGCGCCGGTCCTCAACACGGTATTCCATGTTGTCGCGCAGGTAGTCGAAACCGAATTCGTTGTTGGTGCCGTAGGTGATGTCGGCGGCGTAGGCGGCCTTCTTTTCCTCGTTCGGCTGCTGCGGCACCACCACGCCCGTGGACAGGCCCAGGAAGTGATACAGGCGTCCCATCCATTCGGCGTCGCGGCGGGCCAGGTAGTCGTTCACCGTGACCACGTGCACGCCCTTGGCGGCGATCGCGTTCAGGTAGACCGGCAGCGTGGCCATCAGCGTCTTGCCTTCGCCCGTGCGCATTTCGGCGATCTTGCCGCTGTGCAGGGCGATGCCGCCCAGCAACTGCGCGTCGAAGTGGCGCATGCCGAACACCCGCTTGCCCGCCTCGCGCACCACGGCGAAGGCTTCGGGCAGCAGGTCGTCGAGCGACGTGCCCTGGGAATGGCGGGAACGGAATTCCGCGGTCTTGGCCGCCAGCTCCGCATCGGAGAGCGCGGAGATCTTGGGCTCCAGCCCATTGATCTGGGTTACCAGCTTGCGATACTGCTTAAGCAGCCGGTCGTTGCGGCTGCCTATGAGTTTTTTGAGCAGAGAAACCATGCGTATGTCGGCCGCACGAGCCCCGCCGCGCCCACATGGGGCCAGGGCGGCGTCACCCGTGACTTGATTTATTTGGTTGAGCGGGGGTCCGCTGGGAAACGAACCAGTTTAACGCACCTGGCGCGTAAGAGCCTGAACCGATGGCCAGGGTGGCACTGTAGCCCGGATCGGGCGTCAGCGCGCGGCGCTGTCCGCGCCGGCCTGCGCCACCGTCGGCGGAGCGTTCTGCTGCGGGCCGAGGAACAGGCGCGGATCCAGCGGCTGGCCGGCCAGCCGCACTTCGAAATGCAGGTGCGGTCCGGTGGATCGCCCCGACGAGCCCACCCGGGCGATCTGCTGGCCGCGGTCGACCAGTTGACCCTGTTTGACCATCAGCGAGGAAGCATGCGCGTAGCGTGTGATAAGGCCATCGCCATGGTCGATTTCGACCATGTTGCCATAGCCGGGATGGAATCTTGCTTCCAGCACCACGCCACCGGAGGCCGCCAGGATGGGCGTGCCCGGCGGCGCGGCGAAGTCCAGCCCCTCGTGCATGGCCGAACGACCGGTCACGGGGTTGCGGCGCCAGCCGTAGGAAGAACTGAGATAGGGGTAATCGGTGATCGGCATCGCCGTCGGCATGCGGGCCTGGTCGGCCGAGCGCCGGGTCAGCGCCGCGTCCAGCAGCTTGAGATTGTCGGTCTGCAGGGCCAGCCGTTCCTGGATCTCGTCCAACTGACGGCCCAGGGCCTCGGCCGAGGCGGCGCTGGGCGGCGTGCCCTCGGTGAACAGGTCGTCCATCACCTGGGTGGCCTCGGGGGCATGCTGGGCGTCGGCGGGGGCCGATGCCAGTTGCTTGGCGACCTCGGGATCGGTGTAGGCCACGCCAGCCACCTTGGCCACCCGTTGGCCCAGGCCGTCGATGCTGGCCAGCTTGGCCTGCAGCGCGCCCACCTTGGCGGCCAGCAGGTTCATGTTGCCCCGCAGGAAGTCCGCATCGCGTCCCGGTTGTTCGGACAGCGGCCAGCCAACGGTGTGTACGGCGGGCAGGATGGGTGTAATGTAGCGCTGAAGGGCGGCGCCGAAGATGGCGGCCGTCATCAGCGCGCCCCCCAGAAACAACGCCAAATGCGCGCCTCCCAGGGTGAAATGCCCGTCCCGCCCGTCGCGGGCGTGCATAATCACGATTTTCAAGGTTTGCTTCCTAATTCTCAGAGCCGGGATGAATAGACCCACTTCATACCGTCAACGTTCCAGTTCCAGCCGGCGAGGGGAAAATACCGCCCTGGGATGGCTGGGTCATGACATGCGGGGCGCCGGCGTACTGGCAACCGCCCGCAAGCACTTGCAAATCCAATATGCGGTGGCGGCGATCCTGCCCGCCCCGTTGGGCTCCGTCTGCCAGGTCGGCAAGCTGGAAAACCAGCGCCTTCAACTGGTGGTGCCCAGCGCCGCGCACGCGGCGAAGATGCGCCAACTTGCCCCGCGCATCGCGCAGGCTTTGGCGGACCAAGGCTGGAACCTTAACGAAATTGCGGTGAAGGTACAAGCCGGCCTGCCCAAGCCCGGGGCCCGCAAGCCGCTGCCGCCGAAAGAGGCGCAGCCGCTGGGGGATGCCGCCCTGGGCGCCTTCGAAACCCTGCATGACAACCTGCGTCCCGGCCCGCTGGCCGACGCGGTGGCCAGGCTATTGAAGCACCACAAGAGTAGCTGAGATAGCCGGGCTTGTCCGGATGCCCGCCTTTCGGGTGACATCGATGGCCACATTGCCGGACGGGATGACCCTGCGGCGGGCGCGGGGATGGCGCCAGCGGGTCGAGGCGTGCCCCCTTGGGATGCCATCCAAATGAAATTGGCCGGCTGCCAGCCGGGGACAGCCCCCGGCGCACCGGCCATCAGCAGTCGACCGGCCTCAGGCCAGTTGCCATTCGTGCCAGAACGCCTGCGGCGCCTCGGCTTGCGATTCGTAGGTGACCATTTCCCAGGCATCGCGCTGCGCCAGCAGCGCGCGCGCCAACTGGTTGTTCAGCGCGTGGCCCGATTTGCATGCCACATAGCGCGCGACCAGCGGCTTGCCCAGCAGATACAGGTCGCCGATGGCGTCCAGGATCTTGTGCTTCACGAATTCGTCATCGTAGCGCAGGCCGTCGCTGTTCAGCACCCGGTATTCGTCCATGACGATGGCGTTATCCAGGCTGCCGCCGCGGGCCAGGCCCATCGAACGCAGCGCCTCGACTTCGTTGACGAAGCCGAAGGTGCGCGCGCGCGCGATCTCGCGCACGTAAGAATGGGTGGCGAAATCGATTTCGGCGAAATTCGCGGTCGAGTCGATGGCCGGGTGGCGGAAGTCGATCGAGAAGGCCAGCGCGTACCCTTCATGGGGTTCGAGCCGGGCCCACTTCTCGTTGCGGCCTTCGCCCTCGCGCACTTCCACCGTCTTCAACACGCGGATGAACTGCTTCGGCGCGTTCTGCTCGACGATGCCCGCCGAGCGCAACAGGTACACGAAGGTTGCCGCACTGCCGTCCATGATGGGGACTTCTTCGGCAGTGAGGTCGATATGCAGGTTGTCGATGCCCAGGCCGGCCAGCGCCGACATGAGATGCTCCACCGTGGAAACGCGGACGTTGCCCTGCTGCAGGACGGACGCCATGCGCGTATCGCCCACGCCAGTGGCCTGCGCGGGCAGGTCGACGACTTCGGGCAGATCGACGCGGTGGAACACGATGCCCGTATTGGGCGCCGCCGGACGCAGGGTGAGCTCGACCCGCCGTCCGGAGTGGACGCCGACGCCTGTCGTGCGGACGAGATTCTGAATGCTGCGCTGTCGGAACATGAGACTAAGGTATTTTGAGCCAGGAAGCCGGCAAGATGACAAGAGATTGCCGGCGTAACTGACGTATTGTAACTCTGTCCGGTTCTCAACGCCATCAAAGCGTCAGGACCGACCGATAAAACCGTCCCCGATTCACGTCACACAATCAAAACACGGACCGCTCCGCCTCCGGCCTGCCCGCGGGGACAGGCAAGCCGGAGATGAGGGAGTGCATATAGAGCCTGAAACCAGGCTCCAGGTTCAATCCGCCTGCTTACGCAGGAAAGCGGGGATGTCGAAATGATCCATGCCCGAGCTTTCCAGCGCGCGCACCTGGGCCGACGCCTGGCTGCGCGGGTTGCGCATGACAGACGGCATGTCCAGATTGCGGTAATCACCCTGACCGGCGGCCGGCATCGTGCCCATGGGCATGTTGTCGGTGCCGGTGCGCAGCACTTCAGCGGTGCTCTGCACCAGTTGCGGACGCGCCTGCGCACGGCCCAGGCCGGTCGCAACCACGGTCACGCGCAGGTTTTCACCCATCGATTCGTCGTAGGCGGTGCCGAAGATCACGGTCGCGTCGTCCGAAGCGTAGCTGCGGATCGTTTCCATGATTTCGCGCGTTTCGCGCATCTTCAGCGAGCGGCTGGCGGTGATGTTGACCAGCACGCCGCGCGCGCCGTTCAGGTCCACGCCTTCCAGGAGCGGGCAGGCGATGGCGTGCTCGGCGGCGACGCGGGCGCGGTCAGCGCCCGAAGCCGATGCCGTGCCCATCATGGCCTGGCCCTGCTCGCCCATGATCGTCTTGACGTCTTCGAAGTCGACGTTGACGTTGCCTTCGACGTTGATGATTTCGGCGATACCCGCGCACGCGTTGTGCAGGATGTCGTCGGCCGAACGGAAGCAGTCTTCCTGCGTCGCGTCCTCGTCCATCAGTTCATACAGGTTCTCGTTGAGCACCACGATGAGCGAATGCACGTGCTTGGCCAGTTCGGCAATGCCGTCTTCGGCCATCTTCAGGCGCTTGTTGCCTTCGAACGAGAAGGGCTTGGTGACCACGCCCACCGTCAGAATGCCCAGCTCCTTGGCGACTTCGGCCACGACCGGACCCGCGCCCGTGCCGGTGCCGCCGCCCATGCCCGCGGTGATGAAGACCATGTGCGCGCCGTTCAGGGCGGCACGGATCTCTTCACGCGCGGTTTCGGCCGACGCGCGGCCTTGCTCGGGCTTGGCGCCCGCGCCCAGGCCGGTGCGGCCCAGGCGGATCTGCACCGGGGCGTTGGTCGCCGCCAGTGCCTGCGCATCGGTGTTGGCGCAGATGAAATCCACGCCGTGCACGCCGCTGCGAATCATGTGCGCGACGGCATTGCCGCCCGCACCGCCCACACCAACGACCTTGATTACGGTCCCTTTGGTGTTGTTCTCAAGCATCTCAAAGTTCATCATGATGACTCCCTCACAAGTCCGATTTTGCAAATCACAAAAATTCCCCAACAACCTATATTTTGTGAATCGCCTCAAAGCCGAAGCCGACTGCTTTGGTCCGCAACGGGTTTGAGACGCCTCCCCTTTCTGGCCCGGCCCGCCCTACCGCCGCGGATCGTGCCAAGGAGCAGGCCCCAACCTGCCCCCCTCTTCAATTCATGAACCATTCCTTCATGCGCGCCAGCAGGCTCTTGAAATTGCCGGTCTGCGCGGCGACCTTGCGGCCGCGCACGCGTTGCATACGCGCCTCCTGCAACAGCCCCATCACGGTCGAGAAGCGCGGATTGCGCATCACGTCGGCCAGGCTGCCTTCGTATTCGGGCACCGCCACGCGGACCGGCTTGAGGAACACGTCCTCGGCCAGTTCGATCATGCCGGGCAATTGCGCCGAGCCGCCGGTCAGCACCACGCCGGAAGCCAGCAGGTCCTCGTAGCCGGAGTCGCGCACCACCTGCTGCACCAGCGTGAACAGTTCTTCGACGCGCGGCTCGATCACGGCGCCCAGCGCCTGGCGCTTGACCTGGCGCGGGCCGCGGTCGCCCAGGCCCGGCACTTCCACGGACTCGTCCGGGCTCGCCAGCACCTGCTTGGCCACGCCATAGCGAAGCTTGATTTCCTCGGCATCGGGCGTCGGCGTGCGCAGCATGGCCGCGATGTCGTTGGTGATCTGGTCGCCGGCGATCGGCAGCACGGCGGTGTGGCGGATCGCGCCGCCGGTGAAGATCGCCACGTCGGTGGTGCCGCCGCCGATGTCCACCAGGACGACGCCCAGCTCCTTTTCGTCGGCGGTCAGCACGGCCAGGCTGGAGGCCAGCGGCTGCAGGATCAGGTCCTGCACTTCCAGGCCGCAGCGGCGCACGCACTTGACGATGTTCTGCGCGGCGCTGACGGCGCCGGTCACGATGTGCACGCGCACTTCCAGCCGCAGACCGCTCATGCCGATGGGTTCGCGGATGTCTTCCTGGCCGTCGACGATGAACTCCTGGGTCAGCACGTGCAGCACCTGCTGGTCGGTCGGGATGTTCACCGCCTTGGCGGTCTCGATGACGCGGGCGACGTCGGTGGCGGTGACTTCCTTGTCCTTGACGGCGACCATGCCGCTGGAATTGAAGCTGCGGATATGGCTGCCGGCAATGCCGGTGTAGACGTCTCGGATCTTGCAATCTGCCATCAGCTCGGCTTCTTCAAGCGCGCGCTGAATCGAATTCACAGTGGTCTCGATATTGACGACCACGCCCTTGCGCATGCCGCGCGATTCATGCTGGCCGAGGCCAAGCACTTCGAATCGCCCTTCGGGCAGGATTTCAGCCACCACAGCCACCACCTTGCTGGTGCCGATATCGAGGGCGACGATAAGGTCCTTGATGTCACGGGTCATGGCGTTAGCGTTTCTTGGGAGGTTTCGGTGTGGATTTGGGTTTGTTTGCCGACGCGGGCAACGGGGCCAGCGCCAGGGCGAAACCATTGGGATAGCGCAGGTCGGCCTGCGTGATGGTGCGCCCTTCCAGGCGCCCCGCCACGGCCGGCCAGGCCTGAACAAAACGTTGAATGCGCGCCGCGAACGGCAGCGCGCCGGGCAGGCCGTGCGGATCCGGCGCATCGGCGCCCGGATCTCGGCCCAGGTCCAGCAGCATGCCGTTGGACAGCACCACGCGCCAGGCGTAGCGCGGACTCAGCTCCAGCTGCTTGACATGCATATCGAGCGGCGCGAACCAGCGCGCCAGCTCGGCGTAGCGTTGCACCACCAGCGACTCGGTGCCCTCGGGCCCGGAGAACTGCGGCAGCACCGTCTCGTCGTCCACTTCGCCCGTGTTGGCCGTGAACGCCTCGCCCCAGGTGTTGATCATCTGGTTCTCGTTCCACAGCGCCAGCGGCTGCTGCTCCTCGATGCGCACGCGCAGCACATTCGGCCAGATCCGCCGCACGGTGGCGTGGCGCACCCATGGCACCGACTCGAAGATCTCGCGCGCGTCGTCCAGGTCCACCGTGAAGAAGTTGCCCTTGAAGCGCCCCGCGATCGCCGCGCGCACCGCGCCCGGCGAGACATAGTGCAGCTCGGAGTCCGGCGTGGACTCCAGCTCGATGGCCGACAGCGTGAAATACGGACGCTGCGCCACCCACACCACGCCCGCCAGGAGCATGGCGCAGACCGCCAGCACGGCAAGCGTGTTGGCGATCAGGTTGGTCGTGCGAGCGTCGTTCCACACAGAATGTCCGGGTCAAGTATTGCGAGCGGCGCTGTGCAACTTGCACGAGGCGTCGGCCAGGATCGCCACGCACAGCTCGGCATAGCTCATGCCGGTGGCGCGGGCCGCCATCGGCACCAGCGAATGGCTGGTCATGCCGGGCGAGGTATTCATTTCAAGCAGCCAGGGGCGGTTGTCGGCATCCAGCATGAAGTCGGCGCGGCCCCAGCCTTCGCAGCCCAGCGCGCGATAGGCGCGCACCGCGATGTCGGCGACCTCCTCGGCCACGGCCGGCGGCAACGCGGCCGGGCAGAAGTACTGCGTGTCATCGGAGAAGTACTTGTGCTCGTAGTCGTAGTTGCCGCCGGGCGCGGCGATCTCGATCACCGGCAGCGCGCGCGCGGTCTTGCCGCTGCCCAGCACCGCCACGGTCAGCTCGCGGCCCTGGATGAACTGCTCGGCCAGCACCTCGGCATCGAACCTGGCGGCCAGCGCGTAGGCTTCCTTCATGTCGGAATAGCCCACCACCTTGGTGATGCCCACGGTCGAGCCCTCGTGCGGCGGCTTGATGATGAGCGGCAGGCTCAGGCGGTCCGGCACCAGGCGCAGTTCCGTGTCGGCGTCCAGCAATTCGAATTCCGGCGTGGGCAGGCCATGCTGCAGCCACACGCGCTTGGTCATGGTCTTGTCCATGGCCAGTGCCGAGGCCAGCGGGCCGCTGCCGGTATAGGGGATGCCCAGCAATTCGAGCGCGCCCTGGATCGAGCCGTCTTCGCCGAAGCGGCCATGCAGGGCGATGAACACGCGCTCGAAGCCCTCGGCGGCCAGCTCGGCCAGGCTGCGCTCGCCCGTGTCGAACAGGTGCGCGTCGACGCCGGCGCTGAGCAGCGCCTGGTGCACGCCAGCCCCGGACATCAGGGACACTTCGCGTTCGGCGGAACGGCCGCCGTACAACACACCCACCTTGCCGAATTTCGCGCTCATGCCAATTCTCCAACTTGGGCCGGGACCTTGCTGATCGAGCCCGCCCCCATGACGATCACCACGTCGCCGTCGCGCACGAAATCGACCACCGCCTGCGGCAGGTCGGCCACGTCCTCGACGAACACCGGCTCGACCTTGCCGGCCACGCGCAGGGCGCGCGACAGGGCACGGCCGTCGGCGGCCACCAGCGGCGGCTCCCCGGCAGCATAGACCTCTGTCAGCAGCACCGCGTCGGCCGTGCCCAGCACGCGCACGAAATCCTCGAAACAGTCGCGGGTGCGCGTGTAGCGATGCGGCTGGAATGCCAGCACGATGCGGCGGTCGGGCCAGGCGCCGCGGGCGGCGGCCAGCGTGGCGGCCATTTCCACCGGGTGGTGGCCGTAGTCATCGATCACCGTGAAGGTGCCGCCGCCATGCGCGGCCGGCACCGGGAATTCGCCCGTCTGCGTGAAGCGGCGGCCCACGCCCTTGAACGAGGCCAGCGCGTCGCGGATGGCTTCATCGGCCACGCCCAGCTCGGTTGCCACGGCGATCGCCGCCAGCGCGTTGCGCACGTTGTGCAGGCCCGGCAGGTTCAGCTCCACCTGCAGCGGCGGCAGCAGCGTGTCGCGGTGGCTGCGCTGCACATTGAAGCGCATGCGCGTGCCGTCGGCCTGCACTTCGTAGCCGCGCACCATCGCGTCTTCGTTCAGGCCATACGAGGTGATGGGGCGCGACACGAACGGCATGATCTCGCGCACGTTGGCGTCGTCGGTGCACAGCACCGCGCTGCCGTAGAACGGCAGGCGCTGGGTGAATTCGATGAACGCGCTCTTGAGGCGGGCCACGTCGTGGCCATAGGTGTCCATGTGGTCCGCGTCGATGTTGGTCACGATGGCCATCACCGGCAGCAGGTTCAGGAACGAAGCGTCGGATTCGTCGGCCTCGACCACGATGTAGTCCCCCTGCCCCAGGCGCGCATTGGCCCCGGCGGAATTCAGGCGCCCGCCGATCACGAAGGTCGGATCCAGATCGCCGGCGGCCAGGATGCTGGCCACCAGGCTGGTGGTGGTGGTCTTGCCATGCGTGCCGGCCACCGCGATGCCGCGCTTCAGGCGCATCAGCTCGGCCAGCATGATGGCGCGCGGCACCACCGGGATGCGGGCGGCGCGGGCCGCGATGACTTCGGGGTTGTCGCCCGCCACCGCGGTCGACGTGACGATGGCGTCGGCGCCGGTGACATTGCTGGCGACGTGGCCGATGGCGATATTCACGCCAAGGCCGGCCAGGCGGCGCGTCACGGCCGACTCGTTCAGGTCGGAACCGCTGATGGTGTAGCCCAGGTTGAGCAGCACCTCGGCGATGCCGCTCATGCCGGAACCGCCGACGCCTACGAAATGGATATGCTGGATTCTGTGTTTCATGATGAACGCCCCGCTGCTTGTTCACAGACGTCGGCGATATGCGCCGCCGCTTCCGGGCGCGCGTGCGCGCGGGCCCGTTCTGCGACGGCTTGCAGTTCTTGGCGGGAACGCTGGCCCAGCCAGTCCGCCAGCCACTCGGGGCTGAAGGCGTTCTGCGGCTGCAGCCACGCGGCCTGCGCGTCGCTCAGGAAGCGCGCGTTGGCGGTTTGATGATCATCGATGGCATGGGGCAGCGGCACGAACAGCGCCGCGACGCCGACGGCGGCCACTTCGGACACCGTCATGGCGCCCGCGCGGCAGACCAGCAGGTCGGCCTCGCCCATGGCGCCGGCCATGTCCTCGATGAAGGCGCGGCAGTCGGCCGTCACGCCCGCCTGGGCGTAGGCCTGCTGCAGCGCCGGCAAATGTTGCTCGCCGGCCTGGTGCACCACCACCGGACGGTCCGCCTGCGGAAGTCGAGCCAGCGCTTGCGGCACGGTGGTATTGAGCGCCTGGGCGCCCAAGCTGCCACCCACCACCAGCAGCCGCAACGGGCCGCTGCGGGCGGCATAGCGCCGCGCCGGATCGGGCAAGGCGCACAGGTCGGCGCGCACCGGGTTGCCCATGGCCTCGCCCTTGGGCAGCACGCCGGGGAACCCGCTCAGCACGCGGCGCGCCATCCTGGCCAGCCACTTGTTGGCGGTGCCGGCCACCGCGTTCTGCTCGTGCACCACCAGCGGCGTGCCACGCAACGTCGCGATGACGCCGCCCGGAAAGGCGACATAGCCGCCCATGCCCAGCACCACGTCCGGACGCACGTACGACAGTCGCGCCCAGGCCTGGGCGAAGGCGCGCACCAGCAGGAACGGCAGCTTCAGCAGCGCCGTCACGCCCTTGCCGCGCACGCCGGCGAAACGCAGCGGCACCAGTTCGATGCCGCGCGGCGGCACCAGCTTGCCTTCCATCTTGTCCGGGTTGCCCAGCCACAGCACGCGCCAGCCGCGCTGGCGCAGCACGTCGGCCACGGCCAGGCCGGGCATGATGTGGCCGCCGGTGCCGCCGGCCATGATCAGGATGGTGCGCGACGACGCGGTCATACCCGTCCTCCTCGCATCATGATGCGGTTTTCCACGTCCACCCGGATCAGCATGGCCAGGGCGCACAGGTTCATCACCACGCCCGAACCGCCATAGCTCATCAGCGGCAGCGTCAGGCCCTTGGTCGGCAACAGTCCGAGGCACACGCCCATGTTGATGAAGGCCTGCACCCCGAACCACATCGCCACGCCGTGCGCCACCAGGCCCGCGAACGTGCGTTCCATGGCAATGGCCTGGCGGCCGATGTCGAAACCGCGGTAGACGATGATGGCGAACAGCGTGATCACCAGCATCACGCCGGCGAAACCGAGTTCCTCGCCCACCACCGCCATCAGGAAGTCGGTATGGGCCTCGGGCAGGTAGTGCAATTTCTCGACGCTGGCGCCCAGCCCCACGCCCAGCCATTCGCCGCGCCCCAGGGCGATCAGGGAATGCGAAAGCTGGTAGGCGCTGCCGTAGGCGTTGTCTTCGTTCCAGGGATCCAGGTAGGCGAACAGGCGCGCGCGGCGCCACGGCGACAACCAGATCAGCATGAGGAAGGTGCCGACCAGCACCGCCAGCAGGCTGCTGAAGTACTTGCCGTTGATGCCGCCCAGGAACAGGATGCCGATCGCGATCGCCACGATCACCATGAAGGCGCCCAGGTCGGGCTCGAGCAGCAGCAGCATGCCGACGCCGGCCAGCGCGAACGCCATCGGCAGGAAGCCGCGGGCAAAGGCCTGCATGTGTTCCTGCTTGCGCACGGTGTAGTCGGCGGCGTAGAGCAGCGCGGCCAGCTTCATCAGTTCCGACGGCTGGAAATTCAGCGGACCCAGCGGGATCCAGCGGTGCGCGCCGTTGACCTCGCGGCCGATGCCGGGCACCAGCACCGCCACCAGCAGCACCATTGCCACCACGAACAGCGGCACCGCCAGGCGTTGCCACACGCGGATCGGAATCGCCAGCACGACGGCGCCCGCCACCAGGCCGGCGGTGACGAACAGGCCATGGCGGATGACAAAGTAATAACGGCCATAGGAGGCATAGCGCGGGCCGTCGGCCAGCGCGATCGACGCCGAATACACCATCAGCAGGCCGAGCAGCAGCAAGGTCGACGCCGCAATCGCGAGCGGCATGTCGAAATTGCGCATGCGGGTACGGCCGGGCCGTACGGCGTTGACGCTGGCGGTGAGATCGGCGATCAGGCTCATGCCACCTCTCCCCGGTCGCGGGCCAGGTCTTCGACCTCTTCCACGAACACTTGCCCGCGGTGCGGGTAATTGCGGAACATGTCCAGGCTGGCGCAGGCCGGCGACAGCAGCACCACGTCGCCGGCCTGCGCCAGGTCAGCGGCGCGGCGCACGGCGTCGCGCAGCGATTCGACGGCGATGCAGTCGACGCCGGTGGCGGCCAGCACCCGACCGATCTCGGGGCCGTCCTGGCCAATCAGCAACACGGCGCGCGCGCGGCGCGACACCACCGGGATCAGCGGCGAGAAGTCCTGGCCCTTGCCCTGGCCGCCGGCGATCAGCACCACCGGCTGGCCCATGCCTTCCAGCGCGGCCACGGTGGCGCCAACGTTGGTGCCCTTGCTGTCGTTGATGTAGTCCACGCCGCCGATACTGCGCACGAAGGCGGCGCGATGCGGTTCGCCGGCGTATTCGCGCAGGGCCCGCAGCATCGGGCCCCAGCCCAGATCCAGGCAACGCGCCAACTGCAACGCAGCCAGTGCGTTCAAGGCATTGTGGATGCCGCGGATACGCAAGGCATCGACCGGCATCAGGCGGCTCATGCGGCCCTTGGCGCGTGTCGGCTCGGGCGCATCCTTCTTGCGCCGCACAGGCGCCACGGGCTCGTCGAAATCGACCGGCTCGGCCGCGGCCAGCCAGGCCACGCCCTGCCCGAGCTCCAGGCCCATGTCGCCGACCAGTTCCGGCACGTCGCGGCCAAAGCTGCGCACCGGCATGGCAGCCAGCGACGGCACCATGTCCACGGTATGGGGGTCATCGCGGTTGACGATGGCGATGCGCGTCATCTTCAACAGGCGCGCCTTGGCGCGCGCATAGGCGTCCATGCCGCCATGCCAGTCCAGATGGTCCTGCGTCACGTTGAGCACGACGGCCGCGTCGGCCATCAGCGTATGCGTGGTCTCGAGTTGGAAGCTCGACAGCTCCAGCACCCACACCTGCGGCAGATCGTCGGCATCCAGCGCCTGCATCAGCGCGGTCAGCGCCGCCGGGCTGATGTTGCCGGCGGCCAGCACCGACAGGCCACTGGCCGCGACCAGATCGCGCGTCAGCGCGGTGACGGTGGTCTTGCCATTGGTGCCGGTCACGGCCAGCACGCGTGGGCGATATTCGCGGGTCTCGGCCAATTCGGCCAGCGCCCGCGCGAACAATTCGATCTCGCCGATGATCTCGATGCCGCGCGCCTTGGCCTCGCGCAGCAGATCGCCGGCCGGCGCGCCTTCGGGCGCCAGTCCCGGGCTGACGACGATCTGGCTCACGCCGTCCAGCAACGCGACGTCGAAAGACGTATCGCAGCCCAGGCGGTACTCGACCTCGGCCTGCGCCAGCGCATCGCGGAGCGCGTCCAGTCCACCCGGCTCCGCGCGCGTGTCGGCCACCCGCAGGCGGGCGCCCTGGCGGGCGCTCCAGCGTGCGGCGGCCACGCCCGACTCGCCCAATCCAAGGATCAGGACAAGCGGCGCATCGGCGCGGGAGGTTTCCATCGTATTCATCGCAACTTCAGGGTAGAGAGGCCAATCAGCACCAGCATCATGCTGATGATCCAGAAACGCACGACCACCTGGGTTTCCTTCCAGCCGCCCACTTCGAAGTGATGATGCAGCGGAGCCATGCGGAATATGCGTCGACCTGTTCCATAACGTCGCTTGGTGTACTTGAACCACGTAACCTGGATCATCACCGACAGGGTCTCGACCACGAACACGCCGCCCATGATGAACAGCACGATCTCCTGGCGCACGATGACCGCGATGGTGCCCAGCGCGCCGCCCAGCGCCAGCGCGCCGACGTCGCCCATGAAGACCTGCGCCGGATACGCGTTGAACCACAAAAATGCCAGCCCCGCGCCCCCGATCGCCGCGCACAGCACCATCAATTCCGAGGCGCCGGGGATGTAGGGGAACAGCAGGTACTTCGAATAGTCGACGCGGCCGACCACGTAGGCGAAGATGCCGAGCGCGCTGCCAACCATCACGGTAGGCATGATCGCCAGGCCATCCAGGCCATCGGTCAGGTTGACGGCATTGCTGGTGCCGACGATCACGGCCCACGTCAACGCCACGAAGCCGAGCACGCCCAGCGGATAGCTGACGGTCTTGAAGAACGGCACGATCAGGTCGGCGCGCGTCGGCAGCGACATCGTGAAGCCGCTTCCCACCCAGGCCTTGAACAGCGGCCACAATTCGGTGTTGGCCGGCGCCGACACGGCGAACGCCAGGTAGACCGCGGCCACCAGGCCGATGGTTGCCTGCCAGAAGAACTTCTGGCGCGCCGGCATGCCTTCCGGATCGCGATAGACCACCTTGCGGTAATCGTCCATCCAGCCGATCCAGCCAAAGCCGAACGTCACCAGCAGCACCACCCAGACGAAGCGGTTGGTCCAGTCGGCCCAGAGCAGCGTGCTGATGGCGATGGAAATCAGGATCAGCACGCCGCCCATGGTCGGGGTGCCGGTCTTGACCAGGTGGCTTTCCGGGCCATACGAACGCACGGCCTGGCCGATTTTCATCTCGGTCAGCTTGCGGATCACGCGCGGGCCGGCCACCAGGCCGATCAGCAGCGCCGTGGCGCACGCCAGCACCGCGCGCAGCGTGATGTACTCGAACACGCCCAGCGCGCGCACATCATCGGAAAGCAGACGGGCGATCTCAAGCAGCATGGTTGTCCCCCTGCCCCTTGGACGCTTGCCCGTCATTCGAAATAAAAGCCGTCACTACCCGCTCCATGCGCATAAAGCGCGATCCCTTTATCAATACGCAGGACGCGCGCAGGCCGCGCAATGCGGCAACGACTTCGTCTACCGATGCGCAGGCGTGCGCGCCCGTGCCGTAGGCGGCCGCGGCCGCCCGGCTGGCATCGCCTAGCGTGATGAGCGCATCGAGGCCAAGCTCGCGCGCGTAATTGCCCACCTCTTCATGCATGGCGGGGCCGTTGTCCCCGACTTCGCCCATGTCGCCCAGAACCAGGACACGCGTGCCGGCCATGCGGGCCAGCACATCGATGGCCGCGCGAACCGAGTCGGGGTTGGCATTGTAGGTGTCATCGATGAGCAACGTTCCGTCACTCAATTTCTTGTGCTGCATCCGGCCCGCGACCGGGCTGAAGCCGGCCAGCGCGCGCACGGCGGCATCCAGCGGCGCGCCGGCGGCGATGGCGCTGGCGATCGCCGCCAGCGCATTGCGCAGGTTGTGCACGCCGGGCACCGGCAGCGTCAAGTCGGCGCTGCCCATCGGGGTCACCACGCGGCAGCGCGTCGAATCGACGTCCGCCAGGATCTGCTCGGCATAGACGTCCAGACCGGGCTGCAGGCCAAAACGCAAGACCCGGCGTGGAGCGGCCAGCTTGTCCCAGATGGCCGAGTAAGCCTCGTCGCCCGGATAGACGGCCACGCCGTCCGCCGGCAGCGCCGAGATGGCGGCGCCGTTTTCCAGCGCGACCGCTTCCACGGAGTGCATGAATTCCTGGTGCTCGCGCTGGGCATTGGTCACCAACGCCACGCTGGGCGCCGCGATGGCAGCCAGTTGGGCGATTTCGCCCGGATGATTCATGCCGAGTTCGAACACGGCCGCGCGATGCTCCGGACGCAGGCGCAGCAGCGTCAGCGGCACGCCGATGTCGTTGTTCAGGTTGCCGGCCGTGGCCAGCCGACCTGTCTCGCCGCGCCAGACCGCCAGCATGGCCGAGATCATTTCCTTGGTGGTGGTTTTGCCGTTGCTGCCCGTCACAGCCACCACCGGCAGCGTGAAGCGGGCGCGCCAGGCCGCGCCGATGCGCGTCAGCGCCACGCGGGTATCGCCCAGCACCAGTTGCGGCAGGTTCGATTCCGGCACGGCGTGCGCCACCACCGCGGCGCAGGCGCCGCGTTCGGCGGCCTGGTCCAGGTAGTTGTGCGCGTCGAAGTTCTCGCCCACCAGCGCCACGAACAGCTCGCCAGCGCCGATGCGCCGCGTATCCGTGGAAACGCCCTTGACCAGCGGCAGCAGCAGCGCCAGCCGCGCCCATTCGCGATCGTCGAACGGCAGCTTCTCGCCGGCGATCTCCTGATAGGTTTCGTGGCCCTTGCCAGCCAGCAGCACCACGTCCTCGGGCGCGCTGGCCCAGATGGCCTGCATGATGGCGCGGGCGCGGTCGACCTGCACCTCGACCGCCGCCGACGCCGGAATGCCGGCCAGGATCTGCGCCACGATCGCTTCGGGCGACTCGCTGCGCGGGTTGTCGCTGGACACCACCACGTGGTCCGCGAGTTCGGCGGCGATGCGGCCCATCTCGGGGCGCTTGCCGGCGTCGCGGTCGCCGCCGCAACCGAACACGCACACCAGGCGGCCGGCGCGCGCCTGCGCCACCGGACGCAATGCCATCAACGCGCGCGCCAGCGAATCTGGGGTGTGGGAGTAATCCACCACCACCAGCGCGCCACGGCCCGAGTGGGCCTGCGTGCTGGCGGCAACCGGTTCCACGGTCTGCAGGCGGCCATCGACCGGATCGGTCGCGGCCAGTTCGCGCGCGATCTGCGCGAATGGCAGGCCCAGCTTGTACAGCACGCCCGCCACCAGCAGCAGGTTGGAAACATTGTGCGCCCCCAGCAGGCGCGTCACGATCTGGGCCTCGCCATGCGGCGACACCAGCGTGAAGATCTGGCCTTGCGCGGTGGCCTGCAGGTCGCGCGCGCGCATCGCGGCGGGAATCGCCGGGTCCGCGCTCAGGCTGTAGCCCATCACCGACAGGTCCGCCGGCAGCGAGGCGATCAGGCGGCGCCCGGCTTCATCGTCGGCGTTCACCACCGCCGCGCTCAGGCCCGGCCAGCGGAACAGGCTGGCCTTGGCCGCCTCGTAACGTTCCATCGTGCCGTGATAGTCGAGGTGATCGCGCGTCAGGTTGGTGTAGGCGGCCAGCGCCACCCGCACGCCATCCATGCGGCCCTGCTCGATGCCGATCGAAGACGCTTCCATCGCCACCGCCTTGGCGCCGGCGTCGCGCATGGCGGCCAGCAGGCGGTGCACGGTCAGCACGTCCGGGGTCGTGAGATGGCCGCCCAGCGTCTGCCCGTCGGGCAGCACGGCGCCCAAGGTGCCAATGGTGCCGCAGGGCTTGTCGTTGCGGCCCAGCGCGTGGGCGATCCATTGCACCGACGAAGTCTTGCCATTGGTGCCGGTCACGGCCACCACGGCCAGGGTCGACGACGGCCGGCCGTACCAGGTGTCGCCCAGCTCGCCCAGCAGGGCGCGCAAGCCGGTCACCGGCAGCATCGGCGTATCGCCGGCGGCGGCCGCGGCCTCGATGGCCTCGGTCGCGGGGGCCTCGAACAGCACCGCGCTGGCGCCCAGCGCCAACGCCTTCTCTATATATAGACGGCCGTCGCTGGACAGGCCCGGGCAGGCGACGAACACGTCGCCCGGCTCGATCTCGCGGGAGTCCAGCTTCAGGTGCGCGGTCAACGACACGCGCGAATGCAACCACGCCACGGCTTGTTCGACCGTGGCGGCGGGGGATGAGAGGAAGCCTTTGGCGCTCATCTGCCTGGCTCCTTGATACCAGCAACAATTGTCGATTCGAAGGGCGCGTCCGGCCGCACCCCCATCAGCCGCAGACTCCCGCCGACAATGTGGGAGAACACGGGCGCAGCGATCGCACCGCCGTAATAACCGCCGACCGTGGGCTCGTCGATCGAGACGGCCACCACGATCTTGGGATCGGACACCGGCGCAAAGCCCACATACGAACTGCGATACCGCTGCGTGCTGTACTTGCCGTCGACAATCTTGCGCGCGGTGCCGCTCTTGCCGGCCACACGGTAACCCTGGACCTGGGCGGCCTTGGTGCCGTCCGGCCCAGTGGCGGCCTCCAGCATCCCGCGCACCAGCGCGGTGGTCTTGGGCGTATAGATCTTGACGCTGGTCGGATCGCTGTCGCGCTTGACCAGGGTCAGCGACACCATGTCGCCATTGCGGGCGAACACGGTGTAGGCGCGCGCCACTTGCAGCAGCGACACCGACAGGCCATAGCCATAGGCCATGGTGGCCTTCTCGATCAGGCGCCAGCGGTCCCACGGACGCAGGCGGCCGGGGGCCGCGCCGGGGAATCCCACTTGAGGGGCCTGGCCCAGGCCCAGTTCGGTGAAGCGGTCCCACATCTCGCGCGATTCCAGCTTCTCGGAGATCATCGTCATGCCGATGTTGCTGGACTTGCGCAGCACGCCGGCCACGTCCAGCGTGCCGTTGCGGCTGACGTCGCTGATCGTGCTGCCTTGATACGTAAAGCGGCCGTTGCCGGTCTCGAACAGGGTCGAGGTGGTGATGCGGCCCAGGTCCAGCGCCAGCGCGGCGGTGAACGGCTTCATGATCGAGCCCGGCTCGAACGTGTCGGTAATGGCCTGGTTGCGCAGATTGGCGCCGTGGAAGGTCTCGCGCTTGTTCGGGTCGAACGTCGGCACGTTGGCCAGCGCCAGGATCTCGCCGGTATGGACGTCCACCACCACGGCGGTGGCGCCCTTGGCCTGGTGCTTGTCCATGGCGTCCTTCAGTTCCTTGAACACCAGGTACTGCAGGCGGGTGTCGATCGACAGCCGCAGGTCGCGGCCATCCACCGGCAGCGTCACGGCCTGCACGTCCTCGATGACGCGGCCCAGCCGGTCCTTGATGACGCGGCGGCTGCCCGGGCGTCCCGACAATTGCTGGTTGAAGGTCAGTTCGACGCCTTCCTGGCCCTGGTCCTCGACGCTGTTGAAACCCACCACGTGGGCCATCACGTCGCCGTCCGGGTAGTAGCGGCGGGTCTCGGGCTGCTGGTGCACGCCCGGCAGGCCGAGCTGCTTGATCTTGTCGGCCACGTCCATCGAGACCTGGCGCTTCAGGTAGACGAAGTTCTTGTCTTCCTCGACCCGGCGGCGCAAGTCGGCGATCGGCGTTTCCAGCAATTTGGCCAGCGAGTCCAGCTGGCTCGGGGTCGCCTGCTTCAGATCCTCGGGAATGGCCCAGATGGCGCGCGCCGGCACGCTGGAGGCCAGCACCGCGCCGTTGCGGTCCATGATCTTGCCGCGGGTGGCGGACAGCGTCAGGGTGCGCTCATAGCGACGCTCGCCTTGCTGCTGCAGGAATTCGGTGGACAACCCTTGCAGGAACAACGCGCGGCCGGCCAGCACGGTGAAACCGCCAAACAGCAGGATCAGCACAAGACGCGCGCGCCAGGTCGGCAGTTGCCCGCGCAGCACCGGATTGTCGAAGAACGGAACGCGCTTCATTGGGCACCTCCGCTGGCCGGCACCGGCGCCTGATTCAGATAGAGCGTGCGGTCAGGCACGATGGGAATCATCTTCAGGCTGTCGCGCGCAATCACGTCAACCCGGGCGTTGCGCGCCAGCTCGGCGCGCTCCAACTGCAGACGCCGCCAGTTGGTTTCCAGATCGCGCTCCTGCGCCTGATCGCGGCCCAGCTCGACGAAGAGCTGGCGCGACTGATACCGGCTGGTGACCAGGGAGATGGCCGACAGCATCAGCAAAGCCGCAACGATCAGGTTGACGCGACCCATCAGCGGCGCCCTCCCTTGCCGCCGCGGCGAGGCGGCGGAGCCAGATCGCTGCCCGGCAGCGACCCGATTTTCACGAACGCCATGCCGCCCTCGGCGGGCAAGGGCGTGGCGGTGCGTTCGGCCACGCGCAGCACGGCCGAACGGGCGCGCGCATTGGCCGAGACCTCATCGTCTTCGGCCAGCACGCGACCCAGGGAACGCAACACCGGCTGGGGCATTTCGCTTTCGCGCAGGGGCAGGCGCGCATGCGCGGCTGCCGGACGAGCCGCCGCCGCGATGCACTGCTTGACCATACGGTCTTCAAGCGAATGAAAGCTGATCACCGCCAACCTCCCCCCCGGGGCAAGCAGGTCTAGAGCTGACGCGAGGGTGCGCGCGAGCTCTTCGAGTTCCCGATTGATGTAAATCCGTAGAGCTTGAAAGGTGCGTGTGGCCGGATGCTGCCCCTTTTCGCGCGTGCGGACGGCGCTGGCGACGCACTCGGCAAGCTCGAGCGTGGTGCGCAGCGGCCTTGTTGCGCGGCGAGCAGCAATCGCCTTTGCAACCTGAAAAGCAAACCGTTCTTCGCCATAATCCGCTATGACCTCCCGCATCTCATCCACACTGGCTTGCGCCAGCCAATCCGCCACCGTGGGTCCACGAGTGGTGTCCATCCGCATGTCGAGCGGGCCGTCCCGCATGAACGAGAAACCGCGCTCGGCATCGTCGATCTGAGGCGACGACACCCCCAGATCCAGCATCACGCCATCGACCTTGTCGATGCCGAGCTGCCGCAACTCTTCGGCCATGGTGGCAAAGCCCCCATGCACCACCGTCACCCGGGAATCCGCCGCCGCCAACGCATTGGCCACCGCGATCGCCTCGGGATCCTTGTCGAACACCACCAGGCGGGCCGCCGGACCGAGGCGGCCGAGCAGCTCGCGGCTGTGGCCACCGCGCCCAAAGGTGCCGTCCACGAAGACACCCCGTTCCGCTCGCGTAGCCGCGGCCGGCTCGTCCTGGGCGTGCGACCGTGCCGCGCCCTTGCCGCCGAAATCGGCCAGCAACAGCGCGTCCACCGTCGGCTCCAGCAGGACGGGCCGATGTTCGAATTCCATAACTCTTTCAGAACGAAAACTGATTCAACACATCCGGCATACCCTTGGCCAGGTCCTCAGCCTCGCGGCTGGCCAGGGTAGCGGCATCCCACAGCTCGAAGTGGGCGCCCAGACCGAGCAGCATCACATCGCGCGTCATACCGGAAGCGTTGCGCAGTTCAGGCGCGATCAGGACGCGGCCGGAGCCGTCCAGTTCCACGTCCTGAGCGTTGCCCAGCAACAGCCGCTGCAACGCGCGCGCCGTCATGGGAAAGGCGGCAATCTGCTCGCGCTTCTTTTCCCACTCGGGCCGCGGGTACACCAGCAGGCAGCCGTCTGGGTGGCGGGTCAGGGTCAGGCGGCCTTCGGCCTGCGCCATCAGCGCGTCACGATGCCGGGTCGGAATCGAGATCCGTCCCTTGGCATCCAGCGTGAGCGCGCTGCTTCCCTGAAACACCACTTTTACCCCACTTAATTGCACAATTTCCTACTATTTCCCACTCTACGGTATGGCAATGGGGCGGTCAAGCGCGCGGTTGCAATTTTTTCAATCACAACAAGGACTTAGAGCAACTTGTAAATACGCAAAAAGAAAAACCTCCCAATAAATCAGGAGGTTGCGTCACTATCTAAAAGTGCTTCTTAAGAAGTGGCGGCTAACAATGCCTTTGCATTGTTTTACCCGGCCCGCTTGCCGAAGACTGGCGGGCGTTGCGCGCCAGGTGGCGGATATCGCGGCGAGAAAAAAGCGCCGCGGCGCCACGCGTCGATCGGAAATCCAATGCAAGACGGGTCTATAGGCCGGATTCTGTACACCAGGTTTCCCTGGCGGACGATCATTCCTCTGCGCGGATCATTGCTGAGCCGCTGTAGCCATCTACCCGCATGCTCGGACGGAGCCGCCCTTCGCGACCCGAAAGCCGCACGCATGCCTATTTGATGTTGCTCCGGGTAGAGGTTGCCGCGTTTCACCCTGCGATGCCGCCGGCCGTTGCCGACCGGCGCGATACGGAGATGGCCGTATCGGTGCGCGACTGGCGCGCCCGCCCCGCAGACTCGTCTCTGTGGCCCTGTTCCTCGACCGCGTCCGAAGACGCGACCGGACGGCCGTTAGCCGCTACCCTGCCCTGTGGAGTCCGGACCTTCCTCGATGGACTCGCATCCACCGCGATCGCCCGACCCGCCTTGCGGTGCGTATTCTAGTACAGGTCGCCGCTCCGTCCCCGAACAGCGGCGCGGGTTCCTGCGACAATACCGGTCTGATCCGCTTATCCGCCGCAAGAACGACCCGACCCACATGGCCCTCGCAACGCTCATCACCCTGACCGACATCCAGCTGGCCTATGGCCACCACCCGCTGCTGGACCACGCCGACTTCGCCATTCAGGCCGGCGAGCGCATCGGCCTCATCGGCCGCAACGGCGCCGGCAAGTCCTCGCTGCTGCGGCTGCTGGACGGCCGCACCGTGCCGGACGATGGCGACATCGCCCGCAGCTCGGGCCTGCGCGTGGCCACGGTCGAACAGGAACCGGAACTGGACGAGAACGCCACCGTGTTCGACGTGGTCTGCAATGTCGACGGCGACCATGAAGACTGGCAGCGCCCCTCGCGCGTGCGCGCCGTGCTGGAAAAGCTCGGCCTGCCTGCGGACGTCCAGATCGCCGGCCTGTCGGGCGGCACCCGCAAGCGCGTCGCGCTGGCCCGCGCGCTGGTCGAAGAACCCGATCTGCTGCTGCTGGACGAACCCACCAACCACCTCGACTTCGACGGCATCGCCTGGCTCGAAGAAATGCTGCGCACCTGGAAGGGCGCCGCCGTCATCATCACCCACGACCGCCGCTTCCTGGATTCCGTGGCCACCCGCATCGTCGAGCTGGACCGCGGCCGGCTGCTCAGCTTCCCCGGCAACTTCTCGCAATGGCAGGAGCGCAAGGCCCAGTGGCTGGAGTCCGAACGCCTCGAACAGGCCCGCTTCGACAAGCTGCTGGCCCAGGAGGAAGTCTGGATCCGCAAGGGTGTGGAGGCACGCCGTACCCGCAATGAAGGCCGCGTGCGCCGCCTGGAACGCCTGCGCGTCGAACGCGCCGAGCGTCGCGAACGGGTCGGCGACGTGTCGCTGGCGCTGGCCGAGGGCCAGCGCTCGGGCAAGCTCGTGGCCGAACTCGACCATGTCGGCAAACGCTTCGGCGACAAGATCGTGGTGGACGACTACTCCACCACCATCCTGCGCGGCGACCGCATCGGCATCATCGGCCCCAATGGCGCCGGCAAGACCACGCTGCTAAAGCTGATCCTGGGCGAGATGCAGCCGGACAGCGGCACGACCCGCCTGGGCACCAACGTGTCGGTGGCCTACTTCGACCAGATGCGCGCCCAGCTCGACGAGAACGCGACGCTGGTCGACATCATCAGTCCGGGCAGCGAGTGGGTCGAGATCGGCGGCACCCGCAAGCACGTCATGAGCTATCTCGGCGACTTCCTGTTCTCGCCCGCCCGCGCCGGTTCGCCGGTGCGCAGCCTGTCGGGCGGCGAACGCGCCCGTCTGCTGCTGGCGCGCCTGTTCGCGCGTCCGGCCAACGTGCTGGTGCTGGACGAACCGACCAACGACCTCGATATCGAAACGCTGGAACTGCTTGAAGAACTGCTGCAGGAATACTCGGGCACCGTGCTGCTGGTCAGCCACGACCGGGCCTTCCTGAACAACGTCGTCACGCAGACCATCGCCTACGAAGGCAACGGCCACTGGCGCGACTACGTCGGTGGCTATGACGAATGGGTAGCCCAGCGCCCCGCCCCGGCGCCGGTCGCCGCGGCGCAGGAAGACGCAGCCAAGGCGGCGCGCGCGGCCGACGAAGCCGCGGCCCGCGCCAAGGCCGCCAAGCCCAAGCCGGCCCGCGCCGCCAAGATGAATTCGTGGGAGCTTCGCGAACTCGAAGGCCTGCCCGAAGCCATCGCCGCGCTCGAAGCGCAACAAGCCGAACTGGCCGGCAAGCTCGCCGACGGCAGCCTTTACCGCGATGCGCCCGCCGAAGTCGAACGCATCAACAGCGAGCTGTCCAAGCTGGAAAGCGAACTCGAGGAAAAGTTCGCGCGCTGGGAATTGCTCGAGGCGCGCCGCGAAAGCGCCCTCTGATCCAGTCCCGTTACCGCAGCGCCCGCGGCGCTTTCCGCACCGCCCTCTATATATAGTCGGAGGGCGGTCGCCGCGCTCAGACCGACGCGCGCCAGGCCAGCGTCTCGCCAGCGGCCAGCGGGACCAGCGCGGTGTTGCCGAACGGCACCTCGTCCGGAATCTGGAAGCTTTCGCGCACCAGCGTCAGCTTGCCAGTGTTGCGCGGCAGCCCATAGAAATCAGGGCCGTGGAGGCTGGCGAATCCTTCCAGCTTATCCAGCTTGCCGACCGCATCGAACGCGGTCGCGTACAGTTCCATCGCATGCAGGGCGGTATAGCAACCGGCACAGCCGCAGGCATGCTCCTTCAGGCCGCGGGCATGCGGCGCACTGTCGGTGCCCAGGAAGAAACGCGGGCTGCCGCTGGTCGCGGCCTCCACCAGCGCCAAGCGGTGCGTCTCGCGCTTCAGGATCGGCAGGCAGTACCAATGCGGTCGCACGCCGCCCTGGAAAATCGCATTGCGGTTGTACAGCATGTGCTGCGGCGTGATCGTGGCCGCGATAGGCCCTTCGGCATCGCGCACGTATTCGGCGCCTTCCTTGGTGGTGATGTGCTCGAACACCACCTTCAAGGCCGGAAACGCGCGGCGCAGCGGCTTCATCACGCGCTCCACGAAGATCGCCTCGCGGTCGAACACGTCGATCGACGGATCCGTCACTTCGCCATGCACCAACAGCGGCATGCCGCACTTTTCCAGCGCTTCCAGCGCCTTGGCGCACTTGCCCAGCAAGTCGGTCACGCCGGCGTCGGAATTGGTGGTCGCGCCCGCGGGATACAGCTTGACCGCGTAGACCTGGCCCGACTCGTGCGCGCGGAAGATCTCCTCGGCCGAGGTATTGTCAGTCAGGTACAGCGTCATCAACGGCGTGAAGGCGCCCGCATCGCCGCCCGCCTTGGTCAACGCCGCCAGGATGCGGCCGCGATAGGCCAGCGCCTGCTCGGTGGTGGTCACCGGCGGCTTCAGGTTGGGCATGATGATGGCGCGGGCGAACTGCCGCGCCGTATCCGCAACGACCGCTTCCAGCGCCGCGCCGTCGCGCAGATGCAGGTGCCAGTCGTCGGGGCGGGTGATGATCAGTTGATTGGTGTTTTGCGTGGACATGTAGAGGCTTCTTAATCTGCCAGGGGCATGCCCCGTTCGGCCAGCGCGCAGAACATCGCGCTGCCCAGGGGAATGACGGCATCGTTGAAATCGAAATGCGAGTTGTGCAGCACGCAGCCGGATTCGGCGCCGCCCTGCCCCAGGCGGAAGTAGGCGCCGGGCTTGCTCTGCAGCATGAAGGAGAAATCCTCCGACCCCATCGACGGTACCAGATCGCGCACCACGTTTTCCTTGCCGATCATCTCGGTGGCGATGTCGGCGACCAGGTTGGCATGCTGTGGCGTGTTCAGGGTCGCGGGATAGATGCGTTCGTAAGTCAGTTCGGCCGTGCCGCCGAAGGCGCCGGCGATCGCCGTCACCAGCTCGCGCATGCGCGTCTCGACCATCTCCTGCACCGACTTGCGGAATGTGCGCACCGTGCCCACCAGCCGCGCCTCGCGCGGGATCACGCTCATCGCGCCAGGGTGGCCCGCCTGCAGGGACCCGATCGACACCACCGCGGAATCCAGCGGATTGACGTTGCGCGACACGATGGTCTGCAATGCCGTGATGACCTGGCCGGCGATCGTGACCGGGTCAATCGTCTGATAAGGATGCGCGCCGTGGCCGCCACGGCCTGTGATCAGGATCTCGAAGCGGTCTGCCGCGGCCATCATCGGCCCCGGATTGATGCCGATGGTGCCGGGCCTCAAGCCCGGCCAGTTGTGCAAGGCATAGATGGCATCGCACGGAAAGGTATCGAATAACCCGTCCTCCATCATGGCCTTGGCGCCACCGCGTCCTTCCTCGGCCGGCTGGAAGATGAGCACGGCCGTGCCATCGAAATTGCGCGTCTGCGCCAGATACTTCGCCGCCCCGATCAACACAGCAGTATGGCCGTCGTGGCCGCAACCGTGCATCAGGCCCGGCTTGGTCGACTTGTGCCCGAATTCGTTGTCCTCCGTCATCGGCAGCGCATCCATGTCGGCGCGCAGGCCGATCATGCGGCCGCTGTCGCAGCGTTTGCCGCGGATGACGCCCACCACGCCGGTCTTGCCAATTCCGCGATGCACCTCGATTCCCAACGCCTCAAGCGCACCCGCGACGATCCCGGACGTCCGGACCTCTTCGAAGCCAAGCTCGGGATGGGCATGCAAGTCGCGCCGCAGCGCCGTCAATTCGTCATGGAACAGGCGAATTGATTCCAAAGGAGAACGTGCGTACATAGGAGGTTACAGAATGACGTGAGAGGGGGGACAGTGGGGATATTTTAGTTGCTACAGAGGATAAATGCCTTTGTCTTTACGGGAGAGACACGTTATGCTCCGGCCGCAGGACAATTTTTCCAACAGCCAGAGAAGGAGCGCCGCATTATGGCCACAACCTCCAAACCCGCGACCGCGCGCAAGCCGAACGCTGCATTCATGAAGCCCCTGACTCCCAGCGCCGAACTGGCCGCTGTGATCGGTTCGGAAGCCGTGCCGCGCACCGAGGTCACCAAGAAGATCTGGGAATACATCAAGAAGCACAACCTGCAAGATGCGAGCAACAAGCGCAACATCAACGCCGATGCCAAGCTGCGCCCGATCTTTGGCAAGGATCAGGTCACGATGTTCGAACTGACCAAACTGGTCAACGCACATCTGAAGTAAGCAGGCAAAGGGCGTACCCTGTACGTCCCTGCCTCGATACTGTCGCGACGCCCTGGCTAGAACGCCGGGCGGACCCGACTTCCGAAGATCCCCGCCGCCACAGGCTTTGCGCCTTGTCCAGCCAGTCCCATACCCGCGATGGGCACGGCCTTCCTCCCCACCTCATCCATCTTGCATGCGAACGCTGTCGCGTCGAATCGCGTGGGCAACATCATTGCGGTCTCGATCGAGATGCATGAGCACCCTCACGCTGTCGTGACAGCCGCGCGTACGGGTCGGCGTCCTGAACGCAATGCTGCTCAGCAAAGGTCCGCGATCTCTCATGACTCGCCATGCTCGGCACGCGACGATCTGCGCTTCATCGAGCAAGCAGGCGCGAAACGTCAAGGCCGCCGATCGCTGTGGGGCCATACGCGAAGATACCTGCGAGTAGATATATGGTCGTGGGGCCGCGCCCTATCGAACAGGCGAAGCAACTCGCCAGCGCGCTGGTCATCGGCCGCAACATCAAGCTCGGCATTGCTGAACTGCGGCCCTTGCGCCAGGTCCAGCAACACCTGCGCCATACGCACCAACGCCGCCAAGCCGCGCGGTTCATCGTGCAGCAACATGACGCTCGCCACTACCTCCAAAAGGCCCCTCGTGGCGTTCGCGCCTTACCCTGTGATGGCCGCGAGACAGTCAATGGCGAGCGATCGCCCATCCAGATAGTTTTGCCGCCCGCGCGTCAACGCCACGGCGTGGTCCCGAACGAAAAAAAGCCGGCGTCAGCCGGCTTTTTAGTGCGAGCGCCCGGAATCAGGCGTAGGAGGTCGGCGCAGCGCCTTCCAGCAGGGCCAGCCAGCCCTTGATCAGGCGATACAAGCCCCACACTACCGTCGCGACTACACCGATCCAGCCAATGTAGATGATCAGCGCCAGGCTGCTGATGGCCAGCCAGAGCAACGCCCACCAGAAGGTGCGCAACAGCCAGTCGAAATGGGTGGCATAAACGGTGCCGGCGACGTCCGAGCGCTTCAGGTACATCAGCACGACAGCCGCCAGGGTGGCGATGCCCAGGAAACCACTGGTCAGAAAGCCCAGGGCGAACAAACCATAGGCGACATGGGTCAGCGTGCGCAGGTCTAATGCCGTACCGGGCGCGGGGGTCTGGGTATCACTCACGATTACGCTCCAACAATTGACTCGGTCAATCTTACCGCACAAAGCCAGCCGCCCCACGAGCGTTGTTATTTGGGCACATTCAATGCTGGCGCGGGTTGCAGGCTCGCTGCGGGGGCTTATCGCAAGCGATTTTCAGGAGTCGAAACCACAACGATCAATGACAGGATCGCCCTGGAATTCCGTCGCGGGCGCTATGTGGAAAACAAAAACCCCCGTGCGGCGCAAGCCGCACGGGGGTTTCTTTTCAGGGTTTCTTTTCAGGGTTTGGCGCGCCCCAAAAGACAAAACCCCACAGGCGTTAGCCTGCGGGGTTCTGAGCAATAAAAGCCTGACGATGACCTACTTTCACAGACGTCCGTCCACTATCATCGGCGCAAAGGCGTTTCACTGTCCTGTTCGGGATGGGAAGGAGTGGTACCACCTTG